>NZ_ANHX01000017.1 GCF_000316035.1 Paenibacillus sp. PAMC 26794
TTTAGGCATCTTTCGTAATCAAAAGCGGACTTTTTGAACAACCTCTACTAATGTATAATTGTAAGGATAAAAGGGGGAAGTAAAAGTGTAAATATATGATCACACTTTTCACCTTTAATAGAGGAGTCATGAACATGGATACCCTACATACACACTTTATAAGGCTTGCTGGGGCCGAACAACTTTCTTTCAAGCTTCATGAACCTGTAACTGTAACGATCGATAGCCTGTCCGCTGCCTTGTGCTGCACCCCTCGCAATGTGAAATTCATTCTTAGAAAATTGGAGGAACAAGGCTTCATTCACTGGCAGCCTGGGCGTGGTCGTGGACATCATTCGGAGTTAACGATGCTGCGTAGCATGAATGAAGCGCTGGAAGCGAGTTTTACCGAACTTCTGGCTAAAGGAAAAATGAAAGATGCTATTGAACTCATCGGAACCGTTCAGCTGGATGATACATTGCGAGATCAGCTCATGCTCTCCCTCCATCAACAGATGGGATTTCACAGCCACGATGAAACTGCCTCAGGTCAAGATATCCTGCGCATCATGAGGTCACGCCAGTTGGGCGATCTGGACCCAGCCTTTGTTTATACTGCATTCGAAACCTATCTGCTGAGCCAGGTCTGTAATACATTGATCACTTATGATGCCAAGACGGAAGCATTCCTGCCAGCACTGGCTCACATGTGGGAATGCAGCGAGGACCATCGCTTATGGACCTTCTATCTTCGCAAAGGTGTACGTTTCCACAACGGACGTATCATGACGTCCCAGGATGTGCAAGCGACGTTGCAACGATTGATTGATGTGCATAGTCCGTCCATCTGGTTGTATCGGGATATTGAACGTGCGGAAGTAGCTGGTGATTACTGCATCAAGTTTGTTCTACATCGTCCTAATCGGTTTTTCTTGCATCTGTTCAGTTGTATTCGGATGACGATCCTGCCCTACGATTACAATGTAGCCAATACCTTAATTGGTACCGGTCCTTTTCAGATCTCTGAGCTGAATGAAGATGTGCTGGAGCTTGCCGCTTTTGATGCGTACTACGGAATCAGGCCACATCTGGATCAAGTGCATTTCTGGTTTGTGCCTGACCTGAGTCCGAATGATCGCTATTATGAGCTACCGGGTACAGATCGATTAAGTCTGGCAACAGGCTGTGATCAGACCAACAGTATCAATTATCCGGCGCTGGGTTGTCAGTATATGCTGTTCAATTTTCACAAGGAAGGCATCCATCATCATCCCTTATTTCGACAAGCCCTGCGTATCGTCTATGATTCGGTCGCGCTTGTCCGAGATCTCGGCGGGAATCGGATCACACCGGCCAGCAGCTTTCTGCCCTGGAAAAGTGCAGCCCAAGACTGGACCGTTGCCTCTCTTGAGCATGCTCGAGAATTGCTGCATAACTGTGGGTACCAAGGGGAGACCATAACTTTATCGTATAAGCATAATAAGGATTCAGACGTTGCAGAGTGGTTCCAGTGTCGTGCGCATTCCATCGGTCTGAACATCAGCATGCAGGCCGTTGTGGATTATTTCAACTCAGAGGAAACCACGAATGCACAATTGATCTTGGCTGAAGAGATCCTGGAGGAAGATTGGCAGTACGGTATGATTCATTTTTTCAAAAACCTGTCCAACCATTTTCATATGTGTATGTCTCCTGCATTCCAGTCTCTACTGGATGACAAACTGGATCATTTTGCAAAGCTTCATCGGGCAGACCGTGCTGCGCTCCTGGATGAAGCTGAAACGATGCTACGTGATCACTGCTGGATCTTGCATGGCTGTCACATGAACAAGCAGGCTGAACTGGATCAGAGCATCTTCGGCATGCAGATAGCCGAATTTGGATATATGGACATCTCCAAATTATGGATCAAAAATCCTTAGAGATTTGTGCATAAAAAAGCTGCTAGCCTATTTACGATAAGCTAGCAGCTTTTTTGCTCATGAATCCATTGTTCGGACCCTCAGAGATTATTTTTGATGTAATAGGTCTCCAATGCTTGCATAATGGATTCGATTTTAATCGGTTTGCTGACATACGCATCCATGCCTGCCTTCAAGCAGTTTTCCATGTCTCCTCTTACCGCATTTGCAGTTACCGCAATAATGTATGGACAACTCTCGGGGTGCAAAGAACTTTTAATCGCTTTTGTCGCTTCGAATCCATTAAGCCTTGGCATATGCACATCCATGAAGACAATATCATATGAATTGTGTTTGACCGCCTCGACTGCTTCAACACCATCCGCCACATGATCCACGAAGTGCCCTTTTTTCTCAACGATTCTGCTAAGGACGAGCTGATTCACCTCATTGTCTTCTGCGATTAAAATCCGCAAGGCTGATATTCTGCTCTTCTTCTGCTGTTGATCCAACCTGTTGCTTTCTTCACCGTTATTTAATTTAAATTGGGCGGTAAATATAAATATTGTACCCGGTTCATCCGATTCCTCGATCCAGATCTCGCCCTGCATAAGCTCCACCAGTTTCTTGCTAATGGCAAGGCCAAGACCGGTACCTTGAGGTTTGCGGGTCATAAAATTCTCCAGTTGGTAGAAAGGTTCAAATAATTGTTGTTTCCTCTCAACCGGAATCCCAATGCCCGAATCCTTTACCTGAAAATAAAGCTGCACGTTATTGCTGCACTGCTCCTTAACCCCAACTTTAATTTCCACGCCGCCTTCTGAAGTGAATTTGACCGCGTTGCCGATGATATTGGTAAGTACCTGCTTAAGACGATAAGCATCACCATACACCGGAGTTGGAATGACATTTTCTACGCACATGCGAACATCCAGCTTCTTTTCACGAGCCAGTGGTTTTACGATTTGCACCGTCTCGGTCACGATCTCTACGAGATCAAAAGGATCTTCTACCAGATCGGTTTTGCCTGACTCGATTTTGGAAAAATCAAGAATATCATTAATGATGGCCAGCAAGGAATCTCCACTCTTCTGGATGATTTCGATATATTCTTTTTGTTCCCCGCTAAGTCCAGGAGTATCCAGGAGCAAATCCGTCATCCCAATGACACCGTTCATAGGTGTGCGAATTTCATGGCTCATCATCGCCAAAAATTCACTTTTGGCCTTATTCATTCTCTCTGCTGCCTCTTTGGCTACAAGCAGTTTTTTCTGCTCCGTAATATCCTTCGCAATCAGGTAAAACCCGACATTGGATTTATTAACAATGATTGGAGCAAGCGTAGCCAAGACTTCTGTCTCAGATCCATCCGTGTGCCGAACGGCATTGATCTCCTTTTCAGCCATCTCATAATTACTGCCCAGAATCAGACCGAGATTACTGGCTCCGATAAATCTGCTTATGCTTGTACTGATCATTTCAGCCACGGGACAGCCCGTCATTTTCACCGCTACTGGATTCGCATTCATAATATTACCATCCATGTTAAACGAGATAATGGCGTCATGATTGTATTTCTTAAGCGAAGTGTATCGCTCCACAGATTCCTGCAATTTAAATTCGATGCGTTTGCGTTCAGTGATATCCTGTAGTGTTCCGTTTAGCTGGACTGGCTGACGATGCTCATCAAGCGTAATCAATCCACGCAAGTGAAGATACTTCTCATTTCCATCAGAGCTGATGTGTTTGTATTCAAAATCGAGCGGTTCACCCTGTTTTACCCCTGTAATATGTTTTTGTAAAGAGGCTATATCTTCGGAATCCATAACATCAAAAACATCACTTATACGATATGGTTTACAGGTGCGTTCAAGTTCAAAAATCTCAAAAATCTGATCTGAAAATGTAATATGGTCTTTGACCATATCCCATTCCCAACTACCAATTAAGGCGATACGTTCAGCCTCTGCACTGATATCCTTTTGTTTTTTTCGCTCTGATATATCTCGTCCAATCGTAAAAATCTGCTGTTCATGCTCCGCATCACCAAAGACCTTGTATGTGGTCTCAAACCAAAGATAATACCCGTCTTTATGGCGAACTCTAATATTCAACAGATTACCTTTAGTCAAGTCCATCTGCGAGATCCGTTCCAGATCTTGTGGGTGAAAGGAAGCATTATTGTTTTGTCCAATTACTTCTTCCGGGGAATAACCCAATATTTGTTCGACTGACGGTGAGCAGAACCGACAAACTCCCTCTAAATCAGCAATATAGATGATCTCCTGAGCATGATCCGTAATAAGTTTGAACACCTCTTCACGATGTAGAAGTTTTTGTTCAGACAGTTTACGATTGGAAATATCAACAATATGGCAAATGAAATAAAGAGGTTCATCGTTAAGTTCGCTTCGAACCAAGGAAACATGTATTGAACACCATAAGATGTCACCATTTTTATTGATGTAACGCTTTTCGTATTGATTTTCTTTTGATTTACCTTCAAATAACTCGTAACTACAGATCATATCTTGTGACGAATCATCCGGATGTGTAATATCCTGATACGTGAGATCCATTAATTCATCACTTGTATAACCTAGCATACAGCAAAAAGCAGGGTTCACTTTCATCCATTCCCCTGTTGGAGCAACGAGTGCAATTCCAATAGGAGATTGGTTATAGATCTGCTCGAACAATTCATGATGATCAACCTTTTGAACCTGCATTGTAAGTTCTCCTTTTGGCATATAAACTCAAGTTATAGATTATCATTTTTAAATTATGCTGGATATAAATTGCTCCACAAAATTTAGCGGTTTGAAAACAATAATATCTGCTTAACATCCAGTATTTTAACCATTGAAACGACTCTTTTCAAGAGATTTGTGTCTTTAAAAACAAATAAGGCCTGGAATCCATTCATATGGAATTCAGACCTTACTTGCTATATATCATTATAAGTCCTATGCTGCAAGGGATCGCGAGAAAAATGGGTTAGCGCTCGCGACCAACCAGATAATCCAATAGATGTCTCAAAAAGGGAATAGGTTTCGGCATCTCGTTCAATGCATCTGTAGCAAGACAATAATGCTCCCACATCTCTTTTTTCGCGCCTTCATCACCAAGAATAGACACAAAGGTTGAATTGTTGTTCCGCTCATCCTGACCTGCAGGTTTCCCAAGAATGAGGTGATTTCCCTCGAAATCCAGCAAGTCGTCCTTAATCTGGAAGGCGATCCCCGCATGATAAGCGAACTTTTTCAGCGTAGCCATCTCCGGTTCCTTCACTTGGGCAAGTATCGCTGGCATAACCAGGGCAGCTTCGAAGGCAATGCCTGTTTTGTAAAAACAGATCATGTTCAACTGCTCCAGCGTCAATGCCTTGCCTTTGGAGTTCAGATCCATCGCCTGCCCCATACACATATCCTCTGCTTTTTCAGCCGAATACTGAATGAGCGTGAGCACGGTCGCCGCTTCAAAACGATCCAATGAGGATTGCTCTCCAATCGCCTTCTGGATAAGAAATAGACCGGTAAGCTCTGCTGTGGCACTATTGTGCACATGGTGCAGCGTGGAACGTCCACGCCTTGTCGAAGCATTATCCTGCGTAGGCAGATCATCAAAGATCAGGGACGCGGTATGCATGTACTCCAATGATCTTAGCAGCGGAACGATGGATGATTCAGGTAGACCATACTCGCGCACACCCATAACCCAAGTTAATATGGGGCGTAGCCTCTTTCCGTCTCCCTGCAAACTATAATTGGCTGCATCGATTAGCGTTTCTTTCATCTCATGCAGTCCACCGGGCTTCGCAATCTGCAACTCCACATTAATCTGTTCGCGAACCGTTCGAATGGTCTGCTTGAACTCCTCTTTCTCCTGCTTGTCATTTTTCAATTGAAGCACGACCTGATCCCGTAACAATTTATCAAGGAAATCAACGTCATCCGCTTTTCGCACCATCTGTTGAACCAATCGATTGAATTCAGGCTGCCCAGAGGCAAAGATCGTCATCACTTCATCATATTTCTGCTGCCCCAACCGTTCTTTACAACGCTTCAGCCCGTTGATCGCACGATCCAGTATGACATCACGGGTCTTGGCATCCGAGTTGTAGACATCATGGATTAGATGAGAAATGACTGCCCAATACAATTCATATGGATTAATCAAGTCGGGACGCAGGTCGCGGTACTTCAAATAGTACGTATACGGAGTTACTGCCCCTTCTTCCATATCGTCAAACATATCGGCAAAATCATCTGCCAGCTGATTATATATGCCGTAATAGAACGTCCGCAGATCAAATCCTTCATTGACTGGCGCACTGAGAACAGATCGGACGATTAATCGGGAGGAAGAAGATTTGATAATAATCGGAATGTACAGTTCTTCATTGCTATAATTGGCATTGGCTAATTTCTTGCTGCGATCAATCTCCTGAGACTGAAAGAACACATAGGATTGCTCTAAGAACGTTCGCTGTTTCTCTGGACGCTGGTAGTCCTTAATATACTCAAATGCTTCCCGAAGCTCGGAATGCACATATTCAATCACTTCAAGGTTGCTGCCTTTCCACTCCCCCAGATCAGGTACGACCCCGGTAAGAAGTGCATCACGTATCATCAGGGAATATTGTTCTTTTTCCTGAACAGTCAAAGCTTGAGAATCCAGCAGGTCATCCACAAATGGATAGGTCAAACCGTACGAATAACCCAGTCGGATCGCCGCATCAAATCTCCGTGCCCGTTCCTCAGGTGGTGTCTGCTCGTTCATCTCATCGTCCACATGAAGGACCACGCCGAGAATGATCTTGATGAGCTTCCGTTGCGCCTGCTCTGCATCCAGCTCCTTCGGGATGTTGGATGCTACGTTTTTTAATTTGTTCATCACCCAGATGACAGCGGATTCTATGTGCTCCTTCTGTCCCCACCGGTACAACGCAGCCAGACTGATATAATCGGGCTGTCCTTTGCGCCCAGTGGCAGAACCCATAAAGTATTTTTTGGTATTCTGGACAACGTTCTGAATTCGGGCCTGCGTACCCGGAGAATCAAGGGCTTGCCCCAGATCTCGCATATAAATATAGGAGATACTCCGATCCAGGTAATCATCCAGCTTTCCTGTCGATTTCAGCCAGTGGATATATCTATGAACATCCCGGGGATCCGGTTTTCTTTTGCTAGGTGATAAAAGAGAAAGCCAGGCAAAACGATGAATATGTTTTTTTTGCCATACATGAATATCTTGGGTAACTGCTGTCGTATACGTATTATCCATGAGCTGCTTATGAAGAGAAGTAAAATACTGAGATGCTTTCTGCTCAGCTAGCCGATATCCTGCATCAGCCTGTTCTGTAAGTACGTTGTTCATAGGGTGGATACCTCAACTTCTATTAATGTTAAACATGTATCCATGAAAGGAGATGAGGTGCTCCATGGACGAAAACTGAACTCATTTGATGGTGTATCCAACGCTTCAGCTCATGTTCATAACCTTTATACGGCGATCCAACCGTTTGGTTACGAAATCATCATTGTTCATTTCCATATACGTGATTTTACAGAATGGATGACCAGACTTTGACCGCTGTGATGGCGATAAGTACGATTAATGCATATCGAAGTACGCTCACATTGATCATCGAACTAACCCGTGAACCAAGGGATGCCCCCAGCAGACTTCCGATCACCGTATAGATGATGGGTTCCATCGGAATGTCTCCACCCGTAATTTTCCCTATAACGCCGCCGATTGCGGAGATAAATACAATCGCCAGTGAAGAAGCAATCGTCGTTCGTACGGGGATGTTGAGAATCGTCAGCATGATGGGAATAAGGATAAAGGCACCACCCGCACCAACAATTCCTGATACAATGCCTACTGCAAAAGCAGTACCTGCTGCAATCCATCGGTTAAACACCAGTGGAGCTGAGGTATCTAGCTTTCCCTTTCCGGGAATCAGCATAAGCACAATCGCTATAATTGCCAGAATGCCATAGATCAGATTAATAACCCTTCCGTCCAGATGACCGGATATGAACGCACCAATCAGACTGCCAGCAAGAATGCTGGAGCCCATGTACAGCACTAATCCGCGGTGAACGACCGCTCCACCACTTCTACCCTTTTTTACTTTTCTGCGGAATGCAATCACACCGGCAAGTGAAGCGAAAAACACTTGAAACATACTAATCGAAGATACCTGATGTGCTGAGAATGGCTCCAGTCCCATCCATGATGGAACATATAACAGCAGCGGATAATTGATAATGGCCCCACCAATACCCAACAAACCGGAGAAGAATGAACCGACCAGACCCAGTATAAACATGATGACAAAAAGCAGAAGATCCATCGGTTATGCGCTTCCTTTCGTGCAATATAAATCTCATTTCGATACCAGTCAAAAGTGCTATACACAGCGAATATTATCCGTTATAATGAAAACCAAGTAAATTAATCCGAAATGAGTGATTAAGCATGTTTAACGTGTTGAAGACTCTTTTTGAAAATAAATGTCCACAGTGCAACGGAAAATTACAAGTTCATAACGATGCGTTATGCTCAACCAAAACCTGTTCTCAATGTCATTACAAAGAAGAGAGTTATGGCTCTCTCGGAGTTCGAATTGTCTATGACACCACAAAATGATAAAAAGCTAAAGCCTTGTTAATTGTATCACGATCTCTGAATTTTCGGGATGATTCGACAAAATGAAAATAAAAAAACGGTGCAAAACGAATAAATCGTTCTGCACCGTTTTTTTCTGTTTTTTGAGATCGGTTCCCTTAATTATAAGAGGGTACCTATTTGGTTTTGAAGCTGAGGAATCCATCATCTACGGCTAAGGTTGTACCGTTCACTGCACTTGCTGCATCACTGAACAGGAATGTAACCACACTGGCTACTTTCTCCGGTTGAATGAGCTCTCCACGCATATGTTGAGTAGCAAGCGCATCCTTCATGGCTTGGTCATCACCCAGAATCGGTGTTTCGATAAAGCCAGGTGCTACACCAACTACACGAATTCCATGCTCAGCAAGTTCCAATGCACCGGATTTGGACATCATAACAACAGCAGCCTTGGCTGCGTTGTAGTTGAAGCTGCCTACTGCAGCAACACTTCCATAGATCGAAGCGGTATTCACAATGGTACCTTGTACATTCAATTCAACCATTTTTTTCGCGCCATAATACATACCGTAGTATACACTGTGCTGATCTACATCAATGACTCTGTGATAGGATTCCGGGTCCATCTCCAGAAATGGCTTCACAAGTCCAATGCCTGCGTTATTGAAAATACCGCTTAACGTACCATATTGCTCTACGGTCCAGTCGATCAGGGCTTTGATCTCGTCCCCTTTGGATACATCCACTTTGTACGCGCCCGCTGTTCCGCCTGCTGCTTCAATCTCTGCCGCAAGCTTCTTCGCACCCTCTTCATTATAGTCAGCGACAACAATAGTCGCACCTTGATCCGAAAGTTGAAGTGCTGTCTCTTTACCAATACCACTCGCTCCACCTGTAATAATGATTACTTTTCCATTGTGCTCCGTCATGACTCAGTTCTCCTTTGGTAAAATATATTTAGGTTTAGCATCAACTTATAGTAAGTAAATAATTCAATTTATTCACTCTGAAGTCCGCTAAGCGGATCTTTCAGATTATTAATGTTGGTGATCAGTTCAGGAATGCCCGTCTTCTCCCAATTTTCTATCGTAAAACCTTGCTTTGCAATTGTATTCTCGAAATTGTCTACAACTTCTGTTAATTGAGTATTGTAACTAACCAGATTCTCATGAATGCTCTCTCCTATTCCGGGAGCAGTCAACTGAGAAAATTCACTTGCTTCTGCTTGGATCAGATCGATTTTCTCCTGGATCTGCGTTGTAGTCTCCGGATTATTCACCGCACCCGATGCGAGCTCTTGCAGATCAGCCCCGGCGTTTGATGCCTGTTCTATATAATCAGTAGCCCCACTAACATAATTTAAACTTTGATTGGCTTGTTCCACGACAGAACAGGCCGAAATCAAAAGAATACTTGATGCAATGAAGCCTGTCATCATTAATGTGTGCTTTCTTTTTCTTATAAACATGATCATCTCCCCTTCTCCTAATCGGAATCCTTGTTCCAAGTCCATGATACCTGTTCAGACTGCTTCATTGCAAATGGGTCTGCAGCCAACGTTATTAACATGTATAATAGTAAAATCACACGGTAAAGGGATGTCATGATTATGCTTCAAGCCTTGAACCAACGCTTGAACCGCATCATGCCACTGATTACCCCAATCAGCATTATTATTGGCGTGTTATGCGGGAGTTTTCTTTCTTCTTATACCTTTTTATCTCCTTGGCTCTTTGCGTTCATGACGTTCGCTGGAAGCATCAGTCTTGGAATACGGGATTTTGTAAACGTGCTGAAGAAGCCGTTCCCCCTATTTGTATGTCTGTTTATTTTACATTTGGCGATGCCTCTGATTGCTCTTGGTATGGGTCATCTGGTTTTCCCTACAGATGCGTACACCATAACAGGCCTGGTTCTGGCAGCTGTGATACCGACAGGAATAAGCAGCTTCATCTGGGTCAGTATCTATCGGGGCAATATCGCACTTACGCTATCCATCATCCTGATTGATACCATGCTTGCTCCTTTCGTAGTGCCCGGGGTGTTGTCCCTGTTAATCGGCACCAGTGTTACACTGGACACGGTAGCCATGATGAGCAGTCTGTTCTGGATGATTGTTGTGCCATCCCTGCTCGGTATGCTTTTGAATGAGTGGACCAAAGGCGCCATTGTCCCGGTCTGGGGACCAAGGTTGAACCCGTTATCCAAATTGTTTATGGCATCTGTCGTTGCGATTAACGGATCTGTCGTTGCACCCTACTTGGCCGATTTCAACTGGAAATTAGCTGGTCTTGCGGTCATCATTATTTTCCTGGCATCATTCGGTTATGCACTTAGTTACTTCATCGCCCGATTGCTGGGCTGGAACGAGGCCGATCAGGTAGCCCTGGTGTTCAATGGGGGAATGCGTAATATCAGTGCTGGCGCAGTACTGGCTGTTTCTTATTTTCCGCCACCTGTTGCTGTCCCGGTTGTTCTAGGCATGGTATTCCAGCAGATGCTTGCTTCATTAACAGGTTATCTGCTCGGTCGTCGCTCTCAGCTTCTGCAAAAGTCGGATAAGACATCTGCGGCCTAACAAAATATTGGAATGTTAAAAAACGCCGACCTAATTGTCGGCGTTTTGCATTGAGTTGCTATTGTTACTATTATTGCTACGATACTGCTACGTTTCGTAAACCTAGCAATCAGTTCCGGGCTACAAATCCACTTTCATATTGCCCAGCATCTTGGCAACTTCAGGATTATCAATCTTCATGAATAGACTTTCCTTGGTATCCAGTGTGGAAATGGTTGCAATCTCTTCCGGGCTTAGTACAAAGTCGAAAATATCGAAGTTCTCGATAAGCCGCTCTTTGCGTACTGATTTTGGAATAACAACAACATCCCGCTGCACGAGCCAGCGCAGTACAACCTGGGCGACGGATTTGTTATGTTTCTCGGCAATGGAAACCAAGACTTCGTTGCTGAACAAATTGTTGCGACCTTCGGCGAACGGGGACCATGACTGGTGCTGTATCCCCTGTTCTTTCATGAAAACAGCGCTGTCGACCTGCTGTTGAAACGGATGAGTTTCGATCTGATTGATGACAGGCACAACTTCGTTGTGGACGATGAGGTCCATCAGGCGGTCAGGTAGGAAGTTACTGACACCGATAGCCCTGATCTTGCCCTCACGGTATAGTTCTTCCATCGCACGCCATGCGCCGTAGTAATCACCAAACGGCATGTGAATGAGGTACATATCCAGATAATCGAGCTGCAGCTTACTTAACGATTTGGCAAACGCCCGCTTGGCACTTTCGTATCCTGCATCCTGAATCCAAAGCTTGGTCGTGATGAAAAGTTCTTCCCGCGCTATGCCACTGCGTTTAATTGCACGTCCAACCGCTTCTTCGTTTAGGTAACCGGCAGCGGTATCAATTAGGCGGTAACCGGCCTTCAGCGCCTCATATACCGTGTTCTCACATTCATCAGCATCGGGAACCTGGTAGACACCAAAGCCAATAATCGGCATTTTCACTCCATTGTTCAAGGTTACAGTTTGCATATTCAATTCCTCCTATGGTTCAATTGTGAATCGCAAGTGGTCACGTATTCCTGAATTCAGCAACGAAGCGAGGATTCCACTTCCGGCCGACTTGCGTTACAATAACCCTAGCTCCTTCGTCTTACACGAAGTCAAGCGGTCTCCAAAATTTTTTTAGAAGGAGGAGTACATATGTATACTGTCCAGGATGCTGCCCAGCTTACGGGACTCACAGAGCACGCTGTTCGCTTTTACACGGATAAAGGCTTGGTTCCGAGCATTCAACGCAATAAAAATAATATTCGGGTGTTTGATGAAGAATCCATCAATTGGCTACATGGCGTCAAATGCCTCAAGCAGACAGGTTTACCGATTGAAAATATTAAAACATACGTCGATCTCTGCCTCGAAGGTGATTCAACCGTTTCGCAGCGATTCGCACTTATGATGGAGTATAAGGAAGCGGCGCTGATTCAGCTTGAAGAGGCCAAGAGCCGCGTAGCCCATTTGGAAGAGAAAGCACGTCAATATCAGGCCATTTTGGAGCAGCGCATCCCGGATATGACCAACCCGGTCAATTGGGAAACCAAGCGTGACGAAGAAGGGAGTTGTCCTGCATCCCGTTTAAAAAGTCGCAGTCTTCCTGAAGCTGAGGTTTCGGCTCAGTGCCCAGTAGCTGCTATGAAGCAGCAAACTAGCATAGTATCTTAAACTTCACATGATATAGCTCACGTATGTTCTAAACATATAGGCTATTTGTTACATTATGTATATCTAAATGAGCCTGAGTAAAAAACGCCGACAACATAGTCGGCGTTTTACGCCAATACAACCCTCTACTGGAATCTCTTTAATCTATTCCTGCCCATTTTCTGGTCCCTGTTCACAATACAAAAAAAACCATCAACAAGTGATGGTTTTTCATGAAATATCCTGTTCAGAAATCTGCTGCTCATGATGCCTTTACACTTATTTCGGTTGAATGTATCCTTCAGCTTTGAGTAGTTCCGCGATCAGAACCGCACCACCTGCCGCTCCGCGGAGCGTGTTGTGGGACAATCCAACGAATTTGTAATCATAGAGTGAGTCTTCGCGCAGTCGGCCTGTGGATACACCCATTCCGCGTTCGATATCACGATCCAGTTTTGTCTGTGGTCTGTTCTCTTCTTCAAAATACGTAATGAATTGTTTTGGTGCACTTGGCAGAGCCAGTTCCTGCGGACGACCTTTGAACTGCAACCAACGCTCCAAAATTTCGTCTTTACTTGGTTTTTTCTCGAAGTTTACAAACACGGTCGCCAGATGTCCATCCGTTACTGGAACACGAATACATTGTGTTGTAATTAATGGAGCCGATGCTTTGACGATCTCATTATTTTCGATGCTACCCCAGATCCGCAGTGGTTCCTGCTCACTCTTCTCTTCTTCGCCACCGATGTATGGAATGACATTATCAAGCATATCAGGCCAGTCCGTAAAGTTTTTACCTGCTCCGGAGATTGCTTGATACGTGGAAGCAACAACCTGAGTCGGGTTGAACTCACGCAAGGCGTGCAGTGCAGGCACATAGCTCTGAATCGAGCAGTTTGGTTTTACAGCAATAAATCCGGTTTTTGTACCCAGACGTTTGCGTTGAGCTTCAATCACGTCCAGATGTCCCGGGTTAATCTCAGGGATTACCATTGGTACATCTGCTGTCCAGCGGTGAGCTGAGTTGTTGGACACGACAGGTGTGCCTGTTCTAGCGTAAGCTTCTTCGAGCGCTTGAATTTCATTCTTTTTCATATCAACGGCGCAGAAAATAAAATCAACCTGGCTGGCAAAAGCCTCAACCTGGGAAGCATCCTGAACAACGATTTTCTTCACAGCTTCCGGAATAGGAACTGCGAGTTTCCATCTGCCTTGTACGGATTCTTCATATGTTTTACCTGCCGAATTGGCGCTTGCAGAAATAGCTGTTACTTCAAACCATGGATGTTGATCAAGCAGGTCCACAAAACGCTGACCCACCATTCCCGTTCCTCCGACGATACCAACTTTCAATTTTGCTGACATTCAATCATCATTTCCTTTCGGTTTAAGTGATTCTTCTCTTCAAATCAATTTCATAACTCACTAAAACGTATTATGAAATTGACTTCCTAATTAACACTATTCAGGCAATTCCAAAGCGTGTAGTCGCACCCCGGAAAAACCAAAAAATCCCATCCCCAAGACAATAGTCTCAGGGACGAGATTGAACTCTCGTGGTACCACCCAGATTCGCCAATATGTCACCATATCCGCCTCTTCAAGTAAAGGTTTACAACCATGTTGCTAGCTGTAGACCGTTCATACTCTAGCTCTGTAACAGGAGCTCCTGTCACACCATCCCTTAATGCTAAGTTCCGATGTGCTGCTCTGAGTCTTTATTCAATAAAAAGTTCTTTACTCCTTTTCAGCTACCGGAGCTCTCTTTGAAAGAATGATTTTTATCTACTCGTCTCTTCGTCGCATTTGATATTGCGATTATAATATCAAAATTACGGTGATGAAGTAAACACATTTTTTAAAATTTGCTGCTAATGGCTATTTTCTTACTGCTTTTTGGCAACCATCGCATACGTTCCCAGTGGACTCCCGGGCCCCGAGGCATGACGTGTTCTAAGTAATTTCAATTCGGAAAGAAGAAGTGTTTTTACTTTGTCCGGGATCGGAAGCAGTTTCAGTTCCACAGGTGCTTCTGCCAGTGTCATTTCGGTTTCCCAGCGACCGTCCTGCAGCTCAGGAGAATGGATCGAAGTCTCTTCCTTAATCGTCCAGCCTGCCGCAGCGACAAGCTCTTGGATGTCCTCCGGTGTAAAAAGCGTGCGCACATTGGAGAAGCTGTTCTCCTTGTAACATTCGACCTGGGACTGAATCAGAACGGATAACCAGTGCGAGAGCTGGCTCACATCTGTAACTCGTGCATCCCATTCGGCAAAACATAACTGATGTCCCCACGTCCTAACCTTGCTAAGAATATGGGCGAGCTCGTCAAACGATTTCAAGTACCATGAACAATGGGATAGTACGATAACATCAAACTCATTCTCGGCGAATTGAGCCTGATCACTTAGAATGTCAAAATCATAATCCATTCGAATTCGATCACCCAGTGGAGATCTCCGCAGCTTGGCTGCCGCTTCGCCTACGGTCAGCGGTGCACCATAATCCTCTGGTGCAATATCTACACCATGAACGTACCCGTGCTCCCCCACCAGATGTGCAAGCACGGCCGTTGTATCTCCCTGACCACACCCGATTTCCAGAACCCGGCTGCCTTCCTGTATTCCCCAAAAGAGTCCCAGTTTCATCCGATGCTCGGTTTGAATGTACTGAATGACGGCGTTGTCCTCCACGTCCATATACTGAATAAGGTCCCTGATGATAGACTCATTCATGATTCCTCACTCCTCAAAGAGCAACTTGAACTTCTTACTTATTGTAGCGTTACAGGAAGTATTGTACAATGCCAGAGTCTATGACAGGACCATGGCACGAAGGAGACCCCGTCCTACAGCAGATCTAAACCTCTGCTACATATCAATCCCTATGCCCACTGGGTTGCAAGCTTCTGAAGATAGGGTGTCAGCATGGGCTGTAATTCCTTGCGCATCAGTCCGATCTCCAAGATCGCCTGAATATATCCGAATTGATCACCAATATCGTAGCGGCGTCCCTCCAGTTCAAGGGCCAACAGTTCCTCCACCTGACTTACTTCTTTCAAGGCATCCGTTAACTGATATTCCCCTCCAGCCCCTCTCTCGATCTGATCCAGGATTGGAAAGATGGAAGGTTTCAGAATGTATCGTCCCATTACAGCTGTTCGGGATGGTGCTTCTGCAAGGGATGGTTTTTCGACCAGATTGGTGACCCGGTGAACCCGGTCCTCTGCACCATTCGAATCAATAATGCCATATTTGCTCACATTTTCCGCGTCTACCTGACGAACACCAATGATCTGTTTGCCTGTCTTTTCATAGAGATGGACCATCTGTGCAAGTGCAGGTGGATCAGACACCATTATGTCATCTCCTAGCAGTACAGCGAAGGCATCATCTCCTACAAATTGCCGTGCACACCCAATGGCATGCCCCAGTCCAAGCGGTTCTTTTTGACGAATAAAATGAATATTTGCCATCTCGCTGATGGCCTGCACCTCTTCCAGTAAAGACTGTTTGCCCTTGGCATATAAAGAGTGTTCAAGTTCAACCGATTTATCAAAATGGTCCTCTATGGATTTTTTGTTGCGTCCGGTCACAATGAGAATATTCTCAATACCTGATTGTACTGCTTCTTCAACAATGTATTGGATAGCCGGTTTATCCACGATCGGTAACATCTCTTTAGGTTGTGCTTTCGTCGCTGGCAGAAAACGGGTTCCGAGACCCGCTGCCGGAATAACTGCTTTTTTAATTCGCATATCATCATACACTCCTTTCATTTGCTTCTTATAACCAATATTGCACACTGTGGGCAGCTAAGTAGCGATACGAAACACCCAATATCTGCTGGCCATATAGTTCAGAACCATCCCCATCAAGGTCGCCAGGATCTTGCTCATCACGAGACTCCAACCCAGCATATGGTGCAAAGTCATCAGAATGAGGGCGGATAACGCGAGAACGATGAGATTGGTGATTAGAAAACGAATAAGTTTCGCTCTATCGCCGTCGCCTCGTGCCGCATCTCGAAAAGTCCACCTGCCGTTCAGCCAATAACTGTTCGCAACGCCGCAGCTGTACGAGATTACTTGAGCAATTAGAACCGGTACACCGACCACTGCAAGCAAAGCAAACACCACCGCATCCACTGCCGTATTCGCAACACCCACAATACCGAACTTGAAGAGTGTCACCAGACGCTTAGTCATGATGAGCAACTCGGGTTGTCAATCGGGATTGCGCTTGCTGGCCCTCGGCCTGAACCACATCTCTCACAATGTATAGCGGACGTGCCTTGGTCTCATCATAGATACGGCCAACGTACTCGCCCAGAATGCCCAGCATGATCAGGATGAATCCGTTAAACATTAGCATGATACTCACAATGGATGGCCATCCTTTAATCGTTGAATCCGTAAATATGGCCGAAACAATAACCGTTAACATATAGATGAATCCGCCAACCGACAGGATCGCACCTACATAACCTGCAAGCTTGAGCGGTTTATACGAAAATGAAGTAATGCCATCCAGGCTCAGTTTCAGCATGCGTTTCAGCGGATATTTTGTTTCGCCTGCCAGACGTTCATCACGTTCGTATTCAATGGCAGTCTGACGGAATCCGACCCAACTGACCAGCCCGCGCACGAATCGGTTTTTCTCCGGAAGACGTTTCATCTCATCACATACTTTGCGGTCAATCAGGCGAAAATCTCCGGTGTCTACCGGGATATCCGTATCCGTTGAGGCACGAAGGACACGATAGAACAGACTTGCCGACCATTTCTTGAAGCGAGTTTCCCCACTTCGTCTGGTGCGACGTGCATATACGACTTCATAGCCCTCTTTCCATTTGGCGATCATATCCAATATCAGTTCGGGAGGGTCCTGCAGATCCGCATCAATAATAACCACCGCATCCCCCACTGCATAATCCATGCCCGCTGTTATCGCAATCTGATGTCCGAAGTTACGGGCAAAATCAATCAGTTTCACACTCTCGTCCCAACGGGCGTAATCACGGATCATCTGTGCACTTCGATCCACGCTGCCATCATTGACGAATAGCAGTTCATAGCTCTCTCCTGTGCTGCCCATGACCTTCTTCAGACGCCGATAAGTCTCCTCGATCACCGCTTCCTCGTTATACATGGGAATAATAATGCTGTATCGGTACGCGTGAGCCATGTTCGTTCCCTCCCTTTTCCAATGGACTTCGTTCGAGATTTTCATTCTATACAAATTGAACTAAAGAATATTTACACTGCACACTTCGATGACAGAACAACCTTCCAATCGCTGTTATCCCCAGATTTTTTTGATTCCTTTTATAAAGGGAAAATCCGGAGATAGCGTATGCTTCCGATGTAGCTTTCTTTCAGAAAGCTTTTAGGCGAACGCTTCGCTTTTTCAGGTTTTTTCTGTCCTCTCCGTTATCGTGTAAATGATAAGTTCAATTTATATAGCTACAATTTCACTTCGTACAAGGTGGTCTGTCCGCCGAATCCGAACCCGAATCCAAATCCAAGTCCAGCTTCATTCTCCATGTCTCCGTTATCCATGGACCCGCTGTCCGTTCCTGTCTTCCATTCTGACGTTGGAATCTCGGTTCCGTGCTCTTTGATCCAATCGCTAATATCCGAGTTCCCTCCGCGGCCACCCATGCCACCAACCATGAAGTACTTCACTTGCCCGCTCTTGACGAGTTGCTCAAGTTTCTCTGTTGTGTACACCGGGTCTGACCCGGAGAAACCTCCAAGCGTAATAACCGCTGCTTTCTCATCGATGATATAAGGTGCTGCCTGATTATAGTCCGTAGTGGCAAAGAGATACGTTTCGCCTGTATTGTGCTCTTTCAGATAATTCAGTGTGGCTGTATCCACTTCTTCGTTACGGTTACCCATTCCGCCACGGCCACCCATTGTAGGCATTTCTGTGTCTCCTGCACCGTTACCCATCGGCATGCCCATTCCTACTCCACCAAACATACCATTGGAACCAGTGGGTCCTGCTGCCGGGATCATGCTGTTTCCACCATAAGTAATTGGGGTGAATGCCCAGTAGATTGGACCGATCAGCATCACCATGAATCCCGCGATAATGAAGCTCTGTTTCCATCGATGTGTGCGATGAAGCATAACGATTAGGATGACCGTGACCAGAATGCCTGCGATCAATTCACTAATGGACCAGCCTGCACCAATCGTATCGTTATACACCTGCATGATATACCAGCCGAACAAGGTCGTCAGCAGCACCGACACTGGAAGCAACCATGCCTGCCAACCATTTCGTTCACGATATAACTTCCACATCGCTACAAATCCCGCGCCAGTCAGCGCCGCAATTGGAGGTGCAAGCATAATCAGATAATATTGATGGAAGAAACCTGCCACACTGAAAAAGGCAGCAACGGGAAGCAGCCAGGCCAGCCAAAACAAGGCCTCCTTGTGCTTGCTGGTTATATTTCTCCGTCTTAACCCTGCAAATATGGCAATGCATCCAAGCAACACAACTGGCAGAAGCCAGCTGGCTTGACCTGACAGTTCAGTCTGGAACAGACGTAGAGGGCCTTTCTCCCCCGTACCAAACATTCCTCCCATGCCTCCGCCGAAATCTCTTCCATTTGGCATTTCCATATCATTCGGCATCTGCCCGTTCGGGAAATTGCCATTCGGCCCATTCATGCCGCCCATGGTGTTCAAGCCATTCGAACCATTCATTTTATCGTTATCCGGTGCATTGACATCTTGCCCAGCGCCAGGAACACCACTGCCTGTCTGATTAGGGCCTGAAGTCGAGTCTCCTCGATTGTCACGATTATTTCCCTGTCCCATACCATTTGGCATACCTGCGTTACCTGCAGTATTCTGCTGACCCGTTAGGCGAGCCAGACCATTGTATCCAAAGGCGAGTTCCATGACCGAGTTCGTTTCACTGCTGCCGATATAAGGCCGCTCGTCTTCAGGTATAGAATCCACAGTGACCGCCCAGGATAAGGAAACGACCCCCAGAACCGCTGTGCTGCCGATCAGTAGGATGATCTTCCTTCTCCATTTCGCCTGAAATACGAGCAGATAGAACAAGTAAAAAGCCGGGAGAATCATATATGCTTGAAGCATTTTCATATTAAAGGCTACGCCTATTAACCCAAAGGCAACCAGAATGCGCCAAGCACTGCTTTGTTTGCTGCCTTTGAACAAAAACCATGAACCCAGCAGTAGTGTAAACACCAGCATGCTGTCAATATTGTTGGTCCGGCTGACTGCCGCCACGACAGGCACAGTCGCCATCGCAAGTGCCGAGATTCGGGCTGCTGCAAGACCATATGTAGGTTTCACCATGAAATAGATCAGGAGCACCGAACCGATTCCCGCTAATACCTGCGGCAAAATAACACTCCATCCGTGCAATCCGAAGACATAGGCAAAGGCCGTCTGGATCCAGAAGACAACAGGTGGTTTATCTACAGTGACCGAGCCTGCCGAGTCGAGTGAAGCATAGAAAAAGTTATGGAAGTTGCTGAGCATACTCCCAACGGCAGTTGTATAATAGGAATTGGCATATTGATCGTTCCAAATGCCGTACCCATTCAGAAATGCCGCCAGTAATACAATCGGCAGAAGGACAAGATCCATCCTTCTTTTGGTGTTATTCAATGTTAATCACTCCTTCAAAGTTCTTCATGTCTAGTATTGTGGCATGTCAAAATAAAACTGGGATGAGTGTCCGCTGAATGTTGTCTGAGGATAATTCACAATCCTTTCAGCTAAATTTCAGTTTGGCAAGCGATAATACAACATACAGTCCCTCTCAATTGAGGGAGAACTATAGATGGAAGCAAGCAAGGAGGAACCCAACATTATGAAGCTTAGCAGCGGAATTAAAATACTATTGGCTGATGATGAACCGCATATTTTGCAATTTCTGGAGCTTGGATTAAGCAATGAGGGCTTCGATGTGCGCACCGCACCGGATGGAGCGGCTGCGCTTGAGTTGGCGCTTGAATTCAAGCCACATATGGCTATTCTGGATGTCATGATGCCTGAGATGGATGGATTCGAAGTGGTCGAGCGTCTGCGTAAGACCGGAGCTCAGGTTGGCGTTATTATGCTGACAGCGAAGGACGAAGTCGAGAATCGGGTTAAAGGTCTGTGGCTCGGGGCTGACGATTACATGATCAAACCCTTTGCCTTCGACGAGCTGCTCGCCCGAATTCAGGCCAGACTGCGTAATCAATTTCCTTTATTAATAGGAGCTGTGACCCATGGTCCCTTCCGAATTGATGATCAGCGCAAAGAAATCACCTATCAGAATCAGGTCCTCGAGCTATCTCCTACCGAATACGAACTGTTAAAATTTATTGTGCTTAATCATGGGATTGTACTTAGCAAAGCGACCATTCTAAGCCGGGTGTGGGGGTATGATTTTGGCGGGGAAGAAAACATTGTGGAGGTGTACGTTCGCTCCTTGCGCGACAAGCTCAGGGATAAAGAACATAGACTCATTCGCACGCTTCGGGGTGTCGGGTACAGGGTGGATCTCTGATGAACTCGCTACGTAAGAAAAATAAACTTCGTTTAGAACGTCTTCACCAATGGATCTGGCCGCGTTCCCTGCGTTCTCAATTGCTCTCACGTTCTCTGTTCGTGCTTGCTGGGCTACTATTGTTAATCGGTATCCTGCAATTCTGGATTATGGAAAGCTTTCTCTATCGGAATCAGGCAAAAACCATGGAAGAACAGCTCATGTCCATGCCCCCGGTTTGGCTCGGAATCCAGTCACGTAGTGGCTCTTCCAACAATCCTTTTGGTGGACAGGCAGGAAACGGGTCTGGCAATCGGGTGCTGTTTATTCCTGACCGTTCACTGGCCCTGTTTGATAACCAAGGTACGTTCGAGGATGTTTTTGGTGAAGACGGTCTGAAAGCCCCTCATCTATCAACCGTTGAATATCAAGGCATTACAGATGAGTTGAAAGAACAAAAACACATTCCCTACCGGATCGTCACGGATAGCCAAGGGAATGAGCAATTGATTGTATTCGCTTCACCCGGTCCACGCAATCACGGTTTACCGATGGTGCAGATGGGCACAGCTACGAAGCCACTGAGAGATCTGATTATTAAACAGCTTCTGATCTTCCTCATGTTATCGCTGTTAGCCATGGTAGCCGGTCTTATTCTATACACTAAGGTATTACGTCGGACGCTGGTTCCCCTATCCAACATGGTGAATAAAGTACAGCAGATCGATGCAGGCAGCCTCGCAGAACGCCTTCCCGTCGTTCAGGGACAAGAAGAAGTGGATCAGCTCGCAGTTTCATTCAATGGCATGCTTGAAAGACTGGAGAACTCGTTTGAAGCGGAGCGGGAATCGAAAGAGCAGATGCAGCGTTTCTTGTCCGATGCTTCCCATGAGCTTCGTACCCCGCTTACCTCCATTCACGGCTTCATTGAAGTTCTACAACGGGGTGCAGCGACCAATCAAGATCAATTGTATAAAGCACTGGACAGCATGCACGGCGAATCCGTACGAATTAACAAGCTGGTTGAAGATTTACTGCTCCTGACCAAGCTGGATCAGACTCCGAAGCAGGAGCGAGAGGTCATTCAGCTGGACAGTCTGCTGCTCGAAATGCAACCACAACTTGCCATGATGGCTCAGCAAAGATCCGTTCATCTCGATCTGACGGCTGAAGTATATGTACTGGCTGACCCTTACAAGCTGAAGCAGGTTGTGCTGAATCTGTTCCATAACGCGGTGCAGCACACCGATCCAGAGCATGGAGCCATCTCCATAACGTTGTATGCCACGCACCATAAGGCTGAATTGTCAGTGAAGGATAACGGCACAGGCATTGAACCTGCACATCTGCCCCATATCTTTGAGCGATTTTACCGCACAAGCAGTTCTCGTTCGCGCAAACAAGGGGGCGCAGGTCTCGGTCTCGCCATTACCCGCTCGATTGTCGAGTCGTATGGTGGGAAAATTACAGTACAAAGTCAGGTAGGCTTGGGAACTGAATTTATGATTTTGATGCCGCTGTATAAGGCTGATGTCTAAGCTGAGCGGATCGTTCAAGTAGGCTGGCTATAAGTTGGCTATAAGCATCTCTACGTAAGATCTACTTGATCATTACGCAAGCTCTAGTCAAGCTCTCCAAACGATGCTTTACTTTCATTTTAATTCCGGCTTTTCATTGCATGACGAATCCCCCTCTCATTTCGGTTTAGAATTGAAAGGTGGATTCTTTATTTGTGTCTGATTAGTAGAGTGTAGAGTAGTAGCCCAATTGGTTTCAGGCTTTCGGACTTTCAGGCTAACGAATCTGAGGCATCTTATTCAAGCATTTGAAGCTCCCGCAGAAATCTAATGAACCTGAGCCACGTTACATTAGAATAAACATCAGTTTATAGCCTTTTTGTCAGGGATTTCGAGAAATAGCGTGTCTGATGTTCCTAAAAATCTAAGAAGCGTACCTAAAGGCCGAATAAGACGTCCTGGGTTCGTTAGAAAATCGTCTACCCATTCTTCAGGATAATCCAGTATGAACCTCAAAACTTTTTAGACCCTTATACCCATCATCGTAATGGCTTACCTGAGTTTGAGTTTGAAAATATACGCTAAAATTCATCCCAATTTATCGCTGCTTTTGGCAACGGTGGATTACCAAGGGTATACGCCATTTTCATCTAGGAATTCTCCGTTATGACGTTTACTATCCGTCGCATAGCCCACGATAATCGCAGCGCCGGCTTCTTTTGATTTACCGCCTTCGGCATTGCCATTAAGATCTGTTGAAGTGAACCCAGGCGTTACCGCAAAGACTTGCGCCCTGCTGTTTTTCACTTCATAAGCCATCGAAAGTGTCATGGCACTATTGGCCGTTTTGGATGAGTTATAGTCGAAGGCGTTTAAAGTAAATTCTGCATTTTGCATATGGTCCAGAGAAGCCATGTCGGTTGATACATTAATGATTGTGCCTTCATTGTCTTTGATTAACGGGAACAATCGCTGATTCAAACGGAAGGTACCGAAAAAGTTCACTTCAAAGGCGTTCCGCAGATCTTCCTCTTTTGTATCCGTGAAGGAATGAGAGAAAGCACCCGGCATACCCGCGTTATTGATCAAAAGGTTTATTGTGGGATAATTCTTGTGAATCGTATCGGCTGCCTGCTCAATGCTCTTCAAGTCGCACATGTCGATCTGTACAAATTCTACATCTAACCCCCTGGAAGTTAACTCGGAAACAGCTCTTTCACCCCGTTCAACACTACGTGCACCAAGGATAACTTTCCAACCTGCTTCACCCAACTGCTTTACGATTTCATATCCAATTCCTTTATTTGCTCCGGTTACAAAGACAGTCTTTTTCATGCAAATCCTTCTTTCCGTAATTTGATTTATATTTAACAATGTATAAGTTACTATGCTACACTTAGTGTAGGTCAAATTATTTTTATAAAAGAGGGGTTAACATGTTAACGATTGGAGAAGTAGCCAAAAAAGTTGAAATCTCCATTGGAGCGATTCGCTTTTATGAAAGAAAGGGACTGCTGAAACCTGCTGCACGAAATGAGCAGAATAACCGTCTATATTTGGAGGATGATCTGAACTGGCTGGTTTTTATCAAATGCCTTCGTGAAACCGGGATGAGTGTGGAAGACATCAAAAAGTATTATGATCAGGTCAATGAAGGAACCTCCACTTTGAAGGAAAGAACCAAGCTGATTGAGGGTCAAAAGCAAAAGTTGCTGAATGATATCGAGGAGAAAAAAGCGCAGCTTGTTCATTTGGATAACAAACTGGAGCGCTATTATCGAGGGGAAAATTATTAATATAAGCCTTATGCTATAGATTAAACTTTTGCATTTTATGTTATAGTACGTCTCCTAACAATGTTTCCTTAGTATTTAGATAAAATAAAAACAGAAAAAAATCAGGCAGCCAGCAATAACTGTCCAACCTGATTTGAAATGCTGATGTTATAGCTATTTTTCAGTAGACTATGTTCTAACCCTGACATCATCACGACAACACATTCATCTTGAGATAATTGTATCAAAAATGACCTTCGCGCTTACCCAGTTGATAATGGTTATAGGGTTCATCCTCGATCTCAATTAAATTTAACCGTTCAAAATTACATTTCTGTATCACCTTATTGGATGCTTGATTGGTAGTCAAAGCGATGGCATTTAACACTTCCACGTTTGTATGTTCAAACAAATAATCTGTCATTCCTTTGAGTGCCTGCGTTGTGTAACCACGGTTCCTGAAATGCTTGGAAATGCCGTAGATAATCTCCCGATTAGGTGCTGTTAACTCATCCTTAATTCCTGAGCAGCACCATCCTATGAACTCATCATTTTCTTTGAGTACGATAGACATACGTAAATATAACTCCCCGATATCCCCTCCCGCCATCACAGCTTGTTTAAAACGCTGATTCTCAGGGATTTCATATTCGGTGAGCCACAGGGTCCTGTCTTCAATCGTAGCGTTCCATCCCGGTAAGAATTCATACACCTCAGGTTGCCACGTAATTTCTTGCAGTTTCTCTAAATCTTCAATTCGATACTCGCGCAAATAAATATCCTTGCAGTCGATGATTAATTCATCGTTTTGTACGGGTTGGTTCATAATGCCTCCTACAATACACTTAATTTCAGCTTATTAGCCTTTACTTCAAACAAGGCCCTCTTTTTCCATAAACTCATCTTTGGTTAATCCAAAGAGGATCAGATCCTGGTATTTTCCATCCGTATAGATCACTTGGCGACGCACACCTTCCTGAACACATCCAAGTTTTCTCATCATTGCTGCGGAAGGTTCATTACCTTGGAGTACATAATCATTAAATTTATTGAGCCTGCGCTCGAAGAAGGCATAATTCAACAAGATTCGAACGGCTCTGGTTCCGTATCCATTTCCTCGATGATCCCTGTCAATTTGAATGCCAATGCTAAAGGTACCGTTTCTCTCATCAATGCTGTTCAGATTCACACCTCCGACATTTTCACCATCCATATTTACAATTGTAAACATGATCCTTCCTTTGGTTAAAGAAAAATCAGAGAAGTTTTCCGTAAAACTCTTAGCCTCAACATGAGTTGGCGGTAACTCTACTGCACACTCCAATAACCGACGGGCAGGTGTATCAAAGCGGTTATAATAATGATCCTCCCAATCTTCTTCACGCAAAGCACGTAATCTGATCTTATCATCCTGCCAGAAATATTGACTATAATCGATCTCTCTCATTCCAAGTCCCCCCGCATATTCAACCAGATTTTTACTTCGAGTTACAAATATAATAACCCATAATGTGGAATTGGAGGAGATTTGTTTTCATTAAACACAACGAAAATAACCCCCGAACAGGACAAAACCTGTTGGAGGCTACGCTCTATTTTATATCAAAATCTCTTTAAGATTCTTCCGTATATTGAGGCTTGGACACGTTATCCGGAACCGTTTCGTCAAAAACATCCTGACCCGGATAATCCCGCACTTCTCCCTCGTGAAGCTCATGATTTTCATAGTCAAAACGATGTGCAGACCGCTGGTCCACGCGCCACGGTGAACTTTTCCCGAGAGACTCAGATAACAGAGATGAACCGTAAGGACCCTCCGGGAATTCTTCGAGTGTGATATCGTTTCGCTGCGACTCCACCGTAGACACATCGGTATATTCTTGCCGTTCTTCACGCAAAAACTTATCTTTCATCGTTTATCCCTCCTGATCCACTTCAGATGACCAACGTCCACTTATTGTGAGCGAAGACAAACGCATTTATGCATGATCTTTGGAAAACACTGCGTTTATTGTTCTAATCCATCGTCTTATTCATCACCGGATTAATCACGTTAATCATCGCCATCATCATTAGCGAATCCATATTAATAGTACAAAAACAATGAGGCCAGCGAGGCTAATCCAGGTATCACGTTTGGACCATACCAATAACGATGAACGTCCTCCGAGCGTAGAGTGCTCTCTAACTTTACGCATTTCCATCGCAATGGTCATATCCTCTGCACGTTGGAACAGTGCCATTAACAAGGGAATCACCATCGGACCCAGGTCACGAATTCGAACGGTATTTGGTCTTAAAGCTGCCTTTCCACGTGCCCGCACGATCAGTGAGAATCGCTGCCACTCACTCCAGATCATCGGGATAAACCGAAAGATTAATGATACAGCAAGAGCAAACGAAGCTACGGGCAACCTGATCTTCTTACCGATACCAAGTACCCAGTTAAGCCCTTCTACCATTCGCCCATAAGGTGTCGTCAACGAAAACCAAAGGCTTGCCAATGTGACGATAAACAATCGATACACATTCAGCAAAGTGTCCTCCGCCTGCCTCAGGGAAAAGCCAAAGCGCAGACCGCCTCCCTCTGTTGAATGGGTTGTCCCAGATAACGCCGTTGAGATGATGAAAAAGAATAATAATGGCTTCATTAACTTCATACATCCAGCCAAAGTCTGACGCGGGAGCACGGCAAGTGCTGCTAATACCGGTACCAGTGTTAACGTCAATCCCAGCCATCGCTGTTGAAGCATAGCTGCGGTGACCAACAATATATACAAAATCCATTTCAGACGCGGGTCCATGACGCCATATAATCCGCCTGAATGAATAAATGTGTTCGGAAGAAGCTTTGGATCATCTTCCGTTTTAATGGACGATAGCATCAGTGTTTCTTTTTCATACTTCATTACATCGCTCTTGACTTCCATCGTTACCGTCCCTGATGCTTCTTTCAATTCGTTTTGAATCCCCACCTTAACTGACGTGGAATGAACAATACTTTCAGCCATCTCTTCTGGCGTCATTGCGGTCAAAGGCAGATCAAGACCCGCAGCCCTAAACTGCTGTGCCAGTCTCATCGATGGTGGCAGTCCGATCCCTGTCTGCTCCAGCAGTTCGGGCCTTTTGTGAAGTTCTCTCGGCGTAAGATCGGAGATTAGACGGCCTTCCTGCAACACCAATACTCGATCCGCACAAGGCAAAAATGTATCCAGATCATGGGTTGCTACCACGCCCCCACCACCTGCCAGACGATGTTGCTCCAGTACATCCAGCAAAAGCCCGACACTTTGCGCTTCCAATCCGGCGCTTGGCTCATCCAGCAGAAGCCAGTGTGGATTGATCACACTTCCGAGAGCAAGACCTAGCCTGCGCTTCTCTCCCCCACTTAGAGCAAATGGCGACCTGTCCAGATGAAAACGTCGGTCCAACTCCGAGGACGCTGGCGGGTCCCATTGGTTCAGTGCTTTTGTGATCTGCTCTTGTTGCTGTTTCTCTGAAAGTCGATAGGGACGGAGAGAATATGTGAATTCACGCTGAATACTTCGGGCAAACAGTTGTTGTTCCGGAAATTGAAACAATAGTCCCATTTGCAATAAAATCGACTGCGGCACTTTTCCTTCTTTCCAGAAAGGAGTGCCATCCAATGTGATACTTCCTGCATCGGGCGGTCTCAGACCAGCCAACGTCTGTAATAAAGTCGTTTTTCCTGAACCCGTACAGCCCAGCAGCAAGGTGATTTCCCCACTGTTCAACTGTACACTCACATCTTCAAGCAGTGCACGTTTGCCCGATTCCGATGCTTCTATACGTATATTGGTTAGCTCGATCTCCAACGTGCGACCTCCTTAGCCAATTGCTCAGGTCGCAGTGGCATGGCTTCTGGCATCATACCTTTTTGCTTGAGCAATAACGCAGTTTTTACAGTAAAAGGAGGGTCCAACCCTACCCGTTCACAGGGAGATAGCTGTACATTTTCCCAGGTATTCTTCACATTCGTCTCTTTTTTATAGTAAAAGGACTCAGGCTCCCCGTTGTACACACAACGTCCCCTCTCCATAGCAATGATTCGATCACACAGGGTTGCTTCCTCCAGATGGTGTGTAATCCAGATCACCGTTGTCCCCCGCTGGGTAATCTTCTGAACGATGGCCTCGATACGGTCTCTTGCTCCTGGATCAAGCATGGCTGTTGGCTCATCCAGAATCAATATATCCGGTTTGGCTGCCAGCGCTACAGCAATATTAAGCAGTTGTTTCTGTCCACCGGATAATTGTGAGACAGCCTTCTCCGGGGGATATTGAAGTCCTACGGTATGTAATGCATCCTGCCTGCGCTCCAATTGCTCTTCTACAGATTCCATCAATGGTGACAGCGCAAAATGAAACTCCTCTTCAATCGTATCGCCTAGTACCTGTGCATCCGGTTGCTGCAGTACACCCCGAACGGTAAGTTCATCCGAGATATCCCGTACCCCTCCAGATAGTGGAATGAATCTAATCAGTAGTCCAGCGAGTGTGCTTTTTCCACTGCCATTCGCCCCTACAATACTAATCCATTCTCCTTGGTGCAGCGTAAGTGAGACCCCATCCAGTGCTTTTCTCACCTGACTACCTTCGGAAGCATAATGCACTCGAACATCTTCTAATGTAATTATAGGCAGGTTGCCTTGCATCGTAAATTAGTCCTTTCCCTTTCTATTGTTATGTGGTAAGATCCTAATCGTTAACCACATTTATATAATTGGTTAACAATCATATTACCAAAATGGAGAGGATTGTTCAAACATGAAATTATCTTTGCGAGGCATTGTATTCAGCGCACTTATGGCCGCAATTTTAGTGCTTTTTGGTTACATAAGCATTCCCATTGGCTTCTCCCCTGTACCGATAACATTACAAACTTTGGCTGTCATGCTAGCCGGAGGATTACTTGGTCCACTCTATGGTTTTCTAAGTGTCACGATGGTTGTTCTGCTCACCGCTCTTGGATTCCCCTTGCTGCACGGGACCGGAGGACTTGCAGTACTTCTTGGACCTACCGGAGGATATGTGATGATGTGGCCGTTCTCCGCATTATTGATTGGATTGTTGCTTGCACGAATCAACATCAAAGGTGTAACAGGATTCATACTCGCTTTTGTTGTATTTGAACTATTTGGTTCACTGCTCGTGTATGTCTCAGGGGTCCCTTGGCTTGCCTATGCTTACAAAATGGACATACCTGAGGCCATGATTCAAGGGTTTTATCCTTACATTATTGGGGATCTGATCAAAGCTGTATTTGCTGCCATCATCATTGCGCCCGTGCGCATGGTTTTCCCACCTCAACGTCTCACAGGTAACATGCATTCCACGGTTATAAAGGCGGATTCTTAATAGAAGCTACATAAGGTAACTAATCTGCCTATCTTTGAAAACGACGAAACCGCCAAAATCACTTTGGCGGTTTTCGTTACTTCTCTTCCTCTAAGGTTGTTCTGTCATCGGAGTGATCCGTGTAAATATTCTTTAGTTCAACTTAAATATTCACCTGAATTAATTGACGCTCTGTAATCTGAAATTGTTGATCCGCTGTATTTTCAATAAACCTCTGATCATGAGATACATACAGAATCGTTCCTTCATACGCCTTAATAAAACGCTCCAACGCTTCCAATGCATGCATATCAAGAAAGTTCGTCGGCTCATCCAACAATAGAATGTTATATTGTCCAAGAAACAAATGACATAATTGAAGACGAATCGCTTCTCCTCCGCTTAATGTCCCAACATTCTTCAGCAAGTCATTACCTGTAAACTGCATCGCATGCAACGCACTTCTGAGCTCTGATTCCTCATATTCCGAACGATTTTTCAGGAATTGTAATACGGTCTCTTTTGTCGTGAAACGATAGCTCATTTGCTGAAAATAACCGAGCTTTGCTTTTGGAGACATTGTGATCTGATCTCCCACATGGAAAACATGGTTAAGCAATGTGCTTTTCCCACTGCCATTGGCTCCGGTTATCGCTATTTTTTGTTTTAATGGAATTTGAAAACTTACATCCTCCAACAATATGTTTCCATCCAACTCAAGTGTAAGGCGATCTGCCATAATCGGAAATCGATTGTGCAGCTCCAGTGTCTTTGGCTGACGGAAGATCATAGACCGTTCCTCTTGCACTGCTTTTACCTCATGAAGTTGTTGCATCCGCTGTTCAATCGCTTTGGCTGCGCGGTGCACCGCTTTTTGACTGGTGCCTTTGGATTTGGTTTCAACCATACGGTTTGTTTTTGCCTTGGATTCTTTTTTGGACATGCTTCCGGCCTGCGTTATTTTCTCGGCTTTCTTCATCTTTTCCCGAGCGGCCAGCTCCAATCGTCTTTTCTCTTTGGAAAACTGTTCATGCGCCTGGTTTTGTTGTTCACGCTCCAGCCTCTTCTGTGCCTGATAATCACTATAGTTGCCGGAATATACGCGAACCTCACCTTGATGGATTTCCCAGATCGTGGTCACCAGTTCATCCAGAACCGCACGATCATGACTGATCAGCACAAGCGCCCCATAATAATAACGCAATTCATCCAGTAAAAATGTAATGCCCTCTTGATCCAGGTGTGTTGTTGGTTCATCCAGTAACAGTACTTCATGATAATGAGTGAACATTTGAGCCAGTTTTAGACGGGTCTGTTCTCCGCCACTCCATGGTTGGTCGTGTTGAGGTATGACTAATTTGCTGAGTAAAGCCCCGTCAACTTCCAGATTTTCGTTAGGCTGGGGTGGTTCCACTTGTTGCAAATAACCAAACTCTGCAAAACGTTTTACCTTTCCGGCTGTTGGCTGGATCTGTCCCGCAATGAGTTTCAACAATGTACTTTTACCCTGACCATTACCACCCACTACACCAATGCGATCTAGTTGATGCACAGCCAGTCGTTCAATGTTCAGTACCGCTTTATCCATATAGGTCATCTCAACCTGTTCTAATTCAAAACATATCTTTTCCATATTCGCTACCTCCGAAATAAGATTTATTTCGTATCGATAGCGAAGCACGCTTCTATCGATACGAGCTTATCGTGCCAGCTCGTATCAATAGAACAGTAACGTCATCATAGCGGTTACCTCCAGTAGTCTGTATTGAGCGCCTTTACCTAATTATGATAATCAGAAGAAAAAAACAAAGAATCACAGGCCACGGCCTGTGATTCAACGTAAACGGGTAAGCGAGGATAACACTTATTTCAAGGTCAGGATAATTGAAAATGACAGACTGATCCCGTTTACTCTGAACCAATAGTCAGAGCCTTTGAACGTATTCAATTACCGATTCAAAGGAAGGAAACGCAGTCTCATCGCATGTGTCATGTTCAATAATCCACCTTTCATTATCATGTATAGATGTACAAATCTAATTATAATTTTCCAATTCCACCATGTCAACGGAACCATGAAAACTCTAGGCATCGAATTTGTATCTATTCTTATTTTATTCGAGTCCCTTTCCGCTGTACAACTTCAATAGAAGCTCCTGGCTATGAACCTGACCTGTAGCCTGTGGAATTACTTCCTCGTAGTTGGCGGAATTCGTTACTATAATCGGCGTTACCGTGTGATAACCAGCAGCCTTAATCTGTGCAATATCGAATTCAAGCAACAGATCTCCCGCTTGGACCCGATCGCCTTCTTTAATATGGGAAACAAAATGTTGCCCATCCAATTTAACGGTATCAACTCCCACGTGAACCAATATTTCAGCACCGGTGTCTGATACAACAGCCAAGGCATGTTTTTTCTTGAATGCAACGGTAACTGTGCCGTCAAAAGGTGCTACCACTCTGCCCACAGCTGGCTCAATCGCAATACCTTTACCCATTGCTCCCGATGCAAATGCCGGATCTGGAACTTCCGACAATTCCACAATTGTTCCTTCGATTGGGCTAAATACAATTTCGTCCGAAGCATTCGTTGCACGAACATGTTGCTCGGCAGATGCAGTAGATTCGGATTTTGTTTCTTCTTCAACCGGATCTTTGAAGCCCATGATGTACGTCAGTACAGCCGAAACAACAAAGGATACTACGATACCCAGAATCAATCCTGGGAAACCTTGTCCACCTGGTCCGTAGAAGATTGGCAAGGTCAGCAAGCCCGGTGCGCCGGATGCAAATGCCAATGTGCCTGCTTGACCAATGATAGCTCCACCAACTGCACCACCGATAACTCCTGCAATGAATGGACGTTTCAGTGGTAATGTTACCCCATAGATGGCCGGTTCCGTAATACCGAATAAAGCCGTCAACGTGGATGATCCCGCCAGCGTTTTCAGTTTTTTGTTCTTGGTTTTCAGCATAACCCCAAAAGCAGCACCCGTTTGGGCAAAGATTGAAGCTGTCGCAGCGGGTTTAACGCCATCCTGTCCATACACTGCAACGTTGTTGATAAATACCGGAATAAGACCCCAGTGTATTCCGAAGATAACGAGCAGCTGCCAGCTTGCACCCATAACGGCTCCTGCGAGTAATGGACTGAATCCAAATGCGGCAACCAGTCCAGCTGCAATTCCATTACCAACGTATACACCAAATGGTCCGAATACCAACAGTGTCAGAGGTACCATAATCACTAGCAAAAATAATGGCGTAACAAAGTTTTTCACACTATCGTGAAGTGTTTTATTAAAGAATTTCTCCAACTTGCTCATAACAATGACAGCTAAAATAATAGGAATAACTGTAGATGAATAGTTCATCAAGATGACAGGGATACCGAAGAAATCCGTTGGTGTTCCCTCTGATTTCAACGTGACGATGGACGGATAGATCAGTGCTCCTGCAATCGTCATCGCGACAAACATATTTCCCTGGAATTTACGTGCTGTTGTAACCGCTAACAACAGAGGCAGGAAATAGAAGAGACTATCTGCTGCTGCATACAGGATCGTATATGTTGTTTCTGTCGTTTCCAGCCATCCAATATTGCTTGCAATCAACAATAACCCTTTTAGAATACCGGCTCCCGCCATAACACCCAGAAGTGGTGCAAAGATGCTGGATATGATATCGATAATACCCCCGAGCCCTTTGGCTGCTTTGCGAGGTTTTTCTTTATCTGACGAATCGTCCAGAATGTTACTGATCTGTCCAATGGCACTATAGACTTCAGGCACCTTGTTACCAACAACAACCTGGAACTGTCCTCCATTTTCTTTGACTGCGATGATACCTTCTGTTTTCTCCAGTTTGGCTTTGTCTGCCTTGGCATCGTCCTTTAATACAAACCGTAATCGTGTTGCACAATGAACCAGCGATTCCACATTTTTCTCACCGCCAACCAGTTCTACAATCTCTTTGGCCAGTTTCTCTTGACTCATGATCTGCACCCCCACTTTTTTTTCAAACAGGCCCTTTACCGATTTTTTTGCACGCAAAAAACCTAAGCCTTGAGTAAGGGGACACAATGGTCCTGACCTTCTCATGACTTAGGTTTTGCCTGCATAACCAGTAACAATCCCAGTTAAATCGTATTCAATTCCTGTTAATCACATATTATTATAATTAAACCATTTTTGTCAACATTTAAATATTATCGATTAACCACTCGTTCGATATGAACCGTCAGATACAATTTTTCTTCATTGGTCAACTCATGGTTGTATTCCTTTTTGACAAACAACTCAATTTTCTCCGTACACACTGCGGCATCCGGATGTTTCTCCTTAATCATGTCATAGAAATGATCATAGTTGTTGTCGTAATGCGTGCCACTGAGCACACGCTGGGAGAAGAACTTTAGATGTGTGATAAAGCGAAAAAAACTGAGAGAGTCCTCATCAAATTCCATTTTAAAATGATATTTCGCTATATTAATAATTTGCTGGATAAACTTCGTAATATTCATCGTTGTAATAACTTCTTCGTTCATCTCTGCGTTGACAATATGAAGGGCAATAAAAGCGGCTTCATCGGGTGGAAGCTCAATATTCATGCGGGTGTTGATCTGTTCCAGCGTCCTCAGGCCCAGTTCGAATTCGGGCTTGTACAACTGTTTGATCTCCCACATTAATGCGTTCTTGATCTCCACGCCTTCCCGATAGCGTTCAATCGCGAAGTTAATATGATCTGTAAGAGATACATAGATGTTCTCATTCAGCTTTCGGCCCAGATTCTCACGCGCATACGTGATGATCTCTTCCACAATTTCAATCAGTTCCATCGGAACTTCGCGCAGCAGCATTTTGAAATTATCGGATGTTTGTTTGTTTTTCAATGCAAATACTTTCTGGATGCGGGTCTCGTCTACTTTATCCCCCGGCTTTTTCTTAAAGGCAATCCCACGTCCCATCACTACAAGCTCTGCTCCATCCGCCTGATAGATGCTAATGACGTTATTGTTGATAACCTTTGCTATTTTCACTTCAATCCCCCCGTCACGTTCCACTCTCTTGGCAGTTATACATCGTCTTTTGGGTATACAAAAAAAACCTGAAGCATCACAAAATAAACAAGACATGGTGGTCTGCTTTTTTTGGTGCTTAGGTTTTGCCTACTTCGAGTAGTAACAATCCCAGAAACGATATAATTGCGTCAAGTATAGCGCGAACCTGACTATATGTCAACGCTTTCAATGTGAGGACAATCGGAAGTTCCGTGAATTTATGGTCCTTCCGATTGTTTGATGTCTGAACTAATCCGATTTACCTTTATGACTACTCATCACCCAGATTCGTTCCGTTGGATTCGATCACATTTTTGTACCACTCAAAACTCTTCTTCTTCAGCCGTGTCAGCTCTCCTTGACCTTCATTATTACGATCCACGTAAATGTAGCCATAACGTTTTCTCATCTCACCTGAGGATGCACTTACAATATCAATAGGTCCCCAGCTGGTGTAACCGATGATGTTAACCCCATCCTGAATGGCCTCACCCATTTCAGCTACATGTCGTTTCAAGTAGTCAATCCGGTACGCATCATCCACTTCACCTTCCGGTGTAACCACGTCATTGGCACCAAATCCATTCTCAACAACAAATAGCGGCTTCTGATAACGGTCATGCAGTTGATTGGCGGTAATACGGAATCCTTTGGGATCAATCGTCCATCCCCATTCGGACTTCGCCAGATATGGATTGGCTACCGAGCCAAATACATTACCGCTGGTCATATTTTTGATAACTTCCGGATCGGTGCTGGTTGTACGACTTGAATAATAGCTGAACCCGATATAATCTACGGTATGATTCTTCAAGATCTCCGCATCACCTGGCTGCATAACAATGTTCAACCCGTGATCTTTGAAGAAACGTTTGGCGTAACCCGGATATTCCCCACGTGACTGCACATCGATGAAGAAATAGGACTCTCTATCTTTTTCCATACCCTGGAACACATCTTCCGGATTACAGGTATACGGATAGAAGCTTCCTGCCGCAAGCATGCAACCAATCATGGCACCAGGAATAATCTCATGACATGCTTTGACTGCCAGTGCACTTGCAACCAGTTGGTGGTGAGCAGCCTGATATTGAATTTCCTTGATGTTATCCCCTTCATTGAAAGCCAGCCCCGCCCCAAGGAACGGAAGATGAAGCAGCATGTTGATCTCATTAAATGTCATCCAGTATTTCACCTTGTCTTTGTACCGAGTGAATACCGTTGTAGCGTACGTCTCGAATAGAGTTACCAGTTCACGACTTCTCCAGCTGCCATACTTCTCGATCAGGTGTACAGGCACATCGAAGTGAGCTAATGTAACTACAGGTTCAATGCCGTTCTTCAATAATTCATCAAACAGGTTATCATAAAATTGCAATCCTGCTTCATTCGGCTGTGTATCTTCTCCTGTCGGGAAAATCCGTGCCCAGGCAATGGAGACACGCAGTGCTTTGAATCCCATTTCGGCAAACAGAGCAATGTCTTCAGGGTAACGGTGATAGAAATCGATTGCTTCATGTGAAGGATAGAACTCGGTAGCGAGCGGCGTAAAAGCTGGAACATTGCCTTTCATAATACTTCTGCGGTTCTCTCCTGTTGGCAGCAAGTCAACGATACTCAGCCCTTTTCCATCTTCCAGATACGCACCCTCCGCCTGATTAGCAGCAATGGCTCCACCCCATAGAAAATCTGTAGGAAATTTAAAATTCGTCATCATCATTCTCCTTCCAAATATGTAATTCAGCTATCCGCTCAAATCCTGAAAAATATTAAAAAGACAAAATATTTAAGTTGAACTACACAATTACACATAAACGGAGAGGACAGAAAAAATCTGGAGAAGCGAAGCGTTCGCCTTTATCACCGGATTTCCCTTTAAAAAGGGATTCAAAAAATCTGGGGATAACAGCGATTGAAAGATTGTTCTGGCCGCGCAGTCGTCTCGTGTAAAATCGTTTGTTCAACTTAAATAGAAAAAACCCGAACCAGCCTGGGTACACGATTACGTGTAAACAAGCCAGCTCAGGTTATGCCCATATCGGTAACATTCCCAGATCATGATTATGCGGATTGGATAAAACTTTAGCAAGAATCAGAACAGTTGTCAACTTCTTGAAACCGGTTTAGCTTCGAATCGCCCACTACGATATTTGATAGAACGCAGCACATGTGCCGCCAAGAATCATCTGTTGATCTGATATAGATAGGGTATTAATGTGATTCATAATGAGACCGTATACATCAGAATACGTAGCTGAAACGTTGCTCACGGGCCAGTCGGACCCGAACATTAACCGTTTCGCACCAAAGGCTTCTATGGCGATATTCAGATAGGCTGTAAAGTCGCTCGGAGTCCAATTTGCCCAATCTGCTTCCGTCACCATCCCTGAAAGTTTACAGTACGCATTAGGTTGTGCGGCCAAAGACTCAAGCGCTTCTTTCCATGGTGAGAGTATACCTGATTTTATGTCGGGTTTGGCTAGATGATCAAGTACAAATCGCTGTTCAGGAAACGCCTTAACCAGTTCAACGGCATAAGGCAGTTGCTCCTTGGACACCAACAGATCATAGGCCAAATCATACTCTTTGAGCAATGAAATTCCATGCTGAAAGTCTTCTCTCAATACATACTTCAGATCAGGTTCATCCTGTATGACATGGCGTACGCCCTTCAGATATGGATTGGACGCGAACAGTTCAAGCTGATTCCGAACTTCATCCGAACAAAGATCTACCCATCCGACAACACCTTTGATACACTCGTATCGGTCTGCCAGTTGCAGAAGCCATTCAGTTTCTTTCAGTGATTGTCTCGCTTGTACTGCAATGCATCCGTCCATCCCCGATTGAGCTAATAGAGGTTCCAGATCTTGTGGGAGAAAAGACTGACGAATGGCTTGCATCTCTTCGCCAATCCATCCGTACTCAGCGATATTGTATTCCCAGAAATGTTGATGTGCATCCAGCTTCATTTTACATCCCTCCAAGGGTAGTTGAATCTAATTATTGTTAAAATGTAATTATATCATCTCATTTCCAATAAAATCATTATCTTTACACAATCTATTAGCTAAACCAGATCACTAATTATCACATGAATTTTATGCCAATTATGCGGGTATGCCCCTATATGTAATCATGATATATTAGATTCCGAAAACGCTTTCAATACATAATTCGGTGGTGATCCCAGTATTGCACAAGTCATGATTTGGTTTGAGTTAAGCTCCATCTTCACAGTTGCTTAACTTCTATTCAAGTTCAACCATTCTATCTTATAAGGAGATTATATTGTTGAAAAAAAACCGTAAACCGCTCCTCTCTCTTACACTTGTGACTGCCATGATTCTGTCTCTGTTCTCCTCGGCTATGGCTTCTGCTGCAACAAACAACAGCGATCAGGCTGGTACCTCAGCCGTTCCAAGCAAAATGCAGGTATATGTGAACGCCATGGAGCCTGGCTGGAATCTGGGTAACTCTCTGGATGCCGTTGGCGAGGATGAGACAGCCTGGGGCAACCCGCGCATTACGAAGGAACTAATTCAATCGATCGCAGCTGAGGGCTACAACAGTATCCGTATCCCTGTGACCTGGGAAGCCCATATCGGCGACGCACCCGACTACACAATTGATTCCGCTTACATGAACCGGGTTCAAGAAGTGGTAAACTGGGCCCTCGATGCGGATCTCTACGTCATGATCAATCTTCACCATGATTCCTGGCGCTGGATCAGTTACATGGAGAAAGACCATGACAACGTGCTTGCACGTTACAACGCTGCTTGGACTCAGATTGCGGACAAATTCAAAGATGCATCCGATAAACTCATGTTCGAAAGTGTTAACGAACCACGTTTCTCCGAAGGCGGCACAACGGATGTTGCGATTGGATATCGCATGCTGGACGAGTTGAATACTTCTTTTCACAAGATTGTAAGAACTTCGGGTGGAAACAACGAGACACGTCCGCTTGTGCTTCCAACGATGCATACCTCTTCCGCTCAACCTGATCTGGATGAACTGAATAAGACCATTCAAAAATTGAATGACAGCAATATTATAGCAACCGTTCACTACTACGGGTTCTGGCCATTCAGTGTGAACATCGCAGGTTACACCAAGTATAACGAGGAAGTACAGAAGGACGTTACCGACACATTCGATCGGGTATACAATGCTTTTACAGCGAAAGGCATTCCAGTTATCGTCGGTGAGTATGGCTTGCTTGGTTTTGACCAGCACACAGGTGTCATTGAGCAAGGCGAAAAACTGAAATTCTTTGAATTTGTTGGACAATATCTGCGTCAAAAACAGATGACAACGATGTTGTGGGATAACGGACAACACTTCGGTCGCACAAGCTTTACTTGGTCTGATCAGGAATTATTTGATACCATGAAAGCCAGCTGGACAGGTCGCTCATCCACAGCCGAAACGGACCTCGTATATCTTAAACAAAATGAAACCATTCAAGATAAAAAAGTAAAACTCAATCTGAATGGGAACAAATTCAATTCCTTGAAGAATGGCAATACGCCTCTTGTCAGAGGTAAAGACTATACGATCAAAAAAGATGTACTTACGTTAAATTCCAATCTGTTGACCAAATTGACAGCCTCTGGTGATTTGGGCGTAAATGCCACACTCACGGCTGGATTCAATGAAGGTGCTGACTGGAACTTCAATATTATTAAATATGACACACCTAAGTTGAACGATGCAACAGGTACAACCAGTGCATTTGCCATTCCAACTACGTTTAACGGCAATCAACTGGCAACGATGGAAGCGACATATGCAAACGGAGAAAACGCCGGTCCACAGAACTGGACTTCATTCAAAGAATTCGCCTACACATTCAGCCCAGATTACGAACGTAATGTGATCGAGCTAAAACCAAACTTCTTCAATGAAACCAATGATGGCGAAGTCACGCTTAAGTTCCATTTCTGGAACGGAGATGTGCTGACGTACAAAATCACGAAAAATGGAACCAATGTTGTTGGCGTAGCTTCATAATATGGATTCACAGCCGATCCATAGCAAGTGAATCCACAAAACGTTCTGTCCAGAGCCCTATGCCCAGGTCAGAACGTTTTTCCTTTTGCTTGGACAATCCACATGATTACTCCTTTTGAACTCATTTACCTGTTTGAAAAAAATAAAAAAAGGCAAAGGAAAACGGGTGCATACACCAGTTCCCTTGCCTTTTTCAAATTGTTTTTGTGCTCGTGATCCAATACTTTTCTATTTCAAACGGTTACTTATTGTGGCTCAGTAAATTTCACTACCAGCACCGCTTCCCCATTGGCTTGAACATGACCGGTTGACGTCCCTGTAACAGTTGCTATCGTTTCGTTTCCACTTGGGATCAACACAGGTGTAATCAACGGCAGACCCGCAGCCTGAATGACATCCATGTCAAATTCAATCAACAACTGTCCTGCAGTTACACGATCTCCGCTATTCACATGCGCGGTAAAACCGTTTCCTTTTAGTCCAACCGTATTAATTCCGATATGAACCAGCATCTGTACACCCGTCTCATGCTCCAGAATTACCGCATGTTTACTCTTGTTCATGACATGTGCGATGACACCATCAAACGGTGCGTACACCTTACCTTCTGATGGCTCAATGGCAATGCCCTCACCCATGTGTTTTTCCGAGAACGCCGGGTCAGGAACCTGCTCCAGAGCAACGACGGTACCGTTCATTGGCGAAGCGATTTCGAGAAAATCTACCTTAGGACGATTGCTTGTAACGGCATCGGTAACTGAATTAATACGCGGATTAGAGTCCTCTGCTTTAACTTCAGTTGATGTTACTCCACTGTTCTCATGGCTCACCGCTTCTTCTGCAACCGGTTGATCCTTATATCCGAAGAACCAGGTAAGTGCAAAAGCAATGGCCATGGCGACTACGTTGGACAAGATATACAACGGCAGTTGGCTGTTCAGATAGAGCAATGTTCCAGGAATAACCGTTACTGCCATGCCTGTACCTTGCAGATGGAACAGGGAAGCGATGAAACCACCCACACCACCACCAACCAGACCCATAATAAATGGTTTCATATAACGCAAGTTAACTCCGAAGATGGCTGGTTCGGTAATGCCTAGAAATGCGGACAAAGACGAAGGTAATGCGAGTGCTTTGAGTTTCATATTTTTGGTCTTCAGACCGACTGCGAGACAAGCGGCTCCTTGTGCTGCCATGGCACAGGTGATGATTGCGTTGAACGGGTTAAATCCCGTCTTCTCCAGTAGCTGAATCTCCAGGAAATTAAAGATGTGATGTACACCGGTAACGACAATAATCTGATGAAAGAATCCAATGATAATACCTGCGATGCCAAACGGAAGATCCAATACGGCAGTTGTTCCATGCAGCACCCACTCTTCAAGAGAATGGAATACAGGACCAATGGCGAAAAGTCCAAGCGTAATCATGACTGTCAACGTAATAAAAGGAGTCAGAATTAAGTCCAGTGCCTCAGGCACCCGTCTTCTTAGTACCTTCTCAAACTTGGCGCCAATCAAACCTACAAAGAACGCGGGCAGAACTGATCCCTGATACCCCACGACAGGTATAAAACCGAACATATGCAGCGGCTGTGCTGATCCATCTGCCACCGCGTAAGCATTCGGTAATGCCGGATTGACCAGCATTAGCCCCAGTACGATACCAAGTACCGGGCTTCCGCCGAATACGCGGAACGCAGACCACGCTACAAGTGCAGGTAGAAATGCAAAGGCTGTATCCGTCAGGATTTGAGTAAACAACAGGAAATTGGCCGAGATATCATCCGGTGTTGCACCGAATAACGCCAGAATTTCATTCTGGGTAAGTAATCCGCGCAATCCCATGAACAGTCCTGTAGCTACCAGAACGGGAATGATGGGTACAAATACGTCACCAAACGTGCGGATAGCCCGTTGAAAAGCATTTCCTTCTTTTTTCCCCTGACTCTTCACCTCATCCTTGGACGTTCCTTCGATTCCCAGCTTCTCAACCTCTTCAAAAATTCGATTCACTGTTCCCGTACCAAAGATAATCTGATATTGACCCGAGTTGAAAAAGGCGCCTTTCACCTTCTCGATGTTCTCGACCGTTTTCTGATCAATCTTTTCTTTATCTTTAACCATGATGCGAAGACGAGTTGCACAATGTGCAAATGATGCGATATTCTCTTTGCCCCCGATGGCATGAATGACTTCCTGGGCAATTCGTTGATTCTCCGACATGTTATCTCATTCCTCTCACGTAATACTTAATAATTCCATTGAGTTGCTTCAAAATCAGCTTTGCCTCCGCGTGTAAAGAAACGAATGTCCACGCTGTCCCGGCTTGGGAAAATGCGGCTGGTAAAGACCTCTTCCCCATCGTTCACAAAGACCTCGACTGATGAAGCATCTACGAACAGATGCAACTTAATCACTTCCGCAGTAAGTGTGCACTGTCGTACAACGCCATTCTGCTCTGCCAGCTCGGCACCAGACATCGTCCGATCCAAAACAACTTTCTGCTGAATCCGATCATACAGAAGAACCGTTTTTTCAGTTGCATTTGCCCGGAATTCGATGCCTACAATCTCTGCATCTTCATGGCTTATCTCACATATCAGCTCATAGGCAATCCCATTAAAACCAGTGAAAGATCGACTCTCATTGTCAATCGTTGCGCGAATATGTGTGCCTTTATCCTGCTGACGTAATTGGACCATCTCTGCAACCGGTTGTTGAATTAACTTGCCGTCACGGAGTGACAATTGCCGAGGAATGGTCAGGCAATGAGCCCAGCCACTATCGTCTGTCGGATATTCCAGATCGGGAAGTCCCATCCAACCAACCAGAATACGTCTTCCGTCCGGGCCCTGCATCGTCTGCGGCGCATAGAAGTCGAATCCACGATCCAGTTCCTGAAATTCACCATGATTGAACTCTCTCGTCTGGAGATTGAGCGGCTCACCGATCAGATAACCGGATTGAAAAATATTCTGATAATGATCTCCCGCTGCATCTAAGCCTTGTGGGGAAAAGACAAGTACACCTTTCCCGTCCATCTCCATATAATCCGGGCACTCCCACATGTAACCAAAGGAGGTTAATTGCGTACGAATTTCACCAAGAAACTCCCAGTTGTTCAAATCGATTGAGCGATACAGCACCGTACATCCCGTCTCGTCTGTTCTCTGTGCACCAATGACACAATAATACGTGTCTCCTTGCTGCCACACCTTGGGATCTCTGAAGTGTTCCGTGTATCCGGCTGGTACAGACGAGATCACGGGATCATTCAGTTTGGTTACTGAACCGCTTTCATCCATGACTGCCAAGCATTGATAAGGCTGTCTGGCCCAGGCCTCATCCCTCATATTGCCTGTGTACAGCAAGTGCAGCTTGTCGTCTTTTTCAATCGCACTGCCAGAATAAGCTCCGTGTGAGTCATACCTGCCACCCGGTTCGATTCCAATCCCTACATTTTCCCAGTTCACCAGATTCTTCGAGCGGGTATGATACCAGTATTTCATGCCGTGTTCTGTTCCAAGTGGGAACCACTGATAGAACAGATGATAATAGCCTTTATAATATACAAAGCCGTTAGGATCATTAAGCAGACCTGTTATCGGCTGAATGTGATAACTTTGTCGCCAAGGACATACCGATATCTGTGCTTCAAGCTTCGCAATCTCTCCAGGCTCCGCTTGCTCAATTCGTCTGTAGCGCTGTTCTCTAGTCATTTTCATAGCTGTTCTCCATTCAAAATATAGGAACCGGTTCCATTCAACGCAAAAAAATAATTCCATATGGCATTAGTGCCTGCCCGTGTTCGCATATCCCAATTGGATATTCACAATGGAACCGGTTCGATGGAATTATCATAAAGGATGTTTTTATAATTTGTCAACGCTTTCTCGAGGAATTAGTTCTACGTCCAGTGTTGTTCGTTCCTCCACCGACTCGCCTTTGACCAGACGAATAATGTGATTCGCCGCTACTTTGCCCGCCTGCAAATAATGATATTTCACAGTCGTCAGCGTGGGGTGAATCATCTCCGTAATATCATATCCGCCAAATCCGGTAACGGACAAATCTTGCGGAATGCGGATTTTATTGGAGAATGCAATCTTCATCACACCCAGTGCGATATTATCCGTAGCCCCCACGATGATCGTTGGTGTGATTTCTTTCAGAATGGCTTCAGCGGTAACAATGGCTTCCGACATCTTGAAGCTTGTCTCATAATACTTCACTTCACATCCACCACACTCGGCGATTGCTCGCTGGAATCCTTGTTTACGATAGATCCCTACCGCCCGATCCTTCTCGCTAACTCCCATATACACGATCTTGCGGTGACCCTGTTCGACGACATATCTGCCCATCTCATAACCTGCCTGATCATCATTGTGAACCAGACTGTGCAGTTGCTCATGCTGCTGCCCCACCAATAACACCGGAATCCGTATATCCTCAACGGCCTTCAGATGTGCTTCAGTCACTTCAGCAGCCAGCAGAATAATACCCGATACCTTCTGTCGTGCAAAATCATAGATGGCATCAATCTCGCGCTGCATGTCCTGACTCGTATTTGCGATCAGCATCTGATACTGATTACTTCGCAGTTCTTCATCAATTCCGATCAATGTCTGGGATGTTGCAAAAGAATCAAGACGTGGCACAACCGTACCGATGATACTGGTCTTCTTAGCCTTCAGACTCTGTGCAAATGTATTGGGAACATAATTGTATTGTTTGATAATACGCTCAATCTTCTGGCGTGTATTCTCACTAACCGATCCGCCATTCAGGAAGCGAGAGACCGTGCTTTTTGCCACACCTGCCATCTGAGCGATATCAGAAATCGTTTTATTCATAAAGACTCCTCTTATTTCTATTAGCTAGTTTACCTTTTATTATACTTCGAATCGCAAACCCATGGCGAATTTGATTCAACTCCATTTATCGCACGTCTATGGTACATTCCCGATGTAATAGCAAAAGCCCGATAGCAATGTGACGTTCATACCGAAGTATGATCCGACATTCATCAGGCTGTTAAACTTTCATATACACGTTTGCTCAGATCTCTAACATAAGAACACTCGCTATTCCCTACATCTCAGACTTCGATAATAATAGGCAAGATCATTGGTCTTCTCTTTGTTTGAGCGTAAATATAGTGACCGATCTCGTCTTTCAGCTTTCTTTTGATCACATTCCACTGATTCATACCTGCACCGGTCAACTCCCCCATTCGGTTTAGAACCAGCTCATGAATCTCATGCATGAATTCTTCCGAATCCTTAACAAATACAAACCCTCTGGAGATAATTTCGGGTGACGTGACCATCTGTTTTTCCGTTTTGCTCAGTGTAGTCACAATCACCAGCATGCCATCGGAGGATAGTTGCCTGCGGTCGCGAAGTACAATATTGCCGACATCACCCATGATCAGACCGTCTACGAGACTATTTCCTGATGCAATTTTGGGACCCAGCGAAGCAATGCCGTCTTTGTACTGGACCATATCCCCATTATTCACGATAAACACATGATCACGCTCTATACCTACGGATTCAGCAAGCAGTCTGTGTTGATACAACATGCGAAACTCACCGTGGATCGGAATCAGATAATCCGGTTTCATCAGGGTAAGCATCAATTTGAGTTCTTCCTGACTGCCGTGTCCGGAGACATGCATTCCTGCTGCACCACTTGAACCATATATCACACGTGCTCCGAGAATATAGAGGTTATCAATTACATGTGCAAGATTCCGTTCATTGCCCGGAATGGCTCCGGCCGCAATAATGACCGTGTCCCCAGCGTTAATTCTTACGTGAGGATGTTTACCGGATGCCAAACGTGACAATGCTGCCATCGCTTCTCCCTGGCTACCGGTGCATAATACAACGACTTGTTCAGGTGGAAACTGATCCGAATCGATAGCTTCAATCAACAATCCGTCAGGAACTTGCAAATACCCCAATTCACTGGCCACCGATACCACATTCACCATACTTCTGCCCAACAGTGCCAGTTTGCGACCCGTCTCGAATGCTGCATTCACAATCTGCTGTACCCTGCTGACATTCGACGCAAAGGTGGAGATGAATACTTTTTGTTTTGCACGGATAAAGGCATCCAGAATGTGGTCTCCCACAACACGCTCGGAAGGTGTAAATCCCGGTCTTTCTGCATTGGTACTCTCGGAGAGCAAGATATGGACACCCTGTTTGCCAATCTCGGCCATACGGTGCAGATCAGGGAAAGGTCCATGTACAGGCGACATATCAAATTTGAAATCTCCGGTATGCACAACATTGCCTGCTGGGGTCTGAAAAAAGATACCCAGACAATCCGGTATACTATGGCTGGTTGCAAAAAAGGAAACCTCGATCCCTCCCAGCGTAATGCTGGAATGAGCATCGATCGTATGCAAGTCGGCCTTGCGCAGCAACCCATGCTCTTTCAGTTTAAGTTCGATCAGCCCACGCGTGAGCCTGGATGCATACACCGGGATGTTCATTTGTTTTAACAAATAGGGAATGCCACCAATGTGATCTTCATGTCCATGGGTAACTACAAGACCCCTTACTTTATCCAGGTTCTCCAGCAGATACGTTACATCCGGAATGATCAGATCAATACCAGGTAATGTCTCATCGGGAAACTTCGAACCACAGTCAATCACGATGATGTCCTGATAGTACTGGATGAAATACATATTCTTCCCTATTTCATTCACGCCGCCAAGTGCAGCGATATACAGTTTGTTGTGGGCTAGATTCAACTCTGTTATTCCTCCTCTGCGTGGCAATCGTATACAATACGGATCTATATTCCTAGTATGGAAGCAATCGCCTCAGTTATGCATTTCAGCGTGATTATGCCAAAAAAACCACCACGGAATTTTCATTCCATAGTGGTTTATACGAAAAATAAATACGGTTACACCAATGATTTATCACGCTGTAGTAAAACATCTTGTTCATAGGTTTTAATATCGGTGATCCACTTTTCACGAACTGGAACGCCTTGCTGAGCACAATAGTAGTCCCAGATCGCGCCAAACGGATAGGATTTGAACTCTTCCGTTAAGGCAAGGCGCAACGTGTAATCCCCTTCCAACTCGGCTTGTTTCAAGGCATCCACCGGTTCAAGCATCGCTCGGAGAAGGGCTTTGATCGTGTTGCGAGTCCCCACAACCCATGCAGCTACACGGTTAATGCTTGCATCAAAGAAATCCAGTCCAATATGTGTGGTCGCAAGCAGATCATGTCGAACCAGTTCACGGGCAATTTCCAGCAACTCATCGTCCATGATTACCACATGGTCACTGTCCCAGCGCATCGGGCGGCTTACATGAAGCAGAATGCCACTTGTAAACAATGACAAGGACGACAGTTTATTGGAAATAACCTCTGTTGGATGGAAATGACCCGCATCCAGGCAGATTAACGTATCATTTTGCAAACCGTAACCCATATAGAATTCATGAGAACCCACCACATATGCTTCCGAACCGAGACCAAACAGCTTACTCTCTACCGCGTCCAGGTTGTGCTCTGGGTTAAGTGGTTCGCCAAATACTTCATCCAGCGATTCTTTGAGACGTTTGCGTGGTGTCAACCGGTCAACCGGATTATCCTTGAATCCGTCCGGTACCCATACATTGGTTACACAAGTCTGACCAAGCTGTTCCCCGAAATAAGCACCAATCCGGCGGGATGCCTTGCAGTGATCAATCCAGAACTTGCGAATTTCAGGGTCTGGATGACTGAGCGTGAACCCGTCACTTGATTTTTCATGGGAAAAACATGTTGGGTTGAAGTCCAGACCGAGTCCTTGTTCTTTGGCCCATTTCACCCAGTTCTCATAATGCTTTGGCTCAATCTGATCCAGTTCAACCTGCTCGTCGGTATCCGTGTAGATCGCGTGCAGATTGACCTTATGTTTGCCGGGAATCAGAGCAAAAGCTTGCTCCAGATCGTTACGAAGTTCTGTTGGTGTGGTAGCAGCCCCCGGATATTGACCTGTAACGGAAATGCCCCCTGTTAACTCCCCATCTTTATTCAAAAAACCTTTGACATCGTCGCCTTGCCAGCAGTGTACGGATACTTTGATCTCCGCGAGTTTGTTCAGTACCTCGTCCGTATCAATTCCGTGCTGGGCATACAACGCCTTGGCTGCTTCATACGCTTGCTTGACTTGGTTATCCATCCGCAAGAACCCTCCTATTTTAACGTGTAAATGCTGCCGGTACACCGCCATCAATGGTCATCATGCAACCGGTTGTTTTTTCGGATTTCGAAGAAGCAAAGAATGCAATTCCTTCCGCAATATCTCTTGGATAGATATTCACGAGCAATGTCGTCCGTTTGCGATAATACTCTTCCAATTGATCCGGTTCAATCCCGTATGCCGCTGCACGTTCGTTTCTCCAGGAACCGTTCCAGATCGCTGAACCCTGTAGAATGGCATCTGGAAGAATCGTGTTGACGCGAATGCCATACTCTCCACCTTCTGCTGCAATACAACGTGCCAGATGTGCTTCCAGCGCTTTCGCTGAGCTGTAAGCCGAGGCACTTTTACCTGCATACACCGAGTTCTTGGACCCGATAAATACCATGCTTCCCCCAATACCCTGCTGTTTCATCAGCTTGAATGCTTCGCGAGCCACGAGGAAATACCCTGTACCCAGTACATTCATATTCAGGTTCCATTCTTTCAGGGATGTTTCGTCAAATGGGCTGGATGTGGCCAATCCGGCATTGTTCACGATGATATCCACTCCGCCATATTGCACCGCAACATCGGCATACGCAGATTGAACGGCTTCCTCATCGGTGACGTCCATTTTCAGCGCATAAGCACGATTCGCACCGTACTGATCATTAATTTCCTGTGCTACTTTCTGTGCGCCCTCCAGGTTGAGATCAGCAAGCACCACATGTGCGCCTTCAGATACCAATCTGCGTGCTGTTTCACTTCCGATCCCACCTGCGCCGCCTGTAATAAACGCCACTTTACGGGAGAATTCGGTTTCTGCCGGTGCCAAAGACAATTTGTACAATTCCAGCGGCCAGTACTCCACATTGTAAGATTCGTTTGCACTGAGTGATACGAATTGACCCAGGCTAGTAGCTCCACGCATAACGGCAATGGCTCTGTGATACAACGCTCCGCTTACTTGGGAAAGCGCCCAGCTCTTGCCTGTGTTGATCATGCCCACACCTGGAATGAGGATAACGCGTGGTGCCGCTTCGAACATGACGTCACCTTCGTTTTTGTTGCTCTCAAAATACTGCTGATATTGCTCTTTGTAGGCTGCCACGCCTTCCACCAGTTTCGCTTTTAAACCTTCAATATCTTCCGCATCCGGTGTCCAATCGATGAACAAAGGTACCACTTTGGTATGTACCAGATGATCCGGGCAAGCTGCACCCACCTGTGACAATTCCGGTGAATCTGCTCCGCCCACAAAAGCAAGTACGTCCTCTTGATCGTCAAAGGACAAAATCATTTTTTTGCTATCCGATACCGCTCCACGGATTGTTGGCATCACACGTGATACGATCTGACGACGAACATCAGCGGCGAGTGCCGGGTGTTTCACACCACCAAACAAACTTTCTTCGTTCACTCGTGCTTGGATGAAAGCTTCTGCTTCATTGATAATCTTGATGGTCTGAGCGTAACATTCCTCGGATGTTTCTCCCCAAGTGACAAGTCCGTGTTTTTCCATCAGTACGAGTTCGGCATTGGGATTCGAGAATACGCTTTCAGCAATCATTTTAGATAACGTAAACCCAGGGCGTACATAAGGTACCCATACAAAACGATCACCGTAGATCTCTCTCGCCAATTCCTTGCCGTTATGCGCACAGCACAAGCTGATAATGGCATCCGGGTGCGTATGATCAACATGTTTATATGGAAGAAACGCATGCAGCAGAGTCTCGATGGAGGCGCGCGGGTGCTTGGCATCAATCATGCAATGTCCCAGATATTCAACCATCTCTTCATCCGACATGGATTCACGTTCAATTAATGGTCGAATGTCTTCGAGCCCAAGTCCGGTAGAATGTTTCGCTTCCATGGAACCCAGATCAGAGCCGCTTCCCTTCACATACATTACTTCTACATCACGACCACGAAAATCCTTCACTGTCGTTTTGGTAGACGTATTACCACCGTAGATGTTACATACACTGCGATCAGATCCAATCAGATTGGATCGGTAAACCAACTGCTCAAGTCCTGTTGTTTTCTCAGATGCCTGCGATGCATTCCATAAACTCTGTACCATTTGTTTCCCTCCGATAATGTTTGTTTTATTCCTAATCCGAGTTTAACATCTTTGTTTTATTTTGAAAACAAAATATTTTAAAACCAAACGGAAATATTCAAAAGTCATTATAGATTGAGTTATTTTATTGAAAAAACACCCTGACGTGAACGTCAGAGTGTTCCTGTTTCATGGGCGGATTAGAAAATCCCCGCTTTTTGGGAAGTGTTTTTAATACCATAGGTATCATTAACTACGGTGTTGCCAAAGCTCGTTAAGCTTCCGTTCGGACCTGTGGCCATGTCCAGATAGTTCAGACCAGAGCTGTTTCCGTACCAAGACCAGGCAAGCCAGCCTACCCCTTTTTCCTGACCATATCTCATGATGGCATACTCGTCCACATCACCGTTTGTGTGATATCCCCCGAATTCACCAATGATCAGAGCCAATCCTTTGTTCAGCACATTTTCCATATTGGCTTTGACGGTTGCAGCATCTTTGCCAGCATACTCATACATATGAATGGAGAAGACGGTATTTTTCTGAGAATCGGCTGCAAATACACTTTGTCCATAATCCACGATGGATTGAGGGAACTGTCCCCATCCGGCTGCATCCACAATTAGCGTATTTTTAATTCCCGCATTTCGGAGTTTCGGAATGGCTTTTTTGTAACCATCAGCCCACGCACTTCCATTCCACGTTCCATACCATTCATTGGCGATGTTGACGATGACCCGATCTTCTTTGCCAATCAAAGCTTCCTTAATACTAATCCAGTAGTTCACCGCCGCATCCAACGAATTATAGTCTTCTTTCCCTGTGGCGTCATGCACCTCGAGTACAGCTATCATTTTATTTTGGTTAACCACATTAATAATATTTTTAACAGCGTTCAGATCATCTTTGGTGTACAGGCTACCATTCGAAAGAACTATGCGTACCGTATTGGCACCTGTTTTGGCGATTGCAGGGATAGCCGTATTCAAATCATTTTTGAACCAGGAATGTCCGTGATTAACACCTCTCATGACAAAAGCCTTGCCTGTGGAATCGTACAACTTGTTACCGCTTACATAAAAACCTGTAGCAGCAGATGCTTTGGGTGCTGCACTCCCTAATACCATGAACATGAGAGCAGCAATAACCGTGAAGATTGTACACTTTTTCAGATTAACCATTCGTTTGGAACCTCCTGTATTTGTTTTTTTATTTCAATTAACCCTGCTCTAGGCAAGAAGTTAACTAAAATCGTTGGTAATAGAAGTTTTTTGGTTATAAAATAAACAAATAATAACTTTATTACAGTTACGTTTGTTAGTTTAAATAAACTTTATCGTTAAGGTTATGAAGTTATAATAAATTGAGAACGCTTACCAGTCAAGATCTTTTTACCATGATTAGGAATCATTTGTTTTTACATAACACAGCAAAAAAGGCTCTCTCCCCTCACAATCGTTCGGAGAAAGAACCCTCTGTATTATTAACGTCAGTTAACTCTTGTTTAAGTCTTGTTTATCTGTTGTTTAACTCCTGATTTAGACTAAGCGTCTTCACTAACTCCCGCCAATACCAAACCAACCCGATACTGTGGTCTCACCCGAATCTCATTAAACTTTCCAATCTCCACACCCTCAAATCGCTCCACATAAGCCTGATTCACATAACTCTCAGTCGTCCCTTTTCGAACTGGAGTTATAGACAGACGAAGCGCGTGATCGGCCAGTAAATGACGGGATTGCTTCAAACCAAGCATCCAGCTGTACCCATAGTGAATATGATCTGTTAACATCTGATGATGAATATGTGCTGCTGCAACATCTCCTTCATAATCAATCTCAACCCACACGTCATCTACATGTTCCGGCCATTCTGTGTCCAATCTCAGTGTTGCTGCATACTCTTTCGGATATTCAACCTCTAAAGCAGGCTCGTAAGGCGTAACTTGGAATGTATACGTACCGAATATTCCCTGCTTCGACTGGGATAAGACAGCATATTTAGAAGCTGAAATATACTCTGGAGCCGGATAGAAGGATACCTCCATCTCTGGTTGCTCTACGGATGTGCATATGAGCATCTCATTCTGTACATACAGATGACTGCTGCTAATTACAAGCCTCTCTGCTCCCCCCACACGGAAACGGTAGGCATGTAATGCCTCTTCTCGGGTCAATGTAATGATTCGTATGATTATACCGTCCGATGTTGTGATTCGCAGATGATGCTCCTTGCCGACAATCGGGTGAATCACAACTTCATTACCCTGCTCCGATACTGTACCTTCGGGCATATCCACATTCGTAACAGACGATGTATCCATAACATACTCGGGCTTCATGCCATCATGGGCATAAAAGACAACCGTAAGCTCCCGATTTACCATAAATCGGGTCAACGGCTGAACGGTAGCACTAATGATCTTCATTCCATTCAGATTCATATGGAAAGGCAGAATGGCTGCCATGCCGGATTTCAGCTGCATCGTTCCTTCTCTTGGATAAAAAGCAGTCCCTTTGCTGGTATGCAGCTCCAATTGTATATCACGATCAGGCATCGCCACATGATCCTGATAATTATTCATGAACAGGAATCCGGAGCCAGCTTGTTGGCGAACAGACCAACGCATATCCATCGTGTTCTCCGGTGTTATCGCATGTTGACCATCCGGTACAACACAGCCCATTGGGGCAAGCAACTCACCGTATGCTTCCAGGAACATGGACAAGCTTCTAATGCGGTCATACGATTCACCAATACGCCCAAATTCCCCGAGTGGCGATTGGTAATCATACGTCATTTTCGGCAATGCCTGCTCGTTCATATATGAATTTTTGCCTATCGGATTGGTCCCCCCGTGATACATATAATACCCAACCAGATTGCTGCCGTTCGCAAGTTTCACAATGGTCATCGACTCAACACTGTCCGCATCAACAACCGGACGAGCGTGATAACTGACTTGCATGCCCCCAGCAAGCTCGCAATACGCAGCAGGGTACTCCAGACTGTCATAATCCACTTCTTCCACAGGATTCATATGCAGATCCCGGAATAAATACTCCCGGCTTGGAGGCTGATTGGGAATCCATGGTGTGTACGCATACCCCGCTAGCATAGGCAATGTTCCTTCTTCAGGCACCGCAGCATTGCCCCAGGCCGTGGCAGTATAGAACATCGGCTTCATACCGACTTCTTCGGCAATATGGCGAAGCATCTTCAGATGTTCTCGTCCATCCCGACCGGAGGTAATGTATTTTTCGCGGGTATACCCCCAGGCATCCATGGGTGCGCCAGCGTGCATGTACTCATTTTCCAACTGTACCCCGATAACAGGGCCACCCTCCTGATAAAAGCAGCCGTTGAGCTGACGGGCAATCTCCCGATATAATCGCTTAGCGTAATACAGATACCCTTCATCGTTCGACCTGACTTCGAATGGATAACTGAATAACCAATCCGGCATTCCACCATTACGCACTTCCCCATGACAGAATGGACCAATTCGTACGATCAGAGGCAGCTCATGTTTGCCACACAGATCCACAAAGTGCCGTAAATTCAGATTTCCTGACCAATTAAATTCACCTTCCTGCTCCTCGTGAAAATTCCAGAAAACATAGGAAGCGACAATGTTCACCCCGCCTGCCTTCATCTTCAGTAATTCTTCTTCCCACTGCAAGTAAGCGAATCTGGAGAAATGAAACTCACCTACCACGGGAATATGAGGTTTAGCATTACGAGTCATATAATAGTTGGTAAAATCATACGATTCCCCTCGTGGGCTTTTGCCGCCACTGCCAGTCATGCGACCCGCACGAATCTCTTTATTTTCCGCATCCAATAGGAAACGAATCCGGCTACCTGCTATAGTATCATTCATGGATTATATAACTCCTTCGATATAAATGGGATGTATTGAAACGATTATCAATTATCGATGGATGATTGCCCCTTGATGATTCGGGTTTTTCTCCAGTACCCGCTCCAACTCAAGTTTGGCTTCACTTGTCCGACCCAGCCCCAGAAGACCCAATGCCCGCATATACCGGCAATGTTCTTCATTTCGCTGATCTAGATCGTCGTCGAATACTAGAAAATCGGGCAGAGATACCGCAAAATAATCCATTCGGATGTGATCATGCATATGTCTTTCCGCATAGTCAATGAGTTTGTTAAAGCGTCGGTTTGCTTCCTTCACATTGCCAAGTTTCTGCCAGGCCAGACCCTGATAATAGATGGATTCCGGCGGTTGGTCATTATAAAACATCGCGCTTGCCGGTTCATTCAAACCGATGGATGCTCTGTGGAAACTTTCCTCTGCCGCCTGATTCTTCTTCAGTTGCTGGTAGGCACAGCCAAGATAAAAGTAAACGGGATTGTCTCCGGCTCCCTCCAGCTTACCTTCACCTAAGTTCTCCGGGTAAACCAAAGCCTTCTGCAACAGCTCCAATGTTAGTTCAGGTTGTTGTTTCTCCAGATTTTGCTTCGCCAGTTCCGTCAGTGCCGTAACATATTGTCCTGTTACCTTGCCTTCTCCACCCTCCCATGGATGAAACCGCCGGGTCTGAAGGGCATTCCATGCTTCTTGATGACTACCTTGCATATTCAATAAAGTCACCCACTCGATATACAGATCATCACGGTGGTGAACCAACTCCATATGTTGTTCCAGCAATTTAATTCGACGCTCGCAAGAATACCCTATCTTCTTGTGCAATTGATCCAACTCGTAGAAGATTCGGGCATCCTGTGAATCCAACCGGAAAGCTTCCTCTAATGATGCCAGTGCAAGATCGGGGCGATTCAGCTTGTTATAATAAGCCAGTCCCAGATTCCGATGTACAGTCGAATATGCAGCATCTGCCTCGCGCGAAGTTTCCCAATGGGTGATTGCTTCCTCGTAGCGTTTATGATCATATAACCAATTTCCCAGGTAATAGTGAGCACGCGCATCATTCGAATCCACTGCCAATACATCCTGAAGTACCATGAACTCAAATAACGTGTTAGGAAAGCAGTAATCCGTTGGAGCAGCTTTCCCCTGCTTTTGACTTTCCCGGGCCTGCTCCACATCCCCCAGTTGACGATACACGTAGGCTTGGGCATAACCAACCATAGGATACGGCTGTGAATTTTCGGATTCAACATAGGAGAGTACCGTCAGTGCTTCTTCCCACAACCCACAATCCGCGTAATCTGCGGCTAGATTTAGATAATTATGAACGTCCCCTCGCATCAAACGATGGAAATGCTCACGTGTTTGCTCCGCTTGTTCTCTCTCTGAAGGTGTAGTCGCTCCACTGTAGATCAGGACTAATTCATGTGCAGCTCCAAATTCAACCGGGTCCAGCGCCAATGTTTCACGCGCAAATTGGATTGCCTGTTTATCTTGACCCAATCTGCGCAGCAGAGCCACCTTCAGATGCCGAGCCTTATAATTTCTGGAGTTACGAATCAGCGAACGTTCGATGTGATCCAACGCTTCGATGTCTCGATGTAACGCCGTATCGATCTGAGCAAGCATGTAATAACCCGTATCCTGATACTGTGCAGACCATACGGCTTTATACAGTGCTGCGTAGGCTTCTTCCTGTTTCCCCTGTAATTTCAAACTCAGACCGAGTTGGTAAAAAGCTTCACTATCATATGGATTCGTATTTTTCCACGTCAGCGATTGTACGACCTGTCTGAAATGCTTCTCTGCATCTTGAAACAACCCTCTACGCAGCAGCAATGTGCCATACGCAATGTTTAGACGAATATCCGTTGCATCACGCTTCAAACCTTCCAGATAATAAGGTTCCGGTTCATACGTGGCATGCCGATATTGCTCCAAATGAAGACCCGCCAGATATAGTTGTTCATTCGTACGAATCTCGGATGGTAGCGGGAGTGGTGTGGCCGGATCTGGAACTTCCTGAATCTCAGAACGTTCAGGTTGATAGGCTACAAGTACTTTTCCTTCCGCAGTTCGAACACTTAACTTCAACTGATGCCATTCATCTTGTCCGCTCCACGGGAATGAAGATTTATATAGTTCCGTAGGTGAGATATTACATCTCTCATGGAGATATACCGTGGTTGGACCTATCGCTTCAACGGTCACTTGTTCAAAAACCGACGTCGCATATACCATTACGGTTACCATTCCGGTCGTTTCGTCCATTTCCAGATTAACCGCTGCATCAATCGTTGCATTTTTGACCATACCAATTCCTTTATACGGCATAAAATACTGCGAGAATGATTTCGCTTCATAGGGCTGTAACCATGTAAAATCAGGCTGATTATCGGTATAGATCCCGGTCATTAATTCAATATAAGGTCCATCCTCGTCCGTTAACTGACGATCCCAGGCTTGCCCGAATTCCCCGTTCCCCCAGGTCCATTGCTTCTTGCCCGGCGAAATATGATGATTGGCTACATGCAACAAACCTGCCTGAATCCCATGGTCATAACCCCCTACAAAATTATAATCCGACTTATACGCCATATAGGATGTTGGAACCGGTATGTTTTTGTATCGGGAGATATCTACACCTTCGGAATAGTCCATCTTGTAATAGGTGCCGGTTGCGATGGGAAAGCGGGATACGTCCCGTTTTCCATGGTCCAGCACAGCCGTTACATCAGGTGGAAACACAGATTGCGTATGATCGTTGACAGCTACAGCCGGGTTGGCCCACCATAGAAAAGTTTGAGGTGCGCTGGTGCGATTGTATACCTCGGCATGGATTTCAAGATAGGCTTTGCCGGGATGTAATGTGAAGCCAGCGGTCATTTTGGTACCATACATGCGGTCAATCTCACCCACCCACACGGTAGCGCTTCCATCTTGATTACTGCCAAATGTATAATCGACTGGACCAAACGTGTTGGGCCGATGATGCTGTGGCCAGTTGAATTCAATTCCTCCGGAAATCCATGGCCCTGCCAGACCCACGAGCGCAGGTTTAATCACCCGATTATAATATACAAAATCGTAGTTGTTAGTCCGATCCAGCGCACGATAGATCCGTCCACCCAGTTCGGGCATCATCTCGATACGTACATATTCATTTTCGAGAATAACTAATCGATACGACTTCATTTTGGCCTCATCTTCAATGCTGTCGATCACGGGATGCGGGTACACCTTACCCGAACTCCCCTGGTAGATTCTCTTTTCAAGAAACATCGGATTTTTGTCCGGTTTACCTGTACCATAGGTTGGAATATCTCTGGTTTCTTCCCATATGCGAACATTTGATTTCGCTGTCACGTGATTCAATTCCCTCACTCCTCGGCCTCGTATATATTGTGATCATACGCTCCGACATGCAGGAAGAACATTGACATTAAGCGGTTCTTGATGGACGATCTTCGGATTCCCCCATAACCAAAGAGAGCACCTATCCACTCAATAAAGCAGTGAAAGGTACTCTCTGATTGATCTTGATTAACTTATCTGCGACGTGCAAAATCCACAAATCTGAACTTGTCCGGTCGATGTCTTGATTCCGTATACTGAAATTGACTGGCATCTTCCAGGTACACCTGGCTCCTCACCACAACCACATTGTGGAACCCTTCAAGGTCCAGTAGTTCCCTGTCCTCAGCGGTGGGTTCTTCCACCAAAATCTCTTTTTTGGCAAACGAAATGGAAAGTCCCAGCTCTTGCTCAATGTACTGATAGATGGAATCATTACAGATCTCTTTGCTGAGCCCAGGAACAAGCCGCTGGCTAATGTAATCTTTGTCCAGTATGACATGCTCTCCATCCACTTTGCGCACACGTCTGATCTCCCAGACCTGTTCATTCAGACCAAAGTTAATCTTCTTGTGCAACGCCTGATCCACCTGCTGCTCCTCGAAAACCTTCACATACGTTTGAGCACGATGTCCCATTTTTTTGGCCAATTCCTTGAAGCTAACCAGACCTGAGATGGGAAAATCGATCTTGCGTATGTCCAGTACAATCGAGCCCTTGCCTTGAATCTTCTGAATATAACCTTCTTCATACAACATTTTCAATGCTTTGCGAATAGTCTCTCGAGACGTTTGATAACTTTCCAATAGATCCAGTTCCGATTGAAGTAACGTCCCTGCCTCAATCTCTCCGGTCCGAATACGATCTGCAATATCTTCATATATCCGGATAAATTTATTATTCATTATTCATCACCATTGTTCATTACCCTTTTTTTATCATATTGGCAACCATTATAGCATTAAAAACCAATCAAGCGGTAATGTCGTTACTGCCGATGATTGCAGTATCACATGTAAGAATCAATTCAGTCTAGATATGACGATCGAACGCTGACGCTTTCTCCACTTGATCTGTACGCTTCTCATTCATAACTTGAATCAGCTTATTTAAGCGGAAGATCAGCGCTGCAGCTTCGGATCTGCTTAAGTGCTGCATAGGGCGGAAGCTGCCGTCTTCATATCCGGTAATCATGTACAAACCTGCAAGTTCCTGCACTTCTTCTTTGGCCCAATCAGATACATCAGTCTGGTCGGTAAACGCTCTTGGGGAAGTCAGCGGTTCCGGTCTGATTTTACGGACAACATTTGCTATAATCTTGGATGCCTGTTCCCGTGTCACCAGCGCATGTGGAGCGAATTTGCCGTTCCCCATCCCTTGAACCATCTCATGTCGAACGGCTGCCTTAATCTCAGGAGCAAACCAATCCTCATCGTTCACATCCTGAAATCCATATTGTTCATTAACCGTTGTGTCCACACCCATCAGACGCACGATTAATGCAGTGAACTCCGCACGCGTGATCGGACGACGTGGCTCGAAGCGAGTTTCACTTACACCTTGAATGATATTTTGTTCCGCCAGCCAGGTGATCTGATCTTTATTGAATGTTTGGCTGATATCAATAAATTTGATATTTTTTTTCACAGGTACATCAGGTTGCTCAGACGGTTCTGGTTGTGAACTCACCTCATCGGTTTGTTCCGATGTACCGTTTGGACTCGGGGTTGCACCGCCACCGCTCCATGCGGATGCTGGATACGGAAAAGTCATGGCTGCAGCCCGTTTGCTTTCACTTTTCTCACCTGCTGAATTCTCCGTCCATACAACCACCTCATAATGCTGCTCGGCATTCAGTCCTATCCATACATAACTGCGCTGTGTGCCACGATAGATCTCACGATCTTTATGGGTGATCACAATTACCTCATTCATTGATTCCAGTTCCCAAGTTAGCTTAATCGTATTAGTACCTTGCGCTATGGCTGCTACTGTCAGATCATCGGAAGGCAACGTCTCGAATTCCGGAACCTGGAGCGCCTCACCCTCACCTGCCTCATTAAATGGAACGATTGCAAAGTCAGCATAACGCTCGGCACTGTTTAATTCAGACACATGTATGGATGTCTCCGTTGTTGTTCCCACAAGCTCTTCATTTCGATAAACTCGATAACCCGCAGCACCAGGAATCAGTTCCCATACAATGTCTGCACCATACATTGAACGCTCCTCTACTACAGGAGGTGAAGCAGCACTACCGGGCAAAGTCATTGCTTGAAGGTAATAACCACCATCACTACTGCCCGAGACATTCATGGTCTTGACTGTATAGATATAGTTCACACCCGGTTCGAGTTCCTTGTCGTCATAGAACAGTTCGTCTGCAGGAACTCGAGCAATCTCCACACCATCCCGCTCAATGATGAACTGCTCGGCACCTTCCACCCGGCTCTGTTCCAATAGAAGACGAATGTGGTCCTTCTCTGAATTAAACTCTACTTTGACAGGAGCTGCTGGCTTGGTCAGGACAGAATACGCCAGCTTCTCCGATGCATCTCCCTGATCATTCTCTGTGTAGATTTCAATCGGGTACTGTTTGCCTGCATCCAGTTGCTCAACAATAAACTCTTTTGGTTTGCCTCGGTATACTTCTGTACCATCCAGCAATACAACGAATGTTTCGTTTACATAAGGGAAATCCCATTCCAATTTAACGTGATCTGTCTCCGGATATATCTTCATTTCCAGTGAATCAACATGAGGTAAGGTGTAAAAAGGAATCACGGTCATCGGGCTTCCTGAACCAGCCGTATTATAAGGAATAATCTGTACCTGATCATATCGGGTTGCACTCTCCAGATGAGTTAATCTCACCTCTGTGATATCCCCTTCATCAATCGTGGTGATGATCTGATCTTCGATACGTATGGTATATCCCTCTGCGCCTTGTACCTTTGGCCAAGAGATCAATCCTTCCTTTTCCCCAATCTTGCTTGCATGTAAAGGTTCATGAATGGTTGCTGGTAACGTTCGCAATTGAACTTCGAAACCGGAATCACTCTCCCCCGTTGCATTGGATGTTTTGATGGTATACGTGTAATGCTCTCCTGGTGTCAGTCCATGATCTTCAAATGAAGCTTGATCTGCTGGAACCTTAGCGACTTCAACACCATCCCGCATAATGATGAATTGCTCTGCTCCCCGTGTGGAGCTTCCAGTCAGGTCCAGTACCGCAGTCTGGTCTGTAATGTGTGTTATGCCTGCCGTCTGAGGTGATATGGGCTTCGTTAAAACCTGAATCTGAATAGGCTCTGACTGATGACCATCTTCATTAATCGCAACAAGTTCGAATTCATACGCTGTGCCATCCAGCATGCTATTGAGATGTACAAACGGTTCAGACACGCTCTGTACATCTCCCGTTACCCGATTACGAATCTCATATGCAGCCGCTCCCTGAACAACATCCCAAGCCAGATCCACCGCATGTGTTCCGGCTTTCACTGTGATACTTTCTGCAATCAATGGCAACGTTTGAGTCATTACACTGAAAGTAAGCGGCGCACTCGTTCCACTCGTATTGACTGCCCGGATGACATAAGTATATTTCGTTCCTGGCAACAGATCCTTGTCTACGAATTGGGTTTCACTTGAATCCATCTGAGCGATCTCTCTTCCATCCCGTTCAATGACGTAATGATCTGCCCCTTGGACACCAGTGTTACTGAAATCCAGACCTAGGCTGTTTTTTGCCACATCATATACTGCAACCTTAACGGGTTTCTCAGGCAAAGTCAGCAGAGATACATCCGTCGCTTCAGAACGAGTTCTCTGTCTGTTGACAGCCCATAGTTGATAGCGATGCCACGTTCCATCCTGGAGCCCTGTAATCGTTGCTTCATTCTCCATTCCTCTATAGATCTCCTTACCATTCTGCTCAATCACGTATTCAGCGGCACCTTCCACAACAGACCAGGAAACTTTTGCACGATGTACTCCTGGATCAACAAGTACTTCGGCAGGCGACACAGGTTTGGACAATCGGATGAGCTGCGCTGTCTCACCTGGACCAGAAGTATTCGCAGCCTGAACTTGCAAAGCGTACTCTGTACCTGGCAACAATCCCTCAACCGTGTAGGCAAGTTCTGATGTTCTGCCCACTTCTGTTCCATTGATTTTCACAATATAGAGATTCGATGTATCTACAGCTTGCCATGCAAGTCCCATACTCGTCTCACCAGTCCATGTGACATTCAGTCCTTCCGGCCTGCCAGGTAGCGTAAGAATTGTACTACTGGCGGATGCACCGTACCCGGCAGCATTGCCCGCCTGTACTTCATAGGTATACTCACGACTGTTTGACAGGTGGTAAACCGCGAGTTGTGTATCTGATATCTCATGGCTCTGTCCATCGATGACCACACGATATTTCGTTGCCCCAGCTACAGGTTCCCAGCTCAAGATTGCTCCCTGTTCAGTTACTTGAACAACGTGAAGTCCCGACGGGCTCTCTGGTAGCGTTGTTCCTGATACCGAACTGCGCATCCCCTGTCCACTTCCGTTCACTGCTTGTACATCCAGTTGATAAGATGTTCCTGAACTCAGTCCCGCAAAGACCCATTCTTGGGTTCCGGCAGGAACCGTTCCCGACTTCTCTCCATTCAACCATAACTCATAACGATCGGCTCCTCGTACTTCTTCCCAATTCAGACGAAGGCTCGCTGTGGAAGCATCTGATACCTGTAAGCCGGACACCTGCCCAGGTAAAGTCTTGAGCAAAGGTAATCCTGCCAACGGTCCTGTTCCTGTCTTATTTCCGGCAATTAACGTATAGCTGTACTCCGTTCCGCTATCCAGACCCGAGTCCAGATACTCCGTCTGCTCTCCTTCATATATGGCTGTTCCATCGCGTGAAAGACCATAATACGTTGCAGAAGTCACTGTCTCCCATTTTAATGAAATATCATGCTCCTGAATTTGAACGGCCATAAACTCACCGGGCATTGCCGGCAGTGTGAGAAATCCAGTTCTACTGCTACCACCTGCGCCACTTTCATTCATTGCTGTTACCGAAATGTTATGAATGGTACCTGGAACGAGGTTGCTGACATAGGGAAGACTACCAGGATCAGATACCGTCTGATCAAATACCGTGGCACCGTCCGAAGTAGTCGCGATGATGCGGTAAGCATCTGCTCCTCGTACTGAATCAAATTGAATTTCGGCCAAATTGGGCTGTGAATCTACTTTTCGAACGTGCAACGTTCCGGGAGCTGCCGGGGTAGTTAATACTTGAGCACTTACTGCATCACTTACTCCGGTATGGTTTCTCACTCTAACTTCATATTCATAGACCTGACCACCGCTTAGGGAGTGATCGATTATACTGTGGTTAGGATAATCCAGTGTCCACGACTGTCCTGTCGTTTTATTCGTTATCTCATACTGATATCCATCGGTATACCTTTCCCCCGTTGGCAAATCCACTGTAAGTTCAGCTGATGTCTCAGCGATCTGTGTCATTCTCACATGACTCGGTTGCTGGGGCTTGCGTTGAATATGGTAAGGTGAGGATGTTGTCTCATATGTATTCCCTGCTCTGTCCATGGTTCTCGCATGGATGTACCATATGCCTTCCGATTCGATGAATATTTTATGCTCGTCAGAGCGAGCTTCAAGCCAATGATCCGGTGATTCTGCACTGTTCGTAACTTGATAGAATCGTTCCAGTTCCTGAATGCCTGAGTGGGCATCGGCATACTGAATGGTAGTGGATATATCCATGTCCGTCCAGCCTTGTCCGTTCGGGGCAAATGTAATCGTGGGCGCGATCTGATCCACATAGGCGATTCGACTCACTTCCTTGCTTACATTGCCAACAGTATCCCTTGCTCTAGCCCGAATGGTGGTAGCGCCGTTTGTGCTTACTGTACCCGTATTGCCTGCAATATAAGGAGCATCGTTCATGCTGTATTCATAGGAAATCGCTTGTTCATCCACACTTCCAGCAATGGTGAATTGCACATGTTCTTTACTCCATCCAGAAGAACTTAAACGAATCACCGGCTCGGTTGGAGCTGTCGTGTCGATTCGAACTGTAGCCTGAGCGGACGTGCTTATATTGCCTACACGGTCAAGTGAGCGTGCATATACGATCGTTTCTCCCTCATCGGTAACCGTCACTTCGCCCGTATAATCGATCCAAGGACCTTCTTTGTTAAGTCGATATTGACTCTTGGCAAGCCCACTGCCCGCATCTTCACCACTGTTTATCGCAAAAGTTACATCCTGATTCGTCCAATCCTCTTCACTTAACGTAATCGTTGGTTGCTCAGGCCCAGTCTTGTCGATTCTGGCTGTTGCCGAAGTGGAAGCACTGACATTGGCGGCCCGATCAACACTTCGTGCGTAAATCTCTGTTATCCCTTCTTCATTCAGTGAAAAAGGATTCTTGTAATCGATCCATTCTCCCTCACTTCCCAGCTTGTATTGTGTCAGACCAATGCCACTTGCTTCGTCCGTACCCTCCGTTAATGTCACGATTACCGCCGCTTTTGTCCAATCGGGCGGATTCAGCGAGATGACAGGTGGCGTTGGTGCCGTCCGATCTACTCTGGCTGTCACAGTCGTTTCCTGTCCTGTATTACCAAACGCATCAATACTGCGTGCCATAACCGTTGTGTTGCCTTCACTGCTTACGGTAAACGGAGCGCTGTATTCACGCCATTCTCCTGCCGGACCAACTTTCACTTCAGTCTTCTGAGTTCCGCTCAAAGCATCCTTTCCTTCTTCAACCGTGATGAGAACATCTTCCTTGGTCCATGTGGATGGAGTAACTGTAACAGCAGGTGCAGTTGGACCCGTCGTATCTTTAATCATCTCTCCAGCGGATATATACGGGGTCTGTATCCCTTCGCCATTCAGCGCCGCCACAAACACTTCATATTTCCCGTCCGAGAGCCCGGTCAGGGCAAACGCTGTACGTGTGGACGTTGTTGTTCCTGTTGCGAGGACTTGCCCGCCTGGACTGCGTATTTCCGTTTTGTATTGGGTGCCCGCAGGGTTGCTATTATTATTCCAACTCGCTGTAACTGAGTTGCCTGATTGTGTCACAGCCGCAGCAGCGGGTGGATTCGCCAATGTATATTTGGTGGATGGACTGGAGTAACCCGTATAGGAACCACTTGAATTTTTTGCTCGTACAGCAAAAGAATAACTGGTATTCGGAGTGAGTCCAGTCACCTGCCGACTGTTTGATGTACCTGTATCCACGATCTGATTCGTCGTCATATTCTTCAGTTCATACGTAACGGATGCATCATTCGCCTTCTTTTCCCAATTTACCGTCAAGTTATTAGAATTAACCAGTGTATACGTCGGCGTTCCAGGCACAACAAAACTCCTTACCGTAAAGTTAACGGTTCCTGCTGAGGACACCCCACCTTTATCATCCATGACCCATACTTGCAAAGTGTGTGTACCATCTGGCAGGATGTCAGGCAATGTGTAATTGGTGTTGAACGACTGATTCGAACCCGTCGCGGTCATCTGTGTCAAAATGTTCTCGGAACCACCATCAATGGACCATTTCACGGTCAACAGGTCGCCTACATCCGTATCTCGCGTTGTACCGGAGATCTGAAGTTGCTCGCCTTTGTAGTAGGTCTGACCCGAAGAGGGAGCCGTTAGTGTAAATGAAGGCGGAACATTTTTCGGGCCAATCCCCACAATGGTTGAAAATTTGCGTGAAGCCTGATTCGCTGTTGACTTGGCATCCCACCAAAATTGTGCAGCTGTATCACTCGCTGTTACGGTCTGGCCTGGAGTGAATACCGAAGGTGAAGAACCTCCTGTAAGTTGTGCGCTATCCGGACTGCTGTACTGGCCCATGTATATGCGATCTGCATTTACAACATTGTACGTATTTGCATAAAAAGCCGTGACCTGAACACCGCCGCTGTAATTACGCCATCCATTCTCGATGACTTCAAACGGAGAAGCATCATTGCCATTCACCATCGTATCCCAATAAAATGTTCCACCCAAATTCAGTGCCGATCCGCTGCGGTTGATGGCTTCCAGTTCAACCTTCATGTACCCACCTTGTGACGTGGCATTGACGATAGATACACGCAAAATATATTCGACATTGTCCTTTTGCCGGGACATTTCAATCACATTATTGTTAATTCGGTAATAGTTAAGCGGCAATGTTTTGAAGTTCACGGGTGATCCATTATGGTCGATAATCGTAGATACATTCCCTGTATCACCCCCGTAAAATACATTTGTGTTTGGTAGTAATACAATTCTGTATTTGCCATCACTGTTCATCTCCACTTTCACCTTGGAGGACTGTACAGCCTTCATGCTGGACGTATCGGATACAATCCCGATCGTTTCAACCGTTTCAGCCATTACCGTCGTTGCACCCCATTCAAGCAACAGGGCTTGAGGTGATAATAACGCAAATGCCAGCACCACTTTGGTTAACTGTTCCGCTTGTTTCTTCGCACGTTTTCCTGATTTCTTCAACGTCTACTCTCCTTTTTGGCACACAAAAAAAGGAGGCACCCCAACAAAGGAACGATGTCCTAAGTTGGGGTGCCTCCCCTAACAAGTGTCATTTTTTCTTGATTATAACGATTAAGCGCATGAATGTAAACACTTGATCATGAACGCCTTACTTCTCATTTCTCATCTCTGATCTTTAATAACGCTTCGTCCAATGCGCCAACGACCTTGTCACACCATACATCAAATTCCGGATCTTCGGTCTGTAATTCAGGATGCGCCAGAATATGCTCAATCGTACTTCGAATGCCCTGATCTGCTCTTGTCGTTGCTACAAAATCCGGAACAAGCCTCTTCAGCTTACTGTTATCAAAGACAACGGTATTGGCTTTGTCACCCAGCAATCCGCCGCGAAGATCCTGATCACTGCATGCTGCCAAGAACTCAGAGGGTACATGCACTGCATGAAGCTTAACGCCCAACACGCCGGCTATAATCTCATGAATCTGATTCCAGGTGACGGATTCGTCCGAGGTGATATGTACCGATTCACCAATGGCATGGATATTACCCATAAGCCCGATAAACCCTTTGGCAAAATCAGTATTGTGCGTAATGGTCCACAGTGAGGTGCCATCTCCATGGATGATAACGGGTTTGCCTTCACGGATACGCTTGAGAACCTGCCAGCTGCCTTGAGCACCATGAACACCAAGAGGTACCGATTGGTCGCCATACGTATGGCTCGGACGCACGATGGTCACAGGGAATCCATGCTCGCGGTATTGTTTCATCAGATAGTCTTCACAGGCAATCTTGTTGCGAGAATACTCCCAATATGGATTCGATAAGGGCGTACCTTCCGTGATCCGGTAATCAGCCAGAGGAGTCTGATACGCTGATGCTGAACTTATAAATATAAACTGCTTGGTTTTATCCTTGAACAAACGGTAATCTCGCTCCAATTGAGACGGTACAAAAGCGATAAAATCCGCCACAACATCAAATTCCAGATCAGCTATCAGTTCCGCTACACGTGCTTCGTCATTAATGTCAGCTTGAAGTACGTTGACCTCACTAGGTAAGTCATCGTTCTGATTGCCGCGATTAATTAAATACAGTTCACAGCCTTGCTGTGCAAGCATCTCCGTAATGGCCGTACTGATGGTGCCTGTCCCTCCAATAAATAGCGCTTTCATTTCGCCACCTCCTGATCGATTTTACCCACTTTTCCATGATATCACGCACCAAAAAAAGGAGCAAAGCTCGGTGACCCGAAACCTTGCTCCTTCTGCTTATACGACCTTAATCGTTGCATATATCATGTACATGCCGCAATGGATCTCATATTCTCCCTTGGGCAGATCTTTGTCGACCGTATAATAATTGGGTCCCTTTTGCATGTATAGATCCATGCCAAGCTTTTGTGATCCCACTGATTTCACATGTGTCACCGACCGGGTAAGAATAAAGTTGATTTTGGTCGGTACGCCAGCCTTCACCTCGATAACGTCTGGTCCAAAACCATCGTTGCTCACGTCCACATCAATGACTTCATATCCCTTCAAATCCTCCGGAGTCTCGGCTTGTGCAGTTACCGCACTTCCCGATCCCGGGGATACGTCTTTGCCCATAAAATAAACCAAAAATGATCCAAGCAGTACAACAACGGTCAGGCCCAGCGTTAACCAAGGCCATGTTTTTCCAAACCAGCTTTTCATATAAACACTCCTCATTCGATGTCCCATCAATATTCAATCAACAGACGGATGTATTCTTTAAGCATACCTGATTCGCATGACAATGAAAATGACCCCTCTGGGCTATTGCGATTGAGCTATATAAGTGGAACTAAAGAATATTTACACTGGACACTCCGATGACAGAACAACCTTTCGATCGCTGTTATCCCCCAGATTTTTTTGATTTCCTTTTTCAAAGGGTAAAATCCGGGAATAGCGTATGCTTCCGATGTAGCTTTCTTGCAGAAAGCTTGTAGGCGCACGCTTCGCTTCTTCAGGTTATTTCTGTCCTATCCGTTTCGTGTAAATGTTTAGTTCAATTTATATAGAATATTTCAATAGAAAAAGCCTGATTTCTCAGGCTTATCTACGGGTATTCCCGTTCATGCTTTGCAATATCCCTTTTTGTATAACTCAGGAATAGATCGGTGTATTTCGACTTCGTCTCATGCGTAATTTATACAACTCTGGCAGGGCTACACCAATGAGTACAATAATAACTCCGAACCATTGCAATCCGCTGACATGCTCATGGAGCACGATTGAGGATAACAATACTGCAATTGGAAGCTCCACTGCACCCAAGATTCCGGCCATGTCACCACCAATATGCGGAACGCCGATAGCGAACAGTACTGGTGGAATGAATGCCCCGAAGAATCCAAGCAGCAATCCAAATACAAGCAACTGGCTCCAGATCAATCCGTTAAAGAGGAATGTCGGCGGGAACAAAATGCACAGCAGGATCAATCCGCCCGTAACCATCCACGCACTGCGGAAGGCTGGATGCGCTGAAGGAACCGCTTTGCCGCTGAACAAGACAAACAGGGAATAACTTACGGCTGCCATTAGTCCAAGAGCAATACCCAGACCGTTGAACTCACCCAATCCTTGTTCCAGGAAACCGGCTGCCAGCAAGGTTCCACCAAACAGAATGATCAACGTCAGGAATGTGACTTTGTCTGGACGTTGACGTTTGCTTATCGCCTGAATCAATACACTAATCCAAGTGAACTGGAACAACAGGATAATGGCAAGTGAAGCCGGGATATAACGTAAAGACTGATAATACACGAGACCTGTAATTACCGTCGGTGTTCCAGCAGCCATCAATATCAGACGTTGTTTCCACGTCAACCGCTTGAATACCTGTGCCACGGCTCCTGATGCTTTGCCATTTGCCTGTGACTTACGTTTTGTTCTAAATTTTGTGTATAGCGCGAGCATCCAGGATAGAAGAAAACCCGTGATCAGCTGTGCTCCCACAACCTCTCCAAGTTTATATCCTTCGCCGTACGCCAGAACCACAATCGTGGATAATATGCCATAGCTCATCGCTCCCGCGAGAACGGACAGATAATATTTCATTGTGAATAAACCTCCTGATGATAAGAAAAATACGCCCGCATGTTGGTTCATGCCAAGGTCACAGACACCATCTAAATGCAAAAAATCCTAACTACGAGCAAGGAATACATTGATTCCTTGGCATCGTAGTTAGGAAGTATAGGCTTCCCGTAGAGACCCTCGCCCTGTGTACACTTTCGGCCTGCGAGGTTATACGAAATGATATATGCAATTTGATGTAATTCGTGTGTGACGACTTTTCATATATTACATGGGAGGTGAGATGGTGTCAACCCTATTCCGTATAAAAAGTTGAACTAAATTATTACACCGAGTCGCTTCGATCGCTGTACCATTCTTCACACACTCTAATTACGTAAAAACGTTATTTTTGATTGGAGCCTGAGGAATCCCACTCCAATGTTTGCTGTAAACCTGCCTTCAATCCATCCAGATCCAGCCCATCTACGGCAAAAGCTTCACGGATCAAAGGCGGCGCGACAAATTCATCATACTTGCCCAGATAAGGAGCTTCATCTTCAGCCAGTAACGTAGATGCGTCTTCAGCCGTTCGACACTCACTCATGATCTCGGCTAACAATGTTCGTTCGTCGACCTTGCCGGACACTACAAAATAATATGGCTCCATGGGCACAACCGAACGCAAGGCAAGTTTCTTGGACAGATTATGCTTCATCAGGCGCTCCAATGTACGGAATGATTTACTTCCCACCCAAGGAAGAACATACATCGAATCTCCCCCTGCCGGAATCACGACCTGCTTCAACAGTCCGCTTTCACGAGCTAAGCGGCGTGCCCGTTCAAGTCGATTGACGGCTTGTGGTGACAGATAGGGATAGATCACTGAGTCGGACAACACTTCACGCATTTTCTGCACTACCGACGTATGAATATCTCCTCCCGCTCCAAGCCATAACGTATCTACTTTACCTTTTGCAGACTTCACATACACAGCCTTGTGCTTGTGATCGACCTCTTCCACTTTCCACAGTTTACCTGCGAGCGAGAAGCAATAGCCAGGTGGGGGCACGGTTGTAATCGAACCAATCTCTTCCGAGCCGTTCAGTACTTTATGTTCCTCATCGTCCTTAAACACCGCATAGAAGCGATAATTATTCACAATTTTCTCACCCGTCAGACCGATGATCAATGTTCGATCCTCTGTCCATTGCAGATGATCCGTCTCAATGAGGTAATTCAGGAAAACCTGATATTGATCTGGTCTAATCAACGCAAATGGAGCCAGCGAAAGGATGGCTTCTGCAAGATCTCTCGGCTCCGCCTCCCCCATACTTTTCAACATACTCATCGTCTGATGATAGAGTACACCTATGGGCATTTTGCGAGCTTCAAGCGGCTCGACCCATTTCGTTTTTACATATAGTTCGATAACAGCAATCGCACGCATCAACGTCCACGGCATACGTGCTGGCAATTGCGCTTCCTCATCCTCTTCCTCCGGACATACAAAAAGCATCTCCGATGCCATGTCCTCTCGTCTCCCTGAACGTCCCAGACGCTGTACAAAGCTGGACGCACTATATGGTGCACCGAGCTGAACCACACGTTCCAGCTCGCCCAGATCGATGCCCAGTTCAAGCGTGACCGTTGCCGCAGCAACCGCGGGTCCAGATCCGGTGCGTAGGGCAGCTTCCGTTTCTTCCCTCAGCATGGCCGAGATACTCCCATGATGCACATGGAACACATCACGTTCCTGCCTGCGAGCCGCGACCCGCCGCATCTCAAGAATGGTGACTTCAGCATCCGTTCGGCTGTTGGTGAAGATCAGCGCTTTTTTACGATGTGTGCTCTCATAGATGAAGTCGTAGTAGGCTTTACGTGCGTTATGAAGTTGCTCCGCCTGCTCCTCGTCCTGAGCATCTGGAAATGAGAAATGTTCCACCCGCAGTCGCAGCTTGCGGCCACCCGGTGAAGAGACCACATCCACCCCCTGCTGCGTTCCGGCAGCAAGCCAAGATGTAGCCGCATCATAGTCACTAAGTGTAGCGGACAAGCCCACTCTTCGCGGTGCACAGCCAGCCATACGCTCGATTCTGGCAAGTTCGCTGAGTACTTGAATCCCCCGATCTGCTCCCATAAAGGCGTGTACCTCATCGATGATGACATATCGCAAGTCATGAAACAGCGCCGGGATTGCATTCGGTCGATTCATAAGCAGACCTTCCAACGATTCTGGCGTTATCTGGAGCACACCGGACGGATTCTTCATCAGTTTTGTTTTCTCCGCCTGAGGTACGTCCCCATGCCAATGCCAAACCGGAATATTCCCTTCGGATAACAGATCCTTAAGACGTTCAAATTGGTCATTAATCAGAGCTTTCAGAGGTCCAATGTACAAAATACCAACCGACTTGGAAGGCCGTTCATACAGCTCGGTCAATGCAGGAAAAAAAGCCGCCTCCGTCTTGCCGGAGGCCGTTCCCGCTGCAATCAGCATATGATGCGGGGTATGAAAACAGATATTGCAGGCCTCAATCTGGGCAGGACGAAGCGATTCCCACCTTTTTTTATAAATAAATTCCTGAACAAACGGCGCCAGCCGATAGAACGGATTATCACTCATAATTCAAACTCCGCCAGGAAATCGTCCAGATCATCTGCATTTGCGGAAGCATCTGCCCCTTTACCCGTTTCCTGAGGTTTCGCAACCCGCTCACCAAGTAATTGAGTATAAGTCACTTCAGGATTTTGGTGGAGCGTATGCAATACATCCATAAAGTCGCGTACCACTTCACGCGTTGTCAGCAATTCATCCGCACCCAGTCGGTTCACCGCCGTTTGCATAAAATCAACCAATTGCTCATCCGTCAGACTTGCACTGTATCCAAAATGCAGGGCATGAATCTGTCGCAGCTTCTGGAGCAGAATCAGAATCTCTTCATGCGATAACATCGCCAGCTTCAGGATCGGACCTGTGTAATTCGCATACGCTTTGGCTGCATAACGACCATCAATAAGCCTGGAGCGAAGCGCTTCATAGCTGTATAATCCGCGCCGTTCATCCTCCACAAATTGCGGCGTACCACCTACAAATATGCCCAGGTGCTCCGCCTTGCCCTGCATCGTATCATTGAACATGGTCAGCAATTTCTCATAGTTGCTTTGACGGGAGACACTGTTTGTAATTTTGTACAGATTCACCGCTTCATCAATGAATAACAGCAATCCTTTGTAACCAATACGCGATGTGAATTCAGACCACAATTTGAAGTAGTCATACCAGTTGTCATCGTCAATGATAACGCCAACAGCCAGTTCTTTTTTCGCTTCCGTTTTGGTTGCAAATTCTCCTCGAAGCCAGCGAAGTGCCGCCTGTTTGCGATCATCATCAGCCAGTTTGTACCCGTTCCAGTAGGAAGCCAGTACCTTGGCAAAATCAAAACCGTGAACCAGATTCTGCATCTCCCCCGTCACCGCGTAGATCTGCTTCTCTACTTCCAGCGGCAGAGCCGGATCATCCGGGCGCAGATTCTGACTCTGCATCGTGGATTGTTGCAGCCCTGCGATCCATTTTTGCAAAATCGGCTCCAACGCTCCCCCATCCGGGCGTGTACGTGTAGACAGACGAGTCATCAGTTCGCGATATGTCGCAAGTCCCTGCCCCTTGGTTCCCACCAATCGTCGCTCTGGTGACAGATCGGCATCTGCCACAACGAAATCCCTATCCATCGCATAGTTACGAATCATTTGCAAAAGAAAGCTTTTACCGCTGCCGTAACGACCCGTAATGAGTTTAAACGCTGCTCCACCCTCGGCGATATTGTCCATATCCCGCAAGATGGCTTCCACTTCCGGTTTCCGACCAACAGCAATCTGCTCCAGTCCTATGCGCGGGACAACACCAGCTGTCAATGAATTTACAAGCGCGGTGGTCAGCCGCTTTGGTATTTTAAGTTCTGTCACTGCGTATCACCTCTTCACATGTTCGAACACATCTATATAATCAGGAACAATCCGATCACCATCAATCAGAAGATCACCGATCGTTTCCATAGCCACATCATTAATTTCATCCAGCAGAAGCGTAGGCATCGTTCCATATTGCTCAGCCAGATGCATCAGCTCCGTATCAGGATTTGCGCCAAGTAGAACATGAATCGTTTGCACCTGCTGAGGGGATAGTTCCTTGGCAAAGAGCAGCCATTCTTCATCCAGATCAGCCTCAACAGACTCGTCCCACTGCAACCTAATAGATTCTACTTGCGCTCCTGTTGCAATCTCTACTGCAGATGGGTCCGGCTCCAATGAACCTTCAGTTGGAGTTATCTCGTCCCATGCTCCCAGTGTATCTAATCGACTACTCCCAACATTTGCGTTGTTAACCTCTTCATCCTTCACTTCAGAAGGGTGATCATCCTCAATTGTAAGCGCCAATCGCACGTACTCACTTTCTTGCTGTAACGATGCCAATTTCTCCGTATCAATACGAATCATCGGTTGCTCCACAGCCTCCGCCTGCTCGATCGCATATGTTTTGTCCAGGTAACGCTCAATCAGATTTGCAAGTTCGGCTTCAAGAGTCTGTCCTCGCAATCGGCCTCTGAATCCGAGAAGTTCACGAAGTTTATTTTCAGTACATCGATAGATTCGGGTCAGCATCTGCACAAAATCAGCCTGTTCACCTATGGGCATATATCTGAAGGATACCGATCTTCCATAGATCGAATCATCATAAACTGCTTTGCGAAACAGAATGCGCTCCACCGTGCGTTCATCGTTGGGATCACACTCAGGCAACAGTCCAACTTGTCGCGTACGTTCCAGGTACGAATCAACCAAGGCCATGACCCGCGGGATGTACTGCTCCATCACTTCTTTGCCGCCATCTCTATAGAATTTACTGAGTGTAATATCGTAATCATAGTATCTTTGCAGCATATTCAGCGAGATATCCGATACCTTATCCTGTAAAATACGTTGCAGCTCCCTATCCAGCATCTCTGCTGGCAGGTATCCGCCCGAAAGGCCCATGACCTCGGATAAGGACATCTCCATCTGATGGACCAGCACATAATCGACCATCCACTCTTGCATATATATATTTAATTGGGGAAGCCGTTCACGGTAGTTCGCCCATAGCTGCTTCAATTGATCATAACCATCCTGAGGATTCTGCCAGCCAATGCCGTTAATTAACTCGTAGATATGAACAAATAGATAGGACAGATCGGTATCCGGGTATCTCCCCTGACGTACTTCCTTCCTCCAAAACATATACCACTTGCGCTGGGCTTCATCCATCACGCCATACGTTGGCCAGTAACTCATGAAGGGAACCCACGGGGATACATCCCCCTCCATCTCTGCCCACTGCTTTGCTTCCTCTACAAAACGTTTCTCTGAGGACAATATGCCTCCACGATGCTGCATCGTATCATGTGCAGACTGCACAATGGTTGAACGATCAGGAACCGGAACCGCAGCTGTTTTAGGTTCTTCACTCAGATCTATCTCCATAAATTCCAATTGTCTTGAGTTGTCTTTCATAGAACGTTATCTCACCCTCCTCCAAGACAGAATACGAACAAGTGTATCCATAGGGATCATTATATCACTTGTGCTGTGTCTGCGGTGACGAAATTTAGACATTCCTGGACACAAAAAAGAAGGCATTTCTGCCCTCTTTTCATTATGTCTATTTAACTTTTTTCAAATAATGATTGTATCGTTTCAAATCGAATGTTGCACAGGCGTAATCACACGACAATTGCGCGATTCTCCCCTTCACTTTTGGCTTGAGCCAGCGCTCGACTCGCTTTTTCGATCAGATCAGAAGCATTGGAGCTCTCATCTGGCACCAGTACTGCACCACCAACACTAACAGTGGCAACTCCACTCGGGCCCGATAATTCCCGCTGAATATTCAGGAAGCCGGGTAGTGGTGTCCAAGCAATGGTGGATATGAATCGGTTCTTTATCACAGTTATTCAGATCTATCGGATCATTTGTGTAATTCCCTTGATGAAGCAGTGTTAGGTTCCTTTTAATATATGAAAAAAGTCCGCCCTACGTATTAATCCATTGATCTAACAGTCGGAATGTCTCTGATGCACTGTGTACCATGTTGTCATGATCTTCTGGGATACTGACAGACTGCTGCAGCAAACCTGTAAACTCGCTCCATCTTGTTCTTGTCTCTGAGCCGTAGGCATTGAAATATTCCAATCCACGATCCGCTTCAATGGGCAGGAACTGCGACAAACGTTTGGTCATAATCTGTCCACCGTTCGTGGACCCCTCAATTACATACAGATATCCGAACAAACGGGCAGGTGTTGAAATATCCGGCAGTTCTTCGCAGAGCGGAAGTTGGCTGATTTCTTCTTCACTGGCTCCCAGATTTCGTAAATCTTTTTCCAAGAGTCCAGCCTTGCCTCTAATCTCAATATCCAGTCCCGTACTTTCCCAGAAAGGTTGCTGTACAGCCTGATCCTCCAGCGGTTTCAGGAATCCATAAAATTTCTCTAAATATGTTCTATATTCTTCTATAGTCACAGTTTGATTCATAATGGCTTTAGCATAAGGGTTCTGTTCTACTTGTCTGTGATAATGAGCTGTCTCGCTCTTCAGACGTTCCATAATAGTTGTTGCTGTCATCGTAGTTATCCCCTTTCACAATCTGTTCTGTTGTTGCAAATGAACGCTTATCCTCAACTGATTCTCAGTATATTGAAATAGAAATTGCTTTCCTTGCACTCAGCTCCATTAATGCAGACAAAGACTCTATGTAAGTATACTTATTCTTGTTAGAGAAAACTATATGAATCCGTCATTGTTTCACGTTAGATTATTTCCCGCATTGTTATGATAACTTAGTTACTATCCATAGGATAAAAAAATAAAAAACGACCCCTGACGTCATGTTTGTCAGGAATCGTTTGATATAAAGATGATTTATTTATTTGTTTATGGGATCGGACCCCGAACCCCAGTTTTTTAACTTGTGTAATAGACTGATTAGAGCCGGAAGCAAGATTGGAAGCATGACAAAACTTAGCAAAACCAATCCGATAATGACAGAAATAGCTACTTCAATGAGCGTAACAACACCGGAAGGAATTAGTGCGGCGAAGGTACCTCCCAATATTACTGCCGCTGAGATCACGACCCCTCCTATATTACGGGAAGCCTCCGTAATTTTATGAATTGGATCTCCTTCAATCTCGCGATATTTCATCATGAGGAAGATACTGTAGTCCACACCAAGTGTAACAATCATGATCAGACTGAAGAAAGGAACGTTCCAGCTCAGATAGTCAACGCCAAGCGGGCCAACCACCAGCAATTCATTCAGACCAAGGGCCACATAATACGTCAGGAATAACGCACCTATAATGATTACAGTCTGCCAAAACGAACGAATAATGAACAAAAGTATCAATCCAATTCCAATCAGCATGATCATGGACGTCCGATTCAGATCGCCTCCGGATAATTCTTTCATATCCAGGTTCTGTGACGGTATGCCGCCCAGTGCCACTTTCGCCTCACTCAAATCCGTGCCAACCAAAGCCGTTTCCAACTGCTTTTTAAGATTTTGAACAACATCCATCGCTTCTTTCGAATAAGGATTGTCGGTCAAAATGATGGTGATTTCCGCTGTCTTCCGATCCGAAGACATATACATGTCGAGCGAACTTAGAAACTCTTCTCCTTTTAATACCTCTTCTGGAATGTAGAAGCTTTTCGCAGCATCAGACTGGCCAAGATGGGCCAAATAATCTTCGGCATTACCAAGACCCTTCGACACATCTAAGAGTCCTTTTGTACTTTCGGTCAATCCGGATTTCAACTCACCCATTTTGTCCTGTAAATCGTTCAGACCGCTTAACAACTGGCTCTGTCCTTCATTAATCTGACCCAGCCCATCTTTCACTTCCAATGTTTTACCCGCTATCTGCTTGGTTCCATTGGCTCCAGTGGCCAAACCTTTGGATAGCTCGCCAGCACCGTCCTCAAGCTGGCCGACACCTACAGCAACCTGAGTCAGACCGCCACTAATTTGAGCCATTGACTCGTTGGCTTCCTTGAAAGAAACCATAGCTCCATTGTACTGCTGCATCAACGGGTCCAACTGTGTGTATAACGCGTTCAGTTCAGTTTGAGCCGCTTGCGACATACCAATCACTTTTAGAGCATCTTTTTCTTGTTGTAACTCAGGGTAATTCGCAATTAGACGGGTCATGCTACCTTCGATCTGAGCATAGGCATCAAGCGCTCCCTTAATAGCTGTCTTGATGCTTGTGAAAGTACCACTAAAGGAACCAAATCCCTGTTCAAGTTGCGTATACCCTTTTTGCAGATCACTGGCACCTTTAGACAGGACTCCAACCTTTTCTTTAAGGGTAGCAAGTCCGTTTTTCAACGTCTCTGCCCCTTCTTTCCCATTATTCAGCCCATCAGATACCTGATTCATGGCGTCTCCCAATGCATTTACTCCAACTTGCAACCGGCTTGTCCCATCAATCAACAGCTGTACGTTACTTAAATCATTCGAAGATTGAAGCTGTCCAGCTGCCGAGGACAAACCTTCGTTAATTTTGCCTACACCATCGTTTGCTTTACCAATACCCTGATTAAGCTCCTCTGCTTGCTCGTTAATATACAACTCTTTAATTTGGACTCCAGTTGGTCGAGCGACACTGTAAACCTCAGAGACACCTTCCACCTTGGTCATCTTATCCGTCAGATCATCCAGTGCCTTCAGCAATGTCTGATTGTCCATTGCCTGCTCGGATTGCACAACCAATGTTGTTGGCGCTGAGAATCCTGGTGCATAATGCTCCATAATCAGATTAATTCCCTGTTTGGAATTGTAGTCATTATTGACTTCAAACAGGTCATTATAACTTAGTCGATTACTGTAACTGAATAATAAAGGAACACTAATTACCGCAACCAGAACGATTGCCAGGAAAGGCCTTCGTACCGATTGGTGGGATAAAAATCCCCACAGTCGGCTGTCCGCATGGCCTTCGAATTTTTTCGATGGCCAGAACATTTTTTTGCCCATGACAACCATGAAGAACGGGTTCAACGTATTGAGGACGATAATGAGAACCGCTACTGCGATCGCCACCGCAGAGGTTGCCTGATATAACTGAAACTTGGCAAGCATGAGTGAAAGAAACCCGATAAATACAGCGATGCCGCTATACAATACGGTTCTGCCTGCTGTTTTAAATGTCGTTTTGGTCGCAAGAACGACATCGCCATCCTGTCTACTTAGTTCCTCCTTGAATCTGGTATATAACAGGATATTATAATCCGTACCAATACCAAAGAGGATAACGACCATAAATATCTGAGTAAAGTTCGAGAACGGAAAGTTAAACCAATCTACAAGATATCCCACAATAGCTAATGAAACAACGTAAGATATACCTACCGTGAGCAGTGAAATAACAGGTATGATTGGCGATCTAAAAATAATAATCAGGATAACTAGGATGAAAATGATCGCGATAATTTCTGTTTTCTGCACACCGTCTTCAATAGATTTACCAAAATCATCATCGATCAGGTCAGCTCCCGTCAGATATGTATCCACATCAGGGATGGCTGTAGATTCTTTTAACAGACTAATCACTTCCGAAAGAGGAATATTCTCATCTTTAGTGACGGTGATTTGAGTCAGGATCGTGGTTCGGTCCTCGGATATAAGCCGATCAGCTTGCTCTTCACCATCCAGATGGGTTGTGATCGTCTCAATATTCAGTTGCTTTTTCTGATTTTTCAGGTTGGATAAAACGGATTCGATCTCCGTCTTTTGCTGGTTCGTCAATGCTTGTGTATCTTCTCCACTATTAAATACAGCAATGATGGAATAAGTATTCCCGCTATCCTTATCCATATCTTTCAACATAATGGCAGCAACCTGGCTTTGTGACGTTTCAGGAATTGAAATCTGTCCTTTTTCTTTTACCAGTTGACCAAAATCGGGCATCGCCACTACAGAAACGAGAGTAATAAGTATCCAAAAAATCAGGGAAATCGTTCTGGAATTCCTAAGTTTATTCATGATTTATCTTCACACACCTTATATCTAGTATAGGAATGAATATTCATTCCGTTTATGTTGAAAAAAAGGCCAATAGAATCAATGGACTCTAATGGCATTCCACAGGCACTCCTCAAGCTGGTTCATTAGCTCCGGCGTCGCTTCCAGGAGACCTTTGTTAAAGTGTTCAAACAGATGTATGAAAGCACCGTAGACTATATTCATTAAAGCTTCTGTAGGCAGTATAAGAATGGCTCCTTGCTGCTGCCCCTTATGTATGCATTCATTCAGAAACCCCATAAATTCATTGACACTTTCCTTGCTTTCATCGTGAAAATGCAATGCATTACCCGTAGAATTAATAAACTTTAGGCGATCCGGGTCGGACTCTGCGAACTTGAACAAACCACGAAAAATATGATGAAACTGGTCACGTACAGGTATCGGCTCATTCGGAAATCCCTGTTTTAAGGCATCAAGAAACTCCCTGATACTTTTCTGAAAAAGTTCATTCAACAATACTTCCTTGTTCGTAAAATAACGGTAAATAGTTCCTGCTCCCACCTGAGCCGAATCGGCAATCATCGGCATGGTTGTTGCATCGAATCCCCGCTGGGCAAAAAGCGTTAAAGCAGCTGCAAAAATATCATCTTTTTTGCTGCTTTTAGCCATGTGTCTATCCCTCCTTTATATAGGAATGAACGTTCATTCCGTTGTGTTTGATTAGTATAACTCGTTTTGTCACTTCAAGCAAGACCTTTCTATCCTACTGTTTATTCTTCAAAATGATACAATAACTATAAAATCTATTATTTTGGAGGACTTATGTTCATGAATATAACCATTCAAGACATTATACAGTATCTCACAGCCCATGTAGAGTTACCGGAGAACACGGTAGATCGGCTGATTACTGGCTCGTCCGACCAAACGGTCACAGGTGTGTTTGTTACTTTTATGCCCACTCAACATGTCATTGACCATGCCATACAACGTGGGGCCAATCTAATTATCGCTCATGAATCCCCCTTCTACAACCATCACAGTCATACCGATTGGTTAGCCAATGATCCAGTTTATGAAACTAAAAAATGCTTGATCGACGATGCAGGCATTTCCATCTATCGATGTCATGATATCATCCACCGCTTCCAACCAGATGGCATTACCGAAGGACTGATTCAGGCCTTGGGGTGGTCCTCTTATGTGGAACAACGACTAGCGGAAGCAGACATTCTTTCTTTTCCGGAAGGAAGCACCGCCCAAGCTATTGCTCACCATGTGAAAAGTTCCCTAGGCATCGATTATGTACGCGTTGCAGGCAATGCGGAAATAGTCTGTAGACGCGCAGCGGTACTGGTAGGTTTTCGTGGTAATGGACATGTGACGATTCCCTTGATTCAGAATGAGCAATTGGATCTCATCATTGCAGGAGAAGGATTCGAATGGGAGACACCGGAATATATCCGTGATGCTGTGCAACAAGGTAAGTCCAAGGCACTGATCATGATGGGGCATGCAGAGAGCGAAGCTTCGGGAATGAAGCTTTTAGCAGACAGGTTGGCAGAACGTTTTCCCGAATTGTCTGTTCGTTTTGTAAACGAGAAGCCTGTGTACACTGTGATCTAATAGGATCATTGGATTTGTACGGAGAGGATCTTCTAGCTGATTGCTTCTAATCTCATTGCCTATCCTACCCCGGAGCTTTGGATACTTTCTATGCTCCGGGGTACGCTGGGCAGACTCTCGTTTCAGTTCTTGGATAGCTAACGAACCTGACACACTCTATTTGGCGAATATGTGCCGATTTTCAAAAGTAACGAATCGTAGACACACTATTCCTCCATTCCCCCCTGTTTTACCGCCCATTTCTACCCGACATAACCCATTTAACGTCGCTGAGATTCGTTAGATTTCTCAATTCAATCGAATCAGTACAATAAGGTGTCACTGGTTCGTTAGATTATGATGAAAAATGAGTACTGAGCACATATGCCACGCATCTCTTCATGCCCCATCTGGATTTACCGAGTTCTTTATAGTACTCTAGATGCTGTGACTTCAAAGCTCAGGACATTTGTCCTTGGCGTTCAGAGTTAATTTATCATTTAATAATAGAAGTCGAAGTGATTGAATAAGGAGCGTACATATGAGAGGAATTATTTTTGCATTACTGGGCGGCGCGTGTATCACGCTCCAAGGTGTTGCCAATACTCGGATTAGCACCGACATGGGCACATGGCAGGCCGCAACGATTACACAACTGACAGGCTTCATCTTAGCAGCGCTGATCCTAATGTTTGTTAGAGACACCAACCTTCAAGGACTCAAACAAGTAAAACCTATGTACCTGGCGGGAGGTGCTTTTGGCGCCGTCATTATTTTCAGCGAAGTGACGGCCATTCAGCAAATTGGGGTTACGTTCACAATCTCGGCCTTGCTCATTGCTCAGCTGTTCCTGACTTTTCTGGTGGATAGTAACGGATGGTTCGGCGTGGTGAAACAAAAGATGAAACTGCCTCAATTTCTGGGCATTGCCTTGATGATCACCGGCGTTATCATTATGAAACTGTAGATTTTCAAGTAATATAGTCGGGGGTGAACAACAGCGTGCAAGAGATCCATAACGAGCAACAATTAATGCAGTATCTGAAGCAATATCAACTCGAAAAGGTATTTCACGAGCCCCTGCGTCCCCATATGACGTTATGCCACTTTGAGAAGTGTGAACTGATCTGTCGTGAAGGGGAAACTTCCGAATATTTGTACGTACTGGTCGAGGGTAAAATCAAGATTTTCACCACCTCCGCTCAGGACAAAACGCTGGTGCTTTGCTTTAAAACACCGCTTGAAGTCGTCGGTGACATAGAGTATGTCCGTGAAAGCGATATTGTTAATACGGTTCAGGCCGTGTCACCTGTGGTGATGCTTCGCATTCATTATCAATGGCTCGCTGAGCTTGCCAGCGATTATGCACCTTTACTTAAATTTTTGCTTAAAATCATCTCTCACAAATTCTACATTGACTCGAACTTTTCCAATTTCAACCTGATGTACCCGGTGGAGGTTCGTCTAGCAAGCTACCTGCTCTCCATCTCGACAGAAGAAGCCGGCAGTATCGTTCACGAAGAGCTGGACGCGTTCAATCTGACCGACATCGCGAATCTGATCGGCACCAGTTACCGACACCTGAACAGGGTCATCCAGAAGCTCTGTGCAGACGGATTAATCGAACGATATCAAGGATTGATTATGGTCAAAGATCGGGCAGGTCTACGTGAAATAGCAGGTCACAATATTTATGAATAAGGAGTTCGACAACCATGATAATTACAGGTATTTCGCTTGCGTTGCTGGCAGGTGCACTTGTCAGTCTGCAAACAATTTTTAATAGCAAAGTCAATGAACACACCGGTTCATGGTCCACAACAACGATGGTGCTTTTCACCGGATTTATTGCTTCTTTCCTCATCTCTCTTCTAGTAGAGGGCAAAAATACATTCAGCTTCCAGCATATGCAACCCTGGTACTGGCTCAGTGGAGCCATCGGCGTTGGCGTGGTCTTCTGTCTCGTGCAAGGGATGAAGCTGCTTGGTCCCACGTATGCCATCTCGATCGTGCTAACATCCCAACTGAGTTTTGCGCTACTATTTGATTCCATGGGGTGGCTCGGTCTGGAGCAAATTCCTTTTTCATGGAATCAGCTGCTCGGTGTACTTGTCATTGTTGGCGGAATAGTATTGTTCAAGTTCGGTGGACGTAAATCGGAAAAATCAGAGCAGTCCCCTGGAACGTTGCAGTCTGACTCGTAAACGAACAAAAAAGAGTGTCTGACCAATCCCACAGATTGGTCAGACACTCTTTTCATGCAATCAAACCACGTATCGCCTCGTTATCTTACACGAACTCTACGTTATGGTAAACTTGTTGAACATCTTCAAGGTCCTCAAGCGCATCGATCAGTTTCTCGAACTGAGCTTGTGCATCCTCTGGAAGTTCAATATGGTTTTGCGCAAGCATCGTCAGCTCGGCTACTGTGAACTCGGTAACACCGGCAGCTTTGAATGCTTCTTGTACAGCGTGGAATTGATCCGGTTCTGCATATACAATCACAGCTTCGTCTTCGTCCACGATATCACGTACATCCACATCTGCTTCAAGCAAAAGTTCCAGTACTTCTTCGGAGTTCTTGCCTTCTACACCGATGACCGCTGTTGGATCAAACATATAGGCAACAGAACCACTGACACCCATGTTACCCGCATTTTTGTTAAACGCAGAGCGCACTTCCGGCGCCGTACGATTCACGTTGTTGGTGAGTGCATCAACGATGACCATCGCACCATTCGGTCCGAAGCCTTCATAACGCAGCTCTTCATAGTTCTCATCCCCGCTGCCTTTAGCTTTTTCCATCGCACGATCAATAATGGCTTTGGGTACATTATACGTTTTGGCACGTTCCAGCACGACTTTCAGTGCACGGTTCGCTTCCGGGTCCGGTTCGCCCTTCTTGGCAGCTACATAGATCTCAACGCCGAATTTAGCGTAGACCCGGCTCGTGTTTGCATCTTTTGAAGCTTTTTTTTCCTTGATATTATTCCACTTACGACCCATATCGTTTCCGCTCACTTTCAACATGTAATCTGCTTTCTACTATGCCATTATATCTTGTTGAACGTACTTCAACAAGTTAATACGAACGAAATAATGGGAATAACTGAGGTGATTATCCATCTCCGTTAGAAGTTTAGCCTCAGTGTATCCTCTCATAAATCTCTCAGCAGCAACTAACGTCACCTCTATTATCTCCATATATAGCAGACAAGAAGCACCCCATAAAGGAATGCTTCCGCCCTAAATCAGTCCTAATTTCAGTTCATCTTACCCGGTCAATTTAAGCGTGAAATTGTCGACCATCCAACACTTCAGGAACATAACCCGCACGAATGACAAAGTCTCCGAAATGTTCACCTTCATTGCGCTCTTTGGCATACTGGTTGACCATTGGAGTTAATGTGTCCAGAATCTCGGTTTCGCCAATGTTTTCTTTGTACAGCTTATTCAAGCGATGTCCGGTGAAGCTGCCACCGAGATACATGTTGTATTTACCCGGCGCTTTACCGATAAATGAAATCTCCGCCAGCATCGGTCTTGCGCATCCGTTCGGGCAGCCGGTCATCCGAATGACAATTTCTTCGTCTCTCAGCCCAGCTTCGTCCAATACAGGCTCCAGTTTATCGATCAGGGACGGCAAGTAACGTTCGGACTCAGCCATCGCAAGGCCGCAGGTCGGAAACGCAACACAAGCCATCGAGCTTCTGCGTAGCGCAGAGTAATGTGCACCATCGGTCAGATTGTATTGCTGAATCAGAGCTTCAATCTTTTTCTTTTTCTGGCTGCCAATATTACCGATGATCAGATTTTGGTTCGCAGTCAGACGGAAATCACCCGTATGCACTTTGGCAATTTCACGTAGACCCGTCATGAGCGGATAGCCGTCTATATCTTTTACACGACCATTCTGAATGAACAGCGTGTAATGCCATCTGCCATTATTACCTTTTACCCAACCATATCGATCTCCGTTAGTCTCAAAATGATACGGACGTGCCGCATCCAGTTTCCATCCCAGACGACTGGTCAGCTCTTCGACAAACCACTCCACACCACGATCATCCAGCGTATATTTGAAACGAGCATGTTTACGAACTGCACGATCTCCATAATCACGCTGAATCATAACTGTTTTCTCTGCCACATCAATCATTTGCTCCGGCGTACAGAAACCAATGACTTTGGACACCTGAGGATAGGTTTTGGCGTCACCATGAGACATCCCCATGCCGCCGCCAACAGAAACGTTGAAGCCTTGCAGCTTGCCGTTCTCCACAATAGCAATAAAGCCAAGATCCTGTGAATAGACATCCACATCATTGGATGGTGGTACAGCAATGCCGATTTTGAACTTCCGTGGCAAATACACTTTGCCATAGATTGGTTCAACTTCTTCGTCCGAGTCCTGGGAATCAATCACTTTCTCTCCGTCCAGCCACAGCTCATGATAGGCCCGTGTGCGAGGGTCCAGATGATTGCTCACCTGACATGCCCACTCGTACACTTCAGCATGAACATCGGATTGATTCGGATTCGGGTTACACATCACGTTACGGTTTACGTCACCACATGCAGCCAGTGTGCTTAACAACGAATCGTTTACTTCGCGAATGGTGTTCTTAAGATCCCACTTCAGTACGCCATGCAGTTGGAAAGACTGACGTGTGGTCAGACGAATCGTCTCATTCGCATATTTATGCGCTACCCGATCCATCATCAGCCACTGCTCTGGAGTTACAATCCCACCGGAAGCACGCACACGCAACATGAATTGGTATGCAGGCTCCAACTTGGATTTGTGACGCTCGTTACGCAGGTCACGGTCATCCTGCATATAACTGCCGTGGTGTTTCATCAGACGGTTGTCGTCCTCTGGAATAGCCCCCGTGATACGATCGGCCAACGTTTCGGTCAGACTTCCACGCAAGTAATCACTTTTGATCTTTATATCTTCCACATCGCTATTCGTGCGCTGTGGGTTAAGTAAGTTATTATAAGCCATGCTGCTTTCTCCTCTCGTCTCTGCGGGATAATGCAATCCGGCTGCGCCGGTAATTAATAGACGTCCCGCTGATAACGTTTCTCCTGTTGCAACCGTGTCAGATATTCCGATGCCTGCTCAGGCGATAAGCCGCCTTCTTGTTCGAGAATCGTGGTAAGTGCAGCATGCACATCATGTGCCATTTTTTTCTCGTCACCACAGATATATATACTTGCACCTTCCTGGAGCCACTGGTACAACTCTTTGCTGTGTTCCAGCATGCGATGTTGTACATACACTTTCTGTTCGGTATCACGTGAGAAGGCTACATCCATCTTCGTGAGCACACCATCTCTGAGCCAACGCTGCCACTCCGTCTGGTACAAGAAGTCAGTGGCGAAATGCTGATCTCCGTAGAACAACCATGTCTTGCCCTCTGCTCCTGTTTCTTCACGCTCACCAAGGAAAGATCTGAACGGCGCTACACCTGTACCTGGGCCAACCATGATGATCGGTGTATCCGGGTTCTCAGGCAGCTTGAAATTCGGGTTATGCTGTATATATACAGGCAGGGTGTCGCCAGCTTCGATTCGTTCAGCCAGATGTACCGAGCATACACCATAACGTTCTCTGCCACGCGCTTCATAACGTACCGAGCGAACGGTAAGATGAACTTCATCCGGGAAAGACTTCGAACTACTCGCTATGGAGTATAGACGTGCCGGAATTTTGCGAAGAGCAGCTACGAATTCTGCAGCAGGAATCCCTTTCAGATTATAATCCTGAACCAGATCCAGCAGATCACAGCTATTCATGACCGTGCGGAATTCGGAATCATCTGCGAGTAATGCCGTCAGGCCACTCCCAGGATTCAGTTTCGCAAGTTGTTCCACGACCGGTTTCGTCACCGCTGTAATTTCAAAATAACGCAGCAACGCTTCGTGCACAGATGCCTGATCCCCGTTTTTATTCACGGTCACGCGTTCATCGGCATTCCATCCCATGGCTGCAATCAATTCCTCCACAAGGCGCGGATGATTCTCAGGGAATACCCCAAGACTGTCACCTGGTTCGTAGTCCAGGCTGGAGCCTTCCAAAGACAACTCAATGTGGCGTGTTTCACGGTCCGATCCTCTGCCGTTCAGATTGAGATTCTCCAACACTTCAGCCTTGAATGGATTCGTGCGATCATATTCGGATTCCCCGCCGCTCACCGCAGCTGTAACCCCCTCAGTGGTTACCGTACTCGCAGCAGCAGATGTACTGCTTAAAGATGCCAGTACTTCATTCATCCACTCCGCAGCTGCTTCATCAAAATCAACATCACAGTCCACACGCGGTACAAGGGCTGTACCACCCAATTCCTGCAATCGATTATCGAAGTCCTTACCTGTCTGACAAAAGAACTCATAGGAGGTATCTCCCAGAGCCAACACCGAGTAACGAAGTCCTTCAAGCTTGGGAGCCCGTTTGCTGTTCAGAAATTCATGCAGCGGAATCGCATTATCTGGTGGCTCGCCTTCGCCATGCGTACTGACGATGATGAGGAGATTTTCAATTTTCTTGAGTCCGTTCGGTTTGAAATCTCCCATCGATGACAACGTTACCTGAAGACCTTGCTCTTCAAGTTTCTTGGCCAGCTTTTTCGATAGCCCACTGGAATTCCCGGTTTGTGAACCAAACAGCACGGTAACTTCCCGGGATACTGGCGGAGCACTGACAGGTGAAATACCTGTAGTTGGTGCAGCCTGTACCAGGTTAGCTGGAGTCGCTATTGTCGCGCTTGCCTGAATTGCTGCAATATACCCGCTCAACCAAGTACGTTGTCCATCGGTCAATGTAGGAATAAGACGATTAAGCAGTTCAACTTGTTCTTGATTAAAAGGGCTGTTTGTCACTTGAAGTTCCACTGTTTGCCACCTCGCGCATTGCTTCGATTTTAATTCCGACTAAAATCATCACATTAATTTAATTTCTTCTCTCTAAAACCTAACACACCGGGTGTTGAGGGTCAATTTCAATGATTTTATAGCATTTATCAGTTTCACTGATAAATGACAAAAAACAACAAAAACCCTCCTTTTTAAATCAAGGACGGTTTTGTTTTATTTTTAATTTAGCGGCCAGCTCAAGTTGAAGTTAAAAGTGAAATATATGAACAAGGCAAACTCCAAAAGGCTTACTCCAACCTGAGTTCCAGGTCAAAGTAAACCTTCTTTTTCACACGCTACGATTCAAGTGTATCATCACTTATTCCATACCAGTTTGCCCATCATCGCATATAACAACGTAGCCGATTCGGCTCGGGTCGCTTCGTCAAGTGGTTTCACCTCACCGTTGTACCCGTGGGCGATGCCCAGATTCACAAGTAATGCCACACTATCCCGGGCATAGGAGCGAATCTCGGAAGCGTCGCGGAAACCACTAAGGTTATCTGTTGCAGCAGTCTCGGAGTCAACCAGTCCAGCCGCCGCAAGCGCCCTCACTGTCAACGTCATCATCTCTTGACGAGTGATCGTGGACTCTGGCAAGAAGCGTCCGTCACCGGTACCACTGGTGATACCTAGCGAACGCGCAGCTGTAACTGCTTCGTAGTACGGTGCATTTTCGTTCACATCAGAGAACGCATTCCCGGAAGAAGCATTCAAACCCAGCGCAGTCATCAACCATTGCATGTATTGGCCGCGGGTCATCTCCTGTTTTGGATGTAACTGCGTGGAATCCCCCTTTGCCTCTGCATCAATTACACCTCGGACAGCCAAAGCCTCCATTGCTTTCTTGGCCCACTGCACTTCTGCAAGATCTACGAATGTCTGTACCACAGGCACAACAGCATAATTTCCTGTGAGTGATGTTACGGAAAATACAAGCTGCCCGCTTTTTCGATCGTAGTAACTTTGCGGCAACGGGGTTGCCACACCGTTCGCGTCAATGGCAAACGCTACAATACGATCCTGTTGAGTATTTGGCGATGATTGGTACGGCAGACGAAGCACCAATTCGCTTCTTGATGGCCATGGTTGACCATCCAGTTGAAGTTCAAGCTGGACTCCATATTTCGTGCCGAGCTGATCTGCGACGGTTTTTGGCAGCTCCGTTCTGACCAATCGGATTGATGCAGTCCCATCACCAACCACATGCTTGGTTAACAGTGTCGCAGGTAGCTCCAACGTCCCCAGCTCAGTAACGATGTTGAACACATGTGATTCACCTTGATCTAACAACGCAGAGGCAGGCAGAGATACTTCATATACCGTTGCTCCCGAAACCGGCTTCAGCCGAAGTTCGACCAAGCGCTGACCCGCATCTGTTGAGGGGGCAACTTTAAAAGCCTCTTTAATCGTTGAAGCATCCACGTCGGACTGCACTACACCCTTCTGATCAGACTGTCCCTGCAACTCCAGAACAGAACGGTCTTTCTCCGGTTTAGGTTGCGGTACCGCATTCTCTGCACTTGGGTTACCACTTCCTGTTTGTCCTCCATTGTTGGCTGAACCAGAACCATTTCCTGTATTCCCACCGGAATTGCCGCCTGAATTACCGCCCGAACCAGGGTCCGTGCCTCCAGGGGAAGGAACAGATTCGAGCACCTTCACCATCAACGGTATAGTCAGGGCTTTACTGTCATCAGAAGTTCGAGTAATTTCCAACTCCAGTGTTACTGTCGTTTCCTTAGATGGCGGGACAATCGTTCCATCGGTTTGAATGACCGACGGTACCGAACTGGAAGCGATGGTCACCGTGAAACCTTGCGGCACTACCGGTAACTTCAGTTTTTTCGTACCTGCGGAAGGTTGTTCCAATGCTGTAATGCTTGTAGCTACATCGGCAGCGCTCTGCTGAGCCGTGTGCACCTGATAAGCGGAAGATACACCTCTCAAGGACTGCCCCGTGGCATCCAAAGCTTCCACTTTGTAATAATATTCCGTGCCGGGGTTCAGTTCACTGTCCGTGTACTCCCGTCCATTGCCGCTATAGACCACCTTATACTCTCCTTGCTCACGATCTGAGCGGTAGAGCTTGTAGCTTGCTGCACCAAGATGAGCATCCCAGTGAAGCGTTGCGCTCGTTGAATCCAACGCATCAGCATTAAGGCCAGCACTGTCATTGGCAGGTGGCGGGGCGTCAGGTTTAACGATCATAATCCAGCTAATCATCGGGTCCTGCGATGCCGTGTTGCGCACGGTCAACTCCAGTTTGTTGTCCGACACGCTGATGCCTTTATGGGCTCTAACATTGGCAGGCGTAAAAGTAACTGCACCGGTATTAGTGCCATTGATGATTAAATTCGCTCTGCGCGATGTATTGGTCCACGGATCGTTGAATCCGGCGTAGACATCGTATGTCCCGTTTGGCACATCAAATGTATAGGTTAAATCCGTGCCTTTAGGAGAATTGCTGACATTGCCACCGTTCAGATAACGTACGGTCGAGAATATATCACCACCATTCGAACCGGATGCCAGTGCATCTGCGCTGACATAACCCCAACTATGTCCCTCAGCCGGAGCGTACATCTGATCGGCCGTTCCCGGGTTCGCAAGCGTTCCCTTCATATAAGCACCCATGAGACTGTAATCAGCCGTTTCGTAACCTCCGCTGTTCACAAAATATAGTGTATTCTCCGGAATGACGTTTACGCGAACTGCCTGCTTTTTGTTGTTATATTCCGGTGTCGTTACCTGTAGTGTGAGCGGTCCTGGCTTGGCAAAATCTTCTGCCGTCATGGCCCGGTTATCAATTGTCCATACTGCTGGCGTTGATACCAGTGCTCCACCTTCGCGCACATTCAATGTTGTTGGCAGGGATGGTACTTTGCCAAGCGCCACGGCTTCTGGCAAGGGATCAGCAATATCTACCTTGCCCATCGAATTCAGCAGATCAGGTGTCCAGCTGTTATACCACTTGATCGCGATGTCTGAGCCTATTCCAAACTCAATTGGCAAGAACACGTATTTTGCAGCGTCATTCGAGAAATTGCCACCATTCCATGTATCCCCTACGTAAATGAATTTGCCTTTTTCCGGATCGACCGGTATAACCGCTGTGGTCTGCGTGCCAAATGCCTTGCCTGGGTCGGGATCGGTCGGCAACGTGCGCACGAACGGATTGGTCTGCGTTGACCAAGGGCCAAAGATGTTGTCCGCCACCGTCACTTTGTTTTCGTTAGGGGCCCAGCCGGAAGCTCCAGAGGTCAAAATATAATATTTACCCTGATACTTGAACATCGCTGGCGCTTCGCGTTGCCCTCCCGGGAACACCCGCACGTAATCGACGCCGTATTGCGCCTGATAGGTGGAATCTCTTACCGGATTGCCTTTGTCATCCGTTCGACCTTCCTTATGCCACCCTGTTACGTCACTGTAGTCTTCATTCAGTTTGGAGATATAGAGCGTCAGGTTTTCCTCGCTGGAGTAAATCAGATAGCCAGTGCCGTCATCGTCCTTGAACAACGTCATATCACGTGCCATACCCTTATCGCTTGGGAAGTAATCTTTCTCCCCCTCGGGAGCTCTGTCCATCCGGTAACTCTTCTGATACACAAAAGGCCCTGTTGGAGAGTCGCTGATCGCATAACCGGCCCGCGCCTTGCCGTAATTCGCATTATCGTTATAGGGGTCCTTGTCACCGTCCATGTGGGCCCACATCACGTATTTCTTCGTTTTGTCGTTGTAGATGACCTTTGGTCGCTCAATGATCCGTCCTTTGCGGATATCTGCCCAGATATCCACGCGGTCTTCACGCCCCGCATACAATTCGGAGATCAACGGGTCATTGTCAAAATCATCCATCGATTGGAGCGTCGTCAGAGCCATGCCCTCGTCAGTCCAGTTCATCAGATCCTTCGATGAATACACACGCACACCAACAGCTGGCCAGCCGCCCTTATGATATTCGCCATACCAGTAATAAGTCTCCGTCTGTTCATCATAGAAAAAGCCAGCCCCATGCGCATCGATCGGTTTCCCGTCCAAATCCGGCCACAGTTGCCCCGGTGTAATGCTTGTACGAATCGTGGCAACACCCAACGGTGCGGATGCTGGAGAAGTTACGCCATCCATGGTCGCCTGGATGATGTAAAAATATCCTGTGCCCATCGTCAGACCACTATCGTTAAACGTGCTTTTATTGCTACTATAGACCTCCTGATACGTACCCGTAGCACTGGTTGCACGGGACACGGTATACGTTACATCAGATCCAGGCAGGACATTCCACCCCAGAGAGATTGATGTATCCGTCACAGCTGTGGCAACGAACTCTGCTGGAGAGTCAATGGAGTATGTCGTGGCTTCTGCAACAGTGGGCGCTGACTCACCAGCTGCATTAAAGGCCGTCACACGATAGCTGTAGCTTGTGCCGGGCTCAAGCCCCTGTTCTGTAAAAGTAAGCCCCTTCCCTTCATAGATCTGCTCGTATTGCTCACTGCCAGCTTCGGCCCGAACCACGCGATAACCCGTTGACTTGTCCACGGCGGACCAAGATAGCTTCACGCTCGTGGCATTGAGAGCTTCGGCCTGTAATTCGCCAGGAGCCTGTGGTGCCGCCGCAGTCGTCCGAACTTCCAGCGGAGCAGTCCATAATGATTCGGTTAGGCCTCCGTATTCATAAGCGAGCCTGTAATAATACGCCGTATCCCCGCTTAATCCTTCATCCGTGTGTTCCAAAGTTCCGGTATTGGTTACCAGGGAATAGCCGCCTTCAGGCGTAGAGGAACGATACAAGCAATAGGCTGATGCACCCGCGATTTCAGACCATTGCAGTGAAACTGAAGACGCCGTTTGTTCAGCAATGGAGAGCTGAATATCGTTCCCAGGCGGTTGCTCGGCAATGATCACGTCATCTGCATGTACCGACTGCCACTTATTCCGAATGCCCACGGTACCTGATCCGTATGTAGTATCGACCAGATCAAATACTAATCGATCGGAGCCGTTTTCTGCGATATACCCGCGAATGGTGGTACCTGATAACACCACTTTGAGTGTGTACCATGTGTTTTTGGCAAACGCATAGTCCACCGTTTTCAAAGTTGTGTCTGTTCCGTTCACCCGTTTGGAGAAAACGAGTTTATTATTGGGAACCTGCATTTGAAAATAGTAAAAGTTGCTCTTATCCTGAAACCGCGGCAATATTCCCGGATACCCCTGACCGGCTCCCGTGTAAAAGCGCATGGACACGGCCATGTCCGACATGGAGTCTCCAGTAGAGATGATACCTTCATTGGTATCGCTCTGGAAAAGCGTGGAGTTGGACGCATCTGTCGGGTCAGCGAATACTTCCCAGTTGCCTGAGCTTACGTTCCACGCAGGTGATTCCGTGTAATTCCCATCCGAAAAATCGTCCTGCAACAACGTGGCGGGTATACTGCTCAGATCGGCATACGCCTTACTCGGCAGCATCAACGGTCCGGAAGACAGCGCAAGTGTTGCAGATAACATGAATATCATGGGTTTCCTGAGTTTATCCAATGTTCATTCTCTCCTTTGGCGTGAAAGATGAAAGCATGGTTCTTGTATGCGCGGTGTTGTTGTTCAGCCTATCTTCAGCAACCAGTGGTCAGTAACGAGCTCTTGTCCACCTCCTTATTTTAATGAAACCGGTTTCATTGGAGTGCAAAAAAAGACCCGTTTTCCCTTCTAAGTGCAATGATACCCATACGGAATACCGTGTTTTCTTTGCCCCTATGCAGTGAAACAGGTTTTTAATATATAAATGTAATCGCTTTCCTGAATTATATTATTGCCTTATTCCAGTTGTCAACTGTGAATTGGGCTCAAACATTTTTCGTTAAAACCGCGCAAAAAAAAGCGCGAGTTCTGCCTGTTTTGCAAGCAAAATTCGCACCTTTCTCACGCTTCGAGCTTGTTCGCAAGCTCGCACGTATTATTAATCCGTGTTCAAAAAGTCTGGTTTTCAGTACCGAGAAGATGGGATGAAGCTAGAAATGGAGTAGCGGAGCGTAGATAGAGCTACGTGAGCAACGGACATTTCGGCTGAATCCCATATTCGATGCTGATGTTGCCGCTAGGCATGATTCGTAATCAAAAGCGGACTTTTTGAACAACCTCTATTTAGAATACTTTTGTTGTCCACGACTCACAGTTCCAAGTCTCCGTAACGACATCACGGTAGAATTCCGGTTCGTGGGAGATCAGAAGAATACTGCCTTTGTAAGCCTTGAGCGCACGTTTCAACTCTTCCTTGGCATCAACGTCCAGATGGTTCGTCGGCTCATCGAGTACAAGCAGGTTGGTTTCATTATTAATCAGCTTACAGAGACGTACTTTGGCTTTCTCGCCACCACTTAGTACAGCTACCTTGCTCTCAATGTGTTTTGTAGTCAATCCACATTTTGCAAGTGCAGCACGCACCTCGAATTGGGTATACGAAGGGAACTCCTGCCAGATCTCTTCAATACATGTATTGTAGTTGGCATCCTTCATCTCTTGCTGGAAGTAACCAATCTCCAGATGTTCACCGCGTTGAACGGTTCCTTCCAGAGCTTGAATTTCACCCAGAATACTGCGCATCAGGGTTGTTTTACCGATTCCGTTCGCACCAACAAGGGCAATCTTCTGTCCGCGCTCCATACGCAGATCCAGTGGTCTGGACAACGGTTCGTTGTAACCAATCACAAGTCCTTTGGTTTCGAAAATGAGCTTGCCGGATGTTCTCGCATCACGGAAGTTGAACTGCGGTTTCGGTTTCTCCTTGGCGATCTCAATGACATCCATCTTGTCGAGCTTCTTCTGTCTGGACATCGCCATATTACGTGTAGCAACACTTGCTTTGTTCCGCGCTACAAAATCCTTGAGGTCAGCAATCTCTTGTTGTTGGCGCTTGTAAGCCGACTCCAGCTGCTGTTTTCTCATCTCATGCACTTCCTGGAAGTGATCATAATCGCCCACATAGCGAGTTAGATTCTGGTTCTCCATGTGATAGATCAAGTTGATAACACTGTTCAGGAACGGAATATCGTGAGAGATCAGAATAAAAGCATTCTCATATTCCTGCAAATAACGTTTCAGCCATTCGATATGCAATTCATCCAAATAGTTCGTAGGCTCATCGAGCAGCAAAATATCAGGTTTTTCAAGCAGCAGCTTGGCAAGCAGTACTTTGGTACGCTGTCCACCACTCAGGTCATTGACGTCTTTATCCAGACCGATATCCGTCAGACCCAGACCACGTGCGGTTTCATCCACTTTGGCATCGATCATGTAGAAATCCTGGTTTGTCAGCGTATCCTGAATTGTACCTACGTCTTCAAGAAGTTGTTCAAGCTCTTCCGGAGTTACATCGCCCATTTTGCCATACATATCATTCATTTCCTGTTCCATGTCGAACAAATACTGGAACGCGCCGCGAAGTACGTCACGGATCGATTGACCTTTGTTCAATACAGCATGCTGGTCCAGATAACCAACACGCATCCGTTTGGACCACTCCACCTTGCCTTCATCCGGCTGAAGTTTTCCTGTAATAATGTTCATGAAGGTGGATTTACCTTCACCATTGGCCCCGATCAGACCAATATGTTCGCCCTTCAACAGGCGGAATGAAACGTCGTTAAAGATAGCACGGTCACCAAACCCGTGACTTAATTTTTCTACATTTAATATGCTCATTCATGACACCTTTTCTATATAGACTTAATTCTTTCAGCATTTTGCATAATTCGAATCCTACCGCTCACGGGTACAAGATATAGACGAACAAAATCATTTCGATCTATATCTTGCTGATTGGAAGACGCTCAGGGGATTTATGCAAAATGCTCCTTTGTATATTATAAGCGTTATATCCTGCACAACTCAACGCCATATTAAAAATTATTCCACCTTTTTGGCGGAAATTTGCCTTATATGATAGTATAGGTTAAAATTTTGCCTTAACGAATTACTACTATATAGAACGGAGCTCTTCGAAGAGCATCAGGTGAAGAATATGATTGAAGTGAAACAATCCAAGTTGGGTGATGGTGGTGAGTTTAACCGCGGGGTATTTGCTACCGTTGATATTGCCAAGGGAACGCTTATCCATCAGGCACCCGTTGTGCCTTACCCAAATGAAGATCATGAGCATGTCGAAAAAACGATTTTGGAAGATTACGTGTTCGAATATGGGGCGAATCATACCGCAATTCTGCTCGGTTACGGCAGTCTGATCAACCACTCCTATGAACCTAACGCAACTTATGATATCAATTTTGATAACCACACCTTTGACTTCTACGCGTATACAGATATCAAAGCTGGCGAAGAAATCGTGATCAATTACAACGGTGAGGAAGACAGCATGGACCCGTTATGGTTCCTGGACGATTACGAGGAACGTATGCTGGAGTTCAATAAGTCCAATGATGATGAGGGTGAAAAAGAAACCAACCCCCAGTCCCTGGATACGGACACGAGTAAATAAACGTTAAACTCAAGTAAAGTTCGCAAGCACTCTCGTTGTAAATGCGAAAAGAACTCACTGACCCCGGTGAAAGATAAAACGAGTAACTGGAGACTTTTCACAGTCCAAAGTTTAAACACACAAATAAGCAAGTCCTCCGTCAATGGAAGACTTGCTTATTTGTGTTGTCTTGCTTTCTAAGCCAGATACACCTGTTCATGTTTCATTGTTTATCGTGCATCTTAACTTGTTTTAATCCGTAATCGGCGGATCTGTATGCAAGTCTTGATCGGGTGTCGTGGATTTCCATTCGGTAAAGGCTACCTCGAACCCTGCACGCTTCGGTGAACACAAAAATGGACCTGCGTGTTTGTTCGTCGGATAGGCAAACCGTGCAACCCGAATCGTACGCCAAGGATGCTCATCTGTGCGAGCACGAATGACAACAGCCTCATTACTGTAGGAGGCTCTGATTGTTACGATTCGTCCACCCCACTCTGGCACAGGAGAGAGTGACCAATCCGAATACGTATCCGTCACGACGGCTCCAACATGTGCCACGCCATCATTGACCTCAACTCCGGCCTTGATCCATTGGTCTTCTCCGTACCATAACATTAGTCCCGCCTGATCATATAATTCGGTGAATGAGCTTAGATCAAACGATACCTCAATCGCTTCCGTTCCGTCCCATGGAGCAAGCATGGCATGTCCATCCCGATGACAGAACCCGTAGAATGTGTTCTCCCAGAAGTCACTGCCTTCCCGAGCTTCCACAACGAAACGATCCCCATCCATCCGTGCAGCAACGGGTTCCTTCGTCCACTTGCCTTCATGAAGCCCAATAAAATCCGATGACATCGTTGTTTTCATCCTTCCTTCCGTCCCAAAGGGGAGTTCATCACCACTTCTAAATTAAAGAACCCAGGTCCGATGCAGCAGTAGGATATGCAAAATTCATGGTGTTTAACTGATCGATAGTCAGATTGAACTGAATCGCCATTGCAAAAAGGTTGATCAATTCTTCTGTTTTGCTCGCAAGCACATGCGCGCCCAGAATACGCCCGGTTGATTTATCGATCACCACTTTGGCCATGGCAAATTTTTCATGAGTTCGCTTGTAAGTATACCATTTCGACATATCATTTACCTGCACCTCGTAGCCCTCTTTTTTGGCTTGTTCCGTGCTCATACCTACAGCTCCAAGTGCAGGGACAGTAAACACAATCGAAGGCATCACTTTATAATTAGGTTTGTGGTGATTACCCTCCAACAAATTGAAGGATACAGCCCGGGATTCCTGACCTGCTAACGGGGTCAAAGGCAACCCTTTTGTATCAGTTACATCGCCAGCAGCATAGACTCTCGGATTACTTTCACTTTGCAAGTACTCGTTCACTGTAATACCCTTTTTGCTGTAGCTGACGTTGGCTTTCTCCAATTCCAGCCCATCCACATTAGGAACACGCCCCGCTCCATGAACGACAAGTCCGCACTGCCACTGATGATCTGCACCATTGCGTGTGCCATGAACGACATAGGCGTTCCCCTCTTGCCGTATGGACTTCACCTCCGCGTTCAAGTGAACATGAATGCCGATCTCTTTCGATTTTTGCAACAAACATTCTACAAGCTCCGCATCAAACGACTTCAGAGGCTGTTCACTCCGATGCAGGATATGGACTTCCGTCCCGGCTCTGGCCGCAATATGCGCAAACTCTAATGCAATGTATCCACCGCCTACCAGAACTAATCGATCCGGCAGCTGTTCCAGATCCAGAAAGTCATCACTATATATAAGATGCTCTGAGCCCTCAATCTCAAGTGGCGCAGGTGTTGCACCAGTAGCAATCAGGATGTGTTTGCCCTGGAGCACTTCTTCTCCAACTTGAATATGGTCTTCATCGACAAATGAAGCTTTACCATGGAACGTATCCATTCCGGCCTGTTTGAATTGATCTTCACTTGCTCTAGGTATGCTCTCGGTAAAGGTGCGTTTAAAGGCCATAAGTTCAGACCAGTTGATGGTCGCCTGTCCCTGAATTCCTTTCCCTTGCATCCGTTCATTCCAGTCAATCAGCTCCGCCGCTCCAGTCAGTACTTTCTTGGGATCACAGCCACGCAGTGCACACGTTCCGCCGAACTCACGTTCATCAATTACAGCTATTTTCCATCCAGCTTCAGCGCAACGGGTGATAACAGAGCTTGCCGCGCTTCCTGTTCCAATTGCAATCAAGTCATACGTTTCTTGTGTCATCATGGTTCCTCCTCATCCTTTTGCTGCATCTATTGCAGGGATGCCTGAAGTTACAGCAATCCAGCCTGTTTAAGGTACTCTGCCGCAACCTGTTCAGGATTCGCTCCCTCTACGTTCACGTCATAGTTCATCTGACGCATCTCGTCATCCGTAATTTTGCCAGCAAGCTGATTCAGCACCTCAACCAGTTGTGGATATTGATCTGCCGTTTCTTGACGAAGCATCGGCGCGCCTTGATACGGTGGGAATAACTCCTGATCATCCTCCAGCACAACAAGTTCATATTGTCTCAACTCACTATCTGTGGAGTAGGCATCAACGAGATTGATATCCCCACGTTGAACAGCACCATAGCGAAGCTTCGGTTCCATTGTCGCCACGTTTGGGAATTCAATCCCATACTTCTTCTGAATGCCAAGGTAACCGTCTTCCCGATCCGAGAATTCAAGCGTGAATCCTGCCTTCATTTGCTGTTCCACAGGTTTGAGATCCGAAATGGTCTTAAGATTGTATTGATCTGCGATGCTCTTTGGAACGGCCAACGTATACGTATTGTTGTAATCCATAGGGTTCAGAAGCACCATGTTGAACTGGCTCAGCATTCCGTCTCTTGCCTGTTCGTACACCTCTGTCCGATCGGTGCTGACTGCTGTTTCCTTCATGAATTCGGAGATCGCTGTCCCAGTGAATTCAGGATAGATGTCAATATCACCTGAGTTGAGTGCATTGAAAAGGAATGGCGTTTTGCCTAATCCGGGTTTTAGTTCAACGGTCAGGTCTGTGTCTTTTTCGATTAGCAATTTGTACATATTAATGAGAATTTCGGGTTCCGCCCCCAATTTCCCGGAAATGACGAGATCCTTCTGCCCTCCACGTGCCAAGAAGGGAATGGTGATCACAAGTATCGCGATCAGAGCCAGCGAACCAAGGGTGACCAGCGTTTTCTTGAAGGATAACCGCTGGAATTGACGCAATAGTACATCAAACAAAATAGCCAGCAAGGCGGCCGGAATGGCTCCAAGGATGATTAGTGCCGTATCGTTCCGATCAATGCCCAGCAAGATTAATGCACCCAAACCTCCTGCGCCGATCAAGGCAGCAAGTGTGGCTGTTCCTACAATCAGGACCATCGCGGTCCGAATTCCGGCCATAATGACAGGCATCGCCAGTGGCAGTTCCACTTTGATTAGACGTTGCCAACTATTCATGCCCATCGCATTCGCTGCTTCCACCATGGAAGGGTCAACTTCGGATATGCCCGTGTATGTGTTGCGGAGTACGGGAAGCAGCGCATACACCACCAGTGCAATAATTGCAGGAAGTGTGCCTATGCCGAATAACGGGATGAGTAATCCAAGAAGCGCCAAGGACGGTATCGTCTGCAACACAGCCGTAACTCCAATAATCGGTTCAGCCACTCTTGGTTTACGTGTAAGGTATATACCAAGCGGAATAGCGATGAGGACAGCAAAGAACAATGCGATAAATGAGATCTGAATATGTTCCAGTAGAGCAGATAACAACTGACCTTTGCGCTCGCTGAACACCTCTGTGAATCTACTCATGTCCATCACCTCGTTCCTGTAACTGACCAGACCAGTATTTCATCAGATCGGCCCGATTGATCTCGCCAATAATCTGTCGGTTACTTTCAACCAGCAGGTGGTCATGGGAAGCCATGATATCAACTAATTCCGTTAACGTAATGGATACAGGAACGGCGGTCTTGGCTGATTTTGGCACATGACCCGGTGAGAGTGGTGACATAATGGATTCGAGATCAAAATCAGATTGTGAACTCGTATCGGCGTTAGGACTTCCAACAAATTCACGTACGAAATCATTAGCTGGCTGTCGGATCAGTTCTTCCGGGGTGCCTACCTGCAAAACCTGTCCATCCTTCATAATGCAGATGCGATCCCCCAGTTTCATCGCTTCCTGAATATCATGGGTGACAAACACAATCGTTTTTTTCATCTGACGTTGGATATCCAGAATATCGTCCTGTAATTTCTCGCGGCTCATCGGATCGAGAGCACTGAACGGTTCATCCATCAATACAATCTCGGGATCAGCAGCGAGTGCACGCAACACACCAATTCTCTGCTGTTGTCCTCCGGATAACTCAGACGGTTTACGCTCACTGTACGTGTCTCCGTGCAAACCAACCATGTCCAGTAGCGTATGTACGCGCTCCTTGATTTGATCTGACTTCCATTTTCGCAGTTCAGGAACAACCGCAATATTTTCAGCAATGGTCATATGCGGGAACAATGCAATCTGTTGCAGCACATATCCGATATTCCAGCGCAATTCGTGAATGTTGTATTCATCGATTGGGCGTTCATTAATGCGCACTATTCCATCTGTTCGCTCAATCAGGCGATTGATCATTTTGAGCATGGTGGTTTTGCCACATCCACTCGGACCAATCATGACAAACAGTTCTCCCTTGTTAATGTTGAGGTTAACCTGACGCAAAGCTGTTGTTCCATCAGGATATTGTTTCGATACATTTTCGAACTGAATCATTCGCTCTCTTCGCCCCTTTATCTAGGGCGTGTCTCAGACACGACCTAACATTCATCCTCATCTATTTCCCCAAAAGTGTGTTCATATAATCACTGCTTTTCGTAGAGCCTCATGGCTATGGAGAGATCCATATTCGAGTAAGCGATATCAACATGTTGGCAGACAGGCAAAAAGACGGGCACGAGGCACCGTCTTCTCATTGAATATGAACATATTTCTTCCATTATTTCCATACTTCCATATGATTTTGAACAAATTGCTCAAATGGAATCGGGCTATTCCCCGTTATTTTTTTCACCGTATCCGTCGTTTGATCTTCTCTCCCCTCCTCCCGGATAGGCACATCCAGTCCTGCGAGAGCAGTAGCGTATTCTTCTGACATTCCCGCCCGAATCATGCTATTTCTCAATTCATCATCGGACAAAGATTCATGCTTGATCGACTGACCCAGTACACGGCTCAAGACGTCTGCAACCTGTCCATAGGACAACGACTCCGGCCCTGTAATGATATGCTCATTATTATGAGGAACAACATCTGTCAGAGCATGGAAGGCCACCGCCGCGATATCATCTGCACTAACAAATCCAATTTTCCCGTCACCCGTAGCACTATATATTTTCCCAAGTTGCTTCGTCGTCTCCCGATGCGGTCCCTCCGTAAAGTTCTCCATAAAATAGGAAGGCTGCAATACAGCCCACTCAGGAGCATGAGCTTTTAAATACTGATGTACTTTGCCAAAAATAGGACCATTCTCATCGATCGAAGCACTGCCAAGTAAAACGAATCGCTTAACGCCGTTCCACAATGCTTCCTTGATGAACGGAATCATGACGTCTTCTGGGGTCATGTCCATGACTGGCACGACAAGGTACACCTGATTCACATTTTTCAGCGCTAGCGCATATGTCTTGGAATCATACCAATCAAAATAGACATAATTATCGGCAGAACCAGAAAGAGCTGGTTTAGTTCTCCCTGCCAAACGCACCGGATAATGATGCTTTTGAAGTATGGCCGCAACACGGCTTCCTGTTTTTCCATTAGCCCCTATAATAAGTGTCAACGGTTTATCATTGATCATGTTTACTTCCTCCTAAGTCCGATTCGAGGACGACCATCGGATTCCAATAGTCTTTATAATGTGTAATTTTTCCATTAGAGTGGCTCACTACAGAGATGTAAGTTTGGTTGTAAGGCTTACCTGTAACTAATGAACGCCCTTTACAAGTAAATTCAGCCACAAACTGTTGTTTCGTGGAATCAGCCAAGATCACCGGTTCATAAAACTGCTGGATTTCAATCATCCCCAGCAGATTATGAAGATGAATCGTAATTGCGGCTTTGCCTTCCAGTTTCTGAGGATATCCTGCTGGTGCATATGGGAATTCGAAGATAGCTTCAGATGTATACAGCTCCAACCATTGTTCCAGTTTTCCATCCAGTAGCAAATTAGTGAATCCATGCATGATCCGATGCGGTATACTATTGCCGGCTTCCAACTGCTGAGATTGTGTCATCCTTATTTTCTCCTTCAGTTTGTTTGGTGTTCTTTTTCCAGACCAATCGGTCTATAATAGTCAAAAAATAAACGACCTAAGCGTTCATTTTCAAAAAAACGTAAAGAATTCTTACTCAAATCATGTAAAACGCTAATCCATAGCCCTTAGGGTCATCTGTACAAAATCTCGCAGCGCTTCTGTGCTTGCACCGCTCTTCGCCGTAAAGGTCAATGAGAGTCGGGAATAATTAAGAAAACGGGCAAGCCCGGGCAATTCTTCCTCTGCGTGCCTCAATTCGCCGCTCCTCTGGCCTCGTAACAGCGCAGTATGAAAAACATCTTCCATTTGTTGGTTAGTGGTTTGAATAAAGGCCGCGATTTCGTGATTTTGTGGTGCCTGTTCAACCGCGCTATTAATGATGAAACATTCATTACGACGTTCGTTGTCTGTCAACACGTTAACCACTTCGTTGAACAACTCGGTCACGCCTTGCCTCACACTTGTGCATTCGTTTAATAGTCTGATCCCCGCCTCTGTCTTCTGCTGAATATAGAATTTAAGAGCAGAGACAAATAAATCATGTTTAGTTCCGTAGGTGTCATACAGGCTTTGCCGCGCAATGCCAAGTTCACTCAGCAGTAAGCTCAAAGATGTACCTTCATAACCGTACGCTCCAAATACAGACGTTGCTTTTCTTAGAACAGTCTCCGTGTCAAACTCCTTGGCTCTTCCCAATTTAAGACCTCACCTCCCTATTCATTAACTAAAGAATACCTTTTCCAGACTGATCAGTCAAGAAAATAAATGCTTTGATTTTTGCCAAAGTGGTATAATGGGAATAGAAGCTGAATGAATTCTTTTACCATTTACCAACCATGACCACATATAAAGGAGTGTACCTATATGTATATTCAAATTACAGATTTGGCTGCAAAACGATTGACAGAAAGCTTGAATGACCAACCTGGATATTTCAAAGTGATCTATGACTTGGAAGGTTGCGGATGTAACGGAGTTATCGCTATTATCATTGTTGATGAACTTGCGGCTCTCGACGCGCAGATTGAAACCAATCTGGTTCCGTTCTATGTTGATCCGAAGCAGCAACTAAACCTCGAACAACACATGAAGCTGGATACAGAAGAGAATTATCCTTCTTTCAAATTAAGCAGTGATTCTGGTGTGCTCAGCGCCAACGTTCGCGTTCGTGACACCCGTGCAGTAACTGTGGGAAGCTCCGGTGGATCCGACGCCTGCATGTTGTAATAAAGTCTCCAGCATGCTTGAAGTAATCTAGTATTATCTCTCTTCACAACAAAAGCCGTTGCATCTAATGCAACGGTTTTTTAACGTTCTTTTCTTTATATGCCTCTACGAGAGTTGCAAAAAAAGACTCTAGCAAACTTTGTTTACAACTCGGAAACAATTGGAGAACCTATGGATATAATCCTCTAGTATACTCGGTATATAGATTCATATAATCCGAGGAGGAACACACATCATGAAATCTTTTACTCGTAAATCCATCATATCTACAATTCTCGTAGGCTCTGTTGTAGCAGGTTCTGCTTTTACTACGTTTCCCATCACTTCAAGCCTGAATCCCGTCGCGTCTGCTGCAAGCTCCAGCTTCACTCAATTTCTGCATGATAATGCACCTGGTCGTACGATCAAAACGATTAAAAATGTGGCAACTGTGACCAATGTGTCCAGTACGGTTGTACTTGTCAATAAAAAGAGAAATCTGCCTTCAACTTATGCACCACAAGACTTGGTTGTACCTAATATTCCTTTTAGCTTCTCAGGTTCCAGTCCGAAGAAACAGATGCGTAAAGTGGCCGCAACCGCGATAGAGAAATTATTTGCCGCTGCCAAAAAAGACGGCATCGATATCAAAGCCGTATCTGGCTACCGTTCTTATGCGACCCAGAAATCGATCTTTGACCGTAATGCCAGCATCAAAGGTGAAGCTGTTGCCAATAAAACGAGTGCTCGGCCAGGACAAAGCGAACATCAAACGGGTCTAGCCATGGATATATCAAGCGCTTCGGCCGGTTATGATCTTCAGCAAAGCTTTGGCAACACCAAAGAAGGCAAATGGCTGAAAGCCAATGCCCACAAGTATGGATTCATCATCCGTTATGGCAAAGACCAGGAGAAATTGACTGGTTACTCCTATGAGCCATGGCATGTACGTTATGTAGGGGTATATATTGCTGGTGAGATTACCAACCAGAAACTTACGCTGGAGCAGTATTTGGAACGTGCCAAATAAGGCAGGTTTGAACCCAAAGCTTAGACAGTTATTTGATTAGATAAAAGAAGCGTGACTATAGATAACATGACTGAAGGAGAAGATGGGGCCGCAACTGGCCCTCTTCTGCTTCAATCTTTCATTTACACACTTCATCATGTCCCAACGATTTTTCTAAAGACCAGTGGCAGTCTCTTCAGACCTTCTGTTCCAGCCCAAGAGCCTACGCCAGCAAGTATTGCATTATGGCACAAATAAAGTGCGACATTGTACACGATAGGGCCTAGAATAATCTCCACTACTACAAAACGTTTTAACGTCGAAGATTGGATTACATATACCCGAAATTCATGAGGGTCATGTCCTCCCATATACCTTGCGATCAATGCTTTCATGAATCACCTCTAGTGTTTTATTTTAGCGTATGGCAGACGATCCTTGTCTTATTCTAAAATAATACTTACATAAAGTAACTAAGTGTGTTATAGTCAGTTTATAAATCATACATAAGCGAGGGAAACTACCATGAGTGAGTTGGAGAATCTAGTCAAAAACCGTAGATCGGCCGTTATTTTTGAAGAAGGAATTGAAATTTCGGATTCGGAACTGCAAGAAATGTTTGCCCTGAACAAATTTGCACCATCTGCCTTTAACCTGCAACACACGCACTATCTTGTGATTAAAGACGAGGAGCAGAAAGAGAAAGTCTATGAAGCTTCCCAGCAATATAAGGTAAAAACAGCTTCTGCGGTCATCGTGGTTTTGGGCGATATCAACGCACACCATCATATCCGCACCATTAACGAAGGCTTGCTGAACCTGGGCGCTCTTACTCCGTTCCAATACGAGCAGGAATCCCAAAGTGTCACTGAATTTTACGAATCTCGCGGCAGATTCTTTCAACGTGAGGATGCGATTCGCAATGCCAGCCTGTCTGCCATGCAATTGATGTTGATCGCTCAGGACCGCGGTTGGGACACTTGTCCAATGATTGGCTTTGACTCGGAAGAACTGCAACGGAGTCTGGAAATCCCTAACCATTACGTACCGGTTATGCTGATTACCATCGGCAAAAAGTCGGAAGCCAAACAGCGCCCACGCGGTTACCGTAAACCGATTAACGAATATGTTAGCTTCAACAAAATGCACGCTGAATAAATAAAAGTAGTTAAATGACACAGCAAAAAAGCCACGATCTCGTGGCTTTAATACGTTTCATAGATCAACGTATCCAACATGTGAAATTCATCGTCAAACTCCGCATATATGTACAGTCGACCAGCAGGTGTATCCCCCGCATCATAACCCAATCGGAAATATTGATCTCCCTGAAATTCTGCATCAGCCAAAATCAATGCATTTATATTTTCGTCAGGATGAGCCTCGGCAATGGTTCTAAGCGCCTGCTCACCAAGCATGTCCCACCGTTTCCACGTCTCTTCCATATATGGGGATAAGGCTTCCATCTCTGTCTTGGTTGAAACCTGTGCAGTGACTACCAGTTCTTTATCCTGAATAAGTAAGCTCATCTGATAGTTGGACATCGAGACGTCATACTGAAAGACACCCATCCCCTGAACTTCATGATTGGATTCAAAAATCAGATTGTCTGCATATTGCAGTCTCTCCAGCTTGGGATTAGCGCTATAATCCAACTCGGTTAATTTGTTCTCGGAACAGTACAACTCTCTTAGTTGTACGTTATGGCGAATATCCAGCTTGCTAATATGGTTGTTAAAACAACGGACACTCTCCAAAACCATATTTGAACGAAAGTCCAACTGTTTGATATGGTTGTGGTTACAACGAAGTTCAATCAAGTTTGGACAACCGGTTACATCAAGTTCCAACATGTAATTGTTGGCGCAATCAAGTCGCCGCAGTTGCTTATTGTGTTCAAGTTCAAGTGAGAAAAGAGCGTTATAACTGCAACTAAGTTCCTCCAACTGCTCAAGGGGTTCCGAAGCCAGCTCCGACAACATATTCCAATGACACTCCACCGTTATAAGTTTGGAATTATGAGAAAGATCCAATCTGCGAAGTCGATTAAAACTGCAATCCAGCACCTGCAATTCCGAATTGGAGCGGAGGTCCAGTGTAAGAAGCTGATTCTCTCTGCAACGTAATATCTTCAGCTTGTGATTCTGAGTAAGATCCAGAACGGTCAATTGATTATAGGCACAATCCAACTCTTGAAGAGCCCTGAAATACTCGATTCCATCAAGATTGCTAATATTATGATTGGAAAGTTGCAATATCTCAACCTCATGAACGTCACTTTCCTGGATGAAATCCCGCTGATTACAAAAACGATCCAACACAACTTGCCTGAAACGTTCATCCGTGAAAGCATAAGTAATATCCATGTCTAACGCCTCCTCCTCTCGTTTTGCTCTATTGGAACAGTCTTCCAACATATTAACACTATTCTATGAGTTTCGTCGCCGGGATTCAACAATTACCTGAGCAAATTCTTTTATACCATGTTAGCATCCAACATGTAAGAGAAATCATACAGAGAGGAAGATTTTCATGGAAATGGTTATCGAAAACCTCCCGTCATATCGTATCGCCTATGTTCGACAAGTCGGTCCTTACGGTCCAGCCAATGCTCAAGCGATGAATACGCTAAAACAATGGGCAGACAAAAACCAACTGCTTCATGAATCAGCAATTTTATTCGGTATTCCACAAGATGACCCAACTACCACACCGCCCGAAAAATGTAGATATGATGCCTGTATTGTTATCACAGAATCTGAACGTCTGGAAGATGAGTTTGTTGAGATTGGCGAGTTATCAGGCGGAGATTATCTCATCTGTAAGGTGAAGCACACCGCAGAAGATATTCAGCAGGCATGGAATGTGATCATCCCTCATTTACAAACAAGTGGTTATCAGATGGACAACAAGCCGGTTATAGAACGATATCGTTGGGAACTGCTTAATCAGCATTGGTGCGAAATATGTGTGCCTGTGAGACCTGTGTAATTCATGTTACGAGGAAAAAAAAGTGACTTCAAATTGAAGTCACTTTCTCGTTCAGCACTATTACTGCTACTAACTAGATTAGAAATTAAAATGCCCAGTTGCCTTTACGGAATACCGGCTCGATTGTACCATCCTGTAACTCACCATCGATATCCAGTTCAGCGGAACCGATCATGAAATCAACGTGAGTCAAGCTCACATTGCACTCATGCTTCAGTAACTCTTCGTTCGACATCGTTGTGCCATCTTTCATGTTGAATGGATACGCACTTCCCACAGCCAAATGACAAGATGCATTTTCATCAATACCCGTATTGTAGAAAATTCGATTCAGGTTGGAGATCGGGGAGTCATGTGGTACGAGTGCGACCTCACCCAGATAACGTGCTCCTTCATCGGTGGCAAACAGGTTCTTCAGATGCTCTTCACCGGATGCAGCCGTAAACGCTACAACCTGTCCGTCCTTAAATGTAATTCTCATCTGGTCTACCAGTTGCCCGTTCAGGTTCAAAGGCATGGTGCTGCTAACATACCCATTGACTCCGCTGCGCTTAGGCATGGTGAATACTTCTTCAGTCGGCATATTGGCGACCGTGTATACACCTTGTTTATTTTCGCTACCACCGCCACCCCAGATGTGGTTGTGGACCAATTCAATTTTCAAGTCTGTACCTGGCGCACGGTAATGCAGGCTCTTATAGTTCTTTTTATTCAGCAAGTCTCCCATTGCAGTTAAGGTATCAAGATGCTTTCTCCAATTTTGCACGGCGTCTCCGCCATCCACACGGTTCATTTTGAAGATGGTTTCCCACATCACGTTAATTCGGTCTTCTTCCGCGATGTCGGCAAATACTTTGTTCGCCCAAGCCTTGGTCGGTGCTTTGATCAGACACCAGCTAATTTCATGGTTGCGTGTATATTTAGCATATCCGCGACGTGCGTGTGCAGCTGCCTTGGTAGCACGGGACACGCTGTCGGAGTCAATTCCGTTATACAGTTCTGGATCTGGAACTTTGATCGTCAGGGTAGCGCCGCCTGCTTCCGCAAACTTTTCCATCATATCCGCTTTCCACGCTGGATAATAGTCGAAGCTGTCATTGGAACCATGTTCAAAACGACTGCGGGTAATGTTATCGTCATCGAAGTCCACCTGTACATAGTTTGCACCAGCCGCATAGGCTTTTTGCACAATCAGACGTGTGAATTCAAGCGTTTTGATTGGAGCAGTAACGAGCAGATCCTGTCCTTTTTGAATATTCACGCCAACTTTAACAACTAGTTCTGCGTATTGTTCCAATGACTTTTCAAAGGTTTGTTCAAATTGACTCATGGTTGTGTTCACTCCTGTTTCATATATTGTACGAACGCTATCGCTTCTGCAGAATCGATTCCTTCTCTTTCACTACGCAGGCTTAATATCTAAAATTTCATCTATACAAAATGATCTAACCATTACGTTTTTCTTGTTCGCGCAGTTCGATCCGGCGGATTTTACCTGAGTTGGTCTTTGGCAGATCCGTAACAAATTCGATCTTACGTGGATATTTGTAAGGTGCTGTGATTTCTTTGACATGGTGCTGCAATTCACGCATCAGTTCTGGTGAAGCCAGTGAATCGTCTCTCAACACGACAAAAGCTTTGACAATATTGCCACGGATCTCATCCGGACTCGCAACCACCGCACATTCCTTCACACTGGCGTGTTTCATGAGTGCTTCTTCCACCTCGAATGGTCCAATCGTGTAGCCCGAACTGATGATGATGTCGTCACTGCGACCTTCAAACCAGAAGTAACCTTCTTCGTCTTTGCGTGCACGGTCCCCTGTTACAAAATAATCGCCACGCTGACTCGCTTCCTTCCGTCCCTCATCCTGATAATAGGACCGGAACAAAGCTGGCATCTCTTTGTGTACCGCGATATCTCCTACTTCTCCCGGAGGAACAGGTTGTCCCTCATCGTCAATAATTTCAATCAATCCAGGTGTAATCGACTGACCCATCGAGCCAATACGTACAGGCGCATCTTTGAGACTGCCGATTAACAACGTGCTCTCGGTCTGTCCATATCCGTCTCGAATAGTCAGGTCAAAGTGACGCTGGAAGATTTCAATGACTTCCTGATTGAGCGGTTCACCCGCTGAAACAGCACTGCGCAGATGAGACAGGTCATAATGTCCAAGATCATCGGCTTTGGCCATCAACCGATACTCCGTTGGTGTACAGCAAAGGACATTAATCTGATGTTCCTGCATCAACTCCAGGTAACGCTTGGGCTGGAATGATCCATTGTAGACCAGTCCTGTTGCGCCTCTTCCGAGTACCGACAGGAACGGGCTCCAGATCCATTTTTGCCAGCCAGGTGCAGCCGTTGCCCATACCGTATCCGAAGGTTGAATATCCAGCCATAATGAAGAAGCGATCCGCAGGTGGGCATATCCCCAACCGTGGCTATGTACAACGCCTTTGGGATTACCAGTTGTGCCCGAAGTATAAGCAAGAATAGCCGTATCATCACGGTGAGTTTCCACCGCAGTCATCTCGTCAGGTTGATTCTGCATTAACTCATGCACATTGACCCAGCCTTCGGCAGGTACGTCAAATTCACCATTCGGTGATGCCACGATGCGATGTGCCAGTGACGGCAGATCCGCGTCCATCTTTTCTACTTCTGAGGTCGTCTCGGACCATACAATAACAGCCCGCGCCTCAGAGTGACGCAGACGATATTCCAGATCTTTTGCCCGTAACATCTCGGAGGAAGGAATAACGGCAATCCCCAGTTTCAGACAAGCAATATAAATGACATAGGCAATAATACGGCGTGGTACCATGACCAACACCCGATCACCCTTCTCTAGTCCAAGTTCACGCAGACCTCCAGCAAGACGATTCGCCTGCTTGAACAGATCACCATATGTGATCTCTTCCAATTCTCGTTGATCGCTGAGCCATCTAAGTGCAATCCGGTCTGATGGATGATTCTCCATCTCGGATGTCAGGTTATAGCTTTCAGGCGAAATCCACTGTTCAAAGTTCAAATGGAGCCTCTCCTTCGTAGTTCAATTGTAAAGCTTCTATATATTATACCCTAAATCCTAGGACCAGGTGCTATGAACTAGGTTCATTCTGAAAAAATAAACATAGGTCAATTAATGAACTATTATAATAGATCTTACCCTATAAAGAAAATGACATATAAAAAAATGGCACCAACCTGGTCATCAGGAAGGCGCCATTTTATTTTAATTTTTATATTACCATAATCTTTTTCTAACTATAATTTTCACACAGCTATACTGTGTATGTTACCACGGATAATTACCCATGCCGTCCAAAATGCTTTCGATCTCATTCAACTCTTCTGTTGTCAGATCCGGTGCCTGAAGGGCAGCCACGTTTTCTTCGATCTGGGACACACGGCTTGCACCAATCAATGCAGAAGTTACACGGTTACCGCGCAAGATCCAGTTCAAAGCCAGTTGGGAGATCGTTTGACCTCTTCGCTCGGCAACCGCCTGAAGCGCGTCGAACTTGGCAATCCGTTCGTCTGTGTATGCTTCTTTTTTCAAATTGCCTGTTGGATTGGCTCGTTCTTCCTTGATCTTGTCGACATATTTATTCGTCAGCTGACCGCGGCCGAGTGGACAGAATGCAATTGAACCTACGCCCTGCTCATCCAGTACGTCCTGCAAACCGTCTTCAATCCAGCGATTCAGCATCGAGTAGTTTGGTTGATGAACCAGACATGGCGTACCCAGACGACGGAGAATGGTTACCGCTTCTTGCGTCTGTTCTGCATTATAATTGGACAAGCCCACATACAGAGCTTTACCTTGCCGTACGATATGATCCAGCGCCGTCATCGTTTCTTCCAATGGCGTGTCCGGATCTGGACGGTGATGATAGAAAATGTCCACATAATCCAGTCCCATCCGACCAAGACTTTGATCCAGACTGGCAATCAGGTTTTTGCGGGAGCCCCACTCGCCGTAAGGTCCATTCCACATATGGTAACCTGCCTTCGAGGAGATGAGCAGTTCATCCCGGTAAGGACGCAGATGTTTTTCATAAATCACACCAAAGTTCTCTTCCGCTGATCCTGGAGGTGGACCATAGTTATTCGCCAGATCGAAATGGTTAATTCCGAGGTCAAAGGCACGCAAAATCATTTCTTCCTGAATATCCAATGTACGGTTGCCACCAAAGTTCTGCCATAAACCCAGCGCAATTTGCGGCAGTCTGATTCCGGATTTGCCGGAACGTACATATTTCATCTCATCATATCGTTGTTCACTCGCAGTATAGGGCATCGTTATTCTCACTTTCCTGTAAGGTTTGTTGAATTCCTTTTCATCTTAGACATTTCTCTGCCTAAACGATATGGCATTTCACTTTGAACATATGGAATAATGATTGTTATCTATATATACTAATGTTAAATTCTTAATCTTTTCAGATATGTAGTATGTTAAAATGCAAGATGAGACGAAATCACACAGGAGTGAATACCCTTGATTACGTATATGTTCAAGAACAATCATTTTCAGGAGCTTCAGCTCCTTCATTATGGCACGGAAGCCTGTACACCAGGTCATCACTATGGCCCTGCCATGCGAGACTATTACAAAATTCATTATATTTTGAATGGCAAAGGTACCTTCGAAGTCGGTGGTAAAACCTACTCCCTGCACAAAGGTCAAGGTTTTCTAATCGTTCCGCATTCTGTTGTTCATTACAAGGCAGATCAGGATGACCCATGGGAATACAGCTGGGTTGCTTTTCAAGGCAGCAATAGCCAATCCTTTTTACAGCAAGCATGTCTGTCCGAGCATCACCCGATTTTTGAGCTGGGCAATGAGGATGACGAGATGCGATCCTGCCTGCACCGAATGATCAATTCCCGCAATACTCACAAAGGCTGGGAGATTAACATGACTGGTTTGTTGTATCAATTCTTCTCCATTTTGATTGATCAGGCCAACTCCGAGCATCTTCAACCCATGCCGGATTATTCGAAGGAAACGTACGTTACGCAGGTAATGGACTTCATTGAAATGAACTATGCCAATGCCATTACCGTTCAATCCATTGCGTCCCATGTCGGTTTGCAGCGCAGTTACCTGTGCTCTCTCTTCAAGGACCAGATGGGAAGCAGCATCCAGTCGTATCTGGTTCATTACCGGATGCGCAGGGCAGCCGAATTGACCCTTGATCCCGGTCTGACCATTGGTGATATTGCCCGTTCTGTGGGTTATACGGATCAATTGCTTTTCTCCAAAATGTTCAAAAAAGTGATGGGCGAAGCGCCCACCTACTACCGCAAACATAAAACAGCACCCTCCCAGTTAAGTTGCTAATTGGGAAGGTGCTGTTTTTGCCAATCGTTTATCCTTACAATCGTTATTCCTTACATTCTTTTCATTGGTTTATACCGTTTCCGGAATGGATATGCCAACAACTTGCACTTTAATTTCATCGACCATAACGCCAGCTAATTGTTCTACAGCCTGTTGAACATTATGTTGAAGTTCACGGCAGACCTCGTGCATCTTGTTGCCATATTGAATGTTGATGCGCAGCTGGATGGTTGCCTGATCGTCTTTGACGTGTACGTCAATCCCTTTTTGCAGACTCTTGCCGCTGATACTCTTGGCAATGCCTTCAGTCAATCCAACGGACATGGAGGTTACGCCCGCCGTTGATTGAGCCGCCATCCCCACGATCTTGGATAACACATCGTTCGAGATGTGAATGGTACCCATTTGAACAGATTGAGGTGCGATATATTCAGGTTCATTGTATGGTTTTTCGATAATTTCAGACATGTGCTCCACTCCTTCGAATAATTTAGATTCTATGCATTCTGCCATTTGTCCTTGAAGAACAAGTTATAGATTCGAACCAAAAGAATTTTAACGATCATATAAACCGGAATAATAATCAGGATGGCAATAATTCCACCCAAGTCGCCTGCACCCAACACCAGAATGATGGTTGTGAGCGGGTGAATATCGAGCTTTTTGCCGAATACGTACGGTGCAACAAGGTTGTCCTGAATCTGCTGAGCGACGAGAATAATAATCAGAGACCAGATCGCAACCGATGGTGATACCACGAGACCCATGATGACAATAGGGACGGACGACACAATCGCTCCAATAAACGGAACAAAGTTCATGATGACCGCAATCACCGTGAGCAGTAATGCGTATGGCAGTCCAATAATCAAGAAACCGATATACATCAGTACACCCAGTGCGAGATTCACCAAAACTCTTCCCACAATAAAGCCACTTAGCGCCTGATCGATCTCAATTACGACTTCACGGCTGTCATTTTGGAAACGTTTTGGAGCAATATGTGCCAATTTACGGCCAAATTTCTCGCCTTGTAACAGCATATAGAACAAAAGAATCGGTAGTGTAAACAAGATGATCGCAAAACTGGAAACAAGTGAGAAAAATCCACTTACGTAGTTGGTCACAAAGTTAAATCCTTTGTTGATATACTCCGTGATCTGAGAGAAAGGTGTCGAGCCCTCAGGGAACAAGGCTTGAATGGCACCATTTTGCTCCAGCTCTCTCAGCTGTTCACTTAATGAATTGATTAGATTCGGTGCGTTATCGACCAGATTGAACAGCTGTTCACGTAACGATGGCCATAAACCAATGATGAAGAACACTCCCAGAATAGCAATAACCAGATAGATTAGCAAAATACTTAGCGTGCGATTTATTTTCTTTTTCTCCATATAATTCACAAGCGGCCTTAGCAGATAATAAAAGAACACCGACAACATCATCGGCACGGTAATGACCGTGATCATGGTGACGAGCGGCTGAAAGATGAAGCTTACACGTGATAATAAATAGATATTAACCAATATCAGCGTCAGTGCAATACTGAACCGGACAAACGTATTTGCTTTGAACAAAATATTCCCCTCCACATGGACATTTCTTCTCTTATTTAATTTGGAATCTCAATGGTAAACACGGTGGTCTCTCGCCCACGCCGGGAAAGGATCAGCCGTCCGCCCATTTTCTCCGTATTACGTCGTGCGATGGACAAACCAAGTCCGGTGCCTCCGGTCGCTGTCCGCGCCTCATCCCCTCGTACAAACGGGTCAAAGATCGTTGACCACAGTTCTTGTGGTATGCCCACTCCGTTATCTGCCACCTCTATCACCACATGGGTATCCAACGGAATGAGTTCCACGCGCAGTTCTGTCCCGAGCGGATTGTACGATAAGGCATTGGTGATTAGATTCTGGATGACTCTGGATAGCAGCTCCGGATCATACCTCGCATAAATCTCCTGATCAGGAACAAGTACATGAAGCACAAACTGTTTCTGTTCAATCTCCCCATAGGTATCTGCCATAATCTCGCGCACGAATTCTCCAATTTCTCTTCTCTCAATCTGCATGCGGAAATCAGGCGAATCCACCTTGAGCAGCTCCAGCATATTCTGTATCATGCGTGCAACTTGAACGGACTTGTTATAGATGTATCCCAGGTATCTTTGCTGCCTGTCCTTGTCCTCTCCACGTCCTTCCACCAATGCCTGCGCATATCCCTGTATAGATGTTATCGGTGTCTTCAGATCATGTGATAAGTCTACAATCAGTCGCTGTTTACTCTCTTCGGCGTAACGTTTCTCCGCAGAGGTGTTCTCAATGACGTCCGCCATGTAGTTGAAGGTCTCACCAATCTGGACAAATTCCCTCTCGGCTGAGATCGACATCCGTGTACTATAATTTCCCTGTATCATCTGCGTAAGACCCGAGGAGAGGATGCTGAGTGGTTTTTTGATTCTCCGTGCGACCCAGTAGCTGTAGACAAAGATCAATAATAAAACCAAACCGATGCCAATCATAATGTAAAAGGATAATGGATGTTTCAGATTGGTAATCAACTGATTATCATTAATTCGCACGCTGACCAGATCACGCGGGATTTTGAGCAATACATACGCTGCCGCTCCTTCTGTCGAGAGAGGAGTGATCGAATAATAGTATTCCTGGTCACTCCGATTTTCCAGTCCATCATACAGATCGGCTTCACTGTATTGGGTGAACGCATCTTGCTTGTCTCCCACATGATGAATGACGTTGCGATTCGCATCCAGAATCTCAATCCAGCCACCGCTGTCCTTGAGACGTTGAATCTCTGTGTCTTTGCCTTTCGACACCGAACCTCCACCGGAATAAAATTCGTTCTCCAGCTCTTCCACATACACGTGGGCTTCAACATTCAGATTCAGATCAACCACCTGATCCGAAATGCGAAAATCCACGACATCCAGTGAAACCATAAGGTACACAATCAATACCAGTAACAGCAAAAAGAAGTTGAACAGCAAGAAGTCCAGTGTCAGAGATGTCTGTAACAGTCGCTTTTCTCTAGCTTTCCATGGGCGCTTCAATTTTGTATCCCAGTCCCCTTATCGTTTTGAGATATTCCGGTTGTCTGGAGTCACGCTCAATCTTCTCCCGAATGTTGCTGATATGTACCATAATAGTGCTGTCCTCGTGCGCATAATAATCGCCCCAGACCGCTTCGTATATTTTTTTACGAGTGAACACTCGGCCAGGTTGATCAAGCAACAATTCCATAATTTTATACTCTGTAGAGGTCAATGTTACAGGATTTCCTGAACGAAAAAGGATACATTGGGATCGATCCAGCGTCAGATCACCTAATACGAGATTCTGTTCTTTCTCTACAGGGACCTCCGCTGCATCAAATTGATTGACTCTTCTGAGCAACGCCTCTACTCTGGCGACAATCTCAAGCGGGTTGAATGGCTTCGCTATATAATCATCTGCCCCAAGTCCCAGTCCAAGGATTTTATCGTGATCCTGACTTTTGGCGGATAGGAACAGTACAGGCATGTGATGTGTGGCTCTCATCTGTTTGATCAACTGCAATCCATCCATTACAGGCATCATGATGTCCAGTATGACCAGATCGATCTGTGTTGAACGTATGCATAGTAATGCCTCGGCTCCATTCACCGCAGTTTTAATGGTATAGTCCTTCTCCAGATATAGTTGAAGCAGTTCAACAATCTCTGGTTCGTCATCTGCAATTAATACGGTGTATCTCATGATATTCCTCTCATTTCCTATACTCTATGCCTATCTCTACATTATTACTATATACTACGTCTCTTAATTCAACCTAAATCATTTCTAAAGATAATCTAAATAAATAGAAATAGAGCCCTGGCTCAGGCCAAGGCATTAACTAAAATAGGGCTGTTTTCAGCCTACATTCCAGCTTTTCGTTCTTCATTCAGGCTTTTCAATCTTCATTCGGACCATTTGTATTAGATCATCAGATCAGTCCTTAAGCGAACGTAGCCACGGCTCAACTTTCCCCAATAAGCGTTCCTTGTCATACTGCACATATTGGTTGGCCCGATTGCGCACAGGATCACCCGCGTAGAAACGTTCATATAGATCATGCCTTGCTCCGAGTGGACTTCCTGTCAGCTCCCATGCGAGTTGAAAGAGTCGAATCTTCTCCGGGGCTTGCATCGTTACTCCACCAAGATATTTGCCCATCATGGAACCCATCATTTCATTCATCTCAAACGTACCTGAAGGAATCTGAATCAGACCACCCGCAGCAATGGTCTTCAAAATCTCCACCGCGCGGGGATAATAGCGATTGCCCAGATTACGTGCGGTTTCAATATATTTGAATTCCGGCAACCAGTTGCCAAATGCGTCCGGCTTGGACTGTGCTTCAGCAGCAATAATCAGTCCCTCGATGGTCTGCATCTGACTGATCAGCTCTCCGAGTTGTTCCTGCACATTCAGGAAAGAGTCCACCCCAATCTCCTTGGCAATGGATGAGGTCACGGCTGTAATGAATTCCAGTTTCGAGTGTAATCGAATCACACTCTGATGGTAGGCCAGACTGGCCGAAGCTGTATTGCAGCGAATCTGCCATACGGCTTCAGGGTTATTGTGCAGTAATACACGTTCCCAGGGTACAAATACATCGTCAAAAAATAATACGGCATCCATCTCATCATACTGCGCACTGAGTGGATGTGATTTATCTGTATCTTTTGTGGCAAAAGATTCACGACACATCATATGCAAGCCCGGACTGTCCGCGGCTACAATTACCATATGGGCCAGCTCTGGCAGGTGGCCCGGAATTCGTTGAACGGGGTAAGCAATGATATCATCCGCATAAGGCGCTGCTGTTGCCACCATTTTGGCCCCGCGGATCACAACGCCCTCTGTATTCCTTATGACAATTCGCAGCATGGCATCCTCATCTTCTCCAACAGGCAAGGAACGGTTAATCTGCGGGTCACGCTGAACAATTGTCAGGAATGCATCGTTTCGTTTGGCTTGTGCAAAATAATCCGATATTTTCTCTGCAAATGCCGGGTCATGTGCTGTCATCTCATGTCGTGTTGCATACCAACCCGTCAGCCGGGATCGGGCATAATCAGACAATCGGCTCATCACCCCATACGTCCGATCGGCCCATAGCCGAAAAGCATCCGCCCTGCTCTTCACGTCAAGAACTGAACGAGGCACAAGAAAAGAGCGATGCACGTTAATTCCCGTCTGTTCATCCCAATAGGCCATGGTTTCCCTTGTCTCCGGGTCATCCACCAGATTGAACAATCCTTCTATGGTTTGAAGTGTTCCCTGAAAGGCCTGATGCCCAGTTACGTGGATACGCTCTCCGTCCAGCCATACATTCCGCTCATCATTCAAACGTTGAATGTAAGCTTGTCCACGAGACATCGTGATGCTCATGATATGTCCTCCCTCTCAGGCATCTGCCTGACATTTCTGTAACCCCATCCTTCTAACTGCTTGAGAAACCATGTAATGATACAATATGTATCTAACGAAATAGTACTGTGCCTGGGATAGAAAAGTCAACAGACACCGAGCGATGAGTCCGGTGTCTGTTGGGCCATGCTATTTTAGACTAATTTGGAATACATGTGACGCAGATACCGCCAGCGCACGAGTGCAAAATACAAAATCTGCATGGAAGCAAACACCAAGAAAATGCGCAGGCTGTATCCAAAGACCGAGAAATCAACCAGTTGCTGCAACGCTACAAAGGCAACCGAACTGTGGATGACCGCCACCAGAATCGGCAGGAAGAACATAAGCAATAGCTGCCTTGTTACGATCTTGCGGAGTTCGGGACGACTCAGTCCCATTTTGCCAATCATGCGATACTGCGCTTCATCCCGTTCTAGATCTGCGTAGAGTCTGAAATACGTGAAGCTTGCTGCAAAGGTGAAGAAAACAATGCCAATCAGACCACTCAAGATCAGAATGATCCCGTTTGTTTGTTTGGAATTAAGCCAGTCCACCACAAGCGCGCTGGTCTCGAAATAACCTCGATCAGATCTATCATTTTGAATGGATTGAATTAATTCAGGAGCGAAGCTGCGTGTACTCATCCAATCTTTTACGATAAATTGAGTCGTTCGCATGGAATAGAAATCTTCAGGCATCCCCACTTCCTCGTTATACGCCGGTCTCAACTTCTCAAACAATTCGTTGGTTACGACGTAGAGATTAATTTCATTTTGAAAAGGAATCACAATATCGGTACCAGGTGTCGATAGCTGAACAGGTACGCGCCGATTATCAATCTCCAGATTGACCTCTGTCCCTGAGAATCCTTGTTCGGCCTGATCACGGTACTTCTTACGAACCGCCAAATTACTTGGTGTCATAAATGACTCATCGATCTGTTTCAACGTGCGTTCCTCATACCCGAGTGCCTTCGCCAGACGATTATAATCACTTAGCTTGATAATATTTCCATTATTATTTTCATAGAGCGGAGCATAACTACCTTTGACATAGGGAACTTCATGATCAATCAACGTTTCTTCAATCTGCCGAATATGTCGCTCGGAGTCGGGAGTATCCCATGAATTCATATAGCTGAATGCATACGGATTCGACATGGACGACAACCCCGGGTCAGCAATCGCGAGCATGGTGCCAATTCCCGTGAATGAAGAAGCCGAGATGATACTTACCATGAAAAACATGATGGCGTTATCTTTCATTCGATAGGTAAGTTCAGATAGGAATAGCAGATTGGTTTTACGGAAAAACAACCTTGGATTTCTCTTCAGTGCCCGAATGATGTATACACTGAGCTGTGTGAACAGAAAGTACGTACCTGCAATAACAACCACGACACTTGCAAGCAATAACGGAAAGGAGAAGCTTATCCATACAAAAGTGAATACTCCTGCATAACCCCCGCCAATCAACAATACCGATAATAATGCGAGTAGACGTGATGCTTTGGGTTCCGGTTTCGGTTTTTCCTCTGATTTCACAAGGTCAATGAGAGTTCCTTTGCGGATGAGCAAGGATGATGACATCGCGATCACAACAAACAGCAGCAGAAATGCACCAGCCGTCAGGGCAATGCCTTTCAGCGGAAAATAGAATCGAAGGCTGTTCTCAACAGCCAGCATGGAGCCACAGATCAGCAGGATCAATTTGCCGAAAATAATTCCGAGTCCGATACCGGTAATAATGGAAGCTAATCCGATACACATGTTCTCCATAAACAGAAGCCGATTCATCTGTTTACGTGTCATGCCAATGATCAGGAAAATACCAAATTCCTTCTTGCGCGTCTTCAGAAATGAACCAACGGAGTAGAGCAGGAACAGGAATGAAAAGATGAATATAATGATCTCTGCAATCACAAACCCCTGATTCGCAAGCAACGTAACCGTACCACTTGATCCCTTTAACCCCGCTTTCAAATCAGGATGGAACAGGAGCAATGCGTAAGTAAAAAAGATCATAACGGAAAATGTACTGCTCAGAAAATGAGCCAGATAAATTCGTTTGTTGCGAACAACGTTATTAATGGCGAACTGGCGAAAATTCATGTCCTGAACCTCCCATTAGGGATAACACATTAATAATCTTCTGGTAAAAAGCTGCGCGATTATCGCCGTAGTGAATTTCATTATACAGTTTGCCATCCTTGATAAAGACAACCCGACTGCAATAACTTGCAGCTACTGCATCATGGGTAACCAGCAGCATCGTAGCCTGATCCTCCTGATTGCGAGTTTCGAGAATCTCCATTACATCTCTTGCCGCCTTCGAATCAAGGTTGCCTGTTGGCTCATCGGCCAGAATCAACTTCGGGGAATGGATAAGCGCTCTGGCTATGGCCGTACGCTGCGCCTGTCCTCCTGAGATCTCATATGTACGCTTGTTCAGAATACTCTCGATTCCCAACTTGCTTGCCAGTTGTTCGACACGTGTGTTCATCTCTGCTAGCGAAACGCCGTCAAGAGTGAGTGGCAGCACAATGTTTTCCTTAACTGTCAGGGTATTTAACAGATTGAACGATTGAAAAACGAATCCAAGCTCTTTGCGCCGAAACAGCGCGAGTTCGTCCTGATTCAATTCAAACGGATTCTTCCCTGCAATCCGAAGTTCGCCTGATGTTGGGTGATCAATGGTTGAGATCATGTTCAGCAGTGTTGTTTTGCCACTACCCGATGATCCCATGATGCCAACAAACTCACCTTCCTGAATACTGAGGTCAATCCCTGATAACGCTTCATACGATACGATGCCTTTGTAGATTTTACTGATCTGTTTCACAGAACATATCTCCATGGTTACAACTCCTTAGTGATGTAATAATTCAAAATAAAGTTACTTTCAAGCTGTGTGCATGTTTATTGTGCGTGGCCTTTCCTGTACTCTTATGACTATAGTGTATCGAAGTTTCGGCCATTCTCCTATGGTTTAACCTTTCATCAACATGACAATGTTGTAAGGTTGCATCATGAAAATCAAAAAGACGCCTTCGCCCCGACAGGCAATAGACGTCTATACTTACACCTTACACTTACACTGTAATATATACTCCACTCATACTTCTTTAATAAAATACACACCTCATGTCCCAATCTTACCTTCAATCTGCACTTCAGGAGTTGAATGTAATTCGGACGGTCGTTCCTTCGCCGTACACGGATTCAAGATCAATCCGATGATTCATCCGTGTTAACACCTCTTTGGCAATATACAGCCCCATGCCTGTGGACTCTTTGAAATGTCGCCCGTTCTCCCCGGTGAAGAAAGGCTGGAATACCCGGTTTAGATCAGACTTCGGAATCCCGATGCCTTGATCCTGCACTTCCAGTATGATGGAGCGTTCGGCTTCATACGCACGCACATAGATCTTTTGCCCGCTGCCCGCGGAATATTTGATTGCATTGGACAGTAACTGTACCAAGACAAAACGAATCCACTTGGCATCGGATTGCACAACCAGCGCAGGATCTATATGTATCTCTGGATAGACGTGATTGCGAATAAAGAATCGCTTGAGCTCATGGATCGCTTCTTCCCCAGCGGTCTTCAGTATCACAGGTTCCACACTGAAATCCTGTTCGAAGGTATCCAACCGGGCCACATATAGCACAGTCTCCAAACCCCGCCTCATCTGGTCCGCTTCCTCCCGAATGCTTACGAGCCGAGGATCATCATCTTCCTGACCTTCCACGGTCAACTCAATGACGGATAACGGTGTCTTCATCTGATGTACCCACTGATTCATGAACGTTAGATATTCTTGCTGCCGCTGTTCCAGCCGATGCAGATGTGCGTGATACTGGCCGTATTGTGAATCCAGCAGCTTCTCCAGCGCCAGTGATAAAGGACTTGTTTCGTTTAAGGGTACAAATTCCTTCAGCGAATCCATCGATCGTGACATCCGGGTATAAAAGGAGCGATGTGAATAATAACGATACACCAAATATCCGATGTATAAAAATAATCCCAACGCTACGGCATAAGCAGCCGTGACCCAATCGTTGTAACCGTCATACCAGAATACTGCAACAACGGTGAACAAGATGGCAACAACCCAGCAAGTTAAAGCGAGATGTTCTCGTATAAACAATCTCATGATGGTGAAGAGGCCTTCCAGGTATTGTTCAATCGGTAACCAGAACCTCTGACCGTTTCCAGTGCATCCGTAATACCAAGCTCGGCTAATCGTTTACGCACCCGGGTAACGTTAACGCTGAGTGTATTGTCATCCACAAAAGAGTCATCCCACAGCTTCTCCAAGATTGTCTCTCTGCTCACAAGCTTTGGACTGCGGCGCAGTAACGTTTCCAGCAGAATCGTTTCCTTCTTCGTCAGCTGCGCTTTGCGATCACCAAGCTCAATCTCCAGTCTTTCCAAGTACACGACCAAGCCGTCCAGTTCCACCTTGCGTTCTTCGTCACGTGCAGCATAGTCCCCATATACCCGGCGCAGCTGACTTCGAATTTTCGCTATAACAATCTCATGCTCAAATGGCTTCGTGATATAATCATCCGCCCCGTTCTCCAGTGCCATGACCTGATCCATCTTCCCACTCCGCGCGGAGATAAACAAAATGGGACATGTGGACAGCGTACGAATCTGGCGGCACCAATAGAAACCATCGTAACTGGGCAAGTTGATATCCAGAAGTACCACATGTGGCTGTACCTGCTCAAACTGTTGTACAATCATCTCAAAATCCTCGACCAGAACGGCCCGGTCCCCGTAGCGCTCAATATGAGATTTCAATAACCCCGCAATCTTGGGATCGTCCTCTATTATCATAATGGTATACATTATTGGATCTCACCTCTGGCAAAATCATAACACAGGATTTATTATCGAGCATCGATTTGCTTACGCCAATCCACAATATCTGCATTCAATTGCTTCAGGTCTCCGGAAGCTTTCTGATCATCCGATAACTTGTATTGTTGCTTCAATGCCAGGATACGATATACACTTTTATCAATTCGGGACTCGGTGATCTTGCCTGACTTCACTGCACTTATTAGCGTATCAAAAATCGTCTTGGCACTCTCATAACTGTGAGCTACCAACAGAATGTCACTTCCTGCTTTAACCGTTGCTAGGGCTGCTTGATCCAACTTGAAGTTCTTCGCGATTGCACCCATACTCAGGTCATCTGTGATGACAACACCATCATAATTGAACTTCCCGCGCAAATGTTCACCAATAATGACATCCGATAAGGAGGCTGGATGATCCGGGTCAAGCTTCGGGAACAAAATGTGTGCAACCATGACCGCCTCTACCTGCTCCTTCACTGCGGCCTGGAACGGAATCCATTCAAGCTCGGCCAGTTGTTTTTCCGTTTTGTTCACAACAGGCAGATCAAGATGGGAGTCCACGGACGTATCACCATGACCCGGAAAATGCTTCACTACCGGAATAATGTCTTCACTACGTAGTCCCTTCATCTCTGCAATCCCCATACGTGACACCAGTTCTGCCGAGCTGCCGAATGAACGATCTCCAATCACCGGGTTCTTCGGGTTACTGTTCACATCCAGCACAGGAGCAAAGTCCACATTAAAACCCGCAAGCTGAACCTGTCTCGCCAACAATTCGCCCATCGTTTCAGCAAGCGCACTATCTTTTGTCTCGCCTACTTTTCTACTGGAAGGAATGGATTCTACCGTCTCCGGCATACGACTCACTTTGCCGCCCTCCTGATCCACACTCATGAAGATCGGTACCGGGTTGGACTGATTCGCTTCCTTGATGGACTTCACAAACTTGGCTGTTCCCTCGAGTGTTGATACATTGTTGGCATAGAAAATAATGCCCCCTACCTTTTGATTCGTAATCATCTGTTTGGCTTGATCATCCAACGTTGTCCCTTGAACACCGGCCAGTATCATCTGTCCAATCTTCTCTTCTAACGTTAATGAACTGAGCTGCTCCTGCACCGGATCGACTTCTTCTGGTACTTCTTCCTGCGGTGAAGCGGTATTCTGCTCCGGCGATGAGGAAGATTGCTCTGTGTTCGAGCCAGTGTTCGAGTCCGTTGCGGAGGAAGGTTTCTGTGCTTGGCCACATGCCGATAAAAGCAGAACGATCCCCAGCAGAAGACACAGCATATGCAGTGGTTTTCTCCATTTATTGTTCGAGGTGTACCTATAGTTGTACAAGGATATTCATCCTCCTTATGTAATGTCATCTTGGTAATTCAAAGGTTCAGGCCTAACCTTATCACAAGGTGAATGATTTTCAAAATGAGCGCTTCTGAGGATTGAATCGTTGTGCTGACATATATGCAGCGAAAAAAATGGTTGCTATAGAACCTGAAATATGGAACTAAATGGTGTTGTGACTACGCGCGTGCGGGGTGTATGGAAGTAATAAACAGGTGCAGCGGTGCAGAAAATGATTTTCTATTGTGAATTTTTCATATGTTGAAATTATTAGTATAGGTAGTTGAAAAAGCCGCCCAAAGGCGGCCTATTTGTTCGTTTTTGTTTCATTTTTCGTTGTAAATCGTCGCCGTTCGGCGTTGGTTCACCTTTCACCAAACGTTCTTAGGCTTCTATTAATGGAGTGTTTGCAACACTTCCGTTGTAAATGGAATGATTTCGGATATGCGACCTTCACGAACTTTGGCAGGCCATTCGGGATCACTAAGCAGAACACGCCCCAAGGCGATCAAGTCAAATTCATTGTTCTCCAACTTCTCATTTAATAGATCCAAATGGGCATCCCCTGTTCCCTGGTTCTCGGTTGCTCTGTCTACAAATTCAGCTTCAAGACCTACCGATCCAACTGAAATAGCTGGTTTACCGGTTATTTTTTGCGTCCAACCCGCAAGATTCAGCTCAGATCCTTCGAATTCCGGTAACCAGAACCGGCGTGTAGAGCAATGGAATATATCCACGCCAGCAGCACTAAGTGGGGCCAGGAATTGCTCCAATTGTTCTGGCGTCTCCACCAGACGTGCCTCATAATTCCCCATCTTCCATTGGGAGAACCGGAGCACAATCGGGAAATCAGGACCAACCGCTGCACGACAAGCTTCAATCACTTCAACCGCAAATTGGGTTCGCCGTACCAAGTCACCACCATAATTGTCGGTCCGTCGATTCGTCTGCTCCCAGAAGAATTGGTCAATCAGGTATCCATGGGCTCCATGCAGTTCAATGCCGTCAAACCCGATTCGCTGTGCATCCGCTGCCGCTTGAGCATATGCCTGTACAAGACCTTGAATCTCCTCTTCCGTTAATGGTTCACGTGATGGTTCACCTGCCATGCTAACCCCTGACGGACTTACAGGCTCAGCTTCTGCGTTAGGCAAATCACCGGAACGACGTGCTGTACCCACATGCCACAATTGTGGCATGATTTTGCCATCCGCTTCATGTACTGCTTTCACTACATTAGCCCATCCTTGCAACGAATGTTCACCATGGAATAATGGAATACTCGCTCCACTAACCGAAGATGGATGATTAATGCCTGTACCTTCCGTTATGATGAGCCCCACTCCACCTGCTGCTCTGCGACGGTAATATTCAGCAACTTCTGGTCCAGGTACGCCCTCTGGTGAGAATCCGCGAGTCATGGGTGCCATAACGATTCGATTAGACAATGTTAGCTTGTCCGAGGTGAACGGTTTGAATAATGCTGAAGGTACGTTCATAGTACATTTCTCCTTTGCAATTGGAAGTGTGGAACTCCGCATCCACATGAAATGCGACATGCTTTTGTATATTGTAACACGTGTAATCCAGTTGACTGGTTTAGGATTATTTCTCTATCCATTTTATAGTTTCTTAATTTTATTTTCAAATTTTCGAAGTTGGGCGTTCAAACTTACCGGTCACCAATAATGTGGATGTATCATAGTATATAATCCATAATCTTCCTTCCAATTTAATTAGCATTCACGGGGATATCACTGCGATTCACTCGAAGCAATTTCCCTGATGAAGTTGATAACACATCCGGATCGGTACCCAGACCGAAGTAGAAGTCACCCTTGTTCTCTTCAAATGACTTGGCATAGGTGTCCTGGTTAAAACGTAAAATCTCATTCCATGTTGGCAGGTCAGTGGATTGGTAGACCCGATTGATATACAGATTGGCGCTTTGGCATCCGGGAGATTAACTCGCCTTGCCTGATTGATGTCGGTCATGACATTTAAGGATTTGGGCAGCACCTGCCCATCATTGAACACGCCCCCGGCTATACCTCTCCATCCAAACGGTAGAAGTTGCCCAGTTCCCATTTCTCACTATCTGAATCATTGCTAGGGATATATAACTTGTCGTTCAGTACTCTGTAAATGTAAATCTGTTCCTCATCCACATACATCTTCGTTGATGGCAAAATGCCCGGGTTGCTGTTAGTCACCGACTGGGTTTTAAATTTTGTATTCGCTGTATCATAATAAATGACTGGAATAGGACCTGAATTTGGAGCTACGCCCAGATTGCTAATGTTCCCGTGGCCCAAATATATCTTGCCGTTGTACAGTTGCATGTCCCAGACGTTATTAGCATATGGTGTTTTGGTAAAAGGTCTGCCTAGCAGTTCGATCTTCGACGTTACATCGGCTGAACTGATCGGTGCATTCGACACCTTGGCAAGCCCACGTTCCGTCGCAGGGGGTTGACTCGTTGACGTGGTGTTTTTTGGCTTGGAGTTCCCCATTAGCATCCAGCTCACTCCAGCGACGATGGTCAAAATCATCGCTGTCCATTTCGCATGTCTCTGCATGTCCGCTTCCTCCTTCATCGTTTCACAATATTTACCTTCACACCAAGATGATACAAATTCCGCCCGATCTATACAAAAAAAAGTAGACAATCACATCATTGATGTGTTGTCTACTCGCTCTTACTGCCTATGGTTCTATTCTGCTTTTACCAAAATCTTAACCTGATTTTTCTCTTTCAACAGTGCTTCAAATCCATGCTCTACCACTTCATCCAACGAAATTCGTTTGGTCACCAGCTTGTCAGCCGGGAAGAAACCTTTATCCATCAGACTGATCACCGCCGGGAAGACATCGCGATAACCGATAATGCCATTGACCGTACGCTCTTTCATGACAATCGAGTTCGGGTGAATGGGTGCTTCCTGTTCAAAAATACTGACGATCATCAACTCTCCACCAATACGTGTTGAATCGATGGCTTGTTGCAGGACACGTGGAACACCGGTTACTTCATAGGCTACGTTAACGCCACCTTGTGTACGTTGATGGATCTCTTCCACGACATTAAACTGCATTGGATCAATCACAATGGCACCGAGTTCTTCGGCTTTTGCTTTCCGTTCATCCGATAACTCCACCACATAAATATCCGATGCTCCCGAAGCTTTAAGTGCTTCAATGACCAGTAGCCCGATTGGGCCTGCTCCAAACACAGCTGCCGTATCTCCCACTTTCAGCTTGCTTTGGCGCACAGCGTGAAGTGCTACAGCTGAAGGTTCAACCAACGCACCTTGCTCATACGAGATTGAATCCGGAATGGCATGTACCATGTTTTCTGCAGCAGTTACATACTCGGAGAATCCTCCTCCGCCTCCAGCGAGTCCAAGGAAACCCATCTGATCGCACAGATTGTATCTGCCCTGTTTACAAGCTTCGCAGTGTCCACATGCATAAATGGGTTCTACCACAACACGATCGCCTGCCTTGAAACGTGTAACACCTTCCCCTACTTCAACCACCTGTCCTGAGAATTCATGTCCCATAACTATAGGCGCTTGTTCCCCTGTTAGCGGATGCGGTGCTTGAGCGGGAATGAAGATTGGACCTGCTGTGTACTCGTGCAAATCACTGCCGCAGATACCGCACCATTCCACTTTTATTTTGACCTTTCCTTCTTCAGGCTGAGGTTCATTAATATTTTCGAGACGTAAATCTTTGACTCCATGCCAACGTAATGCTTTCATCCATTTCATCTCCCAGATCATAATTTGTGATATAATCGGAAACGTTTCCGTAAATTAAATATGTCACATTTTAGATACGCTGTCAAACATATTTCTCCACTAATATGTCTATTTCGTGATCATATCGAGTTCACTTTAGAATGCTTATACTTTAATTCAAGTTTTCTTAGCAGCGTCCCAAAGGATATAATCCATGTTATTAAGATATATCACGGTAAATAATATTGTAGACTAAATGAAATATAATCATACCTCGGCATTAATCTGGTCCATTCACGGGATACTTCATGGCTCAAATGTTATAATCAAGTTATATAACTATCGTGAAGTTCATACATATTCCTAATAATTCGGAATCGTTTCCGATAAAGTGAGGTAACCGTACATTGAGGAAAGAACAGAAACTTACGATTAAGGACGTTGCAGAGCGTGCTGGCGTGGGCATCGCTACCGTATCCCGAGCCATCAACAATTCAGAAGGCATAAGTAGTAAAACACGAGATAAAGTGATGCAGGCCATTGAAGAACTGGGGTTTGTACCCAACACCTCGGCACAGAGTCTGAAAATCCGGCAAACGCACCAGATCGCGCTCGTGGTCCCCGACATACGTAACGCCATCATTCCGGAAATCTCCTGGTCTGTAGAGCAAACGGCGAAGCAGCATGGGTACCATGTCGTGCAGATCAATACGGCAGGCAATGCCAGAACAGAGTTGGAAACCATTCGTAATGTCAAAAAATTGCATGTGGACGGACTGATCTTCATGCCTCTGGCGTACCCCAAAACGTTACCCGGACTGATTGATAAGGCGCCGCTCCCTATCTCCATGATTAATTACGGCAAGAAACTGGAACCGGGTATGAAAGCGGATATCGTCTCTCTGTCTCAACCTGAAGGCAAATTGGTAATGGAACATCTGTTCAAGATCGGTCGAACTCGAATTGCATATGCAGGAGCACCCAAGGACATTATTGAAGAACGCTTCCGTGCTTATGAGCAAGCCGTAGGCCATGTGGATATTTCTCTCGTATACTTTGGCGAGGACTTTTCATTAAATACGGGTGCCAATGCTGCAGATTATTTCTACGGACTTACGCATATGCCAGATGCCGTCTATGCCATTAATGATATGGTTGCCATCGGATTGGTTAATCGGTTCAAGGAGTTAGGGGTTCGTGTACCTGAAGATGTGGCTGTTGTGGGTGTGGATAACAATCAATGGACGACCGTCACGTCTCCTCAGATTAGTTCCGTCTCCATAATGGGCGAAGAAGTTGCCAGACTTGCTACCGAGCTGTTGTTAAAACGAATTCGGGAGATGAATACGACCGATTACGAACACATCCAGTTTGAACCACGCTTAATCGTTCGTGAATCAAGCGTAGCCATGATTCATTCTTCCCAGCGAGGACCACACAGTTAAGTTTGGTGAGGGGGATGGGTCAGCAGGATAGGATGTATTTTACATCCATCCCTTCATTTGTTTTCTACACAGATATACTAAAAAGGTGTTGCTCAGGTCTAACTCTTTCCTGGCAGCACCTTATTTGTCGTTGATTCTATATAACTATAGCAGAGTCATACTCCGCATACGTTCATTCTAAGAAAGCAGTTGCCTGATCGGTGTTCCCTTCAGGAACATCGCTATATTCTCTACGGTATGATTATAATAGATCTCATAATTGCCACGAGTCACATAACCCAGATGCGGTGTTGCCAGGACGTTGGGCAATGTTCGCATCACATGGTTAACTGGTAGCGGTTCCTGCTCATATACATCCAGGCCTGCACCAGCAATCACACCACTCTGCAATGCCTCCACCATAGCTTCCTGATCGACAATGCCCGCTCGGGACGTATTGATGAGTAGCGCACTCGATTTCATTAGTTGAAATTCGGCTTGTCCGATCAGATTCCGCGTACGATCACTTAACACCAGATGAATGGATACGATGTCGCTCTCTGCAAGCAATTGCTCCTTGGTCTCGGACCAGATGACACCATGTTTTTCGGCTTTCTCTTGTGTCAGATTCTCGCTCCAGGCCATCACATTCATGCCAAATGCTTGTGCGATCTCAGCCATGCGAGTACCTATCTTGCCCAAACCAAGCAATCCAAGTGTTCTCCCATGCAGATCCAATCCTACTGTGCTCTGCCAGTTTCGATTGGAGCGAAGTGCATTATTTTCCGTAACCAGTTGTCTGGAGAGCCCCAGAATCAGTGCCCATGTAAGCTCCGTCGGCGGATTAGAGCTTCCCCCGGTTCCACACACAATGATGCCGTTCTTCTCTGCAGCCTTGAGATCTATCGATGCATTGCGCATACCACTTGTAATCAGAAGTTTGAGATTAGGGAGCTGCGAAATGACCTTCTCCGGAAACGGTGTACGTTCCCGCATCAGGACCACAATATCGAAATCCTGCAATTCCTGAATGACTTTTTCTTCCGAGCCCATATAGTTGTTGAATGTCTGAATCTCCACCTGATCCATCAACGGACCCCAGTCCGCCGACGTCAGCGCAACGTACTGATAGTCATCCAATACGGCACAGCGCAACTTCGTATTCATTTCTGATCTCCTCCTATATCTGCTCAATTCTTGTCTATATAAATTAAACTAAAGAATATTTACACTAGTCACTCCAATGACAGAACAACCTTCTGATCGCTGTTATCCCCAGATTTTCTTCGATTCCTTTTTATAAAGGAAAAATCCGGGGATAAGCTTATGCTTCCGATGTAGCTTTCTTCCAGAAAGCTTTTAGGCGAACGCTGCGCTTCCTCAGCTTATTTCTGTCCTCTCCGTTTTGTGTAAATGTTAAGTTCAATTTATATATAATGTAGCAACTCCGCATCACTTTAAACAGAATAAATCCCAATTACTGTAACAAAGACAGCGTAACCTGGATGCTTTGCTCTACAAACAAGCGGTCCGGTCCTGATTTCATCAGTACAGTCAGTCCAATCATGGATACAACCAGAGACTGTGCGACCGCACTCGCGTTCATGTCAGTAGACAATTCCCCGCTCTGTTGCCCTCGTTCTATCGTTTCTTTGAAAAGAACACCCAGGTACATCTGATGCTCCCGTGTAAGGACAGCGAATTTGGGATCATGTGGAGCCAGCTCAACCATCGTATTAATGCAAAAACAGCCGTGACTAGGCTCGGTCACACTGCCCTCTGCTCCAATATGTTCAAACAATCCACGAAAGGCTTCCCGCACGGAGGAGCCCTGTTGAAGTCTGGCTCTGACTTGGGCCGCATGCTGAGTGGTATACCTGCGAAGTGCTGTTTCGAATAATTCCTTTTTATCACCAAAAGCCGCGTACAGACTGGGACGTTGTATGCCCATTGCGGTCGTCAAGTCATTTAAAGATGCCGCTTCGAACCCTTTGTCCCAAAACGTATGCATCGCTGCATCGAGTGCTTTATCCGTATCAAATTCCCGTTGTCTAACCATACAATTCACCTCTTTATGTATCGATCAGTATTTATTATATTGTAATCTCACTCTTATTACAAAGTCAAAACCTAATAACCGGAAAGGAGTTTTTAACTATAAATGAATCGAAAAATCTGGAATAAAAGCGATCGTATGGTTATTTTATCGTCGTATTCTCTGGGTAAATAATCTTCAGTTTAACCCTCACCCAATTCTCTGTTGACAGAATTCACGCAAATAAAGTATGGTTATCCCGAAACATAACATACCAATCAGTACAGAATAGAAAGGTGACATCCATTTATGCAAACTTCTTCTCCAGATGCACAATTATTATCCAATAAGGATCGTCCTGCCATGTCACGGTTAGTTGCTCTTCTCTTTGCCGTGTGCAGCGGACTTGCGGTCGCCAATATCTATTATGCTCAGCCTTTGCTGGACTCCATCGCTCAAGAATTCAGCCTCTCTCCATCGTCTATAGGGATTGTCATCACAGTGACTCAAATATGTTATGCCTTGGGGCTGTTCCTTCTTGTTCCGCTTGGTGACCTCTTAAATCGCCGCAAGCTGATCATCATTCAAATGCTCTTATCCGTGCTTGCACTGGTTCTCGTAGGAACTGCACAATCCAGCTCACTTTTATTCACGGGCATGGCTGTCGTTGGTTTATTAGCCGTCATTACGCAAACGCTCGTTGCCTTTGCTGCACACTTGGCAGCCCCTTCCGAACGTGGTCGCATTGTCGGGCAGGTAACCAGCGGAATCGTCATTGGCATTTTACTTGCACGAACGGTTGCAGGTACGCTGAACGATTGGTTCGGGTGGAGATCGGTATATCTCTTCTCTGCCAGCCTTACATTACTCGGAATTGTCGTCTTATTTTTTGTTCTCCCAAGGCAACAATCCCCACAAGTGAAACAAAGCTACTTCCAATTACTCGGTTCCGTCTTGCAACTGTACCGTGAGTTGCATGTGTTACGAGTACGAGGTGTGCTGGCCATGCTGATTTTTACAGCCTTCAGCATCTTATGGACTTCTATGGTACTGCCACTAAGTAGCCCTCCACTGTCCCTGTCTCATACAGTCATAGGTGTATTCGGTCTCGCAGGAGCGGCGGGAGCATTGGCTGCTGCCCGTGCAGGTAAACTTGCCGACCGGGGCCTTGGGCAGAAAACAACCGGTGTCGCCCTTGTCATTCTGCTCTTGTCCTGGCTGCCCATCGGTTATGTCCATCATTCTCTCTGGTTTCTGATCCTGGGCGTTATCCTGCTCGATCTCGCCGTGCAGGCCGTACATGTTACCAACCAGAGCCTGATCTACGAAGTTCGCCCCGAAGCACAGAGCCGCCTGACGGCAGCTTATATGATCTTTTATTCCATCGGCAGTGCGATTGGCTCCATCATTTCTACCCAAGTGTATGCATGGGCGGGCTGGACTGCCGTATGCTGGTTAGGTGCTGGCGTTAGTGCAGCAGCCCTTGTGTTCTGGATGATCGATCGTTATATGCATCGGAACTTCGATCGTTGAATTAGTCCAGTTTATTCCACACTACAATAAAGAGGGTTGCTAACGGACCAAATAACAGGGAAATCAGAAACCAGTTCCGACCACTTCTGTTTTTTCCCTGTGCCAGTCCGGCATTAATCAAGGCAAGGGTGCCCCAACCTACAAAATATTCATTATCCATCAAACGTCTTCTCTCCTCTATCCATTCAATTCTGGCTACTGCTCAAGCATATCTTTGAGCTTACGATTGCGACTTTCCAGAAATGCCTGCATGTATCTCTTCAGCACAAGTCGTTCCGTTACCCATCCCAGCAATCCAAGTGGAGCTTCGAATCGAAGTGTGTCTCTCATGCAAGTCATCTGATCCCCAATTTCGCTGAAATGATGTTCATGTCGCATGCTCTTGAAAGCCCCTTTCTCCATCTGATCCACAAAAAGTAAAGGTCGTTCAAACTGCACGATCCGGGACTTCAGCTTCTGTCTGACACCAAAATGAGTAGCCTGAAATGTAACTGTACCCCCTGCTCCAATTCTTCCTGTGGTTACTCCTGCAACTGCTCGCTCTCTCGTATGTTGCCAGACGGTCTGAGTATGTATATCAATATCCCGGGCATAGTCAAAGCACCGTTCAATCGAGGCATGTATCGTAATCTCGGTTGTCACTTCAATCATGGTGATCGCTCCTTGGCAGGAAAAATAAGGTCTTTACAAAGTATACGCTTGCTTCCTTGGCCGAACAACACATCTAGGATGATATAACAAAAAACGGGTCCCCTGTCTTAGTACAGGAGGCCCGTTCTCAATATAAGTAAGGAATACAAATCATATTTAGATTAAATAAGCAATTCATCAATGGCAAGCGTACGCTCTTTGGAGAGATCGCGATATTCTTCGGACTCCACTTTGATGAGTGGTTTGAAAATATCAGACGTATTGTTCATGACAATAACACCTTTTTCTCCATTGCTGAGCAGTACCTGTTTCCCGATGAAATTAGGAAGCAAATGTTGCATCAATGCCTGAACCGGTTTTTCATTCAATTTACCAAATCCCATTCCATAGATATCTCTAAGGTTGTTGATCAGATTTGGATTGCTTCCTCCGTGATTCCCTGATCTCATGCCTATATAAATATCCGCTACAGATACAATCTGTGTATATGGATGAATTTCACTTTTCTCAAGTTGCATCGGATAACCCGACCCATCTTCCCGCTCGTGATGCTGTAGAGCAACCAGTGCTGTCGCTTCATCCGTCATGGAATTTTTGATAATTTCATGACCATATATGGTGTGACGCTGCATTTCAAGCTGCTCATCAGCCGTCAACGGTTCTGTTTTGTTCCGAATCCGGTGGGATACTTTGCACTTTCCAATGTCATGCAGGTAACCACCGCGACTAATCTGATAACTCTCCTTCTGAGAATAACCAAGCCAATTCGCGAGGTAGAATGACAACAATCCTACCTGGATTGAATGTGTATAGTTATTGACGTCATCCCGCTCCAGCATCATCAGGAGATGAACGACATCTTTCTGCTCATCCAGTCCCTCAACCATCGGTTGCAGTGCATCATCCACCATGGTGGCGTTGAACTTGCCAACGGTCAGAGCTTCGAGAAAAGCATTTTGATAATTATGTACAGTCTGAATAAATTGGGACTTCAGCTCTTCTTCAGGCGGTTCTTCCTTCGTACTTATCCCGGAAGCATGCTTGGCGGCTGCAGCAAAAAATTCTGCTTCAGTGATTTCCTCCTCGCGTGATTCAATATCTACATAATCTACACGGTGCTGCATAAGCAAGGTGATATCCTCACCTTTGATCACAGTTCCCTTCCCGAGAACGTGTAATCCTGCATCGCTGAATGTATCCGCAGTTAGACGGTCTCCGTCTTGCAGGTTCATAATATGGATTCTCAAATCGGTATTCCCCCTGAACAATTCATTATAGTAACAGCACCCAACGGAACGGGGCCACAAAAATACCTATACTTCTTTATATCGTTATAATTCTTCATTTCATACATAGTTCAAACGACCTTAATCACAATGGTAAATACGAAAGCCTAAGACTTTATCCTCACTCCAATATCCAAATTAGTCCCGGTTTTAAACTTTTACACACTTTTGTGCCTCATTGCCGTATCAGAGTAAACCAAAGAAGTTCAAACGCTCCGTTTGAACTTCTTCAAAACATCTCAAATTAGATTTTGATCGAACCCAGACTAGCACCTTTAACAAAAAATCGTTCAATGCTCTTCTCGACCGAAGCATCGGGAATCAGCGGCGGTGCCTGATGGGGTTTGGTACGTGCATCAATAATCACCTGATCACAGCCCCAATGCTTGTGGTCATATCCGCCATTAACCCCGTACATGTCATGTGAAGGGTTGCTGCGAGTAAAGGTTGCCCATAAGAAGTTGCTGAGGTTAGCACTCAGGAACGAACTGTCGTCACATAGAATGATCATCGGACACGAGTCCAGACCTCCTTGTTCTTTCAATAGAGACGTGAATGCTTGCATTTCCTGTGCTGTATCCGCATAACTCGTGAAGGCCGATGTCTGGATTGAAACGATACCCGGCATGATGAGCTGCGGATTCTCATAACCACGAATGTTTTCCAAAGACTCTGGCACTTCCGAACACAGCTCCCGAATCTTGTCGCCATAGGCTGCAAAAACAACTTTGCTACCGCTGTTCAGCCCTGTACCCGAGTAATCCAATGTATCAATCGTCGTATGGGTATGGAAATGAATATCCCGCTGCATATTCATGCGCTCTAAAATATAGGTCAGAAATTCAACTTCCTTATGGGTGTCCAAAGGCTGTTGATCCTCAGCAGTAATAAACAGATACTTCGCCAGACTGAGCTGACCCGTACCCAAAATACGATTGGCAATCGTAAGCAACTCTGTCGGCTGCTTCACCGCCTGATACGGCGTGTAACGTTCACTACCAATGGCGAACAGCAATGGATGGACCCCTGCCGCATCGACCGCATGCACTTCTTTGACACCTGGAATCTCCTGTTTGATCGCGTCTCCTGTAATCTCATGAATCAAATCACCAAAAGCCGTATCCTCTTGCGGTGGACGACCTACAACCGTAAACGGCCATATAGCATTCGGTTTGGCATAGACTTTATGCACACGCATTAGCGGGAATTCATGTGTCAGACTGTAATAACCCAGATGATCACCGAACGGACCTTCGGGTTTTGTCTCGCCTGGATAGATATCACCCGTGATGACAAAATCGGCATCATTGCTAATACAATACCCGTCCTTGTAACTGTACCGGAAGCGACGTCCGGCGAGCAAACCGGCAAATGTCATCTCACTAAGTCCTTCAGGTAAAGGCATAACCGCTGAAAGTGTATGTGCAGGTGGACCCCCAATGAAAATACTCACTTTTAGTGGTTCTCCCTTTTTCACCGCTTTGGCTTGATGTATACCGATTCCGCGATGAATCTGATAGTGTAATCCAATTTCCTTGTTCATTTCAAAATCATTGCCATCCAGTTGAACCCGGTACATCCCCAAGTTTGAATTCATGATTCCTGGTTTGTCCGGATCTTCCGAATAAACCTGTGGTAGCGTCACAAATGCCCCACCGTCCATAGGCCAGTGTTTGATGAGCGGCAGATCCGAGATTTGAATCTCTTGCGCGGACACCGGCAGGCTAATAGACTTCTGTTTTGGCAGTGCCTGCCATGCAGCTAGACCTGTTTGGACGTGCTGAAATGGCGTCTTAAGCGCCTTCATGGGATCGTCACGAACTGCCATGACCCGTTGTACGCCTTCCAGCGTACCGCGGAACATGAACTTGCTTCGTTCCACCGTGCCAAACAGATTCGACACAGCCTGGAACTTTGAGCCTTTTACATTTTCGAATAACAACGCCGGGCCTTTAGCCTCGTGCACTTTCATGTGGATCGCTGCCATCTCCAGATGAGGATCAACCTCTTCTTTAACCCGAATCAAATGACCGTGCTGCTCCAGATCGTTAATACAATCTTCCATATTGCGATATTTCATTGGATGGCTCCATTCTGTGTATGATAAATTGATTAAGTTCATAGATTCACATAACGTCTCTTCTATTTTATCAAATGATCCACTGCTAAACAAAACTATATGTGAAATTTTGTCGCGAATAGAGATATCAAAAAAGCAATATGGCAGCAATCTGAATCCTGAACGCACAGGGACTGATTGTTTCCATATTGCTGCTCTCTATTTTCTGACTTGCCTTAAGATATAATGGTCGATCTGGGGATCGTGACAATAAACTGCGTACCTTTCCCTACTTCGCTCTCTACATCAATTGTACATTGATGCAATTTCAAGATTTTAATGACAATGGACAACCCTAATCCATTACCTCGAAGCGAACTGCTCCGCGCTTTGTCCACCATGTAGAATCGATCAAAGATATACGGGAGAGCTTCCTCAGGTATTCCTTGTCCAGAATCTCTAATCAATACCTTCACGAATGAAGGTGACGTCTCAATTTCGACATGAATGATACCTTTAGGACCGGTGTATTTGATCGCATTGTTTATTAAATTCTGCCAGACCTGATCAAACAAATCTTTGTCCACTGTGATCTCACAGGGCAACAAGTCCAACTCGATTTGTATGTCCTTCTGCGCCCACTGCGGCTCCGCCAGTAAGATCGCCCTTCTTAATTGTTCATCTACCTGGAACGTGGTGAAATGAACCGGATGATGCTCCGAATCCAGCGAAGCTAGCCGAAGCAGATTATCACTGAGCCTCGATAAGCGCAGCGTTTCCTCATAGATAATATCCAGATGCTCTTTCTGCTCTTCTAATGGAATAACACCATCTTGTAGTGCTCTGGTAAACCCTCTGATCGATGTGAGCGGAGACTGCATTTCATGAGAGACGTTGCTGACAAAGTCATCACGAACCGAATCGATTTTTTGCAACTCACTGGCCATATGATTAAAGCTCTCCATCAGTTCCCCAAACTCATCCTGATTATTATGTTTCAAGCGGACCGACAGGTCACCTGATGACATCTCTTTCGCTGCAAACGTTAATCTCTTAATCGGTTTCACAATGTACCCGGACATGAACAGGATTAATAAGCTACCAATGACCAGAACCGTTAACAGTGAGGTTAAGAGCGTGTTTCGCAGTGTATGAAAAAGAGAGGTGAAATCACTTTGAATCAGAAATGTGCCAATCCCCTCGTTTGTTCCGGGAACACCTATGGTCGCAATTCCATCTTTACTGGACATAAACATTGCATCGGTTGTACCCGTTTCAAATAACGAATGAACTTTGTCCTCTGGCAAGGAAGATAACACTTCACTTTGTTCATTCACAGGAGTGATATTTAAGCCGTAGCGAGCAAAAATATCCAAGCTTGATTTCACTTTTTCCGGATCATCGATCAGGTTAATCAGTGTAGCGAGATCTTGAGCAAAAGTAACCATAAAACGATTTGGTGTCTTTTCTTGGGACCCGTTATTTATCATAAAGGAGAGAATTAAACTCACCAGAACAATCCCGATAAACGTAGCTACGATGCGAATTCGCAGGCTTTTCCTAAACATTTTCATGCCCGCTCCAGCCGATAACCGAGTCCTCTTATCGTTGAGATCACTAGCTCAGGTACAGGCTCAAGACGTTCCCTTAACCGTTTGATATGTACATCAACTGTACGCTCATCTCCTTCGTAATCGATGCCCCATATGTCATCTATAAGCTGTGTACGTGTGAATATTTTCCCTGGCGAACTCGCCAGAGAAAATAACAATTCACATTCCTTCTTTTTCAATTCGATAGTTTGTCCATCCGAAACAACCATCAGATTGCCCAAATCAATCGTTACACCGCTGATCTGAATCATGTTTGATGAACTTTTGTTATATCGTTTCAGTAACGATTTTACACGCAAGATTAACTCCACAGGATCAAACGGTTTAACCAGGTAATCGTCTGACCCGGCATTAAATCCTCTGACTTTGTCCTTAGATTCTCCCTTGGCTGTCACCATCAGGATTGGAATATCCAGATAAGACCGAATATCTTCCGTTAGTTCAATACCGTCTATTCGCGGCATCATCACATCCACAATCGCCAGATCAACTTTCGTATGCGAGAGGATATCTAACGCGTCTTGACCGTCTGGCGCTTCCAGCACGGAAAATTGATTCTTTTCAAGATAGATTCGGATTAATTTGCGGATATGGGAATCATCGTCCACCACCAGAATTGTGTTCATGCAGCCATTATCCTTTCCAAAATTGATATTTATTCGTATCGCAAGGATTCCATCGGGTCCAGCTTCGCCGCTTTTGATGATGGCATCAAACCGGCCACAATACTAATCGCTGTACTTACTACGATACCAAACAAGATATAATATCCCGAGAGATTAATGAGTTTGGCTCCAAACGCATTGTCCAAAAGAATGTTTAATACATAACTAATGATCACTGCAAAGATTACCGCAATAATACCACTAAATACGCCTAATAAGGCAGATTCGGAGAAGAATATTCGCTTGATATCTTTCTTTCTTGCTCCAATCGCCCGAAGAATTCCGATCTCCTTTGTCCGTTCCACGACACTAATATAGAGTACTACCAGTATCATAATACCGGATACGATCAACGAAATACCTGCAATACCCGCAAGTACAATGGAAGCCATACTTACATATGTCGTGATATTTTCCATGACCTTGGCCATCTGGGAACCTGCGAAGCCAGCATCAACAGCAGCTTCATTGATATCATTTACATATTTCATATCGGTTGCATAGGCGTTAACCTGAATCGGCCCGATTGTTATTCCTTTGTCTGTATACATTTGCTCCAACGTCTCTGATGAAATGTATCCAGGCGATTGTTGCATGGGAGATCGTTGATCTGCGGCTTCATAGATCCCTGAGATCGTTACTTCTTTCTCCAACGTTACTGGTTTATTATTGCCATCCATCTCGTTGATATATAAAAACACGGACTTGCCGATCATGGATTCAGCTTGGTCATTTCCGCTTAATTGTTTCGCCGTATCGAGGGGTAACAACATCTCATTTTCTGCCGGCAGAACACCCGTTGTTATCAATGCTGGATCAAAAGCATCCGTTAACGTTGTTAACTGCGTGAGTCCTACACTTTGTTTTTCATTCACCATAGTCGATTGGCCTGTAATGGTCGTAATTGTCTCTACATGATCTACATTAGGGAAATTTCGGATCGTCTCGATATCAGCTTCGGTGAACGGTTCACCTGGGGCCATCAAAGCTTCCGGGCCTTGCATATCCTTGGCTTCTTCACTCGGCTTTGTTATATCCACGAGCAAAGGGTCCATACTTGAATTGATTTCGTCATTCATATACGTCGTTATTCCATTCCCCAAGGAGAGCATTAGGAGTACACTTAATATACCTATAGATCCACCCAATGCTACCAGTACATTACGCTTGCCGTTGAGTTTCATATTTTTGAGTGCCATCTTGAATGAAGCAAGCAAGCTCAGGCTCCGGGAAGAATCCTGACCACTCTCGTAAACAGCCGTAGAAGGATCTTTCAGGTGAATATCGTCACTAATGCGCCCCTCTTCAACCTTCACAATACGTGTACCAGAGTCAGCGACTTTCTGCGAGTGAGTTACGGCAATCACCAGCATTCCCTTTTTGGCTATACTGTCGAGCAGAGCGAGGATTTGATCTCCGTTTTCCCTATCCAGAGCACCCGTCGGTTCATCAGCCAAAATAATATCGGGATTGTTGGACAACGCACGTGCGATGGAAACCCGTTGCTTCTGCCCCCCGGATAACTGGTTGGGACGTTTGTTCAGATGATCTTTCAGTCCAACCTCTGTTAATATATCAACGGCACGTTGGTTCCGCTCCTTCTCATTGGTATCCGTCATTTGCATCGCAATCGTCACATTTTCGAGGACAGACAGATGCGGGATCAGATTGAAATTTTGAAAGACAAAGCCGATATTATTCTTCCGATAATCATCCATTTCCTTCTCTGTCATGGCACTTAAGTTCTTGCCACGAACAACAACGTCCCCTTCATAGTCGGAGTCCATACCACCAATGATATTCATCAGTGTCGACTTACCACAGCCAGATTCGCCGAGGATGGAGACAAATTCCCCTGTCTCAAAACTTAAGTTCAAACCGTGGAGTACCGGAACTCTTTCTTTTCCATATAACGTGTATGATTTCTTCACATTTTTAACTTCTAATATTTTCATATGAATCTCTTCCTCTCCTGATCATGCACAATATCTATCTATTTGATGCTCATATCGTAACAAATCAGTATGAACTGATAATGAACTGGACCATTGCACCTATAAGAGGTTGTTCAAAAGAACTATATACAAAAAAACACCTACAGCTTGCTTGAAATATATCATTTCAAGTAAGTGTAGGTGTCCAACATTTGATTAGATTAATCCGGCTTTTGCCAGCAGCCTTTTCACAATCGCCGCCGATTGAGCACGACTAATATCTGCATCTGTCATCAGCTTGCCATCAGCACCTTGTACCAGCTCTTGTTTAATCGCCGATGCAACCGGCTCAGCTGCCCATGCCTGTACTTTAGCGCTATCGCTATATGTACTCAGCAGACTTGTTGTCTCTGACGCATCTGCCTGTGCCAGACCGACCAGTTTCATCGCACGTGACACAATGGTCAGCGCTTCAGCACGAGAAATTTCGTTGTTCGGACGGAAGCTGTCGTCAGCATAACCTGAGATCAGGCCGTAGGACACAGCCGTCTGAACCTCATCCTCATACCAGCTGCCTGTCTTCACATCCGTGAATGATGCTGTTTCTGTGCTAATCGGGGAGTGCAGACCCAAACCTCTTAACAAAACAGCCGTAAACTCTGCCCGCGTAATACTCCGGTCCGGCGCAAATACGTTCTCACCAGTACCTTGTACGATCAGACGGGATGCCAGATCCTGTACGTCATCACGACTCCAGTGACTTGATACATCGCTGAATGTTGCCGGATGATAGATCAGCGCATAAGTGCTGTTCGTCAAGCTGTTAATAATAGCAGAATCTTGCCCGTTACCTTTGATAACCTTGGTCGGTACATGCAGAAGGCTGCCATCCGGCTGAAGCACAACTCCTGTCGTGATCTTTGAACCATCGACACCCTCTGGCAAAGTAATAGAGCGCTCTACATAAGAGTTGAAACGATCCACATTGACTTGTTGTCCATTCCAGATGGCTTTTACTTCAAAATCAACCGGAGTTGCAACCACCGTAGTGTTCTCCAGCTTGTCCGCTGCGGCCTGAATTGCTGTTTGTTTAGATGTGGCACTAGGCACAATAGCGATTTGGATTGTGATATCTTCCAATGGAACCGTGCTTCCGAATTGGTTCAGAACATGATCTACCTGAATCTGATTAGCTGGAAGTGTGTACGTACCGCTGTCAGTCTGAATAACAACTTCGGCATTACTACCTTCCATCGTTTTGACAAGTTTGCCGTTCAGTTCACCAACGACCGCGCCCTTGCCAGTGCCTGTAATCGGCAGCAGTAACGTTCTTAGTCCACTTCCAATCTGATTGATGACTTTGTCATTATCCACACGAACAGTGGTGGTAACCTGATTGTTTACCGTTGATGTGGTAGCCGTCGCTGATTGTTCCTGCTTCTGTCCGTTCACATAGATGTCTACACCTTTGGTTACCGCCGGAGTGGATGGAACTGGGGTAACGACTGGTGAAGTTGGTGATATACTTCCTCCTCCTCCACCCGAAGAGTTACCAGGATTCGGTGTAGGTGTCGAGCCAGAATTGTCGCCACCTGAGTTTGCTGCTGTAATTGTGATTGTTCCACCGGACAATTCAGTGTAGTTTTCATAATCTACGTTTGTGAAACTCCAATGTTCTGCATCCTCACGATTAACCGTGAGTCTTTTCGTTCCTGCAGCCGCATTATTTTTGGCTTTGACCTCAATATCAAACAGTTGCTGTTCCACAGGTACTGGATGATCACCTGCAGTGAAATCTGCCCAGATGATCCGTACCCAGCCAGCTTTATTATCAATCTTGTACTGGAAGTTTGCTTCATTGTTTTCCACTATGGATGGAAAATTGCTACCGACATATTTAGGCGTGATACGTACGATCTCCAGTGCAGACGAATCATAATCAATCTGCATATTATACGCGGTAACTGCGCTGTAATCGGGTTGTTTTAACGTCACAGGAACATGAACGCTTTGACCAGCTTGTACACTGACATCCGTAAACTGTACCCGCGAAGGTTCCATCGGCTCTGCTCCTGCTACACTCGGTAATACGAGTGACGAGAGTAACGTCAGTGCGATCAGACCTGACATTGTTTTTCTGATTCTTGGACGTTTCTTTTTCGGTTGAAACATGTAATAACCTCCATAGTCTGTATTCTTTGTAGATGGCACTGATGAACGTGATTTTTATCCCATACTTAAGATCAAGGGGGTGGTGGAGGTCCTTCAACAGCTTGTTTGCCAACAATTGTTACTGTTCTTCCTCGGAATTGCTCATCAGAAGTAGATTGAGGTGTGATTTCAAGGAAAAGGTATTTTCCCAAGTCGCTCGCAGTAATAGTGTACTCAGAGCTTGTTGCTCCCACGATCTCTGTCTTATCTGCTCCCGTTGCATCAGAACCCTGGTACCATTGATACAGCGTCGTATTAGGGTAATCACCATCTGCGTCAAAGTATTCGACTGTACTGGTTATCTTGACCCCGGTCTTCATCTCACCGATTAGTTGAGCATTCAATGCATACGGTGCATCGTCCACTTGCTTAAATGTCAATACATAACGGTTATCCTTGGCACCAAGCGTTGTATCCGCATAGCCTTCCAGCAAAGCCTGAGGATCAGACCAAAAAACTTCTCCGTCACGGTCGATATCCATCCGATTCATCTCAACAGCAGAATAGGAACTGCGGTTCAATTCGTTACGAAGATGTTTCAATAGCGCTGCTGCATCCGAAGAATTCACTTTGCCATCATTATTCACATCGCCTTGTTTACTGATGAACAGCTGGATGTTATCCGTAACTGTAGTCTGTGATGCAATGTGATTGGCTGTTATCGTAATAGTGACAGCACCGGATGAATAGGGAATAACCACCAATTTATTATTTGCATCTACATATACTTCAGCAACATTACCATTATTAGCATCATATGAATAAGCCTTAATCGTATCGAATTTCTCGGATGGAAAATGATTGCTTAAATCAATTAACACCGTTTTATCCGAGGCTTCAATTGAAGTCAAAGGCCTTATCGAATGAAAATCCGGATCTTCTGATGATTGGTTAAGCCAGTGAATATACTCACTAAGTACAGGTCGTGAAATAATGATATCTGAGCCAGCCGCTCCCGCATTGACCTGAGGAAGCATTCCACCTATAGGCAACGCAATGCCCAGCCCGAGCGCAGTCAACATGCTTTTTTTCAATATCGGCTTAAGCCGTTTTTTGTTTTGTTTCCCCTTCAATTCATGTTCCTCCTCGTATACATTTCAAATTTGAACAACTACATGCTCAGTATAACGAGTCATTCTGAACCGATTCTGAACAGGACCATGGAACTATTCCCAGTTGTAATTCGACAAAAAACGCCATGGAGTAAGCTTCCATAGCGTTTTGAGCACAAATATTTTTCCAGTTTGGATCAAAATCACCTAAAATTAAATTCCTTCAACAATCCTTTTGGCTCTAACCTTCACCTCACGGTAAAGTTCATCCTCATCAATCGTTAACAGCTTCCTGCCTTGCATGAGGATCTGACCATTCACAATCGTGGTGTCCACGTCCGCCCCATTTACGCTGTAAGCCAGTAGCGATTCTACTTCATGTACCGGTTGAAGATGTGGTTTCGCCAGATCGATCAGGATCAGATCAGCTTTGTGCCCCACCTCAAGGATACCCACCTCATTTTGTAGACCCAGCAGACTAGCACTTCCGCGTGTAGCCATGCTTAGTACGTCCTTGGCTGGCAAGCGAGTGGGATCACCATAGTCCAGCTTTTGCAGCCAGGTCGCGGCTTTGATCTCCTCGAACATATCCACAGTGGTGGCACTTCCCGCTCCATCCGTTCCGATTCCCACGTTAATTCCCTGGGCCAACATCTCGGTAATTGGAGCAATTCCACACCCCAACTTCAGATTGCTGACCGGATTATGTGCTACACCGCCACGCATGCCCTTCAATCTGCCGATGTCTCTTCGATTAAGGTGTACACCATGCGCAAGCAGTACATGTGCCTGTTCGAACATCCCCGCCTCTTCCAAATACTCTGTCGGCGTCATGCCATAGCGCTCACGAATTTTCATGACTTCTTCCTTCGTTTCAGCCAGATGAATGTGCAGAGGAATATCCTCAGTGACAGCTAGAGCAATGACTTCACGGAGCGGCTCCACGGGACAGGTGTAGGGTGAGTGCGGTCCATACATGGTTGTAATCCGTCCCTCGGCCGCTCCAGACCAGCGCTCTACAAGATCGATTGCCTCCTGCAACCTGCGTCCACCATCATCCTCCAGGAATACCATCCCGCGTGTAAGCGATGCCCGCATACCCGTTTGCTTAACCGCTTCTGCAATCTCATTCATATGGATATACATATCCGCAAAGGCAGTGGTACCCGAACGGATCATCTCGGCGATGGATAACTTGGCACCCCAATAGATGTCTTCCGGGTTCATCCGCGCTTCGGCAGGCAGCATTTTACGTTCGAGCCAGTCCATTAGCTTCAGATCATCCGAGAATCCCCGGAGCAGGCTCATCGGTGTATGTTGGTGGGCATTAATCAGTCCTGGCATGGCAACCTTATTGCGACCATCGATAATCTCATCTTGAGGTTGAGGCAAAATGTGTTCAGCAATCTGCGTAATGCGATCGCCCTCAACACGAATATCCCCCGTGAAGGGGGCATCAGTATCTTTCATCGTTAGAATGGTCGCTTGCTGAATCAATATGCTCATGTTATTCACGGCTCCTCTGGATTGGTTATCGTTCCTTCCATATCCGAGGGTAAGCCTTCACGTAACGGTAAGGTCAAGTCATTTTAATTTTTGGATCGTCATCTTTCTGAAACTTTGTATAAAGGGCTTGGGATCGATTTCGACCATGTATGGATACACGCCTGTACTTGTGTGCAGATAGAAAAATCCACCTTCATCGCCCATTCGTCGAAATGACATGTCAAACACTTCCGTGATATTGAACTCGCGGTATTTGGTCACGATTTTATCTGAATACAGAATCATGGAACGGGCATTCATCTCAATCTCTTGGGCGAGACCCGTCACTTCTCTCAGTACTTTGTAATAAGGTAATACAGCAACGCAGTTCATGATCTCCCCCCATTCATGCCATGATTATTGTTCCATCATAGCAGATCGGAGGGTCCCAGCAAAAGAACATGAAACTACGTGATCTTGGTCGTCACCTTTAGTGGCGTATGAAGTGCATCTTGAATGTCCTGCAAAGAGAGACACTGTTCAATATGAAATACACCATGTGGCAACGCTGTTCTATACACACGTTCAGCCACGGCTGCAGCTACCGCTGCTGTTGCATCTGCTTCCTTTGTGCCAACCAGTAGTTGTTCGACGCGGATTTGCTCACCATTTTCCCATCCTACGGCATCGACCTTGACTGCATACATCGGCTCTCCTCCAGGAATAAGGCCAAATGCCTTTACCGTTCCACTCCGAATAGACGGGATACGCAGCAACGAAAACAACCCTGCACGTTTGGAGATTGCCATGGATTTTGTGATCCAGCGGGAGTCCAGACAGAGTCTGGTAGATACGGTTGGAATACGTAACGTCCGAGCAACCACATGCTGATCCGAAAAGTTAAATCGATAGGCTTTCCGGTTCCCCAGTTCCGTTCCAAAATCAATCCTTTTGCCATCTCCGAAACTTTGTACCTCAGCAGGTTTGCCCTTTTGCATCACTTGGTAGGTGGCATTCATCTGATCAACGGTCCACTCCACGGCAGCTTTTCCGTGCTTCTCTCCAAGTCCCAGCATTACGGTAATATCTGCTTCCTCCACCTGATCCATATGCATGGTCGCTTCGCGTACAAGCAAGTTCGTTACTCCTGGTGATAGTCCTACGCTGAGTAACGCAGTTGATTTGGAACGTTGCATTTTGGTGTGCAATTGTTCAACCTTAGCGAGAAAATCATATTTTGCAGAAATATCAATATAGTCGGTTCCGGCTTGTGCGCAGGCTTCAACGAACCGGGTATCGCTCTGGTCAACACACATGATGACCAGCTTCACAGGCCTTAACATGGATGGCTCTACAGGTCGTGTTACATCCAGTTGAAGTGGTAGCACAGCACCACCTGTAGACCTGCTGAGCTCTTCCGCACGGTTCATGCGTGTACCCGCAGCCCATACTTTACCCGGGAACAATTCCCCCAGTTGAGTACATATCATCTGCCCCACTTGACCATAACCGCCAACCACCCAGATCTGATCTTTCATAGGCTTCACGTTAGTTTCGAATTGCATAATATCCCTCCACCCAGAACGCCCCGAAGTAACGTGTAATATGTGAGAAACCGCATTCGGTCAGTAGCTGAGTCATCTCTTCAGAGCATATGGGATCGGATTCACGGCCCAGGGAAGCAGCAAAACGTTCCCACTCTTCAGGAAGCACGCCCACACTCAACATGTGATCCTTCCAAGCTTGCAACATGATTGGATGTGCAGGTGAACGAAGATCGGCATTTACAGCCGCAATGATCAAAGGTGCACCGGGTTTAAGTCTTGCTGCGAGGCCGGTAAGAAACAGTCTCTTGGCCTCCATCCCCTGAAGGAAATGTAACATGAGCATGCTTGTCGCCCCATCATATACAATATCCTCCTGCAATTCTTCAACCGTGACAGGTTGCAACTTCACTCTGGAACCGATGCCTGCTTCCGCGACTCGTTTCTCAGCAAGTTGCAGCATGGGCTGTGATGGATCTACTCCAGTCAATGTCCAACCGGCATGACGTGATCCGAGCAGAGCAATCTCTTTTCCCCCTCCCGCTCCGGCAACAAGGATATGAATATCGTTGTTATTCGCAAAAGATGCTGCAAGCAGCCGTTCCATTAGATCATGCATATGAGAATAACCCGGAATTTTCAGGGCTATCGATTGTTCGTAACGATGAACATCTGCTGTTTCCCAGCTCATCGGTGATGGATTGTGATTCATGGACACCGCACTCCTCTTGAATTGAAGTTAGACTTGACTCGTTGTTCGTCTAATTTCATTATAGAAGGATAAGGCTAACCTACAATCCCAGAACATTGGGATATGCGCACAGAGAGAGGAGTAATCTTGTTGACATCACGTATTGATCGGAACCACAGACTTATCACTTCTCTTGAAAAAGGAACCTGGACCTCACGTACTTACCGGGAAGCTGTTCTCAAGCAGATCCATTCGGTTGTACCTTACGACGCATACTGTTTCACCACCGTTGATCCTCTGACTCTTCTCTCCACAGGAGCCGTGACAGAAGATGGCATTGAAGCCATTCATGATCGGTTATTCATTAATGAATACATGGAAGAAGATATACATAAATACGCTGAATTAATTCGCAGCGGTGAGCACACAGCTACACTTCATGCGTCCATGAACTCAAAGTTTGAACAAAGTCCACGTTATATCAACATTCTTCAGCCAGCGGGGTTCGGTGATGAACTGCGTGCTGTATTGGTCAGTGGAGACGCTTGCTGGGGATATCTGACCCTATATCGTAAGACAGAAAGTGCTGTCTTTACAGAGGAGGAGCGGTTGATGATTCAGTCCTGGACCGCTTCTATTGCATCGATGCTGCGGTCCACGAGCCTGACACTGATCGATGAGATCACGAGTGAAAGTCCCGAAGAACCCGGAATTTTGATCACCTCAGACACGTTCCAGCTCTTATCCCTGAACGCCTCCGCTCAATATTGGCTGTCCCAATTGCGCATGCTGGAACTTGTCGGGCCGGATGTTCTGCCCCGTCCGGTACGTGCAGTGAGTTCCCACTTGCAGCGCAAGAATCGGGCAGAACTGGTCGTGGGTACTCAGATTGCACCCGACTCACCCTCCAAAGTTTGCATTCAACTTCCGGATGGGCGTTACCTCATACTTCATGCCAGTCTCATGCAACAGCTTACAGGACCGGATCAGATTGCTATCCGTTTGGAGCAGGCGATGCCGCAGGATTTGCTTCCCTTGCTCGCCGAGAGCCATGGATTATCCAGTCGAGAGCGGGAACTACTCGGATATGTGCTCCGCAGTTATTCGTCCAAGGAAATTGCTGCTGCAATGCACATTTCTGTCTATACCGTACAGGATCATTTAAAATCCATTTTCGCCAAAACCAAGGTATCCTCACGTCGCGAGCTCATCTGGTATTTCGTATCCCGGTTCCAGCTGTCGGATGAGCCTGCCATATAAACCCTGAGTGATTTCCCAGTATCAAATTGACTATCCAATAATGAGAAAAAATCAAAAGATGCCAATACGATATCTTCGTAATGGCATCCTTTTCTATATGCTATTGATTAAGAAGCATAGCGGTAATACAGAGGGTAACTTCGATCTTTGAACTTTTGATATCGTGCATTCTGCTTTAAAAAGCAACGCACAGTCCTACCAACCCGTTTTCCACAAAATATTCAGACCATATCATTGATTGTGTTATTTGGCTTTTGCTAGTAAATAAAGAAAATATGGAACACTAATGACTGTAATAACGATTCCTGTCGGCACATCTCCTACGAGGCTAACCGTGCGCGTAATCGTGTCAGCCAACACCACGACTAGCCCTCCGGCCAAGCTGGCAGCCGGAATGAGCAATTTGTGATCGGGACCAACCAGTTTTCTCGCCATATGCGGAGCGATCAAGCCAACGAAAAAGAAGCTGCCTCCCACGGCTACACTTCCAGAGGATAAAGCAACAGCAGCGATTGACAACCCCAAGAACTGCCGTTTTACGGAAACACCAAGCCCCTGTGCTGTCTGATTGCCCAGATGGAGGGCATTCAGTATGCGAGCCTTGTAAAAAATATAGCCGAGTAATATCAAGACCCATGGTGTCAGTATGGAAATATAGCCCCAATCATCGCCCCATAGGCTCCCTGCGAGCCAATATAGCATGAAGTTCATCTGCGAATCATCCAGCTTGAGTGTCAAGAAAGTCGTCAGCGCCCCATATCCGCTTCCTAGCGCGACCCCGGTCAAGATCAAACCGATTGGCGAGATGTCTCGTCCGCGGCGATACGATAATAAGAAGATCAACCCCGCAGCCAATAGTCCGCCAACAAAAGCCAACAGAGGCAGAGCAATAAAGGAACTCTTTCCTGTGGATGCAATGAATACAACGAAGAACAGGACAAACAAACCCGATCCCGAACTAATTCCCAGTGTCCCCGGACTAGCCATGTCATTGCGCAGCAAACTCTGCATCACGACCCCGGCCGCTCCCATCCCCAGACCTACCAAGATCGAAAGTACGATTCGTGGCAAACGAAAATCAAACACAATCAGATTTTGCTTATCGGTACCGTTTCCTATGAGAACGTTCAGCACTTCTAGCGGTGAAAGATTCATCTTGCCAGAATTCATGCTAATGATCGCAAACACAAGGATCAGCACCATAAGCACTACATTGATGATAATGCCTCGTTTCATCGTATAACGCCGCTTGATCATTCATATTCCCTCCTTTGTCTTCGAGCCAAGAAGAGAAAATACGGCACACCAATGATAGAAAATATAATGGCAATCGGCGTTTCGAACGGTTTATTGATCAACCGTCCAGCCAAATCGGCCGATACGGTCAGCAACGCACCATATAACGCAGCTGCCGGAATAATGTATCGATAGTCGACACCTACCATATATCGCACAATATGCGGGGTAATCAGACCCACAAAACCAACCGGGCCAACCACAACAACAGCCAATCCAGTCAGCACAAGTACAATAATTGTCGCCAAAATCTTGACCAGTCCGCTACGAATGCCGAGTCCACTTGCCACATCATCTCCCAAACTGAGCAGTGTAACGGAAGGGGATAGCGCCAATGCCAGCAGTATACCACCAACAAAGAGCGGTGAGATAATCAGCAATTCACCCCATTTGACACCCGCTGTACTACCCGCCGTCCAGAATGTCAATGCTCGGCCCAGGTTATAATTGATCGCCAAGTACTGACTGAGTGCGCCAAACAACATTGAAATGGACAGACCTGCCAGCACAAGCCGCTGAGGCGTCATTCCACGATTGCCCAGTGACGCGGTAAAATAAGTCATACCGGTAGCGATCGCTGCTCCCAGACAAGCGAACAACATCATCTGCCAATACGAATAACCCGGCAAGAAGGCCAGGCAAAGTGCAATTGCAAATGCTGCCCCAGAGCTAATCCCCATGAGCCCGGAGTCGGCCAGCGGATTGCGCGTCGTCCCCTGCATGATAGCGCCACATACCGCAAGGCTGCACCCAACGATCAGATCAGCTACGGTACGCGGAAGACGCATCGTTTGAATAATTTGATGTTCAGTGAGCATTGGATCAAATCGGAAAATAGCTTCCCATACCGTTGCTAACCTCATATCAGCGGCGCCAAACATAATCGATGCCGCCGACATGAGAACCGTTAATCCAAGCCCTACTGCCATGTACATGGTGAAGTTCATCGCCCCACGGCGTTTTTGTTCAGGCTTGCTTTTCATCTCGTTTCCCTTTCATCACCTATTGACAATCCAAACGAATATGGATAAAAGCGTCCATAAATTCGACTGGTCATGTTTGAAAATTGGAGTTCTCAATTAAAATTTCGTTCTAACTCTTATTTCGCTAATGCCAGCAATTGACTAACAATATAATCAATCAATGCACTGGAAGTCATTACGTCGGTGGACCAAGATAGCGAAGAATCCACCTTTACGATCCGATTATGTTGCACAGCAGGTATGGAATTCCACACTGCATTATCAGAAGCAACGTTTCCATCTCCTAAGAAGATCATATAATCCCCAGAGTAAGCGGGTAATACTTCCATGGAGACATCGCCCCAATATTTATCTGCATCGATAATATCCGTTTGGACTTTTGAAGGTGCCTGCAATTGAAGTTCATCGTAAACAAGCTCACCAACGGCATGCTTGGCTCCAGCTATGTAGTTACTTTTATCACTGAATTCTCCAACCGTAATCGTCACATCTGATAGGCCCGCATTCTGAAAGGCTAGCTTTGATTCTTCGATTTTTCCGTTATAAGCATTCAAAACAGCCTTAGCCTCTTCCTGTTTGTTCAAAACATCGCTGATAAAATGTATCCGCTCTTCTGTAGTCATATCACCATAGGGAACATAAATTGTGGGGGCGATTTTGGATAAATCATCATAAGACTCATCGCTCCATGCCAAAATGATCAGATCAGGCTCAAGCGTCATGATATCTTCCGGCTCCATGGCTACTTTTATGGAGTCTGTAATCTGGTTAGCATATACAGGCTCCGTCTCGCCCCTTGCCGCTCTTGCTACACCTAAAGGAGTTACACCTAGTGCTACCACATCACCAACCAAATAATCGACTACAACTCGCTGAGGGTTGTTAGGTACCTCAACATCACCCTTAACTGTGGATATCGTTCTGGTCTGCGAGACTGCTTCTGAAGCTTTTGTCTCCGACCCTTCCTGTTGTGTCGTCTGCTGTGTCTGCGCAGGTGTTGTATTCGCCGTTCCCCCATTATTCGCTGGCGTCCCTGACGTACATGCCGTCAATAACAGCATCATGCTTATCGCCGCCGCCAAAATCATTTCTTTACTTCTTAATGTTCCAAACATCGTTGATTCCCCATCTCTATAAGACTTGACTAGACTCGCTAGTTCCCTCTCATCGTAAGGGAGATGAGAATCATTATCAATACCATCAACCTGCATGGATAGTGCGTTTATTTTCCGATAATCACTTGGCGTCATCTTGTAATGCTTCTTAAACATGCGGAACAGGTTTTTCTCATCTGCGAAACCAGCTCCAGTTGCGATTTCTTTAACCGTTGCTTCTGTATTCTTCAAGTCATGACAGGCAGCTTCAATCCTTCTCTGAATGAGATACTCCTGTAAGTTCATCCCTTCACTTTTTTTGAACAACCGCGTCAATTGTCCACCACTGATCCCAAACATATCTGCAATTTGTTGAAACATAATGGGCTCCCTGTAATGTTTATCGAGATATATCTTGGCAGAACAGGCTGGATCTGGCTGGAGATACCGAATCTCACCACCCTCCAAATCCCTGTACACCTCATGAATCAATTGATATAGAAAACTTTTGGCCTGTAGCTGATCCATCGCTTTGCCACGTTTCCAGCCATTCATCATCCGTTGGAACCAATCGCGTAGCAAGATGGGATTACTTGGCGTATAACCAAACTGTTGAACAAATGGATTGACTTGCTCCAGTAATTGCTGCAGATGTTTCTTGAAAAAGAGAGGTGATTCTGCTCTATAAAACACCATAAAGGTCTTCACATTCTCCCCTTTAGGCGTAATACTGAGCAGGCTCCCCTTCCCGCCGTGAACTAAACCGAAGCGTTCCATTGCAAATGTGGTTTCATTCAGTTGAATTTGCCCTTCTCCCCCATATGCATAGATAAACATGCTACTAGGCATTTTATATTGCTCCAACGGGTATTGTGACGCTACATTCTGAAAGCGTACATCTATTAATGTAATAATCGAACGTGTCCATATACTGGCCATCATATCAATCATCTCCGGTGTAAATCCCTGTCTCGCTTCTTCCTCTTGCATCTATCCGCGCTCCTCATTTCACTTTTTCCCATGTATACATCACTCGTTAATTGATATTGATTATCAATATCATATTTCGTCAGGTAAGTATATCATCATTAAGTGATATTGGGGAGCAGACAGTGGACGTTATGCTTTTCATCCGCTTTCGTAAAAAACTAAAAAGGAACACCTGAGAGTACAAAAAGAAGCCTGATCCATATGGATCAGGCTTCTTCAATATGTTTTTTGTATTCAACAAGTTTACGTAGTCACCATGTTTCCCTTGTCACCTGCGACCGAATATATTACGACTTTACAGGTTTACGAGTAGATTTCGATGAACTAGATTTTTTATTCTTTTTCTGACTCACTTCCACAACCACAGGCTCCTGCGGGTGTTCCACCGGGTACATTTTACGGAACAATAACGTCTGTAGTACCAGGAACGAACCCCCAACCGTCCAATAGAGCGGCATGGCTGCCGGGGCTGTAAGAGAAAAGAATGCCATCATCAATGGGGAGAGATATCCCATGATGGCGAACTGTTTTCGCTGCTCAGGCGCCATATTGGCTTGTGATACCTTGGCTTGAATCAGATATATGACCGCGACCACCACAGCGAGTACGTAGTCCGGCGCTCCCAGTTTGAACCACAGGAACGAGTGGGAGGACAACTCCGGTGTAAGTCGGATGGCTGTGTAAATACCTGAAAGTATAGGCAACTGAATGAGCATCGGCAAGCAACCAATGTTCAGCGGATTGAACTTATGTTTCTTGTATAGCTCCATCGTTTCCTGAGACAGCTTTTGCTTATCAGCAGGATCATTTTTGCCTTCATATTTTTTCTTGAGCGCATCCATCTCGGGTTTCATAGCGTTCATAATGACTCGTGTTGCCTGCTGGGACTTGGCTTGACGCATCATCAATGGCAACAGCGCTAAACGAATGACCAGCGTAATCACGATAATCGCGACCCCATAGCTTCCGTTAAATATAGTCGCAATATGCTGAATCAGATACGACAGTGGAAATACAATGTAGTGATTAAAAAATCCCGGTGTTGATGAAGTAATCTCCGACACGTTGTTACTGCATCCGGCAAGCAGCATGACTGCAAACAAAATGGTAATCAGGCCATAGATCCGTCCCTTGCCCGAAGTAAAAGTGAATCCCTTGTTAGTCTTATGTTCCATATATATCCTCCTCGTTGATTTGTTGACCAATCGTTCAACGAGGAATGACAATCTGGTTCATCTTCATCGGGCGCTTCTCTTCGTCTAATCATGCGGCTCCAGTCTTCCTGTCTATGCTGTCTGTCCAAACACAGGGCGGGAAGTACAGGTTCAAGTCCACCACCGGCGCCACCTTCCATCCAGTACTCTGTCATGCCACAGTGAAGATGGGCAATATAGGCATAACTGACGGTGAAGATGAGTCCAATCGAGAATAAATATGGTAATAACTCCTGCAGTTCAAACAAGGGATTCACCCCCTTTATAGGTTAGTTTTTATATTATAACACTTACATATTGTTTTTGCATAAATCTGTACGTGAAAACAACTACTATTCAGCTATTCCGTTCTCAATTTAGACAACTCTTGTTCAGCTCGGTGTCTTGCCACGTTATAAGAAGGCCATGAACGATCTGATGAATTCTCGTCCAAGTAGGCTTGACGTTCCAGCATTTCCCTTTTGAGATCCGGGTAATCCTCCTGAGCAAACTCTCGAAGTAACGGAACTGCATCTGCCGACAGACTTGCCAGATAGGTTACATCAATATTGCCAGTCTGATGATAACGTTCAATATTCAGCTCGGCAATCCGTTTATCCATGCCCACATAGTTGACAGCAACATATGCAGTGAGCGCAAGCACAATATACCAGCGGATCAGCGGTATTGATGTGTACCGTATACGAAGGCCAGCAATCAGCAACAGGAGTGCGAGGAAGATCATGAATGCGTGTACCAGGAAGCGGATGTACGTATATCCATATGCCTGCTCATACAGATTTAGGCGCATAAACGCGGAATACAACATAATTGCTGAACAACTGACCAGAATCAGGAGAAGTACCTGATGCACGATGGAACCCGCTTTGCCACTCGCACGGGTATACTGCAAAGCAACAATAAGAATAAAGAAGTTAATACCTGTGACGAGAATTAACTCTGCGAATCCACTTCTCGCATAGTCTGCGTAAGACAGATCTACCGGAAGATGCCCCTCTCCTGCACCAAACAGATACGAAAACTGTACAAGTACAAACAAAACGTACACACAGTTAATGACAATCAGCATCGTCCCCACAATGATGGGGTCCAATCTGAATGGTTCCCGCTGAACCGGAGTGCGTTCGGGCTCGGGTGTAATCTTATTGGTAACCTGACCTTCAGTGGCCGGGCCCACAGGAGAGAATATATAGGTGTGATCACGCTTATCAAGCGTGGATGCTGCTCCATTTTTCCAATGTGCGTTCGCTCTCTTCTCTGCCTCATATTGCATTGGCTGTACAAATCCCCATACATAACCGAACAGCAATACACCTGCGATGACAATCCAGATGATTCTCGGTATCCCTGGAGTAAAAGCCAATTGATTCAGCCACTCCGGAAAACCGGCTAAATACTGATCAAAGACCCCGTCAGCAGAGGACAGTAATGCAACGACTACAATGAGGATCGGCAAGGACGCCACAAGACCAATGAGTACTTTGAAAACAACTGTTTTCTGGGATTTGCCCATGCCACGCCCGCCTGCTCTCACAGCAATAGCAGCAACAGTCCCCCAATGACGTATGGCTTGAGGTAGCAAGTGGTCAATAGCCGTACCAATCAAGCCAATCTCCCACCACTGCTTCTGTTTTCTGCCCATCAGATACGTCATATGTAAGATAACTACGCCAGGTATGACCAGAAAATTAAGAACATACAGCAGTTCATTGTCGTATAACAGAAACGTTAGCGACAACAATAGCACTACAGCCGCTACAAAAGCATCAATAAACTTGAAAGACCTCATGCGATCCCTTGCAAACAGATACATGAACACATAAAAGAGAATTACAAAGATAGGATACGATACGCCAATCTCATTACCATAGAATAAATACTGGTGAATGATCGCCAGCATCCATGCAGACAGTAGCGTGATTAGAGCGCGTTGCGGTGAAGCCATTATTTTATCAATCATGGGAAAAACCTCCATTAACCTTTCTATGCTATATTCTAGATGATAAAATAGGAATATAAATAGAAATTAAAATTGACAAAACTTCTTATTTTAGAGGAATACGTCAGAGTTCACCTCCAGGAGGGAATCAACACTTGAAATTACATCAGCAATATCTGCTGTTGCATCGCCATTACGGCCACCACACAGAACATGAACTTACACTCGCCGATCTCGCTGATTTGCTAAATTGTACACACCGCAATACGTTAACGATTGTCAAAAAGATGGTTGCCCATGATTGGATTCGTTGGGTTTCCCAGCGTGGCCGGGGTCGGCGTTCTTCACTGACTTTGCTTGTTCCGGCTGATCAAATCGCCGCAGAATATATGATGCAGGCCATGAATCGTCGGGAGTTACAGGAAGCTGCCGAGCAGGTGAGCGCATTCTCCAGTTCAACAATCATGCAGGATCATCTAAACCAGTGGTTGCTAGGGTATTCAGGACATCATACGGAAGCCGGCACCAATAATGAGCAGATTGATACGCTTCGGTTGCCCCTGCGCCAACAGCTTCATGCGCTTGATCCGCTGTACATTAATCTATTAGCTGAATCCTTTGTTACCAGCCATGTCTTTGACGGGTTGGTTCAGCGGGGTGAACAGGGAGAGATCCTCCCATGTCTCGCTCATACCTGGGATGTCAGTGCAGACCGAAAGACCTGGATCTTTTATCTGCGAAAAGGGATTACATTTCACGATGGTCAGTTGTTGACAGCTCATGATATTGTTCATACGTTTGAACGACTGCAATCTACAGATCGCCGGACACTGTACCGTGATGTAAGTAAACAGATTCTATCTATCGAAGCGGTCGATTCCTTAACCGTGTGTTTCCAGCTTAATGATCCTCATGAATTGTTTTTGTCCTTCCTGACAACAAGTCGTGCGGCGATTGTACCCTCACCAGGAACAAACGAACATAAGATGAAGCATTCCGGTGATGTGCATGGGATGAAAAAACCTGTTGGGACGGGACCGTTCAAGGTCACCGCCTGGGATGATCACTTGTGCAGACTTGAAGCCTTTTCATCGTATTTTCAGGGTAGAGCACATATGGACCGGGTAGATATCCTGCAGATTCCGTGGAGTGCCTCGGCAAAAATGGACGATAGCCAAGATATCGAAACTCCGTTCTTTCATCTTGTTCATAATCCGTCTTCGTCTGCGGGTGCAGACTGGACACAGATTAGTGCAGGTGTAATGGTTCATAAATTACTCACGTGTAATACACAAAAAACCGGACCGTTAAACGATCCGGAAGTAAGAGCACACCTTCAGTCATGCCTTGCTGGAATGTATAGAGATGACGGACATGCAGATGACTCTGAAGTCATGGAGACTGATTTTAGTGCGGTGAATACCGGGATGGTTGACCCGGAGGGATTAAGAGATATTACTAAACGACTTACTTCGTATACTCCCATCTCACTGCAAATTGCGACCATCCCACAGTATCGCAGGGATGCCCAACATCTGGCGTCCATACTGGAGCTGTGCGGTTTCTCCTGTACCGTCCGTACTGCTACGATGGAGCAGTTCAAAGGAAACTTGAGGTTGGAATCTGATCTGATTCTCTTCTCTCTCATTCGGGACAGGGACGAAGAACTGCGCAGGTATGATCTTTACTCCACGTTGTCTGAGCATCTGGAAGATTCTACTCGTATAACGATCCATGAGATCTTGCAAACCATCGTCGCCTCTCCCATCGCTGCGGATCGAACTCGTGAATTAGACCGCATTGAGCAATTTTTGGTTGATCAGAATTTACTGTTCCATTTATCCGAAAAACCAGTAGAAACCGCTTATCTGCCTTCAGTACGTGGTCTATCTTTCAACAGCCAGGGCTGGGTAAACCTGCGTCATATCTGGTTTCCTTCTGACGCACGAGGACATCAGTCTGATTAAACATCGTATTATATGACTTATACCATCCGATCACGTATCTTTTTTATTTTGACATTGTCGTGATCGGCTCTCCCTGTTTGCTTCTCAATGAAATAGTATCTTTACGTCGATATACTCCAAGCAGTAAACCCATCATGGCGTATTCTAAGATCACATGAGAACCAAATCCAATAAAAGGGAAAGTAACGCTAACAATCGGAACCTTTCCGGTAGTCATAGCCAGCGAGTAAAGCATTTGCAATGCGAACATCATTGTAATACTGAACACGATCATACGACCAAATTCATCGAGTACACGAGGTAGCATTTTCAGCATACTAGTAAGAAACCATACGATTCCAAGCAACAGCATTATGCCTGCTAACCAACCAAATACATCAATAAGCATTACACCGGGATAGTCCATATAAAATCCTGTAAAGTGGTCCAAAGACGTGTCAGAACCGTTTCCCCACCATCCGGCAGAATGAAGAATATTCATAATCGTTTGGTTATAGTAACCGTTTCCTAGCGGATCATTCTGGAGATCCAACACAACAGAGAGTCTCTCAAACCGCCTGTATTCACCACTCAAAAACAACTGTATCATAGTGACACTTCCCGTAATTGCAGCACCCACAAACGTATAAAACCATTTTCGTGTGATCCAGGCAAACAAGATAATAGTTGCCATTCCGAATGGAAACAATCGCACCCAATCTGAAGCCTGAAACAGGCTAAAAGACGGCAAAGCAACAAGAAGAATATACGTGGAGACAGATTGTACATCGCACTTAGTACGCAGCTTATCCATCATAATCGCACCTATGGCAAGGGGCAATACCCACATGGATATCGTCGTAAGATCAATTGTTAACCCAAATATGCTCCAGAACCGTTGTACACCATAATCAAACGGTGATACCAGCGGATTAATCCACAACATACCACTTAACAAAATATAGATCCACCAGGCAGATTTTTTCCATTTTTGATAATCAAAATACATCAAAAATACCATCAGCACTAAACCAACAATAGTGTAGAGCAAATGACTTTTATACAAAAACTGAAACCTTTCAACCGAGATATTTGTCGTATAAATCCATGTCAGCAGCAGGCTTATGATTAGCAAACTGGCAAGTCCCGTTAGCAACCTCCAATGCATACGATGGCGATGCAATCGGTGCATACTCTTGCCTACGACAGCGGGATCACCCATCTGTTCAATGGCATATGCAATTGCTTCTTCCTCTGAATAACCTTCTTGTTCTTTATCCAACATCATTTCTTCCATGTGGTTTCCTAATTCATCACGCAAGTCGTTATGTACTTCGCTAGCTTTAACCTGAACACACATGTGATCAAGATAATGCTGAATTCGCTCATGTCGATTCGTCATGTCAGGCCTCCTTCCCCAAGCACCCGATCCACAGCTCTACGGAACAAATTCCACTCTGCTTTTTTACTTTGTAAGGCCTCCATGCCCTTGTCACGAATCGAATAATATTTCCGTTTACGGCCTTCAACCTCCATCCAGTACGACTCTACCCAACCTTCAATCTCCATAGCATGCAAAATAGGATATAACGTGCCCTCTTTCAGATTAAACACACCCTCGGATTGACGATGTAATTCCTTAATTAATTCATATCCGTACAACGGTCGTTCCTGAAGCAGGGTCAGAATCAATGTTTCGGTACTGCCTTTAATCATTTGTTTGTTAACCTGCAACGCGCTCACTCCTTCCTTTTCAATTCATTTAGCAAGAATTTTTAGATTTTGAAAAATACACTTTTAAATCTCTTCTTTTTATATACATCGGAAACCTATGCATAGAACAACTAGGTATTATATTACCTTATCCTTCCTTTTATGTCTAGCCAACAAGCTTCTTTATTTATGTTAAAATAAACAAGTCCTTTCATTCACGAACTCTAATGATAAATCTATATACTCGTGTATTTTTCAATTACATATCCTATTTTTTGAATCTAATTAAAGGAGGCATTACATTCATGAGCAAACTAATTTTCTTTCTCGGCGGGGCCGGAAGTGGCAAGACCACCCATGCCAAAGCCCTTTCCCGTAAACATAAAGCGGCTTTCTTTGATATGGATATTTTGCTTCGTCCCGCGGCTGAGGCGATCATGACCCTTCAGGGACTTGATCCTTCCGACCGAGATTCGCCTGAATACAAAAGGTTGTGCCGTGATCTTGGGTACCGCATTACGATGGACGCCGCTCTGGATAACGTTCAGTTGGGTATCGATACGATTGTTGTGGGGCCATTTACCAAGGAAATCGGTACCCCGGATTGGATTGCTCAGGAACTTGAACGAATTGGACATACTCTGGATGATACGGATGTGCGTGTTGCCTATTTTTATCTAGAGAATGAAGCGTTGTATCACAAGCGGATCACAGCGAGACAATCTCCGCTAGATGAATGGAAGTTAGCCAACTGGGATGCCTTCAGAGCTTCTCTCGTCCGTAAAGAAATAGCCTGGCCTCTCCCTGCTTCATCCGTCGTTTATATTGATAATTCCAGTGATGATCCTGCGATTGCCTATGCTGAACTTGAACGACGGATGTACGAGTAGTTTTATAAAATCTACTTCCCAATTCCTTTGCACGATGTCGCTTTGCATGGAAAATAAGAAGACAAAACAAAAAGAGGTATTTGTCGAGACCCCCATTGGGTCCATCATGACAAATACCTCTTTTCATATATTTAAGATCATTCAAAACTCACTCTTCATCCTCAACAATTGCGGGATCACGCAAAAAGGTTTGCGGTAGTCCTGCCGTAATAAGTGCGTACTACGGAATCGCCATTACATTCGAACTGATAGATTATAGATGTACTTAAATGTAAGAGAACAAACATATCTCAACTCAAAGGAGAATTTCATGAAATCTCATGTAGCAACATGTCCAACTCGACAACAACAACACAGCTACAAATCAAATCCTAATTGGAAACGTACTGTAGCCAACATCCTCCTGGTTGCATCTCTGAGTTTCACCACAATAACCAGTGTATCGGCAGAGAGCAGTCTACCTCTTCCTCAGGTAAGCCCTCAGGAAACTGAATCATTCATCAATCAATTCTTCGCCCAACCTGAAGTGAAGTCTGCTCTGAAAGGTGCGGTAGTCACCGTTGTTCACAATCAACAGATTGTTTTGAACAAAGGCTATGGTTATGCCAATGTGGAAAAACAAATCCCCGTCGATGCCGACTCCACTCTATTCCGTGTAGCCTCCATCTCCAAAACGCTGACAGCAACTGCCATTATGCAATTGGAAGAGCAAGGTAAAGTAAAACTTAATCAGGATATCAGCGCATACACAGACGCTTTGCATCTGACCAACCATACCGGAACAGCGTTAACATTGGAACATCTGATGACCCACACCAGCGGGTTTGATTTCACAGATGCAACAGCTATACCCAGGGAGTTGAATCATTCTTATCCGCTTGAGCAATTCATCCAAGATCACAAACCGTCCGTTGTTCGCCATCCAGGAGAAGTTTTCCGTTACGACAACTACGGTTATGCACTCTTGGGCTACATTGTTCAGAAACAGTCCAAACTTCCGTTTGAGACTTATGTACAACAGCATATATTCAACCCTCTTGATATGTCGGATAGCCATTTTACACTAAGCAAAGACACGCTGAGTAAACTCGCAACTCCTTATAGCGCTGAAGGACAGGAACTTCCGCAATATCCCAATGTACCGGACAGCTCCCCTGAGGGCGGATTCATTACAACTGGACGGGATATGGCTCACTTTATGCTTGCGCAGCTCAATCATGGTTCGTACCAGGGTGCACGTATACTCGAACCGTCATCCGTCCAAGCGATGCAAACGTTGGATGTCTCCATACACCCGGATATACCTGGCACAGGTTACGGATTCGAATCCACCTATTCGCAGTATAATCATGGACTGAAGGTCGTGAGTAAAGCAGGCGATCTGGACGGATTCCACTCCAATCTGTGGCTGTTGCCTAACGAGAAGACTGGACTATTTATCGTCTCCAACAGTGATGGACCAGATCTGCGAGAAGCGCTTTTTAAAGCATTTATGGATCATTTTTATCCGAGTAATGAGGTCCAAGATGTCAATTATAGCGTACCCGAGTCTTCACTCCATTCCTACGAGGGACTATATCGTGATATCCGCCTGCCTGCATGGTTGTATGATATTTCAGCAACAGAGAAAGGTCTTCAGGTTATAGATGCTTATGGCACTCACACCTTAACCCCCGTTAAGGACATGTTGTTCATGGATGAGGAAGGCAAGCTTGCTGGTTTCAAAAAAAACCAGTCAGGTGAAATCACATATTTCTATTACAACAAGTCAGATAGCTGGTCCGAGAAATTACCAGAAGCCAGACCTTATGAAGATGTGCCAGAAGACCATCCCTATGCTCCGTACATCTATCGTTTAACCCAGATTGGCCTGTATCCACAGGATCAATCCCTATTTGAACCAGAGAAGCCTGTAAGTCGTGGGGAGTTTGTAGCACAGGTTGTGGGCGTAAGCGGAATGTCCATTTCAGCTCAATCACCAAAATTTAAAGATACCCAATCAAGTCCCTATGCCGCCTACATTCAAACAGCCCTTGAACTGGGTATTGTGCAAGGTAATACCCATGGATTGTTCCATCCTGACCAAGCCATAACAAGGCAAGAGGCCGCGGTCATCATATCAAGAACTGCACAACAACTACTTGGCGCACCTGCCGTAACTGCCGATCTCATAGGTTCACAGGATCGCTGGGCCGAAGAAGGTGTCCAGTTTGTGGTTGCTCTAGGTCTCTACGGTCCTGAAGTATCTGTATCCAGCAGCGGTGCTGTGGATTATAGATCGAAGCAACCTATGCTCAGGCAGGAATCATCAGTTTTGATGTACAAAATGTTAGGCACTCTGCTACATTAACATAGAGTGATGCTCGGCAAGCCATGCCATTGCTACATGGCTTGTTTTTCACTTCATTTTACCAATGATGCATTTTATAAGAACGGATGATTTTACCATGCCACTAGGACTCTCATTACATAGATTCATGAAAACTAAATTTAATTTCGTGTGGTTTGTAACGATGTTGTGCTTTATACTGACAGCCACGTATATCCATATCTCTTCATTTCTGAATCCTTATATCGGACTTTCGTTGACACCAAATGCCTCCAATTCTTGGGCAGTACATGATGTAGATCCGCAAGGTTTAGCATATGCATCCGGGATTAGATCAGGTGACACCGTTATCTCGCTGGAACCCAAAAGAGGAGTCCGGTTACTCCATCAAAAAGGTGTATTCTTAGTGACTGAAGCCTACACCATCGGCGTTGAGAATTCTCATGGTCAGGCATCCCAACATACAATGAAGCCTGGACCACGTGAATGGTTCAACATCGGCTTCTCATCCATAGTAGAATTATTGCTATTGTTGACCGGAACCTATGCCTTGTTTAGCCAACCCGGTTCACGAGTGATGCGTCTGTTCTACCTCCTTAACCTGTCCATGGCCATATGTATACTGACGATATACACATCCCAGTTGCCTTTATCCAATTATATTTTGGCCTTTTGTGCGGCATGGTTACCTTACTGTCTAACTGCTTTTTATGTGTCTTTTGTATTCCGTACCCGTCTGCATCGTTTCCGATGGTTATTAATCATCAGCAGATGTATTGCCGTTGCCTACTCTACCGGCCTTGCCTTTCTGTACATCAAGCAGTGGATGATGACCGATGTTCAGTTCAATCAAGGCATTACTACCGTCAGTACTCCTGTTGCACCGTCTGGTCCAACCAATCTGCTTAACTTTATTCTTTGTGCAACCCTTCTGATCTTAATCTGGATGACATGGGTTTATCGTAAAAGCTACAATCGCAAGGAGCAGAACCAGCTATTGCTCATGTTAACAGGAATACTTGTTAGCCTGATTCCCTTCATCATCTGTTTTGCTATTCCAACCCTGCTTCAAGGTGAACCATTATTGCCTGTAGAGTACACATTAATTGGATTTCTGCCTTTATCATGGATGTTCACTTATGTACTTGTACAACGGAGTATGCTTGACCTCAAACTGGTTATGCCAAGATTGATGATTCATGGACTATATGCTTTAATCGTATTTTTACTGTTTCTAGCTGCTTCTCACCTGCATTCGTTAATTCATATCAGCTTGCTGTTTGTCTCGTTTTTGCTGATCACTTGGGTGTATCAGTACACGCTCACACGCTCACGCAAGAAAAACAAACTTAACAAATACTGGTTGGAACACCAGCAACTGCGGTTGACTGTGCGAATGGCTGAGCAGCAAAACATGCGGGACATGATTCACGTGTTTGCCGAGATGTTCCACAAGATGCTGGATATTGAAGGTGTAATTGTCATATGGATTGATGATAAGCACAGATATTCTCAGGAAGGTACAGGGATTTTTACTTCCATTCAGAATATAGATAACCAGGCGTTGGATATTGAAGTTTTACGACAGAAATATGATTTGGCACAGGTTTGGGAGCTGTCAGGTGAACCCACTACGGAGACGATAGGATTTCTGGGCATTGGTCACAAAGAAAATCGCACCCTTTTTTCAGCAGAGGAACAGGATATCATTGATAAAGGCAGGCTGGAAGCAATTCGAATGCTCGTCAATGGCAGACTCTTATCCGATCTGCAGAAGCGATATGAATACCGTGTAGACCAGACAGCTCTTCATGAACACCAGATACGCCGTCATCGGCAGTTCAATGATATTATGATGGAAGCCCAACAGGCAGAGCGTATGAAAACCTCTTATTTCCTTCATGACCAACTGCTTCAAAACCTGATTTTCCTGTCTCGTGATTTGGAGGAATTACACGATACCGGAGATACGCATAAGGATCAAACGGCTGTTTGGCTGGAGTGCCTGTATGCTTCCCAGAGAGATATACGTCAATTGTGTGATGATCTCTACCCTCATATTATGGATCGAAGTGATCTTGAGGAAGCGTTGCAATGGCTCATCCGTACAATCCAAATACAAAGTGGTATCAGAATGGAACTAAACTACAACGCCCTCTCTGAAGAGTTGAAGCACGAACCTCTGAAGTCCACCGCCTTTCGGACGGTCCGCGAACTCATTATGAATGTGATGAAGCACGCACAGGCGTCGTTCTGCTCCATTCAGGTACATACAAGGGATAATGACTTGATTCTCCAAGTAGAGGATGACGGCTTGGGGTTTAATGTTCATACCACATTTGATACTGCAACAGGGCACTTCGGTTTGATATCCATACAGAGCAGCATTCAACATCTCGGTGGAGAATTCACCATACATTCCAGCCTTGGCAAAGGAACCTCAATCAACATCCGTTTGCCTTTAACCAAAGGAGCAACTGAACAATGAGCGAACCCATTACAGTCGTACTACTTGATGATCACCCCCTGGTCATGGAAGGTCTCAACAACCGCTTAAACCGCGAACCCGGCATACAGGTAATGAAAACATTCAGCGATCCATTGCTTTTTTTATCCGAAGTAGAGGCGTTGCGACCAGATGTTGTTGTGATGGATATCCGCATGCCCCAGCTTGACGGGTTCGAGGTTGTGAGAAGATTGAAAGATCAATACGGGTTATCCGTTAAAATCATACTGCTATCCGGATACAACTATCACGAATTCCAGTTAAAAGCTTATGATCTGGGCGTCCATGCCTACTTGTCGAAACAAGCAACGTATGGACAGATTATCAACGCCATTCACCAAAGTATGTTGGGACATGTTCTTATTCCAGAGACCATGTTATCCCCTAATCTGGAGGAGTCTCTCACAGCAACTGAACGGGAAGTACTTAACCGCATTGCACTGGAGATGACCAATAAGGAAATTGCACAGGATCTGGCGATCAGTCAACGTACAGTGGAGTATCATATAACCTCTATTACACAGAAATTTGGTGTGAAGTCCAGAATTGGTGCTGTAGTCAAAGGCTATCAGGCAGGGATTCTCGGTGACGTAACCCTCCCTGATAAACGGTAAAAATATGTACCCGTTTAAAAGAACAACAAAAGAGCGGTAGAACACCCTCTAATGCAACCTGAGGTTTGTTCAGAACCTCTCTATTTGTTGATTTACTTTATATGAGGTTTTCCTATAAGGAGCATTCATGCTTGATACGTCTGCTCCTTTACCCGCGCTGACGTGCCGCTTGACGTTCAGCAATACGAGATGTAATTAATCCGTGACTCTCATCAATTTCTTCCGGTGTACACGCAGCTTTTAATTCATATACTTTTACTGGTGAACGATCAATGATATCCAAAAACGAATCAAAAAAGGTCATGTCTTTACTATGAATGTATGGACACCAATGATCTGATAACCCTACGGTTTCATGAATATGCACGCCAACCACGTGATCAATCAACGTGTTAGCCTCACGTACATTATCGTACAGCCCCATTCGATCCATCATCATGCCGTGACCAATATCGTACCAGAGACCAAGCGGCGCGCCCTTCATTTTTCCAATAATCGTTCCCGCTTCGTGCAAAGTCGGCATCTGATAACAGCGTGAACGGGTCTCAATACCGAAATTCACTCCGTATCCCCGCTGCTCCGACAAGTCGCATACCTCTTCGAGACTTTTCTGAATCCGGCTCAGATAATGAGCACTGCCATCTTCCCGCTTCTCCAGCATCTCTTGCCATAAAGATTGATATGCCGGTGAATCTGGTCCTTGATCGTGGTATATCTTTTTCAACGCTTCATCTATATTGTATTCAAACGGAACCTCACCGGGATGTACAACAACAGCCTTGGCCCCATAACGATGTGCGTACTCGGCTGAGCGAAGTAACAGCTCAATCGCCCGTCTGCGGCGCGGCTCATCATCGAATCCGAGCAGAACGGAATCCGTCCCGTAATCCAGATCAGCCACATGCGGGAATGTATTATGCACACTGGATACACCGATTTCTCCCCGTTCAATCATCGGTTCTATCGTCTGCAGCATCTCTTCCGTAACGTTATAATTCAGCTCCACCTGTCTGAATCCGAGAGACTTAATCTCCTCGATCATACCTTGTCCGGTCGTATGACGTTTAATATTCCAACATGTTGAGAACGAATATTCCTGTTTGTCCGTATACATCATTGGTCCTCCTGTCTCTCATTCTATCGCCCATTCATATTCCATTTATCTCTATCTATATAAGTTGAACCAATAAACTTTACACTAGATCACTCCAATTGCAGTACCATCTTCCGATCGCTGTTATCCCCAGATTTTTTTGATCCCCTTCTCCAAAGGGAAAAATCCGGTGATAGCTTATGCTTCCGATGCAGCTTTCTTGCAGAAAGCTTTCAGGCGAACGCTCCGCTTCTTCAGATCGGTTCTGCACTCTTCGTTCTCGTGTAAATGTTCAGTTCATCTTATATACCTATTTATTCCTCAAACCGTTGTCTTCACGGAGGGTCAATTCAAATCTCATCTTGTTCGCAGTCTTCCCAGGTACATAACGATAGATGATCTCCGCATGATTCACGTACATTAACACGGTTGGTCCAGGCGCTTCAGCCTTCACGGTACACGTAAGTCCAGGAAACTGCCATAACGCTGGTGTAATGTCCTGCTGCCGAAGGGATGGCCCTCTGATTTCAAAATAAACGTCGATCTCTTCCGCCGTATCCAGTTCCATATCAATGGTTAACGAATCTGGCGTGAGATCCGCATCGAACGTTACTCCGCGTAGATGACTGTTCCACCCCTCGCCTACCTCACGGCGGATCAAGCGAAGATAATAACGCTCCCCCGTCTCTGTCTGCCAGTGGATCGTGGCGGGATGCATCTGGCCGTTGGTATTCACACTTCCCGACATGGCCCCGATCATCCGGTGTTCTCCGATCCAGGCTTTGGCTGTACACAAATTCCGATTGGACGTTGGATCATTGCGCTCACACAGCTCCATGAACTGTTTCTGCACAAGACGATCCTCTTGATGAGCCTTGAAATACGGCACGGCTTCAGCGGGCACATCCACCCCAAGGAGCGCAATCAGTGGATCATGGCCTGACTCACAGTTGATTTCTGTGAGATATTCATACCCTTCACCAAGCAAGAGATAGATAAATACACCGATCGAACTATGCTCTCGCATCTCCATGTCGTACGCCCGAGAGAATGGGCCGGAGAGATTCTCTAGGTTGGCATTGTAATATAGCGCAATGTTATTCCACAGCCCATGTTCAATCCGGTGTCCAATTTCAATCAAACGTTCGGTGAGTGCATACTTTCGATACATGCCAAGCACGGACAGATCCACCCCGTAATACGTTGTCGTATTGAACTCCGCGAATGTACCGTTGTATTGTCCAAACTCTTTCATTAATCCCTCTGCCTGTTCATCGGAATGCTGAATCCAATCTGTTCGGTTCAAGCGATGGCCGTAGTAGTGGGTGATGAAAATATGCATTAACTCAATATTTGTATTCATGGGGATTACGTCCGATAACCTGCGTTCTATTGACCCTTGGACAGCCAACTCCATCGAATAGTCCATCCGTTTCATGAGTGTCTCCGGCATAAGTTCGGCGAATTCGGCAGTTACGACCACACAGACACAAGCAATAAACTCGCGCCAGTTGGGATCATAACTGATCCAGACCGGTGGCAGAACCTGATTCACCGCCAAATGAAACAGTTGTTTAAGTTGCTTGGGATCTGCCGCCTCTGTGAGCAGAGAGCCCTCTTCCTGTAGTTTATGGATAAACTGCGCAGACACCTTCTCAAAGGTGCGTTCCAGGAAATAGGCCGTGCCTGGCGCAAAAGATTTCCAAGCATAGTGACCCGCTGGTGGATGCACATCAGTTGGTCGGGTCGCGAAGGTTCCGTGATAGATCTCATCCGGAGTGTCATATTGATAATCAAGCACCTTGTGGAACACCCGTATCGCGCGTTCCACATCACCAGGCTCATTTCGAATCAACAACCCGAGCGCATAATGTGCACTCGCTCGTGTGCTGTGCTGCGATGAATCCTCCTCTTCAAAATTCCGAAGCAGATCCATTTCCTTGTCATAGAAGCTATCCATCATCAACATGGACTGATTTACAAGATACTGTTGCTCTTTCGACATCTTCTCTACCATTCGTTGTGTCATATCATGCGACCTCCCGAGACTGTTAACCTTTTACAGCACCTACCATTACGCCACTGATAAAGTACCGCTGCAACCACGGATACACAAGCAGGATCGGTAACGTGGAGAATATAACGCTGGCTGCTTTCAGACTCTCAGGCAGGACCTGAACGGCGCCGATTCCTTCGTTCTGCATCAGTTCTGTAATCTGGTTTTGCTGAATCATCTGATACAACTTCAATTGCAAAGGATATAGTTCAGGTTTCGTAATATACATGAGTGCATCCTGGAAACCATTCCACCGTCCTACCGCGTAAAATAGGCTCAGTGTCGCCATAACCGGAAGGGATAGCGGTAGAATAATACGCATAAGGGTTCCGAAGTGGCTGCTTCCATCAATGCCCGCCGCTTCTTCGAGACTTTCGGGAATCCCTCGGAAGAAGGTAATGAGGATGATCATATAGAACGGACTAATCAATCCAGGCAGAATAAGTCCCCATGTGCTATCGAGTAGATGCAGATTTTTGATCAGAATGTACTCGGGAATAATACCCCCACTGAAGAACATCGTCACCACAATGACAAGCATGAACCACTTGCGCCCCTTCAGATTACTTTTCGCCAGTGGATAAGCTGCTGCAATGGTCATCGCCATGCTTAGCACCGTACTCAGGACGGTTAGCCAAATCGTATAAATGAGGGAACGAATCATCGATCCATCTGCAAATACTTTGGTATACGCCTCAAAAGATAACTCTTTGGGGAAAAAGGAAACTTCTCCTGAACCGATCGCCCGGTTCGAGCTGAGCGAGATCGCAATAATATGAATGAATGGTGCAAGACACAGCACCATCGTAATGATAATAAGAATGACGTTTACCGTGTTGAATATTCGATTCGCCATGTTTTCAGACATCTCACTCACTCCTTACAGATCATATGTGAATCAATCCACTACATAATGCTCTCATCGGTCAATTTCTTGGACGTATAGTTTGCCCCGAGTATGAAGACAAGTCCAACTAATGCCTGGAACAAACCTACAGCCGTTGCGAGCGTAACCTGACCAGATTGTAAACCGACACGATAGACAAATGTGCTGAGCACATCCGAGTATTCACGTACAGCCACGTTCCCTATAATAAATGGTCGGTCAAAGCCGATGGAGATCATGTTGCCGACATTGATGATCAATAACGTAACAATCGTCGTTTTGATGCCTGGCAAGGAGATGTGCCAGATTCTGCGTAGCCGACTTGCTCCATCCACTTCTGCAGCTTCATACAGTTCCCGGTTAATCCCCGTCAGGGATGCCAGATACAGAATCGTACCCCAGCCTGCACTCTGCCACACACCTACCGCAAGATACGTGAAGAGCCAATAGTTTTTGTCTGAAAGGAATGGCAATGGATCGAATCCCATGCTCATTAAGATATTGTTAATGAAACCGGATTGCGTACCGAATACCTGAAGTACGATCCCTCCAATAATAACCCACGAAATAAAGTGAGGAATGTACAGTAAGGTCTGTGCCAACTTTTTGAACCAAGCCTTCTTCAGCTCGAACAATAAGATGGCCAGTATAAGTGGCGCCGGGAAGGAGACCAGTAGATCCAGCATGTTAAGCACTAACGTGTTGCGTAATGCCGTGTAGAATCCCTGATTTTGAAACACTTCTCTGAATGCATCCAAGCCAATCCACTCACTACCGGCGATCCCTTGAAAGAAGTTAAAGTCCTTGAACGCAATCTGCACGCCATACATTGGCCCATACTTGAAAATAATGAAGTAGATCATGGGCAGTAGGAGCAACGCATATAGTTGCCAGTTTCTGCGGAAATAGATGCTTGTTTTCATAAACCTTCCCCCCATGTCATTCAGGATTCTTCATCAAGGCGATGTTGCCATCGCCCTAATGAAATCCCTGTTCTTTGTTGTCATACACATTAGATGTGATCTCTACTCTACTTATTTCATCGCTTTGTAAGCTTCTGTACGTTCATCCAGGATTGCTTGGCCACCGCTCGCCATGTAATCCTTCATCATGCTGTCATACGTGGCTTCAAAATCAGCGGGTTTGGAAATGGTTGTTTTCACGAAAAACTCCATAAACTTGTCTTTTAAGCCGTTACCGTAACGTGCTTCTGCCTCAATCGGTTTGGAGAAACGTACCGGTTGAATGGTGTCCGTGTTAGAGATCGCTACCGACTTACGCATATCATCCCGATACTTCGACTCTACCTGTACGACGTAGGCCTCTTCATTTTTCTTGTCATCCCCAACGTATTTACCGTTCACGATAATGGCAATGTCACCGGAATTATAGATACGGCCTGCAATTTCAGGAGAAGCATCATCTTTGATCAGTGGTACCCCATCCACAAGTTCATAGTTCTCGTTTTCAACACCGAATTGCAGGTCGAACAGGTTGTTGCCCGAAGCCATCCAATCCAGATACTTCATCGCGGCTTCCGCATTTTTGCTCGATTTCGGGATCATCACATACATCGCATTGGGTGCATATGCCGGTTTGGCAAATTTGCCTTCCGAGTTTTTGAATGCATCAATCGGTGTCATCACTGCACCAGGTTGATTGGTTTGCAGGTTTTTGTACGTACCGGAGATATAAATCTCCCCTGCATCCTCAGTGTAGAATCCAACTTTGCCGTTAGACACATCTTCCCACAGCTTTTTCTTGTCTTTGTCGAGTCCAAAGTCCTTGCTCATTAATCCTTCATTATAAAGTGTGTTCATATATTTCAGGGCATCCTTGAAACCAGGCAACAACGTTGGATAGTCATTGGAACCCAGTTGTTGCGTTAATGTATATTTTTGTTCTTCCGTCAGTGGTTCAATGAATGACCAGATCAGGGGTTCATATTGAGCCGAGGCAATCGACATCCCCATTGGGATAAGTCCTGTGCCAACCTTACCCGGATCTTTTTCCTTAAAGGCCTTCAGTGTTGTATGCAGCTCCTCAGCTGTCTCAGGTGAAGGCAATCCGAGCGCATCCAGCCAGTCCTGACGAACATAGGATGCGTACTTGCCAAGTACAAGACGTTTACCTGGAACCGCAAACTGTTGTCCATCGTATTGACCGTAGGCCAGCGTTTCATCTCCCAGGAACTTCTTCAGGTAAGGACCACTTTGATTGATCAGATCCGTAAGTTCGGTCAGACCTCCTTGCTCTGCATAACGGTTGAATGTTCCCGAATCGTAGGTAAAGACGATATCAGGTACTTCAGAGCCACTCGCCATCAGAACGTTAAGCTTCTGAACTTCCTCCGAGCGTGGTACCGGAACAAATTGAACATCGATGTTGTTTGGATCACCAAACTTCTCTTGAATGAAGCGAGTCAGATAACTGTCCGAAATGGTGTAGCCCGCCGGTGTGTTTCCCCGGTCGAAGATTTCCACTTTCAAAGTCGTTTTTTCCCCCGAACCCGACTCTCCTGATGAAGATGTTGATTCGCTTCCTGACGAACATGCAGATAATAATAGAGTGAATGCTGTTACCACTGCGAGGATTGAACTTGCCTTGCCTGCCTTACGTCTTTGAAATAATCTCATTTGACCTTTCCCCTTTCGCACACTCTCTGAATGAATTCACATGATTGCCACTCCACTTTGTTCATCTCATTTCGTTGCAACTGTGAATGTCACTAATCATTACATATAATCCGATAATCAGACAATAAACTATTTTCAAAATGTAAAATCCACGGTTTTTAAGTTAAATAAAGCGATATATAAACATATTTCCTGACAATATACAATTTTCACACCTTTAATGTTAACTATAATAACATATTGTGTTCTGTTCATTTCGATTTCTTATACACAATCTGGCATCACCCAGCTTGCAATAATCCTTTTTCCATTAAATCTCTCTTCAAAAAAAGAAAAAAGAGACCACATCTTATGTGATCTCCTTGTTTAGCAACACGTGTAGAACGATTCGTCGCACTAATCCCTTGGCGGAAGATTAAACTTCACTTGACCAAACAACGTATCGATGGCATTTCCCGCATGTAAAAAATCTCCTGCAAAGGATGATAAGGTTACGGACCTTATTGCCTCATACAGGAGATTTCATAGATATCTCTAGGATTATTGGATTTTACCCGATACTCGGATGTTCTAACACGTGCAATCCCGTTATTGATCGCTTTGTTTTCCACTCTGCTTTCGATAATCCCCTGGTGTCACGCCCATGATCCGTTTAAATACTCTGCCGAAGGAAATGGCATTGGCATAACCCACTTGCAGAGCAATATCCTGAACAGCCATATCGGATGCAGACAACAGACGACAGGCCTTTTCGACCCTCAATTTCACCAGAAAATCAACAAACTTCATCTCAAACTCTTCCTTGAACAGATAACTCGCATATTTGCCCGAGATTTGGAACCGATCACTCAGATGTTTCAGCGACAGATCCGGATCATCAAAATGCTCTTCAATATATATCCGCAGCTCGTTGATCATCGCGCGATGACTTTTCGTTTCATTTACAGATACATAATTGCGATAGACCTCTTTAAGCCACTCCTGCAAAATATCTTGAATCCCCTCCAGTGTCTCCACCTGCCGGATATCACTGCGAAGACGAGTCAGGATTTCCTCGGCAAATTGGCTTTGCAACCGCTCAGACAGCTCCCCGAATTCACGGGACAACATCTGGATTAACGCCTGCAGCAACATGCGAATATCGTTATCCGTAATCTGATCTTCGCTGAACGCAACAAACATCTGGTCCAGCTGTGTTCGCCAACCATCACCGGTTAGTCTGAATTCACGGACAAAGTCTGCGAGCATCTGCAAATACTTGTACGATTGCAGCTCAATACGATCCGGCAGTTGCTCACTGAGAACGATCGCATCTTTACCAAGGGTAAGTCTATGCTGCAAACCCGCATCTGCACTCGCATAGGATCGAGTAATCTCCTCCCAGCCCGATACGGTTCGTCCAATCCCGAACGTAAACCGTAAGCGGAAGTTTTCCGCAATCCACATATGCATCTGTTTAGCCAGATCCATAAGCAATTCACGGTCCAGTCCTTCCTGCTCATCCGATGTAATCACCACAATAAGCCTTCGGTTCCCAAACCATTCAGCCCAACCACCGAACTGAGTCTCGTTCTGCACAAGTTCTTCCACTACGTTCATGAGCGCAATCTTCAGAATATTCTGATTGGTCGAGAGATCGTCACCATTCATCTCCGCAATGAGGACAGCAACACTCACTGGTTCCATGAATCGTTCCTCTAGCGGTTGCAGATGGCGAAGTCGCTGACGGAACGAATCCATTCGCTCTCCTTCCATCAGATCAACAAGCAACTGTCTGCGATGAATCAGCAAGTTTTCATGATGTTGTTTCTCATAGTCAACCGTCTGAGCAATCAGATGTTCCAGCGCACGATCGATGAGTGCCAGTTCATCCTTGACGGATGGAGCTGCTTCATCCTCCTCGGCACGTGGCTGTAACGCCTGAATTCGATTCATGATGAGCTGGATGGGCCGCGTATTTCTGCGCGTAATGTAGATTAGTCCCGCCACCGCACCAACAATCGTTAATAAACCAATACCGATCCACACATAAGAAACAAGGGATACCCATGAATACAGTTGTCCGGATTGAATACCACTCTCAAAGACCAGACCAAGCTTGTCCGCAGTCACACGATTAAGAATTTCGCCTGCTGAAGGGTCCATTTGATGCGCGGTATAGATCAGATTATCACTCTTATCCCGAACTTGAAGAACAGATAACTTTTCATTGGTCATGTTATCAATCTGCCGTTCTACTGCATACATGCGGATGGTAATGACGAGCAGTCCTTCCCCGCCCCACGGTAAAGGAAGCCACTTATTCATGCTAATCACCTGTGAATGTACGTCGAAGGAACGTTCCTTATAATCACGTGGCAGGTTCCAACCGAGATTCTCCCGATCTTTCAAGGCTTGCTCAATATAGGCGCGATCTTCGAAATCTTCCAAACGCATCATGCCTCTGGGCGTAAGAATCTGGGAATCGGACATGCGATAGAGATAAATGGATTGAATCATATCCTGCTGATCCAGCATACGTCCCAGCCCACTTGCCGCATCATAGATGAATTGACTCGATAATTGTCCCTGTCCAGCTTCCAAAAAGCGACTATATGTTTTGTTCGCACCAATGTCTTCAAGCAACCGAAGTTCAATGTCGCTTAGCGATCGCTCCAGTGTATCCACGATATAGCGGGTGGAAATCATGTCGGCTTTTTGCGTTTCGTTACGTGAGAGTTCGTTGACAATCAGGAAGGAGAGAAAGATCAGAATGGAAATCGTAAGCAGAAAAATAGGAAAATACGAATACATCAACTTGGTGTGCCAATTCCGCTTCAGATTTACTTTCATAGGCTCCAGCTCCTTCCATCCCTATTCTAATGAGTATGCTCTTCTCTGTTCTTTAGCCTGCCTGCTGACGATATACAGAATCACTGATCCTAGTGCCGCACTGATCGTGCAAGCCAGGTACATCAGTGATGGACCGCCGGAATCGAGCAAATATCCGTTAAGCATATTACCAACAATTCCGCCCAGGCCAGCAAACACCATGTTAAATAAACTTTGACCTGTGGCCTGCATCTCCCGTCCCGTAACGGAAGCCACATATTCCACTGCTGCGATATAAAAGAATCCGAAGGATAACCCATGCAGCACCTGAACGCCAATCATAACCTCAGGTGTCGGCCATAGCCACTGTATTCCCCAACGTAACATATACGCCCCCGCTGCAAGCAGCATCGTCCGTTCATGTCCCCATTTTCGGAGTATGAATGCTGCTGCCAACATGGATGGAACATTGGTGATCGATGCCAGCAATAGCGCTGTACCTGTCATCGTCACAGAACCGCCAGCCATCTGAAATGAAATAACAAAAAAGGAGTTAAACGCAGTGAGCGTTTGGTTAACCAGGAAACAACCTGTTAGAAATAGAAGGAATGTCCGGTTTCGGAGCAATCTTGCCAAACCTACGGAGAAGGTTACCGAGGACGAGGATATGCTCGTCTGCCGGGGAAGTGTACTTGCCAGTATAGCGCTCAGAATGTTAAATAGGAGAAATGGCAGCCATAACATGTGAATGGAAAACTGGGAGAGATACATCCCTGCGGCAAATCCGCCAACTCCCGTTCCTATGCTGCCGAAGAGTCGGATCATGCCATATGAGGTGTTCGCGGTTCTCGCGGCGGTAACCGCATAGGAGTCAGCCACGGGTATTTGAGTCACTTGGAATATAGTGCATAAAGTATAAATCAATATTAATATAAAGTACACTTGAATATTGTAGAAGTACGCTAACGATGCAGGAACAAGCAGGCTGATTACCAGTACGAACCGTGTCTTTTTAAACTTATCTACCAGTATTCCCCATATAGGTTGAAGAATAATAGATACAAGTGTGCCAAACGCCATGATAAATCCGGTTTCTTTACTGGAAAAACCTTGTGCTACCAATATGGGATTAATGTACGGGTTAAACATCCCCCCGGCAAGCCCCATAAACAGATATAGGCCCTGCAATTGGAGTAAAACACGTTTTGCATCATTGGAATCGGCTTTTGTTTTCTCTGTGTAAGCCTTCATATGTCTACTTCTCATCCGGATCTCCATCCTTTATTTCTGTAGTTGCTTCGCCTATTCTCTATTTTTATGTGCGTGTCAGACTCGACTTGATTGCAGCCAATGCCCCGATTGCTCCCGCTTTGTTCCCCAGTTCAGCTACAGCTATAAGTGTAGGCAGAACAGTGTAACGTTGGAGGCGTGTGCGCACTTCATTTAGATAATAGGATGGGTTGGATGCAGCCACGCCACCACCGATCACTATAATGGAAGGATTGAGTAAAGCCGTAATATTCGCCAGACCTCTAGCCATATAACGCATGGGTAGTTCCAGAATCTCCAGGGCAGCAAGATCACCCGACTCGGCTGCTTTGAATACATGCCTGGCTTCAATCTGTTCCGCTTCGCCTCCTGCCAGACTCATGATCAGGGATAAGGAACTTCTCTTTCCAGTAGCAAAATAATGCCTCGCCTGTTCGGTAATTCCCGTACCTGAAGTTAATTGCTCAAATACGCCAAAGGAATCCGCATCAGCAACGTAACCGGTATGAAGCCCTTTGTCTCCTGCAATGAAATGCCCAATCTCACCTGCTGCTCCATTCTGACCGCTGTAGAGTTGTCCATTCAGGATAAGAGCAGCTCCAATGCCCGTTCCAACCGTGACCATCACACAGTGTTGATGTCCCTGCGCTGCCCCTTGATCATATTCTCCCATTGCAGCCAGATTCACATCATTGTCCAAAATGATATCCCCACTATAATACTGCGCAATAACAGGGCGAATATCCTGCTCAGGCCACTGAAAAGCTGGAGCATTTCGCAGTATCCCCTCCCCCTGCAGAATCACACCAGGGAATCCCAAGCCTGCACCGGAAAGTTGATCCAGACTGCATCCAACTTCGCGGCAGAATGTTTCCAATTCAGCGAATAACCATCGAAAGAACTCATCCGGCTGATCACTGACAAGCGTAGGCAAGATACGTTCATGAACTTCATTTCCAGCCTGTTGTGATGACAAGAGCATTAATGTTTTGGTGCCTCCAATGTCAATACCTGCAATCCAGCCGGATGGATCACCTCCAACCGCACCATCCTGATTGGACTGATAATCATTACTTACGTTTTTCACGGATTCTGTCATGCCTTTTTCCTCCTCACATGTTGTATATCTAATGTCTTAATCCATGGCTTCCTGCTGAAGGTTCAGCATCGTTTGTTGTATGGCTACCTGCACTGCGCCAGTCACAACAGCTTGCTCACCAAGCTTGGAACAGATTAACTGTGGTTGCACCGGGAATTGCTCAGATATGATCTGCCTCAGTAAAGGCAATAACACATCACCGTTCCCTCCTACACCTCCGCCAAGCACAATGAGATCTGGAGCAAGCACAACGCTAATCTGACGCAGAGCTGAAGCAATCCTCTGGCTGTATTGTTGTAGAATGTCTAACGCCTCTACTTCTCCACTGCGTGCAGCTTCAAATAACTTCTCGGGAGTCAGGTGTCTGTGAAGATCATCTGCAACTTCATCTACTTTTACATCCACATCCGAATCCGAATCAGCAACTTCCAATAGTTCATCATGCTGATCTAGATAATCTTTCGCCAGTTGCATCAGACCATCAGCGGACAGCACTTCCTCCAGACGTCGGCCATCGTCCACCAGCATCTCCGCGATCTCTCCAGTTAAGCCACCTAAACCTCGAAGCAGTTGGCCATGTACCATGATGCCAGCGCCCGTCCCTGTACCGATGGAGAAAAAAACAAATAAGGGATAACCTGCTGCTGAACCACTCCGATACTCCCCAAGCGCTGCAAGATTCACATCATTTTCCAGAATTACTTCACAGGGAAAAGCTCCTGACAATGACTCTAGAGAGAAAGCTTCTTCCAGACCCGCTAAAGGGTCCACAATACGATGGATACGCCCTGAATCAGGCAGCACTACGCCTGGTATACCGAACCCGATGCACTGAATCTGATCCCAGTTCAGATGATTCTTATCAAGCAATTCGTTCATATGGCTTCGAAGAAGCTCCAACATCGTCGCTTCTGCTCGCTCATAAGCTTCTTGAACAACCATGGGATATGTTCGATAGGCAATGATCTCTCCATTCAGATCGGATAATGCAATCCGGATACGTGTTGCGCCGATATCTATACCACAGACATAATAAGCCGTTTCATTGAAACGAATGAGGGTTGCTTTTCGACCCTGAGCGTTGTCAGCTGGCCCCATTTCCCTCACCAGATTACGGTCAATCAGATGTTCGACTGCCAAAGACACCGTTGGTTTACTAAGTCCGGTCTGACGGCTGATATCCGCTCTCGACATGGTTCCCTGAGTTATCAGAGCATCCATAATGAGATTTTCATTCAGATTGCGGATATACTGCGGTGTGCCAGCCATGTTATCGCCTCCTCTTATAGTTAGTTAGTTAGGTTTATTAACAAATTGATTAAATTCAATATATCATCGTGTTTGGTAGGTGTACAGCTTTTTGTCATTGCACTCTTTTAGTAGAAAGTTTTACTAGAAAGAACCATACCTTCACCTGTAACACAAAAGCCTAATAAAGGGATTATTATACAATAATAGACGTTTATACATTTCCGAAACAGTGACCTGTTCATAGAATACCTTATCACGATCAGGGAGGTTTTAATATGTATAGAAAGCATAAATGTCATCATCCAAGACCAAAGTGTTTTTACAAAAAAATCACTAAAACGTGTGTTACCAAAGTGAAATATGTCCCTACAAAGTGTAAAAAACACTGTCATGTCACTGTTGAATATTGTGGAGTCAAAAAAAGAAGACATTACTAATCCTCTTTTGCCCTTCTCTTCGGAGAAGGGTTCTTTCTTATTGAACTAGATTAATAACGGATACCATTAACCTATCAAAAAAGTTGCGGTGATATTCACCGCAACTCCTTTCTTCCTTATATACATATATTCATCAAGTTTTGGAGAGTTCAATAAATCCTTCACCAAATACATCACGAACGTCATGAATGGTGATAAAAGCAATCTCATCTTCTGCTCGTACAATCTTCTTCAGCATTGAAACTTCCTGCTTGCTAATCACAATGTATAGAATTTCTTTCTTATTTTTTGTGTAATAGCCATGACCGGACAGAACGGTTACTCCGCGATCCATCTTCTCAATGACTTGCTTCGCGATTTCATCCTGTTTGGAAGAGATAATCATGACTGCTTTTTTCGGATTGAGCCCTTCAATAATGAACTCCATTGTTTTGGTTCCAACAAACAGCAAGACAATTGTACACATTAATCCTTGTGGTCCAATGATGAAGTATGAGGAGAAAGCCACAATCAGATCGAAGAACAGAAGTCCGTAACTGATATTCCAATCCAGATATTTGTTGGCAAGTCGGGCCAGGATCACTGTTCCCGCCGTTGTGCCTCCTACTCTAACAATCAAGCCAATACCAAGACCGGCAAATAACCCAGCAAAAATGGTATTGATCCAGAGTTCATCCGATGCAATCGTCCAACTCTCCGTCAGATGCAGGAACAACGAGTTGAATACCACCGCAATAATCGTATATACCGTAGTCGTTTTATCAAGAAACCGGTATCCCACAATTAACAAAATACCGTTCAGGATCAAGTTCATCAGTCCAGGGGACCACTCAAACAGGTAATACAAAATAATCGTGATACCTGTGACGCCGCCTTCAGCCAAATCATTCGGGATGACAAACAGGTTCACCGCCAGTGCAAACAGAAATGCACCTGCCATAATAAATAGGATATCCGTAATTCGTTTCTTCATTATGCATTCCATCCAATCCATCAGAAATCAACCTAATCGACCCGTCTCATAAGTTGTCATAACCACTCAAAGATAGATTTTACCATGCTCTCAACAAAATTTGTATACATAATACAAATTGTTGCGTAATTTGTGCAAAGGAATATGTAAAACCTGCTCTTCTGTCTTCTGCAGAGCTATTGAGTATCATACACCCATGACAAATGTCATGGTCCATCATTGATATTTGTCATTACAGAAGGCTGACGTTTATGACTTACTGTCATGTTCGGATTGTTTTACAATGATAAAAACGCTTCCTACAGGAAAGTCTAGCGGGAAACGTCAAGTTGTAACTGATTACAGTTATAACGATTGAAGGAGGACACAATTTTATGAATCGATCAAAAGAAATGGCCTTAAAAAAAGAAATTACCCCTTACGAAAAAAATGATCTCAGATTAAGTATCCGTCAGTTAATCAATACATTGCTCCCGCTCTTCTTGTTATGGGCTGCAGCTTACTTTAGCTTATCGGTTTCCTACTGGCTGACCTTCCCGATTGCCTTGGTGGCATCCGGATTTGTACTTCGGACCTTTATTATTTTCCATGACTGCTGTCATGGTTCATTCTTCAAGAGCAAACGCGCCAATGATATTATGGGTACCATTACTGGTGTATTGACAGTTACACCCTATCAGCAGTGGAAAAACGAGCATTCTATCCATCACGCGACAAGCAGTAATCTTGACAAACGTGGTGTAGGTGATATCTGGGTTATGACGGTTGACGAATACAAAGCAGCTTCTCCTTGGGGTCGTCTCTTCTATCGGATTTATCGTAACCCGTTTGTATTGTTTTGTATCGGACCCATTTACGTGTTTCTGTTGGCTTACCGTTTTAACCGCAAAGGTGCTAGACGTAAAGAACGTATCAATACACACCTGACTACCGTATTGATCGTAGTGCTCTATGCATTCATGTCCTGGTTAGTCGGATGGCAGGCTTTTGTAATGGTGCAGGCACCTATCTTCTTCTTCTCCGGTTTCTTTGGTATCTGGCTGTTCTACGTTCAACATCAGTTCGAAGAGACGTATTTTGAACATGAAGATGAGTGGAGTTATGTAAAAGCAGCTGTTGAAGGCAGTTCTTATTACAAATTGCCAAAATTATTGCAATGGATCAGTGGTAATATCGGGTTTCACCATGTGCATCACTTGAGCCCACGTGTACCTAACTATTTCTTGGAAGAAGCACATAACGCAACACCACCCTTGCAAAAAGCAACGACTATTACACTACGTTCCAGTTTAGTTTCCCTGCGCTTCCGTCTGTGGGATGAAGATTCTAAACAGTTTATTAGCTTCAGACAGCTCAAAAAGCTATCCCGCAAGCCGTATGTTCAACCGCCTATCCGAGTAACCAATCCAGCGGGTCTGACAGAGAAGCCTTAACTCTGTCGGATTCGTTTTCTTGTGTTCAAGCCATAGTCATGCTACAGTCATGCTAAAGTTGAGTACAAGTGCAAGGAGGAGAATTCCATTCAAAAGTGGATGCAAAATTTTTATAAAAAAACAGGGTTGAACCTTTATGTATGGCTCGCCTTTTTCATCCTTCCCTTCTATTTTATATCACAATATTCCAAATTATGGACGATGGTAACAGGCATTATTATCATTCTCGTTTTCTTCGTCTGTTATCTGCTCGCCTTTATCACCAAGGGCTGGCAGGTATACATGTGGATTGGATTGCTCATTGCCATATCCATTACGATGACTATCGCCTATGATTATGCCTATTTCTCATTGTTTCTTGCTTTTTTTATTGGGAATATTAAAAATAAAGCCGGTTTCTTCACCCTCTATTCGGTGAATTTGGGAGCCAGTTTCCTAACCATTAATTATGGTTTCATTAATCAGAGTTCTCTGTTGGTGAGCCAACTCCCGTTTGTATTCATCAGCTTGATGGCCTCCATTCTGCTTCCCATCAGTACGTATAACAAAAACAAAACTGAACAATTGGAAGGTCAACTTGAGAATGCCAACAAACGACTGGATGATCTTGTGAAAATGGAAGAACGACAGCGTATCGCTCGTGACCTGCACGATACCCTTGGACAAAAGCTCTCACTGATCGGTCTGAAAACCGATCTGGCGAAGCGTTTGCTCCGCAATAATCCCGATCAGGCCGAGATCGAATTGAATGACCTCAGACAAACGGCAAGTACAGCTCTGAAGGAAGTTCGGGAAATGGTCACCACCATGCGTGGTACACAATTAGTCGATGAACTATTCCGGGCGGAGCAGATTCTGAAGGCCGCTTCGATTGAATTTGAGCTGGAAGGCAATCCAAAGCTGCAAGACACATCGCAATTGAATGAAAATGTAATCGGCATGTGCTTGAAAGAAGCCGTCACCAATGTAGTCAAGCACAGTCAGGCCACGGTATGCACCATCATCATTAAAGAGACACAGTCTGATAACATTTTAACGGTTCGGGATAACGGTGTAGGCATAGAACGCACGCGCAACAAGGATCGACGCGGTACCGGCATTTTGGGTATGAAGGAACGACTTGAATTTGTGAACGGTTGTCTGGATCTTCGCTCCAGAGCAGATAAAACAGGTACACAACTCGTTATCCAGGTGCCTAAGCTGACACGCAAACCAATGAAGGAGGATACAACATGATCAGCATTGTAATCGCCGAGGACCAACGCATGATGCTGGGCGCTTTGTCTTCCCTGCTCAATCTGGAAAAAGACATGCAGGTGGTAGGACAGGCAAGCAATGGACAGGAAGCTTTGGCACTTGTCAAAGAACTGACCCCGGATATCTGTCTGATGGATATCGAAATGCCCGTCAAAAGTGGGCTGGAAGCGGCAGAAGAGATGAAAGGTTTGAACTGTAAAGTCATTATTCTGACCACTTTTGCCCGAACCGGCTATTTCGAACGTGCGCTCAAAAGCGGTGTTCGTGGATACCTGCTCAAGGATAGTCCGATTGAAGAACTGGCTGAAACCATCCGCCAAGTTATGAATGGCAGACGCATCTTTGCTCCCGACTTGGTAGATGAAGCTTATGTAGAAGAAAATCCCCTGACAGAACGGGAGAATGCCGTACTAGGCCTCATGGCAGATGGGAAGAACACCAAGGAAATAGCCGGGCATCTGTTCATCACAACGGGCACAGTGCGTAACTACATCTCCATTATTCTCAACAAGTTAAATGCCAGTAACCGCATTGAGGCCATCACTCGCTCCAAGGAAAAAGGGTGGTTCAAATGAAAGTACCGCTTCAACCCATTGAAACAAAAATAACATGTCCCCCGGCTGCACAAGCTGCGATAACATGCTCAAAATAAAAAGTTTGGCCCAGGAAAAAATTGCTGGGCCAAGCTTTTTTAAGTGTATTACAACAATCATCTCTTCTACATTGCAGAATATCTCTAAAACACTCAAGACTTCACAGAAACAGCCATGCCAAGAGCTTCTAATGGCACTTGATCGGTCTGAAGCTGATGAATTTGGTTACCGTCCTGCCATGAGATCGTTACATGAACAGACTTTCCACCACTTGGATATTCAACCTTGATATACCCTTTATCTTTGGGTACAGGCAAGGTATGTGACTCCAGGTATTCCACCATTTTCTTCGCTATGCCCGGATTATTCATTTCATCTTCGGAAACCGAACGAATTTCCAGCGTCCATCTGCCTTCTTGCCAAGTCAGATATTGACTGCCTGCGGCACCTTCACTCATGCCTTTGATGCCATGTCCCAGATCCACAGCCATATCTGCTGGAATATCTTTCAGGTCCGTCTCAGGGAAAATTTCTGACTGATTCGAGTCCTTATAGGTCTTCACTTCATAGGAAGCCAGTACAGGTATCTTACTGTCGGATGCAGTTAAAGATTGATCATTAACGGCAACAGACTGAGTGGTAGCGTAGAAGTTTACCTTAAATGCATCAGCAGTATTGGACAGTATTGCCGCACCCAAAGATGTACCCTTGTTCAATGTGAATGATGTGGGTAACGCTGCATCCTTCATCTTCAACTGGTTGGCAACTTGGATGTCATTTGCCTTCGATCCTGATGTGTCTTCATTATCTCTTGTGCCCGTATTCTCTTTGGTTCCCGTTTCATTTTCATTAGAGAAATCAGCACCACCGCTACCGGTCTCGGTCTGCTCACCCACTGTTGTCGTTGGTGAAGAACTATTCTCTGACGATGCTGCATTTGAATCCGGTCCGCCACATCCTGCCAGAGCAAGTAAAACGGCCGTCGTTACTGGAATCGTGATCCATAATGGTTGTTTCTTCATGATGTGTGCCTCCTTCGTTGTAGCCAATCTAAAAATTCAAAAGATTAACGCTTGTCGTTCCAGAAGTTAACCGGCTGCAATTTTTTGCTTAATACTTCAAAACGATACCCTTCTGCCTTCAATGTTTTCAAAACTTGCGGTAATACTTTCAGCGTTGCTTCCTGGTCGTGCATAAGCACAACAGGCGTTGTTCCGCTCTTTTGCACATTGTGGATCTGCTTCATTACACTGTTATAGACTTTCTGATGATCCTTCTTGTATTTCCAATCTTCCGAATCCACATTCCAATCCCACAGATGGAATCCACCCTGACCTAGCAACACATTACGGAATGCCGGTTTAAGATAAGGTTTACTACCATATGGCGTCCGCACGAGACTTGTTTTAACTCCGGCAACCTTGTTTAGACTTACATTGGCCTGTTGCATCTCTTTCAATCCGCTATATGCAGATTTATAGAATTTGCCTGGAACGTGAGTCACACCATGCAGACCCAATCCATGTCCGTCAGCTACGATTCGTTTGGTAGCCTTCTGAAATTGCTCCATCTGAGGACCCAGCATAAAAAACGTTGCCTTCGCATTATACTGATCCAGAATATCCAGTAACTGACCCGTATGAGCGGTTGGCCCATCATCAAACGTCAGGTATATGATTTTGGAATTTGCTTTGCTTGCACCATCCTTGGATGCAACTGATTTGGCAGATACCGACTGCGGCAATAATAGTGGAATGATTAGTAAAATAGCAAGTGTGACCATGATAGATTTGCGAATATGTAACATAATTAAAAATCTCCCTTATGTGTTATATTTCCCCGGGTGTCCATGTTGTTCTACCTTCATCCCTTGGCGATTAATCCTAATACTATCAAAGATAGTGACTCCTGTTCTCGCTCCAAAGGCTACGGTAGAGTTACACTTTTGTCAGATAAACCTAAAATTTAATACGAATTTGATAGATTTGCGCAAAAAAAGATCCCGTCAGGATAGATCAATTGTGACATATCCTCTATTACCCACATTCAGAATTTTGATAGACCTTTACTCCAATTCAAGTAAATCAATACAATCATTAAATATCGTTGCATGCAAAAAAACCTGCACAAGTGCAGGCTTCTTCGTCTTCAATCAGCATATGGCATCAAACCATCATCCCTTGCAAGGGAATTGCCCCCATTGCTTTCAGGATCATTACCTCATGCTGTATGTAAATGGTGTTTTGACGCTGGAATCTTCTCGACTCCCAACGTGCATTTATTCAGCAGGAGCAGTGAACGAACGTTTGCCAAACTCGGCATCCAACATGTAGAAGGCGTTGCTGTCTTTTTCAATGCGGCGCAGCTTCTGAATAATGTTGTCAAACAATGCTTCCTCTTCAACCTGCTCATCAATGAACCACTTCAGGAAATACATCGTTGCATGTTCACGTTCATTGAGAGCGATGTCAGCCAGATTGTAGAATTTTTTCGTGTTTTGCTGTTCATGAGCATAACCATGCTCAAATACATCCAGCATCGAAGCATATTCATTCTTCGGTTCTGGCAAAGCCGCAAGTGTGGCACGTTGTCCACGATCATTCAGGAATTTGTATATTTTCATGCCATGGAATCGCTCTTCTTCCGCTTGCACGATGAAGAAGTTCGCAAATCCATCCAGACTTTTACTGGAACAATAGGCTGCCATAGCCAGATATACATGAGCGGAATAAAACTCAAAGTTCATCTGTTCATTTAAAGATTCTGTTAACGCTTGGCTCATAATCAAAACACCTCTTTCTTTCTCTAGGGATGGTTATATTCTAACATAACGTAAGCAGGACTTACACCGATTTTCTACAAAATTCGCCAATGACTGAACGAACAAAAAAGCTCTGCCGCGATGGCAGAGCTTCTTTCATTCTTTAGAGATATGCAATTATACCAAGAACGCTTTGGAGATGATAACCAACAGGATGAACAGAACCAGAATGGCACCTACAGAAGTGAAACCTCCGTATCCGTAGCCTCTTGTTTCTCCACCTAATACTTCGCTCATTGACCGTACCTCCTCTGCAACAGGTATGGGTTATCTTATGCAGGAAGAACGACTTTGACAGGGCGGATGCCCTAATTATTCAGATTGCTGTTTTTTTCGTTCAGTACCGGGGAGATTGCACACGCATGATATCCAGAAAAGGCACCTTCGCTGTGAACTCTTCTTCGGTATACTCCACATGCACGAGTCGTGTACGAGAGTCCATTTTGACGATGACTCCTTGCACCTGATCTACTTTGCCCCATACCGTCAACAGTACTTCCGAACGTTCCCGAAAGGCTTCAACGAGCTGGTTTCCCAACTCTTCCAGTTCAAACTCATCCCGTGTAGGTCTTTTTGCTACTTTTGCTTTTGCCAATGTGGCTGCCTCCTCTACTCCGACGTCCCGATTCCACGGGTTGATTGCCGAGTTCATATTCAATTAGTATACCATTCATTTACGTTCGTGTAATCTCATGGCATCCAGAATGAGCAAATTCCTCAGATACGTTATAGCCAACAATGCTCCCCCTGTACTTCACACTCTATCCTCTATGTAATATAATGTAAGCTTAGTTCTCATGCTCAAATATATTAATTTGCGTTTTGTTCATTGTGATTTATAATCATCATATACGAGAGTGATTCTGTCGTACCATTATGATGCAGTCAGCGGTGATATATGAAAGGTTTCCATACGCACAATAGCAACATTCCAACAGAATACGAGTTCAAGCATTCCAAATGGATTCAAAAAATGCTCCATGCCTATTGGGTTGTCATCATTGCACATTTCGCCATCCAGGTTGGCTGTTTCCTGTTTCTGAAGTATGATCGCACGCCTGCGGATTTCATGATGAATGTTCTGTTCTGGCCTACGGCGATTAGCAGTTCATGCATTTTGTTCGCGAGTTGGGTTGATCGGCGCTTCAGTTCATATGCCTTCTATACCATGTCTGCGGCTAGCACAGTGATCGCCTGGACAATAATTCATGTCAATTACGACATTCGAATTATATTAGCCATCTGCCTGTTACCCATCTTCGCTTCAGTTCTGTTCTTCAGCAAAAAGAGAGTCTGGATTGTTTTCCTGATGCAGATGATCGGTTACCTTCTCGTTCTGTTCGACCCAGCCTACCGATCCTACCTGTCTTCATTTGACATGGTATCCATTCCGGCTTTTCTAATCCTTGGTACATATGTAGCACAGGTTATCGTAACCAGCGGCGTTGAAGTGCTGGACGATCTTCAGGCAAGCATGCTTGCCAAGCAGGACCTTATTGTACGAAATGCCATTATGACCAAACAGTCCAAAACAGACGGTTTAACCAACCTTTATAATCAAAGCTCATTCAAGGATTATTACGAAAAAGCATTTGAGTATGCCAACAGTGGCATGAGTCTGCATCTGGCCCTGATCGATATTGATAACTTCAAATCCATTAATGATACCTATGGTCATCGGGTTGGAGACATCATGCTGGAGAAAATGTCCCTGATCATTCAGGAGACGATTACCTCAAGTGATATCGCAGCACGCTACGGTGGCGAAGAGTTCGCCTTATTGATGTTTGAGAAATCTTTCAAGCAGGCCTATGCCTTGGTGGAACAGATTCGTCAGAAGATTGCCCTGATGGGTCATCTGGAACTTGAAGGAGCTTCCATCACGGTGAGTATCGGTCTCAAAAGCTACAGTCCTAATCTGACCAAAGACAAATTGTTCGAGGAAGTGGATGCCTGTCTGTATGCCGCCAAACGAACAGGTAAAAATAAAACCGTAACATCACTTGATCTGACTTCGTCCTTGGCAGAGAAAATATAAATAAAAAAGTTGTGCTGTACACCGGAATTCCGGTTTGTACAACACAACTTTTTTTGGGTTTGAATACGATCAGCAGGCCGATCTTTTTCATACATCTATGTTTTCATTCCACCCATTCCCAGCGATGACGATTTTGCTCCAGCCTAGGATGCAGGTATTCGGACGATCCGTCAATGATGAGACGCAGCTCTTTGATCCAATCTTTGAAGGAATCAAACGAAGCAAACATATTCGCCATCTCTACAGTCAAATAAAGAAAGTGAGGGGCCGGGTATTCCGCAGTGATATGGCGCAGCGCACTATCCACAGGCGTATATTTCTTTCTCTTGCCCTCAAGCCCCTCCACACGTATACGTGAAGTTGGATGTTCCCGCCGCCAATCATGCAGGCGGTCTTCTCTTTTGTAATATGCCTGTATGATATCCTTGCTCATTCGCTTGAACGTACTCTCGTGTAAAGGATACAGCACGAGCTGTATGAATGAACGAGTATCCACCGTTGCAGCGGCGCGCTCGAGTTGCTCATCAGTCACATGTTCGAACGAGTCATAAAAAGTCAGTGTACCTTTGCGGCTGGCCGCAGGTGGTTCATAACCGTAAGGTACAGTTGTATATTTTCCAGACATTTCACCCCTCCTTGTTTATACGCACATTCGCACAAAGGTGATTGGGATAACCCAGCTAATGTTATTATACGCTAACGATCTTGCTTCAACTCGGAATAAAATGTCATTCTGTTCTTGCCTGCACGTTTGGACTCATATAACGCTTCATCTGCCATCCGGATAATCTCAGATGGGTTGTTGCTGTTGGTTGGATATTCAGCACCTCCGATGCTACATCCAATTCGGATTCGCTCGTATTCAATAATAAACGGCTTGTTCAGACTTTGAATGATGGCTTCTGCATAAGCGCTGGCTTCTTGCCTCGGATGACTTCCAACCGACTGAAGTACAATCAGGAATTCATCTCCGCCCAATCGGACTGTTATACCCTTCACCTGACCAAGAGCAGACAGTCGCTGGGCCACTTTCTGTAGCAGCACATCTCCAGTCTGATGTCCAAGTGTATCGTTGACCCGTTTGAATCCATCGAGATCCAGATAGAGAAAAGTCAGCGTGTGATTTTCACTTTCGGTCTCCAGAGACTCCTCCAGGTACACTTCAAGGGCAGTGCGATTCGGCAGATTAGTCAACTGATCAAAATGTGCCAGATTCTGCATCACGACCAGCTCTGAGTTTTTATTCATAAGAGAGGTCAGCATATCCCGAAGCGAACGGGACAACACTTCAATCTCCTTAATCCCCTTATTCGCGGGAATCTCAAGCTCTTCCCCTGCACGCAGTCGATTGGCCACTCTGGTAAGACGCACAAGTGGGGCAGAGATCAGACGTGAGACAAACCAGCCTATCAGTGCAAACAGCACGGTAACGGCGAGTCCTGACCATACATTAAACCACATCAGGTCAAACACAGAAGCAAAAGCAGACGACTTGACTTGACGAATGACTACGGTCCAACCTAATCCGGGATAATCCAGATGACCCTGGCTGTAGGCAAACCCTGTCACATATTCATTACCGTCAGGCCACTTTTCAATAGACCAACTGCTTTTATTGTGCTGGGCCTCTTCGATGCCGGGCAATACCAACGGTTTACCGATCCATTCCTTCGGCCCGAGCAGCACTGTATGTTCTTTTTTGCTCACGATAAAGAACTCAATGTCCTTTTCTTCCCTTTTCAATGGGGCGAGCACGGATTCCTCGACTTCCTTCGCCCATTCCCAGCTTAAATGTGCAGCGAGCACACCTTGAATATGTCCTTTGCTATCCTTCAGCGGAAAACTGATATCAACAAATTGCAACGGCTCTCCCGTTGGATTCGGAAGCAGCTTGGCAAGAAGTACTGCATTATGCACATCTCCAATGAATTTACCCTTGATTCCCTCCTGATACACAGGTCGCTCTGTTAAATTCCCCCCCAACAAGATACCATCCGTGGCAGCTAACACTTTTCCCTTCGGGTCCATGAATCCAACCCATGAGAATGAGGGAAAGCTATCTTGTAACTGATCCAGCAGCATCTGAATCTCATCAGGTTGGAATTCATCTTCCAACGAAGCCATTCGGCCCAGCAGGTCCAGTTCCCCCGCGCGAGCGGACATGAACCGATCCAGCTTGTCCGAAGCCTGTGAGGCCGTGCCTGTAAGCGAGTGACCAATCTCAGTCTCTACAGCAACAAATGACTTTTGGCTAAAAATAGAACCAATCGTCAGGGTAACCAGCAAGGATAATACAGCGAAGATGACTGTAAGCACAGTTCTAATTTTGAATGACATTACTTCCTCCATTACACGGTGAAACCATCTTGCTTTTCAACATAACTATGCTGTAAAGAGTACACGGAATGTCACCTAATCGTTTTCATATTTATCGGAAATTGTGTGTTTATTTATTATACATGCCCATACAATATTATACTGAAATTTTCACCGTGTTTCTTCCATTCAAAGAATAGACACGATTCTGTATATACATACTTGGGTTATGAATATAGAGAGCAAGCATATCCTTCAAAGGATCATGCGCCTGTATGTCACAGAGAGAGTAATCGAAATACTAAACATTGGGGGTGTAATGTTGAGCCTGCTTCATGTTGCTGTTATTCTGCCTTTTGCCGCTGGCATTCTTCTTGCCATGCTGCATCGTTTCTTCCGTAAATTACATTTGGGATGGCCGGTTCTCCTTGTCCCGGCACTATTATTTGTAACCTTTGCGAGTCTCATACCCGCTGTGTCACAGCGCAATACCGTATCCGGAAATATCCCGTGGATTCCTTCACTGGACATTGGATTTAACCTGTATCTGGACGGTCTGAGCCTCATGTTGACACTGCTAATCACCGGAATCGGTGTCCTCGTTGTTCTCTACTCCATCTTCTACATGGATATGAAAGAAGCGCTGAACCGTTTCTACCTGTATCTGTTGATGTTCATGGGAGCCATGTTGGGCGTAGTGCTGTCTGATAATATGATCGTGCTCTACGGATTCTGGGAATTGACCAGTATTACGTCATTCCTGTTGATTGCATTTCATTACAAACGTAAAGCCTCGACTTCAGGAGCACAAAAATCATTCCTGATTACGGTATTTGGCGGTTTCGCCATGCTTACCGGATTCATGATGATGTATCTCATTACCGGAACATTCAGTATTCGTGCAACCATTACAGGATTGGGTCAGTTTCAGGAAAGCGCACTATTTCTACCCGCACTTATCTTGATCCTGATTGGAGCTTTCACCAAGTCAGCTCAGTTCCCATTTCATATCTGGCTGCCGGATGCCATGGAAGCTCCAACACCTGTTAGTGCCTATCTTCACTCAGCCACCATGGTCAAGGCCGGACTGTACGTAGTGGCCCGGTTTACACCGATCTTCGGCGGACAGGGACTCTGGTTCTGGCTCGTTACCGGCGTTGGTCTTCTGACTCTGTGTTACGGATCATTCCTGGCGGTGAAAAAAAACGATCTCAAAGCGATTCTTGCCTATTCGACCATCTCTCAACTTGGTCTGATCATGTCCCTCTTAGGGGTTGGATCTGCTGCTCTCTACTTCGGATATGGCGAATCCTCTGCGATGTACACCGTGGCAATAACCGCTGCGCTGCTTCACCTGTTTAATCATGCGACCTTCAAGGCCGCTCTGTTCATGGTCGTAGGGATTGTCGATCATGAAACGGGTACACGTGACATTCGAAAGCTCGGTGGACTTGCTTCATTCATGCCAATCACATTCACCGTAGCACTGATCGGCTCACTTGCCATGGCGGGTATTCCGCCCTTCAACGGATTCCTGAGCAAGGAGTTATTCTTCCAGGCGATGGTGGAAGTCACGCATCTGCGAATCTTTGGACTTGGGTCCTGGAGTGTTCTATTGCCGGTATTTGCTTGGCTTGCAAGTGTGTTTACCCTGATCTATGCGCTTATTATCGTGTTCAAAACATTCCTCGGTCGTAGCCAAAGCGAGATCCCTGCCGAGAAGCTGCACGAAGCGCCCGCTGGTATGCTCATTCCGCCTGTTGTTCTAGGTGTTCTTGTCATCGTATTCGGACTCTTCCCGAATCTGCTGGCCGGATCACTGATTGAACCGGCAATGGCCGCTGTGCTTCCATCCCTCTTGAATGGAAATGAGCGCTTCGATGTACATTTCTCCCTGTGGCATGGATGGACTCCGGAACTGATGATGACGATCGGAGTTGTGATTCTCGGAATCACTCTCTACAAGCTGTTGCCACGATGGAGGAATATTTATGAGCATTATCCACAAGGATTAACGATTAACAATATGTACCATGTCGTACTGGATAATCTTCAGCATTATGCACGCAAATGGACGGAAGCCTATATGAATGGCTCGGTTCGTAATTATCTGGTTTACATTTTCTCATTCACGGTTGCCTTGTTGGTCTATGCTTTCTTCCGTTCAGGAGAAAATATTAGCTGGAATCTGCAGGGCAATGCACCTTTCTCATTTTATGAGGTCGTTCTGTTAGTCACGCTCATCGGTGCTGCGGTTTCGATTCCTTTTGCCAAGAACAGACTGTCGGCAGTCATAATGACTGGAGCGGTTGGTTACATCGTAACCCTGCTGTTTGTACTCTTCCGCGCGCCGGATCTGGCGTTAACACAGATGATAGTCGAGACGGTATCTGTAGCCCTGTTTCTGCTCTGTTTCTACCATCTGCCTGAGCTTCAACGTGGCAAATCAAGCCGCAGTTATCTCACGGTAAATATGATCGTAGCGATTGCAGTCGGCGTTGTGATGACCTTTGTTGCGCTAGCTGCAAGCGGAACAGCCTCACTGGACAGCATTTCTACCTTCTTCATTCAGGAAGCGTATGACTCGGCTGGTGGTAAAAATGTCGTGAACGTGTTATTGGTAGATTTCCGTGGCTTCGATACGTTATTGGAGATTATGGTGCTTGGCGTAGCTTCATTATCCATCTACTCCATGATTAACCTGAACCTAGAAGCAAAAGATCTCGGAGCCCGCTTGAAGTTCCGTAAGAAGGACGAAAGTCAGGAGTCCGAACCTGCTCTGGATGATGAAACGGACAATACGAAAAAGTACGGTAACCGGGAACGCAGCTCATCTTCATGGGATACTGTACCCTTGCAAAGTAATGATGTATTGCTGCAAACGACTACCAAGGTCGTTGTGTTCATCATACTGACGTTTGCCATGCACCTCTTCTTTGCAGGTCACCACAATCCGGGCGGAGGTTTCATCGGCGGCTTAGTCACAGCGGCAGCGCTCGTATTGATCGCTCTGGCATTCAGTACTGATACGATACGCAAAGCCTTACCCGTTGACTTCCGTATTCTAACAGGAATCGGATTGGGTATAGCCTTACTGACGGGCGCAGGTTCATTTATTTTCGGAGTTCCGTTCCTCAGTCAAACCTTCGGCTATTTCGAACTTCCTTTGCTGGGAGAGACAGAACTCGCCACGGCCATGCTGTTTGATCTTGGCGTGTATCTCGCTGTCCTGGGTGTCACCATGACCATCATTCTACAGATCGGGGAGGATCGCTGATATGGAAATATTGATGTGTATAGCCGTTGGCATTCTGTTTGCGGTTGCCGTCTTTTTAATCTTGTCGCGGAGCCTGCTCCGTATCGTACTTGGCATGTCCATACTAACTCATGGCGTGCATCTGCTCTTGATCACCATGTCACGACTTAAAACCGGGGCACCACCACTGCTTGGGGAGATGGCTGAACGCTATGTCGATCCTCTTCCTCAGGCTTTGATACTGACTTCAATTGTTATTAATTTCGGACTCACTGCGTTCTTCTTTGTTCTCTCCTATCGTTCTTATCTGAAGCTGAAAACAGATGATATGGAAGAAGTAAGGGGGCGCCCATATGAATAATCTCGTCGTTCTGCCGATTCTGTTGCCTTTGATTACAGGTGTTCTGGCTCTGCTGTTTTTCCGGAAAACGAATATCCAGCGGATCATTAGTGTCATCGGACTTTTGTTTACTGCAGCAGTTTCAACGATACTCATTACTCGTGTGACTCAAACTGGAATTCTAACGCTTAATATGGGCGGTTGGGCACCTCCCTATGGTATTGTGCTTGTTGCTGACATGGTGTCTGCGTTGCTTGTTGTTGCTGCTTCCATCATTGCACTGGCATGTCTGCTGTATGCGTTCTGCAGTGTGAACAAGGAGCGGGAAGAGCACCACTTCTATCCGTTCTTTCATTTTTTGATCGCGGGCGTTAACAGTTCATTCCTAACCGGAGATTTGTTCAATTTGTTTGTCAGCTTTGAACTGATGCTCATCTCTTCCTATGCACTGATCGTATTGGGAGGTACGGAAAGACAGCTTCGGGAAACGATCAAATATGTCTTGATTAACATCGTTTCTTCAGCACTGTTTGTCGCTTCCATCGGCTTCCTCTACTCCATTACTGGCACACTGAACATGGCGGACTTGTCCGTAAAAATTGCTGAAGTGGGACAGAGCGGGGTCATTACCCTGATTGCTGTTCTCTTTCTGATCGTATTTAGCATCAAGGCCGGACTGTTCCTGTTCTTCTGGCTGTCGGGCTCTTATGCGGCACCACCTGCTGTCGTCACTGCATTGTTCGCAGGATTGCTTACCAAGGTTGGCTTGTACGCGATTGTGCGAACATTCACACTGATCTTCTATCATGATCCGGATTTCTTCCATGCACTAATCGGATGGATGGCTGGTGCAACGATGGTCCTGGGTGTCATCGGTGCGATCTCATATCGCGATGTAAACAAGATTCTCATCTACAACGTGATTGCAGGTGTAGGTTTTGTCGCTTTCGGTATGGCTTCGGCCAGTCGCCCTGCGCTGGAAGGCCTGCTCTTCTACATGCTGCATGATATGTTGATCAAAACACTGCTCTTCCTGCTCGGCGGTGCCTTGATCGCTGTTGCCGGAACATCCAAACTCGACAACATGGGCGGGCTGATCCATCGTTATCCGCTGCTCGGCTGGATGTTCTTCATTAGCGCACTTGCCTTGGCAGGTTTGCCGCCATTTAGTGGATTTCCAGGGAAGTTGCTTCTCTTTGAAGGAGGCTTGCAGGCAGGCTTGTATGGTCTTACCGGCATTGCGGTGCTTTCGAGCTTGTTGATGTTATATTCGGTACTACGCATCTTCATACAAGCGTTCTGGGGCGAACCACCTGCCGGGGTTACAAGACGCCCTTACGCGGTGAACGGCCTTCTGATTCCTGCCGGAATTCTGTTTGTATTCATCATCGTAATGGGTGTGGGGGCTGAAGGCATGTTCCAATTGACCTCCCGCGCAGGCGATATTCTACTGCATCCCAATATTTATATTGATGCCGTATTGAAGGAGTAGATGTCTATGGCCTTTCAGATTGTACTGAATCTTATCATAGCTTTTGTATGGATGTTTCTGAACAACGCCTGGAATAGTGTTGGTTTTCTCATAGGTTACCTGCTCGGACTGCTTCTCATCGGGGGGATGCGCCGATTCTTCCCCCAGCGCTTCTATATTGTGCGAGTCTGGGCCATCTTCAAACTGATTAATCTGCTGTTCAAGGAATTGGTGCGAGCGAGCATTGAGGTTATACGCCAGATTATCAAGCCCAAGCTAGATATAAGGCCCGGTATTTTTACGTATAAAACTCAATTGTCCTCGGATTGGGAGGTTACTCTGCTCTGCTTACTGATCTCATTGACACCAGGTTCCCTGCCGCTTGAAATCTCGGGCAATCAACGCAAACTGTTTATCCACGCACTGGATATCAAGGATGAACAAAAACTAAGAGATGATATCCAAAACACATTCGAAAAAGCAATTATGGAGGTGACGCGTTAATGTTATCCTCACTGTTGTTCATCTCATTGCTCATTCTCTCCTTAGCCATTCTGGGTTGCTTGTACAGGGTGCTTCGGGGACCATCCATGGCTGACCGGATCACGGCACTGGATACCATTGGTATCAATGTGATTGCCATCGTTGCCGTTCTGTCGATGATGCTGCAAACCCAAGCCTATCTGGATATTATCTTGCTGATTGGTATTTTGGCCTTTCTAAGTACAGTGGCATTTGCACGTTATATTGAACGGGGGGCGGTATTCAAAAATGATGGAGATCGTTAAAGTAGCCGCTGAAACCGCTATAGGTCTACTCGTACTGCTCGGTGCACTACTCAGTGCACTCAGTGCATTCGGACTTATTCGTCTGCCTGATGTATATCTGCGTGCCCATGCCGCAACCAAAAGTATGACGCTTGGTGTGTTCTGCGTATTAAGCGCTACATTTTTCTACTTCTGGTACTTCGATAACTATATCAGTGCCCGCTTGTTGTTAGGTATCCTGTTTGTATTCATCACGGCTCCGGTCGCTGGACATCTGAATGGTCGGGCCGCCTATCGCACAGATGTACCACTGTGGGAGCAGAGCGTGCAAGATGAACTGGAACCCTTGTTAAAAGGGAAAAAAGTGAACCATGAAGCCAAGGATATGATGGAGTAATCCCCAGCCTAGGCATAACGAATACCCCCGAGGATCAGCCGCCCGTTTCGCGGGTTGTTCCCGGGGGTGTTTTTTTATTTTTCATACACGGATCATATTAACCACTGATTATGCAGACTGATTAAGTAGTAAAGTCAGAATCCATTCAGTCCCTGTCTTCTCAGATCCGCAGCCACAATACGTGCAAGCTCCGCAGCCCCTTGACGATTCGGATGCAGACTATCCCCTGTCATATACAGAGCAAGTGTTGCCGCAGGACCAATAGACGTGAAATAGGCAGAACTCAGCTTGTTCAGTTCAACAAGGGTAACCCCCTCTTCCTGAGCGAGTGCACGGGTGGATTGATTGTACCAGCGGTTCTCCGCTTGATGTACGTTGGATGAATTAAAGTCCGTTGCCCGGCCCTGTGGCGTGGAGAGGATGACCGTCGCTCCTTTGTTCTTTGCCAGACGCACCATATCCCGCATAATCTCTTTGAACTGCGCCTCCGTTGTATTATTCTTGGCATTGGTATCGTTAATTCCAAATTGCAAAATAAAATAATCTCCCGGCTTGATATACTTCAGAATCGCTTCCATCTGACCATCATCGCGGAAGCCTCTCGCAAATTGACCACTTGACGCCATATTTCGGACCTGGAAGGTGGAATTGTTCACATAGGACGGAAACAGCTGTCCCCAACCTCCTTGTACACTGCTACCCAGCGGATAGTAATTACAAACTGTTGAGTCACCACCAATGTAGATCGTGCGGTTGGTAACGGTCTGATTGGATAACTTCCGGATTTCGAGTGCACTAAGTGTGAAGGCGGTACCTGTCTTTCCTTCTGTAACCAGCAGGTTTAATTGCCCGTCAGTCACCGGAATTTGAAACTGGTCCGTTGCCCCGTTGCCCGTCATATTAATGATCTGGTAGACACCTTCTGCAGCCACGCTGGCTCTGGCAGTATTGCCCAGGACCACTTTAACTTCATATAGGCCATTGGACAGATTCACATTGAAGGTATTGGTGCTCTTGGTGCCGTAAGTCAGAAACTGCACAGCGTCACTCTTAACCCCGCTTCCTGAGGCAGACACATTCCTCATCTGTGCAGGTGTGTTGAAGCCATAACCTTTCGTAGGCGTATAGGCATCTCCTGCGGACACGCCTGTGTAACCGCTCTCAACAGCACCCGAACCAAAATCAAATCTGTAATTGTCCGTTGCCGCTTCGGCGACTTGCCCTCCACTGCTTCCCAGACCGATGCCCATTGTACTCGCAAACAGAACAAAACAAAGCAGTAGCTTTACCGATATTGACCATTTCATCACTGAATTCTCCTCTCGAATCAGAATTATATTAGTTGAACTAAAAATTATTTACACAGACACTACGAAGACAGAATAACCTTCCAATCGCTGTTATCCCCAGATTTTTCGATTCCCTTTTCTTCAGGGAAAATCCGGTGATAAAGGACGAACGCT
>NZ_ANHX01000018.1 GCF_000316035.1 Paenibacillus sp. PAMC 26794
GATTTTTTCTATCTTCTCCGTTACCGTGTAAATGATTAGTTCAACTTATATAGATGGTAATAAGCCTCAGTTTCACAGAACTTGGTCAAGCCAGTCATAGGCTTTCGCTCCGCTAATCTCATGTCCACCTGTAAAGAAATCCGCATCCAGTGATTCTGATGCTCCCGCCTGCTCATATATGTGTGTCAAACGGGCATACGCCTCTCTCGCTGCATGGATTGGGAACACCTGGTCATCACTTCCGGCTTCAATAAAAAGTGGCCTAGGCACAATCAGGCCGATGATATCCGGTAACTCCGCTTCACGCAGGATACCTGGCACATAGTTGTCCAGACAATGGTTCCGATCCAGTATGCTGCCCTGGAATGTACTTGCATAACCGCTCACTACAGCTACACGGAACCGTTCATCCAGCGCGACTGTAAATGCGGTCACCAGACCACCACCCGAGATACCCATGCTTCCGATTCGCTCCGAATCCACTTCAGGCCGAGTTGAGACATAATCCAGTACTCGTGTTGTTTCATACACCCTATGCCCGGCGAGAGTCTTCCCTACCATGAGCAGATGGGCAGCAATCTTCGTACAGGAACTTGCCCCTGGTGGCGCATCGCGGTCCTCTTCCAATCTTCGATCACCAAATCCGAGCAACTCTGGAGCCGCAACCACATATCCACGCTTCACAAGAGCTACTGCAAAGTCCTTGTGTAATCCAGGCTCTCCTGTCCGTGGCGACCCATCCGGCTCCATGCCCGATATCTCTCGGCTACCGTAGCCATGCCCATGACAAGCAACGATAGCAGGTCTCTTGTTTTCGATAATGCTTCCATCACCCGGAATTAATAAATACACAGGCATGCGAAGTCCTGCATAGGTCGTGATTTCAATCCGCTCCCGAATATATCCGTCACATGTAATGCGCTCCAGTAAGACAGGATTCAGTGCCGCCGCCATCGTGGGGAAACCGCCCAGCCGTTCTTTCACGCGAGTACGTAACTGACTGCGCCATAACTCCAGGGGTTGATCTGCATGATACGCGGAACGACCACGAAGATTCGTTTGTTGTTGTAAATAGGCTTCAATATCCGACATGGGCCTGTGTCCCTCCTGTTTTTCGTAGGATAACGTAGATGTAAGACTGTCATATGGAATTAATCCCATCCATTATAGAACATCTAGGTCACCCATGAATTGAACATGTTTGCCTGTTTTGAATGGAATCACACGATTTCTAGCCAAAAAAAGGATATCTCCAACCTGAAGACAGGTTACGGAAATACCCTTCATTTAATCTGACCCGGCAACCACCAGTTCCACCTGCCCATTAATTTCATCAATGCAGGCACCAGTATTAGACGAATTAATGTAACGTCAATCAACACCGCTGCCGTGATTCCGATCCCTAACTGCCTCACACCTGCGACTTCAGCAAAAGCAAACGGCACGGTCACCGCAAGCAGAATGGCCGCTGCGGAGGTAACCAGACGACCTGTAGAAGCCAATCCCTGTTGGACAGCCACATCACTGTCTCCGGTTCGTCTATATACTTCCTGAATACGGCTCAGCATAAACACACCATAGTCCATGGATATGCCAAACACCAATCCTGCAATGAATACAGGAATCATAATGGCAATGGCTGACGGCTCCATCCCCAGATGTCCTTCATTGAACACCCACACCAATATGCCAAATGAAGCGGCTAAGCTGAGCAGGTTCATCAGAATTGCCTTGATTGGAATGAGCATCGATCGGAATGCTGCCAGTAACACAAGATAATTGGTGACCACTACAAATACCAGCACTTTGGGCAGTTGACTTGTGACTTCCTGCATTATTTCATACTGCTTGGCAGCTTCCCCACCATAACGTAGTTTTACATTGTTGGAACCTGGTGCATGATCGCTATTCCTCATTCGTTCAAGCCAGTCTGCGACCTGCTCCGACCCGGGCTCCCCGTACACGGTGGCTATCAATCGAATCGAATGATCAGAGACCGTTGAACGCAGCCATGCCTTCCTTGTTGACTCCTTGCCTTCTATGGAAGAAGTGAGCGACGATGGTGGAATCCGTAAAAGGTTTTGCGAGCCATTTTGATTCGGCTGTAATAGGCCCCATGGTGAAACAATGCTCAATACATCTGAGTCCTGCAGTAGTTGACGGGCTTTGTTGTGGGCCATCTGCCAGTGATTGGCAGTCAACAGTTCCTGCTGTCCGCCAATCACGATCTCGATGGCGGAGGTATTCTTTTGCCCCAAATCATGTTGCAACTGCTCTGCTGCCTGGCGGGACTCCATTCTGACTGGCAGTGAAGAGGCATCCGGGACGGACAGTTCCAGCCGGGTCACTGGATAAAGAAACAGGATCAGCACAAACGTACCTCCGATTGCCATGCTAAGTGGTCGTTTCATGACCATCGCTGACCATCGATGCCAGACCAAGCGTATGGGTAACGAACGGACGGATTTTCGTCTGAAGACACGATCCGCAGACAGTGACAGTAGAGCTGGCAGCAGCGTAACATTTAACAGTAGCGATAGGAGCAGAACAATAATGGCCCCCAAGGAGACACTCAGAAACATCGGCAGTCTGATCCAGAGCAGACCCAGTAGCCCAAGGAGTACGCAGGCTGCCGAGAACAACACTGCTCTGCCTGCTGTGCGCAATGTTCGTTGAAGAATCTCGCTCCGCAGAACCTCGCTCTGCATATCCAGACTGCTGCCCGTAACGTTAGCTTCGCCTTCATCTTTATAGGCCCGCTGAAGTTCTTCCCTGTACCTGCTCAGGATGATCAGGGCGAAATCTATACTGAGTGCCATGCCCACCATGGGAATCACGTTAATGATAAAGTTGGACAATTCCAGATGATAACCAAGGAGTGACGTGACTCCCATCGCGGTAATCACAGCACTGATCCCCATCATGACAGCAATCAATGCAGCATATAGCCCCCTGAATGCAAAACACAAAACGATCAGGGCAATCGGCAGGCCCACCATCTCTGCCCGTTCCAGATCACGAAAGCTCAGATGATTGACATCTTGCTGCACAACTGCCTTTCCCGTCAATTGCACCGTACCTGGACCGTCTGTTGCCAGCACGGCGCGCAACTGCTCCAGTGGGGGACCCATCTGATGCGCGGGCACATCCATTTTCACAAGGGCATATGCCCTTTGATCTTGCAGAGTCACCCTTTGGCTACCATCCAGAGGGGAGGTGATAGAAGTTACCGCAGGCAACACTTGAACCTGTGTCAAACGATCCTTGATCCACTGCCGGAACTGTAACGGCGAGGTATTTTCCTTTTTCTCAAAAACCAGAATAACCGGATCAGCAGGAGAACCGAATTCGTCCTCCAGAACAGCATCAACTGCTTGCGCATCCCCGTGAACCCGTTTTAATCCGTGATCCTGAACAATGTCAGGCAACCTCCATGCCCAGACCGCTGACATCCCGATGATAAATACCCAGCAGAGAATAATGAACCGCGGATATCGGCTGATGAAGGCAGCAAGTCTGCGATAACCCATACCTAAGCTCCTCTGCGATCAGATTAGTCATTCGATTATGCTCATCGGTAAGATCATAAGCACATTCATACACTTGCGGTGTATATCTCCTTCACTCGGGTTCGCGAACTATTGGATGCCATGATTCACAGGTGTTCTGTTCGCTATGGGGGCAGGGATGTATGTAAAATGAAGTAACTCTGCTGTCAGTCCCGGGCCAAAGGCCAGCGCTATCCCGCTGGAATGCTCTTCCTTCTGTCTGTAATCCTCGCGGATGGCTTGAAGAACAAAAAGAATCGTCACCGACGACAGGTTGCCATAATCCCGCAGGATGTTTCGGCTGTAGGAGACCTGCTCATCTGTCAACTGATACAGCTTCTGAACGGCATCCACGATGCCTCTGCCTCCTGGATGGATCGCCCATATGTCCGGTAAACCGCTCCCCTCCAGCAACCGTTCTACCTCTGGACCGAGATGCAAACCAAGCAGCTTCGGAATCTGTGGTGACAGGTAGAGATCGAAGCCTGTATTGCCCACTTCCCAGATCATTTCTTCTGCACAATCCGGGAGCAGTGTTGAGTGCCCACGACCTAGTCGAAAACATTCATTGCGGTCTGTTCCGGATGCACCAATAACACAGGCAGAGGCACCATCCCCGAAGAACGATGCGGCATACAGGTCGTCCCGTTTGGCAGATGGTTGGAAGTGAAGTGTGCATAGTTCTACACACACGATGAGAACCGTAGCCTTCTGATCTGTCGTTACAATGGAATTCGCCAGTTGGATCGCCTTCAGACCGGCTGCACATCCTTGAAACACCAGTGGAATCCGGTTAATCTGCGGTGACAGTTCAAGCTGCTGGATCAGCCGAACATCAAGTCCTGGCAGGAATTGCCCCGTGCAACTCACCGTAATGAGATGTGTAATTTCCGAGTGGGATACGTCTGCATCCTGAATGGCCTGTCCCGCCGCCTCCAGACCAAGTGGAACAGCAGCAGCTTTGTATTTGCCCATACGCTCGGATGTAGTCGGAACCTCCTCCGCACTGGTAAAGGGTAAATATCGGCAAGAATCAACAGGCTCAAGCAGATTCGGTTCACAGGTATAACGAGTCTCCACACCGCACTGATTAAAGATTCGCTTGGCCCACCTTCTCGCATCCGGCTCATGTTCCAGCGCTTGCGCCAGACGAGCAGACACATCCTTCTGCTCAATACGGTGAGCAGGCAACGCCGTTCCTACTCCCATAATACTTGCGCCTATAGTTCCCTCAAGCTGGTTCATCGGCTTAACCTCCCTATATAGTACGTGCCCTTCGTAATCAAAAGTGGGCTTTTTAAACAACCTATATATAAAATAGGTTCATATGACATGTGCAGGATATAGTACAAGTCTATTCACTACCTGTCCCGTTTATGTTCATATCACAAGCAAAGGCAGACAACATATGCGAGTTTCGCACATGCTGTCCGCCTTTGCTATCTGTCAGAACTATTCAGGCCGAATCAACGTGAATCTCTCTCCAAGCTTGGCATAATCATTACCCGCCAGTCGGCTGACTGGTTTCAAATGATCCATCAGGATATAGCCCTTGTCCGGATTGTAGACTTGTTCGCTGAAATGATACTGTACAATACGTACCAGCAGCAGGTCACTCACCGGTTTGCCCTCATCATTCGTGATGGGAATGTGCTGATACAGCTCACACTCCATCCGAATAAGTGCTTCCTTTATTCCTGGCACAGCAACCTTGGTACTTGGCACTGTAGTCAGTTTTGTCCGCTCAAGCTCACTTTCGTGGGGTTCCAGTATGGCTGCTGTCTCATTCACTTCTGTTATGATTGCTTCATCACATATATGCACGACCAGTTCTTGCTGAGCAAGCACATTACGTGCAGTATCTTTCATAATGCCGTCTTTACGTGCAATGGATATGGATAACAGCGGCGGGTCCGAACTAACTACATTGAAGAAACTGAAAGGCGCTGCATTAATTACACCATTCTCATATGAAAGTGTCGTCACAAAAGCAATTGGACGTGGCACCACCGAACCACTCATCAGTTTATAGTTGTCTCTTCCCGTTATTTCACGTGGATCCAATGTATACATATGTAAATATCCCCTTCCATGCTCATGTTACGTTAAACTGGTTCAATTACGTTACTTTCTCGTTATTATATATCCATATCTGTTCAAAAAACAAAAAACGCCTTGATGCTCATGGCATCAAAGCGTTTAAACGACTGTCTCGTATATGTTTGGTTGTTACTTCACAATACTGCTTTGAATATCTTGCAGAATTTGCGTATTTGCTTGAACGCCACTGTACAACCAGCTGCTTGTACTTTCAAATTCAAACACATTACCTGTCTTTACAGCAGGAATGCTCTGCCATACGGCATCTTTCAGAGCTTCTGAACCTGCTCCCTTGTCACTGTTCACCAGGAATAGATAGTCTGCGTCCATTTCTGCAATCTTCTCCAATGAAATCTCAGACCAGTTACCCGTTGCCTTCGCGGATGCTTCCTTCACAACATTAGGCTCTGCAAGTCCAAGTTCATTGTACATCACTTCACCACTGGAAACATTGTTGCTTACAACATAAAACTTGTTATTGAACAACCATAACGCTGCGGCGGATTTTGTTCCTCCAGTAACAGCAGTTACTTTTTCTTTGATTTCCTTTGCTTTGGCATCATAATCGTCAAGCGCCTTCTGTGCTACATCCGATTTGTTCAGAATCTCACCGATCTTGAGCAGAGCCTGACGCCAATCCTTGTTGACCTGATCTCCGAGTACATAAGTAGGGGCAATTTTGTTGTACTGTTCGTATTTCTCCCCTTCAACTGTACTTTCAGAACCCATAATAATCAGGTCTGGTGAGAAACTGGCCATGGCTTCAAAAGGTAGATCACTTGCAATGCCAGGTATGCCATTCAGATCGTTTTGCAGATAATCCTGCAAGCCACTGCCGTTGTTGATGGACCACTGTGCTGCTGGCTTAACACCGAGTGTAACGAGATGGTCTTCCAGATAAGACGCGATGACACGCTCAGGGTTAGCCGGGATGGTAACCTCGTGTCCCATTGCATCTGTTAAAGTGCGCTCTGTAGCGGCTTCTGTTTGTGTCTCTGTCTCCGTTGTTGTATCGTTCTCTTCTGCTGCTCCATTCTCTGCCGTCCTTGTTCCACACGCGGCCAACCAGATGGACATAACCATCACCGTAATCAGAAGAATGATCATCTTTCTATTTTTCTTAAGCAATTTGTTAACCCCTCTCATTTCATTATGAAAACCTTATTCGGCCTTATTGTGACAGATTTCAATGTTCAAAAATATCGAAACTATTATTGATACATATAATATCCGTATGTACATTTGTCCAATTCCATTGACAATGATAATTGTTATCAGTTCAGTTGTCAATTCGATTATGTGCCGAGCGGATCATATAAAATCTTCTTGACGGCACTCACATATAGGCGGATGCCGCCATATGCTGAATGCAGAATACGACGACAGGAAGGATGTTCTGTACATGTATTACGAATATAACCCTTATCTAAGTTATGGAGAAGACCGTTCCTTTCAATTGCCTCCACTGTTCCCAGGAGGTGGCGGCGGCACACCGGGTGGTCCGACGTTTCCGGGTATACCTGGCGGTCAAGGCTCCTATCCTCCATACATTCCAGGCGGAGGACCCGGTCCATATATCCCCGGAGGCATTCCAGGTACAATCCCGGGTACAGCACCGGGCGTACCCACTCAACTGACTCAAGGCAATTTGCCCACCCTGCTTAGTGCCTATCCTCGTCCGGTAGGTCAGCCTCCGGCAGAAATGCTTTTTCTGTATAACCTGATCAAAAGCAGCCCCGGTCTGCTTCCGCTCTTCCTCCAGCAACAGCCGCAAAGTCTCACTCAAGCTGTGCAATTTGCACAGACTGGTGCAGCGGCACCACGAGATAACGAAGAACGTGCACTGCCCAACTTTTGCTACAACCGATGGTCCCTTGTCTTCACATACAATGATGTCTACCTGATGTGGCCTGCAATTAATCTGTTTGGTTTTGTGGTGGGGTACTTCTATCCATTCCTCACGCCGGGTATACTGTCCAATACACAGATTTTGTTTGCGCTCTGCTAAACCTGTCCTTACTTACAGCAAGAGCCTCACTTGGAAGCATAATTCCTTCCAAGTGAGGCTCTTGTTCGTTCTTTAACCCAAAGTAACTTTACACTATTTTAAGACTCCATAAACGCAAGGTGTTCAGAATCAGTACCTTTAACTCAACACTTGATCGTTCTGGCGCTTCCTTCCTCTACTGACCATTAGGAAGTAAATCACCAAGGCACCGAGATCAGCACACGCGATAACGATTCCCATTGGCACAGCTGTTCCTTCTCCTCCGAGACCTACGAGGGGAGCGACAATACCACCGAACAGGAACGTCATCACACCAATAAGCGCAGACGCACTGCCTGCCGATTTCTCCTGATTGGCCATCGCCAAGGCGAAGGACGCGGTATTGACTAACCCAACACTGGATACCACCAAAAATAACGGAATCAGTACAGAGATTAGATTACCTCCAGCCAGAATCGCGATGAGCAGTGAAGTTCCTCCCAGCGCCGCGGTTAGCAGCCCCGCAATTAACAGGCGGGTTTCAGATACTTTCCCTGCAAGTCTGCCCGCAACCTGACTAGCCAGAATAATGCCCAGTCCGTTTATGGCGAAGCAAACACTGAACATTTGCGGGGATACCCCGTATATTTTCTGAAGCACAAACGGTGAACCGGATATGTATGCAAACATGCCAGCCGCTACGAAACCCTGGGTCAACGCATAACCCATAAACTGACGATCCCCCGCGATTTGGCGAAACGTAATTAATGTCTGCTTCAATCCACCGCTTGATCTGCGGTTGGAAGGTAATGTCTCCCCAAGACCGAAAATGACAGCCAACAGCGTCAGTATTCCGATGAGGCTAAGCAAAATAAATACGCCGCGCCACGACGTATACGTCAACAATTGTCCACCAATGATCGGTGCAGCAATCGGGGCTACGCCGTTAATCAGCATTAACAGGGAGAAGAACCGTGTCAGTTCCGGGCCCGAATATACGTCTCTGACGACTGCGCGCGAGATGACAATCCCGGCTGCTCCGGCCACCCCCTGAATGAATCGCAGCACAACAAAAGAGCCCATCGTAGGGCTGACCAGGCAGAGTATGGACGCGATGGTATAGAGCACAAGTCCTGCAATGAGCGGTGTTCGCCGACCACGTACATCACTTAGAGGTCCGGCAAGCAACTGACCAACCGCAAGTCCAATCATACACGCCGTCAGACTGAGTTGAGCATACGAAGTAGATGAACCGAACTCATCAGCCAGCGTGGGCAATGCAGGCAAATACATATCCAGGGACAACGGCCCGAAGGCCGATAGCGTCCCCAGAATTAATGCCATTCGCACACGTGATGTAGCGTTTGTGTTCAATGAAGCTGTTGTACTTTTCATCAAGTACTACTCCCCGCTACCCAGCAGCTTGAGCAAGTTGGACGGCAGTGTGAACTGTTGGTTGTTAATAATAATACGGCGCAATTCTTCTTCATCCCGCTCGTTATCAGCGTCCTTGATCTCCTGAATTTCCCGGTGAAGTCTCTCCATCTGCAGATCGAGTGCATTAGCAGAGTCCGCTGCACTTTTCAATTCCTTAGTCAAACGTTCAGGAACGTCTTTATTGTATTTGTAAAAGATTTTATGCTCTAGACTCGCCCAGAAATCCATCGCGATGGTACGAATCTGGATCTCCACACAGGCACGTTCCTCACCATTGGACATGTACACAGGCACTTCCACCAGCAGATGAAGACTTTGGTAACCGTTTGGCTTCGGATTCTCGATGTAGTCTTTGACTTCTAGCACGCGCAGGTCACTTTGGTTGCACAGCATATCCTTAATACGATAGATGTCCGAGATAAAGGAGCAGGTAATGCGTACTCCAGCGATATCCTTGATATTTTCTTTGATGCTCTCAAACGTTAACTCGTGATTTTTGCGAAACATCTTGTTCATTATGCTCTCAGGTGATTTCAGTCTGGACTTTGTATGTTCAATTGGACTGTAATCATGCAGAGACTGAAATTCTTCCTTCAGGACTTCAATCTTGGTCTCCATTTGATCCAGAGCAAATTTATAGATCATCATAAATCTGGTAATTTCATATTTGAATTTCTTAAATTGATCGATTGGATGTGGAGCGTTCATCATGGCTTTCTCCCTTTCTTTCTACACACTAAAGTTAGTTTTATGAATATGAGGACAGCGGTGAATCCACATGTCTCCTGAACCATTATAAATCATATGGAGCCAATAAACGAATTTCTCACATTTGGGCTGGCGATTCAGCCTGGAAGGTATGGGAACTTATTTTACGCGCATCCTATAGAAGCATCCCTGTCATTTGGCACGCAATTATTAATAAAAGAGGTGGATTTTCCTGCTCTATCAAGTGACGTATTCATCCGATACACTTCGAGTTAAAGCTTATTTATACCTGCCACAAGGTTGTTCATTACCTGATATCACGACATATGAAACTTCTCATCCCGGCTCTGTCTCCTCTTCCTTCCCAGACTTCGCTTCCATACATAAGTCTCTACATCTGCAACCACTCGCCAGCCACTACCCTTCTGCAAAAATGCATGATACGGATAACATACCGGAACAGTGGCCAGTTCTGCTCTATTGTCGCGGCGGACTTGGCAGCTATGGCGGGGTAAATACCGTTTGGCTTGAGCAATTTGTACATAAAGGTTATATCGTGTTCGCCCCATCCTATCGTGGCAATGAAGGCGGTGAAGGTCGTGACGAGTATGGAGGGAAAGATGCCGAAGATGTGCATGCCGCTTACCGGTTAGTTCAGCGTTTGCATTTTGCCGACTCGACTAGGATATCCTTAATGGGGTTCTCCCGTGGAGCCATTAATGCTGTACATACCGCAACTACCTATAATGAGGGACCGGCCAAAGTACATAAGTTAGTTCTTTGGAGCGGTGTCTCCGATGTGGAACGCACTTACCATGAGCGAACCGACCTGAGGCGCACATTGAAACGGGTGCTGGGTGGTTCCCCACGCGCAGTTCCGCAAGCTTATCTCGCCCGTTCTCCCTTGTCAAAAGCGAACAAACTATCTTGCCCCGTGCTAATCATGCATGGTACATCAGATACACAGGTGAATTATAGTCACGGAACCCGAATGTATCACTGGCTTAAGCGGCGAGGTGCGGATGTCACATTTCACGCTTATGGCGGGCAGGATCATCATTTTCACGAGAAAATACATCAGTCAGCGGTGAACAATATGTTTGATTGGCTCGCTGCACCTTAAGTCTTGCGCGATGAATTTCATTTTGAAGATGCATGGGTTATGGCTGTATACTGGAGGAGCTACGTTTTTTTGAAAGGACGGATAGGATGAATCAAAGCACCCTCCAAAAATACGCCATGCTGCTTCTCTGTATGTCTGCCGGAATGGTGGACCTGATCGGATATCTGGGACTGGGGCATGTGCTCACAGCCAATATGACGGGAAATATTGTACTGCTCGGTATTGCCATCGCCCGTGCACAGGAATTTGTCGTGCTGCGGTCATTGCTTGCTCTCATCGGTTTTATTGCCGGCAATGCCATTGCAGCACATATGGTTGGACCTGTGCAGACCAAAAATGGCTGGTCTTCTAAGGTCACCACCGTATTTACTGTTGAAAGCATATTGCTCCTGCTATTTGCAATCGCCATGATTAGTCCATTTTCAGAACAACTGTCCTATCTGTTAATTGTCATCCTAGCCGTTGCAATGGGGATGCAAACAACTGCGGCACGCCGCATTGGAATTGCTGGCATCTCAACAACCGTGCTCACCAATAATTTGGCCGCTGTGGTTGAGGATACCGTAAACATCCTCAAAAAGCTGCGACATGCCAATATCCAATCGTTAGCCAAAGCCTTGTCCACAGACTCCTACCTTCGTGCAGGTGCTGTTGTTATCTATTTGATCGGCGTCATTGCAGCCGCATTGTTATTCCACCGTGTGCCCATGATTGCAGTCTGGATTCCTGTCCTGATCATTGGCGGCGTAACCCTATACGCCCGATTACATGCATGGGGAACCTCACAACAAAGCGAAAGTTAATAGCTGAAGAAGCACCCTGTTCATTTTCAAGAGGCTGTTCAAAAGTCCGCTTTAGGATACTGAAAATGGGTCTTTTTGAACATGGACTTTAAGTTATTTTACGCACAATCACGCTATTTATTTCATCAAAGCAGCTTCTTGGCGGATAAGCTTGACCAGATGCTGTGCAGCAGGTGATAATACCTCCCCGGCTCGTGTACATACGGCAACCGTATTTCTCAGCTGTACACCTCGAACGAATACACGTGCCAGCCTGCCTTGCTGCACATCTTCCTTCACAACCAAAGAAGATATAAAGTTGGCCCCATAACCTGCCTTCACCGCACTGATCGTTTCATTCAGCCCGTTGAACTGAAGCGCAATACGGGGAGCGGCCAGGTTATTTGTTGTGCAAAGGGAAACGAGTCTCTCACGCGTGGCACTGCCTTCTTCGCGCATGATGAACGGCTCTGCCACCATCTCATGCAGCTCGATTTCTTTTCCCGCATACGGATGGTCTGGATGCACAACAAACCACATCTCATCGTCAAACAATTCGTCCCATTGGACACCCGCATGTGTAATACCACTTCCGCCATACACTGCAATCTCTGCCTCATAGCGAAGTAACTGGTCAAACGCCATCCGGGTGTTGGTTGTGCTCACAACGATCTCCACATCCTCGTGCATTTGCTTAAACCGCGCAATCCAGCCCGGCAATAGAAAATTCGAAGGCAAGTAGGTTGCCGTAAGACGGATCAGTCCTTTCTTGCCCTCCCGAAAATCCTGCACAAAATTCTCGACATCCTGCTCCAGCATGAACAGACGTTCCGCATAACCTGTTAACTGTATCCCCGCATCCGTAAGCACCAGTCTTCTTCCCTCCGAAACAAAAAGCTGGATTCCTAATTCACGTTCAAACTTCTTCACCTGAGAAGATACCGCAGGCTGACTAATATTCAGTTCCTCTGCGGCACGAGTGACCCCACCATATCTCACGATGGCATGAAATAATCGTAATCCATGCAGATTCATGTGTTACACCTCTTCCACGTCAAATACATAATCTAAAGTTATATTATCATACATAATATATATTTTATTTATATATCTGCTCCATTTATAGTTGAAATATGAAATCCAATACAAGAAACAAGGAAAGGAACATATGAACATGAAAAATATAAATACAACCGACCTACAACATACCTGGACTCAAGTCGACGACTACATGAATGATCTGCTGGTTCCCTCGGATACCTTGTTGAAGCAAACACTGCAAACCAATGCCAAAGCTGGTCTGCCCGCTCATGACGTAACACCGAATCAAGGAAAGTTACTCCAGCTCCTGCTTCAAATCCAAGGCGCCTCCCGTGTACTTGAAATCGGCACACTAGGTGGATACAGTACCATCTGGATGGCAAGAGCGCTGCCTGAACACGGACGCATCGTCTCACTGGAATCGGAATCACACCATGCAGACTTGGCCCGAGCCAATCTCACACGAGCAGGACTGATGCACAAGGTTGACCTGAGAGTTGGTCCTGCCCTAACCACCCTTCCCGATGTTCAGGAAGACTACAGGGAACCGTTTGATATGATCTTCATCGATGCTGACAAACCGAGTAATCCCGATTATCTGAGATGGGCCCTGCGACTGACTCGGCCGGGGAGTCTTATTATTGGTGATAATATCGTCAGGGACGGTGAAGTGATCCGCACAGACAGCACAGACCCCAGAGTTCAGGGCGTTCGATCATTCCTGCAGTTGATCGCGGATCACCCTCGACTTGAAGCTACAGCACTGCAAACGGTCGGTAGCAAAGGTTACGATGGATTCGTCATTGCTCGTGTGATGGATGCCCCTGAACCAAAATAAACAGTGGTCAATTCTTCCGCAAATTCCCCTTTCCTGTTAAACTGGAATCACTGCACAGGCAGACTGGGGGGAACCACTTGAGAGTTTTACAACATATTAATGATGAAATTCGCGGCTGGTCCCGCAATATTCAACTGTTTTTCCTGGCTAGCATTCTGTATCAGATCGGAAATGGCATGTTCTCTGTCTTGTACAATCTGTACATTCAGGGTCTGGGCTATAATGATACAATGAACGGCCAGATAGTAAGTATTCAATCACTCGCAACAGCCATTATGTTTGTTCCTATCGGTCTATGCGGTGATCTGTTCAGCCGCAAGCGATTACTCATTACAGGGGCGTTATTCAGCGGAATCTTTCTGATCGGACGCTCCTTCGATTATTCGGCTACAGGACTGATCTGGTTCGCGGTATTCTCTGGCCTTTTCGCTGGGGTGTTCCAAGTACTGGCCATTCCTTATCTGGCGGAAAACGTCAAGAAAAGCCAGCGGCTGAAAATGTTCAGTTATTATTCATCCCTTGTGCTGGCTTCCCAGGTGCTTGGTAGCCTGGGTGGCGGCGTATTCGCAGATTTGTTACATACGGCAGGACTCGCCAAAGTGACCGGATTGCAGACGGTTTTATTTGTCGGTGGTGCAGCAACACTAGCTGCATTTATTCCACTGTTATTTGTAACCGAAGGCAAGGCTGCTCCGCAGACAACAATTCCGGCGCAACCCGTTCTTCAACCCAATGCGGATCTAAAAGAAAGTTCAACGAATACCCCAAGCACGGACGATTCGATCACGAAGAAAAAAGATTCCCGACTGATTGGTCAGTTTATAGTGACTCAGTTGTTAATTGGATTAGGTTCTGGACTGGTTGTACCGTATCTGAATCTGTATTTCACCAATCGGTTCTCGGTTTCTCTGAGCGGCATGAGCTTACTGATTGCACTTGGTCAGATTATGACGATTGTATCCATGCTGATTGGTCCTACCCTGGCGGCAAAGGTCGGAAGCGTAAGAGCCGTTGTCATTTTCCAGGTCATGTCGCTACCCTTCCTTCTATTAACAGGCTTCACCAATCTGTTGTTCATCGCTTCGCTCAGTTTCTTATTCAGACAAGCATTGATGAACGCAGCCAATCCCATTCATTCAGCCATACTGGTGGATCGGATCTCGGACAAACGCCGCGGCATTGCCAATTCACTGATGCAGACCTCGTTCATGATCGGTTGGGCTACCATGGGACCTGTTCAATCCTATCTGGTCACCACGTACGGAACGTATTGGGGTTATGCGATCACATTCAGCATCACAGGCTGTCTATACGTTATTTCATCGTTGATGTACTTTGTAATGTTCAAAGAACCCAAACCTTCCGCTACGACTCTCGCAGGATCCTAACCGGTAGGCTAAACGGATGGATCAGATGAGTATCATGGCACATGAAGTGAATGCCGATCTTTCGGTTGTATCCGGGTACCAATTGTTTCGGATTCTATTTATTTTCTTCATCGTCTCTTCTGTACTGAAGATGATTCTTGTACATATGCTAAAGGGAAAGAAAGCTAAGCCCTCACTTCAATGATCATATTTTGTCTGATCTCATGCCAAAGAGAGTATCCATTTGATGTCACATCCTGCGGATACTCTCTTTTACTTGTACAGACTCTACTTCAGCATTTTGCCTCATTCAATTTTAAGCATAATGACTACTTATGAATAAATTCGGTTGTACATCCAGCCTACAATGCCCACCGTAACCACTGTTGCCCCAATAATAAATGCATAATAGCCAATCTTACTTTTGGACTCCGAAGTCTGATGGTCATAATAATCCGAGTTACGTCGGTAAAACCCCATCCATAACTCTCCGATCATATTCACTACAACCAATACAAAACGTTTAACAAGCCCCATGGATTCGCGTCTCCTCTCTCTAATCAACCTTCTTCCCTATTAAGTATAATTATCCCAATTCATTAAAACAACCTACTCATATTACCTTTGGTGCAGTTTCCTGCTCCAACCAGGTTAGAATATCAAATGCTTCCTGATCGGTGCTACCACACATCTCTTCCTCAGCTTGCAATCCACTGCATACAGCAGGACGATCTTTTTGTCCAAAAATTCCGCAGCGATTATCATCCGTAAGCTGCACACAACGTACACCTGCCGGCTTGCCATGAGCCATGCCCGGTATCGGTGATGATATGGAAATCGCGATACAACATGCGGCACAGCCTGTCCTGCATTCCATACGTATTCCCTCCTGATTTCAATACTTATAGTACTTACAATACGTGTTCAAAAAGAAAAGACCGGTTTTCAGTACCAAGAAGATGGGATGAATTCCATATTCGATGCTGATGATGCCATTAGGCATCCTTCGTAATCAAAAGCGGACTTTTTGAACTACCTCTTAACTATGAGCGATTTATCCAGGTCCAGGTTCGAGCTAGCCCCTGCGCGATTCTCCGATTCATACTTCGATTGGAAAAATACCCCCCATGACTTAGCGGATTCCAACTCATAGCCACGCCGCCAGAGTTCACTTCAATATCTTCTTTGACCGCTTTCTCATAAGCAGGGTCAATGGGGCGTAACGGATAACCCAGAATATCATCCCGATCATAGAAGTTCACCCACTCCCCTTCCAGCCCGGCATAATACTGATTCACATGGGAAGAGGGCACCTGAATTGGGCAACTAAAGTCATGATAACGCAAACTCCATAAGGGCAGGGTTGTACCAAACGAGTAAAAATTGGTCAGCGTGTCTCCCCGTTCCAGAGCCGAGTTCACATCCACAACCTCAGGAACACGACTGGAGGGATATTGCAGATCGTAGAAGAAGTTACTGGCGATTACGGCACCCAAACTATGGGCAACCACACAGAGCGGAGCTTCCGGTCCATTACGCTGTGCAAGGGTATGCATCGCCTGATTCAACGTTCGATGTACGGCATCGTAGTTATGACCTTGATTTTCCACAGGTTGATAAGCAACCGCATCAGCCAGGTAATGGATGACAAATCGGCGCAACGCCTGAAAGTTCAATCCCGGAGAGCTGACGAGCTGTTGAAAGAGCGCCTCTTCCCGCTCCTCAAATACATCCGCCCAATATACAGGTTCGATATCCAGCATCTGTTTGGAGGCTCCAGGCAAGACCATTACCTTGTCCAATTCCTTATGCAAACAAGCAATCAGCTTGTCCGCGTACCCATCCTTCCGCATACCCAGCCCATGAATGACCATCACCGCAACTCGTGTCATGGCTCTCCTCCTCATCGATCTAGGAACTCTTTCTCCACCATATGAACGCCACGACTCGAACATGCCTGAAGCTTGCTTTGTCAGAAGAACCTTTCCAACCACCATTATTTTAAAAATGTGATTCTTCCATTTTATATACAGTTTACCATGATCGTCATGAAAATAACGATCATACAGTAAAAAGGAGCTGCGTATCATGCAGCCCCTTCATGTTGTTGTATTCAATTAACCTTTCAGATGAACCTTTAACACACCATTTTGATTAGAAGTAACATCACCTGTCGTGACTTCCACCCGTTCAACCATATCCTGACCATCTGGAATGATAATCGGTGTAATCAGCGGGTATCCCGCATCTTCAATTACCTTACGATCAAACTCCAACAGCTTTTGTCCAGCCTTTACATGTTCGCCAGCTTCCACATGCATGTTGAAGCCTTCACCTTTGAGGGATACCGTATTAATCCCGACATGGATCAGAACTTGTAATCCACTCGCGTGTTCAAGAATCACCGCATGTTTACTTTTGATCACATGAGCTACCTGAGCATCAAACGGGGCAACAACCAGGTTGCCGGAAGGTTCAATCGCTACACCCTCACCCATCTGTTTCTCGGCAAAAGCCGGATCTGGCACTTGCTCCAGTGATACGGCCTGGCCTGTTAATGGCGCCATGATTTCCAGTGTATTCACGGCTTCGTCCCCTACTTGAGCTGCACTACGTGTGCGCTGGTTTGGATCTGTTTTTGCAGTTGAAGAGGTAACACCTGAAGCAGACTGCGATGTAGCCGCTTTAGGCTCATTAACAGTTTCATTGCTAGCACTACGATCTTCTTTTCTCAGTTTGGCTCTACCAAAAAGGACGGTCAGTACAAATGGTACAACCAAGACAATCGCCATGCCGATGAAGAAGACGCCCCATTTGTTAGGGAAAATCGACAGGAATCCCGGTACGCCACCTACACCGATGGAGGTTGCCTGAACATTATTGATTGTCAGCAACACACCACCAATTGCGGAACCAACCATACCGAAGATAAATGGATAACGGTAACGGATATTCACTCCGAAGATCGCCGGCTCAGTTACTCCGAGGAAGGCCGATACTGAGGACGTTGCCGCAAGTCCTCTCATTTTCTTCTCACGCAGGACAAGCATCATCGCAAGTGCCGCCGAACCTTGTGCAATATTGGACAATGCCAGCATCGGCCACAGGAACGTACCGCCCTGACTACCAATGAGCTGAACATCCACCGCGAGGAACGTGTGATGCATACCGGTGATAACAAGCAAAGCGTACAGACCACCGTAGATCAGACCGCCAAGCGCCGCGTAGGAATCGTATACATAGATCAAGCCAGATGTAATTGCATTCGCAATAGCAAATGTAACCGGTCCAATAATCGTAAATGCCAGGAAGCCGGTAATCAGCAACGTAACTGGTGCAACGACCAGCAGTTTAATCGAATCATGTACCCTTTTATTCAGGAAAATTTCCATCTTCGCAAGCAGATAGGCCGATACCAATACCGGCAAAACCTGCCCTTGATAACCGATCTTCTCAATCTCCCAACCGAACAAATTCCATGTTGGCACCGTGCCATTATTCACGGCATCAGCGTAACCATATGCACTCAGCAGATCGGGATGTACCAGAATGAGACCAAGCACGATCCCGAGCAGCGGACTGCCGCCGAACCTTTTTACAGCTGCCCAACCAATTAGAGCCGGCAGGAACGTAAAGGCTGTACTTGCAATCGTATTAATAATGGACGCAAGATCCTTCCAGGCTGGATAAACATCCACCAGTGATTTTCCATCAAAGAAAATGCCTGGACCTGTCAGAATATTGTTAATCCCGAGCAAAAGACCTGCCGTAATAATCGCTGGCAAGATCGGAATAAAAATATCCGAGAGTGTTTTGATCGCTCGCTGGATTGGATTTTGCTTTTTACCAGCAACCGCCTTCACATCATCCTTGGAAGAACGATCTCCCCCGGTAATCTGAATCATCTCATCATAGACTTTATCCACCAGACCAGGCCCAATAACGACCTGGAATTGTCCTTGGGAAGAGAACTGACCTTTAACCAGATCATTCTGATCCAGACTTTCAGTATCCACTTTACTCTCATCGTACAAGGCAAACCGGAGTCGTGTAACACAGTGCGTAGCAGCTTCAATATTCTCTTTGCCACCGACAGCCCGGACGATCTCCTCAACCTGTTTTTTATCAATTGCCATAGTGTCACTTCCTATTTATAAAATGTGATTAGTCCTGTTGTGGCACAAGCCACATATAGGATGCATACGGACTGAGAGAGATTTCCTGCGTCAGCGCAGGGGCTGCTTCCGTATTTCCTATGAGTAACTCTGCTGATTTGCCTGCAATGTGATCATTCCAGACCGCTTCCGGAAGCGAGAACGTGACGTCTCGTTTACTGAAGTTGGATACAACAATCAGAGTTTCACTTCCATTGGTCCGTGCGTACGCGAATACATTCGGGTGTGCATCGTCCAATCGTTCATACAGACCGTCGATCAGCACGTTAACCTGTTTACGCAGGGCAATCAATTTGCGGTAGTGATAGTAGATCGAATCTGGATCAGCCAGCTGCTGTTCCACGTGAATGGAAGGATACCGCTCATCCACCTTAAGCCAAGGTGTTCCGCTAGTAAATCCGGCGTTCTTACTTCCATTCCATTGCATCGGTGTCCGAGAGTTGTCCCGGGAACGCTCTTTTACAATGTTGAATGCTTCTTCAGCGGATTTGCCTCGTTCTTCCTGAAGCAGGCGGTACATGTTCGTCGATTCGATATCGCGGAACTCGCTAACGTCATTCCAGACCGGATTCGGCATGCCGATCTCTTCACCCTGGTAGACATAAGGTGTACCTTGCATTCCGTGTATCGTTGTTGCAAGCATCTTCGCACTCTCGGCACGATAATCACCATCATCGGCGAATCGGGATAATGCCCGCGGCTGATCATGGTTATTAAGGAACAGCGCGTTCCAACCTCCACCGGCTTGCATGCCTGTCTGCCACTCACTAAAGAGCTGTTTCATCGCTTCGAAATCATACGGCATCAGTTCCCACTTCTGACCATTCGGATAATCCACTTTCAGGTGATGGAAGTTAAACGTCATCGAAAACTCCCGGGAAGCCGGGTTCGAATATCGGATACAATGTTCCAGTGTTGTGGAGGACATCTCCCCTACGGTCACCATGTTGTGAGGCCCGAATACTTCGTCGTACATCTCGGTGATATATTCATGTACACGCGGTCCATCCGTGTAGTACTTGCGTCCATCACCAGGTGATACGCTGCCATCGTCATCCGGGAAACGCTGATCTTTGGAGATCAGGTTAATCACGTCCATACGGAAACCATCTACACCCTTTTCGGCCCAGAACTTGATCATATCCCTTACAGCTTTGCGTACTTCTTCATTCTCCCAATTCAGATCTGCCTGCGTTTTATCAAATAAAGTCAGGAAATATTGTCCCGTCCGTTCATCATACTGCCAAGCAGGTCCACCGAACTTGGATTGCCAGTTGTTTGGCACACCGCCGTCCGGAGCAGGATCTTTCCAAATATAATAATCCCGATACGGATTATCCTTGGAAGAACGGGATTGCTGGAACCACTCATGATCGGTCGAGGAGTGATTCACCACGATATCAATCATCAGTTTCATATCACGAGCCTTCAGACCTTTCAGCAGTTCGTCAAAATCCTCCATCGTCCCATAATCCGGATTAATCCGGTAATAGTCCGCTACGTCATATCCATTATCATGCTGTGGGGATACATATACCGGCTGCAACCATACAATATCGATACCCAGATGCTGCAAATAATCAAGCTTCTCGGTTAATCCACGAATATCTCCCGTACCCGATCCGGTTGTATCATTAAAACTCTTCGGATATACCTGATACACCGTTGATGTCTTCCACCAAGATGACGGAGTTGTGTTATTAGAACTCATGTTAACGCCTCCAATAAAATTGTAATGCTATTATGTGATGTTCTCGGCTAACTTCATATCTATATTACATAAGTAAACATGTATATACAAGTTGAAACTATAATATGGTTATTCTTCGCCTCTTCTACACATTCCCCATAAATCTTTCCTCTGTAACATTTATTTTGGAACCTGCGTTCGTGAACCCAATGATATCTGTATTGGGACAACAAGAAACCGTCTGTTCTTCCCACCATTGGTGCGGGCAACAGACGGTCTAATTTGGTTGAACTTGGTTGAACTTTTTAAATGTATTTTACTGTCTTTTTACTGTTGTAATGGATTGTTATTTTAAAGTTGCTGTCACTTCACTTAATCACCACAGCGGAGACACGCCTCTTACGACATCTCCGGTGAAGCTACGGCTTTCCCTTGTTTTTCCTGCATATTCAACTTCAATAGAGATAGTGCAGCTTGCTCTTCCCGTTCCAGTTCAGCTGCACTGATCTCACCAGAGAGTACGGCACGCATTCGCTTTTGATCCAGCAGGCCTTCCCATTTTGCAACCACGAATGCTGCAACACAGTTGCCCATCAGGTTTGTGAAGACACGCATTGTATCCATGAAACGATCTGCACCAAGCAGCAGAGCAACTGCTGCTACCGGAAAAGCATTGACGGCTACTGCCGTCGCGGACAGGGCCAAGAATGCGGAGCCAGGTACTCCTGCCATGCCTTTGGAACTTAACATCAACACTAGCAAAATCGTAATTTGCTGCATCAATGTCAGTTCAATCCCTACGGCCTGAGCAACAAAAACCGTGGCCAACGATAAATAGATTGAAGCGCCATCCAGATTAAACGAGTACCCCGTCGGTACCACAAGCCCCACAACAGCACGATCACAACCCGCCTTGGTTAGTTTGTCCATCATGCGTGGCATCACCACTTCTGATGATCCGGTTCCAATCGCCAGCATCACTTCAGAGCGGGTATACTTCACAAATTGCAGGAAATTCAGCCCGGTGATCCACCAGGCAGCCAATGCCAGCATGACCAGAAACAGCAGCGCTGCCCCGTAGCAGGCCAGAATTAGCAGACCAAAGGACGACAATGTGGATGCCCCATAGGCACCTACCGTGTAAGCCATGGCTCCAAATGCACCAATTGGCGCGAGTTTCATGATATAACCGATGATGCGGAACACAATGCCGAGCAAGTTCTCAATCAGCGTCAGTACATTCTCTTTTGCCTTACTCTCTGTTGCTGCCAGGGCAACCCCGAACAGGCACGCCACGAGCAGTACTTGCAGAAGTGCATTTTGTGCAAAGGCATCTACAACACTTGTCGGAATAATATTCATGATAAAGTCTACCGTATGCGGTAACTCGGAACCATTGGTTTTCGCTTCAATGCCACTTGCGTCTATGGTTGAAGGGTCCACGTTCATTCCGGCACCGGGGCGTAGCAGATTGGCTGTTCCCAATCCAAGTACCAGCGCAACTGTAGTTGCAATCTCGAACCACACGATGGCTTTCAGTCCGATGCGACCTACCGACTTCAGATCACCGATCTTGGCAATACCTGTTACAATCACCATGAAAATCAGTGGTGCGATGATCATCTTGATTAATTTGATGAAACCTGTTCCGAGCGGTTGCAGCAGGCTACCCAGATCCGGCCACAGAATGCCAACGCCAATCCCGATGATTACCGCTACAATAATTTGAAAAAATAATGATTTCATAAATGACATGAACGCTCCCCCTGTTTGCGGTCAATTCGGATTTCCGTTTGGTTTCCGTGTAACTTTTTATATCATTCTAAAAGGGAGTTCAACAATGGAATTTCAATGTTTTTGTCATTTATACCAACTCTATCGGTGAAAATTGAACCTGGAACCGAAAAAAGACGAATATCACGTCAGTTATCTTGACGTGATATTCGTCTTTATCCATTAATCCAATTATTATTGAACAGGGGTTAAATGTACATCACAGGGTAATAGATTCTCCCGGGGCCAGCACACGGCCTTCCAACCCTTTTGCAGCCAGTTGTTGCACGAAGTGTTCCGCATCCTGACGAATCACCGGGAATGTATCATAATGAACCGGAATCGTCAGTTTGGCATTAAACCATTCGGCCGCTTGCAGCGCATCCTCAGGTCCCATGGTGAAATGTCCACCAATCGGCAAGAAGGCAACATCGATATCATGACGATCACCGATCATTTTCATATCCCCGAAGAGACTTGTGTCTCCGGCATGCAAAATCGTTTTACCACCAATATTAATGATATATCCAGCAGGCAAACCTGCATACATGATCCGTTGTTCTTCTTCCAGCACAATCCCGGAAGTATGGAACGCCTGAATCATTTTGGCTTGAGCAAAGTCAAGATCTACCGTTCCGCCCATGTTCATGCCGAGTGTATCCAGACCTTTCCAAGACATATATGTAGCCAATTCCACAATAGCCACAACTTTGGCGTTATTTGCTTTGGCAATAGGCTCAGCATCGAGGATGTGATCCATATGTGCATGTGTCAGCAACACAACATCGGTCTTAATATCTTCAGGCTTCGTGACGGCAAGCTCGTTGCCACGCAGGAAGGGATCAATGATCAGAGACTTTTCTTCTGTGCCCAGCTGTACACTGGAGTGACCGTGGAACGTAATATTCAACAACTTGGATTCCTCCCGACATATGTTTTGATTATTTTGAAAACCGAATCAATTTCATAACTTACTAAAAACAGAAATTTTGTAACTATATAAGTTGAACTAAAGATATATTCACACGTACACTCCGATGACAGAATAACCTTCCAATCGCTGTTATCCCCAGATTTTTTTGATTCCCTTTTCTCAAGGGAAAAATCCGGTGATAAAGGCGAACGCTTCGCTTTTTCAGGTTTTTTCTGTCCTCTACGTTTCTGTGTAAATGATTAGTTCAACTTATATAGATATAGACAAATTCAACCGTTTTGATCTATATCTACCGTTGATTGAAGCAGCTAAAGGTATTATGAAATTGATTCAATCATCCTATTTATTATAAATCATAGCTCTTCACCAACGCAAAATTACGCTAGCCTCCGTGTCACCGCTGCTTACGATATACTCTTGCTTCATACGGCTGAAGCTGAATCGCACCTTCATCGGTAGAATAACGGCTGCTCACATTGCTGATGATCAGCTTGGCATGCTCGGAAGTCCAACCTTCTGGCCAGTGCATCTCAGGTTCATGCCCACGGAAATTCAGAATGACCAGCATCTGCTCATCTTCCAGCGTTCGGGTATAGGCATAGATATCCGGATCATCCGGCAGCAGCAGTTCATACGCACCATAGATAAGTACTTTATGTTGTTTGCGAAGTGCAATTAACTTACGGTAATAATGCAAAATGGATCGCGGATCACTTTCGGCATCAGCAACATTAATCTCAGGATAATTATCATTCACCTGAATCCACGGCTGACCCTGGGTAAACCCTGCGTGTTCCGTCTCATCCCATTGCATCGGCGTGCGGGCATTATCGCGACTCTTCAGCCAAATCGCCTGCATAACTTCATTCTTTGATTTACCTTGACCAATGTAATGATTGAAATAATTTTTGGTCTCGATGTCCCGGTATTGTTCGATATTCGGGAAAGCGACATTGGTCATGCCGATCTCTTCTCCTTGATAGATGTAGGGGGTCCCTTCGAGTGTAAGCATCCATGTCGCCAGCATCTGAGCAGAACGCACCCGATATTTACCATCATCACCAAAACGGGAAACCGGACGTGGCTGATCATGGTTGCCCATATAATTGGCGTTCCAGCCTCTACCATGCAAAACCGTTTGCCACCGGCTCATGATTTCTTTGAGATCTGTCAATTTCCATTCCTTATAGTTCCATTTACCAATTCCGGAGGATTTAGCATCAATGAACATATGCTCAAACTGGAATACCATATTAAGCTCATCACGATCCGTCCCGACATAAGACAGCGCCTGCTCAGGCCCAAGTCCCGAAGTCTCGCCAACCGTCATGGGTCCGTAAGGTTTCAGGATCATGTTATTCAGTTTCTTCAGGATGGAATGTACCTGTTCCAGGTTAGAAAAGAGCTGATACGCTGGAACCACCGGCAGATTCTGCGGGTTGTGGGCACTTGGCAGACCCTCTGCCTTGGCGATATGCGCTACTGCATCGAAACGGAATCCGTCGACCCCTTTTTCCAGCCACCAATGCACCATCTCATACATCTCTTCTGCCATCTGTGCATTGTTCCAGTTGAGATCGGGTTGCTGTTCGGAATACAGATGCAGATAATATTCATTTGTTTCGGGATCATGCTTCCACACCGAACCCCCAAAATAGGACTCCCAATTATTCGGCACCTGACCATTTTTGCCTGAACGCCAAATATAATAATCCCGCTTCGGATTCATCTTTGATGAACGCGATTCAGCAAACCACGCATGTTCATCTGACGTATGATTCAGCACTAGGTCCATCATGATCTTGAGACCACGCTTGTGTGCCTCTGCCAATAATCGATCAAAATCCTCCATTGTGCCATACTTGCGTAAAATGCCGTAGTAATCCCGGATATCATATCCGTTATCATGTCCTGGTGAATCGTAAATGGGACAGAGCCAGATCACATCTACGCCCAAATTCTCCAAATAATCGAGCTTCTCATAGATTCCCTGCAAATCGCCATATCCATCCCCGTCCGAATCTTTAAAGCTGCTCGGGTAAATCTGGTATACCACACTCTCTTTCCACCAAACGATATCGCCCACCTCGCTCTCATCATTGTTCACTATATAATCTCTACTCACGATATAAATAAGCCGTTAATATGTTTTATCCGAAATGATTCCCTTGTAAACATTTGAAAGGTATCTTATGCAAAAAGACCCGGTGATGGACCGCGATCTGCGGCTCAATTCCGAGTCCTTCTTAATGAGCATAAGATTAACTTAAATCCGGCGTAACCTATCCAGGCACCGATCGTGTTCAGAATAATGTCATCCACATCAAACGAACCTACACGTGTAATCAATTGTGTGACCTCGACACCCAGCAGAAGCAAAACAACTGTAGATGTAAAGGTCAGGAACGAACGGCACCTCCGAAACAACCAAGGAATCCAGATGCCCAGCGGAATGAACAATACGATATTGCCAAACAAATTCTTGACCCAGGCATCTGTATGGTACCTCTCCCTCTCCAATAAAAGTGGCCGAATGGTCTCGAAGGGTACGAAATTATATTGATAATACATTCCCGGTGTTCGGCCACTGACAAACAGTAAATTGCCCATAATCAGTATGTAGAGCGCTGCCATGCAAGCAACAATGGTCAGCATCCACTTGGAGTGGAGCCACGACTTTTCGCTCATCCATCCGTCCTCCGACCTTGAATTCCGCGAAGCGGTAAGGTCTATTTTAACGGGATATATATCTTCATGTCCAGTTGTTCAGGGGTCGATTTCCAGACATCCGTCACTTCAAAGTCTGGTCCTTCCCTCCGTTCATAGTTAGACTGCGGCAGCCAGCTGCCATAGATCATTTTCCGAATATCCTGCCCGGAGCCTTCCACGGTGAATTCTGCATACAAGCCGCCCGGAATTTCAATCGAAGTAAAACCGGGTTCAAGTACCTGCGATGCTCCACTGCTTTCTTCACCCACAATAAAAGAAAATGCTCCATCCTCTTCAAAATGACAGGCCACACCGTAAGCCATATCAGGGCGTGTCCTCTCCGGGATCGCCATGAATTTCTGTTCCATGCCAAAATCGTGATAAAATCCGGGTATTTCAGCATAATGCTGATTGTCATTCAGGTTGGTCTTATATTCATAGCCGACAATCCAGTTCGGTTCCCGTGTGACCAGACGGGGTGTGTTCATGTGGAATGTCCCACCAAGCCGAGTTCGATAATCGTTAAAATCAATGCTCTGTTGCATCTTCAGAAGAGACAACTGATCCGCTTCCAGCTTACGCAGCTTCGCCGGTGTCATTCCAAAGTAGGCTGAAAATGCACGGGTAAATGCCTCTTGAGATTGATAGCCAAAGCTCATCGCAATGTCCAATATGCCTTCCGATGTGCCCCGCAGCATCCCGGCAGCTTCCGTTAATCTGCGTCTGCGCACGTACTCCAGTACCGTAAATCCCGTGATTGCCTGAAATAAACGCTGAAAATGAAACGCCGAAAAGCTCGCAGCAGCGGACGTCTCTCTGATATTAAAATCATCTTGCAAATGCTGCTCCAAATACTCAATAGCAAGCTGAATTCGTGTGTAATGATCCATAGTGACGGCTCCCCTATCTAATTCAAAATATCAAACAATTTCTTATGTAGTATGACTGAGATCCAGATCTTTTTTTTGATTTTGTGTGCGAACTTGTATGATGAAAAATACGCGAGTTTCGCTTACCTTCAAGTTGAATGACACTATGATACACACTGTATGCCAAAATCCCCTTGTTCTACAAGGAGATGCTCTCTACGCTGGTTGATTTACCAGCAGAGATAGCTCTTGTGAACAAGGGGACTTGTTTGTTTAACAATCTATTCTTAACCTTTCCAGTTCCCGGACACGGGATGAATACCCCAGATATCTGTGGCATACTCACTAATGGTACGATCACTGGAGAATATGCCGGAATGTGCCGTGTTTAATATCGCTTTCCGAGTCCAGCCCGGAATATCCCGATACGCCTGGTCAATGGCAGCATGCGCGTCTGCATAAGCAGCAAAATCACGCAATACAAAGTATTCGTCACCATGGGCCAGCAAGGAGTCATAAATATCCCAGAACTCCCCGTCACGATAACAGAATGCACCTGGATGCACTAATTGCTCCACGACCTCACGAATGCGTTCATCGTGCTGCACAATCTCATTCGGACGATAGCTACCTGAGCGATAATACTCAAGCACTTCGTCTGCACGCAGACCATAGATGAACATGTTTTCTTCCCCAACCTGCTCCGCCATCTCCACGTTGGCTCCATCCATCGTGCCAATCGTTAAAGCCCCGTTCATCATAAATTTCATGTTGCCCGTACCGGAAGCTTCCTTACCTGCGGTTGAGATCTGTTCACTAACATCCGCAGCGGGAATGATCTTCTCTGCAAGAGAGACGGAATAATTTTCGAGGAAAAATACCTTCAAGCGGTCATTCACGGCCGCATCCCGATTCACCGTTTCAGCCACGTTGTTGATCAGCTTGATAATTTTCTTGGCAAAATAATAACTCGGCGCTGCCTTGGCACCAAAGATGAACGTACGTGGCACCATATCAAACGAAGCATCATTCTTAAGCCGGTTATACAGATGCATAACATGCAGAATGTTCAACAGTTGACGTTTGTACCCGTGTAGTCTCTTCACCTGTACATCAAAGATGGAATCCGGATTCACTGCTGTCCCGGTATGATCCAGAATATACGCAGCAAGCCGCTCTTTGTTATCCCGCTTAATTGAACGGAACTGCTCCTGGAATGATGTATTATCCGCAAAGCCAGCCAACTGGTCCAGCTTGCCCGGCTCCGTTATCCATTCGTTACCGATTGTATCCGTAATGAGATCAGACAGTTTCGGATTGGCATGCATCAACCAGCGGCGATGGGTGATACCATTCGTTTTGTTATTGAAACGCTCTGGATACAGTTCATAGAACGGAGCCATCTCGCGCTCTTTCAAAATCTCGGTATGCAAAGCAGCAACACCATTCACGCTATGACTGCCTACAATCGCCAAATGCGCCATACGTACCTGATCGTTTGCAACAATCGCCAGATTCCCTATGCGATCCTGATCTCCCGGATACCGGTCCAGCAGCATGCCACAGAAGCGTTTGTTGATCTCTTCAATGATCATGTAGATTCGTGGCAGCAGCCTGCTGATCATGGATACAGGCCACTTCTCAAGCGCCTCACTAAGCGTTGTATGATTGGTATACGATACAGTACGGGTTGTGATATCCCACGCTTCATCCCAGCCATACCCCTTCACATCAATCAGGATGCGCATCAGTTCTGGAATAACCAAGGTTGGATGTGTGTCATTAATGTGGAAGGCCACTTTGTCAGGCAAACGATCATACGGTAGCTCCAGCTTGTTGAACGTACGCAAAGCGCTCTGTACACCTGCCGAGCACATGAAGTATTGCTGCTTCAATCGCAGCAGCTTTCCTTCGTACTGGGAATCATCCGGATACAGGAATTCCGAGATTGATTCAACCGATCGGCTATAATCCAGATAACCGTAGTAGTTCGAAGGGGTATCGAGTGAAGTCTCGCGCTTTGGCTCGGCACTCCAGAGACGCAATGTATTCACATGAGTTTGACCATAACCGATGACAGGCACGTCATAGGGAATGGCTACAACCGATTCGGCATCCTTTGTAACAAACTGATATTCTCCATCCTGCTCATGAGCTTCTACCCGGCCCCAGAACTGTACTTCCACCTTTTTGTCTGGACGGCGGACTTCCCATTCATTGCCCTTATCCAACCAATTGTCGGGTAACTCTACCTGATTACCATTGATGATTTTTTGCTCGAACAGCCCATATTTATATCGAATCCCGCAACCATGTCCTGCATATCGGAGTGATGCGAGTGAATCCAGGAAACAGGCAGCGAGTCGTCCCAGACCTCCGTTACCGAGTCCTGCATCCGCCTCCTGTTCTTCTATCTCTTCCAAGGAGAAGCCCAGCTCAGCTAAACTGTCACGCACCAATTCCAATTCATTCACATTCAACAGATTGTTGCCGAGCAGACGTCCAATCAGGAATTCCAGCGAGAAGTAATAGACCTGTTTATCCTGGCGCTGCTTAAACCCCTGATTCGACGTTGCCCAATCCTGGCCTGCATATTCACGGATCATGCTTCCCAGTACGTGGTACACATCTTCCTGTGTTGCTTCTTCAATCGGTTTGCCCAATTTGCTGACCAGATTCCGTGTAAAGATACTCTTGAACGTTTCCTTGTTGTCAAACAAAAGTAGGTTCCTCCCGGGGAAATCCTGCAGGATGGGGTGGCGGTTCATACACTCAGTTGCTCAGCACTCAGCAAAGTGGCCGTTCCGGTTACGAATCGTTCTTATGATCGCTGTTACCCCTGTATTTTCTTGAATTTATTATTTAGATGTGAAAATACAGTGATAAAGGCGAGCGCTTCGCTTCTTCAGAATCGATTTCGTTCCCTTCACTACGTTTGCATGCTGGTGAGAACTTTCGAAGATGCAATTCATGCGTCGAAAGTGTATGAACCTTAAATCCATCCTACAGGATTTTTATTTTATATATATTTATAGAAGATATCGGTTACGTGTAGGCATTAGATAATAGTACTTTTCGCTAAAATGTATGGATTCGACGGGTCGCCGATCAGCGTCTGTCCTCCGGTCAGCTTCACGTCTTTATCGAGAATAACATTCTCAAGTACCGTCCCCTCACCAATGTAACATTTCTGCATGATGATAGAACCTTTTATTTTGGCACCCTTGGCCACCTGTACACCACGGAACAAAATGCTGTCTTCCACCTCTCCAGCTACGATGCAGCCATTGGCAAGGAGGGAATGTTTGACATCGGCGGTATCCAGGTATTTGGCAGGGGCTTCATATTTAATTTTGGTCTGAACGGGATCTTCCTTGAACAGTTGTTCATACTGTCCTGTATTCAACAGATCCATACTGTTGCGATAATAACTGTCAATGGAATTGATGACTGCGTGATAGCCATCATATGCATACGCAGCGATATTCAATCCATCTGGATTTTTTTGAATCACATCCCGGAAGAAATGGCTCTCGCCATGATCAATGCAGCGTTGCACCTGGCGCAAGAACAATTCCTTTTCCATGATAAAAATTTCTGTATATATATTCGGGTGATTAGCGCTTTGGTGAATGTCCACCACGTTACCGTCCCCGTCATGTTCAACTTTGACACAGGCGTCATGCTCAGGCAGCAGCTGATCTACTTTTTTGCAGACCAGTGTAACGTCCGCTCCCTTACTGATGTGATACCTGTAGACATCCTGGAGGTCTGCTTTGGTAACATGGCGACTGCCCGCATGCACAACATATTGCCCTGCACCTCTGTGGAAAAAGTCCAAATTGTTATGGAAATGCTGCAAGTCCCCCTGTGACGTATCTGTTGGATCATTCCAGTCTGGTGGCAAAATAAACATGCCTCCATGCTTGCGATCCAAATCCCAAGGCTTACCGTCACCAAGATGGTCCATCAGCGAGCGATATTTTCGCCGTACAAATACACCAATACTCTCAATGCCTGCATTCATCATATTGGATAGAACAAAATCGATCAGACGGTAACGCCCGGCATAAGGCACCGCGGCTCCGCAGCGAAAATATGTCAATTCCTTCAATTCTTCAAGTTCATGGTCAAGGTTAATAACTCCAATCAATTGTTTCATCGCATGCACCGTCCTTTTAACTTCAATTAGGCCTTGCTGGTTATTCCTTGGCGAAGCTGACGTTCCAGTTCTTCCTGATCCACGAGCAATATATCACTCTCATCTCCCGGTGCAGGCGAAATCTGTGTTCCATCAGGAATAACCAATCCTTCTGCGATAATAGCTCGGTAAATGCGCACATTTTGCCCGATTTTCACTCTTGGCATGATCACCGAATCGATGACAGCACTGTTCTCACCAACTTCAATTCCGTAGAACAGAACAGAATGATTGACCTCACCATGCACTACAGTGCCTTCACTAATAATACAATTCCGCACCTTGCCCGAAGGTGAGATGTATTGTGCAGGTTGGTTCGGATTACGTGTGAAAATACGCCAGTCCGGATCATTCAGATTAAACGGTGTGTCTTCGTCCAACAGGTCCATATTGGATTCCCACAGACTGCGAATGGTACCAACGTCTTTCCAATAACCTTCAAATGGATACGCATATAAGGATTTTTCATTTTCAAGCAACAAAGGAATAATATCTTTACCAAAATCATAGGAGGTGGATGCCTGTTGTTCATCCTGGATCAGGAAACGTTTCAGTACATCCCACTTGAAGAGATAGATACCCATGGAAGCGAGTGTGCTCTTGGGCTCAGGAGGTTTTTCTTCAAATTCATAAATGCTATAGTCATCGTTGGTGTTCAGCACCCCGAATCGGCTGGCTTCTTCCAATGAGACATCAATGACCGATATGGTGCAATCCGCATCTTTTTCTTTGTGATACTGGAGCATTTTTTCGTAGTCCATCTTATAGATATGATCCCCTGACAGAATGAGCACATGCTCAGGATCGAATTGTTCAATAAAGTTCAGGTTACGGAAGATCGCATCCGCTGTGCCACGGTACCAGTTGCTTCCGTCTTCACGTTCATGTGGAGGAAGTACGTATACCCCGCCGTTTTTCCGGTCCAGATCCCAGTCACTGCCAATGCCAATATAGGAATGTAAGACAAGTGGTTCATATTGAGTCAATACACCCACTGTATCAATACCAGAATTCGAGCAGTTACTCAGCGGAAAATCAATGATTCGGTACGTGCCGCCAAAATATACAGCTGGCTTAGCCAGTGATTTGGTCAATCCTTTTAACCTCTTACCTTGCCCTCCGGCAAGTAGCATCGCTACAACTTCTTTTTTCGCCATCATTACAGCCTCCTCCACGTGCATTCGTTCTGATTCATTTCAGAGCCCATAATCAATATTCTGTTGTGTGGACACTGTTGTCTTGATTAGGAGCATGCTGTACAGATGTGTAACCGGTGAATCTTGTTGCAGTTGAACTTCTTGGATTGTAAAGCCTGAAATAGAGATGATGCTGGTGTAGAATTGCTTGACTGTCTTACAGAGGTGAATGTTAGATGCAGAACTTAAGGTGTAGCTCGTGAACAATGAAATAGACTACTCCTATTTAACATTAAACACGAAACGGACTGGGGAATCTTACTGGAAAACATCGACATCAAGTTGTGGGTGAGATTACCCTTTCTCGTGCCGCTGTTATTCATATTGTATTCGATAAAAAGGAATGAAACTCCTTTTGGAAAATTCATGGTAAAAATGTAAGGTTCGTGGATCTATATACCTACAAAATTGTATAAAAAGGGCTTTAGTATCAGGAATTATAATATTTATTGTAAATTTTTAGAGGAATACATAGAAATGTGTCGAATGATAGATATGGTATAAAAGTAGCACTTAGAATTGCATTGAGCAATCTATCGAAGAGTTACATACTAATAACTATAAATTATTTGGAGGTCTTGTGGATGAATGAAATTGAGAATCTGATAAAAAACTTTAGATCTGTTGCTGCACAGTTAAAAAAGGGTACCATATCTCTTTATTAACTAACACACGCTCTAATACAAGAGAATTAAACAATACTCTTATAAGCTATTCCGATAACAACGAATTTTTCAACGATAAAGAATTTGATGAAGTTTTTGAAGGTATCAAAAGGGCTGAT
>NZ_ANHX01000019.1 GCF_000316035.1 Paenibacillus sp. PAMC 26794
TTTAACTTTTTCGCTTATTGAACATGATAGCTCTTTATCTAGGGAGTAAAAGTTATAACCGTCATTGAAAGAGTGGTCATAAGTCAAAATACTCTGTTTTAGATGATTTTCACCATTTATTGAAATGCCTATTGGATTTAAAGCGTGAGGTCTACTAGAAATAAGTAAAGGAACTTCACACTCATATCCTTCTATGAATTGTTGTACTAAAATAGGAGAATTTTTCTCTTTGCTATCATTAATGATTTTTAGTTCAGTATTGGAATCAAACAATTTAATCGATGTTTCTGATAAACCTATGCTAGCTGATTCGTGCATAGGCTTTATAATAATCTTTGTATCTAATTGGGGTCTATTACCAGATAACCATCCATTTGATGGATGGTAAACCCAACTATCAGGAACTTTCACATTATGAATCTCTAAATATTTGGTATAAACATATTTCGCTCTACTTAATGATATAACATGTGCATCTGAGCCTGTATAAGGTATAGACATTAGATCACAAAAGGAAGGAATAAGAGATTTCTTCCCAATGTGCTGACCGTTTCTAGATAGATTATACACAAACCTTTTATTCTTAAAATAGGACTGTTTGAGAACTTCAAGTATAAATTCAATCTCGTTGAAAAA
>NZ_ANHX01000020.1 GCF_000316035.1 Paenibacillus sp. PAMC 26794
TGAGAGCATAATGAATTTTAAAGCTAAAATTCATTATGTTCCAACCGAAAAGGATGCTGTAATGTTAATTAATCTTGCAAATTTGTATTTGATAAATAGAAATTATCAAGATTACGATTCAACTATAAATATTTTAAAACATAAAATTCTTGCAAACACTGTTGATAGTTTCTATGAATACCACTTGACCAACTTAGAACTGGCTAAAAATATACTTCAATGCAATTGGCGTGACGCAGAAAATATACTCGGTGACTCTAAAGATAATCTTCCTAATTTTCATACAAAAAATGAAGATAAATTAAAAAATAGGCTGGTAGCCTTAGATACATTGATTAAAAATAAGTTGATACTCGAACCCGCTGAGCTTGATCAATGGGTATACGAAAACTCCAATCCCAAAGATGAGTCTAGTTCTTTTCATTGCAGATTATTTCTTTTTCTGATCTGCAATTCTCATCGTTATAGTCAGTTATCACTAATCTATTTTCGTAGATAATCCAATTATTGTACTATATATATCGTGATACTCTAAACCCATTTGGTTAAAAGCATAAGCAAATGAGCTATGCTTGGTTGTATAAGGCGAAGCAGCTATATCCATTAAGTAAGCAACACCCTGATTATCAATTCTAAAATCTACTCTTCCATAACTTCTTAACCCTACAAGTTGAGCGATGTCAATCGCTGTTGCTTTAACTTTTCGCTTA
>NZ_ANHX01000021.1 GCF_000316035.1 Paenibacillus sp. PAMC 26794
GACCTCCAAATAATTTATAGTTATTTGGAGGTTCTATTCTACACTTTCAAGTTATTCTCGGATTGAACCTCGACAGCACATCCTTCTTCCGCTCAACAGACACCTCTGTATAAATTTGAGTTGTACTGACGTTCGTATGCCCTAAAATTTCCTGCACTGAGCGCAAATCTGCCCCGTTGTTCAGTAGGTGTGTAGCAAAGCTATGTCTGAGGTAATGAGGTGTCGATTTTTTGCTAACCTTAGACAAGTCCCTGTATTTGGAGTAAATATCTTCAATGGAATAAATCGAAAGTCGATCGCCATACTTATTGATAAACAACGCATTAGACTTGGAATCGAAATGCTCGCGAGCATGCAGCCAAGTTTTAATCTTAAGGATTACCTCGTTGCTCGAAATATACAATAAGCGCTCTTTACGACCTTTCCCAAAGATCAACACTGTTTTTTCTTCCAGATCGATGTGTTCCATATCAATATTCACTAATTCACCGATACGAATGCCGATTACGTAAAGCAATTCGATAATAGCATCATTGCGCTGGTTGATTCGTCTTCTGAAAATAGTATGTAATTGCTTCATATGTTCTTGTGGCGCGTTTAACAACCTTTCAACCTCGGTCACTGAAAGAGTCTTCGGAATACGTCTTGCTGTTTTAAAATTTCTTCCAAAACCAGAAATGGGCGATTCGGCAATGTCCCCTTCTTGCACCAAATAATTAAAAAATGCTCTAAAGCATATGTATTTTCTTTTGATCGTTGAGTCTTTCAATGTGTGTGTACTTGTTAATTGTTCCAAGTACTTTCTTAAATTATCTCTGTTCACATCATGTAAATGATTGTCATTGAGCCACTCTACGAGTCGGTTGAGGTCAGATCGATAGGCTTTTATGGATTTGTCGGATAAATTCCGTTCTACGCTTAAATAGATTTCATACTGCTTGATATATGTATTTAAATCATGATTGCCGAGTTTCATAGTGCCTCCTGATGTATATATGATATGTCGCATCGCTCGACCTACATTATTGCGCATGCCAGCTTATTTGTGAAGATGTCCAAAGTGCTATAGACTAGCCAATACTGATTTTCTTAGAAAGAAAAACGCAGAAACCAAATTTATGGTTTCTGCGTTTCGGTAATAACGTAAACAATACTCTCCCGCAGCTGATCTGCATTTTTCGTATGATACGGATCGGCATTGAAAATAACAGCGTCCGCAAGATAACCTTCTGCAATCTGCCCCAATTCGTCGCCACGCCCAATAATCTCGGCAGCATGGGTCGTCGCAGACTGCCATGCTTCTGTCCGGGTCAAGCCATAGTCGATCAGCGTATCCAGCTCTTGCAGGTTGTAGCCATGGAGCGCAGGTGTGGCATAATCGGTACCGAACCCGAAACGGACTCCTGCTCTTTTGGCATATCCGATGGCTGTGGAATGAGCTTCAGCAGCACGTGCGGCACGATCACTAATAACAGCAGGCAACGCCAGCACACCTTTTGGATCTGCGGCAATCCGATAGATTGATGTGGTAGGCACAAAGGCGGTTCGGGACTCAGCAAGTCTGCCAGCCTGATCCTCGGTTAAGAACATTCCATGTTCCACTGATTCGACCCCTGCCTGGATGGACCAGTCGATCGTCACGCCTCCCCAGGTATGAACAAGCACCTTTTTATGATGAGCATGTGCATGGCGAACGATGAATGCAAACTCTTCCTCCGAAAATACGGGATCTAACACTTGTTCAGTAGGCGCTCCAAGTCCACCTGTTGCCATGATTTTAACCCAGCCTGCGCCTGTATCAAATATATCGTTCAACCGTTGTTCCAGATGCTTCACACCGTGGGCATCTGCCGCACCCAACATATCACTGCTGGTTTCAACCTTGAGAGGATGTCCATAGTATTCAGCAAGATGCTGAGCCGTCCTAGGCAATAATCCACCTGCATCACGAGCGGTGGTTACGCCAGTCCTAAGCGTAGCTGCAAAAGCTTGCGCCTGCATGACTTCAATCTCGTGCTTATCACGCTTCAATTGATCCGAGTGGTCGAAGTCTGTCCATGCCAGATGCGTATGCAGGTCAATTAAGCCCGGGCTAATCCACAAATTAGTATCTGGACGAACCTGATGATTATACTGTGACATGGATTCTACAACTGATGCAAACCGGCCATTCTGAATCGAGATATCGAAGCGTTTGCCTTCAATACCTGCTATAAAAATATGCTTGAAGTTTTGATCTTCCGAATTTACCTGAGTCATATTCATTTCCCCCAAACGAGGCGAACAGCCTGGACTGCCTGCTCATGGTCCTGATTCAATAATGCGGCAATAGTCGCAACCGCTTCCTCCACGCCCGACAAGGATGCATTAGCCCCAAAATGATTAATTCGCAGCAGCTGACCAAAAAGTTCTCCGTCCCCCGGAGCAACAATGCCGATCGGGTGATCGATATGCAACTTCTCCTCCCCGGAAATTCGAACCGTCGTAGTCAGTGTAGAATACGTTTTGCTATCTTTTTGCCAAGGCTCCAGACCTAAAGCCTGAATACCGGCAATGGCTGATGCAGCAGCGCGTTCATGACGCTTGATCACCTGCTCCAACCCTTCTGACTCGATCGCTGTCAATGCCGAGATGAGCGCTCTGGCCTCCAGCGTTGGAATGTTGGGAGGAACACGTACTGGTGCAGTCCCCTTCCCGGATGGCTTCAGATCAAGCAAAGAGAGAATGGAGTTACGCGGCGCATACGCATTGGATTCAAGAAATTTCCAGCCGCGCGGCGAAATGCTTACAGCGCTGATGCCATTAGGCCCAGCGAGAGCTTTTTGCGCACCGATAGCTACAAAATCCACGCCCCATTCATCAACCGGTAGAGCCTCTCCCCCAACTGCCGAGACGGAGTCGCTCACCGTAATCAGTTTGTGCGAACGGGCAATCTTTATGATTTCCTCCGCTGGATTTGATCCACCTGTAACCACCTCGGCTTGAACAAAGGATAACGCGGACGGTTTATACCGTTCAATCGCGGCAGCAACCTCCTTCGCAGGTACAACTTCATCAAAAGGAACTTTAACTTCGATCACCGCTGCACCACCACGTTCAAGCCATTGACCAAATAAACTGCCGTAAGGGCCTGTCACGACATTGACAATGGTACGACCTGGCGCGGATATTCCGGCTGCCACGGCCTCTATGCCCAAGATCGCCTCTCCAGGGATGATTACAGGGGGATGCTCCGTAGATAAAAGACTGGAGAGCAACTGTGTAAGTGTCTCGTATTCACTACGCGTAAGCGGTACAAATCCTTTATATGGTTGGCTCATATAAACCTCCTGATGAAATTAATTTCGGCATCTTTGGAACGGCGGATAGCAATTCTCGACTATACGCCGTTTCAGGTCGTGTGAAGAATTGCTCCTTGGGACTGATTTCCACAAGTTGACCCTGCCGCATAACTGCTACCGTATCGCTAATGGCATGAATGACTCCCAGATCATGAGAGATGAACAACAACGTAAGATTAAGCTCACGCTTTAGAGAATTGAACAGTTCAAGCACACTCAGCTGCACAGAAACATCCAGTGCACTCGTCGGTTCATCCGCAATGAGCAGGCTCGGCTCCACGCTTATTGCGCGTGCGATCGCAATCCGTTGGCGTTGTCCGCCGGAGAATTCGTGAGGATACTTGTCCAGTGCTTTACTCTCTAACTGAACACGGGCCAGGAGCTCTCTCGATCTTTTCTCCACCTGTGAACGGGCCACAATCCGATGAAACAACAGCGCTTCAGCAAGAATCTGCCGGATGGAATGCTTGGGATTCAGCGAGGCATCCGGATTTTGGAAAATCATCTGTATTTTTTTATATTGCTCACGACTTCTCTTCTTTCTCAATGTTTGATTTCCCAGCAGAATTTGCCCCTCATCGGGCGTGATCAAACCGGCAATAACCCTCGCAAGAGTAGATTTCCCCGAACCAGACTCACCGACAAGACCAAGTGTTGTATGATGCTGGAGATTCAATTCAATGTGGTCCAGTGCAGTAAAGTCACCATAACGAACCGATACATTTTGTATTTGCAAAGCTGGTTCCATCGTTATTCGCTCCCTTCAAGCTCCGGCAAAGGAAGCACCGAGTTAATCAGCATCTGTGTGTACGGATTTTGTGGATTTTGCAAAATGGCAAGCGAATCTCCATGCTCTACAATTCGCCCCTGTTTCATCACACACAACTTCGAGCACAGGGTCGCTGCAATGGCAAGGTTATGTGTTACAAATACCATGGCGAAGCCCAGTTCACGCTGCAATCGGGTGATCGTCTCTATAATTTGCTGCTGCACCGTAACATCAAGGGCCGTGGTCGGCTCATCACAGAGCAGAATGCCAGGCTTGCACGCCAGAGCCAGTGCAATGACTACCCGCTGACACTGCCCACCTGACAGCTGGCTAGGGTATCGGTCCTCACGCTTTAGCGAGTCGGGAAGACCCAACAGTTCAAGCAACTCCAGTGCGGCTACCCTTGAAGCCTTTTTGCTTAACTTTTGCCTGTAATAGACAACTTCGGATAGTTGTTTAACAACGGTACAGAGCGGATCGAGCGCACCTCTCGGGTCTTGAAACACCATTGCGCTGCTCACGTCACTCCGAATGGTGCCTCCAGTCTGCTCCACACCGCTTGGCAGGAGTCCCAGAATGGAACGCAATGTAAGTGATTTTCCGGAACCGGATTCACCTACTAATCCCAGACTCTCCCCTCTACCGAGCGAGAAATGAACATCTTGGACTAATTTTTGATTCGACTTGGTCGACAGTGACAATGCCTTGACTTCCAAAATCGGACTTGTGGACATTATTTTTTCCTCCATAGATCGGCCAACCCATCACCAACAAGGGACAGAGCAATTCCAGTGTATACCACTGCGAATCCCGGAACTGCCGAAAGCCACCAAGCTGTTGTGATAAAGGATTGACCATCCGAGATCATGGTGCCCCAGTCCGGGGTAGGCGGTGCGATGCCAATGCCCAGATATCCGAGCGTAACAATTGCCACTAGCAGGCCGACCATATCCGTCATTAGCACAACAACTGCCTGAGGCAATACATTGGGCAGGAGATGACGAAGGATAATTCGTATTCCCGGTAGTCCCAATGTCTGTGCGGAAGCCACCCATTCCTGTTTGCGATAAGATGCACTTAGGCCCCTGACTACACGGGCAAATACGATCCAGCCAACGAGCATAAACGTAATATAAATTCCCCGCTCCCCTGCTCCGCTGGCAAAAGCCACGATAATGACGATTAGATAAAAAGGGAACGCGATAAATGTGTCCGTGATCAACGATATAATCTTATCTACCCATTTTCCGTAATACCCTGCAAGCATCCCCAAAAATATCCCCATGCAAAAAGGGACAGTTTCCGCCAACACCATAATACTCAGGTCGGTTCGCGCGGCATAAATCAGTCTTGTAAACAAGTCACGCCCCAATTGGTCTGTACCGAGCCAATGTTCCGCAGAAGGAGCCTGCAAAAAGTCACTCAAATTTTGCTCAGAAGGGTCATATGGACTAATAAACGGTATACTCACAGCCAAGATAATCAGCACGGCAAACATAACACCTCCCACAAGCAGGGAAGGGATTTTTAAGATGCGGTTCATGAGGGTCGGGTTCAAGTGCTCTTCATATAACCGAGGTTCTGTTCCTATCATGTTCATGCTTTTCCTTTCGTTCTGGGATCAAGCCACCTGGTAAGGATCTCTATCAGGAGACTAATAATCACCACAGATACAGCGCAGTAAAGAGCTATGCCTTGAATGACCGGGAAATCCCGTTTAGAAATAGAACTAAACAGCAAACTGCCGATTCCCTTAATGCCAAATACTTGTTCAACGACCAATGTCCCGCCAATCAGATAAGAAATGTTAACACCAAGAAGGATCAGCGTTGGAAGAGCCGCATTGCGCAGGACATGTTTGAACAAAATGACCCGACTTGGCAATCTCGCCGCCTTCAAAGTAACGACAAAATCAGATTCCAGTACTTCAAGCATCTGGGCTCTCAATGAACGAACCAATGTCGGAATCTGTGACAAAGCTACGGTAATGGCAGGAAGCGTTAAACTGTACAAGGTGCCCCACCACCCTTCGCCGACTCCACCAACGGGAAACCAGTGAAGACGAACACTCAGCAGCAGAATCAAAAGGATGCCAACCCAGAAGATTGGCATACCTAGCGTTACCGTAGGAAATATACGTATGACATGATCCAGCAGCTTATCCTTATGCGTAGCTGCCAGTGTAGCAAGCACAAGGGCAATCACAATAGCCAAAGCACAAGCCATGCCGATGAGCAGCAGCGTGACCGGCGCCCGGTCAGCAATCAACTCCCGGGTAGAGGTTCCATTGATAATCGAGTTGCCGGTATCTCCCTGCGTAAATAGCGTTTTGACAAACCGGATGTACTGTTCACCCACCGGAAGATCCAGCCCGAGAGCATGATGCATGCTCTCAAGCGCCTCTGGCGTGCTATATTCGCCCAGAATCATTTTAGCGGGATCTCCTGGAACCATACGGATGAGAAAAAAGACTGCTGTCATCACACAAAAAATTACTGCCAATGCTCTTCCTACAACGCTGAACAACCAGAACTTCTTCATTTCTGAATATGAACGTCTTCGAACCGTACGCTGCCGTTAGGCAACACAACGAGTCCATCTACGGAAGAACGAGCGCCGATCAGAATGTCCGGGTAATAAAGCGGGAGATAAGGTACTTCATCGGCAAGCGTCTGAAGCAGCTTGGAGTAGATTTCCGCACGACCATCGCCGTCTGCCGTTTTTTGACCTTGGTAGAGAAGCTTGGTAACTTCATCATTGGTGTAATGTGTCCAGTACGATTTACTGAATCCGTCGGGATCGGTCTGGAAAGCTATGATCGAGTTTGCTTCCGGAGAATCTGCCTGTCCACTATTCAGCATTATTGCAAAATCATAAGCAAAGAATCGTTCACGGAAGGTTGCCAGCTCAATCGATTCAATCTCGATGTTGATGCCGATTTGTTTTCCCGCCGCCTGAATGATTTGTGCTTCTTGCGCTCTAGTGCTGTTGCCTGAGGCTACAAGCAATTTGGTAGTGAATCCATCCGGGAAAGCCGATTTTGCCAGTTCTGCCTTCGCCGCAGTTACATCAAAGTTCAGTGGCTTAATTGTGTCATTCGCATTATATGGAATGGTCGTAGGCAACAATGAATTAGCGGTCTGTGCATACCCAAAGGTAAGCGCCTTAGTCAGACCGTCACGATCAAGTGCCAGAGCCAGGGCACGACGAACATGCACATCGGAAAAATGCTTGTCCAGCGTATTGAAGAATACTTGCTCTGTCACCCAACTGCCGTTCGTTACCACAGTTGTATCCGCGCCATTCTTTATTTCATCGGCATTTTGCAGCGCCAACGATTCAATCGCATTCACTTCTCCTGCCTTCAGCTGGTTGATGGCTTGACTATCGTCTTCAATCAGCTTGTACACCAATTTATCCACTGAAGGTTTTCCTTCTTGCCAATAATGACTGTTCTTAGTAAAGGTCACATCGCCTGCCGGGTCCCACTGCTCAACCACGAACGGTCCCGTGCCTACCGGTTTCTTGAAAAATTCTTCCTCCGTAGCTCCACCAAAATTGTTCGGAATAATACCGTTCGAGAAGTTGGAAAGCTCAGAGATAAACGGCGTATACGGCTCTTTAAGCGTAATCACCAATGTATGGCTACCCGTTGCTTTGACCGTATCCACTTTGGCAGATATAGCTAGCGGGCCGCCAACCTTCAAATGCCGCTCAAGCGAGAATACGGCATCTTCCGCAGTAACATCACTGCCGTTAGAGAATTTCAATCCGTCACGTAACACAAATGTATACGTTAAGCCGTCATCACTTATGTTATGCGACTTGGCAAGCCAGTCCACAATTTCTCCCTTGCTGTCAAAAGCAACCAAAGATTCAAATACTTTATCAATGGCAAAAGCATTATTCGATGTAATCTGATTATGCAAATCAAACGAGGTTACAGAAGCTGGCCTGCCGTAGACATAAGTCCCTCCCACCGCAGTCTCGTCTGTTTTTGATTTATCATCCGTACCTTGACTAGCACCTGGCTGAGCTGCTGTATTGGGAGCGGACTCATTCTTGGACCCGGAGCATCCGCTAACGATCACCAATAATAGGACCGCTAAAGCTCCTACCCATAATGACTTTCTGGCTGATAATTTAAACTGTGACATGTCTGAATATCCCCTTCCAATAATTCATATCTGATTAGTATGGATTGATTATGGATCAAAGGAATCCCTCTGTCAAACAAAAAATATTGCTTACAGCAGGATTAAAACTAATATATCCATTACAGGAAATGGTTCCGTATTCAAAGGACTCAGAAGTTCACACAACACTAAAAAAAGCCAGAATATACTCTGGCTCTCTTTGTGCCTAAATCTATATAATTTTACGGAACAGCTCCATCACTTCATCCTTGGACGGTTGATAGGGATTGCCTGGTGCACAGGCATCTTTCATCGCGTTATCGGCAAGCAGTTCCACATCGGGATCTTTTACACCCAGTTCAGACAGTTTCTCAGGAATCCCAACTTCCTTCGATAGCTGACGTATAGCCTCAATGACGTAATCGGAACACTCCTCATCTCTTCTACCCTTCACATCCATACCAATTGCCTTTGCAATATGACGGAATTTGCCGGGTACATGCTTGGCGTTCAACTCTTCCACATAGGGGAGTAACATTGCGTTGCACACACCGTGCGGCAGATCATATACGCCACCCAGTTGATGTGCCATCGCATGGACATAACCCAGGCCCGCATTATTAAAAGCAATCCCGCCAAGGAAACACGCATACGTCATATGTTCCCGCGCTTCCAGATCACTGCCGTCTCTCACGGCTCTTGGCAAATATTCAAAGATCAGTTCAACAGCTGCTGCAGCTGTCGCACTTGTCACTGTAAATCCACCCGGTGTAACCATCGCTTCTACGGCATGGGTCAACGCATCCATTCCTGTGGCCGCTGTGAGACTTGCAGGTTTGCTGAACATCAGCTCCGGATCATTAACCGACAGGGAGACCAGACTGTTGCGGTCCACCATCACCATCTTCACTTTACGTTCCTCATCTGTAATCACGTAGTTTATTGTCACCTCGCTCGATGTGCCAGCCGTTGTGTTAACAGCCACAAGTGGCACGGACTTATGTTTCGATTGATGAAATCCTTCATATTCACGGATATGCCCACCGTTGGTAGCTACAATGCCAATGCCTTTGGCAGCATCCTGCGGTGAACCTCCACCTATCGATATAATGGCGTCACAGCCATGATCCTGGAATACTTGTAGTCCATCATGTACATTCTGACATGTTGGATTAGGCTGAACCTCATCATATACGACATAGTCTAACCCTGATTTTCTTAATATAGACAGTACCTGTTCAGCAACGCCTGAAGTAATCAATTGACGATCACTTACAACCAGCGCCTTGCGGATACCCATCTGTTCAATCATCTGGCTTGCATCCTGTAAACAGCCTCTACCCATCAAGTTCACGGGCGGAACATAATATGCATGTGTTGCCATTTGAACCAGCCTCCTGTAACCCCTGATTTACTATCTCCATTGTAACTGAATCCGTTTTCAGATATAGTGAAATAAATCACAATGAGTCCGATAAATGTTACACTTGAGGTTGATTTTTATCCGTAATGAAAAAGACGACCCAGACCCCCGAAGGTGTCCAAGCCGTCTTACTTATCTATCTTAAAGCTTTATCTACTACTTATACCTTACCGAAGGTACTTTCACTAAAAGCATCCTTGCGAAGGCCTACAGCGCCTTATCGTTCACGCCGTCAAGCCATGCCTCAATATCGCCAATGACGGAGGAAACACAACCGTCCTCGAATGGAGAGTTCAATCCAGCCAGTTCAACCAATCCAGTGAAGGACAGGCTTCCTCCCGCTTTGCACAATGTCAGATAGTCGGCCCATGCGGACTTCATGTCCTCATTGCTGCGTTTCCAGAACTGGAATGCACAGATTTGTGCCAACGTGTAGTCAATGTAGTAGAACGGCGATGAGAAAATGTGACCCTGCTTATGCCAGAAACCACCTTGCTCCAAATACGCATTATCTTTGTAATTGATGTGTGGCAGATAGGTCTTCTCAATGTTGCGCCAAGCCTGCTTGCGCTCCGTTGGAGTTGCATCCGGGTTCGCATACACAAAATGCTGGAATTCATCCACAGCTACACCATACGGAATGAACAACAGACCGGAAGACAGGTGATCAAACTTGTACTTGTCCGTATCTTCCTTGAAGAACAACTGCATCCACGGCCATGTGAAGAACTCCATACTCATGGAATGAATCTCAGCCGATTCATATGTCGGCCAGTTGTATTCAGGCACTGCAAAATCACGGCTCTCATACACTTGGAAAGCATGACCTGCTTCATGTGTCAATACATCAATATCACCGGATGTACCGTTGAAGTTGGAGAAGATAAACGGCACTTTGTAATCGTTCAGGAACGTACAATATCCGCCGCCCTGTTTACCTTTTTTGCTTACCAGATCCATAAGCTCGTTTTCGGTCATCATCTGGAAAAATGCATCCGTCTCTGGTGATAATTCAGCGTACATTTTTTTACCATTATCGATAATCCAGTCCGCGTCACCCTTAGGTGTCGGGTTACCCGTCTTGAAGCTGAAGCCCTGATCGTAATAATACATTGTATCCACATCAATCCGATTACGCTGGCGCTCTCTGAGCTTGGTCGCTACAGGTACAATATAATCACGAACTTGGGCCCGGAAGTTGGCTACCATCTCTGCGTTGTAATCCGTACGGTTCATGCGATCATAGCCGAGTTCCACATAGCTTGGATAACCCAGTTTCTTCGCGATCTGTGTACGTACTTTAACCAGTTCATCGTAAATGCGATCGAATTCAGCTTCATGTTCAGCCATGAAAGTGTATCTGGCTTCCGAAGCACGCTCCCGCATGGAGCGATCCGTGGACAGTTCAAATGGATGAAGCTGTGGCAACGTACGCTCTTCACCTTCGAACGGAATTTTGGCCGATGCGATCAACTGATTGTATTCTGTGGAAAGTTTGTTCTCCTTCTGGAGTTCTTCAATAATTTCCGGGCTGAATGTTTTCAGTGAAAGATCCGCCAACTGGAACAGCTGTGAACCCCATTTTTGTTCCAACTCGTTGCGGAATTTGGAGTTAACCAATGCACGGTAAAAATCCGTAATATATTCCTGCACAATTGGTGCATTCTCATCCAGAAATTCGTTCTCCGTCTTGTAAAACTCATCATTGGTATCAATGGAATGACGGATGTAGACCAGTTGGGCTTGTGTCTCAAAATCACTGCGCAGCGCGTTAATCTGATCCATGAACCCACTCTGTTCTTCAACCGTTGCCGCAGCTTCAAAACCGCTCAACAGCTCACGGAAAGATGTCTTGATGTGTTCCAGATTCGGACGTGTATACGTATACTCACTAAATTTCATTTATGTACACCCTTTCCTGTTTGGCAGAATCTCGGGAGTATCCCGAGTTAAACTACCCCCTATTATACAAAAGAGCAGCTAAAAAATCCCATAATTACGAAAAATATTTGTCCATCGGTCAAATTGTACAACATTCATGGTTACATATATTACGTGTTAATGTAAGGTCAATGCTTCGAAATTTTCCCCACACAAATAAGCCCGCCTCGCGTTAGCGAAGCCAGCTTATAGGTTGTCTCTCTTCTTTTCACATTTAAAAAATACTAGCTTTGGTCTTTATCCATAATCTGATAGAACCAGCCCATTCCGACCATGCCTACGACCATAATAACAGCCATAATAATGATATATGTCATGAATGTAACCTCCCTGCTTCCGTATATTCATCACACTACTACTAGTGTACACGGTGAAACGCCGTTTGAATTGACCGAACATTGACAAAAATACGAAATCTTTAATTTTAATAAATCAATTATTTCCACATTCACTCTGTATCATGCTTATCTCGCTGCACTGTCAAAGTTTCATCCGCCATACTTACGGTGTATACTATACTTCTATGAATTGGAATTTGGATATTTACGCAGAAAGGTTGAAAGACATGTCGACTCGCATCCCTTTACGTCAGCTAATGCTTACTGTTTTACTAGTCCTTATGTTATCTATTTTATCCGCCTGTGCGGATGGAGAAGCGCATCTAACGGTTAATATGGATGGATCAACGGATCTGGATCTCAATCTCAATGTAACTAACTCTGCTCTTGGAAAGATTGGACAAGACAATCTCATGCCTCTGATCGCAGATGCATTGAATCGAAATAATTTCCAGGCAGAGGTTTCGGAACAGGGAGATCAGAAACAACTCACAGCAACAACTCATTATGAAAAAAGCAATACAACCAACTCTGATACATCCGAGTTACCACAAGGGATCAAGGTTGAACAATCAACTTCACCCGGCTTCTTCACTTCCAAGATGCGCATTACAGCAGAAGCCGACCTCATGGAGTCCATGCCGGATGGTGAGATCAAAAATCAGATTAACAAGGTGCCTAGCTTTCTGAAGAACCTCTTGTTAAAAGATGTTAACTTTGACTTTAAGTTGTCTTTGCCCATCAAGGCAGCCAATTCCAATGCGGATCAAGTGGAGGATGGCGGAAAAACGCTCATTTGGCACGTTTCACCCCTCCAGATGAATAAACTGGATCTGACTGTACAGGTTCCCAATATCCGGAATATCATCATCATTGCAGTCATTGGTCTATTATTAATCGTTGCTCTGCTCATTTGGTTTTTTGTTCGTCGCAGACGGGCCAGACAGCGCCATAGTGCAAGATCACATCGTGGAAAAAATTAATTCTTCACACCAATTTTATTTGTGACTTGCCAAACGGTGTTATGGATAGTAGAATACATCCGTACTGTGTGAACGGTTAATTTTTTATTAAGCAAAGCTAAAGAGGTGACAGGTTTCATGAATATCCGCGAATGCCCACTACCTGGTATCGGAGTTAAGTACCAGTTTGATACAAAGGGCGGCCATCAGTTAGTCATTATTGTGCATGAGGACGGACGCCGTGAATTATTCTCCGTTGATCCACAAGACAACGAAGAACTCACTCTGATTGCAGATTTGGAAGATGACGAATGCGTAACCCTCTCCGGGTTAATCGGAGGCTGGTCGTAAATGACAGAATAACCTGTACCTTGAATTTCAAGGCGCAGGTTATTTTTCCGTTACGTTACCCTTTGAGAGCGAATATATGGAACCCATGTATTCAGTACGCGGCTAATCTCCGTGGAATGAAACGGTTTGCTGATAAAGTCCTGCATTCCGCTTTTCAGACACTCCTCACGGTCACCCGCGCCTGCAAAAGCTGTAATCGCTGCAATAACCGGTATGTCTGGGTGGCTCTGTCTGATGCGGCAGGTCGCTTCAATCCCATCCATAACTGGCATTTGAATATCCATAAACACCAGGTCATATTGAACCTTGTTCAATGAATCGACGGCCTGTGCACCATTCTCAACGATATCACATACTCCGCCAAACTTGCGCAGCATCTCCTCCAACAGATGACTGTTGACCGCTTGATCCTCAGCAATCAAAATTTTGATGTCATGGGCAAGACTAGCTCGATCCAATTGCAGTTCATCATTCGCGGTGATTTCGACCGGGTCGCTACTTTCCTCTAACCACCGCTCAACTACGAGGGTGAACTGGAATTCTGCCCCCTCACCGATCTCACTCTGTACGCCAATCGCTCCGCCCATTAATTCCACTAGTTTTTTACTGATCGCAAGCCCCAGACCTGTCCCGCCAAATTTGCGATTGATGGCTGGATCAAGCTGTGAGAAGGACTGGAACAACTGATGCTGCTTTTCTATTGGAATGCCGATCCCCGTATCTCTCACCTTAAAGGTCAACATCAGGTTATCCTGACCATGCTCATCTGAGTAATCAGCACCTACGCTCACCATAATACGGCCCTGCTCTGTGAATTTAACGGCGTTCCCCACCAAATTAATCAAAATCTGCCGGATTCGTGTCTCATCCCCTCGAATGCGTTCAGGAATGTGATCCGACACTTCACAATAGAGTTCAATATTTTTCTCTGATGCCTTCAGTGCAAATAGCTCGATCACCCCGCCCAGCATCGCCTTAATATCTACAGGTGCGCGCTCAAGATCCATTTTGCCTGCTTCGATTTTGCTGAAATCCAAAATTTCGTTCAAAATGTACAAAAGGGATTGACCACTATCAATCATGATTTCCGCAAAACCTTTCTGTTCATCATCCAGCTCGGTTTCCATTAACAGGTGGGCCATGCCCATGATGCCGTTCAAAGGCGTACGAAGCTCATGACTCATGATGGCAAGAAACTCGGACTTTGCTCGGTCTGCATGCTCTGCTGCTTCCTTGGCACGTATGATGTCCTTAACAGATGTCATATCACGGAAGACCAGAACTGCTCCGCGGGTTCTACCCTGATCCATAATAGGCTTCAATTGGAACTCCGCCAGGAAACTGGACCCATCCTGTCTCCAGAATACGGATTCGGTACGCGGCAGACCTCGCCCCTCACGAACAGCCTGTAGAATAGGTGTATCCTTGGATGGGTAGGGGATGCCTTCGCTCTGCATTTGGATCATCAACTGCTCTAGTGCTTTGCCATTCATTTCACTTGGACAGAAATTCATGATCTCCGCAGCGGCTGGATTGGCAAAGTTCAGATTCCCATCAAGGTCCAGTCCAATAACACCCTCAGACATGCCATTCAGAATCAATGCCCGTTCATAACTGAGATTCTCGATTTCCTCGACGTAACGTTTGGACTCTGTAATGTCACTGGTAATCCCGTAGACCCCAACAACTTTGTCCTCAAGTATAATAGGAACATTAATCACATTTGTTTCAATTCGCTGCCCATTTTTGTGAATTAAGCCTATCTCGTAGCTCTGTGCAGTGCCCTTCACCGTTTCCTCAAAATGATATCGAGTCTTCTCCAAATCCACAGGATCAATGAGGTGATCAAAAGGTCGACTCAGCAGTTCCTCCTTGGTGTGTCCTGTCAACTGTTCCTGACCCATATTGGCTTTCAGCAGATTGCCTTCCAGATCAAGAGAAGCCACACCTAGGGGATTACAGTCAAATAACGATCTGTACTCCTGCATGCTTAACTGTTGTTGCTGGCTGGCTGTGATATCCCGGGTTACAGCGACGAGCTCTATCAGTTCACCTGCACTGTCATACACATAATGTGTAATGGTATCTGCCCACACCGTAGATCCATCCTTATGCAAAAGACGATAACTGATCCGTTTGGGAGCCAGGCCCTTTCTCTGCTCTTCCACGTACGCTTCAACCAAAGGTACATCCTCCGGATAGATAACGAATGTTCCCGGCTTACCTATAACTTCTTCCAATTCATAGCCCAACATACTCGTACATGCATTCGATACATATTTAAATGTACGACTAGAATCGGCATCATGTATTGCAATCAGGTCTAGTGAAGACTCCGCCAGCAGGCGAGAGATGCGACTGCTCTCTTCCAATTGCTTACGTTGTACAATGAGAATTTCCTCTGCATCTTTTTGTTTCGTAATATCAGCAGCTTGTACCAGCAAATACAACGGCTCACCATTTGTTTCATCCCTAACAATGCAAGCTCTAATGGTTGCCCATAATAACGAACCGTCCTTTCGTTTCAGACGAACCTCCGTCTCGTACATCGGACTTGTTTCATGGGTCATTTCCCAGAACTTGCTGCGGAATTCCTCCATGTGCAGATCTTCTTCGTAGATCATATGTATGACCGAAGTATCGATCAGTTCATCTTCACTGTATGCAAGCATCTCGCAAAATGCAGGATTAAGCTGCAACCACCGTCCATTTACATGCGATGCGACAGCAATGCCGATTGGTGCGTGCGTATACAATTGTTCGAACAGAGATCGGCTCTCTGTAATGGATTTCGACATTACATGTCCTCCTTTATGAGATTCTGAATGTATTCCGTATGAATAGATCGACCTGAACATAACTTCATCTATAGAGTACTACCCCAAATGCCATGATTAATAAACGAGATCGGACAAAATCCCTAAATGAATCGACATTTTTAATTTTGGATGCTGGCAACTTTCATTGTGTACATACCAATTCGAACACATCACGTCATATACTACACAATACCCGTGCTCTCCCGATTATACAATGTTGAATATTCGAATAGGAACGGAGGTTATGGATCATGATCATTGTCGCAAATCAACCCGTCGAACTGGTACGCTCGGAATGGTCTGCTTTTGAATGGTATTGGTTACAGCAACTCCAGAATCGTCCAACGAGGTATGTGTATCAATCCATGGATCATCTTCGATTTGAATGGGACTTGAGGGGATCTCTCGTGGATGCCGCGGAAGGACTGGATCGAAGTGGTGTGAGCTTTGCATCCTTTGAAAAATCCAGATGTAATCCTGCCTACTGGAATCGTAATGCGGAAGGTGGGTTCGAGCTAAAATCAAACGTGACCCCCGCCGAGGGCATCCGGGATATCTGGAGGAATGGACACTTATACGCCTTTGAATGTGCAACAGCCACCGTCATTGTGCTGTATGGTGGGGTGCTGGGAAGCATTCGCGAAGACGCCTTTAATTCCCTGTTTCGAAATCTGTTACTCTTTGACTGGCATTATGACAGCGACCTGCGGTTAACCGAAAAAAACGGTAGCGAAACCGCCCTGCCAGGGGATGTACTGTATTTCAAAAACCCGGATGTTTCTCCCGAAACCCCCGAATGGCAGGGAGAGAATACGATTATGCTTCGGGAAAACTGGTATTACGGACATGGCATTGGTATTGCAAGCGGCGAAGATATTATACGTACCCTGAATCAGTTCCGCATTCCAGGTAGCCGGGTCTCCGCCTACTTAATGGATATGGTTATCTATCCGGACTTCTTTTATTTATCCCGCTTCGCCAAGAACAGTCAGAATAACATGACCGCTGGTTCTACGCCTGTATTACCCGGGCAGTTATATGTACGACTTGGTGGCAGCCGTTATTTACGCAGCTGAACTACTGGACGGATCCATCTTGCGCTTTAAACTGACTTAGATCTGCAGCCGAATGATGATAAACAAGCCCAATGGAAGCAGCAGTTAGCCTGCTATCTCATTGGGCTTTCCTCATATCATTAAGAAATCACTCTATTCATACTGCTTTAGCTCTATGTTACATGGGTGGTCACTTACGACAGTTTAGGCAATTGGGTCTAGTTGTACAACAACCTGTTTACCACTTACCTGAACACCTGTCGTTTTGCTACCGAATTCAGCCAGCGATTTGCTCAGTTGCTCAGCCCACTCCTTGCCTGCAACTCCTTCTTTGGCTCCATGCACCTGGATGACGAGTTTTACCGAATCACCCTTCTTCAGAATGCGCTCCGCTTGAGATTGCTTCGTATCCCGGTCATGATCCTCCATCGCAAGGTTTAAACGAATTTCTTTTACTTTCCGTTTATCGGGGGATTTACTCGCTTTTTTCTTCGCCTGCTGCGCTTCCGCTTTGGCTGCTCCAGCTCCGATCAGCTTGCACGGTGGTGGACTCGTCATCAAGGACAAGCACACCAGATCTACTTTATGCTGCTTCGCAAGTAGAAGTGCTTCCTGCGTGGACATCACACCAAGATCTTCACCATTCAGGCCGGTCAGCTGCACTTCAGCTGCTTTGATCTTTTCATTTTTGATCATGATTCTTCCTCCTCTACATCAAAAGCCTGTCCTGACCATTTACGGATCAGAGCAGGCTAGGATGGTGTTGCTACTATTTGCAATACATATAAGCGTACAAATACGCCAATCGGCTTGATTTACAGCGTGTTGAATGCTTCCGTCAGAACCGGTACAATTTGTGATTTGCGTGATACAACGCCTTTCAAGATAGCTCTGCTATCAGACAGCGTTACATTGTAGGCTTTCTCCACCGCTTTGGTGGATGTACCATATGCCAGAGCAACGGAATCGTTGTTCAGAATGTCTGTTACGACAAATACAAACAGGTCGAGACCTTTGCTGGAAATGATTGCATCAATGGCTGCTTCAAGCTCAGGTTGCTTCACGAGAACATCATTCACGTCAACGGCATTAACCTGTGCAATTTCCACTTTGGATTGACCCATTACGAATTCTTTTGCATCCAGGGAAATCAGTTCAGCAATTGTTTTTTGGCTCAGATCCGCGCCGGCTTTCAGCATGTCCAGACCATAGCTGTCTGCATCTACACCAGCAATGGCAGCCAGTTCACGCGCAGCAGCTACGTCCTGCTCTGTGCAAGTCGGGGATTTGAACAACAGGGAATCGGAGATAATGGCAGACAACATCAAACCAGCAATCGGCGCACTCACTTCAATACCATTTTCTTTGTACATTTTATTCAAAATGGTTGCTGTACAACCTACAGGCTCTGCACGGAAATACAGAGGTCCGCTTGTCTCAAAGTTAGCAATACGGTGATGGTCGATAACTTCAACGACAGTCACTTCCTCAATATCGCTTACACTTTGCTGACGCTCGTTGTGGTCAACCAGAATAACCTTGTTTACTTCATTTGCAGCTGTTTTAATCAGACGTGGTGCCGCAATTTTGAATTGATCCAGAGCAAACTGGGTTTCACCATTGACTTCGCCGAGACGAACAGCTTCAACGTCCTGACCCAATTTTGTTTTGAGATCCGCATAGGCGATTGCCGAACAGATCGTATCCGTGTCGGGATTTTTGTGACCGAAGATTAACGCTTTTTCCATATTCATAGCCCTCCGTCAATTCTGATTTAGAATAATACATGTCATATTTAATCATACCCTTACTGATTATAGCGCTAATAAGGCTTAATTCCAATCCCTTTACAGCGAATTAATTGCAAATCATTCTCAGGCAAGTCTTTTTGGAAAATAGCCAAACTTGGTTCATTCCCCTCAAGTCGATATGGTATGTATCCTATTTATTCCATCGTACAACCTTATGAATTAGCATACGAAACTCTGATACGCAACGAAAATATTAAATCTCAGGCTCTTCCGCACTCTGCCCTTGCCGTACAAAAAAGGTCTGTAGACTGCCGTCCTCGCTAATCTCCAACAGGTTCAATTGCGCTCCGTAGGCACAACCACCATCAATGCCAATTTTGTCTCCGCTCGGGTCAAACCAAATACCTGTCTCATCATGCAAATGCTTCACGGGGGTGTGTCCAAATACGACCGTCTCTCTAATCGTCGTTGGTCTGGAATAGAATGATTCACGAATCCAAATGAAGTCCCGCTCGGACTGGCTTCTCCAATCCTCGATATCCGGGTTGATCCCGGCATGAACAAAAATATAACCCGGAATTTCGTACACCAGCGGAAGTTGTTCCAGAAAACGAAGATGGTGTTCATAGTGTGTACGTATCCACTTTTTGGCTTCAGCATAAGCTTCCCAATCTATCTGTTGCTCATCATAAGTAAGCTCCAGATCCAGATAACTTGCCATCGTCTTTAATCCACCATTACGGATCCAGTGTTGATCATATTGCTCAACATCCTGGGTTAATGCCTTGACCATCATGGCATCGTGATTGCCTTTGATCACAATAATATGGTGCTGTTGCTGAAGCTGCATAATCTGTTCGATGACCTGTTTGCTGCTTGGACCTCGATCCACATAATCACCGAGTAAAATCAATTCATCCTGCTGCGGATTATAATCTGCAAGCTTAAGCAGTGCATTAAATTCATCGTAACAGCCATGAATATCACTAATGACACATCTGCGCATGTGAATCTCTCCTCTCCCTGATCACGCAAGAGTATAACCGGAACCTTGCATGAGCAAGATTCCAGTCTGTTTAGAGTAGTTATTCCCGCTTGCTCACCATTAGTCCTGCTTGAGTCCAAAGGCTTCTGCAATCAAGCCGAATGAGCGCAGACGTGCTTCAAACGAATGGACCGCTGACGCGATAATGACTTCATCTGCTTCATGGCGTTCAGCCATTGCGGTAATTTTATCTTTCACCTGATCCGGTGTTCCCACAATGGAAAAGGAACGACGTTGACGAATCTGTTCCATCTCCATGGCTGTGTATGGATAGTTGTTCACCGTCTCCAGAGATGGGAATGAACTTTGTTCAAGACCTCGTCCAAGGCGTAAGAAGAAAAGTTCATTGCTGCGCGCAAGTTCAGCGGCTTCTTTCTCTGTCTCCGCGCAGAATGCCGAGACAGCAATCATTGAATGTGGTTTGTCATTCAGGATGGACGGCTTGAAATGTCTGCGGTAATGTTTCATCGCTTCTTCACCGCCTGGTGTTCCGAAGAATTGGGCAAACGCATACGACGTCCCTTGCGCTGCAGCAATTCTCGCACCTTCGGAGCTGGAACCCAGCAACCACACTTCTGGTACCGTTGGAACCGATGGTCCGGCTACCAGAGATGCGAACCGATGATCCTCGGGCAACTGCTCGTGGAAGTATCCGCCCAAATCCGCAATCTGTTGCGGAAAGAATTGTACATTCGATGATTTCCCCTCATTCAGAGCTCTGCTGGCAATTGGCATGCCACCTGGTGCTCTGCCAATCCCCAGGTCAATCCGCCCCGGATGCAAAGCTTCCAGCAGACGGAAATTCTCTGCAACCTTGTAGGCACTATAATGAGGTAGCATAACGCCACCGGAACCTACGCGAATTCGCTCCGTATGTGCAGCCACATGTGCAATCATAACTTCAGGACTGGAGAAAGACAGCGCCCCACTACCATGATGCTCCGACATCCAGAAACGGGAGTACCCCAATTGATCCGCATGTTGTGCGAGTTTCACCGTTTCCTGTAACGTATCCTGTACAGTTCGTCCTTCATTGATATGTCCATGTTCGAGTACACTCAGTTTCATATATATTCAATCCTCTCGTCTGTTAGGTTCATAAGTACTGTGAATATGAGATCTGCGAATATTACGCGCTTTTGCTCAATTCATTCTTGCTCATTCCATTGTAACATTAATTATTACAGTTTCAAACTTTAGTTATTCTCTTTATTACCACACTTGTGCAAGAAACATGCAAAAAAACGTCACCAGCTTTTGAACTGGTGACGTTTTGATCTAACCTATTGCAGAAAAATTGATTTATGGTGCACGTTTGGGTAACAACTTCACATACTCGTCAGACAGTTTCATCAGGCTGAGCACATGTTCATAATCGGAACGATACGGTTCCAAATCCGTTACCGGCTCGTATGTTTTCAGCGAATAGGCTGTTCCATCGTCAAAGCCCGCACCCGGGATAAACATAATGTCATCGTTGACAAATGAACCCGTTGGCAAGTAATACCGGATACCGAAGGCATTGTGGTCCATGTTGAGCAGATCATGTCCGAAGGCAGTGAACTTCTCATCTTGAAGGGAAACACCCATCAGGTTCATAATCGTTGGCAACATATCCAACTGACCGCCTGGCTGCTCAATCACTTGCCCTTTGGTCTGTTTCGGCGTATGAATCATTAACGGAATGTTGAATCGACTTACTTTACCGTCATAAGGGACGCCCAGATTGGCCTGAATCTGCTGTGTAATCTCTTCGTCAGCAGGCAGACCGAAGTGGTCTCCGTAGAGCACTAACGTTGTGTTATCCCATAATCCGTTCGCCTTCAACTCATTAATGAGTTGACCAATGGCATAGTCCGTATAGTTGATCGCTTGCAGATAATCGTGAAGCAGTTTGTTCGTAATGGTCGCTGGAATCGTGATTCGTGCACGATCAGCGGGAATTGTAAACGGCGAGTGGCTTGATGCCGTAATGAACTGAGCATAGAACGGCTGATTCGCAGCCTGATGCGCAGTCATTTTTTCCACACCTACACGGTATAACTCTTCATCTGATGGTCCAAAGTCATTGAATCTGTCATTCTCGAAGCTGGGCTTGTCGAAGTAACGAGTGAATCCGAGTGCCGGATACATTTTGTTCCGGTTCCAGAAGGTGACGTCATTGACGTGGTACGTCTCGGACTCATATCCCTCTTTTCCTAATAACTTGGGAAGACTCGGCAGTTCACGGTCACTATACCCTGCTGACATGGGAACAACTCCGGTTGGATAGATAGACGTGTTCGACATGAACTCAGCGTCTGATGTGTTTCCCTGTCCGATCTGTTGGAAAAAATGAGAGAAATAATAGCTTTCTTTCGCCAGATCATTCAATACCGGTGTTAACTCCTGACCGTCCAATGAAGCATTAATCGGAAAATTCTGAAAGGACTCCAGTTGAAGAACAATCAGATTACTACCTTTGGCCTGACCAAAATATTTGGCTTTCACGGCTGTACCGTCACTCGGTTTATCCTGATACGGATACTGGCTAACCAGCTCATTGATCTTGGCAATCGTTTCGTTAATGTTGCCATTCGCAATGGCCTCATTCTCTTTGCTTGTCATAATGGCCGACGATACCTGGTAGTTCAAGAAGCCGAGATTCTCGGCGCGAACCAGCTCGTTATCAATCGTTTCACCTTTGACAATAAAACTACCAGATATTACGATGCAGAATGCGGCAGTAAGCGCAACGCCGAGCTTGCCCCAGTAACGTCTGCGAATTCTGCCAAACGTCAAACCGCTATCGCGGTAACTGCTGCGATTACGAGCGCCGATACGTCTGCGCATAATCAACCATATTGGCAATGCCAATACGATGTCTGCAAAAAACAGAAAGTGCTCCAGTCGTACCAGTGGTCCGATACTGCCCCGCACTTGCGCAACCTGACCCAACTCACTTAGCACGGTATACGTAGGCACCGAACTGAAATGAACGTTGTACAGCGTTGCCGAGAACAGAAGTAGAGAAAACAAAATATTGAATCCTCCGTATACTGCTCGCTTCCAGCCTTTGGGCACGATCAGATCCAGTAGACATACCAACGTTAATGCACCTAATGCGTCGGTTATCAGACCAATGCTGGACAGACCCTGGAAAAAGAAATACCTCAACAATGACAGCTTCAGCAACATAAGAATGAATAACACGGCGAATAAAGTCCGTGATGAAGTTCGTTCATTTTTGGAATTATACATGGTCGCTTTCAACCCTTACCCCTGAAATTTTACGTTCCTTTTACAAAACTCATATTTCAGTATAACAGTTTTCTGGTTGCTATTCCATGGAAGTTCCGTGTAGGACAGGGTGAGTGTTATGCAATTGTGGATATATCTGCATTCTGAGTGTTCGCGCCCTCTCTCTGTCCCTTAATGGCTGCTTGTGCAGCTGCAATTCGTGCATAAGGAATCTGTTCAGGCAAGCAGGTTACGTAATCCATTCCAATACGGTGGCAGAACGTAATGGACTCCAGATCAACCACATTCTCTCCGCAGATCCCTGTTTTCAGATGAGGTTTTCGAATTCGACCTTGGACTACAGCCATCTCAATCAGTTGTCCAACTCCCTCAATGTCCAGCACATGAAATGGATTATTCGTTACCGTACGAGAGTCCGTATCCAGTTGAATGAATCGCTTCTCGGATTCATGGCGACTATATCCAAACGTCATCTCTGTCAGCTCATCCGTGCCAAACGAGAAAAAGTCAGCCTGGCGAGCAATGTGAGTCGCCGTCAGCGCCGCTCTCGGAGCTTCGATCATCGCCCCCACTTTATAAAGACAATGCCGCTTCTCATCACCCAGCACTTGGTCAGCCACATGATCCACCAGATCTCTCATCACCTGAAGTTCATGCACATGACCGATCTGCGGGATCATAATCTCGGGACGTACCCACCAGCCTTGCCGGATGCCTTTCACCGCTGCGCGGAATATCGCTTCCAGCTGCATATCAACGATCTCCGGGAACACCGTACTCAGCCGACAAGCCTGTTGCCCCAATGTAGGATTATGTTCATGCAATTCACTGACTCTGCGAATTACACGCTCCAGTTCCTCCAGTTCAATCTGAAGGTCTTCTTGCTCCTGCCACTCCTCTGCTTGTAACCACTCACGTCGTTTCTCCAACACTCCCAGATCCGGTAACAGTTCATGCAACGGCGAATCGAGCAAACGTATCGTTACCGGGTATCCATCCATCGCTTCGAATATCTGTTCAAAATCAGACTGCTGCATCGGTAACAGACGCTCCAAACCACGCCTGCGTTCGCATTCACTGTCTGCCAGGATCATTTTTTGTACAAATGGTAACCGCACAGGTAATAACAGCATGTTCTCCGTCCGGCACAGACCTATTCCCTCAGCCCCCAGTAGCCGTGATGTCAGGGCATCCTGTGGTCGATCAGCATTGGCCAGTACCTTCAGCTCTTTCACTTCATCAGCCCAATTGAGCAGTAGTTGCAGATCTGATGATAAAAGTGAATCTGAGTTGTTATAAGCTGGACATTCATCATTAGTTACTGGCTGGATCTGTACGGGCAGATGTCCATTGTTCGCTTCGCTGATAGAACTAGGATTTGTGTAAAGCTTCAACACTTCAGTGATATGCCCAGGTTGGATGCGAAGAAGTGCATCCTCCTTGGTGATAAGTCCTTCATGGACAAAATCCACAGTACTCCTCAGTGTGGCTGTTGAGGATAATCGTGCGGGCTGGGTCTGTACAACATACAACGCGCCGGATTCAATCACAAAGGTGATTTCCTGCACTTCTCCCTTATGCGTCTCCAACTGGCTACCTATCTCCAGCAAACTTGTGTACAGCTCAGGTTCGTCATTCCTTAGCCGCTCAAGACCGTGATCCGTTTGATGGGAGTTCCCAGTTGAGACGTACTGTCCAGTAATCCCCTTTTCTCCTGTAAGTGGGTTGCGCGTATATATTGTTCCGGTCCCGCTTGAGTCTCCGCATGTTCCATGCATCATCGTCTGTATAAGAACAGGAGCGCTTTGCTCCGAAGAGATGTAATATGATTTACGCATGATCTCGTCCTGAGATCTGGATGCTTTAATACGCTGTGAATGATATACCGCACGTACTGCTTCTTTGAATTGAATTTGAACATCTTGAGGAAAAGGATTACGCCCCTCCCCTTCGATTAAATATTTAAACTCGGTAATGGTTAATTCAAGTTCCGTTTCATCCCAGCCCTTGACGTGACTTAATATTTCTGTGAAAAATTCAGACGGAATTGCATATACCAGCTGTCCATATTCCTTTAAGTAATCTAGATAACATTGGAGTGCATACAACCGATCACCGGTTTGATGTGCGAGTCCTTCCACAGTAGCATCATTCAGACCAACATTAAGCAGTGATTGTGTCGCAGTTGCTGATGCTAGATCCTGATCGGTACGTACCGCGAGTAATAGCGGGTTCTCCGAATGTCCGAAGAACTTCCCGGTTTGCTGTTCCAGATGCCGGATCGCGTTAACAATCTCTTCCTCTCCTTCACCGGAAAGATGTCCAAGACGGGTACAGAACTCGCGACAGTATTCCGTTGTGACTACAAATCCGGCCGGGACAGCCCATCCTGCATGAATTAGCTCTGCAAGATCAGCCCCTTTACTGCCCATTAGCCCTTTCATCTCTGCCGTACCTTCTTCCAACAGAATTACCCGTTTTGTCATTACAGCTCTCCCATCCGCCATTCATGGCTATGCTTGAAGACTTCAATCCCTGCGTTACAGATCAGCCTTCATTCTAATGGTATGTCGTAATCTTTCAGTCAAGGACATTCGCTTTTGCATTTTGTGCTCGTTATCCTGTTTTTTTGTAAACGCTACACTAAAATAAGATGAAACAAGCCTTTCGGGTAATTGTATTGGCTCATTTATCACTGTGAAGCAAAAAGAAGCCCCTTTAGCCTAAGCTGAAGGAACTTCACATTTTTTAGTATTCACTTACCTCAAACGTCAGCACCCGATCAAACAGGATATAATCCTTCCGACTCTTAAAAGGTCCTTTGTTGTTGTCATGTTTATCAATGGCATATGATGCCTTTCCGCTTCCCGCTTGTAAATCTAATGAATTAGCTATTCCCATTCACCTTTTTTGATGTAAGTTGCATCATAAGCAACAATTACATTCGTTTTATCTGTTACCTTTTGTATATCATCGAACACAACTTCTTCTTCGCCGTAATCTACTAAACTCGAATCCACTTTCTCGAAGACCCCACAATCCTTCACATAAATTATATCTGGATGGTTAGAATCATATCGTAAGCTTTCAGGAAGATCTTCACCCGAAATTTCATGCGACTCGGCAACCGTAGTCGTCGATATTGCTGTAACAGGAATCATCCCAATAACAGCTACTACTAAAAGTACGGCCAAGATTTTTTTCTGCATAGGATCTCTATTCTCCAATTCTATTTTTCCTATATTATACATTAAAATGGATGGTTATAAATATTTTCCTTTTCTCCGATGTTGTATCCAGCCTGTTTGCTATTTTGTAGTTTGTCGCTCATTATAATTCCTCCACTGTTTTAATTTTTAAAAACGAAAAAGACCGCCATATAAATGACGGTCAAGCTTCAAGATGATTATTGAAATAGATATTTGAAAAATAAAACTGTACCAAGAACACCTATTACCAAAAACATAATTGCTGAGTTTCGATATTTCTTCCACATCCGAATGGCATTAGCAATATTTAGAATGCCTAGTGCAAGCATGTTAATACGAGAATCTACTTGAAACAAGTTGAATACTAACATAATGGCAACTACTATCGAGATACACCAGAACCATAATGGAATTTTATCCTTTATCATTGATCTGCTCCTTTAGTTTATATCCTATCTGTTATAATATATTCCTCAATCTAATTAAAATTCCTTTATTTAGTCTATTAAACAAGCAGATTATAGATTAACGAAAAGGATAATACCAGTAGATTCATAGAGTGCCTGTGAATTACATCACAAAATTTTGATAGCTTTGAAAGTCATATGGTTTTCTTGATTTTTTTCGAAAAACATCTCACAGACCATTCATTATCAAGCCATAAACCGCAATATATCCTCAATCTTCTTCCCATGAGAGATCACACCGTAGTTCATCCAACTCATGAAATCCACCTCATACACATTACCGTTCTTCACCGCAGGCAGACATTTCCATTCATCCCTATCGAGCAGTTCGCGCTCAACTCCAGGTTTGGTCGAATTTCCAGTGTCAAATGTAATCAATAAGTGATCCGCATGAAGCTGACTTAACTGGTCCAATCCAATGAAAATCCTCCGCTCGTGTCTTGTCCATTGCTGCACACGGGAGTGCGGAGTCAGTCCAAGATCCTGATAAATTACAGGTCCGACATAGCCCTGCTGATCCCCATAGAGAGTAATATCAGACGCGGATATACGCAAAAATGCCACCGTCTGACCACGCATATAACGTGATAACCGGCTCTTAGCTTCCATTGCCTTGTCCTCATACGCACCAATTACATCTTGAACCCGATTCACCTTTCCCAATACATCGGCGGTCGATCTCAAAATGGAGCGCCAATCTTCTCCCAGATGTTCCACGTAAAACGTAGGTGCTACCTGCTCGAAGCGGTCCAGATTCCATCGATCATATCCCTTGTCCAGCATGATAAAATCAGGTACATTGCCCAGATTAAACTGTGCATCCATCTGGCTCACATCAAATTCAGGTACATCATCCAATCCCAAATAATGCTGTCTCCCCCAAGAATGATGCGAGCATTGCAGTACGGGTTTTACGCCAAGAGCCAACACAAAGTCCTCCAGATACGGAGCAAAGACACGAACCTCTTGACGGTGATGACGGCGGTATAACCCAGGTGAAATACCAGAGTATTGCTTAAATCGGCGACCAAAATAATACTCGCTGCTAAATCCCACATTCTGTGCAATTTCATGGATGCGATCATCCGTCAGCTGCAATAGTTGCTTCGAGCGTTCAAGCCGAACCGCATTTACATATTCAAGCGGGAGCTTGCCCGTAATCCTTTTGAATTGCCGAGTGTAGCTAGCTCTGGTAAGACCAATATCTGCCGCGAGCTCATCCACGGTTATCGTCTGATCGTAGTGGTCGCCAATATAACGAATTGAACTTTGAAGACGGGCACGGTCATCAGGTACTTCTGTTTCGGGGGCACTCTGGCGAAGCAAGGCACGGAACCACTCCTGGAAACGAAGCTGTACCTCCCATTGCTCCAGCCAATCGCCAGTGACCTGTTGACGCAGTATTTGTTCCAAGGCTTCCAGACAAGAACTCCACGGACTGTAGCTGAGTTGCATAAGCGGTAATAATGTCGGAGAATCTGGACTTTGGGAAAGTCCCTGCTGCTCCTCCGTGTTTCTTCTAAACAAAGCGTTTGAAGTCTCTTCTTTCAACTCAGCCACCATAAGATCAAGCTTATAATACTGCAATTCACTTTCTGTCCAAGGAGAGCCTTCTATCTTAATAGATGTTCCCGATGGAACAAACATAATCATTCCTTTTTCCAGATGAGATTCCCGATCTGAGCAAACTATTGAACCTTTCCCAGACGTTACAACGAATATAGCGTGTGAAGACGACATTCTGTATTACAAACGTTTATCGATATGAGATTGATGGTGATCTACGTATTCCATATGCAGAAGCGTGCATAGCCAGGGCTTGGGAATGAGTTGTATTATCGTGTAGCACATGTTCATCGTCCTAACTGAGAATTATTATCATTTAAAATAGTGTATACGAAAAAAGAAAGCTCTTCAACCCTGGCTGAAGAACTTTCTTATGGGATCATGCTCGAATCAATTTCATGACTCACTAAAAATGGATTAAGGTCTTATGAAATTGATTCACTTATGGAGTCATTTTTTCCAACAGATCATCAATTTTCATGGAATTTGCTGTAATCGCACCTGATTGCCAATGTGCTCTTTCCATGATATACACCTGATTGTTCTTAACCGCTGGAAGCGACTGCCACAACTTGCTGTCAAGTACCTTCAAAGCTTCCTTGTTCTCAGGGGATGACCATTCTCCATTGGAAGGGAAAATAATAAGATGATCCGCATCAAGTTGCGGGATGGCCTCCTCAGACAAGATTTCCTGATATTCTTCCATCTTGCTAACCAGAGGATGAGGTGTTAGACCAAGCTCCGAATAAATAAATCCGGTAAATCGATTCTTCACACCGAACAACGCCAGTGTATCATCGTTAACATTCAACCGGACAACTGCGACGGTCTCGTCTCCAACCGCTTCCTGCAACTTCGCCTTAGCATCTGCAACCTTAGCTCCGAATGCCGTAGCAACTTCTTCACCCTTTTCCGGTTTACCCACAACATCGGCAATGGTTTTCAAAATTTGATTCGAATCCTGCAATACGCTCTCAGGCAAGCGATACGTCGGTGCCACCTTGGAATACATCTCATATTTCTCCATATCCACTCCACCATCTACAATGATGAGATCCGGATCATATGCCAACAAAGCTTCAATGCTCCCTGTGGTGTCAAATTGCGGAACATCCAGTCCTAAATAATCCTGTACACCCCACAAAGGATGATACCACTGCACTACAGGTGTAATATCGAGCGCCTTCAGATAATCCTCCACATATATTCCAGCAATCCGCTGTGGTTGAACCGGAATCGTCACATCTCCAAATTCATCCTGTACAACCCGTGTAGCAGGCTCTGTCTCGGTTTCAGTAGTATTTTCTCCAGAAGCTGCACTTTCAGTTGCAGGAGTCTGTTCCGCATTCGTAGCGGTATTTGTACTACATCCTGAAATAACCAGACCCATGAGCAATAATGTGATCGCCCACCCTTTGAAACCTTTAACTAAACCTACCATGTTACCCTTCACCCCTATGTGATCTGTTGATGTAACCGTGAGAACATTTCACATATAATGATTATCATTCTCACCGATTGCTTAGGTGAATTGTACCTTATGCCTCAGCCGACCCACAATGTACATTTGATGCTGTTTTTTTATACAAACGAAAACACCCCTGTTGGTCCTCCCCCGCTTATCGCAGGGGCAACCTGCCTTGACGATAACTTTCCAGCAGCTGATCCACAAAGGAATCGTTCGCCGTACCTTGTAACAATGCAGCACCAATTAAACCTATATCATCACTCACATACCCCGCTAACTCAGGTTCGCCGGTGAGAGCTAAAGTCTGTTTAAACGCCTGTTCCCTGCATGCGCGCAGCACCTCTTCTTTAGCCACAGCGGTAGCTTGAGCCAACCGTTCAAAAGCTTGCATCCACTCGTCAGCAAATGCAGAGGCATCCCTTTCATCCAGGTAAATTTCCACATCCAATCCTTCGAATGTCTGCTGGGTCAGAATCCGTCCCTCGTTAAGATCCAACAGTAGCTTCTCTACATCTGTTCTGCTCATTGATCTCTCCTCCAGTTCCTTATCATGTCAGATACATCTCTGGTATAACGAAACGTTTCATCATTCGATTAGGATCAGCTGTAAAATGATCCAATTGAAGTTTCTCATATTCGCTAAGGATACATTCGAAAATACGCGCGATCACTCCACAATCTTCCAAGGCATCATGCCTGCGAATTCCATCTGTATTCAGATCGTAATATCGAATCAGAAAATCCGTAGAGACAACCTCGGTAATCTCAGGATGAATGTAGGTGAACATCGCTTTTGTATCGAGCACCTGGTTGGTCAACATCGGAAGACTATACTCATCACAATGCCGCTTCAAGATGGGCAGGTCATACTCATATCCTGCTTGTGTTACAAGCACATTATCCCCAATAAATTTCTGAAATTCCTGAAATGCTTCTACGAACGACGGAGCCTCTACCATATCCTCATTCGAAATGCCTGTTAATTTCGCCACAGGTTCTGGTATTGGTTTGTTCGCACGTGCAAGTGAAGAAAATGTTGTATTACACCGTTGACCTCTTTGGTAATGCATCGCACCAAATTGAGTCACACTCTCCACCACAGGATTAATGCCTGTCCCTTCGAGATCAAATATACAGTACATTCTTTCCTGTAATGAAGATACGCTTAGATTTTCAATAAAGTATGTATCAGGCAACAGCGTAATTTTCATCCGTCCCACTCCCTCTTCTCCACTATCATCCTGGCTAATGCATTACTAATATACAGCTCTGTCACTCCCACAATCGGGTGACCTGAACCAACTTGCGCGTTCCATCTAACTCCAACTTATAGATGTCCGGCATCGTAGTCTTCTCCCAGAAATCATAACCGTAGGAAGAATCATAGTGTTGTAAAATAAGCGTCATTACATCTCCATGTGTTCCGATGACTACCTTGTGACCCACATGTTTATCCAAAATTTTCTCGATCGCCGTTACTGCCCTTGAGCGAGCCTGTTCACCAGACTCCCCACCTGGATACACATACGTAGGATCACGGTACAACTGCTGCTTGGCTTCACGAAAATTATCATGCTTCACATCCGAACTCGACAACTGGCGTTCCCGCAAATCTTCCTCTGTCACCACAATTCCACCTGACCGATCTGCCAGAATCTGAATCGTATCCACCGCTCGTCTGTAAGGGCTAGAATAGAACAGTTGAATCTGCTCCCCATGGAGCAGACTGGCAACCGTTCCCGCATCTTGATGACCTTGCTCTGTCAGTCCACGCTCGCGTTCCTGTCCTTCAACATATCGAGACTCCGCATGTCTAACAAAATACAAAAACGTACTGGCCTCACTCATCATCCATCCGCCAACCCTTTTTTCTTCTCAATGACAATCAGGCAGGTACTGTCTGGCAAAGGCGCAGGTTCACCATTTTCCTTCATTAAGATAACTCGTTCACCAAGTGCCTCCGTGTACCCCTCCTGAAGGAAATGCTCGAAAGTGATAATCTCGGCTTGTTCGCCTAACGCTTCTCGAATACAGTTCGCATAGTCTGTCGGCGTGAATATACCGAACTGTTCCTGAATCTCATGCACATATGCCTCTTCGCCCCACGTATAAGTATAGAGAAATTCCATCGCATCGTTGATCGGCAATACGACCTCATTGTCTGAGACCCGCTCATATTGAATTGCACGTCCCTGAAAATCCTCTGCATACCGCTCCAGCCAGCGCATCCCATCCGCTTCCAGGAAACGAATACGGCGCTTCTGTGCCTCCGGTTCACTCATGATGCCATCCCGAATCAGAATTCTTCCTCCAGGTGACAGCACACGGAATGAACTTCTCAGCGCTGCTACAACCGTGTCGGAATTAAATCTTCGACCGTCCAGTTCAATATATGAATATAATTCATGCAGAATGGATGAAAAAATAACCGTATCCACTGTGCCCGGCTGCACATATTGCTCCAGTTGCAGGGCATCGCCCTTCATCACTTGCCAGCGATGTCCCTCACGTTGTTTTTTGCGTTCCAGCGCTTCAATGACATTGGCTGAGATATCGATACCAATCGGCTCCACTTCCGGTTTTTCCTGCTCAATCAGATCCAGCAGAATTCCTCCACCTGGACCAATATCCAGTACCCGTTTACCAACGATATAGTCGAGCAGTACTTTTTTATAATCACCGGAGCTGTTCATATCGGATAAATACGTCTCTTCGTTGTGGAATCTGTCATAGGCATCACGGCGTAATCCAAACAGGTCAAATAACAGCAGTACAGCCTTCTCATATAACGGCGACTTTTCCGCTTCAATACAGAATGCAATCAGCTTCTCCGCCGCTGGAGAAAATTCAAAGGTCACGAACAGTGTATCCGGCAGATCCGCATGACGCTCAATGCGATGGGTTAGATGGGGATAGACGATCTGCTCCCCTGACACAATCTGTTCCCATGCATACTGTTCCAAATATTTCTCAATCATTCGTTTCTTGTATATATTGAGCTTCTTGACCCCTTTGTAATCGTAATACATCGTATTCATCAATGGTTCGAAGCTGATATGACGGACTATATCGGATTGGCTCTCCATGGATGTTGGATGCATGCTATCGCTGCGAAGCGTCAACAGGAACACTTTCACCATCTCCTGCAACGAAAAATCCTGCATGGCCGACTCCACATACCATAATGTGCGATGAGCCAGCGGAACCAGCGCCTGTTCTACATCCAGTTCGGTTTGGAGCTTGGCGTAAGCCGTATCCATAGCTTCTCCCTGCCGAATGGATGAACTTCTTAAGCGGGATAACCGTTCCTTCACGCTCCAGTCCTCATGATCGGGTCCGGCGATAATCCAGCCTACAATTCGCTGCACCTCAGCCTGAACCTGTTTCCATAACGCTGGATCAACACCTGCGATAATGCACTTATTTAATGCCATCAGTATGGTGTGCAGTTCATCTGTAGTAAGCCATCCTTTGACGATCAAGCCGTGGAGCGAAGCATTCTCGGCAAATGGAATCTCGCCGCGTATGTATTGACCAATAAGTCCATGCGTAGCAATTAGAGTACGAATAATCTCATGCCTTGGTGTATGTGAAGTCGGCGCAGTATGCTCGCTTATATCCGCATTCTTACTTAAGGCATCGCCCGGAGATCCAGGTTGATATATACTCGTCTCCTTGGTCTTACCGATGTCATTATCCAGGTACTCTGCCCCTGCATATAGATCATATAACTGAGCGGACCCCACATTGTGTACAAACAAGTTAACGCCCTGCTTTTGCCATACCCGCCGCTGCTCCCGTGATCCGGCCTTCGCCGTCTCTGACCAGATTAATACTTCCTCCAGAATTTCTCGCACCCAAAAAGAAACCTGAAGCTCCTCCAGCACGTGAAGTGTACGCTCGGTGTAGTCCAACACCGGATTTGTTCCCTCAAGTTCGGCAATGGAATGAATGCGTTCGAGGTTAATATGGGGCTTCTCCGCTGCTGCCAGCAGTTGCAGCCATAGCTCCTGGGCTTCCGGCGTGTTACCTGACTTGTATGATTGTATGGCCTTTAATGAATGCAGCATGAATAAGTCCCCTCTCTTTCCTTTTATATAAAATGATTAGATTCGTTTATGGAAGTTAAACTATTGTATAACTGGGTCAGTATCCTCCGGCAATGTGCCGCTTATTAATATTACCCAGCTTCGAGCCACATCACCCGCAGGATCACCGGACATACCAGTCATCCAATCGATGACCCAGTGTTGATCGCCAGCCTCACTGAGCATAACATTATCAGGGTGAAAATCGCCATGACAGATCTGCTGTTAATCAGACAATGTTTTATTCTTTCTGGACGACATCGAGTGGAAGATCCATTTTATATAAGGTGCTCGAATCGTGAGGCGTTTCGTATGGAAGCTCTCGGGAATCGTTAGCATAATTGGATTAAATGAAGACGATTCTGTCATCGTTATACCTACTCCTCCACTTGAAAAATAGAATCAATGATCAGCGGCAAATTATCCCTTACGGACACTGCACCGAATACTGAACGAGCGTGTGCCCCCTGATCCCCAAATACCTCCATCATCAGATCCGAGAATCCATTTAGCACTTTATGATGCTCCTGATACGAAGCGGATGCATTGATGAAGCCTTGCACTTTAACCACTCTCTTCACCCGATCCAGTGAACCCAGCACGTCTCGAACGACAGCAAGCACCTCCAGTCCAGCATTCCGGGCAAAATCATACCCCTGCTCTGTTGTGAAGTCTGATCCCAGTTTGCCGCGTTCGGAGGTATCCGGTCCTTTCCCGGATACATACATAATTCCATTCACAATAACGGCATTGGCGTATTTCGCTGCGGGGGCACTGGCCTGTGGCAAAATGATCCCCAGTTCATTTAATCTTGCTTCAATCATCGTATATTCTCTCCCTCTTTTACGGTCCTCACGGAACCCGATTCCTTGTATTCCTGCCTATAGACTCTTGGTGATACCTGTACAGTACGCTTGAACATCTTGCCAAAATGAGAGAAGTTACTGAATCCCGCAAGCCAGGCGATGTCTGTAATGGATTCTTCACTTTCTCGCAGTAAACGCTGTGCTTCCTTCACCCGTAACAGATTCAGATAATCACTGAAGGTAAACCCCGTCGTTTGTTTGAACAATCGACTCAGATAATGCGAACTAATGCGAAACATGCCCGCCACCTCCGGTAATGTCAGTGGTTTCTGATAGTTCTCATTTAGGTAACGTACAACTGCCTGTGTCTTGGGATGAAGAACCGGCTCACGATCATCGGAGCTTAACCTGCCCAGGTGTTGATTACGATAGGCATGCAGCAACAATTCAATGGCCCGGTGACGAAGCAACAGGTTGCTTCCAGGTTGGGGACGGAGCATTTCATCCACCATTTCGCTAACCATCCGCCCCAAAACCTCCGTAACCTGTGAAGGAAACCTTATAATAGGAATCTCCCAACAGAAGGGTTCCTTCAAGCCTTCAACTAACTCCGCGGAAATAGCTATGGCTGCAAAAAGCTCAGGCTTCAAATACAGCACCATCCGCTCATGGTCAGGCATGCCACTCTCCAATGTTTTATGAACCGTATTTCGGTCAACAAACACCAGATCACCAGCCTTTACCCGGTAGGTCCGGTCCTTAATGAAATAGATACGCTCACCAGACAAAAGGTAATATAACTCATAATGATCATGCAGGTGGTCATCCGTCATTGAGAAATATCCAATGCGACGATCATATTCGATGTGCAGTAAATCCGAGGGATCATGAAAATATGCACGAAAAGGTTCTGTCATGTCGCCCTCTCTCCTTTCCATAAATTATAGCAAAATATGCGGCATTTGAAAGCGGTTACGCATAAAATGCGGCGAAAGAAGTACTCCCTTGTTATAGTCTAGAGCTATATTCAAGGAGGCGATAGACATGAGTAACAAGAAACGTTATGTATTAGTCGGAACTGGCGGCCGCGCCGAATTTTTTTATGGTGCTTTGACCCGGGATTACAGGGATACATCCGAGCTTGTCGGCTTTTGTGATATAAATCAAGTCCGCATGAACTACGCAAATCAACTATTGAAGGAAAAGTACGAGTATCCTGAGGTACCCACTTATCCTGCAGATCAGTTTGATCAGATGATTGAGAACGAGAAGCCTGACTATGTCATCGTAACGAGTGTTGACCGCACCCATCACAAGTACATCATTCGTGCGATGGAATTGGGTTGTGACGTTGTCACCGAAAAACCGATGACCATTGATGAGGAGAAATGTCAGGAGATTCTGGATGCTGTCAAGCGGACTGGCCAGAACGTAAGAGTCACCTTTAACTACCGTTATGCACCGCACCATACTAAAATTCGGGAACTTATTCTAAATGATACTATCGGGAAAGTCACTTCCGTTCACTTCGAATGGCTGCTGAATACCCGCCACGGGGCAGATTATTTCCGTCGTTGGCATCGGGACAAGCGTAATAGCGGCGGACTACTCGTGCACAAATCCACCCATCACTTCGACTTGGTGAATTTCTGGATTGGCTCGCAACCGGATACTGTGTTCGCATTCGGTGATCTGATGTATTACGGCAGAGAAAACGCAGAAGAACGCGGTGTAACGCAATTCTACAACCGGGCAACCGGCAACCCAATCGCGAAAGAAGATCCTTTTGCACTACATTTGGATTCGGATGCTCATATGAAGTCCATGTATCTGGATGCTGAATCAGAAGATGGTTATCAGCGGGATCAAAGCGTATTTGGGGATGGCATCAACATTGAGGATACAATGGGTGTTCTTGTGAAATATCGGAACAAAGCCATTCTGACCTACTCCCTCGTTGCCTACCAGCCATGGGAAGGTTACCGCATTGCCATTAATGGCACCAAAGGCCGGATTGAAATGAACATTGTGGAGCAATCCTATGTCAATTCATTGGGTGACAAAAGTAAAGAAGGTGCATTAATCGGTAAAACGTTGCGGGTTCTTCCAATGTTTGATGCGCCATATGAGGTTGAAGTGGAAGAGAAAGCAGGTGGACATGGCGGAGGTGACCCGGTTCTGCTGAATGATCTGTTTGGAGAGCCTGTTGAAGATCCGTTCCATCGCGCTGCTAACCACGTGGACGGTGCCAGATCCATTCTGACTGGGATTGCTGCCAATCGCGCCATCGCAACGGGTTTGCCTGTCAATGTCAATAATCTGGTTCGTTTCTAAGTCTCCCAGGTCTGCACTACATTATTAATTTCATTTAAAGGCTGCGCATATCACGCAGTCTTTTTTATATTTTTATGGCTAATCTGCAAGTCGACTCGGTAAAAACCTTGTCTCTGAAGCTACGAAGACTGAACCTTTTGACGTGAGTTACAACCCACCTGGGTTTGCAGAGTTCTCCAAGTTAGCTCAGACGACAAATCAGGAGATCGGATTTGGACGGAAAAGTGTGGAGCAAGCTGTCTCCGACTTCTATAACGGGACCGTTCGTATTTTTGAATCGAATCAATAAGCAGACGCTACAAGGAGGAACAAATGACAGAAGAGATACTGAATCGGCTGCGCAACAATTCGATTATGGATCAAGTTCAGCCAGTTAAACTGGAAGATCAGCAGTTATTACAAGAATGGCATGCGTCGGGTATCCGGTTTGCGGCATCGGGCGGTCAACTGGAAGCTACGTATTATGCAGCCTTGGAGAAATTGTTCGCTTGCATCCTGCCCATGGGAGACAGCGATCCTATTTTACAAGAAGGTGGCATCTATCTGGGATGTTGGTTAGAGAGTACAGGTACCATCAATGCGGAGCTGCTGTCTCGCCTGCTTCCATCTGTGTCCGAAACAACATACCTCGCATTTGCCGAGCAGCAAAGAGAAGATGGGTTGCTCCCGTATAAACTCACGGCAAACGGGCCCTCTTTCCGGCAAATCCAGTTGGTAACTCCATTGGCACGCAGTGTATGGAACCACTATCAGCTTCATGGCAAGCACTCGTCTTTCCTGAATACGATGTATAAGGCTATAGTTCGTTACGATGAGTGGATTGCACGCAACCGTGATACCCGAGGAACCGGCTGTGTAGAAGCCTTCAGCACGTTTGATACCGGACATGACTTATCTCCCCGATTCTGGCATGTTCCGGATACACCATACATGAATGATGCTTCTGCCTATCACCCGGATTCTCCGATTCTGCCTTTTCTGGCACCAGATCTGACCGCTAATATCTATTGTCAGCGCATGTATCTGTCCCGTATGGCAGAGGAACTAGGCGAATCGGGAACGAACTGGAAAGCAAAAGCAGAGTCCAGCCTGGAAAGTCTCTTCCGTTATTGTTACGACGAACAGGATATGTTCTTCTATGATCGGGACCGCAATGACGAAATGGTCAGAGTCCAATCCGATGTGCTGCTTCGCGTGATGGCCTGCGAAGTCGGCGATCGTGAATTATTCGATAACCTACTACGTCGGTACCTGTTGAATACAAGCAAGTTTTTCGCTAAATACCCGTTTACATCGATTTCAATGGATGATCCCAGATTTGATCCCTTTTCCTCCTATAACAGCTGGGGAGGGGCATCCAATTTTCTGAGTCTGATTCGGGCACCACACGCATTCGAGTATCATCATCGATATGTGGAGTTAACCTGGGTAATGCAGCCAATCTTGTCCGCTCTATCCAAAGATAAGCGATTTGGTCAGGTACTAAGTCCGTGGACCGGAGAACAAGGTTTTACCGAGACGTACTCACCCTCCATCCTCTGTCTCCTCGATTATGTGGAGCGACTATGCGGAATTATGCCTGTTGGATCGAAGCAGCTCTGGTTTACCGGACTGCTCCCCATCGACATGGATCATGGTGAGATCGTATCTGGCAACACGGCTTATAGCCGAAAAGTCAACGGAGTAGGATATGAATTGGTCAACACCCCTGATCGCATGACGGTATATCTGGAAGGCAAGGTTCATCTGGAAGGCCCGTCAGGAATTCGACTGGTGACGGATCATAGTGGACATCTGGAAGGCGTTATTGGAATGAGCGTTCGCACCGTCGAGGGGGAGCTTTACTATCAAGGGGAGTGCATCCCAATTCGGATCAAAGGCAATGAAATGCAGCGTTACGCTGATGGAAGTTTGAGCACCGAGCGCGATATTGGCATCATCCATCCTACGTATCGTTAATTGTTTGTACGCAAAAAGCGCAAGTTGCGGAGGGTTACTTTCTCTGCACTTGCGCTTTTCCCTTTTGCGTATTTACATTTCTTTATTTCTTATTCATAAGGACACAAGATAGAAATTGACGGCCACTGCGGAAGTCATACTCTCTCTGGTTACACAGAAGAGATGTGTTGTGTTTCGCCTTACACTTTCCGGTTCCACGCCGGATGACGATAAAATTCAATCGTATCAATATAATTTACCGTGAACTGCTGTTCCACATCCGACAAGTTCAACAGTTTGCGGTCGATTTGCTTCATCCCCATGACCACATCATGCCTTAGCAGGTCCATCGCAATTTTGCCTACAAACCCGCCCTCCATCTCCTTATGCTTGGCACGGAACTCTTCATTGTAGATCAGTTCAGGTGTGAATGCCGCTTCGACGAAAGCATTAACGAGCGTAAGCTCATTGCCCTCGATCTGCACTGCCAGATAATAATTGCCACGCTCATCCTTAATGAGGTCTTTATACATCTCTACGATCATGTGAATCACTCCTCTATTATAAAAGAAACCCCGTTAGCCTTAACGAACATGGGCTATCAAACGCACACCTTCCGACCCCGTTCCTTCATATACTAGGTACAAATGGCGAACGGAGGAATACTTATGAGCTGGCAGCATCTCCATACTGGAAAAACACTTCAGCAGCGTCTGGCAGAACTCCAGGGGCACCTTGCAGAACTGAATACTCCACTCTCCGGGTTGGAACCGGGACGTATTCGTCGTGTCTATCCAAGGCAGTTTATCAAAGTAAACCGGCAGTTATTCATTCCACTCAGTCTGAATTCCATTCGGGTATTCGATATTCCTCGAACACGGCGAGGCGTCAGAGTGGGAATCCGCACGACTTTCCCTTCCAGGAATGCATTTAACAATATCAGAATTGTGGGCGTGGGACTGGATTATCTTGAACTCCAGGGAAAAGGCAGAATCCCTTCCCGTATATTATTTCCTCTCTCCAGCGTCGAGTCGATCTATCGGCCAACCACCGGAAGAAAAAACCTGAAACGGCCTTGTAGGCGGAAGTAAAGCTGGTTCTTTTCGCAAGCCATACAATGGTTCCCAAATGTCTGCATACGGGTGCTCCCTTCCAATATATAATTATAACCCATGCAACCACTTATCTGCTGAAGAATCATTTTATGTCAAAAAGCGGTGAGAACAGAACTGCTTCTGTGTCTCACCGCTCAGCCAGTTACGGATCAAGCTGACCCTTAACATGTGTACATCAGATGCCTGTCCATACATCCTTGGCATAACGACCTTCCTGCTGAAGCTGATTAAGCCAATCTTCTGCTTCCTTCGCGGACTTGCCATGAATATCAGCGTATGCATGCTGGAGTGTAGCTTCCACATCAGGAGCCATCTTGCTGCCATCACCGCAGATATACAGATGCGCACCCTCTTCAAACAAAGGAATCAGGTGACGGGCATCGTCTCTCATCAGATGCTGTACATAACATTTCTCCTCCCCGTCTACACGGGAGAAGGCCGTATGAAGCTTCACAAGCCCTTCTTGCTGGGCTGCTTCCAGTTCATTTTTGTACAGATAATCATGTTCGGGATTCCGGCATCCAAAGTACAGATGGGCTTCACCAACCTCTTGACCTTGTTCCTTCAATACATGCCTTGCCTGCAAGAAACCTCGGAATGGAGCAACACCGGTACCCGGCCCTACCATGATAACGGGAACCTGTGCATCCTCCGGCAATTGGAACCCGGATTCCGGTGTCCGCGTGAACATGACGATCTCGTCACCCGGTTTCAGGTTAGCCAGATAGTTGGACGCAATGCCTTTGTATTCTCCCTGTCCACTCCATGCCGGGGCACGTACAACACTGACCGTAATACTCGCTTGATTGGGCTGAACACGCGGTGAACTGGAGATCGAATAATATCTGGCTTTTAATGAAGGCAGTAATTCAAGGAAACGCTCAAACGGCAGTTCACATGCCTCATATTTCACCAGGTAATCCAGCATGGAGATCCGTTTGTTCCGAACTTCATCCATATACACAGATTCATCAAGCAGCGCTTCAAGTTCTTTCTTATGCGGTGGACATACGGTGTATGCTGCCATTTCTCTCAGTTGCGCACGAGTTGCCGCCTCCTGAAGCTCAACGCTATGACTGAGCAGATCATAGAGGTTAACCGGTTGATGCAGCGGCAGATGCGCAGCACTCCGACCGGATGCATCCAGAACAAGATGCTCCGTTCCCGTGAATCCATAACGACGCAATACACGTTCCACCAACTCCGGCGGGTTCTGCGGCAGAATGCCCAGATGATCCCCTTCCTTGTAGGTTATGCCTTCAGGCAATTGGATCTCCAGGTGACGTGTGCTTCGTTCACTGCCCGCATCGTGAAGCTCCCTGTTCTCGAGTACTTCTGCCACATGTGCATCATACGTATCCGCAAGCGGTGTTACGGCGAGCCCGCTGACAAACTGTACAGATAGTGAGCTGCGTTCGCTATTGGAGCTTGTGTTTAGCTTCAGTCCCATTGTTCGTGCGAGATCCGGCCACAATTGCTCCGTCCAATCCCCCACCTGTTTCTCAAAATCTCCGCTTGCATCTGACTCCCCCAGCGGTGATAACCGCTCTGCTCCTCTGGAAGATAACTGTTCATCTATTAAATGCGGAATGCGCTGATAGGTGCTGGCCCAGTTGTGGTCACCGCATCCAAGAACGGCGAAACGCACACCTTTGAATTCATTCGCATCTGCATGTTCGATCCACTCGACAAACATCTTGGCATTACTTGGCGGCTGACCATTATAGGATGCACTGACAATAATGACGGCACCCTCCTTTGGCAGTTTGCCAACACGATCATCCAGCGTAGCAACCTCACTCCGGAAACCCTGATATCTGGCGGTATCCGCAATTTCACGTGCAATGCCTTCAGCGGTACCCAGATTGGAACCGTACAGAACAAGCATCGGTGTGTGGTGGGCATTTGCTGCATCCGGCTCCGTTCTTTTGGCGACTGGCTTTGGTTCTTCTACCGCTACACCCGGAACGGCCATGACTGGCTGCCCGCCACGCGCACGTACACGAATTGTGAAGTTATCCGGTTTGAGCGTCAGCGTTTCTTTCACCTTTAACTGATAATCAGAATGATCTATGAAGTCAAAATGCTTCAACACCATGCCCAGTACCAGCGTTGCTTCCTGAAGTGCAAACTGCTGACCAATACAGGCCCGTTGACCATTACCAAAAGGTTTATAGGCATCATGCGGCACTTTGCTCGGATCTTCGAACCGTTCCGGGCGGAATTCATCAACGTCGTCTCCCCAGGCTTCGCGGTCGCGATGCAGCTTGGGAATAAGTACACTGACGCTGTCTCCTTTTTGCAAAGGATATTGACCCGCAAGTACCGTGTCCTCTTTTGCATACAGGGAAAATGCCGGGGCCGTCGGCCATAACCGCAATGCTTCATTTAAAACCATACGAACGTACTTCAGATTGCGAACTTGGTTGTACGTTGGAACCGGATCTTTCAGAATCTGATCCACCTCAGCTTGGGCTTTAGCCAGCGTATCCGGGTTCTTCATCAGATAATAAACGGCGAAGGATAATAGACCACTTGTGGTCTCATGTCCAGCAATCAGGAATGTAATAATCTGATAACGGATATTCTCATCATCCAGCGTTTCTCCTGTCTCCGGGTCCTTGCCGCTGAGCATGTGGGACAACAGATCATCTGCCCCTTCCTGCGGTTTCTCTTTGCGCTCGGCAATAATGTGATCCACCAAAGAGAACATGGAACGGATATCCTGTTCAAACTGTTTCTTTTTGGTGATCATCAGTTTGTCTTGCAGACGCAGTCGCTGCAATGAACTCATGGATTCATCCAACGCACGAACCATACTTGTAATGAATGGATGTGGTTCTTCCCGATAGAAGCTGTTAAACCGATAGTTGAACCCACACAGTCCAATCGTGTCGAGCGTAAGACGTGTCATATCATCCGGAACGTTAACCGTCTCATCCGGGTTCAATCGTGACCATTTCTGAACCAGCTGCACAGCCAGATCAATCATTTTGTTGTGATATCCCTGCATGGCACGTTGACTGAAACTTGGCAGCAGTACGTTATGGGCTTTTTTCCAATTCGGCTCCTCGGTCCAACTCGTAAATAGTCCATCTCCTGCAAAAGCACGAACCTTCGCAAGGGGTGCCCACACACGTTTGTCAAATTTGGATTCATCTGTTACCTCGGCGACCAGTGCGTGACCGGAAATATACAATTCACTTCGCCCGGGGTACTCCATACGAAAGATCGGTCCGTATTCTTCAGCCAGTTTCACCAGGGATTGCACCGGCTCATCAAAGTTCAATTGCGGCAAATTGCCCAGTGGGCCAAATGTTTTTGGTTGAGGCACTGAAATTGGTGGCATGACGCTCACTCCTTCTTTCCAAGTTAAGAGTTCTACAACTACAAAATAATGACTTGATTTACAGACGCGATTGTACTTAACCTTCAGACCAACAGATTCAAGTTATTTTTTGCACATTTTCATATTTCATCCAGATAACGATAAAACCAACAAAGAACTGACTGACTGAAATGGTATATTGGTCAGTTTTGATTAAAAAAAATGGATGACCTCGTTATCTTCTTTTACCCTAACATTTCCAGTTCTAATCTTCAACAGTCCCAAAGTCATAGGACCTCAGGACAGGGATTTCGATATACCTATGATTTCTTCAACAGATTCTGAATAACCGACTCCATCTCTAATGGAGCTACTGTCGTTTCATAACGGCCATGGACGTCCCCATTACGGTCAATCAGGAATTTGGTGAAATTCCATTTGATCCCGTCTCCTTGGTACAACTCTGGATACTTTTCCTTCACAAAGGTGTCCATCCACTGTCCTTCCTTCGTGTCCAGATCATAACCTTGAAATGGCGCTTCTGTAATCAGATAACGGAACAAAGGATGCATCGATTGCCCAACGACCTCAACCTTCTCCAAAATCGGAAAGGATATCTGAAATTGACTTCTGCAATACTCGGCTACCTCAGCGCTACTACCAGGTTCTTTCTCGTTAAACTGGTTGCACGGGAACGCCAGAACTTCTAGCCCCTGAGCACCATATTTCTCATACATCTGCTGAAGTTCACTGAATTGGCGGGAGTAGCTACACCGACTTGCTGTATTCACAATAAGCAGAACCTTCCCTTTAAAAGCAGAAAAATCACTCTCGTGTCCCTCCATAAACGGAACTTGGTAAGAAAATATACTCATCTGTATTCATCCTCCTCTTTCTCTTCTGTATCTCATATGAATTCTCTCTTGAGATGGATTATACACTCCGATTATTAATAGGTGAAATATATAATTAATATAATTTTAATAGCTTTTAACTATAGTAGACAAAATAAAAAACTGCCCTCAGCAGTCAAACACTGCATCTCGGACAGTTATCAAATCTTGATGCGCCATCATGATCAACACACCGTTAACCCATAATCAAACCATATACAATCCCTGGTCCATGTACGCCAATGGTTAAATCATTCTCAATATCGGAAGATCGGCTTGGCCCGGAAATAAAATGGATGCCTGCCGGAAGATTCTCTCTTCCCGCTTCGTCAAATCGATCCAGCGTCTCCCCCAGTCTGGTGTACAGTCGATCCACTGGAATAATGATGATGAGTACCGTAGGCAGCAGGCTGACTGAACGACCTTTTTCCGGTGAAGAAAGTACAGTGACCGAGCCTGTGTATGCTGTTGCATAATCCGCCATGACCACACCGATATCAGCCTCAGCTGCCCGAGCCTTCCAGTTCTCATCCGCCTGACTATTCCACACTGAGATCTGTACATCCGGAAGCTGCTCTTCCAATCCGAGATCCTGTAACGCCTGTTCATTCTGACGAATGATATATCTGGCACTCAGTTCATGAGATTTGTTGGCTATAAATTGAGATACTTCTTCCATGTTCTGAACCCGGGCAATGTGTGCGCCAACACTCACAAAGTTATCAGTAAATGCTTGAATCCGCTTCTCTTCATCCCATTCCAGCTCAGTCCAAAAGTCGGGTGCTCCCCGAAAGGGTTGGGTCGGCGCATGGCGTTGCCTTGGTCTTCTCAATTTCGAAGCAATGTCATTCATGAACTGCTCCTGTTTCTCCATGGACTTCTTCTCTAATTGTGCAAGCCATTGCTGATGTTCAGTGACCATGCTTACCCTCCCCTTCCTCTCGTTCACGAATAATCTGCTCCATGCGGCTGCGAACGGAAGAATCCATGGCCGGTTGCTCCTGGTTCAGTTCTTGATCCAGCTTGTTCCATTGCTGCCGGAAAGATTTCTTGGCGAGACTTGGGGCAACCCGATAATTGTTCCAGCCTTTGAGTGGACCCAGCTTGAGAGAAATGCCGTTGTTGCGTACAACTGCCTTCTGCCCGATCTGTCCCAGACGTATGGCCGCACTGAAGCGTTTGGAATTGGAAACAACAGCGGCAAATCCCTTCATGCCCATGCTTTCCATTTTGTTTCCATGGCCGTCTTCCACTTTACGCCTACGTAAATAAACGAGCATATCATGCAATGGAATTTTAACTGGACATGCTTCATAACAGGCTCCGCACAGACTCGAAGCACCCGCAATATCGTTCCATTCATCAATGTTGCCATTGAGTGCAGGTGTCAGTACCGCGCCAATCGGACCACTGTATGTTCCACCGTAGGCATGACCTCCGATATGGCGATATACCGGGCAAGCATTCAGACAAGCACCGCAGCGAATACAATTCAGCAACTCCTGGAATTCAGGATCACCGAGTTGAAGTGATCGACCGTTGTCCACGATAATAATGTGCATTTCATCCGGCCCATCCGCATCCGCTGTTCGGCGAGGACCTGTGATGCCTGACATGTACATCGTTAATTTCTGACCTGTTGCGGAGCGTGGTAACAAGGTTGCCATGACCTCCAGATCCGTCCACGACGGGATAATCCGCTCCATGCCCATCAGTGTGATTTGCGTTTTTGGAACAGTGGATACCATACGGGCATTGCCTTCATTTTCGAACAAAACCATGGAACCTGTCTCTGCAATCGCAAAATTGCAGCCGGTCATGCCGATATCTGCTTCGAGGAATTTCTCGCGCAGCTTTTTGCGAACAAATCCGGCAAGTACCGTTGTGTCCGGCTCCAGAATTTCACCCGCTTCCTTTGATAACAACTCCGCGATCTGATAGCGGTTCTTATGGATCGCTGGAATGACAATATGAGAAGGGGCTTCGCCTGCCAGCTGAATGATGTATTCACCCAGATCGGTCTCGATGGCTTCAATGCCCGCAGACTCCAACACATGATTCAGATGCACTTCTTCCGATACCATCGATTTGGACTTCACCACCGTAGAAGCTTGCTTATGCGCCGCAATATCCAGCGCAATCGCCGCTGCTTCCACCGATGTATCTGCAAAATGAATATGAACCCCATTCGCACGGGCGTTATTTACAAATTCATTCAGATAATAATCCAGATACGCAATCGTATGCAGACGAATCTGACGGCCACGCTCCCGCCATTCATCCCAGTTTCCATGTTCTTCTGAGGCAGACTTCTTCCCGTTACGCAATCGTTCTGTCGTGAATTTGACCGCTTTACGCAGAAAATCATCATTCAAGGCCAGCCCAGCACGTTCTTTGACCGTAGTATCCATGACTCCCGGTTGGCTCATCCTGTTCGCACCCCCTCATACAGTAGTTCCGCCAAATGCATCACACGCACCGGTTCATTCCGATAACGCAGATTACCTGCGATATTCATCAGACAGGCCATGTCCAGCCCAACCAGTACTTCCGCTTGTGTCTCTTTGACATGATCGACCTTCTCCGTCACCATTGCTCCTGAAATATCGGACATTTTGATGGCAAACGTACCCCCGAACCCGCAGCAATCCTCAGCGAATGGAAGTGGAACCAATTCCAGACCTTTTACTTGAGAGAGCAGCGCCATCGGTTCATCCTTTACACCCAGCAAACGGCTGCCATGACAGGATGGATGATAGGTAACTTTGTGCGGAAAATGTGCGCCCAGATCGGTTATCCCGAGTACCTGAACGAGAAATTGAGTAAACTCATACGCTTTGGCTTCCAATCGTTTTGCTTTCTCCAGCCATACCGGTTCATCCGCGAACAGTTCGGGATAATGATGAATCATATACGTACACGATCCGGAAGGACAGACTACAAAATCACTGTCGTCAAACGCTTCAAGAATCGTTTTGGCCGCTACCCGAGTCTCGTCCCAGTACCCGCTATTGTAGGAAGGCTGACCGCAGCAGGTCTGCACCGGCGGGAAATCCAGCCGAACGCCGTGAGCAGCGAGCAATCTGACCATGGCTTCCCCCACTCGAGGATAGATGGCATCGCTGAGGCAGGTAATGAATAAGGAGACCTTCATAATTACACGCTCCTATTAACTGATTAGTAGATAAATTGTAGATAAAATATAAAAGCTTAAACTGTAATAATCCCTATGTCGTATCCGCTCAAACGGTCTGTCTGTTCAGCCTCCAATGGCTGATTGGTAACAATCATATGGACTGCATTTAACCCGGATACTCGGGCAAAAGCACGGACACCAAATTTACTGGCATCTGCAAGTAAGATGACCTGATCGGATATGCCAACCATCTTCTGCTTCAGCCTTGCTTGAAGTTCATTGGACTCACTGATTCCGCCACCTTCGAGATGTACACCTTTGCACGACATGAACATTTTATCCACGTGATACGTTTCCAGAGAACGCTCCGCGAGCGGCCCAACAAAAGACAACGAGCGAGATGCCAGCTGACCCCCTGTTGAGATGACCTCAACCTTGTCACGGCTGCTGAGTTCAGTGGCAATTTGGATCGAGTTGGTTAAGACCGTCAGCGGGAAATCCGGCATATTCGCTGCCATATAACCTGCCGTTGTGCTCGCATCCAACAGAATGCGATCACCCGGATTAATCATCGCCAGAGCCGCTTGTGCAATCCGTTTTTTCTCTTCGGCATGGGTTGTCTCCCTGATCCGGTAAGGGATCTCAGGTTGATCTTCCTTCACACTCACTGCACCACCGTGAGATCGGCGCAGTCGACCTGCCTGTTCCAGTCGATCCAGATCCCGCCGGATGGTTTCCTCCGTCACCCGGCAGCGCTCACTAAGCTCGGATACACGCATACTGCCCTTTACATTCACCATCTCCACAATTCGGTCATACCGCTCGGCTGCCAGCATGTTACACCTCACTCCCCGCTTGTGAATTAGATGAAGCCGTCACACGCAGAAATCTGCCGTAAGCATCTTCCCAGATTGACCTGTCCTGCGGCTCATACGCAGTTACCGGAAATGAATCACGAATGGCCTTACGAGCTTCCCAGATATCTTTAAAAGCTCCGCTCGCCATCCATTGCACAGCCATATTCCCGATGGCACTTCCCTCTGCTGGACCTGCCCATACCGACTTACCAATGGAATTTGCAGTCCACTGACATAACAGGCGGTTCTGGATGCCTCCACCGACCATATGCAATCCGTTGAACGTCTGACCCGACAATTGCTCCGTCCATTCCAGAACTCTTCTATACTTCAATGCAAGACTCTCCAGGATTGCCCGGGCAATAGCACCCTGATCCTCTGGTACCACTTGCCCTGTATCACGACAATACTGACGTATACGCGTCGTCATATCTCCTGCTGGCATGAATAGTTCATCATCCGGATCAAACAAACTGGCAAATGGGGGTGCCTGTTCCGCCTTTGCCAATAACGCATCATAGCTAATTCCCTGCCCCTGGCGCTCCCACTCGCGCATGCTTTCCTGCAAAATCCATAAACCCATAATGTTCTTCAGCAGACGGAATGTTCCGCCCGCCCCGCCTTCATTCGTGAAGTTCAAGGCCAGACTCTGGCTACTTATCGCAGGATGATCTATCTCCGTACCCATCAGGGACCAGGTTCCACAGCTCAGATAAGCAAATGAACGTTCCGTTGCAGGAACAGCCACAACGGCTGAACCCGTATCATGCTCTGCAACCGCGATCACGGGGATCGGGGACAATCCCAGATCGTTACAGATACTGCTTCGCAATTGTCCAACACGGGTACCTGGCAGCACGGCTTCACCAAACAGTTTCTCCGAAATACGAATATGCGCCAGCAACTCACTATCCCACTGCCCCGCTGATGGATTGTATAATTGTGTTGTGGTTGCATTGGTGAACTCATTCATCGCTTCCCCTGTCAGGAAATAACGTAGCAAATCCGGAATCATGAGAAAACGCTCTGCTTCATGAAGTAACGGGGAACCACTGCGTTGAAGCGTCGCCAATTGATACAAGGTATTAAAGCCAAGAAACTGAATCCCTGTACGTTCGAAGATTCGCTGAGAGCTCAGCTCTTGGCGTACCTGATCCATCATGCCGTTAAACTGTGTATCACGGTAATGATACGGGTTACCAAGCAACTCACCATTACTGCCAAGCAGACCAAAATCAACGCCCCAGGAATCGATCCCCAGGCTCTCCGGCTTTTCTCCCTGCTGTTTCACAAGGGTAAGCCCTTGCAACAATTCATGATGTAATCGCAGAATATCCCAGTGCATCCGCTCGCCAACCTTCACTGGTTCATTCTTGAACCGATGAATTTCGCTCGTTTCAATCCCACGATCATTCAGATGTCCCAGTAGCGCTCTCCCGCTCCCAGCGCCCAAATCATAAGCCAGCACACTCACCGCGCTTCACCAACCTTTCGAACCAATCCTATTTTCCAAACGGTATCCCTTGATTTAGTCCGTAACTCTGTACTTCATTCTGTATTTTTTATTTGTTTGTTTTTGTTTAATACTGTTTAACTTTATTTTACGAGTATATCACCATTGTAAGCGTTTGAATACCCTTCGGTTTTTCTTTCTTTTGGGTATACCAAAAACGACTCTCTCCCACCTGGGAGGAGCCGCAGTTCTTTTTTTACGTATAAAAATGACCTCTGCTTACACCCGACTGGGGCTGTACATCTCTCTCAAAATGCTTGAAGCGTGTCCCCTGATACGTCAGCATCCCTCGATCATTTTCCACCATCATGCCATAATGGTTTCCGCCAACAATCAGTTCAGTGCGCTCCCCATTGTCGAATTCAAATGTAACATAATACCGGGTAGTCGCACTGCTATCGCCGCTGCCACCTGAGACTTCCGTTCGTTTGGCGACCACCGTTGAGTGCAGGGTTAACAAAGCCGCTGCGTTATTCGATGACCACGTGCGTACCCCTGAAATAATAACAAAAACGATAACTCCCGCAATGATGAGAAATATGCCGCCAATGAAAATCGAAGCAAATGCATTCATTGTAGCAAACTCATTAAATCCCGAAAAAAAACCACCTTGATTGCCTTCAAAACCTGGTACTCCATTCATGTCGTCAAACACACCAAAGCCGTCTACGCTTAATCGGCCCATCGATGAGGACACGCTCGTTAACGCCATTCATCATCGTTCCTTTCCCCTTGCAAAAATAAGATGCACCGCCCCCACGCAAGGAAGGCGGTGCATGCAGACAACCCGTTCTGCCCTGTCCATATACTATATGAACCAGATCAGGAATACAGACGTTCAAGTTCGTCGACCAGACTGCCGACATAAGTAACCGCAGAGCGAATCGGCTCAGGTCCGGACATATCCACACCCGCAAGCTTCATTAACTCCTGTGGAGTGAGACTTCCACCAGCTTTCAGTGCATCAAGCCAGCGATCTACCGCAGGCTGTCCTTCTTCCCGAATCTGCTGTGCAGCCGCTGTGGAAGCCGTCAAACCTGCCGCATAGGTATACGGATATAGTCCCATATAATAATGAGGCTGTCTCATCCACGTCAGCTTGGCCCCTTCATCAATTACCAGATCAGGTCCCCAGAATTCGGAAAGGATGTCTCCTTTGAGCTGACTTAACGTCTTCGCCGTAATGGGCTCATCATTGGTTGCGCGTGCATAGACCCTGCGCTGCAATTCACCTTCCAGCAGATGTGTAACGAAGTTATGGTAATACGTATTCAACAGTTGCAAAATGACCCAGCGACGCATTCTCGGATTATCGGAACGCTTCAATAGATGATCGGCCAGCAGCATTTCATTCATGGTCGATGGTGCCTCAATGAAATAAAGAGATGGCCGTGTATTCGTGAGCCGTTGGTAACGTCCCGCAAGCATGAAGTGGCCTGCATGCCCCACTTCATGGGCAAGTGTAAATGCTCCGCGCATATTGTTTGCCCATGAAATTAAGATATAGGAGTGTGAACCATATATAGAGGAGCAAAATGCCCCTGTGGATTTGCCTGCGTTATCTGCGTAATCCACCCAGCGATCACTGAATGCGCGCTCTACAATCTCGCCGTACTCCGGCCCAAGCACATCAAGTGCTTCTCGAATGAGTGTGCACGCCTCATCATATGTAATGGCAGGGCTAAATTCAGGATCAAGCGGCGCCTTCAGATCACAAAACATCAGTTTGTCCAGACCCAACTCACGTTTCTTGAGCGCCGCCAGTCTGCGCATATGAGGTGCGAGTTCCTGCTGGATAATATCCAGAATATTATTGTACATCTCTTTGCTCACTTGCTGTCGGCTGAGAAGCATATCTGTAACATCGTCGTAACCACGTAGCCTGGATAACACAACCTGTTTCTTCACTTCGGTTGCATAACCTTCTGCGAACGTATTTTTGTAATCATTTAATGTCGAGCTGAATGCAGCATAAGCAGAACGGCGCAGCTTTGTATCGGACGACATCTCATAATTATTTTCATAGAATGACCAGGACAGTGGACGATTATTGTCCTCTCCATCAAGAGCATCGTCAAACGTCATATCTGCCAGTTTACCGCGCAGATAGATACGGTATGGCGAATCCAATACCTTTCCAAGTGAGGCAAGTACCTTCTCGGTCTCTGGCGTGAGCCGATGTTCTTTTTCTCGAATCAAACGCTCCAAACTGCGCGCATACGGTTCCAATCCCGGAAGCTCTTCAAGGTAACGTTCAACGGTTCCCTCCGGCAGATCAACGATCTCCGAATTGACAAAAGACAAGGACGACGACAGATTTGATAGGATATCTCCTGCTTTAGCTGAATTCTCAATATTGACCGGATTGGTGCTGTCCTCTGACTGCTTCAAGCGGGCATAAGAAGCCGTCTTGCCGATCCGCTCTTGCAAAGCTTCTCGCGCATCCAGACAAGCCAGCAATTGCTCAGCGCCTTCGCCCAGACGTCCTTTGAACGTTTCGATCTGGGCAGCAGCCTCAGGAAGTGATCGAAGCTCCTGCTCCCACTCTACATCGGTTACAAACAAGTCTTTCAGATCCCAAGTGGTTTCAGGGTTTACCTCAGCACGTGTACGTATTTTTTCCATCTGTATATGTCATCCTCCTTGCATTTCCAATATCTCTCATCGTATCATATTCCAGTTCAAGGGAGTATAGATTGGACTAAAGATTATTCACACTTACCACTCCGATGACAGAACAACCTTCAGATCGCTGTTATCCCCAGATTTTTTTGATTTCCTTTTTCAAAGGTGAAAATCCGGTGATAAAGGCGAACGCTTCGCTTCTTTAGGTTCTTTCTGTCCTCTACGTTCTCGTGTGAATGTTTAGTTCCATCTATATAAAAGGGGTATCTAGGATAAAGGCCAGTATATGCTTCCGATGTAGCTTTCTTTCAGAAAGCTTTTAGCTCCGCTTCTTCAAGCTATTTCTGTCCTCTGCGTTTCCTATAAACTTTTTCTCATGTGACCATGGTTTGAAAATAACTAAAAAACCGCCGGGTAATGGAAGAATCCATTTACCTGGCGGTTCATTATAGAACTTACTTATTTAGCTTTTTCCAAATTACATTTTCACCGTAATTTTTACCCCAGTTATACATCGCGTGCAGGACGGGCATCAGGCTTTGACCGTGATCTGTCAACGTATATTCCACCCGAGGAGGGACTTCTGCATACACCTTGCGCTCAATCAACTTGTCTTCCTCCAGCTCACGTAGCTGGTTGGTCAGCATCTTCTGGGTAATATGAGGGATTAGGCGTTTCAGCTCACTGAAACGTTTGGTGCCTTCCAGACCCAAATGCCACAAAATAATCAGTTTCCATTTGCCCCCGATCACCGCAAGGGTCAATTCCTTCTCACAGTTGATTTCTTTCAGATTAATCCGTTCCTTGACTTCGGCTGCCATGGCTCCGAGCCCCCTCATCTTCAATCTTATATCGCGTATATTACACATATCACGGGGACACTTCACACGAGGTAAGCTTTCCGCTCCATGCATGATGTAATAAGTACATTCATTCGATACAGCTATCTATTAATTCTACTACAGCCTGGTCGGGATGCAAAGTTTAACTGTAAATCACGGATAAAACCTATACAGATGAATGACTATGTATCGCAGAAAAGACCAGAACCCCTCATAATCAAAGGATTCCGGTCTTTCATCTATTCACTATTCCAGGTTCGCGTGGCGGCCAAACATATCCGCTCCGGTCATTCCCTTCATTTCCATCATCGTAAGGATGAGAGCATCCATGCCGATTAACAGTCCTTGTTCGAACAACGAGCCCATCGGCTGAATGGTTACTGCCGCTCCGGAAGTTGCTGTGTCCTCTTTGGCTGAAGCCGGGAGACGCACTACCGTAGTTGCCAATTTCCCAATCGTGGACTCTGGCTTAATCGTAATGAGACCTACAGGCGCACCAGCTTGACTAGCCTTTTGAGCCATGGCCACCAGACTGCCTGTCTCTCCTGAGCCAGAGCACAGCAAGAGGAAATCTTTCGAGCTGATCCCAGGTGTTACGGTCTCGCCCACCACATATACACGAAGCCCCATCTGCATCAGTCTCATGGCAAAAGCCTTCCCCATAAGTCCTGACCGGCCTGCTCCTGCTACAAAAATCTGTTCCGCAGCCAGAATGTGCACAGCCATCGCTTGCATCTCTGCATCGTCGATCTGGCTTAACGTACGTTCCAGCTCCTTCAAGATGTCAGCTGCGTACTGTGTTTTGCTCATCTGCTTACCCTTGTTTAACGAGACGTTGCATTTCAGCTGCAACTGCCGCTTTGTCTGCTTGTCCTGTGATACCGCCGCCTACAATAACCAGATCCGGTTGTGCTTTGATTACTTCTGGCAATGTTTCCAGCTTGATTCCACCAGCGACAGCCGTTTTAGCATTTTTCACAGCAGCTTTGAGCGTTTGCAGATCTTCGAACGGGCTTTGTCCTTCAGCTTGTAGGTCATAACCTGTGTGTACACAGATGTAATCTACGCCAAGCGCATCAATTTCACGAGCACGTTGTTCCAGGTTAGGCACGTTGATCATGTCTACAAGAACTTGTTTGTTTTGTTTCTTCGCTTCTGCTACTGCACCTTTGATCGTACTGTCATTGGTTGCCCCAAGCACTGTGATCAGATCTGCACCAGCCTCAGCTGCTTTCATGATTTCATAACCACCAGCGTCCATAATTTTAATGTCTGCAAGAACTTGCAGATGAGGGAATGCTTCTTTCATCGCTTTTACCGCGTGCAAACCTTCATTAATAACGATTGGTGTACCAATCTCAACGATATCAATATATTGCTCAACCTCTTTAACCAGTGCGATACCTTCAGGGATATTTACCAAGTCGAGCGCCAATTGCAATTTCATCATTTATTTCTCCTTTGTTGTTCAAGTATGATTCGTTCCTGTAAAAATAATAATCAGATATTTAGCCTGCACCAATTGGTCTGTTCAGATGCATGCAGTGTTTGTTTTGGCTACTCACTTATTGTAGACCCTGACTATCCATTCAGGAAGTACGCACTTTGAAGTGGGGTAGTTACTTGCACGATACTATTGATAATTTTTCGTTGTTAGGTGAATCAAATATAGAATTAATCCTCTATTCCAATCCACACGCTTACAGCAGAACAGCAGCCTAATCATCCAATTAGATATTTAATATAAAAGCCCCCGCCACATGGCAGGGTCTTTATCGTTATCATTCAATCCAACCAGGGCTGGTTTAGAATTTTATCATTTTACAGATATACTGGTTTCACGCATACCGGCTTGGAAACACCTGTGCTGTGACCTGTGTATTTCAGACGTCCGCTCTCCTGATCTACCGTGAATGTCACGAGGTTGTTCGTATCGCGGTTAGCTGCGATCAGCAATTTGCCGTTAGGTGTCAGAGCAAAGTGACGCGGATGCTCACCTTCTGCAGATACATGCTCAACCAGTGTCAGGTGACCTTTGTCTGCATCTACTGCAAATACAACGATGCTGTCATGTCCACGGTTAGAACCATATACATAACGTCCATCATTGGAAACCGTGATTTCTGCTGTTGTATTCTCTTTGCCATCATATCCATCAGGCAGTGTGGATACTGTAGACAATTCAGTCAACGTGCCCGCTGCTGCATCATATTTGAACGAAGTAATGGAAGAATCCACTTCATTGATGACATAAGCGAATTGACCATTCGGGTGGAACGCCAAGTGACGTGGGCCTGCTCCCGGATGTGTTTTGGTTTCACTGTGCAGCACAAGTTCATTTTTGTCTGCATCAATAGAATAGATCGCGATGTTATCTGCGCCCAGATCCTGTACCATCATGTATTTACCATCTGGGCTGAAGAATGCGGAGTGAACATGTGGCTTGTCCTGACGTTCAGGATGCGCACCTTGTCCTTTATGTTTCTTCTCGTCCAAAAGCGCTCCAACTTCACCGTTATCCGTCAAGGCTTGCAGTCCTACCAGACCACCGTGGTAGCTGGACAGGATCAAGTATTTGCCGGAAGGGTCACGCTGGATATGACATGGTGGAGCTGAAATGGAGTTATTCCGGTTCAGCAACGTTAATTTTCCTGTAGAAGGATCAATACTCAGAGCTACCGCTTCAGACATTTTGTTGCCTTCAGCTGACGCTGTTTCACCAATCGCATACAGTTTGTTTCCTTCAGCATCCACGTTGACAAACGTTGGGTTTTTCACACCAGCGATGCCGTCAAGCTTGGACAAGCTGCCTGTATCCTCATTCAATTCATATGCATAAATGCCCTCATTTTCCGCTTCGGCGTAAGAGCCGGCAAGTACGAGCAAGCGTTTTGATTCACTCATTACAGTTTCCTCCTCTATGTGTATGTAATCTTGTTGCACCTCTTCTATAATAAATCTGCCATATCAAAATAGCAATCCGCTGTCGCTGCCCATCAGGGAAATCCTTAGTTAAGCAAGGCGATTACTACACATCATCATACTGAAATCCATTCATATGAGATGCATCTTCTGCTATGATAAGATAGGTTTTTCATCCAGAAGGGACTGAATTGCATTGCTTCACTCATTTTTACTCACGTTATACCATGTATTCCTGCCGATATCACTTCCCGTGATTGGAGGTATTCTGTTAAAACGCTTCAAGAATTGGGATACCCGGTCGCTCTCGACCTTTTCCCTTTATATTTTGAGCCCTGCGCTCATCTTCAATACATTGCTGCATGCAGAGATTACCTGGACGGATGTCACCAGCACGTTCTGGTTCTCTATTATTAATCTGATTGCTCTGTGGGCACTCGCCGAGCTGTTAAGCCGGGTTTTCCGTCTGGGTGCAAGCGAAAAAGCGGGTCTCACCCTCGTCTCCACGTTTACGAACTGCGTGAATTACGGGCTCCCGCTTGTGCTGCTTGCCTTTGGTCAGCTTGGACTCGACAAGGCTTCCGTCTACGTCATTGGACAGATGATCATTGTTAATACGGTAGGTATCTTTTTTGCCGCAAGATCCCAATTCACGGTAAAAGATGCGATTCTGTCCGTTTTCCGCATGCCATCCATCTATGCTGCTGGCATCGCCATTGCGCTACGTGGGTCCAATCTGAGCCTGCCTGACGCACTCGATAGAGGCATCTCCATGCTGGCTGCGGGCTACTCGCCTGTTGTTCTCGCCATTCTGGGAGCACAGATGCTCAGACCAAAAGGTGCAACGGTGCCTTGGCTACCCAATGTACGCCGAGCTTTCTGGACCGGGCTTGTGGTCCGTCTCGCAGCTGCGCCAATCCTGTCCTGGCTGATACTGACCGCTCTTCAGGTCGAAGGCACGTTGTTCAGTGTGCTGCTGATCCTCGCATCGATGCCGACCGCAGTGAACGCCGTTATTTTGGCTGAACAGTTCAATGCTTCTCCGCAGTTTGTATCCCGCTGTATTCTGTGGACCACCGCTGCATCCATGTTGATACTGCCCATTATGATTGTGATGGCTTCCTGATTAATACCGGAGGTGATACCGAAGCGATATCCGCTTGTCGGCGTTTCTCAAGCCGGCGTTCGTAACGCCGGTTGAGCGCTCTGACGTAAAAGAATTTTACGACAAAGTACGAAATCACACCCAGAATGACACCGAACACGGACATGCCTGCCAGAATATCCAGTCCACCAAGCAACAATTCACTCACGGCCGACCAGTTTCCACGAAATAGCTCCATGAATGCACTCTCATGTACCAGTCCCTGTCCCATACTGTGAGCAGGCAAAATCCATGAGCCAATTTGTTTGGCGAGTGGCATCAGGATAATAGGTAAAAACGTAAGTTTCCCGATCACATTGCCAACAATCGCTGCTGGCATCGAACCCCCAGACAGTCGCACAATCGGATAAAATACGAGATATATCAGGGAAGCGGTCGAGATCACGATCAGTTCCAGTCCGAACCCTATGGCAAATCCGGTAGATACTTTATGGGCACCTCCGGGAGCACGTAACAATTTGAGAAAATTCAGCTTCATAGCACGTGTTAAACGTACCCAGCGGTTAGTCTTACGCTTCTGTGTGTTCATACCGAATTACTCCTTATTTTACACAAATGACAACTTGAATCGTCTATTCTTCAGTATATCACACCGCGTTAGCACCTGTAGTAACAATGACCGGTTGTGTCTCCATCTGGACATTACCTGCCACCGCTCGGGAGATCATACAGGAGAATTCAGCCTTATGCGCCAAGCGCTCAGCCTTGGTCAGATCCGCCTCAGAGGCATCTGCGCTGAGCACAATCCGGGGTCTATGTACGATCCGTTCGTACGTAAATACGTTATTCGTAACATCTACCGTAGCTTCCGATTCAAGCGTCAATTCATCTGGCGTAATATCCGAACGCTCCAGCATCGCTGCCAGCGTGATCAGGTAACAGGTGGAGGCTGCACCCAGCAGCATCTCGTCCGGGTTAGTTCCCGTACCGGGTCCGCCCATCTCCTGCGGAATCGATATGATCGTTTTTAACCCACCCGCATCGATTGTTCCCTCACTGTTACGCCCACCATTCCATACCGCTTTCAGATGAAAAGGATGTTTCATGACATTCATTCCTTTCTGATTTACACACGTATACACGTAATATTCTGCTCAATCAATGCACTAATGCGCTCTTCATCTACACCCTGATCTGTAATCACTTTGCCCACACTGCTCATCTCAGCAACTCTGGTAAACGCCTGTATGTTAAATTTGCTGGAATCTGCAAGTAAAATGACCTCATCCGCAATATGGATCATTTTCTGCTTCACCAAGGCCTGTAATTCATTGGATTCACTGATGCCTTTGGTCAGATGTACCCCTTTGCAAGACAAAAACACTTTGTCTACATGATAAGCATCCAGCGAACGTTCTGCCAGCGGTCCTACAAAAGACAGTGACTTCGAAGCCAATTGCCCACCTGTAGCAATCACGCGAATCTGCTCCTTGTTACTCAGCTCTGCGGCGACTTTAATTGAGTTGGTTAATACCGTCAGTGGAATGTTCGGCAATCCTGCCGCCATATACCACGCCGTTGTACTTGCATCCAGGGCGATCCGGTCGCCGGATTCCACCATTTTCACCGCTTCGCTTGCAATTCTGCGCTTCTCTTCTGCATGGGCTACAGCCCGTTCCGGATACGGAATCTCCGACTGTAACTCATCCTTGTATTTTACGCTGACCGCCCCGCCATGGGACCGTCTGAGTCTGCCCGCCTGTTCGAGCTTGTCCAGATCACGACGAATCGTCTCCTCCGTCACCCCGCAGCGCTCACTAAGTTCGGTCACACGCATACTGCCTTGCGTATCCACCCATTCCACTATTTTCTCATACCGTTCAGCTACGAGCATATTCCTTCACTCCAAACCGTTGATTATCCAGTTGATCCTGTTCATCCATCATACCACAGAGCGATCACAAGGAGAATTTGGTCCATGTGCAAAAAGAGGGAGCTTTCGCCCCCTCCATTCCAGTCCTGAAGTGTATCTTATTTATCTTCTGCCATAGGGAACCAACCCGGTGTGTGGATAATTGCATTCCACAATCCGTCAGGAATAACCAAGCGTTCCTTATCCGATTTGGTCAAAATCGTTCCGATGTCTTCTTCCCGTCCGCTCTCGATTTTCTCAACCCAATCCGGGTCAATAATCAACTCACGTCCAATGGCAAGCAAAGGTACTCCCGTTTGGAGCGCCTCAGCGGCCTGATCTGCCGTATGAATCGAACCTACACCGATCACAGGCAGTTTACCGTTCACACGATCCAGAATGAATTCCATTCTCGAACGCGTATCTGCTTCGCCACGTCTTGGCTTGGACCAGAATTCGTTCACAGAGACATGAAGGTAATCCAGATTTTTATCTTTCAATGCATCCACTAGTAGATACGTATCTTCCATTGTGAGTCCCGGTGTTTCCGGTTCTTCCGGGGAGAAGCGGTAACCAATGATGAACGGCAGTTTCGTATGTTCGGCAACGACCTTCTGAATCTCGTCCACTACAGCAAGCGGGAATGTCAGACGTTTCTCGGCACTTCCGCCCCAGCGATCTTCACGTTGGTTGGAATGCGGGGAGAAGAATTGCTGGATCAGGTAACCGTTGGCACCGTGAATCTCAACACCATCAAATCCGGCTTCAATTGCACGACGTGTCGCTTCACCAAAGTCTTTAATAATGGAAGTAATCTCCGCATCCGTCAACTCTCTTGGTTCAGGAGATCCAGGACGCTCACTCGCAACTGCACTAGGAGCAACTACTTGACCCGCAGGTACGGCTTGTTCTGGTGTCAGACGGCCCGCATGGAAAATTTGCAATACGGCTACGGAGCCTTGCTGCTTAATCGTATCAGCAAGTTTTTTCAGACCAGGAATGAAGCGATCGTCATATACGCCAAACTGAGCCGGGAAACCAATGCCAGTCTCTGTTACATGCCCTACAGCCGTAATCGACATGCCAGCACCACCGGTGCGACGTGCATAATAAGCAAGTTCAGCATCGGATATCGTACCATCTGCATTAGAGGACATATGAGTCATAGGAGCAAGCACGATACGGTTTTTCAGTGTAATGCCAGTCGGCAGTGAAACTTGTTCAAACATCTGGTTAAACTTTGGATTCATTCGTGGTTCCCTCCTGATACTAAATATCTCTTTTAATAGATATATGAATATATGCGTTCGCTTACTGTAATGATTATAGTTACGTTTCACTGCAATTGCAACTCTTCATTTTCAGAAAGGAAAAAAAGAGCAGAGTGTCTCCCAGACTCTCGGCCCCTTCATCTTCTTCACTCTATTCAAAAGATTTTCAGAAACTCCGAACGTAAGCCAGCTTCTGATCCATCTCTTCTACGCATTCGTAACAGTCGTGTTCATCGTTAGCGACCATTGGGGTGACTGGATACAGATTCATCTCTGTACTGTTATACGATTTCAATAGCGGTAACAACTGAGTCACCCGTGTATTAGCCGGGTCAAGCCAAGTGTTGATCTCTTCTTCGGAGAGGATGGCTGGCATTTTACTGCCAAACTCGCGTGTAACCATGTTCGCGCCTGCCATAAGCATCGTGCAGGTACGAAGCGGCTCTTTCCGTGTATCTCTCCACACCTCGTATAACCCAGCAATACCGAACAGACCACGATCCGGCATGACAACACGAACCGCATAACTTTTTTTGCCCTCTTGCCGCCAGTAATATAATCCATTGCAGGGAATGACGCAGCGCTTGGTCTCTACCAGTTTGTAATAGGAAGGATTCTCATGCACCGTCATGAGATTCGCGTTAACCGCATCACGACCCCAGAATGGAATGAACCCCCACCGGAACTCATCCAATACACGCTCACCATCCTGATGCAAAATAATCGGCGTATGCTGGGTTGGGCTGATATTGTATCGGTTTTTGTAATAATACATCACTCGCTGAACCTTGAAATGATCTCTGACTTCGTCCAAATCGGCTGCCAATGAAAAACGGTTGCACATGCTCAAGCACTACCTTTCCCTGTGAGAAGTTGAACGTATTGTTTGTTATTTCAGGGAAATTATGCATGCATATCGAACAGAAAATGACTTATTTTGACACCATTAGGGTCTGATCAAGATATATTTCATGTTTTTCACGACAAAAATAACGACCTCGGACTCATTTCAACTCCAATATTACTTGTTACTATAATAGAGAATAAAATACATTTATTGGAGGTTTTAAGTATGAAAAGGAAGTTTTTGATGAGCATCATGTTGTTCTCAGCGATTGCGATGTTTGGCAGTACCATCTATGCGGCAACCTTTCTGACCTACGGTTATGCCAGCACCACCATCCCCATTCGTACGTATAATTACGCCTCCGCATGGCAGACTCCCATGGACGCTTCCCTTACCAACTGGAACAATGCAGGTGCCAAAGTTAAATTCACCAAAACAAGTAACTCCCCAAACACCATCACCGCAGGAAACTTCAATAATACAGCATATGGTGTCAACTACGCCTCCGTATCTGGCAGTCAAGTCGTAAGCTTCCGCATTGAACTCAATACATCCACGATCACACCTGACGCAAACAACTTATCCAACTTCATTCAAAGCGTATTTGTCCACGAACTCGGACACTCCATATGGCTCGGTGACAACCCGACAACAAGTAGTCCTTCCATTATGTCTTACTCCCGCAACCGTAATTCCATGACCCAACCCCAAACTTTTGATATCAATAACGTAAAATCCAAGTACTAATCCGTTACGAACTCATCCCAAAATCCAAGGAGGATCCCTGTCCATGAACAAAAATCGAGTATTAACGCTGCTTCTCTCTTCCATTTTCATTCTATCTGCAGTTGGATGTTCTTCTGTTACACCTACCGCGTCCCCATCCGATGCACCTATGACCATTATTGCTTCTGAAGATTACCCGAGTTATGCCAGCATTGGCGACCTGTCCGAGAGAGCAAATACCATTGTGAAAGGCAGTGTTGTTGAGACTCGTGTGGAAGCTTTAAACGATATCGCACAAGTTACTGATGCTGCTAATGAGAACGAGTTAACCCCCGCGTCCGATCCGGGCGGAGAGCCATCTTCTTTTGACAAAATCTATACGATCCACACGATTCAGGTCGCTGAATCCTATAAAGGCAGTTACACTGCCGGGGAAAAACTTGAAGTGAAGCAACTTGGCGGACAACTAGGCAACACCGAGATTATTAATGATGACAACCTCAAGCTGATTCCTACCAAAGACTATGTACTCTTCCTGGAAACGTATGAAGACACCCCTGCCAGCCTGCTCAACTCCGTTCAAAGTCTCTACGTGATCAAATCTGCCGCCAAGTCGAATCAGCCAGGTCAGCAACAATCACCGTCAGAAGTCATTGTGAGTGCAAACCCCGAGAATGACCTCACACTGCAACTGGAGGATCTGCAAGAAATTCAGAACGAACAAAAGAGCGAATAAACTCTTATATGGTAATCACACTGCTATTTCATCTCGTACAGGCAGCTAATTCCCTCTACTGTTCAGTCCTACATACGAATATGAAAACCGTGCTGCTCAGCAAACTGGGCGGCACGGTTTTTTGAAGTTCCTTATTTAGACGGTGTATTAAGTCCAATAATCCATTCAGCCAGATCCTGTGTCTGTTTCAACAAGGCGATAGGGTCACGGAACCAGGATTGTTCTTCCGTCCATATGTACACATTTCCATTTTTGATAGCAGGTAATGAACCCCAGATCGGCTCTGCCTGAAGGTCTTTCAACTGAGACTTGCTGGTCAGCACAATGTAATCTCCGGCATATTTGGAGAGCAGTTCTATAGAGAATTCATAATAGGCGCCCTGCATCAACTCGGATGGAATGTTCTTTGGTGCTTGCAAACCAAGCAATTCGTAGATGTTACGCCCTCCCCGGCCCGACTGATTGCCAAAAATGAAGACTTGGCGATCATATTCCTGCATAACGGAGAATGTAGCGTCAGCTGGAACAACACTCTGCACCTCCTGCTTGATTTTGGCAATCTCCTCATCAAAATCAGAGTGTCAGACGTCTTCCTTTTCCCCCATGCAGCAGCAAGAACTGGCTTGTAGTCCATACCTCTTCATCCAGCCAGACCTGACCCCTGCCTTGAACATACACAAATGCACTGGTCGGTAACACATAATTGCGTATGAACTCGTGTGTTGCGAATGATATAAGACGCACATCAAGCACGCGAACCTGTACCTGATCCCACAGCTTGATGTCATTCTGAATTCCCATATGAACTCCCTCTCCTAAGCGATCAAACACACACAATACCTTGGCATTGTGACTAAAAGCCTACCCATAATTGATAATGATTATCAATTATAACAATGATGGAACCATCTTTGAAGCCTACCTCCGTTTTTGTTAGATGCCGCAAAATAAAAAACGGTCGAAATCCCTCATAGAGAGATCTCAACCGTTCTAAAATTATGGCCTTATTGCCTTTTGATAAAGTCAGACAATAAATATCCGTATCGTTCTTCCTCCATCTTGTCTAACGGAATAAACCGGATCGATGAACTGTTAATACAGTAACGTTTGCCGCCGCGATCTTCGGGACCATCATCGAACACATGACCGAGGTGGATGTCACCTGCCCGGCTTCGTACCTCCGTGCGATCCATACCAAAGCTCGTATCCGTTGTATAGGTAACAACCTCAGGTACAATCGGTTTTGTAAAGCTCGGCCACCCGCAACCGGAATCATACTTATCTCGACTGGTGAATAACGGCTCTCCCGTTGCAATATCCACATACAGACCGGGCTCCTCATTGTCCCAGTATTCGTTACTGAACGCATGCTCCGTATCATTGTTTACCGTGACCGCATACTGTTCGTCTGTTAATCGTTCCTTTAATTGTTCATCTGTTGGACGTGGATATTGAGCCGGATCAATTCCAATCTCCAGGTCATCCAGGACAGTCATATCAATGTGACAATATCCATTCGGATTTTTTTCCAAATAATCCTGATGGTACTCCTCCGCCAAATAATAATTCTGCAGAGGCATCACTTCCGTTACAATGGGTTGGTCATATTTTTCTTGCTCTACCGCTACAGCTCGCTCGATGATTTTGGCATCTTCAGGCAACGTATAATATATTCCAGTCCGATACTGAATTCCACGATCATTGCCCTGCTTATTCAAGCTGGTAGGATCAATAACTCGAAAATAAGATTCAAGCAATTTCTGCAAAGATACTTGCTGCGGATCATATTTTACATGAACAGTCTCCGCAAACCCCTGATCTCCGCGAATAACATCCTCATAGGTTGGATTCTCTCCTTCACCGTTGGCATAACCGGAAGTCACATCCTGAACCCCCGGAATACGAGCCATATATGCCTCCACACCCCAGAAACAGCCTCCTGCCAAGTACAGGTTACTCAGGTTTTCCTCGGAGACACTCGATGCCTTGACAGGTTGAGTGGATATCGAAGATGAAGCTGAATGGCTCTCAGCCCTGTTTCCACAAGCAGACACGACTATCGCTATAACAAGGAGGCACAAGCCGAGCAGCGTACTCTTCATGACACTTCCTCCCTTCTCACAAAATCTCTTGTAATGATTCCATGATCTGTTCATTGGATGCATGCCCTGGCTGCGATTTCGTTAAAATACCATCAGAGCCAATATAAAAGGAACTAGGATATGCTCTTACGCCAAATTCCTTGGCCCATACACCTTTCTCATCCAAAAGAACAGTTATGTTATCATATGGCTGTTGGTCAAACCATTCAGTAAACGCTTTGGAGGATTTCTCTCCTTTGTAGTCTGGCGTCACAATCGTAATGACTTGAAATTCATTGTTTTGACCAGCCAGATTGTTCAGGTCTTCCAAACCCGCAAGGCAGATGGAACACCAGGAAGCCCAGTATTTCACATACACTTTCTTGCCTTGAACATCAGAAAGTCCAACTGTATTTCCTTTCAGATCACGCAATGAAAATTCCGGAGCCGTCTCGCCCTTGTTCATCATGGTTGACGAACTCATATCGGATGTTGATGCCGGGGTTGATGTTGACCCCGTTTGTTTTGATTCAGTTTGCTGTGATCCACATGCGCTCAAGATCAACAGTACTCCAGTGAATACGATTACAGATACCATCCATTTCCGTGCCGTCTTCATACCAAATTCCTCCAATGATTATTGAAACCAGGTCACCAAGCTGTTTAGTCGGTCTGTCATTAACAATAGTCCCATGACAATAAGAATACAGCCGGAAGTTATTTTGATGACGCCCATGTACCTGTATAAACGACGTATACGCTTCATAACATATTCCGAAAAAACGGACAGAATCAGGAAAGGAATAGCTAACCCAAGGGTATACAGGAACATGAGAAACCCGCCATACAGTGGAGAACCTTCTCCTGCGGCGATACCAAGAATGGCCGCCAGCACAGGCCCGATACAAGGCGTCCAGCCGAAACTAAACGTCAGACCCAACAGGAACGCTCCAACATACCCTCCCCGTTTGGCTTGATCGCTTGACAGCTTTCTCTCCCGTTCCAGCCAGGATAGTCGGATCAACCCGGTTTGATAAATCCCAAAAAGCACCACGATGGCTCCGCAGATGGCAATAAACACAGGACTTGAGATCATATTACCAATGATGCCGGAACCGAAACCAAGTAATACAAATACCAGGGACAGCCCAAGAACAAATAAAAAAGTCCGCAAAACAAGTGTGGACCGCAACCGAACCGAATTGGTGTCAGGTTGCTGCTGATTCGTACCGTTGACCATGCTTCCGGACAGATAAGACACATATACCGGGATCAGCGGCAGAATACATGGCGCAAAAAACGATAACAATCCTGCACCAAAAACACCGAAAAGGAATACTAAATCACTGGTCAAGTCATTCACCACCTGAATAAATACTGCGTTTGATTAACCAAGGTTAACGACTGACGTAGATCGGAAGCGTGAACCAGAAGCAGCTTCCTTCTCCTTTTGTACTCTGAACCCCGATCTCGCCACCATGGAGTTCCACAATCGATTGAGCGATGGCAAGGCCAAGCCCGGCCCCCCCATTGCTCTTGCTACGTGATTTGTCAATTCGATAAAAACGTTCAAATATACGCGAAGTTTCCTCCGCTTCAATGCCTTCCCCTTCATCCGTAACTGAAATTCGTATAAACGGCCCCTTTTCTTCGGCAGCCAGAATGATTTTTCCTTCAATAGGAGAGTATTGAATGGCATTTTGCAGCAAATTGGAAAGGACCCGCTTCATTTGTGCAGGCATCATGACCGCGGCTGGTAATTTATCGGGCAAATCGATTTCAACGTTCAGCGTTTTCTCGGCGAGATGAAACGAAAAACTCTCCAACGTACTGAGCAGCAACTCATCGACGTGACAAGGCTGAGGGTCAAATACCTCCCCTTGCGCTTCCAGGCTGGATAATTCGAACAAATCTTGAATAAGCCCTCCCAAACGCTTCGTTTCAAGTCGTATCGTGTTCAGGTAACGTTGAAAGGTTTCTTTATCCTTAATGACATCATCCTCCAACGCTTCGACGAATGACTGAATGGATGCTAAGGGAGTCCGTAAATCATGGGATACATTGGCGATCAACTCTCGTCTGGCGGTTTCTGAGTGATGCAGATGATCAAAGCTTTCCTTCAGCTTGGAACTCATTTCATTAAATTGCTGTGCCAGGAGCTTAAATTCCTGCGTACCGATGAGAGGGACTTCCGTATGGAAATCCCCTTCGGCAATTCGTATCGTCTGCTGTGTAATTCGCGCAATTGATTTCTCTAATGGCTTAGTCAGCAAATATTGAAGAATAAACGAAAGTAAGCCTACCCCTGCCGTTATAGCTGATAACCAATACAATTGTTCGATCGTAAGCAGCATTTTGGAATAACTGATGAACAAACAAATTAATAATACGCCAATGCCTGTGAGACTGGACAACACCAAGTATGTGCGAAGTTTCATGAACTGCCACCCGCAAACTTGTAGCCTATACCCCAAACTGTTTTAATATATTTTGGGTCAGAAGGATTCTGTTCGATCTTCTCTCGTAGTCTCCGAACATGTACAGTCACCGTTGTTGTATCTCCCTCATAGCTAAAATCCCAAATCTTGCTTAACATCTGGTTACGGGAGAACACCTGACCCGGGTGACTTGCCAGCAAATACAACATCTCAAACTCTGTAACGGTCAATTCAATGGCCTGCCCGCTGATGTGCACTTCACGCTTGGTAAAATCAATGGTAAGCCCTTCATAATTGATCGTATATTCAGATGTTGTAACAGGTGATGCCTGCGCAATTCGCATTCTCCGCAGGATTGCCTTCACACGCAAAACAAGTTCTCTCGGACTGAATGGTTTGGTCAGATAATCATCCGCCCCCATCGTCAGTCCCATCAGACGATCCTGTTCCTCACCCCGGGCCGTCAGCATTACAATGGGCACATCCTCAGTTTGCCGAATCTCGTTGCAAACTTCCCAACCATTCTTATGTGGCATCATCAGGTCGAGCACAATCAAGCTTGGCGTTTGGCTGTGCCACAGCTCAATAGCCTCCAAACCGTCCTTGGCCGTCACGACAAGATAACCTTCCCGTTCCAGATACCTGCGACAAACGTCCGTAATATTTGTATCATCATCAGCAACCAGTACACATTCATTCAAACGAACCCACCCCATATTCCAGAAAATACATTTGAGCCAATCATATCATATGGTGATGGCGATGCTTAGATCTTAAATTACTTCATTCCCATGGCTGGCATCATGTATTGTTTAATTACAGACTCAGCCGCATACGAATTCCCATCATGGATGACAGGCATCGATTTCAAGTTAACTGGCATACCGTCTACCATAATTTTTTTCGATCCAATCCACAATTTAATCGTTTTCCCCGCAGGCATCATCGTTTCTTCCATCTTCATGTCGTCTTCCATCATTTTGTCATCTTTCATCTTCATGTCGTCCATTTTGCCCATATACATCAAAGTTACAGATCTGTCCTTGCTGTCCCACATAATGCTGTAATCATACATTTTCGCCGCCTGTCTCAATTGAACAAGCTCCATGCCATCCTTTTTAATCGTTTTCATATCTGCAGCACTTGCCAATCCAGAAAAGGCCATAGACATCATCAATACCGCTGCTACCATCGCTTTTTTGCTCTTATTTGTTTTCATCATTCTTATCACTCTCCATTCGTTTATTACTTACATAGATTACAATAAGCAAGACAGCTTACGATTCTCTAAGCGAAGTATTACGAAACCATTACGATATATAAATGAGGTCAGGTTTCAATAAAAAAACGGTTGAAATCTCTCTTACGAGAGACTCCAACCGTTTCTTCTAGGTCAAACGAATAAAATCAATCATGGATCGAACCTCGATCGGTCCCGGATTTGATATCACATCATTAGACTGCAATCCCTCTCTGGAAGTGAACTGCACTTTCACCGGAATGCCAGGAATCAAGTCGAAGAAGTTATCTGAGAAGACACCCTCCACATCCGAAGATAGCCATACCTGTTTAGCAAGCACATCACTTTCCAGTATCAGATGAACGCCGTTCTCATCCGCTCCCCCGCTTACATTGATGGTTGCAGGCTGCAGAGCAAGGTCTTTGGACGGTACAAAATAGTGTTCCTGGACGATATTCGCCGCACCTTCCTGTTTCAGATCCAGGCGCAGCAGCGTGTTAGCTGTATCATGACCTTCAAGCCATTCCGTGTTACGTAATGACAACACTCGATCACCTGTATTAGGTGCCAAGGTCACGTCATGTGTTTCATCACGATGCACCGTTCCATCGAACCCAAGCAAACGAATCTGTAACTGCCCTTTTACAGGTTGTAAATGATCCGAGATGATATATATATCTGTTGTATCTTCTTTTGTTCCATCTACGGATACCAATACATCGCTGAAGCTGCGTTTCGCATAATATTGCAATGCTTTCCAACGACCAAGGTAGTCCATACCTGCCCATGAAGCCACCGGCCAGCAATCATTCATTTGCCAGTAAAGTGTGCCCATGCAGAATGGTTTGCGGCGACGGTGCGCTTCAATGGCTGTCTTCATCGCTTCCGCCTGGAGCACCTGGCTCATATATAGGAACGATGGGAAGTCCTTCGATTCATGCATGTACATATCCATGTACTGTTTGATCAGACGATTACCTGCGCCATTCTTTTGATGAGCCAGCATGACTTCCGACTCCAGAGCCAGATCCTCTTCTTCTGCGTAAGTGCGTACTGACTTGTACTCCGGGAAAGACTGGAATCCGTATTCACTCATGAAACGACCCACATGCACGTTGTAGTTCTCGAATGGTTCTACATTGTGCCACACGCCCCAGTAGTGGATATCCCCTTCAGCTGTGGATGGGTGCGCATGCTGCGTCTCATCCCCTGTCAATGATACCAGTGGTGAGGAAGGCCAGTAATCCACACCTGGAGCATACGCTTCAACGACTTCTGGCAGCAGATCATGGAAGATAGCTTCGTAATCGGCCCAGATACTCTCACGCTGCTCGGCAGTAAATTCCTTTTTCCAACCCCAGCCACCATTCTCAACATAGTGAGCCCAAGCCGAATCAATCTCGTTGTTCCCACACCAGAGTGCAATACTTGGATGGTTGCGCAGACGTTTCACATTATCAATCGCCTCATGTCTCACACTGTTCAGGAACGCTTCATCTCCTGGATACATGCTGCAAGCAAACATGAAGTCTTGCCATACCAGGATTCCATATTCATCACATAGTTCGTAGAACACATCCTGCTCATAGATTCCGCCACCCCACACGCGCAGCATATTCATATTGGACTCGGCTGCGGATACGATCTCATGACGATAACGTTCATGAGTAATTTCAGTGATGAAGCTATCATTTGGAATGTGGTTGGCCCCTTTGGCAAAGACCGCAACACCATTTAATTCAAAATAAAAGGATGCTCCTGCTTCATCTTTGTCACGTACCAAGCGAATGGAACGAAGCCCAGTCTTCACTGTAGATTCAGCCACAGCTCGCTCACCTTGAAGCACTTCGGTAAGGAAGGTGTACATATGCGGATCACCAAGCCCACGGCTCCACCACAGTTTCGGTTCATCAATGGAGACTGGAATCTCCACAGTCTGAGTTCCGGGTTGTAGCGATACGGATCTTTCCCATCTCTGTCCATCTGCGCCGATACGAATAATCGTATCTACCGCTTGGGATGTCTCGACTTCCACAACAGCAGTTAATGAAGCTAAGGTAGCGCTTACTTCATTTTGCTGGATATACACATCATTGATTCGTACCTGTGTCCAACCTTCAAGACGTGCTTCACGCCAGATCCCACTGGTTACAAAACGCGGACCCCAGTCCCAACCATAGTGATACGGGGCTTTACGTGCAAAAATACTTACTCTCTTGTCGCCAAGTCCGCCAACATCGGACTGATCATTGGATGCCGGTAATGCATATCCCAGCTTCTCCAACTTAGGCAGATCTTCCTGAATTGGTGACCGAAAACGTATTCGGAGAATGTTGCCGTCTCCCTTCAATACAGACTTTACATCTGCCTTCCATACTCGGAACATATTATCTGCTGATAACACATGCACATCATTCACATACACATCCGCATATGTATCCAGACCGTCAAACACCAGTTCCAGATGTTCCTGCGAGAACAACGTATCGGCAACGTCAAATTCCGTCTGATATTCCCAATCTATCTTATCAATCCATTGTACTTCCTTCTCGTTTGTTCCATAAAAAGGATCTGGAATCTTGCCCAGCTTCAGCAAATCTGTATGCACACAGCCGGGCACCTGAGCCGGCATCCACTCTTGATCTTCGCAAGCCTTGAACGTCCAATTCTGAAAAACATGTGATTGTATTGTGCTCATGACAGCCTCCATTGTTGTTAGAGTTGGTAAATATTATTTTGTTAGGTTTTGTTATCATAAAAACAAATAACTTACAAAACAAAATTAACACGATATGCTTCTTATAGTCAATCTGTTTTGTAATTTAATTTGTTAAACAATCTCTGCATAACAAAAAGACATGAAGCTCTAACCTCTCCATGTCTTTCACCTGATTTCATTTACCCGTATGTTCATTGTTAGAATGAGCCCATAAGTTCATATCCCATTACTGTATACTGGCGTTATATTCATCACGAATAATTAATTCCGAATAGATCAGCTTGCGTTCATATGGTTCATCCAGGTGTTTGATCCGCCACAACAGCTGATCTACTGCTCTTGTTCCCAGATTCTCTTTGTTAATATGTACCGAAGCAAGAATGGGTTCATCCGTCTGCGTATTGTCAAATCCGGTTATGGCACAGCGTTCGGGCACCTGAATGCCTCGACTTTGGAGTGCCTGAATGACAATAACAGCTGTATGGTCATTTGCACACACGATAACTTCAGGGATATCCTCCAGCTCCATTTCAGCAACGGATCTCCGGATCTTATCATACTCTGCCCCCAGCAAGCCTTCTTGCTGTTCCCCCTCCAACTGTTTCTCTTCCAGCACCGTACGATATCCAAGCCAGCGTTCTCTAAAACTTGCCGCATCAGGCAGTTGCCCGGCAAACTGGAACCTTCTATACCCTTTACCAACGAGCATCAGAACCAGTTCTTTCATACATTTCATATTATCCGTAAAAACCGAGTCTGCGGATATGGCAGGGTCTTCATGATCCACCATGACAAGCGGAATACGCAGCCTGTAAATCTCCAGCAATACCGATGTCGAGATGGTGCCCACGGTAATGACTCCGCTGATTGCGTCGGGATTAAGGACCGAGAACATCCGATCTGAAGAGGGTTCTGTCAGCGTTAAAATATCCATCCCCTTCTTATTCAGCCTTTCAGAAATGCCATCAAATACAGGCCCCCAGTATAAGGAAGATCGATTCTGAGAACGAATGTTGGGAAACAAAATCAATATGGTGCCTTGTCGCTCCGCTTCTGGCTTCATCTCCGTTGATATCTGTGTCTCCCCCGGATAACGCTTAGGCTCAGTTCTGAAATACCCGAGCTGCCCCGCTGTTCTGACAATCATCTCGCGTGTATGCTCACTCACACCAGGCTTGCCCGTCAGCGCACGGGAGACTGCGAATTTGGACACCCCCGCAGCATCCGCAATTTGCTGCATCGTTACTCTTTTGGCCATCCTACTCACCCGTTTTTCCTAATTTTCCATTCAGTGTAGCATAAAAAACAAAAATCAACAAAACAAGGTTATGTTATTCTTCTTTTGTTAGGTAGTTGTTTATCTGTTTCATAAGGTGTGCGACATAACCAAAAAAGACCCTCCCCTCACCTTCCATAGAAGATGACGAAAGGACCTTTATCCCTTACTTATAAGCCCGGTGCTCCCTGATCGCCAAGTTCCGACTGTAAAACCGGACGTTTTCTGCGCCAGAAGATAGGCTGTGGAAGTTTGATCTCTGTAATCAGAACACCCACCAACATCAAAGCTGCTCCTGCATACCCTTGCAACGTTAGCGACTCCCCTTGAAAGGTAAATGCAAAGGCCGCTGCAAACAGTGGTTCGAGTGAAAAAATCAGACTTGTTCTTGTGGGAGAGGCATGACGCTGCGCGAGTGTCTGCAGAATATACCCCAAGCCGCTACACAAAACACCTAAGCCAAGAATGGCTGCCCAGGATTCAGCCGTATCGGGCATACGTGGCGTTTCCAGCATAAATGTAGCTGCAATTCCCCACATCGCCGCCACACCCAATTGAACTGTCCCTAATGTTAGTGGATCATGCTTCGGTGTGAACTTGCCAGCAATCATTATATAGATGGCATACACAAGTGCTGCTAGTATGCAGAGAATATCTCCTGTGTGCAGACTAAGCTGATGCTGAAGCGTCAGCAAGCCAAGCCCGGTAACGGCAACCAGGATACTGAGCGTCAATCGTTTATCCGGCATACGACGATGCTGGATCGTCGTCAGGATCGGTACAAAAATAACGGCCAAACTTATCAGGAATCCCGCTTGGGATGTCGTTGTTCGTTGCACACCATAGGTGATGAATACAAATGCAGCGAATAAAGCTGTCCCCATAATAGCGCCTGCCACAAGTGTTCTGCGATCCATCTTAAACAACCGCTGATGAAAAAGAAGTCCTGCCGCAATAAAGGCAATTCCAAAACGAAATGCGACCAGATTCAATTCTTGCATGGACTCCAGACCCGATTTCATAAACAGATAGGATGATCCCCATATAACCGTTGCGAGCAGCATCTGTATGTCCGCTCTTCTTGTTGCCTGACCTTGATTAACCTGTACACCATTCATCTTGCTTCAACCTTCATTCTATGTATTCTGGTCTGTGTGATCGTGCGTCAAACTAACTCGCCTTGGCAAGTATAAACGATCTCTTTGCATTATAAAAATGAATATTTATAATGGATTATATGAAATAAACTCATATATCAAATGAGGGAAGGAACGGAACCATCCATGTCATTGATCAAATACGAAATTTTGAATACCGTTGTCGAATATGGCAGTCTTACCAAAGCAGCAGAAGCATTAAACATCACCCAATCCGCCGTCAGCCATGCCATCGCCAGTCTGGAGACAGAATGTGGTTTTTCACTGCTCCATCGCGGCCGCTCCGGTGTACGGGTTACCGCTGAAGGCGAACGCATTCTGGGATACACACGTGAGATCCTGCGCTGGACGGAACTGATGAACCAGGAAATTTCCCTCATTCGCGGTGCCGAGATTGGTACTGTGCGTATTGGTACATTTGCTAGTGTCTCTACACAGTGGCTGCCTGGTATCCTGAAACAATTTCGCCTGCGTTACCCCGGAATTGAGATTAAGCTGTGGGAAGGCGATTATGCTGAGATTGAGGGTTGGCTGGCTGGAGGCGCCATCGATCTCGGATTTCTGTCCCTCGGCGATTCATCGCCTTTTGAGACCATCCCATTGCAAAAAGACAGGATGATGTGCATCCTGCCTCTGGATCATCCTCTTGCCTCAGAGGAATCTGTTTCGTTTGATATTCTGCTGGAGCAACCCTTTATTCTGCCCAAGTGGGGCGGAGATAACGAGATAGAACGACTGATCCGGCAGCATGCGGCCAAGCTCAATGTCGTCTATGAAGTCGCCGAGGATCAAGCCATCATGGCGATGGTCCGTAATGGCCTCGGCATCAGCCTGCTTCCGGAAATGGTTCTTCAAAATCATACCGATGCGCTCGCGCTCGTACCACTCACTGGAGATCCTTATCGTACGATTGGCATGGCCTGCCCATCTTTGGGCAATCTATCGCCAGCTACGCGGCGTTTCATTGAAGAGGTGCAACAGTGGCTTGCCCCGGCTATGTAACTTGGGAGAATTCACTACCTGTGTCGTTATGATCGATTTCTCCTATCCGTTACTCACAAATTGGATAACTGCGAGGGTCAGCAACAGTACAAATATAACAGCAATCGTGATGCCAAAACCAATCAGGAAGCGCATGCCAGGTGAGCGTTTGTTCTGCTGGTTATGTCCCAGGCTATCCAGCTTCTGCTCAATTTGATCCAATCTTTCATTTACCTGTTTCAGATCTTGATTGGAGTTCATTCATCCATCTCTCCCTTTTCTGTGTATTCGATCTATTCCCACACCCGATCGAGCTGATCTGCGTAGTAACGGATTGCTCTGTTATAGTCATTGATTCTCTTGTCACTTGAAGTGTCCGCAAGTTGCACGAGCAGTCTTTGCATCGCTTCTGCATGTTCACCCAGATTATAGAGCACCATGGCATAGAAAACTTCAAATTCCCGGTACGCCGGGAATTCTTTCATGCCCGTTTGAAACCAAGCCGTTGCCTGCTCATACTGTCCAAGCGTTCGATATGTACTGCCTAGTCCGAGTATTGCACCTGCTCTGTTCTCGCCAGAAAGTCCAAGACTCAGTGCCTTCTCATAATGCGGTACAGCTTCCCGCTCCAATCCAAGCGAATCATGCGCCCAAGCCAGCTGATACCAGACATTGGCATTCTCGGGTTCCTGGACTGTAATCTCTTGCAAAAGTTCAATCGCTTCCTGCACCTTGCCTTCTTGTCTCCATCGTACGGCCTGTTCCAAATTACTCATGCTGTCACTTCCCATCTTACATTATAATTCCCACATATATGATTCATTTGTTTTATTATACCAAAAAAGCACACCAGAGAATATGTTGTAACAACTCAAGGTTGCCCAAACGCTATTCCATAGTGTGCTTTTTCATTCGATGCAGCCTGTTATAAAAAATGGACTAAAGCATATTTCCACTGGACACTTCGATGACAGAACAACCTTCCGATCGCTGTTATCCCCGGATTTTTCCAATCATTTTAACAAAGGTGAAAATCCGGGGATAAGCGTATGCTTTCGATGCAGCTTTCTTTCAGAAAGCTTTTAGGCGAACGCTTTCGCTTCTTCAGGTTCTTTCTGTCCTCTCCGTTTTGTGTAAATGTTTAGTTCAATTTATATACCGTATTCGCTACCATGACAATAAATACTATCATGAGATAGTTCACCGAGATCAGAAAGTTCACTTTTGCCCACTTCTCATCATCCTGTGTCTTCAGTCCGCTAAGTGTATGCACGAACCAGATCAGTCCACCGACCAGAGATACAATCAGAAATACCAGACCTACGTAGTCGTAATAATACAACAGAAATACAGCAGGAAGCAGCAGAAAAACATAAGGAATCATCTGAAACTTGGTGCGTTTCACCCCTTTAACTACTGGCAACAACGGGAAGCCCGCAGCACGATACTCCTCTACCCGGCGAATACCCAATGACCAGAAGTGTGGTGGTTGCCACAAGAATAATAGTGCAAACAGCAACCAGGCACCTGCATCAATCTCATTGGTTACAGCCGTATAACCGATGACAGGCGGCATCGCTCCTGCAATTCCACCGAGCGACGTGCTCCACGTTGAACTGCGTTTCAACCACATCGTGTAAATCACGATGTAAGCGAACCATCCAAGCAGTGCCATCCAGCCTGATAACGGATTCACTAGGAGATACAGTACTGCTAGTCCCACAACACCAAGGATAATGCCATAGCCAAGTACAAACCCTGGCTTCAGATGGTTAATGTAATCCATCCTTTTTTTGGTGCGCTCCATCTTTTGGTCCAATTCACGATCCCAATAATTGTTGATTACACAAGCTGAAGCAATAACCAAGGTTGATCCAATCACGACCATGAGCAGAGATAACCAGTTGATATCCCATTTTGAAGCTACCCAGAATCCTACCGCCACCGCAAACACATTTAACCTTAGTAGTCCGGGCTTAGTTAATGCAATCATGTCTTTAAGCATGAGGCTCCTCCTGAACTATGTAAAAACGCCATTCCAATAATGATACATGTACCTACCATTAATTACAATCGCTTTCATGAATTTGTCATAACCAAAAAGCATCCCTCACCGTTCCAATGAACAGGAGGAATGCTTGATGATGAATTTCATCTTAATTTATGGGATGTATTGTTGCACAATTTTAGTAACTTTTCCGTCCTGCACCGTCAGATGATACGGGAATACGGACAGATCAAGAATACGGGTATTCTCATACAACGATTCGAACTTGGATAATGTCACAGGTTCATTCCACTGAATGTCTGCGCCCTGCATCGTACCATCCCGATCATACAACTGCATCAACACTTCAGCATTGGCACTAACCTCAACCTGCTCCTGCTCTTTGCTGTCATTGACGATATAGTAACCATCTGGAGCACCATCTATACCAGCTTCCGGATTGCGCTGTGCAAAAATCGCATCGGCTTCTTCACCCTGATACCAGCCAATCTTGTCCACTGTCATAAACAATTTGCCGTCTTCTATATGCATACCTTCAACATAGGCTGTAAACATCTCGGAGTTTGCAACTTGAGCTTCTTTCGCAGAAGTTTGTTGAGCGTCCGTACTACCTTGAGCATTCGCAGGGGTAAGTAAATATGTAGTCAGCACAATCATGCCAAGTAAAGCAACAACTGCACCGATCATTCCTAGTTTCCATTGTTTTGTCGCGTTCTTCATAGGTAACATCTCTCCTTAATATGAACGTTACTATTCCTTAACCGGAAGTCTTGCTTCTCAAACGCTCATGTGAACTATCGATTCCAACGTTCTTTCTTTTCTTATCATACTTGGAACAGGGATTATAAAAGTATCAGCCAGATTAAAAATAGTTACAATGTGCGTCATCACTCCTGTCTGTAGTCTCCGTAAACGGCAATAACCCCTGAAGGCATCGCCATTCAGAGGTTATTTACTAGGGTGCGTCTTTTAAACTCAGGCAAGTGATACGTTGAAGGATGTCTGTGTCCAAAACATCTTGAAGCCCAAGCTGCTAGTCCTGACGGTTGATCCATACAACTAAGGAACCGAGGACGTCTTATTTGGCCTTCTGGTGCTCCTTTTATTTTGTAAGGAACATGAGACACGTTATTTGCCAATATTCCCTGAAAATACGCTAGAAACGGCTGTTTATACCAATATAGCGTGTGTCAGATTCCTTAGATTGCTGCGGGACTTTCAAACCCCTGAATAAGACGTCACAGGTTCGTTAGCGCTCACGCTGTCTGCCCTGCTCCAGACACGTTCAGAGTTACGCTCCAGTTTTTGGCAGGTTTTTGGCAGGTTTGAAGACCTGCTCAAAGTATTTCTTATGCTTACGCATAGATACTAATCTTAATGACTGGGTGTGGAGCTTTGTGCCAAACGAACGAGCATATGAGCCAACATGTGGCGTTCATCTTCCTTGCCGACATTCCACAGCTCCTGAAGCAGTTTTTCTTCACGATTACGGGGTTCCTCCCGAGCTGCCAGATAATCCGCTACTTTCTCCGCAATTTTGGCCATCTGCTCCTCACTTAGTCCAATCGATTCTCCCATGGCAATTCGCTTACCCAGGTATTCTTTGAATGCATCAAAGTTCTGTAAAATCTGTTCTCTTTCTTCCGGCGCAATCTTCTCAATTGCATTGTCCACCTTGTCAGTTGATACTTGGCCATCTTTATGGATTACATGATTTTCTTCATTCATCTGAATAACCTCCTGCATAATAGTTGTTTATTGGTTTCAAGCTTTAGACTTAATACTCATTGGTTATCTATAATATAAACGTATTGCTGAAGTTTAATCAGTACGTTCAATTCTGTATATATCTTCTATATATGAGCAAGTACGCGTTTCAAAAGAACTACAGCGGTTAATCGTTTACATATACGTAACGGTGTTTGGATATGTTAATGCACACCTTATACAATATCGAACCAGGAGGGATTTCCCATGCGTGATAAAACCAAACATGAGAAGACAAACGATGAACTTGAACCAGGAGTGAATACCGTTATCCATCCAGACAAAAATAATCCCGGACCAACCGATATGATCGAAGGCGTGGTTGGTGATATCGTGGACAACATTCGCAAAGATTTCTCCCATGACTCGAAGGACAAGACGACTTCTTCGAAGTCAACGGATTCATCAGACAAACAAGCGTAATCCTTTTCTCCCTATCAAAAGATAGCTCAAAAAGTCCTCCTGCCACATGTATGGCTTGGGAGGACTTTTTGGTAATGAACAATGGAATAATCAGCCTCATATCAGGAGGTGGAATTCAACGTGAATCCTTTGACATTTGCTGTAACGCCTTATGAATCCAGATCGCGGCAATGGAACCTTCACCCATCGCAACGGTTGCTTGTTCTGCGTGCAGGCCCAGATCCCCGGCAATCCACACATTAGTCGCTGCCTGCAAGCTACGCGGATCAGCTTCTACATGTTTATTATCTGCGATTACAGCTCCAAGCTGCTCCGCCAGTTCATAGTGTACCCGGTTGCCTCCAAATGCGATAAATCCACGCTCCGACTCAAAAATCTGTCCATCTTCGGTCAGAACACCGGTGATATGGCCGTCCTCAATCTGTTGCACTTCCTGGACAGCCGCTTCCAGATAACGAACTCCCGCCTCTTTCATGCTGCGATGCAGCTCTGCAGATATGGGAGCTTGCTCATGATTGATATATAACAGATCATTTGTACGCTGAATTAAAATCATCGCCATATTGGCACCTGCTTCGCCAGATCCCAATAGTACCGTACGTTGATCCTGAATCTCATAACCATCGCAATCAGGGCAGACATACACTGTTCGGCCCAGCGTCGGAGTTAATCCCGGAATGTCCGGAACTCTATCCGAAAGCCCTGTTGCCAGTAACACAGTTTTGCTCCTATATTCAGTTCCTGAAGTACCGAATAATTGAATATGTTCTCCATGACGCTCCGCTTTAACGATACGGTCTTTCTCAAAAGATACACCAGTCCGCTCTGCCTGCATCCTGCCTCGTTCTCTAAGCTCTTCACCGGATACCCCATCGGGGAAACCGAGGATATTATGATAAGTCCGGCATAACGTCGATCTGCCTTCTCCCGCGTCGATTACCAACACCTGATGAGCTGAATAACGTCCAAGCTGAATGGCTGCCTGAAGCCCTGCGAGCCCTCCACCTACAATTATGCAATCAACCTCTCGCATGCTCCTTCTCCTCCTGAACTATATGCATTGAACTAACAAATATTTACACTGGTCACTCCGATGACAGGACAACCTTCCGATCGCTGTTATCCCCAGATTTTTTTATATCTTTTACAAAGGGTAAATCCGGGGATAAGCGTATGCTTTCGATGCAGCTTTCTTTCAGAAAGCTTTTAGGCGAACGCTTCGCTTCTTCAGGCTCTTTCTGTCCTCTCCGTTTTGTGTAAATGTTTAGCTCAATCTATATATATTTTGTCCTTCTATACATTAAACCGTTCAGCCAAGCTTAAACGATTCCTCATATTGCTTATCTTATACCAAAACAAACAGACCCAAACCATCCGGCAGCATCCCGGTTCGCTTGAGTCTATCAGATTCATGAATATTTAGAAGTTATATGATTCAAATCGCGAAGCATTCGAAATGGCGTTCCATACATCGGCTGTTTCGCCGCCCATATACCAGTAAGCCAATCCGGCGATTTGCCGTTGCTCACTCATTAACACTTTGGCCGATAACGAACGACTGTCCTCTGCCCATATATATCTTGGCTTACCATTACTGTTGTACCCGATAATATATTGAACCAGACTTGCATCCCACCGTCTTACAGATCCCGTAGCATGCGCACGCGTTCCCTGTTCTGACAATGTAATGTCCCAAGAACTGGTTGCTGGATTCACGGAAGACCAGTCTCGTGTATACAACGGAAGGGCCAAAATTGTTTTGGCACGTACCACCTCGGAGAGCATGGTATCCAAGGCCTTTTCCACCCATGGAAGAGACGCCACTGATCCCGCTTTCGGATCACCGTTCCAGTGTTCCTCGTATCCCATCAGCACCATATAATCCGATACAGCGCCCAGTTTGGCATAATCAAATGCATCCGTCCAATCTGTACCCAGGTCTGGTGATACATCCACAGACACAACTGCACCCAGTGCGTGCAACGTAGCCGTCAAAGAGGTCACAAATGCCGTTAACCCTTCACGATCCGCTGGATCAACATTCTCGAAGTCCACATTAATGCCGTCCAGTTTATAGGTTTTGACATAAGCGGCTACCTGTGAGATCACTGCCGCTCGGTTGGCTGAACTGGATAACATCTGATGCGTAAGTGTCGAATCCGAACGATTACCCAGCAATGGCCATAGCTGCCTGTCGGTGGCGGATGCCCAAGAGATCAATGCCGGGTCCGCGTGATCTGTTACTTTCATACTGCTGTTCAGGAAAAACCAGCGTGGGACGAGCGTATTCACTTCAGACTGTTCCACTTGCTTCTTGAATTCAGCTGTAGTGGAGTTATATTGCCAGCCCAACTGAACGCCAAGTTCATCCCCACGTTGTAACTGCTCAGACCATGTTTTCTTTTGTAAAATGGCATCGAGCATTACGGCTGCTTCTTCTCGCGTTACCTGGTCATGTGGTCGGAACACGCCTCCACTTCCCCGCATTAGTCCAAGTTGATATACCGTCTGAACATAAGGACGTGCCCAGTCCGAGATATCTGCTGCGTCGAAATACGTTGAAGATAAAAGCGAGGTCTCTACGGGTTGTTGTTTTAACATTCGAACAAGAAGGGCAGCCGCTTCTTCGCGCGTAATGGAAGCATTAGGCTGGAACGTTCCCTGACCCTTTCCTTCCAAAATAAAAAGATTCGTCATGGCGGCAACGTTGCCGTAATACCAAGCATTCATGCTTATATCCTGATAGGGATTTATATTATTTTTAACGGGCTTCAAACCTAGTAATCTCACCGCAAACGTCGCAAATTCTGCACGAGTAACGGCTTTCTTCGGTTCAAACGTAGTCTCTGACGTACCGGCAGCAATGCCTTTTGCCACCAGATGTGTAATGGCATCCTTGGCATAACTGGTACGCGTATCCTCAAACTGTTGCTGCACGGTTGCAGCTTGAACGGTATTGCTATATCCAGCCACCGATCCAAGTGTTAATAACCCGCATAAAGCCATTTTCCATATCCGTTGGTTCGTTATGTCTTTTAATCTATTATTCACATCAAAAAGCCTCGCTTCATTGGATTACGATCAACTATCATCGTATCAAATTGAAGCGAGGCCGTATGTGGTTAAATGTTGGGAAATGCGAAGCTTACTTGTGTACTTTTACGCGCTCTTCAATTGGTTGGAATTCTTTCTCACCCGGTGCTGCCGTTGGTTTACCAAATGGCATTTGAGCGATCAATCTCCAGTTCTCAGGAATATTCCATTCTTGCTTCACTTTCTCGTCAATCAACGGGTTGTAATGCTGCAAAGATGCACCCAGACCTTCTTGTTCCAGAGCAGTCCAGATTACCAGTTGCAACATACCGTTGGATTGGTTAGCCCAGATTGGGAAGTTATCTGCATAAGCTGCAAAATTTTGTTGAAGCTGTGCGATCGCATTGTTATCCTCGAAGAAGAGAACCGTACCATATCCGCTGCGGAATCCAGTCATTTTCTCAGCAGTGGATTTGAAGGCTTCTTCATTACCTACCACTTCACGCAAAATGTCTTCTGTGTGATTCCACAATTTATCATGTTGTTCACCGAGCAATACAACGGCACGGGATGTTTGTGAGTTAAAGGAAGTTGGTGTATATTTCACCGCTTCTTCTACGATTTCCTGGATTTTAGCATCCGAAATTGTAGATTCCTTGCTGATTCCATAATAAGATCTTCTGTTTTTCAATGCATCAAAAAAAGTTGTCATTCTTATTCGCCTCCCAAAATTTTTTTCAATTGCCAACATAGTAACTATAATATAGTAACCTACATTAGTCAACAAACTAATTTATTTTCACTAAATATACATCCACCGAAAATATCTCAACAAGTTTGCCCAACACAGCAATTGGAATTATCCTTCGCCCGTCTTTTTGCGATAATCCGCCCGGTATTTCTCTTCAGTAGACGAGTTGCTTTTTGTCTGATCTTTATTCTTCTCTTCCTGAGTTTCCATATTCAGATCTTCCATCGGAATTGGATCTACAGTCTGTTCTTCTTCATGTCGGTCAAGCAGACTTTCGTGCTCTGTCTTATATTGTTCAGGATTGTCACGGGATTGTTCCTGATGGGTATCGCTGTTATTCTGATCCGGTGTGCGCTGTTTCATTCATATTCGCCTCCTCTGGGTTCATTACCTTTCTTTACCTGTTCTGCGTGTCCTCTAAACACAGTGGGATGCATTCCTTAAACGAAAATCAACAAAAAAAGCCAACCAGACAAGCTGGTCAGCTCACAGAGGACTTCTATGATTGGCGATGCAATTGGGTACGGTACAGATCAGGCGAACATCCCACACTTTGTTTGAACATCCGACTAAAATGCGAAAGGCGCTTGAAACCGGACAATCGACTTGCTTCTGTCACGGTGATCTCAGGCTGAAACTGAAACAAAAGCTTCGCCTGATTGATGCGGCGGTCATACAGGTATTTGAATATCGTCAAACCTGTCATTTCCTTGAACATGCCTGCCAGATAAGGCTTGGACAGATGTAACTCCAGTGCCAGATCATCCAGACCAATGTCCTTCATATAATGGGTATCCACATAACGAATAATGTGTTGGACATGCCGCTCCCTCTCCGATGAGGGAAGTTGTTCCTGGACATCACCCTGGCAGATCTCTGCTACAAAATACAACAGATCACACAGTCTGACATTCATTCGCTCTTGCCTGAAATTGCTCTGACTTTGAGACAGACGATGAAGATCATGCAATAGAGCTTCGAATTCAGAGCGGCTATCTCCCTTCAGATTGACCCGACAGTTTCTGAGTTCTTCAAAAGGTCTCAGGACCTCAGCCATACGGTCCGGATGCAGGCTGCTGCGGATTGCAGACGGATCAAAATGTAGTGTGCTTCGCTCATAAGCACTGCCTGGCTTCGGATGTGGTCGATGAAGAGTCAAGCCATGCATTAACACCAGATCACCCGGCTCCAGGTTATATACCCGGTCTCCTATGATATAGGTACATTCTCCATCATGAAAATAATAAATCTCATAATGTGGATGTGAATGGAATCCATCCGACTTGCCTGGGTTAAACGTGCTGGTAGATCGGTAACTATACTCCAGTGAAGCACTAAATTGCATCATGCTCGGCACATTCATGCACCTCCTGTTCGGAAGGGGGAAACGATTTGTGTCATGCCCCTGTAGGATATATGAAAGTGAAATTATAGAAGCTGTTTGATACTCTCTTGAATCTCGTCGATGGAGTCGATAGGTTCGAAGCGTCTGACCACACGACCCTCTGCATCAATCAGGAATTTAGTGAAATTCCATTTGATTGCATCGCCGTGTAACCATTCCGGTGCCTTCTCAGCCACCATTAATTTCAATAATTTGGCCTGTATATCTGTTTCATCAAAGCCAGCAAAAGGCCCTGATTTTTTCAAAAAGTCGTAGAGCGGGTGCGCCGCTTCTCCATTCACATCCAGTTTGGAGAACATCGGAAATTTCACACCATAGTTAATCTGGCAAAACGATTCCGATTCCGAACTGCTTCCAGGCTCTTGCTCTGCAAACTGGTTGCACGGGAAACCAATAATCTGAAGCCCTTGATCCTTGTACTGGTCATACAGCATCATATGTCATTGTTAATTATATACGAAGTTTGAACTATTGTATTGGAGAAGATATTGATCGTTCAGATTAGACTCAGAGATATTTGAAAATATATCGATTACTCAACTGCTCTAATACTCATAACATATTTGGTTCTGGGCAGATACTTTATTTCCAGCGTTTTATCTCGATTTTCCCAGGCGATATCCCGAGTGTTAATCAATTCCATTTGATTTATTTCGATGGTTTGTTCCCTCCATTTCTTGCCCATGGATCCTATGTAGTTCGGTTTACCTGTTACTGTTTCGTAATCTTGGGAGAGATAAGGACCTATATCCTGAATACCCGACACTATCTTAGGAGCAAAAAGTAATATCAAGCCGATACCAAAAATGATGCAACAGCACTTGAAAGATATTCGTTTTACGATGTTTTTTATCTGCTTCATGCCATGAAACAACCCCATACCAAGTGTAAATACTGCCATGGCTGCGCCAATCAAATTTAAAAAGATCCAACTAGGAAAAAAGGTTAGAAAGAACGAAGAAACACCAGACAATATAAAAACAATAAATATGATTATACTCAGCTTCAAGAACATCCTCTTCCTTCAATTAAATGTGTCCCATGAATCCCGATAAAGAATCGCCTCCAATGAATAAACTCAGATCTTGGATTAATTCTCCCTTTTAACAGAAAACCCTTCTGCCGGGAAAATCTCTTCGTTCAGCAAAAGGGTTATTATATGGGATCACAGTGACAGCAGATTCAGCCCTTCACGGCACTTCCGGCCACGCCCTGAATGATATAATGCTGACCCACGAGGAAAACGATGATCATCGGAATAATGCCTGCCGTGGCAGCGGCCATCATGCCGTTGTAATCTACATTGTTCTCCAGAATAAAGTTCTGCAGACCCAGCGGCACGGTGTACAGGTCTTTATCGATCAGGAACACTAGCGCATTTTCATAGTCATTCCAATGCCAGGAGAAATCGATGATCGCCAGCGTAGCCAGCGCAGGTTTCGCCAAGGGCAGAATCAACCTGAAGAATATACGCAAGTGTCCAGCACCGTCGATGAAAGCCGCTTCCGAGATCTCTGAAGGCACGGACAGGAAGAATTGCCGCAGCATAAACACCCCAAAGATTGTGAACATCCCAGGCAGGATCAATGCCCAATGCGTATTATATATGCCGACCCATTCAAACATCAGGAACTTGGGCACAAAGAGTACCTGCGGTGGCACCATCATCATCGAGAGATAGATCAGGAACAATGTCTCCCGACCTTTGAATTGAATCCGTGCAAAGCCATAGGCTGCAAAAGCCGAGAGAAATACAGCTCCGATCGTGCTAATTAGCGATATTTTCAACGAGTTCAGATAATATGTGGCAAAGGTATCCGCTCCGCTCCAGACCTTAATATGATGCTCCCAGTTCAGGCTGGAGGGTATCCACTGGATGGGGTAGGTGAATACGTCCGCAGGAGATTTGAATGACGTGCTGATCATCCAGATGAACGGCATAATCATCAGCAAAGCAAACCCGGACATCAGAAGTGTCAGTATGATTTTTCGAATCTGCGTCAAGGACTCCATGCGGACTTTAACTTTAGGTGAATGTGGAGCAGTGGGCTTCGCATTCGCGGCAATTTGTTTCTCCATAACGATCCCTCCTCTCCTAGTAGTGAACCCAACGTTTCTGACCAAGCCACTGCAATACAGTGAAGACCATAATGATGGCAAAGAGTGCCCAGCTAATGGCAGCAGCGTAGCCCATCTCGTAGTAGCGGAAGGCATTCTGGTAGATAAACAGCGACAAGACGGTTGTACTGTTCCCCGGCCCACCCTGGGTAATCGCTTGAATGATACCAAAGTTTTTGATGGTCATAATCAGTCCCGTAATTAGCAGTAAAAATGTAGTTGGACTCACAAGCGGCCAGATCACTTGGCGTATCGTCTGCCAAGGACGGGCTCCATCAATCCGTGCTGCCTCAACCAATTCCTCCGGGATTTCCTGCAAAGCTGCCAGATAAATAATCATGTTGTAACCCAGCATGAACCAAATCCAGATGATATCAATCGCAACCATGGACCATTCGGTTGTTGATAACCAGCCGGGAGGGTTCGTAATACCGATTCCGCGCAAGAAGCCATTAATCGGTCCCGACGTTGGCTGGAACAGAAGCATCCAGACAAAGGCGATGGCAACACCGCTGGTGATATAGGGCATAAAATAGAGGGCACGCAGCGTTTTTTGCCAATACACCGACTTGTTCAGCGCCACCGCCACGATAAATGCCAACCCCATCGATACCGGAACCGCTAACAGAAATACAAATGTATTTCGCAGCGCCACGCCAAACAGATCATCATTCAACATCCGACGGATATTGTCCAGCCCTACGAAATTCGTCTCCGGGCTCATGAATTTGTAATCAGTGAACATGAGATAGAACGAATAGACAGCCGGTATAATAAAAAACAACAGCACGCCAATCATATTGGGCCCAATAAACAGATACCCGAGCCTGCTCTGCCGTTTCATCCAGGATTTATGCATATGCTCCCCCACTCCTTAACATCTGTTCTGGAATTAAGCATAACAAGATGTCCTCTAACATTTAAGGAACATAACCCTGTACCTGATATCACAGATATATGTATTTCGGCAGTGCCTTTCGGGAGGAAAACAACATGGAATTGTTCTATTGCTTATATAGAAAAAACCGCCCCATTGGGACGGCCTTTGGACTCATTACTTTTGCCTTCTATTGATTCTGCTTCAGCCAGTCATTATGGCGTTTGACCATGTTCTGTACCGTAACTTCGGCAGTCTGGTTACCAAGGAAGAACTTTTCATACTCCTGTGCACGCAGATCGACCACTTCCTGCGCAATACTGCGGACAAACGTAGGTGTCTCGTCACCGTACAACACAAATTCCAGAGACTCTTTGTCATAAGAATCGGCATAATCACCCAGCAGATGATCAATGGCAGTCTGCTGATCAACGGCATTCGATGAAGGCAGACGTCCACCCGCAGCCATCGGCATCATTCCCCCATCGGCGTACCATTTCAGGAACTCCCATGCGGCTTCTTTATTTTTCGACTTGGAATTGATCGCGATAAAGTCACCAAGTCCTCCACTCTTCACCATATCTGCTTCTTGTGCAGCCAGTCTCGGTACAGGGGCAAAGGCGATTTTCCAATCCCTCGGGAACTCGGTCATATTGTTCGATGTGCGGATCAGCCATTCGCCGATATTAATCATGGCAGACTCACCGCCAAGGAACATGTTTTCCACCGGCATTTTGGAAGTCAGCTGCTCTCCGAGCGGAGGGGTGGTTGCATCCTCCTTCATCATTCCGTTCAACGTCTCCAGCCATTTGGTAACGAGTGGATCATCAAGGTTGGAAGAACCGTCTGCCTTAACATAGCCGTTCTTCACCAGAACAGAATCGAGCGGGTCTACATAGGAAGCGGTATGCTGCACCAATCCGTACTTGAAGCCAGCAGCCTTCAGTTTGAGTGCATATTCACGAGCTTCATCCCAAGTCCAGGCTGTTGGTACGCTCAGTCCCGCTTGATCAAGCGCTTTCATATTTAAAGCGAAGAAGGCAGCGTTTTTCTTGGTTGGCATCCCGTAATATTTGCCATCCACTTTCCAGGAAGCCGCATCTTCACCCATTTTCTCATCAATGTTGTAGTCGGTGAACTCGCCCAGATCCAGTGCTGTACCGCCCTTGATGCGTTTATCCAGATTCGTGAGGGTATAGTTGACATACAGGTCAACGTTTTGCCCGGTGGACAGCGCCGTATCCAGCTTCAGGTTGCCATCATCGTCATTCACAAACCGCACATATTCCACCTGAATATCAGGATGCTCCGCATTCCAGGTATCCACCACTTCCTGTGGACCATTCTCGGGCGGCACCGCGCCCCACATGGTGAGCTTCACTTTTCCCCCTGCCGCTCCACCTCCGTTATCTCCACCGTTCGTCTCATTTTTACCTACACAGCCGGCAAGCAAGCCCAGCATCAGCGCACCTACGATTAATCCCGTTAATCCTTTTTTGATTCTCATCTGGTCACATGACCTCCCTGAATTGAAGTGTACCTTCCGTTACATCGTAGCAGGGACCTTGCTGGGTTCATAAGATACATATCCATGATTCGGATTGAACAAAAATACGGATTTACTTGTGCTTGCCTGAGCACTCGGTACACATATTCCTTCTACTCATCCTGTGAGTCACGAACGATGGCGATACTGGCTGGGCGTGCAACCGGTCCAACGCTTGAATATTTTAATGAAATAATTATCACTTCCGAACCCTACCCGGTAACCAATCTCCTGTACAGGAAGGTCCGTCTCGCGCAAGTATTCAGCCGCTTTCTCCATCCGTACCCCATGCAAGTAATGAATCAGGGTATGGCCGGTTTTCTTTTTGAACAAAGCACTCACATAATTCTCGCCCATCATCACATATCGTGACATGGATTTGACGGTAATGTCTTGGTCGTAATGCTGTCCGATGTATTGAATTATTTTGCTAATCTCCGGATGCTTCACAATCGGCTCACGAACAGGTGTAAATGGAAGATCCGTATCAGACGGGGGCGCAGAAGAGACCGTAAGAGAATTAGGCAAATCAGGCGTTGATGTGAGAACCGGTGTGGAAGGTGGCACTTCATGATGATCTGTCTCTGTCCGGGCTTCAGTTGAAGCTCCCAGTTCTGCACTTACTTTACGGAGTGTATCACGCAGTGAATTCACACTCATGGACAGTTTCAGAATATAATTGGAAGCCCCGTATTCCATTGCCCGGCGTACATATTCGAACTCCCCCATACAGGTGAGCATGACAAATTTGGTTTTTAACCCGGCCTGACGGGTCTGTTTGAGTAATTCCAGACCATCCATACCTGGCATGACAATATCGGTCAGTACCAGATCCGGTGTATCCTGTATAATCATCGCCAGCGCTTCGGTCCCATTACCGGATTCTCCGATGACCGTGAAACCCAGCTCTTCCCAGGAAATAATCTCTCGCACCGACTCTCGTACGAATACCTCATCCTCTACAAGTAATACTTTCCACATGCCAGATTCCCCTCTCCAGTCGTGTAGGACGTGTCTCAAAACTCGCGAAGTGCATCTTTTACCGCCTTTTCGCCCCATGCTGCGTCACTTCCCCTTGACGTGCCCCGGCACGCCTGCGGAAAACTTCCTTGCTTGGAACGAAAATTCAGCAAAATCTGCTTCCTTCGGAGTTTTCAGACACGCCCTAGTCTGACCGCTTCTGTAAGTAAGGCGTCGACAATAAAAAAGGAATGCTGAACCTCACTAATGTCCCCGGCTTGGTATCAATCACTTCAAGTTCACTTTGGCCTTTGAACAATAATCGCAATCGTTCCTTAAGGTTAGACAGGCCAATCCCCGGACGTGTGCGGGTCATCTGCTGACGCCGGGATTCCTCCATGCCAATTCCGTTGTCGGCCACCTCCAGCATCAGCTTTCCTGTGCCTTGCCTGTAAATTCCGATGCGGATCTGACCAAGCTGCTCCAGTGGCCCGACACCGTGGTGAATGGCATTCTCCACCAGTGGCTGCAAGCTCAGTTTGGGCACCAGCGCATACTCCAGTTTATCGTCAAATTCACAAGTCACCTCAAAGCTATCACGGTAACGAATCCGCTGAATATGAAGGTAGGCTTGAACCAACTCGATCTCATCCTTCAGGTATACCAATTCGACCTGTGAATTCAGGCTGACCTCCAGTAATTTCCCCAAGGAAACACACATCTCGGAGATCTCTTCATTCCCGCTGCGGATCGCACTCCATTTCATTGTATTCAATGTATTCAGGAGAAAGTGCGGATTCATCTGGGCCAGGAGCATATGAAAATGTACCGCTTCCTTCTGGCGTTCTTCCGCCTTGAGTCTGGCGATCATCTGATTGGCATCATCCAGCATGGTATTGAACGTGCGTGTCAGTTCCAATACTTCCCCACGGCTGCGGCCTTCAGGGATACGGACCTTGAGGTTTTTGCGTACAACCTCCTTCATCTGGTTCTGCAGATGTGATAAAGGCCGAGTGAACGTCGCCGAGATCATAAAGGCCATGAGCACAAATGCTGCTGTGAAGCCAAAAAACGTTAAAAAATAGCGCTGCTTAAGCCCCGATATCTCCGTAAACAACACAGCTAGTGGAATACGATTTACCATGTACCAGTCCAGTGACTCGATGTATACGTAGTTAATCAGCGTATCTGAATCATTATCCGTCAGATAGGCCTCTGCCGGATGAAGTGCAATTTCCCGGGTCACGTCTGGGGAAAGTACCGCTTTTTCGGACGAGCGGGCAATCGTTTCCCCATTGCCAGTAATCAGGAAATACTCCTGATTGCTCTGCGAATCCTTCAGCATAGACTGAAACCAGTACGAATAATCGATGCTGATCCGTGCCATTCCGTACCTTTTGCCGCCACTGTCCTTCATATACGCATAGAGGGACAACAGATACGGGCTGGAGGATAGCTCCCGCAGGACATGGTTGGTATCCCGGGCATCCCAGCGGTAGAGCAACTCTTCTGATGGAAACGAGTTTGAATCAGTGTTGCCCTTGATGAAGGTCATTTCTCCAAGATGCTTGCGAAATTGTTCCCGATAAGGGCCATAGGCCAGAGCTTTTTTGGGCAAATACGAAGTGTAAACGCTATCATGAAAATCTAACAGCGTGAAGTACACGGAAGGATTATATAGAAAAAAGCTGTTGTTGATCATCTTGAACTTCTCTTCCACCAACGACTTATTCTCAAGCGGAGAACGATTGTCTGGAGAAGTCAGGACGTTTCTTACGGCTGAATCCTGTTCCAGAAAAATCAGGGTTTTGAATGCAATACTCATCTGATCCTCCAGAGAACCATACATCTGCACCAGTTGCTCATGGCTCTGTTCGCTGATTTTTTGCTCAACCAGAGATTCGATCTGTCCATAGTTGTAGACATTAAGTACGCTGAATGGCAGCAGAATCAACACCACAAACGCACCAAACAGCCGATACCTGAGCTTATGCGGCAAAAAGGTCTTCCAGTCGGGCTTTGTCATCCCCTCAGCGCTCCCCCTGCAATTATTGAGATCATTATACCATCAGTTCCCCCGCTTCGGCCGGGGCCGGGCTCATTCGCATGGATATGTGATACCAGTTGCCAGGGACGGGATAGGGATACACAGATTTGTTCTATTGCATTAAAAAAACCGGAGATCTGGGATCTCCGGCTAGGCTAGATATAACGACTTAGCAAATTAGGATATAGGCTCCACTCCCCAGACAAGCTCGCCGTTCAGGTAAAGAGTTACCTTGGTCCAATCGGCAAAAGAGGTCTGCAGCGGGTTAAAGGAATAATCATCCCCTTCGCTGTAATTGGACCAGTCTGCTTTGTGCAACCGGGTATGTATCTCCCCAGAGGTTCCTCCGACCGGGATCACGCCTGCTCCGGTACCGAACTTCAGTTCCAGATAATGGTCCGCTCCAGGAACAGGTGCAGGCAGTTTCACTATGCTGCCGCTGATCTGACTGCCTCCAAGCTGTGCATAATCACAGAAAAAGGATTGTGGTTTCTCCCCGTCCACTGTATACCAGTAACGAATTGTCAGTTCATTCAGGCTAACTGTGGAGGTACCGTTGTTGTGAATGACAAACTGCGGTTTCATTTGGTTATCGAGCAGATTTGTATCCCCTGCACGATAGGCTAGAGTCAGATTACCAGCAGGCTCTGGCGGCCCTCCACCCTGGACCTTTGCGGAAGCTTGAACGGAGTTCACACTCTTCCCAACGCTGTTAACCGCATTCACCACATAGTAGTAGGTGGTTCCAGCAGATACCGCCATATCCTTATAGCTTGTTCCCGATACAGCGGCCACAGATGTATACGGTCCGGCTGCTGTCAGCGACCTGTTTACCGTATAGGAAGTCGCACTTGCAGATGCACTCCAGCTTAGATTGATGCTGTTGTCGCTAACCGCAGTGGCGGTCAGATTCTGCGGAGCGGCTGGTACTGCCTCGACCTGGACCGTCTCTAATACGGACCAATAGGCTGGCTTGGACTGGAGTCGCTCGTCGAAAAGAAGCGGCCAGTTGTTGCGGGCGACCGGGAAGGTTCGTAGCCAGGTATTGGCATCATCCTTGCCCCACAAGGTAACATTTTTGACTGTGTCCGTATGCCTCAGGAAGATCTGGAACAGGGACTTGTACAGCGCCGCCTGCTGTGTCTTCAGTTCTTCCGGGAAGATATCATAAGATTGCGAATCATTGGAATATACACTTACATCAAGCTCAGTAATATGTGTTTCGAGGCCCAGCGCCTTAAATTTGACAATGGAACTCTCAATTTCCGAAAGGGTTGGATAAAAGAGGCTGATGTGTGTTTGATGGCCGACTCCGTCAATAGGCACACCCTTGGCTTGAAGGCGAGTGATCAGATTGTAGAGGGCCTGGCTTTTGGCCGGCTCATGGGTATTGTAGTCATTAATAAACAACTTGGCATCCGGGTCGGCTGCATGGGCGAATTCAAATGCTTTCTCAATATATTCTTCCCCGGCAATCTGGTACCACAGACTGCGCCGCAGGCCATCCGGCTCGGAGGCATCAAAAAATTCACAACGTCCCAAGCGTAGATCTGGCCTTGATAACGCTCCATTACCGTCTCAATATGCTGCTGCATCCGTTCATACAGCACCGTTTTGCTCACCAGATTGCCGTTGGCATCGTGGAATACCCAATCCGGAGTTTGTGTATGCCAAACGAGGGTATGCCCGCGTATCTCTTGTCCGTTCGCTGCTGCAAAAGCGACTGCGGCATCCGACCCGCTGAAATTATACATACCCTCTTGCGGCTCGGTACTGTCCCATTTCAGAACATTGCCTGGTGTCAGACTATCAAAATGCTTCGTAAGCAGCTGCTTGTCCGGTTCGGTCAGCAGTTCATTGTTCGTGAAGGCCGTCCCAATTCGAAACTTGCCCGCAAAAGCATCCTGTAGGGAAGGAATGTCCTCTTCGATCACAATGGGTCCGAGATCCGGCAGCCTCTCCAATCGGAAATCATCCACATAAAAAGAAGCTGTGGCACGGTCTGGCACTTCAAAATAAATCGATAACTGATTCGCTGGTTCCAGCATTTTAAACTGTGCAGTAAGCTTGGTCCATCCGCCTGCGGATGCGGTACCGAATGTTAAATTTTCATAATGTGTTGTATCTGGCAGGGTACGCTGTAAAGACATATTGAGGTTTGTGCTGGACGCTCCCGCCGGAAGCTTCACCCAGCCAGTGAACACATACGTCTGTCCCACCTCCAAAAGTTTTGTCACATCCAGCGCTGGCCCATGCCATGTCATAGCACGCCCGCTCACTTCCAGTCCATAATCTCCGGTACGAGCTGCAACGGCGCTTGCATGAAGCGTTTCTACTTCACCGCGTCCGCTCCAGCTCTGGACCGTGCCATCTTCAAAATCATGACTCAGAATCAAGGTATTCTCCCCTTCTGCCGCATGGACAGATGGAGCCGCCCAATACAAAGGTACTAACAAAGTTATCATCAAAACAAATTTAAGCGCTTTCAAAAATATCATTTTTCTCATCGCTTCCATTCTCCTTTATCGAATATTAGGATGAATTCCTTATTCCAAAGGCTAAGGCCATATCCACCTCCTTGGTTTTAGTTATAAAATCAGAGTCCTCATTCAAACGGATACGGGGGCATACGTTCGGATAAGGACTCCATATGGTAAATTATAGTATAAATTGTCTATGATCTACAACTGAAAAGTACTTCCCCTCTAATTTCGGTTAGAAATGCAGTATCCGTTGCTTCTGCATTCATTCACACCAGCTCCTCCATAATCTGGGCAACCCGTAACGAAGGTGTATACCTGGTGCTCCGCTGGCTTCAAAAGTTGTCTTTAAAGTTGTCTTCAAAGCTTTCTGCTCACTTCTTTCAGCTTACACCCTGTGTCTCCTGCGATACTCAGATGGACTTATGCCCAACGTTTTGGAGAACACTCTACTCAGATAAAAACCGTTCTCATATCCGCATCGCTCGGCAATTTGGTTAAGGGTCAGGCTGCTGTCAGCCAAGAGGTTCTGCGCTTTTTTCAGACGGACCCGTTTGAGATAGCCTGATGGCGTCTCCTGAAAAGCTTCCCGGAAACGCCTTGTCAACTGCACCGGACTCAAGGCCAGTCGCTGTGCCAATTCCTGAAGGCTGATCTCCTCTTCCGCCCGCTCCTCCAGCAGCGCTGCCGCTTCAGCCATTCGTGCGTCTTCGGTAAATCTCCGCTCCTTTAAGCGATTCTGTCTGCGTTCCACCTGATACAACTGCCACAAATCCATCATAAAATGTGTCTTCCAACGGGCAACTTCCCCCTTATTCTCCTCACTGTCCTGGCGTAAATAAGCGTACGTCGAGGCTAACCGCTTCGTGTCATTAATCAGCGATTTTCCGGCTGGTGGCAGAAACTCCTCCTCCTCCAGGCTACTGCTAAACTGTAAATAGTGAAATGTCAGCGGGGTAATGACTGTCCGCCGAAAAGGAACCGCCGGGGGGCACAGCACCAGATCGCCAAAACTCGCTTCTCCGATCTGACCCCCAATCTCATAATGGAATATTCCCTCTTCGACGGCAAAAGCCACCCAAGTCGTATAGATATCTTCCGTAAGAGAAAATTCCCCTTTTTGCTTCCAGTAGATGTGGTTAAGCAGCTCCATGACTTGACCACCCTTTCTGTGAAATAAAGTATATGTTTGATGATAGTATAGTGCATTTAAAAAGTGAATATATAAATCTAAGATGAAATTATAGATATGTAGTTGGAGTCAAGGTGGATCTAACTTCAGTTAAGGAGGTCACAGATATGAAACAAGAGCATGTACAATACGACATCACCGTCATCGGCGGAGGACTTGCTGGTGTATGCGCCGCGATAGCCGCTGCCCGCATGGGGCAGCAGGTGGCGCTGGTGCAGAACCGCCCCGTGCTTGGCGGCAATTCCAGCAGCGAGGTTCGGGTCTGGGTGTGCGGCGCCACCGCCCACGGGATTAACCGTTATGCCCGGGAAACGGGTATTATGGGGGAATTGTTTGTAGAGAACCAGTACCGCAACCCGGAAGGCAACCCGTATCTCTGGGATCTACTCATTCTCGAAGCGGTCCGAGCCGAATCGAATATCACCTTGTATTTAAATACGGATGTGCATGAAGTGCAAGCCTCAGGCGATGGGGATGAACGAAAGATCACCTCTGTCACTGGCTGGATGATGGGCTCCGAGCGTAGAATTCATTTTGAGAGCAGCTTCTACCTGGACTGTACAGGTGATGGATTAGTCGGCTTTCTGGCTGGAGCCAAATTTGCACTCGGCCGGGAAGCCCGCAGCGAATATGGTGAAGAATGGGCACCAGAGGTGGCTGATCAGATCACGCTGGGCAGTACACTTCTCTTTTATACCAAGGATGCTGGTGCGCCTGTCCGTTATATTCCGCCTTCTTTTGCCAAGGACATAACACAGACCAGCATTCCGATTCGCCGGGTCATTCGCAGCGGGGATTCCGGTTGTCATTACTGGTGGATTGAATGGGGCGGTGAACATGACACCGTTCATGACAATGAGCTGATCCGTGATGAACTGTGGTCCGTGATCTACGGGATCTGGGACTATATCAAGAATTCCGGCAAGTTCGATGCAGATCATATGACGCTGGAGTGGATTGGTTCGCTGCCTGGCAAAAGGGAGTACCGCCGCTTCACGGGTGACTATGTGCTCACCCAGAACGATATTATCAGCCAGCGGGAGTTCCCGGATGCCGTTGCCTTTGGCGGCTGGTCCATCGACCTGCATCCTCCGCAGGGCATGTACGCCGAAGCGAGCGGCTCGAAGCATATGCATGCCGATGGCGTATATCACGTGCCGTTCCGCTCGCTGTATTCCGCGAATGTGCGGAATATGCTCATGGCCGGGCGCGACATCAGTGCATCACATGTCGCCTTCGGCACAACGCGCGTCATGGCCACATGCGCGGTCATCGGCGAAGCCGCAGGTACGGGCGCGGCGCTCTGCGCGGCCATGGGGGTGTCGCCGCGCGAGCTGCACGCGAGGCATCTGGCGGTCCTGCAGCAGACGTTACTGCGGCAGGACGCTTCCATCATCGGGGTGCGCAGCCACGATGAGCTGGATCTGGCCCGGCGTGCCCAGGTTACAGCCTCCAGCACGCTGACGGGCATCGCTCTTGAGCAGCCTGGCGAGACGTACCCGCTGGGTACGGATGTTGCCCTGCTGCTGCCTGTGCATCCAGTGCTAAGCGGCCTGGAGCTGCTGCTGGATGCATCCAGCGATACCGCGCTGACGGTAGAGCTGTGGGATACGGGGCGTAAGGAGAACTACGTCCCGCATTCGTTACAAGTTACGGCGACTGTTAACGTTACAACAGGAGCTAAGCGGTGGGTGAAGCTTCCGCTCGAATGGCGACCGGAAGAACCACAGAATGCTTTTATAATCATCCGCTCCAATAAAGACGTCTCCCTCTACCATTCGACAGAAGCACACAGCGGGGTGCTGATCTTCTTCAAAACAGAAGAGAACCATGTGTCCAAAAATCTGGAGGATCATGCCACGGACCAGCCTGTCGTATTATGGTCCATGCAAGGGTTGGCGCGTCAGCCATTCTGCTGTCGTACCCTCACTGAGACCCTGGCCTATTCAGCGGACAATACGATAAACGGTTATCATCGCCCTTATGGTGGGCCGCAACAGTGGATGTCGCAGCCAATGCAGTCTGGCAAACCGGAATGGGTACAACTGACATGGGAAGAGCCACAAACCTTGGCTGAATTGCACTTGACCTTCAATGATGATGTGAACGAGGATCTGGTTAATTTACATCACCATCAGACAACATTCCGTGTGATGCCTGAGTTGGTGCGTGATTATCGCGTGGATGTACTGACTCCGGCTGGAGAATGGACACAAGTCGCAAGCGTGCAAGAAAATCACAAAAGAAAAGTTATTCATTCCCTGGATATCCCTGTGTCAGCTCAGGCTCTGAGAATCATAATTGATGCCACAAATGGGAGCAGATATGCGGAATTAATCGAGATTCGAGCTTACTAAAACAAAAAGGAGGATACAGGAAACTGTATCCCCTATCCTCCACACAAAGTCCGCCTTATTCTATTCGGCGGTTGGAGCCCGCAAGCCCTCAATCAGGATAAACAACGTAAGTGCTTGTCCATAACCCATCGGACTGATCGGTATGTCTTTATAAAACTGAGCATCCTGCCCCACAGGAGTACCATAGGACACCTGCTGTACGACTCCGTGATCATCAATATGTTTCAACACCGCTTCAAGCGCACTCAAGCCATTCTGGCGATAGGATTCATCCAGATATCCATACCGGATTCCCTTGAGAATGCCGTATCCAATCGCTGCTGTTGCCGAGGTTTCTTTGTAAGAGGTTGGATCATCCAGCACAGTGTGCCACATGCCATCCTCACCCTGAAGCTTGCTCAGTGCTCTGACTTGAGCGGTTGCTGTATCCAACAGATAGGCCTTCAGCCCGTCTTCGATCGGAATGATATTCAGAAAATCCATAACTCCCGCCGTATACCATGCATTGCCTCTTCCCCAATGAACAGCACCATAGTTATGATTTTCATTGAAATCCCAGCCATGATAGAACAATCCGGTTTTCTTGTTATATAGATATTTGATATGCACAAGGAACTGTCGTTTGGCTTCTTCCACCATGTCGGGTTTCTTGAAGTATACCCCTGCCTTGGCCAAAAATAGCACCGTCATAAACAGGGTATCAATCAGAATTTGACCATCATTGGCATCTCCCGTGATCATATGTTGAAACGCACCATCTCCGGTTCGCAGCAGTCCATCCATGATCCAACTGCTCCACTCCTCACAGACCTGTTCGTATTCCTTGTTGCCGGTGAGCTCGCATAGTGAGATCAAAGTAAGGAGCGGAGCACAGGTGTTCACATTTTTTTCTGGTAATCCTTCCATCAACCTTGCATTGTACCATGATTCGAGAAATTCCAGCACTTTAGGATCTTTCGTTGCCTCATGGAGCTGAAGCAAGCCATACAGACCGACACCTTGCGGCCATTCCCATAGATGTATGTCGATTAGTCCGATGGGAAACTGTTCATTGATGCTTGTGTTTTTCATAGACTCCATCGCTTGGGATACCTTGCTTATTCTCTCCTGCAGCACCATTTGATTCAGCATGCTGGTTATCACTCCCTTGGTTTCTTGCACACGATTCAGCGCTACATGTCCAGTAACTTCAGTTGTCCCTTTACTCCATAACCTTCGTGTATAATTTCCTCTTCTTTAATAAGAAAAGGCTTGTTCATTCCCCATTGAATTGGACCATATACCGGGTCTGTTAGAGTGAGAGTTAAAGCTTGATTATCGAATTGCGGGCTTGCAGAACGAACTTGGTTAATAAAAGCGTCAAATGAACCGAATTGCTGTTCGCTTCCTGCTCTTATAATCCAGGCGTTACGCAAGCCATGGGAAATAAGCTCACGTTCTCTTGTCACCCCGCTGCTCTCCATACTCGTCCCGTTGGCCGCATATATAGCTGCATAACCCTTATCCAAACGGGCAAAGTGCCAGTTCTCATGCCTTACCCATTCCGTGAAGGAGTGAGTAGGAAAATAAGCATGTGTCCAGTCCGAGTTGTGATCCGCAGGAATATCAAACATCATCAAAGCGATCCCCTCATGCTGAACAACATCGGGCAATATCCCATTCCCAGCCCAGAAGCAAGGTCGACCATCTCCATGCTTGTATATTTCTGCCGGATGATTCACCCAGATCTGTGCCTCAGGTGACAGAGATAAATGCTGAACATGCTCCTGATAACCTGGCTTGCGTGGACGGAAGCGAATGATTGAGGATAAGGAGTATTCCTTGGTCCGACAATGATAGAGCTTGGCGTAACCTCCCTTGCCCTGCTGATTGGCGAACACCAACTGCTGATTGTCCCCGAGCAAGAGATGCTCCTGATATGCTGCTGGAGGACTGTAATCCGATAAACTCAAGGCAACATTGCTTATTGAATAATTGTTTACATTGCCAACGCCATAAGCGATCCAGCACATTGAAGTTGTTCCCGCTGCATAACTGCCCAGCAATTCCTTCTCATAACTGCGCCCGAACGTTGTAGACAAGACTCCTTGATGCATCTGAACGGTAATATAATAGAATAACAGGTCCATTGCCTTTTTGGCTTGCTGTCTGAGCTGTTCATTATGGGCAAATTCATAGATATGCAATAGCCCAACCGCATCAATCGGAATGTATGCACTTGAATTCCATTCTGCCAATCCTTCATCCAAAAAGCGCTCAAACCATAATGCAAGCCTCTGCTCTGCTTTTTGACGATGTACTTCACCGGATTCACCACTGTTGCTGAACGTTTCATCTCCAAACAGCTGTCCGGCTAACAGTTCATTGGTATGGAACAACAAGGCATGGTTCTCACTGAAGAACCACATCACATCATCGCCAGGTTCATCAATCCAATATCGATAGCCCAGAATGCTTGCTTTTACCCGATCCCAGAACAATTCACTGAACAGATCGCTATTTCGCTCATCTCTCCAAAGACGGAACAGTCCCACCAGATAGAAGTCACTGCAATCCTTCCGTTGCTCGATCCCTTCCACACCATCAAGCAAAATGTTCTCCGCTTCTTGCTGATTACCTCCTGTTTTGAGCATGGCAATGGCCTTATGAATATTGGGACTGCCCTTCTCGGCAATGCATCGCAGAGCCAGGGATTTGCGGGCTTCAATATCCGCAGCTTGCTGAGCTGCCTCATCATAGCTGGTATCATAGGATTGGCAGCCAAACTTCTTGGTTAGTACAACATTTGAAACTGAAATAGCCAGCGTGAAGTATACGTAATGATGACCGAGTTGATTCGTATGTGCCAGGACCAGGTCCGTTTCCTTTTCGGCGATGTGTATCGTCTTATTTTCGGTACCGTCAAAAAAATTGCCATACTGAATATCAACCACTCTAACGATGTCCGGTAAGGGAAGCGGCAACTTGAGCTTAATCTGCTCACCTCTGAAGAGATCCGAAGGAAAATAAGCCTGTTCGAGGGCTTCCTCTGCGGATTTTACAGACTCCGCCAAATGAGGAGCAATAGGCAGGGAAATCACCAATTCCTCGTCTCCCAGATATTCCACCGCAAAAGCATACATCGTATCCCGCTCAGCCAGATCCTCCCAGCAGGCATAGATCTCATTGATTCCAGCTACAAGTTCAGCTTTAATAACGATTTCCTGCTCCTTGTTACGCATGAGTGGCGCAAAATCCGTTACCATTTCCCCATTCACCCACAACGTCAGACTGCCATAGGTCTTAATCCGCAAAGAGGCGGTATGAGCAGTCTGAGAAATGAGTCTTGTCGCCGCGTAACTGCGCAGATGTGTCGGTACAAACCAAAATCCTGATTGCTCCACCCGTGGATTATTCCAAGGAGAATACAGTGCCCAAGGCATTCCGTTCTCTTCTCCAACGAAGTCGTCTCCCGGGCTAGGAAACTCGCTCCATTGATCAAAAAATCGGTTCACAGGCTGCATTCTCCTATGTTCTACAAATTCCTTTCTGCATGGATTCTCATGAATGGCAAATCCATCGATAAGCCAATCATTAATATCTCCTTCCATCGTTGTTGGAACAAAGGCAACAGGCTTCGTATATATGCCGCTGATCATCCAATGATTAATGACCTGATTGTGACCTAATTTCATAGGTTTATAATTCAAGGTATCCATCCCACTCCAGGTGGTATCTGACATTCAACTCATCCTTTCATTCCTGAAGTAATCATACCGCTGACAAAATACCGCTGGAAAACCATAAAAACAATGAGTACCGGAAGCATCGTGATGACGGACATCGCAAGCAAACTTCCCCAATCCACGTTGTATTCACCAATAAAATTAGAGAGCGCAAGCTGGATGGTATATTTCGATGGATCACTAATCGCAATTAACGGCCATACAAAATCATCCCATCTCCACATGAAGGAGAAGATTGCGAGCACCGCAAGAATTGGCTTCGCTATCGGAAGAATAATGCTCCAATAAATTTTCCATTCGCCCGCTCCATCCATCCGGGCAGCTTCCAACAGCTCGTCCGGTACGGACAACAAATACTGCCGCATAAGGAACACACCTGTTGGGGTTGCTGCTGGCGGGATAATAATCGCGAGCAGGCTATTATACAACCCCAGTGCACTCAGCACTTTGAATATAGGAATCATGATTACCTCAATCGGAATCATGAGTGTTGAGACAAAAGCAATTAATATGATCGCGCTTCCGCGGAAGCGATATTTCGCCAATGCAAAACCTGCCATGGAGTTAATCAATAACAGTAGCAGCGTTGAGCTTACAGTTACGATCGTACTATTCATAAAATACAAGCCAAAATCACCTTTACTGAATGCCTCCTTGAAATGCTCAAAGGTGATTGGCTGCGGCCATAACTTGGGAGGGAAGCTGTACAGATCGCTATTCGTTTTCAAAGCAGAAATCACGACCCACAGGACAGGCAGGAGCCACACCACTGCGGCAACACTTAACAGACTGTAGATGAAGATTTTGACCATAGGCTTCATGACCATCACATAGCCCCTCCTTTCGATAGACGGAATTGCAGAGCCGAGAATCCACCAATAAGGATAAACAGTATCACCGACATGGCACTGGCCAGGCCAAGCTCCTGTCTGTTAAAGCCAATCTCATAAATATATTGAACAATATAGGTGGTATCTTTGCCCGGTCCACCACCTGTAAGCGCAAACATAAGTGGGAATGCTTTGAACGCATCAATCAGAGTAAGCATAACAACAAGCAAGCTTGTGGGCTTCAACAACGGGAGCGTAATATATCGAAACACCTTTATTCCCGTTGCCCCGTCCAAGCGGGCAGCCTCATAATAATCCGTAGGTATAGCCTGCAAACCCGCGATAAAAATGACCATGAAAAAGCCTGCACGTGACCATACCGTCGCGATGATTACAGCCGTATTTGCCCAAAAGGAAGAAGTTAAAAAACCAACAGGTTCCACACCAACCACGGTTAACAGATGATTCAAAATGCCAAATGAATCTCCGAAAATCCACTTCCAGGTCAATCCTACGATAATGTAAGAAATCATGGTCGGCCAGTAAAATACGGCCCTGAAGAACCCGCGCATTCTAATCTCGCGCGCAAGCAACAAAGCAATGCCTAACGCTGCTGCATATATTAGCGGGACAACAATCGCTGCATAAATCCCCGTTCGTCCGATGGTCGACCAAAATTCCCGATCCCCTATAATTTTAATATAATTATCCAGCCCGTTGAACTTCATTGGGTTCAATCCATCATAGACATGGAAGGAATAATAGAGGCCCAATAAAGAGGGAAATACGATAAAAGTTCCAAAGATCAGGAGGTTGGGTAGTATAAACAGATAAGGAGCAATAACGAGCTTCCTGTTCTGTTTTGCCAGCGTATTCCTGTTTAATCGTTGTCCTTCACTCATCTGCTTGCCCCTTCCTTATGCGTTATTCGAAAGGGAGGCTTCACAGGAATCGGTAAGCCCCCATATACGAATTAACCAAAGCGCTTTACGTTTATTGACTGCCAATAGCCTCGTTAATCAGTTTGGCTGTTCGATCCAATGCCTCCTGCGGAGTTGCCTTATCGGATAAAACCTCAACAATATTATTTTTCAGGTCCGTTGAAATTTTGGATATAATGGTCTGTCTGGACCAGTCATTAGCTGCAAGAGGCGAACTGTTCTTCAGTTCATCCGCGAAAATTTCAAACATCTCCTTGCCGAATTCATAATTCAATACAGAGCTGTCCTTCCGTGGACTCATAAACAATGATTCTTGGTTATATTTTGAATTCACTTCTTTGGACGTTAAGTATTCAATAAATTCTGCCGCCTCCTGCTCATATCCGCTGCCTTTGAATGCCATCAGAAACTTCCCGCCTGGCACTGAAGAACGTTGTGTTCCTTTTGGCATATAAGTGACTCCCCATTCAAAATCGGTGATATCCTTGTAATTGCTGATCATCCAGTTGCCAGCCCAGTGGGTAGCCACCGTCCCGGAACGGAACAGGTTGTTCGGATTTTCCCCTCCGAGCCATACGGATTCGGGCATGATCCCTTCTTGATGAAGCTGCTTGAACTGCTCCATGCTACGGATTCCGGCTTCATTGTTAATCGCTGCCGCAGTGCCATCCTCCGTTAAGATGCTTCCGCCATTCTGATACAAAAGAGTGGACCATCTATGCGGTGTGACATCCCATACCATGCCATAACGTGCTCCGCCTTTGTCCATAACCTCTTTTAACGCAGCTGTGTATTCATCCCACGTCCATACCTGGTCAGGAGAGGTCGGTACTTTGACGCCCGCTTTATCAAATAAGGTTTTGTTATAAATAAGCCCATTCGCTGTGACATCCATAGGCGCCGCTACCAACTTGTCATTAATAACATAATAAGGTTTAAGTGAGTCAATAAATTGATCCTTGAATTGATCCGCATTGCCCACGTAGGGTGTCAGATCCACCGCCTGATTAGCAAATGATCCGGTATCCGTGACCCGGCTCAGGGCAGGTGGCTTTCCACCGGATAACATCGTTTTTAATTTGGTTTGGATATCCTTGAAGCCAACTTCAATCAGATTGATCTTAACCTTGGTATTCGTCTGCTCATAATCTTTGATGATTTCCTTGATGACTTCTCCTTCTTTTCCGTCAGAGAACCACAGGAAATCCAGAGTTGTTTGTTTTGGATTAGCATTGCTACCTGAATTTCCGCAAGCAGTCAGTACGATGAGTAACATGACCATTACCATGCTAGTGATGAGCTTAAACGTTGTTCTTCTTGTCATATCAACATCTCCTTGGAAGGGTTTAATGAATTTTTGCTTCGTTAAGCAATTCACTTTTACGGAATAACTGTGGCGATACACCCACATACTGTTTAAAGGCCCTGCTAAAATATACAGGTGTGTTAAAGCCTAGTGTCTCTGATATCGACAAAATCGGTGCATCCGTAGACAGCAACAATTTTTTGGCCTCTGCAACCCTTTTCCGTATTACATAATTGCTTATGGTATATCCCGTCGTTTCTTTAAAAGAATGACAAATGTAGTATTTATTCAAATGGAGTATTTTAGACAACTCATCCAAAGAAACATTCTCCGTGTAGTTCTGGTTTAAATAATGAAGAACCCGGCTTACGCTTGTTTGCTTTTGGGAAGAACATAAAATAGGATTGGCGGATTGCTCACTAGTCGTTTTTCGGTAAATCCGCAGTAGCAATTGGGTAAGACTTAATTTGACCATTGTTTTGTACCCTGTATTTCCTGCACCCATCTCCTCCTTGATTCCCTTAAATATACCTGTGATATGCTCACGCTCCTCCGGAGGCCAATGCACCAATAACCCATTGGGATGACGGAATATGGACATCAGATTCTCCAACTGACTGACAGCAAGCATGTCCAAAAGCAATAATTCCGTGAAATTGACGAAACTTCGCTTGTACACGATTTCTCTTGAAGGATTGATTCGGTGGGGCACACCGCCTCTGAATATAAACATATCTCCGGGCAGCGGCTTATATATTCGGTCACCGATTAAAAAGGTTGCATCTCCTTGAATAAAATAATGTATCTCATACCCATTATGCGTATGAACAGGCCATTCATCCTGAAAATTATCTGCTTCTGATCGCACATAAACTTCATTTTCCTGCAGAGCAATATTCGTCGGGGTGTGTATGGTTAGCATCAGTAAAGATCTCCCTTCCCAGAATATAAAAAGCAATATAGTTTAATAATTTACAATGATAGCGCTTTACAATGAATTGTAACACAGTTATTTCGATCTAATCTGAACTATATTGCTGTATTGTTGATCACAATTGTTGAAAATGATTAGAAAGGAATTCATAAGGATTCGAAGATGGAAACAAAAAAACCGCTGTCCAGCCCTTAGGCTATCACGCGGTCCATTAGCATTACCTTTCAAACCCATTCATCCCAATGGTTTTCAAGAAAAATGACTTCTTTCTCATAGTGGGCCAGATGACCCTCTTCGACCATCTTCATAAAAGCGACATCTCCATCAGCCGCACGATCAGTCAGTGTTTTACACATGAAACGGATACGGGATATGACACAATCCTTCAAATCTGCTGGAACACTCAGCCCGTACGTAGCCATGAATAAGGCAATCCGTTCTTTCCGAATAGTTCCGTGCGCCTGGCTGGCGTATGGCATTACACCCTTTCCGTCCATCTCTGGTGAGAAATCTGCGAGTGGAACGGATGTATACAAGACATAGGCAATATCCCACATTCGCGGACCCGGACCCGCCATATCAAAATCAATAATGCCTTGAGGACGGCCATCCTTGTACACCACATTATACGGCGCAAAATCGTTATGACATACAACTTCATCTTCAGTTATGCCTGGATATCTGTTCGTTGATACTGATGTTGTTGTAAATCCAACGGTCGCATCATGGTAACTTCTCAACAGTTTCGCGACTTCAATCAAAGATTCGTCTGACCACATATGCTCTTCTAGATCAGGGTAGTCATTGCCTGGAACGATGCCTTCGAGGTAAGAAAGTATTTCTCGCCCCTGTTCATCTATTCCCAGAAATCGAGGGGCATGATCATAACCAACTTTTTCGAGATGTAAAAGCAGTTCAACCACATATGGATTTGGTTTCACATGCCGGCGAACCGTCTCACCTATTCTGACGACCTGATTCACATTACCTCCCGATAACACTTCCTCCTGTTGGGCCATTTTCATCCCTCCTCAAGCTAAACTTCCTTGCTATGCCCATGATTACGATTTTTCTTATAACTCCCCGGGAATCCCGCCACCAATAGTATAAATCCAACAAAGAACATGAAGTATACGAGTAAACCTGTTGGATGCTCGTTCATCTGAGCGAACTGGGGCACGTTAGTCCCTCCTGACGCGTATCCTGCTTCTACTATAGCGACAGAGACTCGTATTGAAATTCTCTCCATTGTTGAAATAAACACACTGCCAAGCATGAGGACTACACCCAAAATCTTGTTAATATTATTCATTTCATGCCTCCTTGATTAACCGTCCACTTTTTATGAGGTTATCTACTTAATGTCTTTCGATTCTCTAGTCTAAATTCCTGCATGTTATATTCACGATATAAGTTACGTAGCTACCACTTGGTGCAGATCCATACTATTTTCGAAAAAGGCTGACCGTTCAACATAATACAGATCATACATCTGTTCATTCATATTGATCCGTTGATATACATCTGGATACACATCATTCGCTAATTTCACATAAGGCAGTTTTTGTACCGCTTTTCTGGATCTTATATTCTGCTTGCGTATCTTCATAAATACCGTTTCAATCCCATGTTCCAGAAACAATTCAACAAAGAAGTCTGATTTGGCTCTTTGGCTATACCCATTTCCAAAAAACGGTGATCCAATCCATGTGGCTAAAAAACCGGTTTGATGCTCAATATGATATAGATCAATGGTTCCAATAGGCTGCCCTGTTTCATTCAAAATCGTTCGGGAAATCACCGTTTTTTGCTCTTCTTCGGCCATCAATTGTTTAGTGAGGAATAGATATTCTTCATACGATTGGCATTGATAACGAACGTAAGGAGAAACTGCGGGGTCCATCATTAAGCTGTACAGTGAAAGGCATTCCTGCAAATCACGTTTTTTTAACATTCTGTCTACCACCTAGTCCTTTTAGTTCGCTATATCAAGCAAATTAAGTATATAAAAGCTATTGTGGGATTTAATGAATTCTGTATGTGGCTTATGTAAAATGCATTGGTAAATGTTGTTCAACTTTATCTCGGGTAACAAAAAAAACGGCATGTCCCTTTTGAAGGAACACACCGTTTGTACGGATACAGATAGACAGTAAATTATTGCATACCTTGCATGATGGCATTAATGATATTTTGCTGAGTCACGGTATTGTTCGAACGGTTAAACAATGCGAATCCATGTTGACCGTTATGCCCGTTATCCCAATAAACAGGAACCATTTTGTATTTTTTAGCTTTTGCGGTAACTGCTTTTGCGTATGCTGCACGATATACATTGTTGCTGGAATCGTAGGACGTTTTATCAATAGAACCGAACTCACCAATCACTACAGGATAGCCCTGAGTTACAAATTTGTCGTACATGGACTTGAACTGCGATTCAAGATAATCCTCTTGTCCCCAAGTAGACTTCTTGGCAGGATTCGTAGAAGTTGCACCCCACTGTGTGATATTACCGTTTTCCTCACCTGCAAAATCCCACGGAGAGTAATAGTGTGCCGAGATCATGATTCTCTTCTGCGAACTAGGAATAGCTGAGGATCTGTAATTATCTGTCGGAAGAGCAAAGCCATAATTACCAACAGTGTAGTCAATATTGGTATTCCAGCCTGGAATCAGCAACCATCTGGCATTGTTGTTACCTCCAGTCTGACGAACCGTATCCACGAAGATTTGGTTGTATGCGTTCAGATTGGCGTAATAGGCCGAGTTTGGATTGCCATAGTTACCATCGAATACTTCGTTCATGGATTCGAAAATAAGACGGTCATTGTAGTTGCTAAACTTAGTGGCAATTTGCTGCCACACTTTCTTATATTTTTCCTTAATGGCAGTCTGATTTCCACCATTCACGAGCAGCCATCCACCCTGTACGGAATTATACCCATCACCATGAATATTGATGATCACATACAGACCTTCATTGTACGCATAATCCACGACTTGCTGAATTCGATTCAGCCATGCCGCATTGATTGTATAATTGGGAGCGCTTCCAATGTTGCTCAAATAGGAAACGGGAATACGAATGGATTTGAAGCCTGCCGCTTTTACCTTTTTGATTAACTCTGGAGTTACCGTAGGATTGCCCCAAGCTGTCTCATTCGGTGTACCGTTCACCGCTGCTTCCAGCTGATTGCCGAGATTCCATCCTGCACCCATCTCAGACACTATTTGCGAAGCGTCCGCTGCTGATGCTTTAGCGCTCCATCCCGTAAAGGCTACCGCAGCCACTAATACCAGTGCCAAGCTGCTGATGCCAAATTTCTTCCATTTTTTGAACATAACCATACCTCCGCTTATTCTATTATTTTTAACAAGCAGTGCAGTTAATCTATCCATACAGATTGAATGATTCGAGAATACGTGCCTCCTCTCTCTATCGATCAAACAAATGAATTCTTCGTCCACCACCAACATAATAACACATTTATGGAAAATAAAGCGATATCTTTATTGTTTTTTGTGACTATTTACTACAAAATAATCCATCTATCCGTTTACGTGGATTGCTTGGATTTGTTCTCTATCAAAATCAATAATCATGATGTGATCGCGCAAAATATGATCTCCGCAAGATATTGTTGCGCCGTAGTCGGTTATACTGTTAAATGTGATATCCACGCGATAGACTTCAATCTCATTAAACCAATTCTGATGTACCTTTTCATGAAGTTCATTCTCATAATATTTTCGAAAGACCGTCTCACAAGTTGAAAACCACTTAATGTAATCTTCTATTTTATGAACAATTGAATCTAACGGTGTATTAGTGGACACATATATTGGAACGTCATTTAAATCCTCATCCTGTATGCAATGTTTAAATATTTGCACAGTATTTTGCAGAGTGTAACACCGGTAACTCTCATCACTCTCTTCTTCAAGCTCAATGAATTCACTTAACAATGTGATCTTGCTCCTCTCAATGCATATTAAAATAGCTCATTTAACCACTTTACGAATTTTTCTTTCTCTTCAAACTGTGGGTAATGCGCCGACTCGTTGAATACAATGAAGTCTTTGATCGGTGCATCCAATACGTCAAAATAATCACGTGCTGCATTCGCAGTGGTCATATAATCATATTTACCCGTTACAAAATAGGTAGGAATCTCCAGATGATCAACAATATCAGGTAAATTTTGATCAAATGCTTCCTTCAGTAAGATGTCTTGTGAACTGAACATCCCTGTATAAAAGCGAATCATATCCAGCCCATTGTATTCGGGATTAAAAAGAAATCCTGAAATATAATCTCTATTCTCATGGATGAGTCTGGCTGCACCACCGTACTTTTGCAACAAAATTCTAGGCGTAAGTTCCTTTCCTTGCTCGATCGAGCTGCGAATTAGCTCCAGTTTTTTAACGTCCTCTGCATTACCGGCTTGTTTCGCTTGCTCGTACGTGTACTCCAAACTTTCCAGTTCGCTCTGAAGTGTATTAGCCATCTGTCCAATGCCTATATAAGCGTGAAACTGAGTAGGTGCTTTAGCCGCAGCTTTCATCCCGATGTATGTACCAAATGAATGACCAATTAATATAACCTTCTCTTGACCTAACTCCTTAGATACATAATTCCTTAACGCTAACAAATCATCTACTAATATATCTGTTGTGAGATTCGAGTAATTCTCAAAAAAGTGATAGGACTTCCCACTCCCACGTTGATCGTAATGCACCACCGTGAAGTGTTGCTCAAGCTCTTTCTGATACTTCCTTACGTACGGAATCTCCGAGCATCCCGGCCCGCCATGCACAAAAATCAGGATAGGGTTAGTCCGATCAACACCCCTGATCATGACTTCATGTCCTGTACCGTTAATTTCGACCTGCTCTAACATGCTGATGCTGTTTTCACCTTTAATTTTGGGTGTCCATGTGGGAAATATCAGAGCTACTATAACCATTAAAATAATACTGAATATGCTGTACTTGAGTGTTTTACGTATTTTTTTGCGCATGTAATGCTCCTAACGGATACAACAATTCAACGGGTTCTATCATCAGCTCTTCTTGGAAGATGTAATTGTGATCGGCTCCTACGATACAGAGGATTCGTTTTCCTGGATGAGCTTCAATTGTATTTTTGACTCTTTGAATCATAATCTGATTACGGACCACCCAGCGAAAGTTCTGTGCCTTCGCGTTTACCTGATGCAACCATTCATACTTTTGTCTGGTTACACGATCGAACTCCTTTGAATTAAAAGGAATCTCGCCAAACTGATACGTCTCCATTTGCTCTGCAAACCAATGATCATCCCGTTGTTCAAGTTCTTGGCGTTCCACGCCCGAATAACCGTTGAATGGATCAAAAGCATTCCATACATCTAATTCAAACCAGTCTATAGGGACAAATGGGATGTTATGCTCCTCGCATAAAGGGAAGACCAATTCCCAATACTCACTAGCTGGTTCTCCCCAGTATCCTCTATCATGTTTGTCCTTCAGATACCTCAACCAACTCTGTGGATGAACTTCACCACAAATGAGATCGGGTTTAAACTCAGTAATCACATCCTTGTAAAGAGAAAGGGAACAATGATATCGCTCCCTGAGTTCTGGATTATGAATGGTTCCGAGTATCCCAACCGTTGTCATGTGCCCAGCTCCTTTATCATATGTATATCGTTCGGCTCCTTGTCATAAAGTTCTTGATCAATCTCGCTTGCAATCTGACTGCCCTGACTTTTATAAAAGGATACCGCTGATTTCGTCTCTGTGGAGGAGATATACAGATACTGTGCACCACGTTTCTTAGCCTCTTCACCTAATTGGTTTAGAATACGTTTACCAACGCCTTGTCTTCTGTACCCGCGTGAGACATACATCAAGTCAACTTGTAATTGATTTCGTTCTTTTCCTCTATATTGATGTGCCAGCACACCAAATCCGATTAATTGATCGTCAGCAAACGCGCCATATGCCATGCCACCTTGTTCTAATTCGTACACATATCGATTTTGAATCTCTTTCAAAAGCATCTCATCCCAGTTTGAGCACTCATTATTTTGTTCAAGCTCAACCAATCGGTTCTCTCTCATTTCATAAATGAGATCAATATGTTCCGAGCGATCTATTTCCTGCAGCTGATTCACATCATCAAGGGTCAACGTTCTATACGTTATCATGGTCATTGCCATTGCCATCTCTCCTCTCCATGTTATTTCTAAGATCCTATGGCTTTATAGATCGAAGTCTGTATTTATCAAAGACCCTTTTATCGTACAAAATAGTGTATTCCTTGTTCTCTTCAATTAGTTTTGACATATCCAGTGGAACGACTATTGTTCTTTCAAGATTATTAAAATTAATTACAGTCATTTTATTTTCACTAATCTTTTGAACAGTAACTGCTTCAAAAATTGAAGTTCGAAAGGAATCCCATAACAAAATTAAAAGCAATAAAAGTAATAGTGACATGATGAGCCCCTTATTCTTATTCACTAGCTCTTTTCATCTCCTTTAGTTTCAAAACAGAGTTCCTCCAACTAAAACTAGCTTATTTTAATTTCAGGTAACTCATTCAAATGATTTATTTCGATAGTGTATTTCTTAAGCTTATGGTTCTCAAGTCCATCCCATCTGTCTGAGAAACGATAAAACATATCTCCGAAGTTCATCCCTTCAGGTAATACATCCACAAGCTTTATTTCATCGATTTCAGACTCCGGTAAGCTCTCCAACAATTTAACCTCAGCATAAGAAACCATACCAAAGCTCCCATTCCATTCATATACCCCATAAGGTATTAATTCGAAGTGTACTGCCCCTGTCTCTTCATAGAGTTCTCGACTTGCCGTGTGTAAAATGGTTTCCCCTATTTCTTTGTTGCCTCCTGGGATCTCCCAACCTCCTCCTTTTTTCCTATTTTTTATAATGATGAATTTATTTTTGTATTTAGCGATCATAACTGCAAATTTGATTAACTCTGGATCAAGTTCATCTAGATCAAACCAGTGGCTCATGTTATCTCTCCCATAAACAACTACTCTTTCAAAATATAATTGTTAAACCATTGAAGTGGTAACAAGCTATCATCGGATATAATCGTGGTGATTACCGCAACCAATCCTCGCTTTTGGTTAACAAAGATATATTGCCCTCGTCCACCGCCCATCCCCATAGCATAAAACGTTTTATTTTTAGCGTCTTCTTTCTTGATGCTTTTCATTATGCGCCAGTGGTAGCTATATAAGGTTTCAGAAGTAAGAGAAGGACTTACACTTCTAGCAATCCAGTCAGCAGAGATGAGTTGTTTAGAATTCCACTTCCCATTCTGAGCGTATAACATTCCAAACTTCAGCATATCTTCAATTTTCATTCGCAAACCAAAACCACCTATGGCAATCCCTTGTGTATCCTGATACCAATGGAAATCGTTAATATCCAGAGGTGCAAATAAGTTCTTTTTTGCAAATTCCGAAGTGTTCATACCAGTCGCCTTCTGCAATATGGCGCTAAGTATATGCGAACTCCCGCAACTATATTTCATTTGAATTCCAGGTTCGAATTCAACTGGCTGTTCAAGAACAAATTTTGTCCAATTCTTAGATGGAATCATCGCTTCATTCCCCGGATAGTGCAAGCCCGAGGACATCGTTAATAGATGCTTAATCGTAATCCCCTTTTTGCTGTCATCCAGATCGTTAAAATAATTCACAATTGGAACATCCTCATTCTCAATGTAACCCTGCTGTATAGCGATTCCCACCAATGCTGAGAGCACACTTTTTGTAATTGAATTCACTTTGTGTTGTTTGTCTTTCGTTTTTCGATTCCGATAATATTCATATTGAATTGAGTTTTCTCGGTATATCATACAGCTCTCCGCTTTATTTCTTTTGATCTCTCTTTCGAGATCATTAAATTCAGTGATATATAACCCTCCCTTCTCCTATGATTCAAAGCTCCAATACGGTTATTAACTCATCATGACAGATCTCGCCGTTGTCTACGAAACCAAAGCTTTCATATAATTTTTTCACGCTGACATTTTCGGGACTATAAGAAATCCAGCAATATTGTGTAGGTCCAGCTGGGTATGTACGAATAAATTCCAAAATTTCTACCATAGCTTGTCGTCCATATCCGCGGTTCTGATATTGATGATCAATCATCAGTCTCAGAATGCAATAACTACTATCCGCGATAGAGGGTAGATCATATCCAGTAATGCCATAGGTAATCATCACAAATCCTACCGGTTGATCGTCCATATATATAGCAAAAGGAAATGGATGACCTCCATTTTGCGAAAGAACATAACATGAGGCTACACTCGACAGATTGGAGGCCACGAATTGCCGTTGATCATCCGAGACCTCCAGATTAAATATGGCACGACGATTATCCAGCGTAATTTTTCTCAAACTAATCATCTTATCACTTCCTAGTTGTGTTTTGTTCAGCCAGATATTCATCTATCCTACCAAATGCTCTATAGCCTTCTTCATATAGATGTTGAGTCTATCATTTTATTGCCAACCTGTAGATCACTTCATCATCTGAATTGGTTCTATTCTCACTAATGAAGGACATGCTCTTATACAAGTTCTGTGCTATTTCGTTATCACGTTCAACCGTTAATGAAATAACCTTGCATACCGGATGCTGTTTCGTGATGTAATCTAGAATGGCTCTTATAGCGCGCTTTCCCATCCCTTTACCTTGATAAGATTGATCGATTTGAAAACCACCAATCCAGTAATTATCTGTACTATCTGGCGTATAACTCAGATAAAAGAAACCAAATACCTTCCCATCGATCTCAAGTACGTAAGGATCAAATGCTTCATCCCACGGTTTTATATAGGCGTAAGCGATCCCCTCAATAACAGATGGAACTAATGAGACTTGGTGTTCATACAAAGAGATCTTCAGCGCCTCTTCCCAATTCTCTCGGGTGATTGGTTGTATTTTTATATTCACCACTGTATCTCCTCTTTCGACAATCCTTGTTTGATTCTAACGTTTTTTTCACTCTCACTTACAACCGCTCCCAAATGATGTTCAATCAACTGTATTACTTGTTTTTTATTCTTCGTGATTGTTGCGTTCTTATGGTTTGTGTTAATTGTACACATAACTTCTTCTATATTATATTGATGGTTCCATTTCACAATCATCTTGCATAAGTTCTTGAATGACTGCTTGTAATTCGACGGTCGCAAGCCCACTCTGGACAATACAAACCTTTTTATAATCCGATAATCTCTAATGAAAACATTTGGAGCTAATACAAAAATCAAATCCGCTTCCTGGATGGACTTAATGGTCCAATCTTTGCACTGCACTCCTTCTATGATCCAAGCCTCTGAACCGACAATAGATTGGACAGATTCATCCCTAACACTTTCAGGATATCTCAGATTTCCGGCGCTTCTGTCCCATATGAGATTGTCTAATTCATAGGAAGGAATACCGTATTTATCCGACAATTCTTTGGCTAATGTTGATTTCCCACTACCGCAAGATCCAATAATTCGTATTCTCATACATATTCTTTCTTCAAAAATGCATAGACGACATTATCAACAAATCGATTTTTCCAATAATAATGTTCTTTCAATATACCTTCTTCACTGAACCCAATTTTCTCAAGCAACTTCCTTGATCCCGCGTTCTCTGGCTCTACAAATGCTTCAATTCTGTTTAATTCAAGGTTCTTGAATCCATATTCAACGATTTTCTGAGTTACCTCAGTCATGTAACCCTGCCGCCAGAACTCCGGTGCTAACTCATATCCCATCACAGCTTTATAATGTTGTTTCATCCAACCATGAAATCCGCATGTTCCAATAATTCTGTTGTCCGATTTCAAAGCAATTCCCCAGCGGATGACCTGACCATTTTCGAATCGTTCTTTCCACCTTTGTATAAGTTCTTCTGCTTGTTTTGTATTCGTAAAACTTTCTACATCGTAGAACCTTGTAACTTCATCTGAAGAAAAATATTGAAATATGTCTTGGGAATCACTCTGTTTAATCTCTCTTAGCAGCAATCTTTTGGTTTCTAGCTCAGGAAATGGAGTCATATTCACTTCACCTCAATCGAGTATACTGCTACATTTTTCCCTATTATGTCTACGTCCTTCTCGTGTTTCATGCCATTCTTTTGCGCGACTTTCATAGAACCCACATTGCCATGTTGAATTAACGATATTAATCTTTTCTGTTTCAAGTGATCCAAGCCATATTCTTTCCACGCTTTTGCTTGTTCATATCCGTAACCCATTCCCCAATATTGCTCAATAACCCAGTAACCAACTTCAAGCTCATCATTGCCTTCAATGATTTGAGGAATCAGTCCGGAGGTTCCAATTAGCTTGTTATCCTCTTTATTAAATGCGAGGAACAGCCCTTGATCATCTTTATTCCAGTTGATGAACTTTTCCAGGCTTTGCATGGTTTCTTCCTTGGTCCAGGGTCCTCCATGTCTTATAAATTTCATCATATTCGGCTCACGAGTCATCTCAAAAAGTAAATCGAAATCATTTTTAGTGTATTTCCGAAATATAAGTCGTTCTGTCTCCATCTTTCTCTCAGCTCCTTCTTCATTCATTTCACTTCAAAATCGTTTGTTCGCGCTCTACTGTCGATGTGAAAAACGCTTGCCTAATCTCGTCACGAAATACTTCTTTATACCGATGTCTTCCAATCTGATCAAAACGGGCTTGAACTCGCTTTACGTGTTCTGTATCTGATTTTATCTTTTTCTCAATCTCTTCGTATTGTTCAAGGGTATCGTATTCCCACATCGCAAAAATTTCGCTAGTTTCATCATCGATTGGTGTGTGCCATCTCCCAATAAGTCTTGATCCGTATTTCAATTGGGATGGCAGCAAAATATCATTAAACAGAGCATTAAACTCATCTACAAAAGAAGTCGCAATAATATAGGTTTTTCTCCTATATATCATCATGTGTACCTCCTTATGTGTAATAGAAGCAGTACAACTATCTCGTCACAATTCCCGATGTAATTTTCATGTTCGGAGCATAGGTTAACCATGAGTTCTCATTAAACTCCTTAGCAAATACACTCTCTGCTTCATGTTCTCTATTCGCTGCTTCTGAATTCAGTCCTCTTTCCATCAAATGAGTAACAACTTCATGTCTGTCATTCGGTTCTTGTCCCAGTCCTTCTTCTTTTAATGCATGAAAAAGCTTTTCCTTATCGGAATCTGCCATGTGTTGATCTAAGAAGTTAACCTTGTCACTCACCCGGCATTCTACATTTCTCAAGCCAAGTTGGCTAAGCAGAATTGGAATCTTCATACCGATATTTCCGTCTTTACCACTGCGTTTGGCATCTTCCTCGAACAATTTTTGGAGAATACCTAGCTGAATAATCTTGGATTGTTTAAGTCCATGTAATTCATAGTTTGACATATTAGCGATCCAATGAGGTTCAAAACATATGATTCTACCCTCATCTACTACACTGTCAATCATATTCTGAAGAATGTTGATAGGCTCTGTTATATGTAATAAGAAGGCATGACTTATCGCAATATCGTATTGACGTTTCACTTGCACCTTTTCAATGTCATCTATTATAAAAGTCGTTTGATAAGAGGTCTTTGAGAAAATCTCTTTGGCCTGCTTAATCAATTCCTTACCTTTGTCTAATCCGGTATAGGTTGATCCTTCGGGTAATAAAGGAAGCAGCTTCAATCCGAGATAGCCATATCCACATCCATAGTCGATAATATCTACTGACTTTTCAATCTTCCATACACGTTGAACCAAAAACTCAAGATAATCATCGTTATAGTAAAGCCACCGCGTATTTCTCAGATATTCAATTTGGTCATCCCAATAGTAATCAGACAAGGCGAACTCCCTCCTTCATAAGATGTAATCGTATTCATAAACATTCAAATATCATGGGGAAACGAACTAGAGTGTGTCTTCAAACTCAAGCAAGTAAACGATGATGGGTGCCAGCTTACTGTCCGAAAATTACTGAAGTTCAGGGTGACTGATGCTGGCGAATGGCCAGGCGATTTTCTAAGGAACACAGGACATCTTATTCTGCCTTCACGTCCTCTTTTAAAATTGTAAGGAACATGAGACATCTTATTTCCCAAAATCATCTGACAAAAACGCTACAAAAGGCTATTTTTTCTGGTATAGCGTGTCTCAGATTCCTTAGATTTCGGAGGGCGTTTCAAATTCCCGAATAAGACGTGTCAGGTTCGTTAGCGCTTAACACCTAAACTCAACGCTCGTGCATTTTTACAATTAGTAGCATAATAACATAGCAGTTATTTCACTCGATATTTCTCATTATTTATAATTTCACTTACTATTTCAGGTAATTGTTCTTCTGTAAAATGATTAGTATACAGCTTGTTATCTACTCTCAGATCCAGATTATTTTCAAACTCATCCAGCAGAAGTATACTTCTTTCTTTCATTTGATATTCTTCTGCTCTTAGACGGTCTCTACGAATAATGGTTTGACGATCAACCATCAATACAACATAGATTATGCGAACATGATAGTCTGTCAATTCTGTCATTAATCCATCAATGTCTTCAGGAAAAGCCACATAGTCCAGCACTACATCGTATTTATAATCCAATAAGTTTTTCACTAGGCTAGATATATTTTTCCAAGTTAAGTCGTTTGTATCCTTATCAAGCCAGGGTTTACCTCGCCCTTTGACCGGCAAGTGACTAACCGCATCTCCAGAAATGTAGGCACTTTTATCTAAAGTCTGAACCAGCAGCTTGGAAGTTGTAGATTTCCCTACTCCAGGGGGTCCAGATATAATATATAGGTTTCTACTCATTTCGTATTCTCCTTACAATATCTTTTGGAAACTTCCAATATCCAGTTTTCTATCGAATTTATATCCGATCTCTTTAAACAGAGCACATTGTTCATAACCATTTCTCTCAAATAATGATTTACTTCTTGTATTCTCCATACAAATCGTCGCAATTAAGGTATGGAATCCTTGTTCTTTTGCAATCTTCTCAATAAAACGTAGTGCTTGTTTCCCCAAGCCTTTTCCCAAAATGTCGGGCTTTAAATATACGGTGACTTCACCGCAAATATGAGGATATTCCCTGCCTTCATTATACAGATCTTCCCATATAACTTCTGACTTTATTTTAGAACCCCATTGATCAACGCGGCTTCCCAATCTTTTCTTGAGAGTACATGTACAATCATCATCATAAAACCCTCCTTAATAAAAAAATGATAATTATTTGGACAGGACCTTCTTCAATATGAGTTCTATGATTTCACTAGTCTCCAGATGATCGGTAATAATGCGAGTTTGAAATTGTTCATCCTTGAAAGCTTCAACACACTTTGGTGCTTGTTGATACTGCCAGCCTCCATATTCATCTCCGCGTTTAGCCAAACGATGATAAATTGTCTCTTCTGTAGCCGTTAGGCAAAAATGATGAATGTCCTGATCAATCTCTTTCAACCCGTTATAGATGTAATGAAAGTTTTCCTCTTTATAGATGGTCATGGGGATGATTAAGTGTTTGTTGTATTTCTGCTTTACTTCTTTAGCCGTCTTTACGGTTAGTATTCTCCACAGCTCGATATCTTGAAAATCATCCGTACGTTCCCTTTCCTCTCTACAATTCTCCGGAAGAAGTTTTCTGAGCATATAACCTATTTCTTCAGGATCGTAGATCATACTGTTTGCAATTAAGGGCTGAAGTGCTTCTGCTGCAGAAGTTTTTCCCGAACCAAACGCCCCATTAATCATAATGATCATTTGATCATTTCACTCCCATTCAATGAAATTTTTCAATAGAAACAATTCTTCTCATATACAATTTCATCCATTATAAATGTTTTCCTTCCACTTTTGTGTTACAAAATGGCAAAAAAAATAATGAAATCCCATTGGATCAACCCAACGGGATTTCATCATAATGCATTATTTTTCAATCAACCTAAGCTTGTTAATGTATTTCCAAGTAATCGATATATATATCCCATGTCCCGTCATCGGCTGTTACAACCAACTCAATGACCTGATTTCCCGTCCCGTGACTGACATTATTCAGGGTATAAACCGCTGGAGCGCTTCCGCCAAAGTAAAAGGTTCCCTTCGTCTGTCCGCCAATCTTCAAATCAACTCTAGCCATGTTGGCATTGTTTGAAGCTCCACGAAGTGAGAAATTATGAGTGCTTGTTGCAAAATTCTGAGTGTATTTAACCAAATCATTGTTGGCATAAAGGACCACGCCATTGAAAGGAGAACTGATATTGCCGGTGTATTGTCCACCTTTGGTCATGTTCTCAGCTTCCACTTTTGTTCCGTTACTCGGGGGATTCGTAGTGCTACTATCGGGTGCGACTGCCCGACCGGTCGTTGATGAGATCATGCCGGAGCAAAGGCCACGATTCTTCAGATTTTGTGCAATCTGCGGAATGGCTTGAAGTGTCGTCTGGTACTGATCATGCATTAGAATGACGTCACCACTTTTCATCGTGTTCACAGCCGCTACAATCTGGGCTGCGCTGGCGCCATTCCAGTCTTGGGAATCTACGTTCCACAGCACCTCAGTCAGGCCATTTTGGCTCACAACGGATTTCAAGGTCGCATTTGTCGCACCGTAAGGAGGTCTGAACAGTTTAGGTGAACTCCCGGTAATGGACTGGATCGTCTGCTGTGTCCGAGTAATCTCTGACGACATCTGAGAGCTGTTTAATGTAGTCATATTCGGATGTGTATAGGAATGATTGCCAATCCACATACCAGCTGCCACCTGGGCAGTAACCAGAGATTGATTATTTTGTGCATTTTGTCCAACATTGAACATCGTTGCTCGTAAACCAGCCTGCTTCAACGCGTTAAGTATGTTTGTTGTATTACCAGATGGACCATCATCAAACGTCAGGCCTACATAACCATTCGGACAACTTGCATCTGCAGCACGAGCATCGGGCACCGCCGGAATAGAAAACAAGGTACCGAAAAGTGCGAGAGATATTACCGCCTTTGCCAGCTTTACTTTGAACATAAAATTACCTCCTCATATTATATTCACAGCATAATACCTTCTACACTCCCTCTCTTTATCGGACTTTCACCCTCGAAAAAAAGCGCTTTCAAATGCACGTAATCCGCTGCGTCCTTTCTGATAGAGAAGAACTTTTAGTTCAAGGTGAGTTCAGTATAAACGATACCTCCATTTAAAGTAAATTGAATTTTATCCAAAATGTTCTATTTTTTTTCACAAGTTCTAGAATCGCCTGTTGTACATCTCCCGCCTAGCACTCTCCTGTGTAAAAATGTCCTCCGGGGGCACCATACGCTTCGGGAGTGTACGTCCTGCAATAATTTCTTTTGTAGCCTGCATAAGCTGGGGACCAAGTAGCGGGTTACATTCCACCACAGCGTTGATTTTCCCACTCGCCAGAATTTCAAGTGCTTTGCGGGAGCCGTCCACCGAGACAATGATAATGTCCTCTCCCGGCTTCAGTCCAACTTCTTCTATCGCTTGTATGGCGCCAAAAGCCATTTCATCATTATGGGCAAAAAGAACCTGCGGCCGTTCGTCTTCCGGGACCTGAAGGAATTCTTTCATCACTTGTTTGCCATTGTCCTCCGTAAAATCGGCAGGAGCACTTTGTGAGAAGATGATATCTGCTCTGGTGTCGAAAATGCTTCTAAATCCCTCACCACGCTGGATAGAAGGCGTAGAACCACTCGTGCCTTGCAGTTCGGCAATCCGTATCAAACCCGGATGATTTCGCATCCGATCCTGAATGTACTTCCCAGCCTTCACACCTTCCTCATAAAAGTCCGATCCAATCGTTGTTACAAAAAGTGAAGTATCTTTGACATCAACTGACCGGTCTACGATGATCACGGGTATGCCTGCATCCCTGGCCTCCTGAAGAATACCTTCCCAGCCCGATTCCACGACCGGTGCAATGGCAATGACATCCACCTTTTGCCTGATGAACGACCGAACAGCCTCGAACTGTTTCGTCTGAGACTGTTCTGCATTTTTTATTACAAGGGAGATTCCCGATTCAGCCGCAGCATTCCGAATAGACGTGGAGTTTGCCAGACGCCAGGCACTCTCTCTGCCCAGTTGTGAAAAACCCAAAACAATCGGTTTCGTAGAGGTATCCCTTGCTACCGCTGATTCCATCCATTCCTCAACAGACGGGAGAGTTTCCATGTTGTTAGACGAGATGGGAGGAGGAACAGATTCAGACTCAGGGGTTGTGCAGCCGACAAGCAGCAGTAGAATGAACAAACACAACCCGTTCACATGTCTTCTCACTCACGCATCCCCCATCTCCATGTTACGCTCAGCATTCACCAATACAGAGCGCATATTATGATATCATTGTTTCGGTATCCGTGTTCAATATCATTTAATTCGATCAACTTAATGCAGTGATTTCGAGGATACTCGCCGCCCACTAAGAAGTCGCTGGAACAAAATAAAAACAAAAAGCATCAGGCCAATCACAATCTTGGTCCACCATGAGCTGAGCGTGCCTTCGAAGCTAATTATAGTTTGGATAGCCCCCTGGATCAATACACCAATAAAGGTTCCCGCCACATACCCTACACCACCTGTTAACAAGGTGCCTCCTATTACAACAGCCGCGATGGTATCGAGTTCAAGACCCATGGCGTGTAATCCATAACCGGATAACATATAGAAGGTGAAGACAACACCGGCAAGCGCGGAGCACAAACCACTGAACGTGTACACCAGGATTTTGGTACGTGCAACCGGCAGTCCCATGAGCAGCGCGGATTGCTCGCTTCCGCCGATGGCGTAAACGTTGCGCCCAAACCGGGTGTAATGTGCCAGGTAAATCGCGAGCAGTACAATAACCAGAGCAATAATCACATTAATGGAGACAAAACTGCCCCCTGGCAGGGAAATTTTCGCCTGCGCAACCTGTGTGTAAAATGGATTCGTAATGGTAATGGTGTCGAGACTGATGACATAACACAGCCCCCGCGCCAAAAACATGCCTGCCAGTGTCACGATGAAAGGCTGAATTTTAAAATAGTGGATGATAGCCCCCATGACTGTGCCAAACAACGCCCCCATGACAAGCACCATTGGTATAACAATCGCAGGCGACCACCCTTGCTTCTCGACCAGACTTGCGCTAATGATGGTCGTCAACGCAATGACAGAACCTACCGACAGGTCGATTCCTCCCGATACAATCACAAAAGTCATACCAATCGCCGTGATAATCAGAAATGCGTTATCAATGAGAAGATTAAGCAGTACCTGTGTAGAGAAAAACCCCGTATACCGGAAAGAGCCTATGGCAAACATCACTGCCAGCAAGCCGAAGGTGACAAAGACCGGGAGATACTTACGATTAAGAAACATGGCGGTTAACCCCCTGTTCGGCTGGAAACTTCCGTTTTTTCCAACGGATCACCATGGAATTGCGGAATGAATCGGATTGAATCAAACATACGGCCAGTACAACAAAGGCTTTGACAACCAGCGTAACTTCTGGCGGGACTCCAATCATATAGATCGTCGTTGTTAAGGTTTGGATAATGAGTGCTCCAACGACGGTACCCATTAGATAGAAACGGCCGCCATTGAGTGAAGTACCCCCGATGACTACAGCAAGAATGGCATCGAGTTCATACCACAGACCTGCGTTATTGCCATCCGCACTGGATACATTCGAGCTGAGAATAAGCCCGGCAATGCCGGCACACAGACCACAGAAGACATATACCGTGAGAATAACCGTTTTTGAACGAATACCTGCCAGTTGGCTCGCGTTTGCGTTACTTCCAACCGATTCGATAAACAGTCCCAGTGCCGTTTTTCTCGTCAACAGTGAGGCAACAAGCAGCACAGTTAATACGATGAAGATGGAAAAAGGTAATGCTGCAAGCGAACCTGCCCCGATATAGGCGTAGTTCGCGTTGGATACAGTAATAATCTGTCCACTCGTAATTAATTGCGCAATCCCACGTCCGGCTACCATCAGTATAAGCGTTGCAATAATGGGCTGGATTCGGGCAACCGAAACCAGCGCCCCGTTCCATATGCCCAAGATCAGTGAGAGACCTATAGATAATCCAAGTGCACCCAACATAAGCCCGAAGGAACTCTGATCTACTCCTCTGCTGATGCTCATACAAGCCACGGCACCGGAGATCGCTACAATGGAGCCCACGGACAAATCGATACCTCCGGTCGCAATCACCAGTGTCATGCCGATCGATACCAGAATTAAAGGCGCTCCAAAATTGAGAATATCAATCAAGCTGCCATACAGATTCCCTTCACGCATGACGAGGGAGAAGAAATCCGGAGAGTACAGCAAATTAAAGATTAAAAGTAAACCAAGCATACATAACGGCCAAAACAAATGATGTTTACGCATCTTGCCCGCCATCTCTTTAACCTCCTGCCATTGCTTTCATGATTTGCTGTTGATGGATCTGATCCCCGCTAAGTTCTTGCACTTTTTTGCGGTCCCGGATTACGGCAATCCGGTGGCTGACACGAATCACTTCTTCCAGCTCGGACGAAATGAACAGCACGGCCATGCCCTGCTTCGACAGAGAGAGCACCAGCTTCTGTATCTCAGTCTTGGCACCGATATCAATTCCACGCGTAGGTTCATCGAGAATCAACAGATCGGGGTTCATCAGCAGCCACCGTGCAAGCAACACCTTTTGCTGATTACCGCCGCTCAGATTTTTAATTAATTGCTCCGGGTTTTTCGGATGGATATTTAACAGGTTGATGTACTTTTCGGCGATCTCATCCTGCTTCTTGCGTGAGATTGGTTTGGACCAGCCTCGTGTCGCTTGTAAAGCCAGAATAATGTTCTCCCGAATGGTCAAATCATCGATTATGCCTTCGGTTTTACGGTTCTCGGAGCAAAAAGCAATATTCTGATCAATTGCATGACGCGGCGACTTGACCGTACTTCCTGTATCTACAACGAGCAGCTTGCCTACATCTGAACGATCTGCACCAAAGAAAAGGCGAGCGATCTCGGTACGACCAGACCCCAATAACCCAGCCAAGCCCACGACTTCTCCCTTGCGAATGTCCAGATCAAAAGGCTCAATTGCTCCTTTGCGTCCAAGTGCCTTAGCGGTAATTAACAGTTCTCCCGACTCCGCCTGGGCAGCATCCGCTTCCTTCGGAAGCTCCTCAAGCACCTCAAGCTCCTTGCCGATCATCTTGAGCACCAGTTCCATGCGTGGAAGTTCTGCGGCTATGTACTCTCCTTCCAATTCCCCGTTACGGAGCACCGTTAGACGATCCGACATTTCGTATACCTGATCAAGAAAATGAGTAACAAAAAGAATTGCGAGACCTTCACTCTTTAATTTGTGCATAATACGAAACAGTTGCTGAACCTCGTTTTTGTCCAGACTGGATGTGGGTTCATCCAATATGAGCACTTTTGCCGAGATGCTGAGTGCTCTTGCAATTGCAATCAGTTGTTGCATCGCGACCGAGTAGGTCTGTAAAGGAGCCTTAACGTCGATGGACAGATGTAATCTGTCTCGCAGAAGGTTCTCCGCATCTTTGTTCATTTGCTTCCAATTGATTTTGCCAAATCGCATCGGCTCCCGCCCGATGAAAATATTCTCAGCAACCGTTAAGTTCGGACAGAGATTGACCTCTTGGTAAACGGTACTGATTCCCGCCTTTTGCGCTTCAAGCGGACCGGAGATCGAAAGAGCACGGTTATCCATCGTTACCGTTCCTTCGTCAATGGAATAAACGCCGGTCAGAACTTTAATAAGCGTCGACTTCCCCGCTCCGTTCTCACCCATCAAGGCATGAATCTCGCCCGGAAACAAGCGAAAGCTGACGCTGGATAGCGCTTTAACCCCGGGAAATTGTTTGGTGATGCCTGTCATTTGCAAAATGGGTGCTTGCTCGGCCATATAACCCTCTCCTTTGTTATGGAAAAAAGTCATTTAGCGACAGCCTGGTCGAAAAATGACTTTTCGGTGTTATACGAATCTGCTTTTAATATTCACGTGTTGGCAATGCTTCTTTGGCTTGCTCCGATGTGAAGGTCGTCTCATCCGTAACGATTCGGGGTTCGATGTCTTTCCCGTCCACTACCGATTGAACCGCTTCCATTAATTGAGGTCCTAACAACGGATTACATTCAACGATAAAGTTGATTTTGCCATCAGCAGCAGCCTGCATCCCATCCTTCACGGCATCCACAGAGATAATGGTAATATCTACGCCTGGTTTCAATCCTGCCGCTTCAATGGCCTGAATTGCACCAAGTGCCATATCGTCATTATGTGCATAGAGAACATCTATTTTTTTATGTGCTTTGAGGAAAGCTTGCATGACTTCTTTGCCTTTGGCACGTGTAAAGTCACCCGATTGTGAAGCAATCACTTTAAGCTTCGAATTGGAAGCAATCAATTCCATAAAGCCCTCTTGACGGTCATTCGCTGGTGCGGAGCCTGTTGTACCCTGCAGCTCAACGATATTGATCTCGTCTTGTGTGTCCTTGTATTGGTCACTAAGCCACTGACCTGCTTTGCGTCCTTCTTCTACAAAGTCGGAGCCAATAAAGGTTTTGTAGAGGGTTTTATCCGGGGAATCCACAGCACGGTCTGTCAAAATCACGGGAATGCCTGCATCCTTCGCTTCCTTCAATACGGTATCCCAACCGGATTCTACAACAGGGGAAAAAGCAATCACCGTTACCTTCTGCTGTATGAAGGATCGCAAAGCTTTAATTTGATTTTCCTGCTTCTGCTGCGCATCGGAGAATTTCAAATCATAACCCGCTTCTTTGGCTGAATCCTGAATCGACTTGGTATTCGCCGAACGCCAGCCACTCTCCGCACCAACCTGCGAAAAACCAAGCGTAATTGTTTTGGCGCTGGCAGGTGTACTGCCATTCCCACTCGTTGAAGTTTCATTATCGGAGCCTGCTCCTCCATTGGTACTGCTACATGCCGTGCTGACCAGCATCACCATAGCCAATGTGATGGCAAGTCCCCACTTTTTTTTGGTTCGCATGTTGTGATCCTCCCTTTTTTCATTTCACCTTATGGTGTGACCACATTATAGAACGCTTTCATTCCGAGCTTATATGGAGTCTCATACTTTATTTATGTAATAATTTAGTAATTTCAAAAAATGAAGTTTAAAAAGTGTAATTTCTTTGTTTAATTGTGTAGTATTTAGCGATTCTCTTATATATTAGAAAATCATGTTATACTAATGATACATTTTTGATCCCTTCAGATGGAGTGGAATACGTTGAAACTCATTCAGTGGATTGCTTCAAGCCTCAGGCTTAAATTACTCAGCATGTTTATCATCCTCAGTTCAGTACCACTGATCGTAGTTGGATTGATTTCTTACCACAAATCCTATACGGTCGTATCCAATCATAACAAGGCCACGACACAACTGGTTGCCGACCAGCTTGCCCGGAACATTGACATCTTGTTTGAGGATACGGAACGGCTACTCGAACTGGGCAAGAACCCGCAAGTACTTCAATACCTGTATTCTCAATCGGAGTCCTACCCGGAAGCCAAAGCCATCCTCCAGACATACAATCTTTATCGGGAAACCTACAAGTATGACAAGGTACTTAATATCTCATTCGTGAATTTTTATGGAAAAGGCATAAGTGAACGAAAAGGCGTGTTCAAGCTGGAACGAAATCCGCTGCGTAACCCGTACTTCAAGTATCTGATACAGTATCCGGATGCCATTCTGCGCATCCCTCATTCTGCAGCCTATGCCGAATATAACAGGCTGGATGGGTTTGCTTACCCTAAACAGAATGCGCTTTCAATTATAACCACGGTCAAAGAGCGGATTACACATGAGGTCATCGGGTTCATAGTAATTGATTTGAATGATTCGTTCATTGATGATTTTTTGACGAATACCCCCATTAAGGATTCCGGTTTTTTCTATATTAGTGATCAACACGGAAATACACTCTTCAGGCCGGATGCCACACCGGCATCCATAACCATGATGGATCAGATCCGATCGATCCCTTTACATCTACAGCACGACAGCTTTATCCTGTCCGCAGGATCCAAGCCCCAGTTTGTTGTATACAGCACCTCAAAACAGACCGGATGGAAAATGATCGGGGTAGCTCCTTATCAGGAAATCATTGCTGAGGCCAATAGCATTCGCCAATTGATCATCATTACGGTTTTGTTGAGTGCTTTCTTTGCGATATCGTTATATTTTTTCCTGAATAATCGACTGATTCTTCCCATCCGGATTCTGATGAACAAGATGCGTAAAGCTGCAAACGGTTACTTGGAAGCCAAAGTCACACCACACGGCTCGGACGAAATTGCTGATCTGGGCAAAAGCTTCAATGTGATGCTGGATAAGCTCAAAACACTAATCGAAAAGAGCATTCGAGAGAATGAACAGGTGAAAATAGCTGAACTACGTACGCTGCAAGCTCAAATCAACCCTCATTTCCTGTATAACACGTTGGAATCTATTCTATGGATGGCTGAAGCAGAGAAAAAAGAAAATGTAATCAAACTTGTGCAGGCCCTCTCGAAGTTCTTTCGTTTGAGTCTGAACAAAGGATTCGACTGGGTATCCATTCAAACCGAGCTTGAACATGCGCGGAGTTACTTAGTTATTCAACAGATGAGGTACCACGATATTCTCACCTACGAGATCAGCGTTGATCGTGAGCTTCAGGATTATCCCATTTTGAAAATGACGCTGCAGCCCCTGATTGAAAACGCGCTCTACCATGGGATCAAGAACAAACGCGGTCAAGGGCTGATATCCATACACGGATATGTAGAGGACAATAGCATCATTCTCACCGTACAGGACAACGGAATCGGCATGTCTGCGGATCGATTGGCACAATTACGTGAAGAGCTGGAGAAGCCGGCCGGTTCCCGTTCACCCCAAGATGACGAGCAGGAAGGCGGATTCGGTCTGCTTAATGTACATCACCGGATTCGACTCTATTTCGGACCAGCTTATGGTGTTGAAATGGAAAGTACGTATATGGAAGGCAGTACATTTATGATTCGTATCCCCAAATGCAAGGAGGTTAACCGTTGAAAAAGGTGATGATCGTGGATGACGAAATTGGAATTCGGGAGAATATACGCAGCTGCATCGATTGGGAAAAGGAAGGTTTTCACTATTGCGGGGATGCACCCGACGGCGAGCTTGCATTACCTTTAATTCATGAATGGGCTCCGGATATTCTGATTACAGATATCAAAATGCCATTTATGAACGGATTGGAACTGACCTCCATCGTTCGCACTCAACAACCTGATATCAAAATCATTATCATGAGCGGTCATGATGAATTCAGCTATGCCCAGGAGGCCATCCGGCTTGGTGTGACCGAGTACTGTCTAAAGCCCATTAGCGCAGCAGAGTTAATCCAAATGCTGCATAAGGTCAGCAAACAAATGGATGAAGAACACCAACGCATGACAAGCCGAACGATCACCAAGGAAAAACTGCTGGCCGATCTGTGCGGAGGACTCATCGGTACAACCGATGCGATTGAATCAGCCAAACAACTCTCACTTCCTCTCTCGGCCAGGTATTATACAATTGTCATTATCGACGTTCGATTAACAGATGATTCCCGGGAGCCGGAATCCCTGATGAAGAAGCTGCTTCCCATACTGGAGGAAACTCGTGATCCCCACGTCGAACTTCTTCCTTATATTCGAAGCCGAACCGAGTTGGTGCTTCTGCTCAAGTATCACTCCGATGACAGCATATCCGTATATCTGGAGCAGCTTCGCGGGCGGGTTCGTATGGAACTTGAGCATACATTCAAATGTAATATTATTCTGGGCATTGGCAGTCAACAGGAACGTCTGCAAGGAATTCATGTCTCTTATCTGGAAGCGGAGGAGGATAAATATATTAATCGACTTACCCTTCAGAACAGAGCTTCTCTACGTGAAATTAACCTGGAAGAGCAAACGACTCTTTTTCTCGACAGGAATTCGTTTCTTGAATTTCTCAAGATCGGCAGCCCCAATCTGCGAGATCATTTTGTGCAGGAGTTTGCCGCTCCATTACAGTCCTTCGACTGGAAGTCCTCATCGTATGGTTTCTATCTGTTGAATGATCTTACGCTGGAGTCGTTTCGGCTTGCGAATCAACTATTCCGCATGAGTGACCATTCGGATGAGAACATTACTTCCCTGCAGCAGACGATCCGGAAGATCACGTGCTGGGAGGATTGCACCCAATATCTGTGTTCCCTGCTTAACCTGTTATGGCAGAGAAGAGCAGCGTGCTCCGGAAAATACAGTGATGTCATTGATCAGGTGAAAGCCTATGTATCCCGTGAATACAATAACGAACAGGTCTCGTTGAAGATGATTTCTGCACACGTCAGAATCAGTCCAAGTCATCTAAGCAAGATTTTCAGTCAGGAAACCGGTCAAACGATAACGGAGTATCTAACCCAGATTCGAATCGGTAAAGCCAAGGAGCTGCTGAAAACAACCAACAACAAAACCTTTGAGATTGCTTACAAAGTCGGTTACAACGATTCTCACTATTTTTCTAATATATTCAAGAAAACAACAGGTTTTACACCAAGAGAATACCGAACTCAAGGGACTGAGGAATCGCAGGCCGGACCATCAGATATGAGAAAAGAGCCAATGTATGAATAAAGCCAAATTTGCACTTTTACTTACACTAATACTGCTGTTCCCGATGATCATTTCATCCGGTTCGGCACACATTCGTCCACAGCAGATGGCTGTAACACTTCCTGCAACTTCACCCGTAGAGAAATCTGCAGCGAGCAAAACTTTTGGTATCATTTATCCAATGACGTATCCAACCTATGAGATGATCACGAAGGATGCAACGGAGTATGCAGGGAAACACAATATCACGTTAATTGTAAATGCCCCTGATGAAGCCAATACCGAACAACAGATCCGTATCATGGAGAATATGATCAAACAGCATGTGGACGGGATAGCTATATCTCCTGTGGATGCTGCTGCACTTACTCCCGTTATTGATGCAGCCCAAGCTGCGGGTATTCCTGTCATTACATTTGAGTCAGATGTCCCAACCAGTCATCGAATCGCTTATGTGGGCGCTGATAACTATCGCACTGGCCAGCAATTCGCGATGACGACTACACGACTCCTGCATAATCAAGGCATGATTCTTGTCGAGAATGGCTTGGAGGAGATGCAAGGTTTGCAGCAGCGGCTTAATGGATTCATTGATTATATCCGCAGTGAAACAGACATCGAAATCTTGGAAGTTCGTTATCATCAAGGGAATGAAGATCAAGCCATGTCCGATATGGAGAACATGATTCAAGCTCACCCTCACTTCAATGCGATTATCGGGCTCGATTTTGTTTCTGTCTCTGCCTCTACCCTGATCTGGAAAGCAAAAGGCCTTAACCGGCATTTAATCGCGTTTGGTGACAGCCCAACCAGCGAAAACGGGTTGCTCAACGGTCAATTGTCTGCCGTTATTTCGCAGAATGAAGAAGTCTGGGGTACCAAAATGATGGAGACCCTGTTACTCGCTAGCGACGGTGTGCCTGTGAAGGAATTTATTGATACGGGGATCATTGAAATAAACCAGGAAGCAATTAATTAAGGGGATGTCCTCCTGTCATTCTGATGACAAGAGGACATCCCCATTTAAATTTTCGTACACGTAGTTATTACATCCGTTCATCGAAGTGTTCCTCAAGAAAGATGAAGCTCAAGTATGATGATCCCTTTTGCGAAGTCATTTTTTCCATTCGTTTTCTAATATGCTCATCTCCATAAGATTCCAGAAGGCATCTTCATATCTTCTTGCATCACGAATAAGTCCTTCTTGTACAAAGCCCGCTTTTTCATAACATCGGATGGCTGAGACATTAAAATCAAATACGCCCAGACTGATCCGGTGTAACTTCTCCTCTTCAAATCCAATTCGAAGTGCCTCATCGATCATTTGCTTCCCATAACCTTTACCCTGATATGACTTTCCAACAAGTACCTTACCGATACGCCCTGAACGATTATATCGATCGATACCGCCAAGAGCAATATGGCCCACAATCTCCTGAGTCGATTCATCCATCACTTTATATATGAACTTATTTGAAGTGTTCTTATCATTGGCACCATGCAAATAATCTGACAGCTGTTCTCTGGAAAGTGGATAATGGAACTGAGGGCCGGCCCACTGGAGCAAAAATGCTTCATCCCCACTCCATTCAATCAGTTGATCAAAATCTTCCGGTTCAAAGTATTGGAATGTAATCATGTATATCCGCCCCTTCTTTTTTATGTCATATCATATCCTATTTCAGTTCTCTTGTATCGTCATAATTATGAGTTTCATCTCCTAGCTTGGGAATCACCTCTTCAATCATTTTCGAGATCGTCCCTAAGATCCAAAGCGCGTGTGATTTGGCACTACTTGCATCTTAGAAGCCGAACGACTTCGCCATCGATCAATCCCTCACTTACGCTGTGAAAACTAAGTGATTCATACAGATTCCCGGCGATACCATTTTCCGGCCTGTGCCCAATCATGATGCTTTTGCAATTCAGCGATTCTTTCATTAGATCAATTAACATCCTCAACGCTTCTCTTCCATAACCTCTGCCCTGATATCTTGTATCTATCATTAGAGCAAAAAGCCAGTAGTTATCCTCATGATCCGGCTTATCTGAGTACACAGCAAATCCAACCAGATCCGAATCAAAATAGATGGCCATGGGTTGAAAATCGTTCACTACTTTGGATTCAGCAATCCAATATACAACCGGAGCGGGAAAACTTTTTTTCTGTTCTTCCGTTACATTCAGTTGAGTACATGCATACCAATTATCCACCGATACACGTTTTAAATGAATCATAAATTGAAATTCCTCCTCGTGAAAATTACACAGAGGAATCCCTCGGAACCCTTCCTTGGGTCCTCTGCGCTAGACAAAAACACCTCTTGCAACTTCATTTCTTCTACTCGGATTCGTAATGTTTCTCATATCACATCACTCCTTTCACGTTGTTACGCAAACTTCTTGCGACTTCAATCACCTCAAACTAGACCCTTGATCTCTGATAGTTCAGGAGTATGTTTGACAACTTCAGCTATTTCATAAGCTGCGTTAGCTGATAATGCAGCTTTAAATGCCTCAGTCCCTCTTGTCTTCCAGATCGAATATATCCATTTGGAAAAACCATATGCATTCATGTGGTGACCACGTTCCTGTATCTGCATAAACAATTTCACACTTTCCACATACCTTTCGATATCCGTTAAAATACAGGCCAAATTGTTTAACGCAATGGTGATATCTCTCTGCGAATTTCTGGAGACATTAATATCCTCCCAGCTGCCGACCACTTCATCTTTTCTTGAAATCCGTATTGCTCCATCATTCATTTCATCAATCCAGTCCATCGTTTCGTTCAAAAGAGCTTCGACTCCCGCAACCTCCCCGGCATGATACAGATAGGCCAGACGCTGTTGGTTATATGTAATCCGGGCAAAAAGAATATTGGACCATGTCTCATCTTCTTGTATGAGTTGGTTCATATTTTCAAGCACACTGCCCATTTCACTGTATCTCTCCAATACCCAAAGCGAACCACCCAAAGCCCGATGGCTCTCGAATCGAACACCTCGGTTGGTATCCAACTTCGGGGCATAATCACAAGCATATTGGTACCAATCGATCCAATGATCAAAGTAGTTCCCCAGAGATAATGACAACGCTTGTGTCGAATCCGAAACGATCCAGTGTAACTGCTCCGGGGCGAGATTTTCTTTTCCCCATTTGAAGAATTCCCGATGATTGGCATAAAGCGGTTCCGGCTCTCTTAACATGGCATAACCATCGGAAATATTCCAGTAGACCCAGCCTCGTTCATGGACAGACAATTTCCTGGATTGTTCGAAGTTTTTCAGTAACTCAATCATACCTTGATGATCCCCTCGAACTACTAATTCCTGAAAAGATTGAACGATATTCATCCCCATCCTCCGTCCCTAATTAGTTTCAACCCAGCTATGTCAATGGCTTCGTGCCGCAAGCTGTAATGAAATTCATCATGGCATAGGCTTCCGGCGAATGATTTATCGCTTCAGAAGCTTGTTGCAGCTGAGCAAATTCCTCCGAACTGATCACACCTTTTTCAGCAAAATGTACAAAACGATTAAGATTAAACTGCTGCTTAAACCCTTCTATGCCTAACAGATCACTATGTTGAAGGACAGAATCAATGTCAACATCGATGTATCCACTCTCAGAAAGGAGACGCGGCAGACTTCTGCCAATTAAGCGATTACCTCCATGTTGTGCCACATAGTCCGAAATTTTCATTAATACCGTATGCAAAGCAGGAACATCAGGATTCACTGCTCCAAAAACTCCGTCATCCACATCAATAATGGCAAGACGGCCGCCAGGCTTCAGTACACGATATATCTCTTGTACAGCTTCATCAGGATTGTTCAAATGAAGAAAGATAAGTCTTGCCACGACAAAATCAAAAGAATCATCAGGCAGATCCATCTGATAGATGGAAGACTCTACAAATTGCAATCGCTTGGAAGGAATATCATTCAGCCGTTCTTTGGCTTGTGCTTGCAGTGAACGATCAATCTCAAGCGAGGTAAGCTCGCTGTCCGGCAGACTGTTCAATAATTGCTCTGTAATGTAACCTGGTCCGCTTCCGACCTCCAATACACGCATTCCATTTTTCAAACCATACCACTCTAGATTTCGGAATTCTTTGGACCACCCCATTACCGCCTGCATCTTTAACCTCTCTAATTCCTCTTGTAAACTTAACACTGCCGTTTGGATACTGTATGTTGAACGCGGATCACTCATATATTCTCTCCTGTACTTCAGTAGAATAATAAAAACATATATTCTTAGACCTTTTTCTTCCCTAGAAAAAGAGCAACCTTATGTTGTTTCTCTATCGTTCCACCTGCAGCATCAATGGAATGTTTGATTCGCTCTAGAAGTGAACGCCGAACATCAATAGAAAGCTGCTGATGTTTGGAGTTGGTATTTAATAAAGCGACATATTCTTCGCTGGAGCAAGTCTGTATCCAGCTATACTCCTTAACCTCAATATCCGTGAACAAGCCGGATTTTTCTGTTATTTCTTTACGCTCCTGGATAACTTCATCTGGCGAAGGATAGTGCGAATCATCGAGATGAGGGGCTAATGCTGTGTAGTGGGAACGAATTTCATTGTGCAGCTGGTCATAGACCGGTACATGAATCGTCCAGAAAAGTCCAATGCCGCCTGTATTCTCTAGCAATTCCCAAGCCCGGTGGTAACCGACTTCCGGATCAATGAAGTGAAAGGCCGTTCCTGACACAATCAATTGAAATAGCTTTCCTTCGCCTGCCCCGTTCCGCAGCCAATCTCAAGAATGGAATCCTCTTTATTAAGATTCAGGTATGTAAAAATATCATCAAACATTTCACTCGGATAGACGGGTCTATATCGTTCATATTCATTTGCTACGAGATTAAACGTTTCCTTATTTTCCATTTCAACAGCCCCCATTTCAATCGCGGTTATATACTCCTATTTACAAGGACTAAATTTCCCATACTGAATAAACTTCTGCCTGAATCCACTGTAATCCCATTACTCGTACATTGCGCTGTATCTCCTCTCCTGGATTACTGTAGTCGGTGCTCAACTTCATTAACCCAATCTCCTTCTTCGTCGGCCAGTAAAGTCTCCCAGCCAAGTAGCTTAGCCGAATGTAAATTTTTCTCTTGATCATCTATAAATAGAACCTCTTCTCCAGCTACCAGGAAGGTTTCGACCCGTTGGTATATCTCAATCTCAGGTTTGCATAAACCCACTTGATTAGAGATGGTTACACTTTTGGTAAATGAGCTTAAACGGCTCAGATTCGGCTCAATCCATTCCTTACAATGATTGCTGAGCAGATGGATATCGGCGGACTCACTCCATCGCTCAAGGTATTGAGCGGCTGGTAAGGGAACAATTGAATTGTATAAGATGTCTTTCGCTCGGCTTATTGATAATTCGGGATATATCTCCTTCAACGATTGCCAGAACTCTTCTTCCCTCATCATTCCTGTCCAGAGCTTTCGTTTGATTCCTGCAAAATGTACTTTCAAAGATTCTGCGGATAGGTTGGTTTCCTGACTCATACCTTTCCAACACGTCAACGACATATTACTTAACAAAACACCTGCGATATCTAAAACGATCTGTGGTCTGCCTTTCATTTTATCGACCCCCAAGTTCATCTAATACGACGTATAACGGGCCTCAAGTTACTTAAAAGCGTCATGTGGAAGGACAGCATGCACACCCTTCACGCCATTCACAATTTGGGTGATACGCAGGTCAATTACCGCGCTTCCAAGTGCAATCGCTTCCACTCGATCTAGTCCGTACAACTCACCCATCAGATTGAGCATCCCGTCTAATGCTTGAACGGTAGCCTCATTCAAATCTTCATGAAAACCGAAGGTAAGCCAGCCTGACGGCGTATGTGCACGAGGATTGGTCAAAATCATATCATCAATCACGTTGATCGTGATATCGACAACCTCCATTGGACATTCAATGGCCTGACAGCTGACTTCACCGTCTCCCTGCCGTGCATGACCATCACCAATCGCGAGATAACCTCCGTCTACGGGGATAGGTAAATATAATTTACTTCCCTGCACCAGTTCCTTGCAGTCGATGTTTCCTCCACAATAGCGAGGCGGCCAAGTCGTATGAATTCCTCCCAATTCTGGCGGCATGCCCACTACACCCATGAACGGCGCCAGAGATACAGTGAAGGACTTTCCTTTTACTTCACAGGTTCCATTCATCGTTTGGCTATCAAGTGTCCAGTTCAGCGACAGTTCTTCAACCTCTGTTAGATGTAACTTCTGGTTCTGCCAGTTCGGATATCCGCCGGCGGAAGTAAACCCGTAAGTCCCGGGTACGATCTCATTGAAAATAATCTCCAACGTCTGTCCTTGCTTCGCCTCATCGATATAGATCGGACCGATTAATGCATGACCTCCATCTTTTTCACCTTGTCGATCAAAAGGTTTCCTGCGTTCCGCATAACTCACACCCTTGCCCCAGCCCGCATCCAGCGTCTGAAAACGAATGGAGTCACCAGATTTCACGTTCAAAATGGGAGTTACCTCATTGGTAAATGAACCAATCAGATGTTGCTGAGTTAATTCAATCGTATGAATAGTCATCATAACCTCCACAGTTTCGGAATTCAGCTTTTTGCTTAATTATCACGGTATCGAGTATCTTTATTTGCAATAACGATCCGCTTCCATGATCATATGAACCTCTCATCCTTTCTAATAAATAACTGATCAAGCTCTTCTCTCGTCACTGGATGTAAAATAATATCTTGTGAATTTATCATTCGTTCTACCAGATTAGAATCTTTCACTTTACGTCCCCATTTTCTTGAAAAAGACCTCCAATCACATACCATTTCTATCAGATATTTCGTAGGCATGGGCAGAGCTTCTTTTGTATTCCTATTTACAATCCAATACTCCCAATGATGTTTGTTATGATTTTGGTGATGTAGCCATGCGTTCTTCCATCTTAGATGGGTGTCTTCATCCTTCTGTCCTGAATAAAAATGAATTGCATAGGGAATAAATTCTTGCGGAAAGAACTTAGATATATCATGAATTAAACCTTGCACATACAGACCTTCTTGCCAACATTCGATCAGCACGTTCAATTTATGCTCAACAACATATAGAAAATACCTCCAGTATGCGGAACGAATGGTCACCATCTCCCATAACGTTGTGTTTAGAACAGTGCTGCAATAATCCTCTCCGCACATTCTTCCGGTGTGTTCATACTTGTATCAATCGAGTAGCTATAGTTGATGTGTTTAGCCATAATTTGATGCTGCTCATCCGATTGCTCTTCTCTGCGATCACCACGCTCAATGTTCCGCTGACGGCAGATGTCGAGGGGGCAATATAACTCAACGATATCCAGTGGATACCCTTCAAAAATCTGCTTGACTTTTTCATAATGCGGCGCGAGCTCTGGTCTTTCCACAAGTATGCCATCGATCAGAACATGCTTGCCATGGTCTGAAAATACTTTTGCCGTATGATACATCATTACAATCGCTTCACTCAGATACTTCCAGTAATCCGTCTGTAGATGTTTATCACCGATCGTATTTTCAAATAAATCATTAGCCACAACATAGAAAAACGGATCATCGTATGATTGCATCGCCTCTACAATTGACGTTTTACCAGAGCTGGTTACACCGTTCAAAAATATAATTTTGCCTTTTTCCATGATAGTGATCTTCCTTTGCTTAAGTATAATTTTATAAATGTAATACAGCGTGTACTAGGTACATATACCAACTCTGTTTCCACAATGTAAGTTGGTTACGTTGGACCAAATGGAGTGCTCTTACTCATTCTCTACATAAGTGGCCTCCGCACTTTATTTACCTTCCTTGTCAAGTAAGAACCGTTTTGGTAAATTAAACAATTCAATTGCATTCCATAGGCACATCCACCATCAATTCCTATTTTATCTTCACCAAACCAAACATCCGCAGATCCATGAATGTCTATCGTCCTTGTATGTCCAAAGACGATCTTTTTGTGTAGATTGGTGAACGTATGATGAATAAATTTATCTTTGATATACATAAAATCATGATCTGGTTGTTTCCACCATTCTATGTAATCGGGGTTTAATCCGGCATGAACGTAAATATGAGTTTTATCCTCGTGGAACAGAGGTAATGTACTCAAAAAATCAATATGATGACCGTAATCCATTTTTATTATCTCTCTTGCTTGGTCCAACATTTCATCAGAAATTTCGCCGTCAATATTACAATAGCTCTGAAGTGTTTGAATACCGCCGTGTTCAATAAACTTCGCTTTAATTATAGAACTTCCCTCATTTACAAAATCAACTAACCGTTGGTCGTGATTACCTCTTAATGCAATCGCACGATGTTCATGCACTAATTTAATCACCTTATTAACGACCTCTTTGCTGTTGGGGCCTCGATCTACGTAGTCTCCAAGCAGAATTAGTTCATCATTTTGGGGAATGTAATTGATATCATGCAATAACTGATTAAATGGATCAATGCAGCCATGAATATCGCTAATCATTATCGTCCGTTTCATAGAAACTCCTTTTAGAACAGTTATAATATAAAATTTATCCGTTCATTGACTTCGCAATCTTCATCACAAGATCTTCTGACATGTTTCCGCCAATGATCTCGTATTGCAGCGCCTTCCCATGCACATCCTCTTCGATCCATATCAATTGGGAAGCTTCGTTATTGAAAATATAAAATGCTTCGACGCCACGTATGGCTGCTTGTTTAACCGTAGTACCATCATGATCAGGCAATGTGATTCGGTTCTTTGTTGTCCCGAAAATGTTAAGTTTATAACCACCGTATTCTTGATACGTAATGCTGATGCCGACAAGCCTTTTATTGGGCTTCAAGTCTCGTATCACTACATTTCTGCCTGACCTGTTACTTTCTTCAATCATTTCATCGATTTCTTGCGGAGTTAAATTATCAAATCCATAAAATACATGAATGGCATCTATATCAGAATCAATCGGAAATTTCGGCTGCCATGGAGAGTAATGTTGTTGCAATCGTTCCAAACCGTCTTCCCATGGAATGGGTGCATAATTGGTCTGTTGCGTGAATTGATTTTCTATAACATCTGCGGTGTAAATCGCCTTCCCGTCACCAGGCTTTAAGTCAATGACGATTCGGTCAATCGCATGATCAGTGCGCAAGGATTCAATTTGAATTTTTCCAAGCACATCTCCGCTTTTGTTTTTGATATCCATTGGTCTTTCACTCCTTTCCTTTCAAAAATACCTTTCTGATCTTCATGCTATAGAAAGCTGAGACCTACAGAAGATAAAACGATCATGAGGACTCCAAATATGCAAATCGTCGGCAAGATATCCTCGTAACCATAACTTGTCATTTATTCGTCTAAGATAAAAACCTTTTGGAAAATCAATATCCTCCGTAAGGGCTTTAGATGCTATGGTAATAGAGCCGGTCGGAGCTTGCTTCCCCTCTGAAAAGTTTGTGGAACATATTTCAGGCTGATCCAAATATTGCATTCTTAGATAAGGTCCTAACTCAACCGGACAACATTCCAACCCAAGATCATTTGCTCTTCGAAAGAGCTGAAAAGTCGTAGCACCATCCGAAAATCCAAGTTGTCTGACGGTCAACTCAACCGTTTGCAAGCTTTGCTTTGTACTGGAAACTATAAATCTCTCATCATTTAACAACTGTTCTCCATATTTATTCAATGAAATAGAGTATTGGTCCAGTTTCTGTATAAGCTGTGGTTTTGTTAAGCCGCCAACGTCTACTATTCTAATTTCAACTGCGCAATCAGGGTATACTTTTTCGTCTTCAACCAACATTTGTATCCCCCTAATCAAGATTACTTCTATTTGACTTTATATTTAAAACGCAGTCACTCATCTAGTTCTGAATCCGTTTACATACAAATCCTAGGTAATCGATAGCTGCAGACTAAGGCTCCTCATTAGAAATTCAATTCACAGTCATGGTGTTCCCACACATCAAATAAGTTACCGTCCAGATCTTCTAACACAAAAAACTTCCCATACTGTCCCTCATCACTAACAGCCCCTACTTTCACATTCTCTGATGTTAAGTAGTCATGTAAAGAACCAATGTCATCAGTGAAAAATGTAATGACCCATCTCTTTTTCTGATGCACTTCAAATGTCGCTCGGGTTTCATTGTCGCTTTGAATCAAGTCCAAAATTGGGCGATCACCCCTAAATAAACTCAAATATCCTTCGCGTTGGTGGCGAATGTTAAATCCAAAATGTTTTACAAACCAGGCGGCTGACATTTCTAAATCTTTCACTGGAATTACATTATATGCAATGCCCAGAATCCTTCCATTTCCCATTATGTTACCTCCACACTTGAGATATGTATAAGACCTACCACCTCTGCGATGTTATACAAGATTTAATTTGAGCAATATGATGCTGCCCGTGCCATACAAATCTTTGAATCGCGATATCCAGTGTAATTGTACCTAACACTTCTGTTCGGAGTGTTCGTCTAAACTGATCGGGATGTAAACCATACAACAGAGTCAGAAATCGCTTGTGCAGTATCTCCATCAGAAAATTTAATCTTCGATGGGCGTGATCCTGTAATCATGTAAAGATGCCCATAAATCCTCTCGATATGAGCTTGCCATCGGTTCATCTTCAGTTAATGCTCTCTTGAACCTGATATAAGCGTTCATGTCATTGTCCGCAAGGTGGTGCACAATTTGTGTGATTGTCCAACCCCCATCACGATAAGGAGTACAAAGTTGATCATCAATGAGATGTTCTGTAATCTCTCTTAAGGTCTTCGTAATTCCGGGAATTTGACCAATGATGTGGATTCGGTCCTCACTAGAGAATTTAAGACTTGGCTCAAAGTGTCCTATCGGAAAGCGTACATTTCCATCCAAGGTTGACCACCTCTCCATTTCTCTACTATAGAACCAAATCATATCCAATATAACCCACAATGTTCCATTTGCGAAGTGTAAAAGCAAAAAAAAGAAGCAACCTTTGTTCTCAGGCTGCTCCTTATATTAAACTACTCTCATATCTGTATTTGGATTAGAAAACTAGCACAATTAAACCTGAGTTACGAAGGCACAGGCATATAAAAATCGCCCCTATCTTGGGTCGAATGGTGTTTGTCTAGAACATCACCAACCAAGAGAGGAGCAACTTTAAGGTGGAGTCTACCATAATGAGTGACCTTATTCTGAAAATTCAATCAGAAATGGATGGCTTTGCTCATCTAATGCATTATGAATTCTTTCATAGAAGTTCCCCCAAGTTATCATTTGCCGAGCTTCTTCTAAAGTAAAGTAGCCCACCTCTTCACTTTCATCACTGGTAGTTAAAGCTCCACCAATCGGTTTTCCAGTAAATATATTGTTGCATACGCCGCGAGTTATGTTCTGATACAATCCACAAAATTTAATTAATTCAATGTCAATCCCTGTTTCCTCTTTCACTTCTCGAACTGCTGCCTGCCTAATAGTCTCTCCTTCTTCAACACAACCTTGAGGCATTTCCCAGCCTCTTCGACCTTTCATCAGTAAAATCTCATTATGTTCATTGAGAACGATTACACTAGCAGAAACGATAAATTTCATTCTAAATCCTCCTATCAAATTCATTTTTTTAACACTCACACAAATAATATACCAATATTTACTATTCTTATACATCTTATTTCTACACCTAACATAATTTTTATAGGCTCTTTTCCAGGTTTTTCTGTTTATATCTATCCTATATTACGTTCCCGTATTCACAACGCGAGCGGACCTTAGATAGTTCCTATCTTAGGTCCTCTTCAATCGTTCCTTCTAGACTAATAATATAATTAACTGCTTCTTCGAAATCACTTGCAATAAAATCCGCTTCTGTGTTTAACCATTTATGTCTGTATTTATTTAAAGCTTCATTCCCCGCTCCTGTCAAAACTAATATCTTTTTGCATCCAGCATGATGACCTGCTAAAATATCAGACCATCGATCCCCAATTACAATACATTTACTTAAATCTAAATTGTTTTTCTTAGCAGCGTCAAGTAACATTCCTGGGTTCGGTTTACGGCACTCACATCTCTCCGTATGTTGATGCGGACATATAAAAACATTATCAAAGCCAAATTCTAACATTTCTCTTACAAATGCTTCTTTTGTAGTTTCACCTCTTGAAATACCGGGCTGATTCGTAAATCCGTACAGTTTAATTCCAAGTGTTTTTAATTTTTCCAGAGATTTTTTAGTGTATGGAAACAATTCAAATTCCCCCGGGTAAAGGACTTCATCTGAACCACCGATCGTTCCATCACGATCAATAAAAACTGCTTCTACAGTGAATGCTCTCATAAGTAACCTCCAATTATCGGATTTTGATCATTTATAAATATATCTTCACTAGACTTTCCGATAACGTTTCTGTAATCACCACTCGGAACAAACATTCGGATTATCTCTTGGAAAACATCTAAGAATTGATTCTAAATCTAGCTAAAGTTTGTCTTCGACTCACCCTTATTCCTCCCTGCTTTTAACATTAGCGATAATCTCACAAAACGTTCCCGTACTCACGACGTTCAGCGTTTTTAAATATGTATGCTGAAGCGCTTCCATAAAATACACCTCCAGCAGACCATGGCTCCGTTAAGAGCCATAGCATGAATATAATGTTATACGTCGGAATCGATTCTCTGATTTGACTAACATATTATTTTCTTCTTCAACTTAGTTTCGAATCCGCTATATGCTCCAATAGATCTCCAGGCTGACATCCCAATGCCGTACATAATTTATCGATTACTTCTAACGATACATACTCATTCGTATTAAGTTTTGCCATCGTTGCCGATGAAATCCCCGTCATTTTCAATAAATCCTGCTTCTTAATCTCCCTGTCAATCAATAATTTTTGAAATGGTTTATAACTTATCATCTGGTATCCCTTCATATCCGAATTGAAGCTTTATATAGCGACCTTCTTAAAAACAACTTCATCTATAATCAATTCTCATCAGATCGAGATCTTTACTTCAATGCTATACCATATCTGAAATAAACATGGCTTTAGTTCCTTCTTCTGGCTTAAATCCAAATATTCCATAGAATTTTTCTGCACTATCATAGGATATAAGTACTTTTGTTTTGACATTAGAATATCGACTAAGCATTTGTTCCATCATTCTCTTTCCAATTCCTAATGATTGATATTCTTTGTGTACTAACATGTAATGAAAATATACTGTCATCACGCCGTCAGACAATGCATTTATCAAACCAACTAATTTGTTATCATCCCATGCAGTAATAACCCTATGCGAGTTGTTTATTGCTTGTCTAAGATCTTCTGGGAAATCTCCTGATTTCCAGTCCACCGAATGAAACAGTTCTTGAATTGCCTGTGTATCAATGTCTTTTATTTCTTTGAAAATGATTGTCATAATATTGCTCCTATGCTTGTTGTTTTGATTGAGAGTATTGGATAACGTTTCTGTAATCATGAACCCCAAAGGGGGGTGTCCGCTGAAAATCTTCTCGAAATCCATCCGCAGCCCCAGGCTCCGAAGGAGCAATGCTTGAATATTATGTTATAGGACTGAATCGCTTCTCGAATTGACCTTCACGATTTATTTTTCTCCTGGTACGTATTCAATTAAATCAGATAATTTACAATTAAATGTATCGCATAGCTTGAATAAGGTTTCCAGCTTTGTTGTTTCTATATTTGTTTCCCTATAGAGCTTATTGATCGAATTCCGGCTTAAGCCCGATTTTGTCATCAATTCTGTTATATCATCTATTCGATGTTCTGCCATGAGTTCTCGTATATTACACTTGATTATGTTCATCTTTTCCCCTCCATAATTCTATCTTATCTTTCATATTAGCAATCATCAACAGAACCACTGATAAGAATACGTTTAGAATTGCTCTATACTAAGCTTCCCGCAATAAATGCCTTTAATTTCTTGTACTAAATTCTTGTATATATTTTTTTCGATCTTGTACATAGTGTTCAGTGTAGTTAGTTCCTTTAAAACCTTCTATTACACTTCTCCAAAATGTCCTTGCCGGAAGATTGCTCTCCATTTGCGAAATCTTCCAATTCGCTTTGTACATCTTAAATGCTTCTATTGCTGCTTTACGACCTATGCCCGATCTTCTGTATTTCTGTAAAACCATAAAATCGTATATCACATGCGTTGGATCTGGATCAGTATCCATATTCTCAAAAAGGACTACTATAAAACCAACGATTATACCTGCTCTTTCTATAAAAAATGGATTCCATCTTTCGTCGCCTTCCCAATAATAATCTATGTTTACTTCAAATTTTCCGTTTCTATCTATATCTCGACCTGTATATTTACTGAAGTCATACTCGTACAATTCATATAAATTGATTAGTATACTTTTATCTTCAGGATTTACTCGGACAAGTTTTAATTCCATGTTTGCATCTAACTCCTTTTTGTTTTTTCAATGCACTTCGCGGTTTCATCTAACGTATGTCCATTCCTGACTTTGATTCCCCTTAGATTGCTCTTATCTTAAGTAAAATCAATGTGTCGTCTGGATTCACTTCATCGAAACTTCGCAGGCGACCAAGGCGTGGTATCCCTACAGCTTGAATACATTGTTATGTGCCGTTACTGCTTCGAAGCATCACCTAAAAACCTTTAATCCAGATCCCATCTCTATTTTTTACTTTGGTATAAAAACTCAACTTCACCATCTAGCAAATATCGATATTCAAATAATTGCATTGTTCTTTCCATAATTCTCTCCCGTATAACCATGCCTAGGCTTACCGATCCTTTTGATCCAAGATAACCATTATTAATAAATGTCTTCTCTACAAATTTTGTTTCCTTTAAGTGATACTGTAACCATTCTTTCTGCGATTCAATTAGTGCTTCTCTTGGTTCTTCATCCAACTTAGAAAGAAGCTTATTATATATTTGATTCAACTCTTTATCCCAAATCTCTGTATATTTGCTTTCCAACGCTTCCCATCCCATTGTTGTAATAATCTCTTTTGAATTTTGAGCCTCATTAAATTCCACTTCATAATCATGATCTATAGGATTTCGAAGCATTTCATCATAAAATTCTCCTTTCAATTCATAGTTCCCAATGCTCATGGATAACACTTCATTGTTAGAAGCATCTGATCGACCTTCAGTTATTTCTTTCGGTTCTGTTCCATTACCTGTACTCACTTCATCAGGAGGTAGTTCAGAATTCATTTTTGATTTAGTTTCGCTGTTCAAGGTAGTCGATTGACTACTATTTTGGCAAGATGAAAACACTATTGTAATAAAAACTAATAAGAGTATCTTACCTTTCATAAATTATCTCCTTTAATGGCACATAACGTTCCTGTATCCACGACCCTCCCACCAACTTAAGCGACCAATTGGTCCGGCCGCGATGCGGTTAGTCAGGGCGGAGGTGTCCGCTGAATTCTCTTCCCTGCCGATTGCTTCTCGCCGATCGAGGAACTGTCAGGCTCCCAAACGTGGATATAATGTTAGATGAAGTCAGTTGCTTCTAGGTGTTAGCTCAATCCTTCTCTTACAATTTGCAATAATTCTTCTTTGTGGTCTGGGTGACATGCAATTAAATAAGGTTCTTCTTTCATTCCATTAAACTTATTTCCTTCAAAATCTATAACAAGCCCCCCTGCTTCCTTAACCATTAAGATACCTGAATACAAGTCATCACCTTCAGAATTGTACAGAACAATTCCATCAATATCTCCTTTGGCCAACATACACCATTGAAGCGTTGGAGCCCACAATCTTAACATTCGTTTAAATCTAATATCAATGTGTTGTCTTAGTTTTACTGCTTGTGGGTCGTTTTGTACTCTGTGACCTTGAATCCAACCTATATTTCCTTTGAAAATATTCGGGTTACTCTTAATTTGTATTTGTCGATTATTGCAGCTTGTCCCTTCACCAATAACAGATACAAATAAACGTTCTGTTAGAGGTTCATAGACCACTCCAAGCACAGGCTCTCTTTTGTACATTAAAGTAATTGATATCGTAAAAACAGGTAAACCAATCGCAAAATTATTAGTTCCGTCTAAAGGATCAATTAACCATAACCAATCGTGCTTAGTTCCGATAAGCCCTGCCTCTTCACTGTGTATCTGATGATTTGGAAATACGCCTTGTATTTGTTTGATGATGATTTCTTCACAGATATGATCTACTTCAGTAACCACATCCCCAAATTCATCTTTAGATCTCAGTTCAACAAAGTTATCAAACTTCTCTTTAGAGATTAGACCTGCTTCGCGAATAATTCTTATTGCTATCTCTTTTGCGGTTTGAACAATCTTACGATCCATTACGCACCTCATATTGATTTTGATTTTAACTGATTTCATCTAACATTTTGTGTTCACGACGACTGGCTGGATACATTCTTCTACTTATAGTTTCTACCCGACCAAGGAGCACTAGCGACGATGCTTGAACATCTGGTTAGGCAATGTCGTTGCCCTCCATGATTACCCTTACATACTCATCCCAATTCTTATCATCTGTATTGATTTCTATTGTTGGAACTCTTGAGATTTGAGCTTGATGTCTTAATACATTTTGGATTCTTAATAATTCACTTACCGACGATCTTACTTCTTCTTCTGTTTTATAGATCCATTCTTCTGGTTGTCTACTTTTAATTCTTTCTTCTACAACTTCGGGCGAGATTGTAAGCAAAATACACCTGGCACCTAAAGACTCAAGCTGTTCTTCTATTTTATTTATCTCATCCAAATCCGAATCTACAAATGCAGCTCTATGATTTAAGTGAAACCTCTCCAGAACATAAAATAGTCCCCTAGATCCTCTAGATGCAGGACCAAGTTGAATTGCCCATTCGTTAAGTTTCTTTAGCATGTCAACCCGCTCTTTAAGTAACTCAATGTGTCCTTCCCGGGTTAGACTTACATATTCTCCATGTTTATTATTCAAAATTTGAGTATAATGTTCTCCAAGGATAACTACGCTCCGTTCTGAGGATTCTTCTTGTGATTGATATCGTTTAATTGCTTTTAATACTGAAGTCTTCCCGGCATTTGAGTACCCCTCAAGAATTACTCCTCTAATATGCATTTAAATCTCCTTCCACTAGCATTATTTCGCCTAACGTTTCTGTATTCATACGTTCAACTTAGTTTAATATTTTTTATGAAGCGCTTTCATTCGGTAGACCAAGGCTCCGAAGGAGCCGCAGCCTGAATATTATGTTATCTGATGCTGATACTTCTTTTAAATCCCCAAATACATTCTTTAGTTTTTATCTCTTCAAAAGGTCTTCCCATTCTTCGATTGATAATTTATTGGATATATTCTTTAAGTTTTCAGGGACACTTACAAAACACATTAATTCTAAACTATTTCCATCTGGATCATTGAAGTAGACTGAAGCATTTCCCTGATTAGGCCTAACAAATGGATCTATTGAATCTCTTTTTCCAAATGGGACAGGCTCTATTTCAATTGATTGAAGCCATTTCACACTGTCTCGAAGATCTTCATAACTAACTCGAAATGCTATATGCCTTAATGATGGATGATAAGAAGTTTTATGCTCTTTGCCTTGCCATAGACCGACCCAACTCTTTTCTTTTTCAATCCAGAAGAACGCTGTATCTTCATCTCTCCAGGCCAGCTCTAATCCTAATTTAGAATAAAATTCGATAGATTGATGTAAGTTACTTACTGGTAAATGTGCTTCATACAACCCAAGTATCATATTTTCTCCTTTCAATCTTGCCAGTGATGTCCCGACGGACTTAGGGGCTGGATCGCTTCTCAGAGTGACTACGAGCGTCAATATGTTGTTAGCCAACTGAATTTCTGGAAGCAGCCATTGTATTTAAAGCGTTCTCAAAATAGCGATATACTTCATCTGCGATTTCCAGAAACTCTTCAGCAGATACATCGCTATCCAAGTAACAAGCATACAGATACTCAACTAAAGCGGAGTTAATCTCACAATAGTTTAATATGGCATTCTTCATCTTAATGATTTCATCTTCCCATACCCCTGTATCTTCTAAAATCAAAGAGTATAATGCACGAATTAATCTCTTAGAGTAACCTTTAATATATCTAGTTTTCATTGAGTGATCACTAACATTAGAAAGTGATCGATGTACACGATCTACTTCCTCCTTGGTATCTGTATTTAAGTCTAAAATGAATTCTTGAGAAATTATGATCGGGGGTACTTTTTCACCAATGTCCTCCCCATGTATACAAACACAAATGATCTTAATCCAAAAACCCCAATCATTCGGTCTACTTAATACATCATCAATCGAGCAAATGATCGTATCCATCTTAGTGACGAATGGATATTCTTCCAAAAGCCTGTCTTTAATCATTGACAATCTTTCGTAATCAATATCTTCGGGATTTGCACATACAATAGTAAAGTCTGCATCTGACTTAAAAGGTTGAGCCGTTCCTTTTGGAATCGAGCCACACATATAAATGCTATGAATCTTATCTTTGAATTCGTTAAGAATATGATCCACATACTTATCAACCAAATCCTTATATTCACTTTGTATGGTAATTTTATTTATAACTTTTTCTAATATCATATAGACTCCTCCTAAAATATGAGCTTCTTCTAGCTACTTATAATGAATTTACGACTTTCAATGTGCTTGGTTTATTAAGATTGAGATATATTCTTCATCTTTAAACCTTGTCACCTTACAGTTCTCAATGGATTCAAATTCTGCTATTCTCTCTTCAATTGTTTTATTAGTACGATCTTTAAATATGTCCTCTCGATCATAGTGAGGAAAAATAAACTTGTCAGTTACACCTAATGCCTTAAAATCCGTTAAATTCATTGTGTTCATCTGTGGAGTAAAGAAATCGACAATGTTAATATTCGGCCCCAGTAATAACGTTCCTGCACTTACTCCAACTATAATTACATTCTGTGCAGCCAGTGTTTTAATAACTTCATCAGCACCACTTTTCTTCGCGTAATACAATAATGTAAATGGATTTCCACCATTGATATATATAACATCTCTATGTAAGAGAATTTGCGGGTCATCAAATTCAATATCTACAAAATTGATATGCTGAAATCCCATGTCCTTAAACTCTTGCATTGCTCTTTGTGCATATCTATTAGTTTCTTTTCTAGGGGATGCTGTTGTAATAATTGAGACTTTTAATTGAGAAATATCTCCATCAATAAAATCCAGAAATTGATTTTTAATATCTTCAGTATAAAAACCACAAGAGGTTAGTAACAAGCTACTCATTGAAATCACCGTCCTTAACTAATAGTTTATCTAAACTTTATAATTTAATTAAGCATTCCCCTGATTTCTGCTAACGTTCCTGTATTCAGGACTCGGCGTATGCTGAGTGTCCGGCAAATGCCGGACAAAGGACGAATGTCCGCAGCATGAATATTATGGTAGGTGATGTCGGGCGTTTCTTTGAGTTCTCATTTAAAATCGTCCTTATGTCCCTATCCTAATGCCTTTCCATAGCACCTTCTTGAAGTAAATCCAATTCATAAATATTTTGGGTGTTATGTTCAGTCATTTGAGCTTGAGAGTAAGTTTTCCTTTATAGGTATCAAAGCTAACTGTCCCTCTCGTCCATTTTGGAGCAGAGTAATCAAAAATATCTTCTTGGGAAAGATATAAGTCATGTGGTTCTTCTATCACAACTTCCTTAGTCGTTAACTCAGTTAAGAATAAACCCCAAAACTTCGTTTGGTAGACACGATACTGTGTAATGCCTTGATCCAGCAGATTAGCTCGATGTTCAACTATAACTTCACTATAGTGCCCAGGGCCAGGGATATGCAGATGTTCGTAGCTGTATGGATCAAATACTGGAGCAAATGAATACTTAATCAAAAGAAGAGAAGAAAAAATAATCAAAACAACAAAAAGAATTAGCTTTCTTCCTTTACTTTTATAGCCTAACCAAAAAAATAAAATGATGTGTAGTACGATAGGAATTACAAAGTTACTTTTTTTGAATATAGTAATATCATAATTGATGATAGATGAAAATAACCAAATTATATCCATAATCACTATTATCAAGATAAATTTCTTTCGAAGTTTCAGGAGGGAATTGTTCATGTTTATATATTCCTTTCGCTTCAGTGCTTTAATGAAGCCCTTTCTGATTGTTACAAGGTAACCTGGAGGAAATGGGTCGGCATCATACAAAGCTAACTAAATTGATATCGGCTCCACGATTAATAATATATTCAAAATCTTCTCTCTTTCCATACCTTGCAGCACTCAGTATAGATGGGAAATCCTTGTCATTTAAATTTGCTCCATTATTAATTAATAGTTTTACAATTCCGAAATTGTATTCGGGAAATGAAGACCAAGCCCAGTCTAAATATGGAGCACCGTATTAAAATTTATAGTAATGTTCTATTGATGCATCAACGGTATATACAGAACCACACGTATTTAACTATTTTGATTCACAAAAACGGCGGTCTCTCCGTAATTACCGCTGTATCTTTACTTTATATGATGCTCTCATTTCACCTTGTTAGAAGTCCTATCCACATCATTCTAATATTCAAATTCTAGTTGAAGTGAATCACAAATTGGCATATAGCCTATCTTTCGGTAGATGCTATTTGATGTGGGATTTTCTAAATCTGTATATAAAACGCACTTAGTAAATCCTTTCTCCAATGCAAGTTGGCTAATGTGTGCCACGATCGAAGTCGCGTAGCCCTTTCCGCGCTCATAGGGAGGCGTATAGACAAAGGCCACGCCGATAGCCGTTTGCATCTCCCTTGTATATCCGGCCATGGAAACAGGCATTCCTTTGTCGTCCTCTAAAATATAGAGTTTTTTCGATGCGATCCGGTAGAGATAAGGCTCTGCCTCTTGCGGTATGAACATTTCTGTTTTGCCATAACTTGACGCTGCTGAAAAAGCTTCAGCCCAGTAGGGAAAGAAGTGAAGATCCTTTTTATCCAGCAGCCGAACGGTACCGATCTTTGGAATGTCCGGGTTTACCGCTGTAAGTTCATATATACATTGGCGCATGGTTGTATGAATAGTTATACCCTTGCGCAAGACATATTCTTCGGCAAAACACTCCGCCAATTTTTTTTCCGTCGTCACACCCGGAATTTCACGGTCATTCAGCCCGTCTATCAAACAGCGTACAGCCTCCGGGTTAAGGATGTTGTCCGTTGCATAAAGTGTAATATTGTGTGGCGGTGTCATTATTGCAGTAAGTTGTATGCCCGTAGCATCCGAAATAGTGACCATGAGCCAATTTACAGGGTCACGCCAATCTGTTTTGTCTTTTCCTTGATGTCCAATTATGATATTGCCCAGAGGAATCATATTTTGTGCCTCATGACGCATCAGCACTTCGTAGGTATCTCTGTAAAACTCATGCACATCCATATACAATTTAAATTGCATCAAAATTACTCCTTTCATCTATTCAACATTTTCTAGATTCTTCTTAACAATCGTTATTTCTTAAGGTTTGCTGACTGGAAAATAAGTGAATTTCATTCGTAAGAATGATTAACTATACTGCCTGTTAGTTGAATTAGCTGATAACAATTTGCTTTTTTTTGTTTTGAACTGATTTTCTAACGTTCCTGTATTCACGAACCCTCACTGGCTTAAGGGCTACAGCCGGGTCCGCAGGGTTGTCCGGCTGCTGCCAATTTCCCTGCCGGACCCAGGGCCGAATGGCCCGAGGTGTGAATATATTGTTATACGCAGTGCCCTCTTCTGTGACTAAGCTATGGGCTATCTGTTATTTAGCTTTTCCAATAATTCTACCTCCTCTTCCTCTGAAAGTTGTTCTTCCGCTCTTGTTTTTGTTTCATCTATCTTTTGTACTTTTAATCTTCTTTTTATGAGCCATTCTTCACCAGGTTTCATGGTAGTTGCTGGATGTGGATATACATCCTCACTTATAATTTCCTCATCAATTATGTAAATGTATCCACATAACTTACCATTATGAAATCTTGCGCCATTCTCATCAAAAGAAACAATAGATGGTTTCTGCGAAAAGATTCTTGCTAACTCTCGATCTTGAGTTATTGTGCTTCCGACTAGTAATTCATTTAGAAATAATGGCGAGCCATGAAACCAAGGCTTACTGTAGTCCCATTCTTTCATAATTATCACCTTCAATTAAGTTTTATTATGTTTCTTCTTTTATTGTTCTTTAGTTTCTTCTTAATTTTAGGGTATTGCGTATAACGTTGCACATTTCTGACGTCCAAACGGCTTAAGGACCGGAGGTCCGGGTGGCTTTGCCACTTAGCCGGTTGGATGTGTCGCCTGATTCCACTTTTCCGAAATCCCTCTTGAAGACCGAGGAGCGTCAGCGACGAAGCAAAAATGCATTGTTATATGCTGCCCCTTTTTCTTCGATTCCACATCCTTATATGTCTTGTGTGTTTTACGTATTTAATATGTCTTTACGTGTTTTATCTTTTGGTTCTATCTTTTGCTCCTATCAAATCCGTTTCCGCATAGGAAAGATCCCCTCATTTACTCTCGTACGCCTTCAGCAGTATCAACGTTGGTTTGTGTAGTAACTTCATCTAATGAACTCTAGCCTTATAAGAGGCTCGTGTTCCTCGGACCGGAGATTTGCCGATGGCTTCATTCAGATTCCTGCTCACGTTGGACACCCCTGCCTTAAGCTATGGCTTACTTCTCCCCTCACCATTCGGGACTTAATCCTTGATATAGAATACATGCTGAACGCACAATCAAAATTTAAGAGGATTGTTGTCCTCCCTTTAATTCGCAATAGACAAATATGTATTAATGACATGCACAATACCAAAAAGTACTGTTGGTATAATAGCCAGATAATTTTGAAGCCAAATCTCAGCTAATATAAAATATACTACCGGGAGAACGGCCATCCCCAAAAAAATAATCGAGTTTGCATTGCCTGTAAAATACAATATCCATAGCCCATAATAAAAAATCAACATTATTGCCATACCAATTATATACGGACATCGCATTTCAGATGCTTGTTTTCTTACAACAAATATCAGAAGAAAGAAAAATATCGCCTGACTTCCGTGCTCCAAAACATCTAAAATCAAATGGCTATTTGAATGGTTTCCTGATATATCTGACGCAGGAATTAAAAAATAAAATATATTTGGTATCATTGGCAATAAAAAGATTATCAGACCCTTCCATGAAAAACCAAAATGATAATTCATTTGATCCTCTCTTTCGCATAATAGAAATATTCTTTAGTTTGCACTTTATTATGAATCCGCTTCTCTGGTATTCCTCTTGATGACCAAGGAGCATAACTAACAATGTGGAAATTTATTGTTATATGGTACACCTTCTAATATTCCGTTCATCCTGGTTTTCAACTGCTACGTTGTAAATGTATTCTTTCACCTATATTTATTATTTGTTATTAATTGGTTGCATGGTTTAACATTCTTAAGGGGTTGCGTATAACGTTCTGTATTCACGAACTTGCGCAGCAAGTTGTCACATGAATCAACTCCCCTGCCAAAAACATCATTGTGAACAAGGGGTAACCGCAGCTTAAATATGGTGTTATATGATTTCAGCGTCTTCTTCGATATAATTACAAAAGCATTCTACTTTCCCTGATGTTTAAATATATTTTTTAATTCAAGTAAGTCGTCAATAATAAAATCCGCTTGTGCAAGCTCCCCTTCTTGGGCAAAATCAAATCGACAACCAATAGCCTTCAACCCATTGTTTTTTGCGGCATTGAAATCAGAAATCCTGTCCCCAACTACAGTTGCATTGCTGATGTGATGTTTTTTAAGAATATGACCGACTAAGTCATCCTTATTTTGAGTTCCTATTTGTTGGATGCTATAAGTTTCTGCCACCCACTTATCTAATTTGTAGCAGTTAACGATGGCATTGAGGTATTCGTTTAGTCCATTACTTGCAATAAAAATGAAATAGCCTTCATGTTTCAAGTAATCAAAGATTTCGTTGACATGAGGATATAGGGCGCCATTGCCATTATTAATATTTGCAATTAGCTTCTCTAGGAAGATCTCGTCCACAATTCGTCTGATTTCAGTTGAATGATTCGGTAATAATGTTTCCCAAACTACTGGTAGAGGAACTCCCATTATTTCACGATATTTTTGGGTTGGAGCTTCACTCGACCATTCATTACGAGACCTCAAGACAGAAAACGTTTCTTCTAACGATAACTCTAAGATTTTGTTTGTTTGAAATAGTGTACCATCCATATCGAAAATAACCGCTTCCAGCATGATTCCACTCCTATTCAGAGTTTGAATAATTTATTTTGTATTTTTATACGCTGATTTCCTATAACGTTACTGTATCCACGACGTCCCACCGACTTAAGCCACGTTAGGGAGGCCCCGATGCGGTTAGTCGGTGCGGATGTGTCCGCCCGCCTGATTCCACTTCCCTGCCAATTCCCTCTGGGCTGACCCTGGGAGCGTCAGGACCCAAAGCTTGGATATGATGTTATCTGACGTAAACCTCTACTGTGAATTAGCTATAATCTTCTTCGTTAAGTTAAACTCATGGCGGCATTCATAGTAATAACTTTTGAATTTATATCCCCCTGCTTTAAATACAGGCTTATGTTGATACCACACTACAATTAGCGTTCCTTCAAAAA
>NZ_ANHX01000022.1 GCF_000316035.1 Paenibacillus sp. PAMC 26794
GATTTTTATTATTTCTTCGATAATATTGCACCCATTTCGAGAAAGTGATATTCATTATTTGCTCCTAAAATGTAATAGGTTTATGTCAGATAACGTTCATGTATTCACGAACCCCGAAGGGGTTGTCTGCTGAAAAGCCTCTTCGAAATCCACCTCGCAGACCAAGGCTCCGAAGGGCCGCTGCTTGAATATTATGTTAGGCGATGCCAGCCTAAATTCCTCCTCACAATTAATTCCTTGTCCATGTTGCTCGGGTATATCCTATTCTCATACCCACTCTTTCCATATTCCGATGGCTTTGCGAGCCAAATGAGCACTGACTAACAATGAGATTACAATTGTTGTAGGTATCATGAATTCGTCTAAGTAATAAATTTGTTTGAAATCCTTTATTTCGATATTCAGGTAGTGTTGTCGCAAATGTTAATGAAGCAACATTGTTCTCTATATACATTACAGCTACTGCAACTGGATAGCCCTGATCCAACCCCAAATAATAGTGCCATCCAGGACGGGAAAACAGTACTCGGTTATTTGCAGCTACGTGTTCTTTCCCATCAAGTGATAATCCTGTACCTAAACAATGAATTCCTGCATATGTATCGAACTCATCTTCGAGTAGTTCACGAATTTCCAGTTTATGATGATCAAACGAATTTAGATTTCCAGGTTCACAAAAAAGCGTTGTATGAAAACCTGATTGATAAAAGCCTATATTATGGAGTTTTTTCATAACTTCTTGATTTATATTACCCGGGATGACTTGAATCTCAAAATTCCTTTCCCGCTCATTATAAAAGTCTAAGATATCTTCAATGACATCTTCAGAAATCCTTCCCTTTACATTATTAAAAAGACCCCATGGCATCGTTTTACTATAAAACGCCGTGCTCTCCCCGAATCGTTTTATTTCAATTCCCTCAGGGTTTCCTTCTCGTTCTCTAATTGCAGTCATTCGATCAACCATATAATTAATTTCAGATTTTTCTAAAATATCCGCTAGTTCCAAATTCAATATCATTCAATTTATCCCCTTCCTTGATCCGCATATAATTATACAATTACTCCTGAGTGGTTTCGTATAACGTTCCTGTATTCACGACCCAGCATATGCTGGGTGTCCGGCGAATGCCGGACCAAGGACGTATGTCCGCAGCGTGAATATTATGTTAGACGAAGTAGACTGTAGGCTCACATACTAAGAGCCTCCCTCATAAATTGGTTTGGAAATTTTTTTAGCTTTACTAAGGGAGTCGCGTTGTTCATTTTATTTAATTCGATGATGTTCATTTCTTGTATGGGTAAATAGTCTTCAATCATGAATTCAGTCATTTTAACCATGTCTATCATTGATCCAATGACGCTTCTATCATACGTTTTCATGAACTTAATGCTGTTTGCATGACTGATATAGTTGTTAATTAAAGGTTCAGAGATTCCTTCTGCTTTTAAATTTTCTATCAGTGCATGGAGAAATATCTCTTTAAAGTTTTTATAGTGCTCTTTTCTTATTCCAAACAAAATAAAGCAATACCTTGTCTTATTATTCATAATAATTAAATTATTCTTTTTAGCCATTCGAAATACATTGGCATGCCACTTGTAGAGTTCGTCCTCTAATTCGTTGTCTGGTTCTTCGACAAAAGAACTAGCATCAAATAGCTTCTTGGTACATGAGATTGTTATCATATATATATGCCCTTTCACAGTCTATTTCGTCTAACATTATATCTACGAACTTCGTAAACACCTCTCTTTTCAAACAATATCCGAACTACATATAATATAACCCAAATTAATCCATATGCGAAGTCACGAACATACTCAAAAAAAGCAGCCCCATTGCGAACTGCTCCATTTGTTAGAAAAGACTAACCTGTTGGATGCAGTTTAACATTTGGGCTGCTCTTTCTTCACTCAACAATAGAAGATTACCGATATCCTTCAGTGATCAACCTTTGCTCCCCTTCACCTAAAACATTTACTTCGCTCCGCTACTCCACACCACACGCTCACTCATGGCTTTGTGCTGTGCAATCAGACAGAGTTCTGCCGCTTTGAATGCATGTTCCTGTGTCATGGCGGTCTCGGTCCGGTCCAGACAATCGCGAATGAGCTGACCGAAGAACGGATAACCGACCTTCCCCTTCACGCTGTAGCGAAACTCGCCTTCATGGTTTACCAGATAGACCTGATCTCCTTCCGGTTCTCTCGCTACATCGATGTACTTCCGCAGCTCGATATAACCGTCCGTTCCCAGAATAACTGTACGCCCATCGCCCCATGTGCCCAGACCATCCGGTGTGAACCAGTCCACTCGGAAGTAACCGGACGCTCCGTTGTCCCCGATCAGAGAAGCTTCGCCGAAGTCTTCCAGTTCCGGGAACTGTGGGTGATTGAAGTTATGCACACGACTGAACCCTACCTCAGCGTCCGTACATGATGCAAACGTCAGAAATTGTTCGATCTGGTGACTCCCGATATCACAGAGAATACCGCCATACTGCTCATGTTTGAAGAACCAGTCGGGTCTTCCTCCAGCATTCAGGCGATGCGGGCCTGTGCCCATAACTTGCACTACTTTGCCGATTGCCCCTTGTTCGATGAGCTGCCCCGCATAGATCGCACTTTCTACATGCAGTCGTTCACTGTAATACACCATGTACTTTTTGCCTGTTCGCTTCACTTCTTCTCGTGCAAGCTTTAATTGCTCCAGCGTGGTAAATGGGGCTTTGTCTGTAAAATAATCCTTGCCTGCGGCCAGAACTCTCATGCCAAGCGGTGCACGATCTGAAGTGATCGCTGCACTTGCCACCAATAACACCTCATCATCGGCGAGCACTTCGGCTTCCGATCCAGCGACTTGAGCCTGTGGGAACTGCTTCTGAAATGCGGCTACCTTCGCCGGGTCTGGATCATATACCCACTTGAGGGTAGCTCCAGCCTCCAACAATCCCCCAACCATACCGTAGATGTGTCCATGATCCAGTGCAACAGCAGCAATCGTGAACTCACCCGGACCACATACGACCTCTTTTGTAACACTTTTCGGTGCATAAAACATCCCGTCTTTAGCCATGTCATCCCATCCTTATTATAAAATGTTGATTACAATGAACTCTTCTTATATGACATCTTCATTTAAACGTCTGACTCAGATCAGCAGGTTGACTGCCACTGAATGCCTTGTCTTTCTTCGTCGTTGAACCAGCAATGCGTTCCTGCAGATGCTCGTAGAACAGATCCTCATCGATCGGCAGATCCACCCAGTTATCCGTCCAGGTGGACAGCAACATAGCGTTCGATAACGTCAATCCGTGTATACCATCCTCACCGGGAGCAATAAGTGGTACGCCTGTACGAATCGCATCAACCCAGTTACGAATCAGACCCGGGTGACCCGTTTCCACACCTGTAATCGGAATCTCGCATTTCCAGCATTCTGGCTGTCCAAAACCTCCGGTAAACCGCTGATTGAATTCAGGCTCAGATTCCCGAAGTCGCCAGAACGTAAGTTTTCCGTCTTCGATCACAATTTTACCTCGGTCTCCGTTGACCTCAAATCGGTTCGTACCCGGTGCTTCACCAGTAGTCGTTACAAAGACACCTGTTGCTCCATTTTCATACTCCACATAACCTGTTACATCATCTTCCACTTCAATATTCCGATACTTGCCAAACGAACAGAAAGCACGCATTCGTACCGGCATCATGCCGATGGTCCACTGCCACAGATCCAGTTGATGCGGGTCCTGGTTAATCAGTACACCGCCACCTTCTCCTGCCCAAGTTGCCCGCCAGCCGCCGGAATCGTAGTAACTTTGGGATCGGTACCAGTTCGTAATAATCCAATTGGTACGCCGTACCTCTCCAAGCTCCCCTGAAGCAATCAAGTCTCTCAGTTTAATGTAGAGTGGGTTGGTCCGCTGGTTGTACATCATGGAAAAGACTTTGCCGCTGGCTGCGGCCGCTTCATTCATCTTGCGTACCTGTTTCGTATACACACCAGCCGGCTTCTCGATCATGACATGCAAGCCATGCTGGAAAGCCTGAATGGCCTGTTCCGGATGATCATAATGCGGCGTTGCAATAATGACTGCATCAATTGTACCCGAAGCCATCATCTGCTCAGCATCCTGCCAATAGGTTACCGTTTCCGGAAGATGACTGGATACCCAGCTCTCCATCTCTCTTCTTACATCACATACAGCGACCAGCTCTGCACCGGGTACTTCTCCAGCCACCAACGTTCTGGCATGTGCTGCTCCCATGTTTCCAATACCAATAACCGCTACTCGTACGATACTCATGACTGCTCCTCCTCGTCCACACGACGCTCAATTTCGGCGAAAACGTCTGCAAAATGCTGTAACATCGCCTTGGATTCCAAGGCACCACTAAAGTCCTCTATTCCGTAATATCCGTTATACCCGACGGCACGAAGATCCCGCACCATCTGTACCCAATCCACCATGCCTTCAGTCAGCGGCGTCCAGTGACATTTCCAGGCTGTATTCAGAGCCACTCCGCTGCTCTTCTCAGTCACATTAGCCTTTTGCGAATCTTTCCCTTTTGCTTCAAACCACCCGGCATTTTTCACATGTACATGAGCCAGATAAGGGCCCAGCAACTCAAGTCCCATTCGATGATTCTCATATCCTTCATGTACCATATTGCCTGGATCGTACAATACACCCACATGCTGCGGGTCGAGCGATTGCACAAGCCGATAGGCCAGCGATGCCGTCGGTGCTATCGTCTGATGATGCGTCTCTACAATCGCCTTGATGTTGTACTGTTTGGCCAAATCCTGTACTTCACTCAGATATTCAACGGCTTTACGATACAACTCAGGATAACTGGTCTTGCGATCATATCCAGGAACACCCACACGCATCATAGATGCTCCTAAACCAGCCGCAGCCTGAAACGCTTGCTTGGTGGCAGACAGATCTTCACAGTTCAGATACGGTACAAGTGCGATGGATTTTCTACCTTGCCCTAACGCTGCTTCACGAAAAACAGGAACCTGTTCCTCCCAGCGGCTCGGATCTACCGAGCATCGATTATTTCTCCAGTAAGAAGGCTCTTCAGATATAGCATCTTCAGGAATTCCACGGAATCTCCACTCAATTCCATCAATCCCCGCTGCTGCCGCAGCCGATGCCAATTCTTCTGCATTCAGATCAGGGGTAGCCACGGTGAATACAGACAGTTTCATCATGATCCATCTCCTCATGTAAACGTATTCATTTTATGTCGTAAAGGCATTGTATCACTCCACTGAACGTCACCATAGGGGAAAACGCCAACAGATGAATGACAGATAACGAACAGAGCACATTCCCCATTCAGAGATAACTTCCAAGAAGAATGATGTGATCAAAAGCAAAAAAGACATCGATGGAACAGATTTGAATTCTGCTCAAAGATGCCTTGTACAATAATCATATATATAAGATGAAATTTAAGGAAAAGGTTCCCTTTCAGTTATCCAGTCGCCACTTCAGTAGCTGGTTCTGGTTCTGGCTCTTGTACTCGTCCAACTTGCAACCAGCGCATATCTCTCTAATCCCGATCAAAGAATACGTGTTCAGCCTGTATTTTACCCTGATCTATTGTCATGATGCCAAATGAGTATTGCTTCTGAAAACGCCGATCCGTAGGCGACCCCGGATTAAATACCAGTGTGTTTTCGACGGTATGCATCACCGGGATGTGTGAGTGTCCGTAGATCACAGCATCCACATGCTGGCCTGCAAAGGTATGAATTGCATTCTGCTCCGTACCCTTTGATCCCAGATGACCGTGCACAAGCCCCAGACGAAGTCCTTCCACTTCAACAATACGGGAATATCCCAGTTTTTCAGCGATTTCGGACGGGTCCGTATTACCAGCTACACCTTCAACTGGTGCATACTCACTAAGCAATGGGTATACGCTCCAATCTGACCAGTCACCAGCATGAAGAATGAGATCGGCACTGGGCAGTACATCAAGAAGCCTAGCCGGTAATTTCCGTGATTTACGTGGACAATGCGTGTCGGAGATTACTACAATTTTCATATAACAACCCACCTTTCCTTCGTCCTTATTACAATCTACTCTGTCTGTGATGGAACAGCTTGCATCTGAGTACAGGAGCGTTCCATATCTTCAAGTGTAATGGATGCAAAGAACTGCTCCACCTTCGCCTCGGCAACCTGATACAGATTGGTCAGCAAGCTGTCTATATGCAAGCCCACTTCACAATCCGGGTTACAATTGCCGTGAATCGGGAACAATGGACCTTCATCCTTGGCAGCCTGATAGATCATAGCTAATGTGATTTCACTTGATGGCTTCGCTAAGTAGAAGCCTCTTGTTCCAGGAGAGGAGTTCACCAATCCTGCCTTTTTCAGCCCGCCCAGAATACGTCTGACGACGACAGGGTTGGTATTCACGCTACCTGCAATATGTGCAGACGTGATTCGTTCAGGCGCGCTGAGTGACAATAACAACAAACAATGCACACTGACCGAAAAATGAGTACTCATGATTAACCACCTTTATTTAATATAATCCAGGACATGCTGACGTTATTCAGAGAACAGATCCTTTTCGGGACGTGCTCTGATCTTGAGCTGTCGCACACTGTATTCCAGTTGTTTCACAATATCATCCAGTTGTTTGCGATCAATCTTGGTCGGATCTTCCACCGGTTTCGCGGACGACTTGAGATCGCGGATCGTTAACTGCTGTTCTTGCCATTTGTCCATCAGATCTGCAATATTGGCATAGAAACGTTCGTAATCTTTGATGACTAGGTCAAGATAAGCATCTACCTCATCCGGATCATAACCACGAAGTTTATAATTAAATTGTTTTTCATGTATCGATAACGCATCTAGCTGCACACCCAATTGTTTGAACAATTGTCTCTGTTTATCCAATCTTCGTTTCATATGTTCATCCATATTGACAACCTCCATTATAAGCCAAGCCGTGTTTCTATTTCCTGTGAAGAACATACGGCATTTTCTCTCTCTATTTTTTATAACACATAATCCGTCAGATATAAAACGATACAGCCCTATTCCTCACGAAAATGATTGCTTTTCATCCAATTCGGGTAAAGACTCACTACACCCCACAACGGGAAAGGAGCATGTCCTTATGAGTACATTAACTAAAGATCAACATCAAATACTGAAAAACGCCCTTTTGGAGCAACGTGAAAACTTGCAGCGTCATTTTGAATCCAGCATGGAAGACGGTGCTCCGGCCCAGTCGCTGAAAGATTCAACCGGTGAGCTGTCCTCCTATGATAATCATCCGGCAGATGCTGGTACAGAAACATTTGAACGCAGCCGTGATCTGGCGATTGACGATACATTAACAGGCGAATTCAATCAAGTGAACGACGCATTGGAACGTATGGAGCAAGGTACATATGGAACCTGTGTAACGTGCGGAGAAGATATTCCCTTCGAACGACTTGAGGCTATCCCTTATACCGCTTACTGTATTGACGACACACCTAATCGGGAGATCAGCAACGATCGACCCGTTGAAGAAGAAGTAATGACCATGCCTCCGAGTGGTGCTGGAGAAGGAAGACAGCAGCGGGCCGGCAAGTTCGACAACGCAGATGCCTGGGAAGCGGTCGAAGAATATGGTACATCTAATTCACCCGCAACCGCAGCCAAACGTGATGTGAAGGGCTACGATGAGAACATGTAACTTCGTTATGAACTGAAACGGTAAGCGTCAAAATTGAATTGGATTCAATAGGCTGCTCCACCATTTGCCTTCCTTATCACGCATTAAAAAGCCGCCATTGGGCGGCTTTTTCTAGTTTTCTCCAAAACGTCTCTCACGTCTGCCGTTACTTGCTTCCAGCGATAACGCTGAACCCATATATTCCGTTCGTTTATTCTTCCGACTCACTATCAGATGATGCAGATTCCTGCCGCTTAGACACAGATCGAGACGTTTTCGGAGTTGCTTTACCCTTACTGGAAGTAGCTTTCTTTTTCTCTTTTGCATCTGTCTTAGAAGCAGGTATTTTCACTATAGGTTTGGAGAGCGCTGAGAATAACTGAAAGACCTCATGTTCACCTTGTCGATTCTCTTTTGTTGTATAGGGTTCACAGAGTTTTATGATGTTTTTATACAACAGCTCTACTTCCTCACGGGTTGCATACAGCGTGATGTCCGAGAGAAACATCCGATCTTCATTTTTCGCATGATACATGAATCGCTGACGACTTTGTTCGAACATCTCATTTAATAATTTGAGCGTCTCAGATCGAAACACCTGCTTCAATGGTGAGTTTTCCTTGTCTTCATCTTCGTGACGGAGATGGATCTCTCCGGTGAATGGTTCGTAGTATTTTGCGATAATCCCATTAATCTCACGTGTGGAAACGATCGTCAGCAGACCAATTTTCTCCAGCTTTTTTACATGATAGTGAACTTTGGCTGGCACCTCACCCATCTGGTCGGCGATTTCTTTGACAGTGGATGGTCTACCCTGCTTGTTAAACATATTCATAATCTGTATCCGATACGGATCGGAGTAGATTTTAATTTCTTCAATTGTTGAAAGAACCTTGTGCTCCATCCCTGTATCCTCATTTCCGGGGTACCTGTTGTCCATCGATGTCTCTATTATACTGCTGCGTAAGGACTTCGGTCAAAACGAGCCAGAAATGACTTGATGCAGAAAATCGGCTAATGATCACATCTGAGTATCTTCACAGAGCACTTCTAAAACTTTTGCTAAATAACAGCATACCTGCTGACATGGCTAGCATAATACCGAAGACAATAAACAGAACAGGCATGGTCATCCAATCTGCAAGTGCTCCCGAAGCCAGACTCCCAAGGGGTGCAACACTCAAGACGAGCATACTCTGAAGGGCATACACTCTGCCCAGCATCTCCGAAGGGGTAACTTCCATAAGATAGGTGGCCAGCGGTGTTGTAGCCAGCGGAATCCCCATACCCATCAGTAGACAAAAGGCCGCTGCAACCGGCAGTTGGAAGGAAGTCATATAAGCGGGTAATGCCGTCATCGCATAACTGAGACCCAACATGACAATACCGCTGATGACCAGCACACTTTTACGATAATTCGCTCCCCTTTGTGTCAACCATACACCACTAAGCAACATACCTCCCACCATCAGCCCACTGAGCAGACTTAATCCCCCAGCGCCAGCATGCAGCGTTTCAATGACATAGGGTGTACGAAGAACATTAAACGGCATCAGGCAGAAATTAACGAAGGCAAACAGGATGGAGACAATTAACAGTAAGGCATGTTTACGGAGAAAATGAAAAGCTTCCGCCATTTCGGAAAATATGCTACTTTTGTCGGATGAAAGAGAATTCATTTCAGTTGATGTTTTATTTTCATTGTTAGCAGATGTTAAAACTTCAGGGTAGCCTACTCGGCTCATAATTAAAGCACTTAGCGCAAACAACCCCGCATCAATCAGGATCGTCCAGGCAATGCCTATTGTAGCAATAAGGGCACCAGCCACTGCAAGTCCTGCGAGTTCGGCCACTCTGGTTGCGGAAGAGGACATCGCATTACCTGAAAGCAGCATTGATGGGGGAAGCAATCGGGGGACACTGGACACTTCTGCAGGACTAGTGAAGCATTCCAGCAAAGAATTCAGAATCGTCATGACAAACAGATGCCAGACTTCAAGTTGGCCCAATCCAAACAGTAGAGCTGTAATACCCACCAACAACCCGCGACCCGTATTCGTAATCACAATCACTTTTTTGGGAGACATGCGATCAACCAAAGCCCCGGCGAACAGTCCCAGAAGGATATTGGGCAAAAAATTCACCGCCAGCAACGTACCCATCAACACTTTCGAACCGGTTAGAATGTATACCATCCAACTGTAAGCAATCGAATCAATCGAATCACCAAATCTGGATACAACTTTACTAAGCATAAATTGCATGTACGGTCTGATTCGTATTAACTCACCCATACCTTGCTTGCCAACCGCTGTGTTATCGCTCATCCCTTTTCACTCCTCAACGTTAAAATATTTTTCATGTTAATTTTATTTTAACGTAAGTTATGAAGAAATCAATACCTCCGTGAAAATAATTTTAACGACAAGTAAGTAAAGTAAAAAATCCGCTCTGCTTTCAGAAGATTCGTAATCAACACAAGGACTTTTTGAACAAGCTCCTATAACAAAAAAAAACAGACCACAAGTGGTCTGCTCGGCTGGACGGATTGTATTAGAACTGCCTTTATTTGCTGCCTACTTCTCAACACGCAATTGAAACGCAGACTGTTCAGCCTGTACCTCCAACATCAAATCACGTACCCGGACTGCTTCATTCCCTAGTCGTTCTTCGCTGATTTGAAAGTTGGTCCATTTTAACTCTAGTGGAAGTTCAATCGTACCCGTCAGGCAATCCCACAGAGCGTCGAGATTACCGCCATAAAAATCCGGCAGCTTCAGCTTGTCCTTTAATTGTTGATGAAGTTCAGCGCTACTAGCAAAGTCTTCTCCATCCAGAATCACGGTATTCATCGCTGCTCCTTCCTCTATTTCAAACGTGTAAATGATGCATAGTGATCTGTCGTTTTGTAGATGAGTCCATCATTGGAGTACACAATCCGATCCGAATTACGGAAGCCGGAAGTATAGTTAATATCCGCTTCGCGCCATGTACGTCCACTTGCTGAAGGCAGAAGCCCCTCGCGATTGCCAAATACGTCTCCGCCGATGCTTTTCCCAGGAGCGACGACAGCCAAGTTTCCTTGTGAAGCTACCCAGCCGAGTCCTGTTGCTTGTGATTTGGTAATAAAGTTACATGGCAACGTTCCGTTTGCACTCAAATAATTTGCTACACCCGTAAACGTATTGATGATGGTACATGTTGCAGCAGATGCCTTCTGCTGTCCGACTGGAGTGAACTGTGAACCTGTGAGGAAAACAAACGTTAACAACAATGCCAGTAATGCGGTGGATATCAACTTTTTCATCAATCCGGCCTCCCGATCCTTCAAAGTAGATGAACGTTGTCACGATATGCATTCTACAAGCTGAAACTCTCTAGTTGTACGTCCTGCTAGATTATAGTAAACAAGTCATCTCATGACTATTTATATCACATCATTTTGGTAGAAATATCAAATGAAGACGTTTAAATTGTAAAATATTATAATTATAACATTTTAAGATAGAAAAAAGACTCTCATCCCTGAAGATGGAGTCTGTATTTACTAGTATGTTTAAACTGACTTGATCTAATCTAATCGATCAGTTGCACACGTTGACGAGTTCGAGCCGATTCCAGGCACGCATCAATCACGCGCATGTTTTGAATGGTATTTTCCGGACTGAAAGGTAGAGCTGCTCCATCAAGCACAGCCGTTGCAAACGTCTCTACCTGAAGCACATAGGAATTCGATACCGATACACGCTCCTCACGGCTGACCGAATCAGTGTGTACAATAATCTGAGGTGGAATATCACTGTTCTCCCAGCCAAACACTTTTGGAAGTTCAATCCGCCCTTCCGTCCCGAGAATCTCCATCTCCGCTCGTCCTGAAGCCCACATGCCACAGTCAAACGTTAAGGCTACCGAATTCGGAAATTCTACCAGTCCCGACGCCATCATATCCACTCCATCATGCTCGTCCGAGAATAGAGCGTGTACGGTCACCGCTTCCGGTTCCTGTCCCAGATACATCCGGGCTGCCGAGATCGGATACACGCCAAGATCGAATAATGATCCGCCGCCCATCTCTCTTTTGAACCTTACATTTTCCTTGTCATCAGCGGTATTACAGGTAAAGTTACCATGGATGGCTCTGACAATGCCAATCTCTCCACTAGCTATAATCTCTTGCACACGTCTGTGCTTGGGATGATAACGATACATAATTGCTTCTGCAAAAAGAACACCATGCTGCTCACACGCCTCAATCATTTCTGCGGATTCATCTGCATTCAGGGCAGCTGGTTTCTCACACAACACGTGTTTGCCAGCCTGTGCCGCTTTGATGGTCCATTCTTTGTGCATATGGTTAGGCAAAGGAATATAGACGGCTTCAATGTCCGGATCAGCGATGAGCTCTTCATAACTGCCATATGATCTGGCAATGCCCAGTTCTTCGGCAAGGGTTTCCGCCTTTTCCTTGCTGCGGCTGGCAATCGCCAACACCTCACCACGTTCAGACTGCTGGATTGCCGGAATGACTGCATTTTTGGCAATGGTTGACGTACCGAGTACCCCCCACTGTAACTGTCTGTTCATGCTCATCTTCCTTTCATACCGTAATTGTCCTCTTCTGCCTTGTGTAACATGCCGAGACAACGATCCAGATCCGTTTTGACCTGTTTCTTGTATAACTCAGCTTTTTCCGCACCATCATCCGTGAAATGATATAAAACGATTTCCTGAAAATCGACCTTTGGATCATTACCTTTAAGTTTCTTCGTGCGATAAAAAACACCTTGCTGTACCAATTCATGCAGTGCCCGATATACCTCGCTCTGGGGTGGTACGTAACCGTAGTCTTTGAATTCCTGCTTCATCGCCTCCAGCATCTCGTAACCATACCCCCTGTGCTGTTCAACCATCGTAATCAGATACAGCTTGATAAATGCCCGCTGTGCAATCATAAAAGCCACGTTCATTCCCCTCCTGTCAGAACCTATATATCTAGTATTATAAAACTTATGTTCGGGTTCTGCCATCTTTCTCCGCTTTGCCTCCCTTTTATCCAACTTCAAAGAAGGTGAGAAAGAAATCGTGTGGATACGAAATAACCTGAGGAAGCACGGAAAAAGGTTTTCTGTTGTGAATTTTTCATGTAATGAAATTTTAATTTTTATTCAAAAGAATCAATTTCATAATACCTTTAGCTGCTTAAATCAAGGCTGGATATAGATCGAAACGGTTCAATTTGTCTATATCCAGTTACAGAAATCCATTTTTAGTGAGGTATGAAATTGATTCAAAAGTTTGTGTATTTCAGGGCTCAGGGAGTCGTGCGATCGAATTTTAATGACAAGAAAGTCTGTGCAAAAGCTGTAATACCTGTGCTCCTGTATCTTGTGTTCGTATACTCTCGTACTCCCGTACACTTCTGTGCGGCTGTGGTGATCTATTATGAATTTTTCATATGTTGATATATTCATTTGTCGCGGACAGACTTCGGTACGGTTCCCACAATCCATTTCCCCCAGCTCACGCGAGAGATAAGCCATGTCAGTACACAGGATAATGTGAGAGCCAACAACCAGGTAATAATCATTCGAACGACAGGGTTCCAACCCATAGCAACATAAAACAGTTCATCCGGAATGTAGCTATACCGCAGCATCAACATATGCATCAGATATCCGCCATACGATACACCACCAATCCATCCCAGCAATTGTGTAACCCTGAGGTTATGAAGTTTGCCAGCCAGCTGGTACATGACCATGATCGAAGCAATCAGAAAGAGCGCCATATCAGGCCGGATCAGGCTGACTGTGTAGAATGTAATTTTGATTCCTTCCGGCTTCTGAAACTCCAGCATTAATAAATAAGTAAACCGCAGACCCAGAACAATAAACACTGTCCAGTATATCCAGCGCAATCGATGAATCCATTCATTCCAGTGCTGGACGGATAACCCCGCGGCTGCACCTAGCACAAAATAAATAAAAAAATAGAGGAAATTGCGGTCTGCATACGTTGTAAAAGCATCTGTCAGCACCGGGATATTCAGCCGTTCCATGAATTTGGCGATGTTTCTTAATTGATCCGCAAGTACAAGATACACCACACCAGAAATCAATAATGCGATCAAGCGCCCCTTGGCCTCATATCGGTTATATACATAACGAATGGCACGCAAGAAGAGCGGAAATAACAGATAAAACTGAATCAACATAATGATGTACCAAAAGTGTGAAGTCGTTTTGCCCGTAAGCAACTTCAGGCCTAGGTCTGGAATGTCATTCCATCCGAATCCGGTCCAGCCCCGCGGTGCAAGTGTAAAGTATATGAGTGACCAGATGAGATAAGGCACGATCACGTCGTTTACTCTTTTTCTCATAAACTGGCCATAATGCAGCTTGTCTCCCGTGTTATAAAACAGCACCATACCTGTTATGAATATGAACAAAGGAACGGCAAATTTGGAGAGCATCAGCAGTATGGCCAGTAACACGCCATCCTCCAGTCTCGTTTCCGGGACCAGAGAGTAATGTGCGATGGAATGCTGGAGAACCACCGCTCCAAAGGCAATTCCCCTTAAGCTTTCTAATTCTGTAATTCGTTCTTTGCGAGGCATACCTTCAGCCATCCTTTCTTGGTTTTACGATAAAAACAAAGTACAATGAAACCGTATATTTAATGAACGGGGTTGATTCACATTTCTTTAACAGACAAAGACGTAACCACTACCGATTCCAAGTATGTCCAACAACATCTGGCTAACGAGCGAACTTTTCTGGCCTGGGTACGCACCGGTATTGCCATGGCGGGCATCGGCTTTCTTGCTGCCGGATTCGGTTTCAATTCGTCGGCATATGATCGACTTGCACATATTGCGGCGATTATTACGGGTATCACTTCTCTGATTGGCGGCATATCCATCATTGTGTATTCGGCAGCAGCGTATCATCGGAAGCGTACACAAATCAATGAACAGACGTTTCAGGCATCGACCGGATTAATCCGGTTTCTTACCATGATGCTACTGGTGATTGGACTCGCTTTGGCTGTACTGTTATATGTATTGTTATTCCCTGCTTGACTGGGTAAAAACACCATCCGACATTATTGACACCCACCCCTATGCAACACAGGGACAAAAGCCGGCTTCCCTTAAGGAAACCGGCTAATGACCATCTGGTGGATCATATATGTCATTCCATTTTACAGATATTAAGTCATTGGGTTCTATTTCATATCGATTATATTCGTGGCAAGATTACAGGAATGTATTGTTACCGAATCGCGCTGCTTTGTTTTGGGCTTCCAATCTGCGTTCTTCCATATCCAGATCCGGACGTTCGGCTGGCACATCTCCGCGATGAGCCGCTTCGGCTCTGTCTCGGTTAAGCTGGCTGTTGCCACTGAACACATCATACACATCGGAGTCCCGATCCGTAGAATCTACGAGCAGTAGGATTTTACCATTTTGTACATACTCCTCATACTGTTTAGCGTCCTCTTCCGGAATACCAAGGCCCACAAGTCCACCCACCAATCCGCCAGCTCCTGCGCCCACAGCTGCACCGGTGAATGCTGCTGCGATAGGGCCTGCGGCCAGAATCGGTCCTATGCCGGGTATGGCTAGTGCACCGATACCTGCGAGCAGACCGGCTACGCCACCAAGTACACCACCTGTTGCTGCACCAGCAGCCACGCCCTCAGGGGCTTTTGTACCTGTCTCTTCCCGAATTGCCTTCAGTTCATCCCGATCTTGTGTAACAACGGAGATTTCGTCTGAAGTGAATCCTTGTGCTTTCAGACCCTCGATAGCCTGCGATGCTTCACGTTCTGTATTAAACACACCTACGATTTTCTTCTGCATAGTGAATCCCTCCTCATATTATTGAGTGGTTCGCTATGTTATTACCCGCCTAAGTTTCTTTTAAACGCTTGCAAGTCAATATACTATGTGTTGATAGTAAATAAACGCTGAGGTTCATTCCTTTTTATTCCTCATCAGGGTGTGCCTTCAAACTCAGACATGTGATACGTTGTCAGGAATGCTCTACGTTGAAGGACGTCGGCGTCCAAAACATCTTGAAGTCTAGACTGGCTGATCCTGGCGGATTGTCCCAGACGATTTTCTAAGGAACCGAGGACGTCTTATTTAGCCTTCGGGTCTTCATTTTAGTTTGTAAGGAACATGAGACACGTTATTTACCAAAATCACCTGACAAATCCGTTGTAAACGGCTGGTTATTCATATATAAGGTGTTTCAGATTCCTTAGATTGCTGCGGGCGCTTCAAATCGCTGAATAAGACGTCACAGGTTCGTTAGCGCTCCGCTCTATGTTCAGCTCCATTTTCTGCTCCAGGCACGTTCCAGTTACGCTTCGGCTTCGGCAGGTTTGAAGATACGCTCTGGGGTGTATCTTCAACCTCGAAGGAAGTAGATTTTGCCGCATTCTCGTTCCATGCCGGAAGTTTTCGGCATGCGAGGCCGAGCACGTCAAGGGAAAGTGACGCAGCATGGGACGAAAAGGCAAAGTGACGTAACTTGGGCGAAAGATAGTAAAAGATGCACTTCAGCGAGCTTTGAGACACGTCCTGGTTAATGAGTGATGCTTTAAGGTAGAGAATTATCGAACAGCTACAAAACTGAAGGTTGTTCCAGCAAAGTCTAATCCTGATGCGCGGCCTTTGGGAGCCACATCGTTGATATCTGAAAAACCGAAATAATTCATCTATTTCCCCCGTGGTTTGGCCCGATTTGTGGCGACGGCTTCAAGTGGATTATCCGGCCAGTAATGCTTCGGATAACGACCTTTCAGGTCTTTTTTGACGTCAAAGTACGTCTCTCGCCAGAAATTCGCCAAGTCACGTGTGACCTGTACAGGTCGCTGAGCCGGTGATAATAGGTGGATCGTCAACGGGACTCGCCCACCCGCTATACGCGGTGTCTCCTGTTGTCCAAACATCTCCTGTAATCTTACCGCCAGCGCCGGGTCCTCTGGACGACTGTAGTCCACGGGAATACGCGAACCACTGGGCACCTGTATATGCGTCGGCGCTTCATCGTCCAGTTGTTGTCGTTGCGTCCAGCTCAATCCACCCAGTAATACATCCTGCATCGACAATCTCTTGAGGTCGGCTGCCGATCGCACGCCTGTCAGATAAGGTGTCAGATGTTCTGCCAACTCTTCGGTCAGATCATCTTCGATCAGGCCAGGCCACTCGGGAAGATGGAGATGCAGGAACCGCAGCCTGTCCGCAAGTTGTCTGGATGTTTTTGTCCAAGGCAGGCAATCCAGCCCTTCCATTCGTATTCCAGTTAATAGTGCTTCCAGCACCTGATCTTCAGGCGGCTGTGCAATACTGCTCTCTTTAATCACAAGGGCTCCAATACGAAGTCTCTTATGTGCGCGCACGCTGCGAGTGTTGGAATCCCAGGCGACTTGCACTTCATTGTGCAGCAGGTGCTGACCTGCCTGCAATAAGGTCTGCTCCTGCAACGGCGCAGCCAGCAGGATGCGTGCATCTGCGCCCTGGTCGTCTGCCTCGGCTGCGACCAGATACGCTGAACGGCTCAGCGATTCTGTCGCTGCGAGCCGTACGCCGCGGCCGCTGCTTAGCAGATAGCGGCCGTCCTCCCGGCGTTGCCCGATCCGGTCCGGATAGGCGAAGGACAGCAGCAATCCGCAGCTGTCCTCATCCGGCCGTACNNNGCCGTCCTCCCCGCGTTGCCCGATCCGGTCCGGAAAGGCGAAGGAAAGCAACAACCCCCAGCCGTCCTCATCCGGCCGTACCGGATCGGCCGCCGGGCCGAGCGCCGAGCGTAGCTGGCGGCTCTCCTGAAGCATGCGCCGCACGGCCGCGCCGTCTGCGACAGCCGCTGCCGCTTGCGGCGTGCCGCTGCTGTCCGCGGTCAGCAGCGCTTCTACGCGCGGGCGGAGGTCCGTGCCCGCGCCTGCACTGCCACTGCTGCGGAGGCCGGCAGGCTCCTGCAGCAGTGCCGCCAGCATGCTGGCGTAGCTGGCCAGCCCAAGCTCCGCCGCGCGGAGCAGCATGCTGGCCAGTCGCGGATGCACGCCAAGCGTGTTCATCCGCCGCCCGAAGGGCGTGATGCGGCCTGCGTCGTCCAGGCCGCCCAGCTGGCGCAGCAGCGCCTGTGCCTGGCCGTAGGCGGCGTCAGGCGGGGTGTCCAGCCATTGCAGCTCTGCTGGGGACTGGACACCCCAGACGGCAAGCTCCAGCGCCAGCGGCGCAAGATCCGCGGAGGTGATCTCCGGGCGAGCTGCCTCAGGCAGTCCCCCGTGAACCTCTTCGCTCCATAGCCGGTAACACACCCCCGGGGCAATTCGCCCTGCACGACCCCGCCGTTGATCGGCTGACGCCTTGGACACCGGCAGGGTGACAAGTCGGCTCATGCCCGTGCGCGGCGAAAATGCCGATGCTCGGCTCAGGCCCGCATCCACCACAATCTTGACTCCAGCGAGTGTAAGACTGGATTCAGCAATGGAAGTGGACAGCACAACTTTGCGCGACCCCTCAGCCGCCGGCCGTATGGCCTCATCCTGTTGTTCCATCGGCATACTGCCATACAGGGAATGAACTTTCACGTGCGCAGGAAGAGAACCGTTTAATAACTCTCGCTCTGTACGGTGTATCTCTCTTGCGCCAGGAAGGAAAACAAGCACGTCTCCCTCCTGTTCAGCTAATGCCCTGGTCACCGTCTGAGCCGTGAATTGTTCCAACTGCATAGCTGCCGCTCTCGGTACATATCGAGTTTCCACCGGAAACGTGCGTCCGGGACAGTGAATTGATCTTGTACCTTCGCCAAGTAATGCACAGACGGGAACAGGATCTAGGGTAGCCGACATCACCAGCAATTTTAGATCTGGACGTAACATCGCTCGCGATTCTAATGCTAGGGCCAAGCCCAAGTCCCCGTGTAGATGCCGCTCATGGAATTCATCAAATATAATCATCGCCGTATCCTCAAGACCCTGGTCCTGCTGCAACATCCGGGTCAATACCCCTTCCGTCACAACTTCAATACGCGTCGCCTGACTCACCCTGGTATCCATGCGTACACGATATCCTACGGTCTGACCCGCTTTTTCTCCAAGCGTAGCCGCCAGTCTCGATGCAGCCGAACGCGCAGCCAGCCTTCGGGGTTCCAGCATAATGATTTTCCGTCCAGCAATCCACGGCTCCTCCAGCAAAGCCAGCGGTACAACAGTCGTTTTTCCCGCTCCTGGCTCTGCAATTAACACACCTGTATCTTGATCCCGAAATAACTGTCTTAACTCAGGAATAACCTCTTGTATCGGTAACTCTATATGCATATAATCGCTCCTAATGAATGTACCCTACTGCTCTTCAGTATCTCTATTCGAATGTTAGCATTATAACAAAAAAAGCCGTTCCAGAGGAACGACTATCGCAGACACACCCTAAGACACGCCTTAGCAAAAATGAAATTTATCCAGAATACTCACTTAGCTGAGCAATGATTCGGCACCATCAATAACGATCTCTGCTCCGGTAATATGTCTGGATTCGGACGATGCGAGGAAACTTACCAGATCGGCAACATGTTCCGGCTGACCCGGCCCGTCCGCCAGCGGCTGCTGTCCTTCCGGGAACTCCATCGGAATAATGATCTGCTGTAGATCATCCGTTTTGACCGTACTTTGATCGATATTCGTCGCAATAGCTCCTGGGCAGATCACGTTCACACGTATCTTGAACTTCGCCAGCTCAAGCGCAGCCATCTTCGCAAAAGCAACCTGTCCTGCCTTGGACGTGCTGTATGCCGACATGCCAAAGCTTGAGAAGCGTTGATTGCCATTAATCGAACTCGTGATGATAATACTGCCGCCACCCCGTTTTTTCACGTGAGGCAATGCATATTTAATCGTGAAAAACGTACCATTCAGGTTGGTTGTAATAATCTGTTGCCAATCTTCAACCTGAATTTCCTCAATCGGTGCCGATACACCGTTAATGCCCGCATTGGCAAAAACAATATCCAAACCGCCGAATAACTCAACGGTTTCCAGTACAGCCTTTTCCACACGTGCCGGGTCGGAAATGTCTACATCAAATGCTCTTGCCGCACCGGGGTGCAGCGCATTAATCTCTGCTTCCGTTTCCGAGATCCGATCATTCACCAGATCAAACAACGCAACATGTGCACCCTCTTTAGCCAGCTTGACCGCAGTGGCTTTCCCAATCCCGGATCCTGCTCCGGTAATAATCGCAACCTTGCCTTGGAACCGTGACTTGCCGTTATGTTGTGTCATTATCCATCCCACTCCTTCATTTTAGCAATTATGTAAGAATGTACGTTCAAGCTCATCGTTAAAGAGGTTGTTCAAAAAGTCCGCTTTTGATTACGAAAGGTGCCTAACGGCACCATCAGCATCGAATATGGAATTCAGCCGAAATGTCCGTTGCTCACGTAGCTCTATCTACGCTCCGCTACTCCATTTCTAGCTTTATCCCATCTTCTTGGTACTGAAAAGCGATCTTTTTGAACACATACTTAAAGTCAATTCTTCACAAGATTACCCAAAAAGAGTGTCTTTTAAATCAACACCAACAAGTTTTTTCACCGTTGATCTACACCAATGTCACAGCAACATCAGGATCGGTCCATAACTTTATAACTGGCACTCACCATTCCAGCTCAATGAAAGCGGCATCATCTTCAAGCCCGCCGGTATGTGTAGCATCCAGCAGTACCTGAATGTGTTCATCGGGGACATAGGCCTGAATCGCATCCAAGTCGTTCAATCCATCCGTATATAACTGAAGACGCAGTGAATCGTTTACAGACCCTTTTGTCTCGTAGATGTGCGGCTTACCACCAACAGGTCCTTCAAGTGTAGACCAACGCTCATTTGTCTTGCAATGAGTCTGAAATAATTCAGACTGTTCCTGACCATTACGCCACAGGCGAATACGGGAATCTCCTTGCCACGCTAACCACACCCTACTTTTGCGGCCGCCTCCCGTAAGCTCAATCCGCCCACAGACATACATGGCCTGACTGCCCCGACTTCGCTTTTCCATCAACACTTCACGCAGCAACAAAGGGGAACTTTCCAGTGGCTGTAATTTCTCCAATTGCTCCGATGCGGTAAGGGTAAGATCATGGAGAAGACGCTCAACACCCTCTACCGTTGTGTGTTGCGTCGTTTCCAGCCAATCCAACAAAGCGTTCCCCAGAAAACGCGCTGCAAAATCGCCTAGGTAACTCATGCCTACGCCATCACACAAAACAAAATTGCAGATATTCCCTTTCATACGTACCGCAGCAAAGTCCTGTCCGGTATCTCCCTGATGTACCGTCTCAGCCGCTCTGCCATAACCATATCTGCACTTGAATGTGCCCTGATAGCGAGTTAGCGGCTGTTCCCCGGTCTGTACACTCACATAGCGAAAGTTGCCATGCTGTTGCTCGGCATGGCCCCCCTTATCTCCAGCAGACAATGTTGCCAAACGCATCGCTCTCATGATTCCCCTCCTATCTCACAGGCGTAGCAGCGGACATCTGGAACCCGATTGATACCAATTCTGCACATGTACCTGGCAGCATCATGAGTGCACCAGGTGCAAGCAGATAATCAGCTTCAACAAGCATCTCCCGATAACTTTCGGGCAGGACGGATGACATATTCCGCAGCTTCTCTCCATGCTCATCCTGTAGATTCGTTTCCGAAGAGATTCCCTTCCATCTTCTAGGTTCAGCAATTGGCCCTTCCAGCAAATGATCGGATATAAAAATATTCTCCACCAGTACATTGCCGTCAGGCACACTCATGCCCATGATTCTTTTTGCAATAGGCTCGGGATCTTCACCTGTGGCTACCCCATCCGTCATGTGGCATACAAGTGGCGCAGGACAGTCCTGCATATTCGGAATTTCGGCCTGTAGAATCTTTTCGGCCTGCAGGAAAGCCTTCGCAGAATCTGAAAACCGTCTCGGGGTCAGGTCAGGCAAAGAACCAACGGCAGCAATCTCGTCAATCCCTTTGATTCCGTTCAACAAGTCATATACATCATCGCTGTAAGCCAATATGGCTATACGATAGCGAGGTGTCAGACGATTTCCCTTGGTGGACCGAAATACCATTTGGCGGATCGCGAGAGATAGGGCATCATAGACGACGTCAATCCGTCGACGATTTTCCAGAACCATGTTCATGGAGGCGCTAATATCAATTAAATATATAATAAGTGCAGGTGTACGCTGTGATGCTTGAATCGTGTAGTTCATCTAGGGTGAGTCACCTCCATCATTCACGTTATTCTATAAGTTGGGCAACGTATAGCTGTTGTTGCTCAGGAATTTGTTAATGGCACTCATTCGAGCGGCCACTTTGCCAACACCTTTGAAATAGGAAGCATCGGTATTGTAAAGATTTTTGAAATCACGGGCATACGATTCCGCATTTTCAATTTTTCTGCCTTTTTGTGCGTTATACGTTTTATTGTAATGAGCAATCAGCGTGACCACATTCTGGGCGCGTTTTTTCTTGAGAGCTGCTTTCTGAGCGATCTGCTGCTGACGTTTAACTTCAGCTGCCGCTTTACGCTCCGCTTCCTGTTTTGCAAGCTTCGCATCATTCTCTTTTTTCCAGACCAGATAAGCTTCATATTTTGCCTGTTTATCGTATTTTTCCTGCTCCGCTTTCTTGGCAGCTTCTTTCTTCTGCTGCTCCTGCTTCACCAGAAAGGCCTCATATTTCGCCTGTTTGTCGTACTTGGCCTGTAACGCCTTACGTTCTTCTTCTTTTTTCTTTGCTTCAGCTGCCTTCTGCTTGGCTTCAGCAAGCTTTTTCTTTTCCTCTGCGTCCAGTTTTGCAGCATCTGCGGCCTTTTGCTTCTCTTGTTCTTCCTGCTGTTTGAGCGCAGCTGCCTTTGCTGCTTCAGCCTCTTCCGCAGCTTTGATCTCTGCCAGTCGTGTGGCTTCCTGCTGTTCTTTCTGTTTCACCTCTGCCTGATCGGCGAGTATTTTGACCGTTGGCACGCCACCTGCCAGCAATACAATAAGCACAGCGGAGGAAATCATGAACTTTTTGGATCTGTAGAATGGCACAGGCACAGGCTTGTCTGTGTCTTCTTTTGGATTAAGCTTTGCATCCAGTTCCTTAATTGCAGCCTCGACTTCCATCTGCATCGCGCTGTTATGAGGAATAAAATGATAAAGCGAGCGGTACACTTCCAGTGCTGCAGCCGGTTTATCTTCATCCTCCAGGGCTCTTGCTTGCAGGAACAGACGGTTCACAACCGCTTCCTGATCGGGAGAGTGCGGCGTTTGAGGACGGTTCCCGTCTTGCGTATTCAACGTTTCACTTGCAGGTTCTGAGTTCTTATTCAGATTCGCATTAACAACTTCCGGTTGATTAACGCCTTCTTCTTCCGCTGTCGCAGCAGCAACCGCATTAGCCTGATGAACGTCTACCGCAGCCAGTGCAACATACCACTCCCCAAACGTCGGACAACTGCTCAGATCGTGACTTTCCCAGGCGCGAATAAACAGCTCAGACAATTTGGAACCCCAACACTTCTCAAGGGACTCCCGCATCGCATAATACCGTTCACTCACCGTTTGCATTTCATGCTGGTCAAAATAGCTTTCGCCCCAGGCTTTCTCTACAATCACAGGGTCGGACCAGCTTAACATCTCAGCAATAATAACGGCTCCGGCAAATCGGTCGGCATATGCACTCCACAAACCACTGTGCACTGTTCGATGGGCCGCATAACCGGGTGACCCGGCAAGCAGGGCATCCGGACGATCCATCTTGGAACCGTACATCTGCTCGACATCCACCAGTTCTACCGCAGACGTCTTCCCCAGGTTCTCCACTTCGGAAAAAAACGGAATCATTACATTGGGAGCGGACATATCGCAATGAGCCAGTCCACGTTGCTCCATAGCCGAACCTGTTCCGGCAAGTGCTCTGGCCAGCTTCAGGCTCTCCTCTGCCGTCAGCTGTCTCTGATCGCTAATCACATCGAACCAGGTCTGACCTTGCACCCATGGCATCAACACCGCATATAACAGATCGGGATGTTTTCCAATGAGCGCTCCGTTTCTTTCCGGAGTGAGCACATCACGCTTGCATACTTGCAAACCTGGCAGTTCACTATAAGACTCCATATGCTCAGACTGATATACCATAGCCGGAATACGGAATTTAGGAAAAAAGACTTTTAGTGCTTTGGCCCCATAAATGGAACCATTACGGGGTATCAACTGATAAACAATCCCCTGCCTTCCGGCTTGGGCATAAGCCAGACCCGGCGCAGCCGGATGTTGCCCAATCGTATAGGCAATGTCGTTAATAACCACTTCATCCCCGGGATTTGGTTGAAAAGACATGCTTATCCCTCTCTCTGTCCTAGTGTCATAGTTGCAGCAAAAACCGGGTGTTGTGACAACGCCCGGTTTTTGCTGTAGTTGTACATCTTCAGCTTGCTATCCACCTATAATTCAGGACGAAATCAGACTTCACATCGGCCTGATCTATGTAAAGCAGATTAACGAGCTTGGTCAGCTGTACGGAATTTGTTAGCAATAGCTGTAAGTTCAGCACTGATACTGTTCAGTGTTTGAACGAATGATTGCATTTGTTTGCTAGCTTCTTGGAACTCCTGGAAGAAGCGTTGCTTTGTCATACCTTCCCATTGTCCTTCCATGCTTGTGATGGATTGAGTCAATGTAGATACGATTTGCTGACTTTGCTCACCGCTTTGTTTAAATTGGTTGGAAACCTGATCAAGCTGCTCTGGGGTAACTAAAATACGTCCTGCCATTGGTAAATTCCTCCTTGGTTTGTGCAATTAAATTTTTACTTGTTCAAATTGTACTATACCAGGATCGATCGGACAAAAGCCGAAGGACCTAATCCTATTTACCCCATTTTTAGCACTTGAAACTTCTCCTAACAGCCTATTTACAAAAAAAGATTCACTTTCTGCTGTTACTTGTATTCACCCTGTTCAGGAAACCACAGGCTCGGTCCCTCTTCTTCCCCGAAAGGAAGGATCTGTGAATCTCCATGCTACAGGCTCAGGCTGCATGGCCTGCACCAGTGTAGCCGGGGAGCCATCAGGCGGAGCGGCATCCTGTACACGATATACAGCCGCCATTGCGGAAAGGGGATCGGATACTACAGCTACAGTTGCAGAATGTGCAGGCATGATTTCTCCTGTACGATTGTTCTGAAGAACATTCAGCATATTGACCGCATTACCATAGGCTGTGTTCACATGACTCAGCACGGAACGATACTCCATGTCTGCCTGCTGGAATAACAACGCTTTGCGTCCCAGCTGTACGCTTAAGTCCATTAATCGACGAAGCGCATCCTCGCCCAGTCGTTTACTGTGATTCCATTCATTCATCACCGCTGCGCGGGATTCAACCTCCCACTCCAGCGAATGAATCGCCTGATCCAACACTGTCATCTTTTGCTGTATTTGCTCCGCTGCATACTGAATCTGCTTGCTCAGTGCCCGAAGCACATCCGGTTCCACACGAATGCGCATTTACCATCACCTTTCCTCTTCCCCTGCAGGCTGTTTAAGCCAGTCCAGCAGCATCTCGTGAAACTGTTCTCTAGTCGTTAGTGCTGCAACTAGCCAATCATCTGAAGCCGCAGTGCTCATCCGGAACAACCAGTTGGACACCGCACTCGCAGCAAATGCTGCCGACTGCGACTTCCACCCGTCTTCATTCCATACGAGCAACCTAAGCTCCCCGTCTGACTCCTTACCCACCAGACAGCGTGCCAGTGCAAGTGAGCCCTCAGGATCACTTGTCTCCTGTTCGAGTTCCTCTGCTACGGTCTGTACCCCGCTGTTTTCGAGCTCATTCATGACATCATAAAATTTTTTCTTGGAGCACATTAGGGCCGGTTTCTCCGCAGGAGAATGGCCGCTCCATTTCATCCGCCCTATCAGAACATCAATGGCTTCACGAACACTTCCCAGATCGCTGAGCCGGAACGAGTCCGGTACGTCGTCAACACGGGAAACTTCAACGACCCGCTCATCCGTGCAATGGATATAACTCTCATACGACTTGCCGTTGATCGTGTAGCGAATCCAACAAGCTCTATCGGACAATCCGGCAATGGCTACCCTGGAGAAAACGGTCGGTGTCATGATCAGCTCATCGGTATCCTGATCCCGAATCAGATATCCTTTGTCAAGCAGGGAGGTTTTGACACGCTCCCACTCCATCGCGATATCCTCAGCCATATAGCCGCGAAACGGATCTTCCACACCAAGCAGTCGGTCTGAACCGAGAATACCAGCCAGGAAAAAAAGTTCCTTTGTTTGCAACGTGACTACCTTTTGCTTAGAATCATGAACCGTCAACATTATGAGCCACCTCCCCTCAAACTACAACATGCCATCGGTCACGAATTTCAGAAATCCAATCGGTCATTTTCCAGCTGTCATCACATGGAACTGCACCTTTAACCCTGGAATATTTACGTTTTACATAATAACCTTGACCCGGAGGCAGTACCTTCAGCCCACCTGAACTACCTCCAGATTCGGAATAAGGTATACGGAAGAACGAGAGATCGTTAGGGTCTAAAGTCCCGAACAGCATTCCACTCTGGGAAGCCTTCACATCCGTTACCCAGTCAGAACCAAAGGTTGGGAAGTCTGCCGGAACCCCGGATAGAATCACGTGTACACCGCGATCCCTTCCTTGACGAACAATCGCTCCCAATTGATCTTTTACATTAAAATCGTTTAGCTGCTTGGACAGGGTGTCCGCATCGTCGATGACGAGCACAAGTTCCGGTCCACCGGAAATCTCGCCTCTTTTCAGAACTTCATCGTACAACTGTTGAATGACAGGTGCAAGCTGTTCTTCTCGCGATACATGTCCACGGACATGGGGCAAACTGCTGATTTCCCCCAGCCCACCTGAGCCATAACGCATATCTACTGTGTATATTTGCACATCTTCCGGAGAAGCATGATAAGCCAGTGATAACATCCATGTCAATAAAAATGTCGTTTTGCCGCCTTCCATCGGACTCGTTACCATGAAATGCGGACCTTCACGCAGATTAAGCTCGAATGGTTCCAGATCATCCGTAAGCAGTCCCACAGGGACAGTTACAGACGATGTATCCCAAGCCTGACCATATGATCCTGTCCGAATGAGCAGATCCTTCAGTTTGATTTCTTCCGGAAGTGGAGCAATCTGCGGAGCTTCTTCCCCTGTCCAGCCTTGGCGAATCTCAGCAATCGTACGGCGCAGTGCCGATGAACGCTTGCCCTCATCTGCCCCGGAAGAAGGTAATGCCGCCTGGAACATTAACGGAGGCACTTGCCCTTTGACCAGACCTCTTCCTGGCGGAAGTTGACTTGGCGCCTTGGAAGGTCTTCCCACGGCATAATAATAATCGCTTGGATCGGATAACTCAAATGAAACCGCATTAGGAATATTACTTCTGAATTTCTCAAATACATCTGTTACCCGATTGGCGGTGAGCACAAAGGTGATACCCAAACTTCCGCCTTCACGCAGGATCGTCTCCAGAAGTTCATTTTCTTCCGGATAGGCATTGCGGAATGAAAGATAACCATCGATAACGACCACAACCTGCGGGACAGCCGCGTGAGCTGTCCGGCGGTAGGCCGAAATCGTTTTAACCCCCGCCTCCGAGACGATATCTTTGCGTTGTGCTGACAGCTTAAGAATATAGCGGAATAACCGCTTGATCCGATCTTCCTCTTCAGCCATCATCACGCCCCCGATCTGAGGTAGTGCTGCAAAGTCCTTCATCATGCGGCCCATGTCGATAATGTAACCATGCCAAGGCTCAGTTCTGTGGGAACGCGCCAGGGACATAAGCAAGGTCTGAACAAATGTTGTTTTGCCCAGTCCTGGCATGCCGTACACGACCAGATGGCCTTGGTCCACAGGCAATGCGAGCGGTTGTTGGCGCTGATTCGGAAGATCATCCAGCAAACCAACCAGTGGTTTCAGACCACTCGCTCCGCCATCAAGCAGCAGATCCCGATGCTCTTCTTCCTGCCATTCCTGAAGACTTTCCCATTCCAGTGTCTCTGGTAAAGGTGGCAACCATGGTCCTGGCAAACGACGGATACCCGCATCTGCTGCAGACTGCGCAACATAATCAATAAATACCTGAAGCTGTTTCGGAACATCTTCACCTTTGAGAACGGCTCTGCGCTCTCCAGTTAACAGAGGCTCCCGCTTACCGTTCAGGCGCACTTCCATAACAGGCAATACCGTTGTTGAATCCTCCTGCTGGTTATAAGGTGCACCACTCCAGGCGAATTGCATTTCTTCAAACACTTCATCACTACCAACCTGGAAATAACCACGACCAGGCTTCGTAATCCAGGCAGCATTTGGAATCTTGATCATGTCCCTGCTGTCTCCCTCACTTTGTACGCGAAGGCAGATCCGGAAGCGCGAATTACTCCATATTTTATCGTCCACAACACCAGCTGGCTTTTGAGTTGCCAGAATTAGATGAACCCCAAGTGTCCGGCCAATGGCCGCGATACTGATCAATTCATCCATGAACTCCGGCTGATCTCGCTTCAATTGAGCAAACTCGTCAATGATAATAACCAAATGTGGAAGTGGCTGTTCATGTCTGGAGCGCAGAATCTTGTAATATTCATCAATGTGCTGGAGGTTTCCCGCATCATTTAATATTTTTTGCCTTCTGACCAGTTCGGCACGAAGTGAGACATTCGCTCGCTCAATCAGATTTCCATCCAGATTGGTGATCGTCCCTACCACATGAGGCAGATCAACAAATGTATTGGACATACCGCCACCTTTATAGTCAATCAACATGAAGGCCAGATCATGGGGATGAAATTCAGCAGCGAGTGAAGCTACGATAGACTGGATGACTTCGCTTTTACCTGAACCGGTTGTACCTGCAATCAGACCATGGGGACCATGACCCTGACGTTCAATTTTGTCATGCAGGTTAATCGCAATTTTTTTACCGCCTGCTCTTACGCCCATAGGTACGGGTAACGTGTCAGGATATCTCGTCTGTCCCCACCTGGACACCACATCCAGATCTTCCACACGTGATGTGCTCAGCATATCGAATAACGGAAGCACTTGCGGGATATCCGAAGCAGATGACCGCTTTAACCGGATCGGTGACATATAACGCGAAAGCGCCTCTGCCATCTCCTTCGAGATCACATCAGGCTTGTATGTTTGTTGAATAACATCCGCATCTTCCGTTTTTTTGATATACACCCCTTTGCCTTTCGAGGCATCCATAATCAACTGACAATGCATCGGTAGAGACTCTTTGCGATTAGCCAGTATGATGGTGCATACATCAATCTCGTGAGCAGACTCCAGCAGCAGCGGAAGCAACGGTTCTTCTTCAATTAATTGCGTATCGGAGAGAATTACAACGTAACATGGCGTTTGTACGCTTTTCTTGTAGCGGTCTTCCTTATTGTTACGACGTCGGTTCAACACGGAAAACAAGCTGTCCGCCAATTGATGCGCACCGCTGTGCCTGTCGGCCATATAGCGTTGTCCTTGGTCTTCATCCCAGATATGGGGCATCCAGCGAAGCCAGTCCCATTCCTTGCTGTCCTTTTCTTCATAGAAAGCAGCAAGCTTCAGTTCATCCGGGGAATGGCGTACCGTCAGTTGTGAGATGATGACTCGCAGGGAAGCAAGCACTTCCTCCCGATCACCGACAAGTCCCATAACCTTCGATTGGAACAAAGGCAATGTAATGGAAGCATCCGGTACCGTCTGGAATTCAGCCGCAAGTTCATGGGCCGCTTCAATCAGCTCATCCTTCTCGTAACCATCAATCCGCGGAACCTGAAGTTTGATGCGGAATGGAATCTCTCCCGTACCAATGCGTACCTGAAGGAAATCATCATCCTCTGGTGAACGCTCCCACAAGGAACTGTTCCGGTTCTTCACCACTTGAAGACACACACCCGGATCACCATGAATTTCGTACAGGCTCTTCACTTGCTCCGCCTGAGCTTCCTTCAGTTCTTCCCGGTGTTTGTCCAGTTGGGCAAGATACATTATTTTTCGTTCTTCCAATTTTTTGCGATATGATTTCTTGTTGCTCAGATACACGAAGAATGGAATGGTGTAAGAAGTAAGCATCATCATGACCGTCATCATCTGAAACATCATATAATTGCTGTTGCCCATTTTGCCGGTCATATTGATATATACGTAGAAACCAATGCTGACCATGGTCATCATGATCGGCACAATAATGGATATCATGGAAAACGTGGGTTTGCTCGGTTCTGTTGGAGGCCTGAGTATTTCGAGTCTCTCTTCCTTGAGAACCGGTGTCATTCTTGGAGAACGCTGATATAACACATTCACGAAGAGAAGACCTCCTTTAGTTCGTTCAATAATGAATGAATACGTTCAAAAGCCCTATTCGTTGCTGTCCTGTTGAAACAATGAACGTCTTCCATATACAGGCGCTTCTTCCGAAGTCGTTGAAAAAGCCCGCTGGACACGTACGCAACTGCCTTGTCGCAGTCCTGTTTCCATTAACTGCTGTGCGTTCTGCGGAGAGAACCACAGACCTTCCGGAAACTTGGCTTCAAGGATGTACTGAATGCCGTCTCCCGGTGCCTGTCCAAAAATGCGAACGCCGAGTAATGTCTTCAAATGTTCAATGGTAAATTCGTCCGGAACATCGATGTCGAACCATTCTCCTTCCTCGCGGCCGGAATACACGGTTAGAATCATCCGAATCCCTCCCATGGTCTCATATGTAAATTGTCCTAATGTCAGATTAAATCAAAAAAAAGAGAATGAATCGTTATATCAACCCTATTTTCTTACATAAACACCCTGTTTGCAATGTACCACCTGTAATTTCGTTACATATGACCCACGTATATATTAAAATATCGTACATTCGACTCAGAACTTTCGTGGCGGTTATGCATTTAAATATTGCGAGGATACGAAACTTATCGTTTTTTGTTCCATTTATATGGTAATTAAGTTACGTTTTTCAGGACTTTTATTCCTTCGCTCACAATTGAATTGTGAACACTTTTCAAACATTACCCACCTTTATGTTTTCATAAGCTGATTTTAAGGTAATTTTAAGCATTGGAATTTAATATTAGCTGTATGAAATAACAACCGTGAGGTGATTTCAAGTGAGAACCCTAATAACCTTTCAAAACAAATCAATCCCTGTATATTTTAATCAAGAAAACAAACAACCTATGCAGAAGACATTAAGATTGCTTAGCAGTGCTCTTGAGCATAAAATTAGCAACGGTAAACGCGCCATTCAAAAATGTCTGCATTCTTTAATTAGTATTGAGATTGTGAATGGAGAAGCCATTCTCCACAGTCGAAGTGAAAACGACTCCCTTGCTTTATCCTTATATTAAAAGGAGTCAAGCAAGCCACACTCAGTACAAGACATGAAAAAGGAAGCTGTCGTTACAGACAAGCTTCCTTTTTTGAGTGGTATACACGTTAACAGCGGATCGCAATCATGATCAGCCATCACTCAGTACAGTTTGCTCAGGACATAGGCGGCATCATGTTCTTCCGCAATCTCGGCTTTACGAATACGAATGACAAACAGCCGAATCAAATTGGCACGTGTATGTTCTTCCTGACAGGTATTCAGTTTCCTCAGAATAAAGCGGTCAATGGACATGAATTTAAGCCCCTTTGCCATTAAATTTACGGATCGATTCTTCCGTGTATCCATAAATAACCTGATAGCGTCAGCCCCAAACAGCTTTTCCTCCTATATTAAGCCGTATTTTGCTGAGGTGTAGAATTGTACAAAAAGTCCGTCCCACCAAGCTGGAGACGGACTTTCGCATGATTTGTCGATCTTTTTGTAACCCACTCTAATCATTCATAAATGCCCCTGCTAGTTTACTCTTTTTCGACTTATTTCACTCCCGGATATTCCCGATATTGGTGCTGAATGCTGATCCAACGAGTACGTGTAAACTTCTCAATTGCCCAATCCCCACCGAAACGTCCAATCCCTGAAGCTTTTTCACCGCCAAACATCACATGCGCTTCATCGTTCACAGACTGATCATTTACATGCACCATACCCGATTCAATGCGCTGGGCAACCTGATATCCTCGATTCAGATCTTTGGTGAATACGGAACCACTAAGTCCATACGGGGTATCATTCGCCAAACGTACAGCTTCCTGCTCATCATGAGCCTTCATGATCACTGCTACTGGACCAAACAATTCCTGCTGCACGATATCTTGTTCAGGTTTAACATCGGCAAGTACAGTAGGAGACAGCACACTGCCTTTACTGGTCCCCCCGAGCAATAACCGTGCACCTTCGGCCTTGGTTTTGTTCACAAGCTCCAGCAATCGTTCTACCTCTTTTTCCCGAATGAGAGGACCAACCAGTGTGTTAGCATCCGCTGGATCACCTGCCTGGACATTCTTCGTTTTGGCAACAAATGATTCGATGAATTGGTCGTAAATATCGGTATGCACAATGATACGATTCAGAGCCATACAGATCTGTCCCTGATGCAGAAACTTGCCAAAGACCGCCGCTTCAACAGTACGTTCAATGTCCGCATCTTCCAACACAACCATCGCGTTGTTGCCGCCAAGTTCCAGTGCCGTTTCTTTTAAATGTTCACCCGCCAGTTTACCGATCCCTTGTCCAACTTCGGTGGAACCCGTGAATGAAATTACTTTGGGAACCGGATGAGCGACAAAGTAATCCCCAATCTCGCTGCCACTTCCGGCGACGACATTCAGCACGCCCTCAGGCAGACCAGCTTGTTCAAACAAATCGGCAATGAGCCAGCCTGCCGTAATCGGAGTGTCCGATGCTGGTTTAATCACCACACCATTACCAAGAGCAATCGCTGGAGCTACAGATCGAAGGCATAGATGCAAAGGGAAGTTCCATGGCCCGATAACACCAATCACTCCCTTATGCTCACGAACCACACGGTTCTCTTTACCAGGGGTATTGGACGGGATGATCTCACCCTTCATGCGATAAGGAAAAGATGCTGCTTCATCCACAACACGTTTAGCCGCTGCAAACTCCGCCTCCGATTTGAATCGGGTACTCCCGGATTCCGTGATCAACAGTTGAATGATCTCCTCTTTTCGCTCTGCCATCAGGGATGAAACTTTACGCAATACCTCTTCTTTCACAGCAGGTAATGACTTCGCCCATTCAATCGAATTTTTCTGAGCTGACTCATAAGCCTTATCTATGTCTTCCTTATTGGAAGAGCGCCATGTGGCAATTACTTCTCCCGTATATGGATTGATATTCTCCATTGTTTTCTCACCGGAGCCATCTACCCATTTGCCATTAATATATTGTTTCGTCCATGTTGTATGTTCAGTGTCCATTAAAGTCATGTGAATACGCCTCCTGATCAAGATTAAATGTCACACCTGCACAACGGTGTAATACATCATTAACCTTGTTCAGAATTACGCAAACGTGAAGACCTGAATTAACTCTTCCATTCTTTAAGCTTAAGAAAACAATACAACCCACACTATTCTGTCGCCATCTGCACGTCTTTCATCCGCCGGGCAGGCTCTTCTCTCCAAAGAGGCTTAAGTCTTCCCATCCGTAGCCAACTTCGATCAGATCTTGACCACCAATGCGGATGGACTGTGTCTGGACTGGAGTGCCTCCCATCTTTTCATAGAAGCGGCAAGCTGAATTACGCTCCAAAGCCCATATGATCAAATGTTTCATATTGTGGGTCTGCAGATGATGAACGACATGTGTCGCGAGTTGCTGACCTATCCCCGTTTGTTGCACTTCCTTCAGCAGATATATAGCGTACAACTCTCCATCATAAGGTAATTTGCCTTCACGCTCCTTACCTCCACAAGCAAATCCGACAATGTTCCCATCATCCTGTTCAGCTACCACCAGGATCTGATCCTTTTCGCCAGAACGAATGGTCTTCTCCCACTGGGACAATCTTGATTCTATAGTCAAATGATCCAAAAAATCGTCGGGCACAATTCCCCGATACGTTGTTTTCCAGCTCTCTGTATGTACATGGGCTATCCCCTGTGCATCCCCTTCACGCGCCTGCCTGATCAGCATAGCTATCACTCACTTTCTCTCGTAACTGCCGTAGCTTTACCATATTATATGTTCTTCTTTCTATAATTCCAAATTCATCCACTTCAGTCCTGATGCCGCTAGGCATGATTCGTAATCAAAAGTGGACTTTTTGAACTACCTCTTATAAAGTAAAATCCGGCCCTACGGCCGGATCGTTACCCTAGTGCCTACAGATACCTTGGAAGACAGATCCAGTACATCCGAGTTGTACATGCGTATACAACCATGGGAGACGGATTTGCCAATAGACCAAGGCTCATTAGTACCGTGTATGCCATAATGGGGAGCAGACAACCCCATCCACAACACGCCAAATGGCCCACCTGGATTGGATTGTTTGTTAACAATAGTGAACTCCCCGTTTGGAGTCTGCGTGAGCATCTTGCCAGTACCCACGGGATAGCCCTTAATCACCTGATTGCCATCCAGAAGATACAACATGTGGTCAGACAGATCTACAATAATCCTGTAATCTGGCATAATGACATCCCTCCTGACCTATCTTATGCAAGATACCGGATGATGCCCGCCTGATTTCAGGCTTCCTCCCACTCTTTCACACTACGGGAGTGCTTGGGTTTGCGACTACTCGCCGGTTTACTGGAGGCTGTTCGCCTTCTAGTTGCTACCTCTTCTTTACGTTGCTGATATTGCAATTCCTTCTGCATTTTCAGATAATTATTCAGTCTTTTTTCATCCAATGAACCATCCTCTATGGCCTCTTTCACTGCACATCCAGCTTCCCGTGTATGACTGCAATCCAGAAATCTGCACGTGGCAGCAAGCTCTTCAATTTCTCCAAACGCTTGCGAAAGTCCGTCATTGCCTTCATCCCAGAGATTAAGCTCACGCATTCCTGGAGTATCGATCAATACGGCTCCCTGTGGAAGTACAAACATCTCCCGATGTGTTGTCGTATGTCTCCCACGGCTGTCTCCCTCACGGACGGATTGGGTAAGTTGTACGTCCTCGCCCATCATCCAGTTCACAAGTGTAGACTTACCACTACCAGAAGAACCCGTCAGCGCAATAGTCAACCCTGGTTGTAGATATCTTTCTAGTAGAGATTTACCTTGGTCCTCCACAGCGGATATCGCAAACACTTCGACACCTGGAGCAATTCCCTCTACACTTCGGATCTGCTCTTCCACATTCAGGCACAGATCACTTTTGCTCAAAACAATGACTGGCCTTACGCCACCATTCCAAGCCATCATCACGTATCTTTCCAGTCGTCTAAGGTTGAAATCATGATTAAGTGCAGCCACGATTAACAGTGTATCTACGTTTGCCGCGATTAATTGTTCCTTGGTCACTGGACCTGCCGCCTGTCTCGATACCCTGCTCCGACGTGGCACCAGATTGTGAATAATTGCTTCTTCACCTGCCTGACCTGTAATTGCCACCCAATCTCCAACCGCTGGTGCCAAGCTGGTCTCCAGACTATCATGACGCATTCGGCCCGAAATCCTTCCCCAGCATTCGCCCTCTTCTGTAATCAAACGTTGCAGATGTCCATGGTCTGCGATAATTCTGGCTGGCTTTCTCTCCTGCTCTTCCATCCCTGTCTCTTGCCACAGTTCCTGCCACTTTGCTGACCAGCCGTACTTCTCAATATGGTTATCTAAAATAAAAATTCCTCCCAAAATAAGTTGTCTACTTCGTTCAAGCCGAGTGAACAATCATCTCCGGTTCAGATCAAAACAAAAAACCACGAGTAGAAATACACCCGTGGCAATAAGTAGTTAGCCGAATCAAAGATCATCCCTTCTTGTAGATCTACCGGATAGAATACTTAACCCTCCGATATAAACCATTCAGGAACACCCTTTTATCGGCATACAAAAAAGCCACGGGTGCGTCACCCGTGGCTTCATCTGAGCATGCGATACTTTACGTTACTATGGATACTTCTATCCAGCTAACGCAAAATTACATGCTTTGATCCGTTCCGGAGACGCTGTTCATATTCAAATTAACGTATACTGCATTTAAGTTTGTCATAAACAATCGCCTCCCTTGTAGAATTATCCATTATGTTACACACTGAGCTTTGCAGTTGTCAAGCCCAAACTATTTTTACCCGTCTACTTTATTTGACCTGATCCCAGCGTGTCCACATTTCCTTCGGATTCAATTCATAGATCTCCTCTTCCCGATACATGAACTGATGCATGATAAATTCCCGCCGAATCGTGGCAAAGTCTTCATGGTATTGCTTTATAAATGTATTGATTTCTTTTTCCGTATACTTCCGACCAAATTCAAGCTGCTCGACCAGATGACCAAGTACAATCAGTTTTTTCTTGTATTGAGCCGGAATCTGACGCAGTCGTCCATCTTTGGAGAAAAAATTTCTCATGACCGACGCTTTCAATGTTTCGTTCACATCACTCATATCCGCAACCTCCTCTCGCTCAAAGATAAAATCAACCGAAGCCTGTGCATTCTCGCGGATAAACGAAGGATTGAGTGTGAAATACACTGTATTTTTCTCCCGTCGTTCCTTAATCAGCGCCGCCTCCCTAAGCTTGGATGCATGATGTGTCACGGTTGGCTGTGACAGATTCAGCCGCTCGGCAAGTGCCTGTCCGTGCAGTTCACCCTGTGCCAACAACAACAGCATGCGAAGCCGGGTCGGGTCAGCCAACGCTTTATGATAAGCCACAATTTTCTCCAGCTGCATCATCGTTCATCTCACTTTCATTTAGATATATATCTAATTTGATATTAGTCTTTTCTTCTCTGCGCGTCAACTCCTTTGGATTCAAGTAAGCTTGTCTGAGTTAAACTCACGCTTGAACTGGCATTGGCTCGTTATTTACGGTAGGATTATATTGCTTGAAATAAGGAGGATTAAGAACATGGAAGATGTCATTATTATCGGCGGAGGCCCATGCGGTCTATCTGCTGCCATTGAATGTGAGCGGCTGGGACTGTCCGCTGTGATCGTTGAGAAATACAATATCGTTCAATCTATTTATCTGTATCCAACCCATATGCAGTTTTTCAGCACAGCCGAGCTGCTTGAGATCGGAAACGTTCCGTTCAGCACACCTAATGATAAACCGTTTCGTTATGAAGCACTCGCCTATTATCGCAGGGTAGCCGAACATTTTGGTCTGCGTGTTCATAACTATGAGGAAGCCCGTGAAATTAAACGCAAGGATGATGGCACGTTTGAGGTACATACGCTCAATCGCCGCGGGGAGGCCATCGTACATGTTGGACGCAATGTAGTTGTAGCTACCGGTTATTTTGACCATCCTAACTATCTGGGCATCCCTGGAGAAGACAAAGATAAAGTAACCCACTACTTCCGGGAAGCCCACCCTTATACCCGTACACGTGTCGCCATTATTGGCGGAAGCAACTCAGCCGTGGATGCGGCCATGGAACTGGTTCGGGTCGGAGCACATATTGATATGGTTTATCGCGGCAGTGGTCTGTCCCAGCATATTAAACCATGGGTACGCCCGCTATTCGAGAGCATGGTGACAAAAGGTCGTATCACACTCCACTTGGAATCACGTGTGAATGAAATACTGGATGATTCGATTCGTCTGATACACACGGATGGTTCCACTCGGGAACTGGATAATGACTTCGTACTGGCAATGACCGGTTTCCGTCCAGATCGTCAACTACTCACGTCGGTAGGTGTGGAGATGTCTGATGATATGGATAAACCTCTATATGACGCACAAACGATGGAAAGCAGCGTCCCTGGTGTATATGTGGGCGGAGTCATCGCTTCGGGGCGTAATGCCAATGAAGTCTTTATTGAATCCGGACGCTGGCATGGACGGTACATTGCGGAACATATCGTTAGCAAACAACGTGGACAGACTGAAGGGAAATGAAAACAATGGATATGACTTCCCTGCTGTTGCTCGTATTTGCGGCTCTCGGGATTATCAGCAGCAACACACCTGTGACTGTAGCGATGGTATTTCTGTTGTTGCTACGAGTCCTGAACCTGAATCAGGCATTTCCATGGCTTGAAAAATACGGACTTACACTGGGCATTATCATTCTGACCATTGGCGTGATGGCACCTCTTGCCAGTGGCAAGATGAGTCTGCAGACGATCGGCGAATCTTTCCTGCACTGGAAATCACTACTCGCCATTGGCGTAGGATTACTGGTCGCATATCTCGGAGGACGTGGCGCTACGCTGATGGGTACACAGCCAACTATCGTTGCAGGACTGCTGATCGGAACGGTACTTGGGGTTGCCCTGTTCAAGGGTGTACCTGTGGGACCATTGATTGCGGCGGGAATTTTATCACTGCTACTGGGCAAATCCTGATAGGGGTTGCGATAGTTGTGACCTGACATGCTCTGCAGATTGGCTGTATTTCCCACCGTTGTGTGATATACTTCTATTCATGCAAATCATGTACACGAGTCTACAGCAGAATAATGCATATTGTGGTTATGCTGTTGCATAAACGTATAGATTCACTTTGCAACTATTAATGGCGCAGGAGGATTAAGGAACCATGTCACGTCAGTTTATTACAGAAGCCGTGATGGTGGCCATTTACGGTCAATTGCTAGCGCCGCCCGCGCCTGTTGAATATATTGTTCCTTATACCACCATCCTTGAGCTATATGAATTCCAGACCAGTCCTGATCCCATGATGGATAACCCGGCAGATGATCAGCATGTGAAATCCAAAATCAATGAAATGATTTCTTATTTCGAGGAACCGCTGAATAAGAAAAAAATAGAGCGTGCGTTACTTGTTCCATGGGCCAAAAGCCCCTCCATTTTATTTGGTGACCAAGTATCCATTGCCATTATCAACGCAATAGATACGGCACAGTACGGGGAGTATTTCGATCCCATTGAGACCGAACTGCTGCTGACATCTCAGCGCCTGAGTATACCGATTCTCACCGATCAGGTTGAACTGATTACACGCATAATTGAGTCTGAATCACCTGTGCAGGTATTCGATATTGATGATTTTGATTTTGCGATGGATGATGAACCTCTTGATCAGGTGTAATTCATGCTCTCAGCACATGATTCGGATTTTCAAAAAATGACCTTGCCACCAACTTTATCGTGGATGCCAAGGTCATTTTTTGCATTAACACTTATTTTATTCTGCAATATCCCGCGCTAACAGAATTCGGCTAATCTCATTCAGAGGTGGTAACGACTCCAGAGCAAAGAACTTCAGACCCGCATCACTATTTACACGCGACTCCACAAGGTCATCCTGAATGATCACTGTCCGGAACAGAGCAATGACATAATACTCTTCATCTCCGCTCGAATGCAAATACCGAAGGTCAGGCCCCGAATAGAGACCTTCCAGTGTCATGGTATCAGCAGTCCAACCTGTCTCTTCCCATAACTCCCGATGTGCAGCATCTTCAATAGCCTCACCCGGGCGCATCTCACCTGATGGCAACCGCCAGTGACCATGTTCAGCATGCTGAATCAGCAGTAATTCACCTTGTTCGTTCTCAGCCCGCACCGCCGCTTTTACAACAATATGAGAGCGTTTTGCGATATACTGGGCCAAATCTCGTGGTGGCAGATTCACTGCTTATCCCCTCCTCCTACTCGGAAGCCGGTGGCGACCTGAGATCCATCTATTGCTTAGCAATACTTCAAGAATTAGATTTCGGTATAACGATATTCGATATCCTGACCTTCATCAACGATATCCACATGCAGTTGGTGCCCTTTCAGATACCAATAATCGTGATCTTCCATAAAGAATTGAATCCCCGACACTTCGGTTTGATCCGCAGGATGTCTTGGTTTCTCCACAGCAATACCTAGCGAAAATCCAGGGTGAAGACCTCCGCCAGAGCTATAACGGGCAAAAAATCGAATGCTGTCTCCCTCGTTCAAATTCAGTTCTTCCTTGTACCAGCGAGCAGCTTGATCGGATACATGTATGGTACTCATTTGGTGTCAGCTCCTTCTGTATATATATGTTCCATCATATCTCGACAGGGACCTGAATACAAACCCGAGAGAGCATATGAAGACAAATTAAGTTGTGAAAAATGTTTGACAGATTGTAAAAGCTGGTGTTAAGATGCAAACATACGAGGTCTACATTGTATTTATTTCCAAAAAAAGAAAGGGTGATTACGGTGTTTAACAAACATATGATAGTTCAATTCAACACACAACTAAATACCGGAGCACACCCGAAATCATTATTCCGTTCATAAGTCGGCATGACAAGGCGTTCTTTCATTAGAACCTCTGTGATGTTTACTCACAATCGAACTTATATATGGTGACGGCTCTGTTCTCTGAGCCATGCTGCCGTATGATTATATGAAGACATACCGCCTGCGTGCGGTATGTCTTTTTTTGTGGGTACATTTCGGCATACATGAACGGAATCTGCATTTCTCGGACATCGAAAGGAAGGGATAACACTTGTTCTCTGTACTTAAAAACCTGGCCTGGTTCTTCCGGCTGGAACGCAAACGATACCTAACCGGTGTCATCTTGCTTATTCTGGTGGGCATTGCCGAACTGCTGCCTCCTCGTCTTCTTGGCAATGCCATTGACGAGATTGTGCGCGGTTCCATTACCGGCACCTCACTTACCCGTTATATCTTGCTTATTCTGGGAACGGTCATCATTATCTATCTGGTTACATACGTTTGGATGCACAAACTGTTTGGTGGTGCCAATCTGGTGGAGCGGCTGCTTCGTTCACGCTTTATGGACCACTTGTTACGGATGACTCCTCCCTTTTTTGAGAAAAACAGAACAGGAGATCTGATGGCTCGGGCCACCAATGATCTTCGTTCCATTGCCACTACAGCAGGCTTCGGCATGCTGACCTTAACAGACTCTACGGCCTTTCTGGCCACCGTACTATTCGCCATGGGTTTCCTCGTCAGTTGGAAACTGACCTTGGCGGCAATCCTGCCATTACCTTTTATCGCCATTGCCATGATGATCTATGGTAAAGCTGTACATCAACGTTACACCCTGGCACAGGATGCATTCGGAGATATGAACGACCAGGTGCTGGAATCCATCGCCGGTATTCGTGTCGTACGTGCCTATGTGCAGGAACGTCTGGACGAGAAACGGTTCGCCGACGTGACCGAGGATGTGTATCGCAAAAACCTGGCTGTTGCCAGAATGGATGCGCTATTCGAACCCACCATCCGGCTCTTCGTAGGACTCAGTTATGTGATTGCACTTGCCTACGGCATATATCTTGTATTTCATAATGAAATTACCCTGGGGGATCTCGTATCGTTTAACATGTACCTGGGGATGATGATCTGGCCCATGTTTGCCATCGGCGAATTAATTAACCTGATGCAACGTGGTAGCGCTTCGCTTGATCGGGTCAACGAGACTTTATCGGTAGAACCTGCCGTACAAGATGTGGAGCAACCTGCCCACGTTACGAATCCGGAAGAAATTGCGATGCAGGATGTTACATTCCGTTACCCAAGTTCCACTGTCGACAATCTCAGTCATATCAGCTTTTCGCTGCGACGGGGTCAAACATTGGGTATCGTGGGCCGTACGGGTAGCGGTAAGTCTACTTTGCTCAAACAACTGCTTCATGAATACCCTGCCGGTTCGGGCACATTAAGCATCTCGGGTCATCCGATTCAGGATATCGCCAAAGATGACTTGCACAGCTGGATCGGGTACGTACCACAGGAACAAGTTCTGTTCTCCAAATCAGTTCGTCAGAACATTCAATTCGGTCAACCTGGGGCCAGTGATGAAGTCATCATGGAAGCCATTCGTACCGCCGCTTTTGACGGTGATCTGGGAACATTGTCCGATGGACTGGATACACTTGTTGGTGAAAAAGGAATCTCTCTGTCCGGTGGACAGAAACAGCGGGTATCGCTGGCGCGTGCCTTTATTGCTAATCCTGATATTCTGATCCTGGATGATGCCTTATCTGCTGTTGATGCACGTACTGAAGCCAAAATCATTGAAAATATACGCAACAAACGCTCGGGCAAAACCACGCTGATCTCGACTCATCGCCTGTCTGCTATTGAACATGCTGACCGAATCATCGTACTGGAGCACGGGAAAATTACGGAAGAAGGCACTCACCAGGAATTGTTAGCCATGAACGGCTGGTACCGTGAACAGTATGAACGGCAACAGGTCGAGTCCAATCTGTCCACGTAGGAGGTCAATTCATTGAAGTCTAATACAGGCAAAAGGCTGCTTGATTACGCCTTGAAAGCCAAAGGAACATTTATCGCTGCATTAATTATGCTTACCATTGGTGTTGCGGCCGAGCTTGCCGGGCCGTTCATCGCCAAATCCATGATCGACAATCACTTGCTCGCGATTGAGCAGCCTTTCTATGAGACGACAGCTTCAGATGAAGCCGCAGTCTACAACGGTAAGAATTACAAACGCGAAGGCTTGTTCGAACCGGATGAAAACAAAGGTTCCGAAGTGCGGGTATTACAAGCCGGCAGAAGTTTTTATTTTGTAAACGAACCGGTAAGCGCACCTGACGGGGACCGCACATATACGGATGGAACCCTCACGGTTACACGCGCAGGTGAGGTAACAGGCCAATATGCGGCAACACCCCTGTCCGCTGGTGAACTGTTTGCTTTTTACAAACCGGAGATGCCCAGCATCTATCAATTAATTGTGTATTACATGATCTTCCTCGTGATCTCGGTCATTATGGAGTTTGGTAAAACTTTCTGGCTGCAATCCTCGGCCAACAAGGTCATTCAAAGACTGCGTAACGATGTGTATGCCCATATTCAGCGACTGCCGGTGCACTTTTTTGATAACCTGCCCGCAGGTAAAGTTGTATCTCGGGTCACAAACGATACAGAAGCCGTAAAAGATCTGTTCGTTGCTGTTCTTTCGAACTTTTTCTCAGGAATCATCACGATTACAGGTGTGTATGTTGCACTCTTCCTGCTTGATGTTCGCCTGGGTCTAATCTCATTATTCGTTGTGCCGATGCTCATTACATGGATTGTGCTCTATCGCAAATTCGCTACTCGCTACAACACGATCATTCGATCCCGACTGAGTGAGATCAATGCAATCATTAACGAGTCCATTCAGGGGATGTCCATTATCCGCGTATTCCGCCATCAGAAACAAACCAAACAGGAATTCGAAGATCTGAATGATGACTATATGAAACACCAGAACAAAATGCTGAACCTGAATGCCTTCACCTCACACAACCTAGTTAACGTATTACGGAATATCGCCTTTGCGGTTGTCCTGTGGTACTTCGGTTCCAGCGTGTTGGATGGCACAAGTATTATCTCTCTGGGTGTTCTGTATGCCTTCGTTGATGTCCTGGGCCGCTTGTTCCAGCCGATTACCGGCATGGTCAATCAGCTCGCCAACCTGGACTCCTCCCTCGTATCTGCTGGTCGCGTCTTTGAGCTGATGGATGAAAAGGGAGAAGCCGTAACCGATGGCTCTATGCCAAGATACAAAGGGAATGTTGTCTTCGATGATGTATCCTTTGCCTATAAAAAAGATTACGTGCTTCACAATATCTCATTCAAAGCATCCCAAGGTCAGACGGTCGCTCTGGTCGGTCATACCGGTTCGGGTAAAAGCTCAATCATCAACCTGCTATTCCGGTTCTATGACCCGCAAAAAGGCAAGATCACGATTGACGGTCAGAACGTCAAAGATCTGCCCAAACAGTGGATTCGCAAGCATATGGGGATTGTATTGCAGGACCCGTATCTGTTCACAGGCACCATTGCTTCCAACGTCAGTCTCGGCGATGAGAAGATCTCCCGTGAACGAATTGAACAGGCGCTGCGTGATGTAGGCGCGCAGCGTATCCTGGCTCATTTGCCTCAAGGCTTTGACGAACCTGTCATCGAAAAAGGAAGCACATTGTCTGCTGGACAGCGTCAGTTGATCTCCTTTGCTCGTGCACTGGCGTTTGATCCGGCCATCCTCATTTTGGATGAAGCGACAGCCAATATTGATACGGAAACGGAAGCATTGATTCAGAACGCACTCGAAGTCCTCAAAAAAGGACGTACCACCTTCATCATTGCTCACCGTCTGTCCACCATTCGTTCAGCAGATCAAATTCTGGTTCTGCATCGCGGGCGTATCGTTGAGCAAGGTGCACATGATGAACTGATGGAGCTTAAAGGCCGCTATTATAAAATGTATCAGCTCCAGCAAGGTGCGCCAGCAGCAGCGAGTGCAACCAGCGGGAATCCGTCGGGTGAGATCATTCCAACCTCAACCTCCTTTGCCGGAGGCAATGCATAACAGAGTAAAACAGAAAGCTCTTTAAGTAACCAATCAAAATGATGTACTCGACGGCAAAACAAAAACCGATCTACACAGCTACCTCAGGGTTTGCGGTGTAAATCGGTTTTTTTGTATTTTCATCTGGAGGCATGTTCCGTTACTGTTTATTTCGGCCGGACAAAAAAACAATCCGCGTGCAACCTCATGGCTGCTGCGGATTGTCTATCCATCCTTTGATCGTATATCCCATGTACATCACGGTCTCTCTTGCGAGAAAAGGAAACTTGCTGCGCCAGGTTCGATACGCCGTAGTTCGTGTCGGAGAGGGTACGGCATCCATGCCCAGTCCGGCAGCCAGCTTCATGGCCCGTTTCATATGTAATGGATCACTCACAATCGTATAGGTTTGATAACCGGCCTGTTCACCAATTGGAATTGAATTGACTAGATTCTCCTCGGTAATTCTGGATTTGGTCTCTATGCGAATGTCCGCAGGATCTACTCCATGTGCGATGGCATACTTCTGACCCACTTCAGCTTCCGTATGTTCTCCATCACCACTTGATCCACCTGTGAAAAGCAGATTACGAACTGTACCCTGACGATATAATTCAATCCCGTGTTCAATACGTTCGCGAAATACAGGTGAAGGGTTATCCCCCGCCACGGCTGCGCCCAGAATGATCGCTGCATCCGATATCCTGGATGAATCCTCATCCCTATATGCAGATATACGGATTGCGGTAACCATAGTCCACAGGATTCCAACCAATACTACAGCCAGAACCGTCATTAATATCCAGCGTTTCGTTATCCGTTTGCTTGTCATTCATCCTCTTCCAAAGCCCTTGCTTGCATACTCTCGGTATGCATACGCTCTAGCGTTTGCAGAGCTGCTGCGGATTCGGCATCCAGACCAAGCTCTGCAATCCATGCACCCGTATATTGCTGAAGACGGATCTCCAACTCCTGTGCACGGTCTTTGAAATCCTCCAATTCCTTAATCATACGTGATCGTCCTTCCGGACTGAATGTCTCGTGAATTCGTTCCTTGAAATAATGATGTACAATACGGTTACGTTGGTGCCATAATTCATTCAACTGGCGCGTCTCTTCCTCAGAGAATGTAAAATGATGGCGCACTTCGTGAATGAGTTGCCCTAGTGAACTGCTCATTTTTCGTTCGTACAGATCTTCCAGATCCTCTTCAGACACGGCTTTGCCCTGAGACATTTTCATTAATAAAATCAGATTGACCAGCTGCTGTTCAAGCGCCTGCCCGTAGTACACTGCCAATCCGTAATAGGCAAACAATTCCCTGGAGTGTTCGCTGTCCAGCATGTCACCATTCTGGATATCTGTATTTTGCATATGCGAGCGCCCCCTTCAACCGTACAATGTTAACCATTCCATGTCCCTCTATCCTAACCAAACCAAGAGCAACATTCAAGTTATCGGGAAGCACGTCTTCTAACTCCGCAGATCTCTTCTTCCGGACAGCCACACATGGATGATTAGTAACCCTAATGCATAGAGCACAGTCCACAGCATAACCGAAACAAAAGAGTCCATCTTCGATTCATCAAATAACATCATCTGACGAACCAGATAAAAGGCTGGTGGAAGAATGCGGCCAAGCCATTCTAACGATTCAGGCAAACGTTCACTTAAGGAACCTTGGATAAACGATAGTAATAATACAATAATGAGGGCAGGCATACTTCGACTAAGCAAGGGAATGTACGATTTTTGAAAGAATACACTGATGCTTAATCCCAGCAGTGATAACACCAGATGTCCTAACCAAGTCATCATCCACTCCTCACCTGTGGGTTGTCTCTCGAACATTCCCGCGAACACGGGATACAGCACAGTGATTGCGGTGAGCATGAATTGCATTATCCAGGCACAGATGAGTTGACTTGTTACAACCTTACGCCTGCTTCCTGCATGAAGGACGAGTAATTGATACTGCTTAGCAGGTTCGGTATTCATCACCATTACTCCGAGCCAAGCAGCTGCCAGAAATAACAGCATAGCCGTGACACTGTAACTGTCCGCAATAGGGTTGGGTTTGTAGGAATAGATCAGCAGCATGGCGATGATATAAAAGATAACCGGTGCAAAATATTTCTGTGAGCGAATGTGATGCCTTAACAAATATCGGGTCAGATAGATCATTCAGCTTCTCCCCCCGCATCATCCATGGAAGAGCTTAAGTCCACAGATTCTGTGACACCTCCACGACTCGAATGTACAGCTGGATGTTGTCCTTCCAGCAGACTTTCCATATGTAATTGACTTTCTTCCTGTTGTACAGACACAACCGAACCTCCGGATGCCAGAATCATTCTGAGGACATGATCTGTTGATTGTTGAACCACTTTCCAATCCCACAACCAAGAATTGGATATCCCTGAGCTTGTATTACGAACTAAAGACAGTACTCGCGGTTGTTGTACAATGGATGGATCGTTGGCCAGATCCTCTCCGGCTTCCGCCAGACTTTGAATACGTACAACGGGTTCGCCAGCTTGAAGTATATCTTCACGACTCCAGTAGCGGAGCACGCGGCCTTTTTTCAACACAATCACCTGGTCTGCCAAACGTTCAATAAGCAACGGTTCATGGCAAGCTGTAACGATGGATGTCCCTTCATCCTTCCATTGTCGCAATAAGGATACAATGCCCTCTTGAGCTGGAATATCCAAGCCTGATAAAGGTTCATCCAGCAGCAAAAGACCACCCGGTCCAGGTAACAGGGCCTGAATCAAATTTACTTTTTGCAGTGTGCCCTTCGATAATAAGGGTAACTTCTGATCAATCGCGGTATCCAGATATAAAAGTTCACTAAGTTCTCTAATCCGCCCACGCAGTACTTCGGGGCGAATGCCCCGAATTCGACCCATGTCCCACAAGTACTCTCCAGAGGTAAAGGGTAAACGTGGCAGGCCATCTACTGCATACCCATCAGAACCCTTCATTGTGCGCTGGATCGATCCTGTATCGGGTAACAAAATACCTGCCAACATACGTAGCAACGTGCTTTTGCCCGAGCCGTTTCTGCCAACAAGTACAGCACATTCTCCCTGCTTCACTTCCAGATTAATTTGATTCAGTACTTGAGTATTACCTAATCGTTTGCTCACTTGTTGAAGCAATATACCTCCATCTGATGAGTTTGGTGCAGCTTGATCAGATTTCTTGAGAAGTCCACGTGTACTCCATATCACTAGGATCACATCCGTTCCGGAGCCTGCACACCAAGCAAATACAGACTGTGCGCGAGGCGTTCGGCAGTTCGTTCGGCCAAGACCACCCTGAAAGATCTTTCTTCAGATGGCGCATCCGCAATCCGTTCTGCGTGATAGAAGCGGTTGAACGCCTGAGCGACATCTATTGTATATTTGGCAATGACCGAAGGCTCATTCCGATGAATTGCTTTTTCCAGATACTCGGGATATTCACCAAGCAGTTTCAGCAATGCCCATGCGGTATCTCCGATACTGGATGAAGAAGTCACTGTGTCATTCTCACCATCCGCAAGGCTGGGGTTAGGCAGAGGGTTTTCATTTTCCACGCGGATCGCCTCTTCTGCCTTGGCAAGCACACTTTGAATCCGGGCATGGGTATACTGCACATAAGGTCCGGTCTCTCCTTCAAAACTCACCGCATCTTCCAATGAGAAGTCCACGTCGTTAAGCCGATTATTACGCAGATCACCGAAGACAATGGCACCTACACCAACAGCCTCAGCCACCTTCTGAGGGTTCTCCAGATTCGGGTTTTTCTCCTGAATAATCTGGAGTGCACGAGCAACTGCCTCATCCAATACTTCCTGTAAAAAGATGACTTTACCGCGACGCGTAGACATTTTCCGCCCCTCAAAACGCATTAAGCCAAACGGGATATGTTCACACTTCGCAGACCATTCATGACCCATCCGGGATAGGACCGCAAATACCTGCCGGAAATGTAACTTCTGCTCGCCTCCGACCACGTATAACAACCGATCTGCCTTCATCACCTCATGACGATAGACTGCCGTAGCCAAATCCCGTGTAGGATAGATTGTTGTTCCATCTTTTTTGATAATCAGACACGGGGGCATGTTCTCATCTTCCAGACGTACCACGAGTGCTCCATCACTCTCTTCAAGTAAACCTTTCGCCTTTAGTTCTTCAACCACTGCACCCATCTTGTCATTGTAAAAGCTCTCCCCCAACGTATGGTCGAACTGTACATTCAGACGTTCATACATCCGGTTGAATTCCTTCATGCTCACTTCCACAAAGAACGCCCATAACCGCTGTGCTTCATCATCTCCTTGCTCCAGCTTGCGGAACCAGTCGCGTGCCTCAATCTCCAGTGAAGGATCGTTCTCCGCCTCATCGTGGAAGCGCACATACAATTCCAGTGAAGTACGGATCGGGTCTGCCTGCAAGGCTTCATCATTGCCCCACCGTTTGTACGCTGCGATCTGCTTGCCAAACTGGGTTCCCCAGTCTCCCAGATGATTCACACTTATAGAGGTATAACCCGCTTCGTTATACAACCGATACAGTGCTGCACCGATTACAGTAGAACGCAAATGCCCGATTCCGAAGGGTTTTGCGATGTTAGGGGAAGACATATCAATCACAACACGTGAACCTTGACCAAGCTGAAGCTTACCAAATGCGGCATTCCCCAGTTCTTTCAGTAGATTCGGCGCGAGCTTCTCCCGGTTGAAACGGATATTTACATACGGCCCGGCGGGAGTCGCTTCAAGTCCTGCTGTCCGCAATCCCGTTGCGAGCTCGGTCGCAATGACTGCTGGTGCTTTCTTTAATGACTTCGCCAATGCAAAACAAGGGAATGCTGCATCACCCATCTCCGCCTGTGGTGGGACTTCCAGTAATCTCAGAACCTCTTGTTCATTCAATCCCGTTAAAGGGGAAATATAGGCCGCAGCCTGCTTCATCAACATGTCGAACACTCCTTATCCATTCATTATTAGCTGAAAATAAACACAAAAAAGCTCTCGTCTCTAAATAAGAGACGAGAGCTGACTTAACAGTTCCCGCGGTACCACTCTAAGTGAACAGTTACTCCTGATGTGCATCAACATGCATGCCAGTAGAACCTGTTCCGCTCGATGCGTATAACGGTCGCAAACCGAATTACCCTCAGACAGATATCGTACATTCCTCCATCAGAATACATATATCTTTTCGGATAATCATCTCACGGGTGCGGTTCACTCAGGTCATGTCATACCGGCTTCCACCTCTCCCGGCTCGCTGTCATGTATGGATCTGGCTACTCTCCCGATCATCGATATTCTTCGTTTCAATTCATTGCCATCATTATACATACCATGATCAGACTTGGCAACCTGCATTAAAAATCCCCTACTGGAAAGGCAACACATAGGTACATCATCTCAGATGCCTGTGTTCTCTGCTTTCCTTAGGGGACCAACATATTATCCGTTTTAATTATATGTTCCAGAGAAATGATATTTACGCTACGACTGCCATCAACCGGCAAGCTTCTGCACATCTGCGGCACGCCTCTGCACACGCTTGGCAATGACTATGCTGGTGTTTACCACACTCTGCGGCACAAGCTTCACAAGCTTTCACACACAATTCGCATATTTCGGCAATGAAATCACTTCCACGTGTCATGGCTTGTGCAGCAAAACTGCAGATCTCCGCACATTCCCGATTCAAACGAATGCAATCACGCAACATCGCCAGATCATATTCTTTCAGACTCGATATGTAACATACGTTGCATGCATTCATGCACTCCAGGCAAGCATCGATACATTGTTGAACTTGTTGTTGTGTCATTTAAAGTTACCTCCCAGGCAAAGTTTGCTATGCATCTTAATACCCAGTTCGGAGGAATATTGAATCATCTAACCTACTTTATCGCTTCCAATTCCAGTAATTGGTCACGAATGACAGTTTGGTCAAAATGTTCACCTATAAACACAGCAACATTAGGGACATCTCCCTGAGGTGTGATCTTCATGTAATCCGATTCACGGTAGGCATACTGGAACCAGAAGCGACTCGCCGTGTCACTAAACGATAAAATGCCTTTTGCTCGATACACGTCCCGTGGCAAAGCAGAGACAAATTGTTCAAATGCTTCGCTGTTCACCGGATGACTGAAATAATGCGTATATACCATGACATGTTCGTGTGATGCATGAGGAGCGGAATGTTCGTGACTGTGGGCATGGACATGGCTATGAGATGCGTCAGTATTCGTAGCATCGCCTTGGATTGTATGATCTGTATGTTCATGACCATGACCGCAGCCATGTGTACCACAGGTTTCCGTATGCACATGATGCTCTTGGTGAGCCGGCTTGCCTGCTTCAGAAGCTGAATCACGTACATGCACGTCTGCCCCACTGCGAAGCAACAGATCCATCTCCACCTCACATTTGACCGTAGGGATTACAGGTGCGAAACCATTCCATTTTGCCAAAAGCTGCTCCAGATCCTTCAGTTCCTGTGCATTCACCCGATCCGTTTTGTTTAAGAGAAGCACAGACGCACAACGAATCTGCTCCTGCATTAGTTTGAACGTCTGCCCCTTCTGCTCCTGATACAGACCAGATAGATGCGCTGCATCCACAACGGTAATGAGGCTTTTCAGTTCCAATCGCATGTAAAGTGAAGTCTCTGTGACCGCATCCAGAATCTCCATGGGGTTTGCCGCACCTGTCGCTTCAATGATAATCACATCCGGTGATTCCTCTTGAACGAGATCAGCAAGTTGCAATCCCAAGTCACCACGTACGGTACAACAGATGCATCCACCTAACATCTCTGTCATCGGAACGGTAGAATCCACAATCTGACCATCCAGATTAACTTCGCCTAACTCATTCATAACCACTGCGGGACGCAAACCCTGCTGTTGCCAATGTTCGATCAACTGAACAAGCAGTGTTGTTTTGCCACTCCCCAAAAAACCTGACAGTATATATACAGGTATGGATTGTGCTTTTATAATCGTTTCATTCATGCGTATACACCTCTCTGATTGTCCTTCTTGTAACCTGATCTATCTATATCTAGCGAGTGTACACCATCCCGCATTCGTTGTGCAATAACGTTCAACTCTTCCACAGTACATTGCCTGATTCTACCGGATGGTCTATGCTATGAGGACATGTTGATTGAAGGAGGAAGTTTCATGACTAATTCAGTGGAACAACATCGCCAGGAAGCTCCAACCACGGTATCGTGCATGATTGTTACAGTGTCGGACACCCGCACCAAAGACACCGATACCAGTGGCCAGCTCATGCACCAGCTTTTGAATGAAGCGGGTTATCAGATTGTTGAATACATCATCACACTAGATGAGACGGAGAACATTCGAAGCATCCTGCAAAATGCAGCTGTTCGTGATGATATTGAAGCCGTGTTGCTTAGCGGTGGAACAGGGATTGCACCCCGAGATACAACTTATGAAGCAGTGTCCTCAATGCTCGACAAGGAACTCCCGGGTTTCGGTGAGATCTTCCGTTTTCTCAGTTACACCGAAGATATCGGTTCCGCTGCCATCCTGAGCAGAGCCGTCGCTGGAACGATTGGACGCACAGCGGTATTCTCCTTGCCGGGTTCCAAAGGAGCCGTCAAATTGGCCATGGAAAAACTCATTTTGCCCGAGCTGCGGCATGTGATGCGTGAAATATATAAACCCGTCTGAAAGATCAGACGGGTTTTTCGGGTTTATTTTCAGCTGTACGGTAAAGTACGAAGGGTACCTCGCTCTACTTACCTTAGTTGCCCCAGCACATGTTGGAACACCTGCAACACATCCTGTTCATACTTGTCCTTTTCCCCACCAGAAGCTGTATAAACGAGTGAGACGTACCCTTTGCTGCGAATCGTTGTCCGGCCAAGCGCATTCTCCACGACAGCCTCATCACGATCCTCACTATACATTTGTTTCATGCTGGCAGCCCGGGTTGTCGCATCACTGAAAATATGGACTTTCACGATGTGTCTGCCACTTCCATTCAACAAATACATATAAGAAATCCCACCATGGCCGTCATCGGCAGACATGTTATTCATCAGCTGAATGCCTTTTGCTTCAAAACTCTTACTGATCTCACTCACCAATTCACCGTTTAATCCGTGTCCTTGACTCTGTGCCCGCACATTTCCTTCATCTGTCGCTTCACGGGTGTAAACCTTCCGCTCCTGCTCAATGGATGATGCCGAACAAGCCACCAGGGACCAGACACTTGTGATCAACACTCCACTTACAAGTACCGACTTCATTGTTCTTCGAACCAGACTTCGACCTTTTCTACCAAACCACATGCCAATCCTTCCTTTCCAGCCACGTGTACTGTGACCCAATCAGGTAGAATTAGCATGTCTAAGGACTTAGAATCTTATGCGGATGGCAGGTCTGATATCGTATTGACCACCGTACGACCTACTGCCCCACCTTGGAGTATCGTCTCCAGCGTATGAGGCAGCTGGTCTAGAGAAATTTCCCGGATTCCCAGTTCCAGCGCGCGCTCCGGTTTCCATTCTCCGCCGAGCAGTTTCCACAATCGTTCCCGACGTTCCATCGGACAATATACAGAGTCTATACCAATAAGCTGAATGCCACGCAAAATAAACGGAAGTACCGTGGATTCAAAAGCTGTGCCTCCGGTTAACCCGGATACCGCTACCGCACCTCCGTATTGAATCTGTTTCAATCGCTCCGCAAGAGCTGGTCCTCCTGTTGGGTCAACAACTCCCGCCCATAGCTGTTTCCCCATGGCTCCTTTAGCTGGAGCATCAGCTTCTTCACGAGTAATAACCTCTGAGGCGCCCAAGTTTCGGAGCAATGACTCCTTCTGATCTTTCTTGCCTGTGCTGGCTGTTACTTCAAAACCAAGTTTCGCCAGAATCGCAACTGCCATACTGCCAACACCACCTGTTGCACCCGTAACCAGTATCTTGCCCATCTCCGGTGTCACTCCAGCCTGTAACAGCGCATCTACCGAAAGTGCAGCCGTGAATCCTGCGGTTCCAATTGCCATGGCTTCTTTCTCAGTGAGACCCGGTGGCAGAGGTACCAGCCATTCACTGCGCAGACGCGCATACTCGCTGTATCCTCCGTAATGGGATACACCAGGTTCAAATCCTGTACTGATCACCCGATCTCCTGGTGCAAAACGTCCACTGACCGACTCCTCTACCGTTCCGGCCAGATCAATTCCCGGTACCATCGGGTATTCACGAACGACACCGCCCTTTTCAAGGGTAGCGAGTCCGTCTTTATAATTGACACTGGAATACTGCACCTGTACCGTTACATCTCCATTTGGCAGATCTTCCTGCTTCAGTTGCTCTATAGCAGCTTTCACTCCGCCCTGTTCTTCTTTGCGGACAACATATGCGTTAAAATGGTTTTTCATCGCTAGCCACTCCTTCTTTGGATTTTATATATTTTTCCATTAAGCACATGAATTGTTCGCATTCAGGCTTAACGGCTACCTTTTACTTCTGGATTCTTCAGATATTGATGATCAAGCTCTGTCTCTCCTGAGCGTCAACAGATAGATTAGTGGACCCACAATAGGGATGATCCCCGCCGCGGCCCAAGCTGGTGAACGTCGACTCACTTCAGTATCCCTGTATAACGCAATCATGGAAAGTAAGGTCAGCAGTACAAAATCAATCGTCATGATATGTACAAAGGCAGATTGATTGAATGCTTCCATATATACATCCGGATGACCCTGCGTCACCGCATAGAATGCCGTCCCCAGCGTCAACAGCAGAAGGACTACATGCGTCAGCTTGTGGGCTGCTACCCGTCCAATTCCCGACTCCCGCTGACGACCAAAATGCAATCTTCCGTAACCCGAAGCTCTATTTGCGGACGATGACCATGCATAATAAGGAAGCAGGGCAAAAGCACCCAGCCCGAAAGAAAGTATGACAAAAGGCCAAGCCGGAACACGGCCTCGTCCTTTCACAGATGTTCTTAACAGCATACAGGCATACACTGCCGGGAAAATACCTAACCACGAAAACACAGTAAGTAACCAAGGCTCTTTGCTTTGCATTGTGATCAGTTCTTTGAATATCGGATCACTTCCAGGTGACTGCCCTGGTGCCAACAACAATGCATAGGCAATAAAAGCGATCCAGACCAGTCCTAATATCCATCTCATGTGTGCACCTCCTCTTACTTTCATCCCCTGCAGCTATGGGATTGAAACAATGCTCGACTCTCTTCCGTTTCAGAAGGACAGCCCTAATATGTCGAAGCAACACTCCGAAAGATGCAAGATTTGACGTCTCCTGCGCTTTCCCGAGAAATAATTACTGCATTTCCCCTTTAAATACGTGTACAAAAAGTCCACTTTTGAACAACCTCTTGAACTGAACAAGCTAAATTTAAGTATATCCTGCTACCCAGGCACTCTGTCCATGAGATTTCTTACATTCCCGGTCCATAACATCGGGAGCAGATAATAAAAACGCCTATCGACGTACTTTCACAGAAGACAGACCCCGTTTAGCTGAAGTTTTTCTTGCGATCATCGAATCGTTCAACTCCGCTAAAAACGTACATATTTTATGAGCATCAAAAAGGCATAAGCCAGTATGCCTCCCTGGTTATGCCTCTCTGTATTTCTTGTATGCAGATTATTCCTCTGTGAATTTCACATGTTCCGCAATGAGCTTCTGCTTCATATTCCATGCTGCAGGGCTGATGTTCACACGGTAGATCTCCGGGTTGAGCTTCCGCTGGTATTCAGGCCAGAAGAGGTTCATCTGTTCCCGGTGGTACGCCCGAATCTCATCCAGATTAGGCAGGTCATACACTTTGCGTCCGTTCACAAAGATTGGCTCCAGCATATTCACCGCTTCGTAGCGGGTAACGGTCTTTTTCAGGTAAGGGTGTAGCGGGTTGAACAACTTGAGCGGTCCGCCCTGTAGCGGCTGCTCTTCCTCTGGATAGCAGATATAATCTGCAATCGCCTTGCCATGCTTCGGATCAATGATCCGAAACACTTCCTTTTTACCTGGTGTAGACACCTTTTCAGGATTGGCAGATATCTTGATCGTAGGCAGCATAGCACCTTCTACTTCACGCTCCACCAACTTGTATACTCCACCCAAAGATGGCTGGTCAGAAGCAGTAATCAGCTGTGTGCCGACTCCCCATGTATCAATCCGCGCTCCTTGAGCTTTAAGGTCGAAAATCGTATTCTCATCCAGGTCATTGGATGCAACAATTTTCACATAATCTAAGCCAGCCTCATCCAACATCTGACGTGCCTGAATGGACAAGTACGCAAGGTCACCACTGTCCAGACGAATCGCATTCATCTTTTTGCCTTGACTCTCCAGCTTCTTAGCTGTTTTGATAGCGTGAGGTACTCCACTGTTCAACGTGTCAAAGGTATCTACCAACAGCGTAACCTGATCTGGCAATACTTTGGCATACACGTCAAAAGCCTCCTGCTCGGTCATAAAGCTCTGTACCCAGGAATGGGCATGCGTACCTGCTGTTGGAATCCCGAAGCGCTCTCCGGCCAGCATATTGGACGTTGCATTGAATCCTGCCACATACGAGGCACGTGCGCCCCAGATAGCAGCATCCGCTTCCTGTGCACGCCGTGTACCGAATTCTAGTAAGGTATCCTGCTGTGCTACCTGTTTGATCCGCGAAGCCTTGGTTGCAATCAACGTCTGATAATTCATGAAGTTAAGTATCGCCGTCTCCACCAATTGTGTCTCCATAATGGAGCCTTCTACCCGAATGAGCGGTTCGTCAGGGAAAACAATTGCACCCTCCCTCATGGAATGAATCGTCCCCAGAAATGAAAACTGGAGCAACTCTTCCAGAAAGACCGGATCGTAATTTTCCTCTTGTTTGGATAAAAATTTGATGTCGTCCACCGTAAACCGAAGCTGACTGATATAGTTCACAATACGTTCCAATCCGGCAAATACCGCATATCCGTTGCCAAAAGGAAGCTTACGGAAATAGGCTTCAAATACCGCCTTCCGCTTGTGAGTACCATTCACCCAATGCGCGTACATCATATTGATCTGATATTTATCCGTATGTAAAGCCAGGCTAGTTGTCTGCATTTGTCTCATCCTCTCTGACTTCCGCTCGTGCCCGCAGATTTCACCTACGGACACGGGTTAACATATGGAGACTTATTCTTCATGATTCTGTTCATCCGTATTAAACAAACAAGTCTCCCGTAATAAACTCTAAACACCATTCACCACATTCATCCGGTTCCTAACATGGAGTCAACCAAACATGACTATGGAGTAAATTAAGCCAAGACTGTCTCGCTCGCCTTAACCACCGAAGCACCAAGGCTGGAACGAAAATGTCCAAGTGCCCACTCATGCCCTGCCGGATTGAAGCTGGCAACGGCATCTTCATATACCGTAATATGAAAACCTTTATTGTAAGCATCCACTGCCGTATGCAATATACAAATATCCGTGCATACCCCAATCAGTGCAATATCCGTAATACCACGTGCACGCAGTCTGAGTTCCAGATCGGTCCCACAGAATGCACTATATCTCGTCTTATCCATCCACTGTATATCTGTTTTCCGTTCTTCCATCACTTGGGCAAGACGACCATACAACTGTCTTCCCTCCGTATCTCTGATGTTATGAGGTGGGAAAAGGGCAGTCTCCGGGTGATACGGGTCATTCTCTTCGTGCAGATCCACAGCCATGATTACCTCATGTTTGTTCTTACAATAGGCCTCGGTTACAGCTGCAATCGTCTCTCCGATCTCTACTGCCGGCTGACCTACAGGCAAAGAACCTGTCACAAAATCCTGCGTAAAATCAATGATAATCAGTGCTTTCATCGTCAACACTCCCTTAGCCCAGAAATGGTTGATCCTGATTCAATCAGATTGACACATCTACACATTATTACGTATAGATGGATAGACGTGGTACGAGTTCTGTAAAACGATATAGCTGCGCCGGACGCTGCGAGTACTGGTTGGAACTCACCAGGTTCCCCTCTTCATCTCTTACTTCTTCCACAATGCCTTTACGGCTGCGGGTAGACGTAATCTTGCGAATGAAGTTTGGTTCTTCAAAATCCGGTACAACACTTTGAATAACCTGATATAATTCACTTAATGTAAAATCAAGTGGCAAGAACTGACGAGCAATCGTCGTTTCCAGCATCTGTTGTTGAATACGTCGATAAGCATCTTCGATTATTGTTCTGTGATCAAAGGCCAGCTCCAGTTCCTGCAGCGCCTCCTGAATGGTAAACAATCCAACATCCTCAGCATCATCTGCTGCTTGGCGTTGATCCAGCATCCATTCTTCCACAAGCGCGAAAAATGCATGAGAGATAATCCAGCCCCTCGGGTCACGACCCGGCTGACTATATACATTCAAGTACTCCAGATGTCCACCGTCTACACCTGTCTCTTCCATCAGCTCACGCTTTGCTGCACCGTAGATGGATTCATTCTCCTGACAAAATCCACCGGGTAATGCCCATCTGCCTGCAAAAGGCCAGCCTTTGCGCTTGATTAGCATCACTTTCAGTTCCCGAATGGGAAGTGTCTTCGTCACCGTCTTCCGCTCCCGCTTGGTCAAGGTGAACATAACGATATCCGCAGGAACACCATCGGGGGTACGATATTTTTGGGAACTATAAGCACGTGCTGCTTGTTCGTCGCTCTCTGCATTGAAGTGTTCGTAGTTTTCGCTCATGGGCACCACCGACTATTTTCATTTTGATAATTTCATTATGACATAATAATATCTTTTGTCAACCGCGGGATTCATGCGTTACGTTCTCGGACGTGCTATGCGGAATGTCGCCGTAGCCATGCATCCCAACGTGCCTGATACATCACGAACCTCCGATTGAGTCGTAACACTGCGTCCTGCTTGATGCAGTACCGTAGCTGTCACCGTTAACTCCCCTTGTTTCATCGGTGCAAGAAAATGCACGTTCAGATTCGTTGTCACACAGCCGTCCACTTCCATTGCTGCTGTTGCTACCATCCCCATCGCCTGATCCATCAGTGAAGTTAATACACCCCCATGAATAATCCCCATGGAGTTGGTATGATGTTCGCCTGCTGTCAACGCGATCTGTACTTCTTTGCCGTCTCCTTTAATATAACGACAGCCTAGAAATCCCCAGAATCGTCCGTCTCCGTCCCCCACCATTTTGTCCAAAATACTCATTATTCATTTCTCCTTTATTCACTGTACGTATCAAGCTCTCTTGATGTCATGTGCCTTTATCATTAAAAAATCAGCTGCCCCACACAAAATAACCCCACAGCGTGGAGCTTTGCTTGGAATTATATTCCGAGTACTTAGCGATAGTCGCTCCACGTTAACGGTTATATAATGTCAAAAAAGGCGCGGACAGCGTCCGCACCCTTCCGTCATTTAACCGCAACTGGTCGGAGGTGAATCCGTTCCAGCTTCCACATTCACTTTTTCGGAAACCGTTTCCCGGATCACGGAGATCACAAGCTGAAGCAAGTAGTTGATATCGCTCTGGCTCTGCTGGAATTCCGTAACCAATGGAATACTGTCCAGTTCGCTTTGCAGATCGTCAATTTCCTGTTCAATTTTGCTGACCATCTCCACATTTTTGAAGCTTTCAAAAGCAACAATTTCTTTTTGTTTTTTCTTGATCGTTGCTATCAACTGCTGGATGCGCTCATGATCACGAATTTTGGTTTCAGCCTGTTGAAACTGTCTAACTTCCTCACTCGTTCCGAGCATATCAGCCAATTCTTTGGCTTTTCCCATAATGTCGTCGCGTATGACCAGATTGCGCGTATCGTAGGTTGGCATTCCATAATGGTTGTACTGCACTTCTTCCTGCGCCACTGAAATCGCTCCATTCTATGAGATGATATAAGATGAAAACTCAATGTTGCATTAAGCTCAGTCGACTGCTGAGTGACCGCTGCGGTGTCGGATCGTTCTTTTGATCGCTGTTGTCTCCGAATTTTTTCGATTGAGATTGTTCAAGGTTAAAATTCGGAGACAAAGGCGAACGCTTCGCTTCTACAGAATCGATTCCGTCACCTTCGCTACGCTCGGCGTAACCCCGCTAAGTGCAAAAAATCATTCATCCTATTGGTGTGTGTATTACTATTACTGATTGGCAGCTACCGGCTCGGAGAGCAGGTTTCCCCGAATATAAAAAGTCATCGGATCGGTGATTTCCACTTGTACGAATGTACCGATCAATTCTTTGGGTCCTTCAAAATGCACCAGCTTGTTGCTGCGCGTACGTCCTGCCAGAACTTCGGAATTCCGCTTGCTCTCGCCTTCAACGAGCACTTCAACGATTTTGCCGCGTTGCTCTTCATTGCTTCGGTGGCTGTATTCGTTGATCGTTTCGTTCAAGCGCTTCAAACGTTCCTTCTTCACTTCCATCGGTACATTGTCTTCCATCACCGCAGCCGGTGTACCTTCCCGTGGGGAATAAATAAAGGTATAGGCAAAATCATACCCTACTTCACGGACAAGGGAAAGTGTATCTTCAAACTGTTCTTCCGTTTCCCCCGGAAAACCAACAATAATATCCGTTGTCAACACAACATCCGGGATGGCCTTTTTAATTTTGTCAGCCAGCTTCAGATAGTGTTCCCGGTTATACTTGCGGCTCATACGTTTGAGTACTTCCGAACTGCCAGATTGCACCGGAAGATGAATGTGCTCCACCAAATTTCCGCCCTTGGCCAGCACTTCAATCAAGCGATCATCAAAGTCACGTGGGTGACTGGTTGTAAACCGTACTCGCGGAATATCAATTTGGCGAATGGCATCCATCAAGTCACCAAAGCTGTAGTTCAAGTCGGTGAAATCCTTGCCGTACGCATTCACATTTTGACCAAGCAGCGTGATCTCCTTAAAGCCTTGTCGTGCCAAATCCCTAACTTCGGCAATGACATCTTCAGGACGACGGCTGCGTTCTTTGCCCCGCGTAAACGGAACGATGCAATATGTACAGAACTTGTCGCAGCCATACATAATGTTCACCCAGCCGCGCATACCCTCACGTTTCTTCGGCAGGTTCTCAATAATGTCGCCTTCCTTGGACCATACCTCAACAACCATTTCTTTGCTGAACAACGCTTCCTGGATTAGATGTGGCAGTCGATGCACGTTATGTGTACCAAAGATCATATCCACAAATCCATGCTTCTGCATGATTCGGTTGACGACGCCTTCTTCTTGGGACATACACCCGCATACGCCAAGTAACAATCCCGGACGTTCGAGTTTTAGCGTTTTCAGGTGACCAAGCTCACCAAATACTTTATCTTCCGCATTTTCCCGTATGGCACACGTATTGAGCAGGATAATATCAGCTTCTTTGCGATTCTCTGTAGCCTGATATCCCATAGACTCAAGCAGTCCTTTGATAGTCTCCGAGTCATGCTCGTTCATCTGACATCCATACGTATATACAATATAATGTTTGCCTTTCCCTATGTTTTTCAGTTCATCGGGAATTGCATTTTCGTAAAGCACCTGGACGTCTTCCTTGCCCCGCTGTTTCTCCTGACGATGATTGGGTTCCGATTTGATGTTAATCTCACGACCCCGGATTCTTATCTTTTTGCTGAATTCATCTTGCGAAATTACTTTGGCATCGGAGAAATCAAAATATTGGGAGTAATCCTTTTTTGAGCCTTTAGCCATTTCCTTCGGTCACTCCTTACAGCCTCTATTAATAAAAAATCGTTCATTCATCCCTGTTCCACGTGAATTTCTTGCTTGGAACATTAAAAGAGCATTACAGCAAATTATAGCATGAATTGGGCTGTAGTTCCACATCCAAAGCGCATCTCCCTTCGTCTAATCCGAAACATGCCATGCTCAGAAGAACACTCAGAAAATACAAAAACCTGAGCCTTGCCATCAGGGCTGGAATTAACCGGCCCTGTTGGCTGTGCTCAGGTTTATATGTTATTCAGACCGCCCCAATTGGGGGCTGAAGCTATTACATGTAATTAATCGATGATTTCAGCAGTGTCGCCATTACGAGCGCCAGCAGCGTTAGCTTCATCTGTATCAATATGCATGTCCAGTGCGAAAGAATCGGATACACGAGCCAGTACATTTTCCAGTACAAGACCGCGATCTCCGCCGAGGCGAACTTTCAGCATTTGTTTGTCCTCGATACCCCATTTAGCAGCATCAGAAGTATGGAAGTGAATGTGACGAGCAGCAACGATAACACCTTTATCAATCGTTACTTCGCCAGCAGGACCTTTAATTGTGATTCCTGGTGTACCTTCAATGCTTCCAGATTCACGTACAGGTGCTTTAACACCAATCGCAAATGAATCTGTCATGGAGATCTCCAGTTGCGTTTCAGGGCGAACAGGTCCAAGGATACGCACTTTATCAAACTGTCCTTTCGAACCAATTACCGCTACAGTTTCGTTAGCAGCGTATTGGCCAGGCTGGGACAGAGGTTTAAATTCAGTCAGTTCATAACCTTTGCCAAACAAAATTTCAACGTGCTCTTGGGATACATGAATGTGACGGGCAGATACGCCCACAGGTACTGTTTTACTCATTGTAAATTTCACTCCTTGTTTATCTATGGCCTGTACTCAGGCTCTTAACAATCCAATGGTATTATACCCCTTTTTGGAGTGAAATGAAAACGAACTGGTGAAAATTCATGAAATACACTTATTTCCCCATCATTCCACTCCTTTATTTGGAAAACAAGTTTCAATTCAAACCATTCAACGCACACACCAGTTCACTATTTCATGGAATTCCCCTTCATCTGCATCTTCGGATTGCTCTCTGGCAAGTGTTCCCCCAGATAACTCATTGCATTCCCCCACAACCAGCCACGAACCAGATGTTCATCATAATGTTTGAGCAGGATTTCCGTCAGTCTCGGATAATGCCCTGAATGTTCAAGTCTCTGAATATACGTTGAGATTCCATCAAAATCAGAGCCCATCATCAGGTGATGCTGCCCGCCGAGAGAACAGAATTGCTCAATATGAGGCAGCAGATCTTCTATACGTACCTCACCTTCCTGTTTTACAAACCAGGGTACAAAAGTCAATCCGATCCGCCCTTCCCGGGCAATGATAGCCTGAATCTGATCATCTTTCAGATTACGCACATGGGGACATACGCTATAACTGTTGGAGTGGGAGGCGATAAAAGGTCGTTTACTCAAGTCAGCCAATTCCCAAAATCCTTTCTCCGTCAGATGTGACACATCTAACAGCATTCCGATTTCATTACACTGGCACACCAGTTCTTTCCCCTTCTCGGTCAGACCTGCTCCACGCTTCTCCATTACTCCGTCAGCTGCCCAATTGGCATAATTCCACGTTAGTCCAATGATTCGAACGCCCATCTGATAACATAACTCCAGATAGAACAGGTTGCCCTCCAGGCCATCCACACCCTCCAGTGTGATTAATCCCCACGGACCCTCTGTTTGCCCCACCTGAGCCACCTGTTCACGCCATAACAACGTCTGTGTGCCGCCAGGCCGCTCCTGACTTCTCTCTACACGTCTACGATAAATCTCCAACTGCCCCATCACATGTTCAAACTTGCCTCTGCCAAGTACTTCGGGTAAATAGATGGCGAACGCTTGCAACCCTACATTCCCCTCTTTCAAACGTTGCAAGTTCACATCCAGTTGTGGAGCATCTTGGAATGAAAGTGCGGGCTGCATCAAAATTTTGCTCAGTGCATCACAGTGAAAATCAGCTACACGCCAATCAGACATGGACATTGTTAACCCTCCTTCTATATTTTTATGGCAAAAAAAACGCAAAAAAACCTGTCTACATCATCGTAAACAGGTTCAATGCATACTGCATGTATTATCTGGGCTCCACAATCAGCTTAATGGCCGTTCGGTCCTCGCCGTCGATCACAATGTCTGTAAAAGCTGGAATACAAATCAGGTCAACTCCGCTTGGTGCTACAAATCCCCGGGCTATTGCTACCGCTTTGATGGCTTGGTTCAGTGCTCCCGCTCCAATTGCCTGCAGTTCAGCATTTCCACGTTCACGAAGAACCCCTGCAAGAGCGCCGGCTACAGAATTAGGATTGGACTTTGCTGAAACTTTTAATACATCCATGGTAAGTACCTCCCTGGGAATGTTGAAAGTTTGTTTCCACTTACTAGATGTTATTCGCGGGAGGCAAAAAAATTCCTTCTTTTTAGACGGGTTTCCCTGCAAATTGGGACAATACCCCTATTCCATGCGCCACTCGTCCTCCATCAGACGAATTTTTTCGATGCGTGTTGCCGCACCTGTGGCTTCATCAATTTCAACAAAAACACCATGGAAGTGCCATTTGCCATCATCTACAACGAAACGTACAGGTAGCTGGGTGTAGAACTTACGCAGCACGGCCTCACGCTCCATGCCCAATATGCCGTCACGAGGCCCTACCATGCCTGCATCCGTCAAGTAAGCCGTTCCTCCAGGCAAAATCCGATCATCATTACTCTGTACATGCGTATGTGTACCTACAACGAGAGACGCACGTCCATCCAGATGCCATCCCATGGCAATCTTCTCCGACGTCGCTTCAGCATGCATATCGACCAGAATACATTTATGGTCTTGGCGCAGCTCATCTACAATTTCATCAGCTACACGGAATGGACAATCCAGAGCAGGCAGGAACGTTCTTCCTTGCAGATTGACAATCGCCAGCTCTTTCCCTTCGCCTTTGACAACCGTATATCCTCGTCCTGGTGTGCCTGGCGGAAAATTCGCTGGACGAATCATGCGGGGCTCATCATCTATAAAATCAAAAATATCCTTATTGTCCCAAGTATGATTACCAAGTGTAATACCATGTACACCCCAGTTGAAAAACTCATTTGCGATTGCACCGGTAATCCCACGACCTGCTGCCGCATTTTCACCATTCACAATCACTACATGTGGCTTATACTTCGATTTCAGGTACGGTAAATTTTCCTTTAATGCCTTACGTCCCACGTTGCCTACAATGTCACCAATAAACAAAACTTTCATTGATTACTGCCTCCTCAATTCCTGCAAAGTCCTCTTACTTCAAATGTTGAACCTTTGCAGGACTCTATCTCATCTCCATGATGTGTAGTTGCCTTTTAACAGGCTATCAACAGGAAAAGTGGCCCACTACTGCGGCCACTTTTCCGTAATGCTCTATTTTGCGTATTCAACCGCACGGGTTTCCCGGATGACGGTGACTTTGATGTGACCCGGATAGTCGAGTTCATTCTCAATCATCTTCGTGATGTCACGGGCTAAGCGGAAGGCTTCAGCATCATCGATCTTCTCAGGCTGTACCATAACGCGAACTTCACGTCCGGCCTGAATGGCGTACGATTTCTCGACACCTTCGAAGGATTCTGAGATTTCTTCCAGCTTCTCCAGTCGTTTGATATACGTTTCCAGCGTTTCGCGGCGTGCGCCTGGTCTTGCTGCGGAGAGCGCATCTGCTGCGCCAACCAACATGGCAATGACCGAAGTCGCTTCGCAATCTCCGTGATGGGACGCGATACTGTTGATTACAACCGGATGTTCTTTGTATTTCTTCGCCAGTTCCACGCCAATTTCGACGTGTGATCCTTCCACTTCGTGATCCAGCGCTTTACCGATGTCATGCAATAGACCTGCACGTCTTGCCAGAGTTACGTCTTCTCCCAGTTCGCCAGCCATCAGTCCAGCCAGATAAGCGACTTCCATGGAATGTTTCAAGACGTTCTGACCGTAACTTGTACGGAACTTCAACCGGCCCAAAATTTTGATCAGATCCGGATGCAGACCATGCACGCCCACTTCAAAGGTAGCTTGCTCACCGTATTCACGGATGCGCTCATCCACTTCTTTGCGGGATTTCTCAACCATCTCTTCAATCCGTGCCGGGTGAATACGTCCATCAGCCACCAGTTTCTCCAGGGCAGTACGGGCGATTTCACGGCGAATCGGGTCAAAGCCCGACAGAATAACAGCTTCTGGCGTATCATCGATAATGAGGTCAATCCCTGTAAGGGTTTCAAGCGCACGGATGTTACGTCCTTCACGACCGATAATCCGGCCTTTCATTTCTTCATTTGGCAGGGTAACAACAGATACCGTTGTTTCAGCTACGTGATCAGCCGCACAACGTTGGATGGCGAGTGTAATAATCTCGCGGGACTTTTTGTCCGCTTCTTCCTTCGCTTGTTGTTCAATGTCCTTGATCATTTGAGCCGTCTCATGACGAACTTCCTGTTCTACGTTGGACAGTATGATACTGCGTGCGTCTTCCATGGAGAGGTTGGATATACGTTCCAACTCTGTCACCTGGTTTTTGTAAATCATTTCGATCTGCTGCTGAGTCTCATCAATTCGTTTCTCTTTGTTAGCCACTTGCTCTTCTTTACGTTCGAGTGATTCCAATTTTTTATCCAGCGACTCTTCTTTTTGCAACAATCGTCTTTCTTGTCGTTGAATTTCATTCCGACGTTCACGAGTGTCTTTTTCAGCTTCAGCACGAATGCGATGGATTTCATCCTTCGCTTCCAGCACCGTTTCTTTCTTCAGTGCCTCTGCCTCTTTCTTCGCGTTCTCCACGATTTGTACGGCAGCTTGTTCCGCACTAGAGATTTTAGCCTCTGCAAGAGATTTGCGAATAAAATATCCTACTCCGAACCCAATGATTAGCGCGGCCACAACGAGAGCGATCGTGATTGCAGGATTCATACTGTTCACCTCCTCGTTGGTTCCTCCAAGGCATTCCTTGGGTCAATTTGCAGTTTTCAAACCTTACATATGTTTGGGAATAACGAATACTCACGGCGATCCCCCGCCGATTTTCATTTCACATGTACATGTTTCCACGTACTATTCACTGTTTCCAGCGAACCCATAATTAAGAATGGTATAAATCTTAAGAAACCGAAACCGCTTTTTTGGAAGGAAAAAGGGTTGTCCATTTCTTACAGACTCATGTCCATTTTAGTATTTGACGAAAGAAATTGTCAAGAGAATGCAGTATAGAGACTTTAGTCTGCTAATCCCATAACAACGCTTCGTCATCTTCAGAGTCCCCAGCCTCATCTTCTTCAATTAAACAATTCACGACCCGGCGCACCATATCCATTGAAAAACCACGTCTCATTAGGAAGGGAAGCGTTTTATTTTTCTTCTCTTTGACGTCCCCTTTGACCTGATTCCATTTTTTGCGTCCGGCACTCAAGGCAGTCTCAAATTCCGCATCTGTACTAATACCTTCTAGTGCCTCAACAATGAGATCATTGGCAATGCCCTTTTGACGCAGCTCTTGCCTTATCCACAGTTTTCCCTTCCGCTTGCCCTCCATACGCTGTCTTGTCCATTCCTTCGCAAATAGATCATCATCTACCAGCTTCTCTCGCTCAAGTCGATCCAGCGCCTCTTCAATCAAAGGTGCAGCAAACTCCTTCTGACGAAGTTTCTGACTTAATTCATGGCGTGTGCGCGGCTTATGCTCCAAAAAGCGCAGAGACTGTGCATACGTCCGCTGTCGCTCGTCAGCTAGAATGATATCTTCCAAATCCTGCTTCATGAACGTATTGCCTTGAGTCATCCTGTATTTAATCATCACATCTTCAAGAACCGTAATGGAGTGGATGCCAAAAGTGATTCGATAACGAGCTTGCCTGCTCTTCGTTCGTTCTACACGTGTAATAATAAGTTCTTCGTTGTCCGGAAATTGGGATAGGCCGTCCTGTTCTGCTTCTTCATATAAATCCTCGTCATGTTGATCCATTCTTGTCTCCCCTTTGGTCACATTTTATTCTGACTACGCCAAACCCATCTTTACAGAAGACAGAGAACACTAATAATACAAAAGACCGGGAACTCAGCCCGGCCTTTACTCCACAGTTAGCGTGCTAACAGCCCCTGTCCATTGGGACAGGGGCTGTTAGACAGCACGAGTATTCCCACTACAATCCATTATCCAGATTGATCCAAGCTCAATCAGATAAGTTTACGGAGTCCAGTGAGGAACACCCTCAGGGTCCTCCCTACAAGGGAGGTTTTGAGAGATTACTCGTTGATTTCAAACAATTCTTGTTCTTCGGCTGCTTCTTTTTGTTGCTCTTCACTCGTTGGCGCAGGAACTGCAGTAACCAAGTTACTAGCTACACGAATTTTTTGTTCAATGATGTCAGCAATATCTTTATGCTCTTTCATGAACTGCTTTGCGTTCTCACGACCTTGTCCTAAACGCTCGCCTTCGTAGGAGTACCATGCACCACTTTTATTAACGATGTCCAGATCTGTACCAATGTCAATGATACTTCCTTCTCTCGAGATACCCTCACCATACATGATATCCACTTCCGCTTGTTTAAACGGAGGTGCCACTTTGTTTTTCACCACTTTAATACGGGTACGGTTACCAATCATGTCATTGCCTGATTTGATACTCTCAATACGACGCACATCCAGACGTACTGTGGAATAAAACTTCAGAGCACGACCACCAGGTGTTGTTTCCGGGTTACCAAACATAACGCCGACTTTCTCACGAAGCTGGTTAATGAAGATTGCGATTGTTTTGGATTTGCTGATTGCACCAGACAGTTTACGCAGCGCCTGAGACATCAAACGCGCTTGCAAACCAACGTGTGAATCCCCCATTTCGCCTTCAATCTCTGCTTTTGGAACCAATGCAGCTACAGAGTCAATAACGACGATATCTACTGCACCACTGCGTACAAGAGCTTCTGCAATTTCCAGCCCTTGCTCACCCGTATCTGGCTGAGACAGAAGCAATTCATCAATATTAACACCAAGTTTGCTTGCGTATTGTGGGTCAAGAGCATGCTCGGCATCGATAAATGCAGCTTGTCCACCCGCTCTTTGTACTTCAGCGATAGCATGCAATGCTACGGTTGTTTTACCAGAGGATTCAGGTCCATATATTTCAACAATACGGCCTTTAGGCAAGCCGCCTGTTCCTAATGCAATATCCAAAGCCAAGGAACCACTGGGAATAATTTCCACATTCATATGAGTGGACTCACCCAGTTTCATGATGGATCCTTTACCAAATTGCTTCTCTATTTGACGGAGCGCCATATCAAGCGCGGCACGACGGTCTGACAATAAGCTCACACCCTTTACTGTTTATAAGATAATGATACCTTGTTTTAACACGTTTGCCAAGCTTTTTTTCGAACATACATTCGTTTTTTTTGTAAAGGCCGAGGCGCCTCTTCCTCAAGGAAACTTTCCATTAAACAGAAAAAAGAACCGTAAACAAGGCTGTAAAGCCTAATTCTACGGTTCTTCCGTCTTCCTTAATTATACTTGCTTGGAACTGTAAATGCAATCGAAGCTATTAACTAATCAATCCATCGCCACAAGTTTTTGCCATAAGCGATAGAGAATCGCTTTGGCTGAACGAATGCGAACAGTCTCGCGATTACCATTAATACGCAGCTCATGAATTTCCGTCTCTTTTCCACGTTCAGCAAGAGCGATGAAGACAAGTCCGGGTGGCTTGCGTTCCGAATATCCCGGTCCAGCTACACCGGTAACAGCCAAGCCAAAATCAGCATCGCCAATCATGCGGATCTGTTCAGCAAGCACTTTTGCAACCTCTGGACTTACCGCCCCAGGTGCATCTTCACCTTCCAGATAATCATGTGGCACATTCAGCAGCTTTTCTTTAATTTCATTGGAGTAACAAACAATTCCACCTTTGAGCATTGATGCACTTCCGGGTACAGAGGTCAGACTTTGCATGACAAGCCCCCCTGTACAGCTCTCAGCAGCGCTGAGCGTCAGCCCCATGTCAGACATCATGGTTACAATCGTGTACTCTATAGGCACATCCTCGTTCGCGTAGAGATGTTCTGTCAAACGTTCCCGAATCTGAATCTCCATCGCATCCAGCTTCAGCTTCGCCTCTCCCTCACTCGCAGCCTTCGTGGAGACACGTACCGTAACTTCGCCTTCGCTCGCGTAAGGAGCAATCGTAGGGTCTGTCTGCGCATCAATCAGATCCAGTAGCCGATCTTCAAGAGCAGATTCACCAATACCTGCGAATTTGAGCATTCGGGAATAGATCGGCATCTCTTCTGTGAGTACATGCTGGAACAGCCAAGGTTTGACTTCCTGTTCAAACATTGGAATCAGCTCTTTAGGTGGTCCAGGCATCACAACATAATATTTGTCATTGTCAGAAATCGCATTTCCTGCCGCAAGGCCTGTTTCGTTGGCCAGAGGTGTTCCGCCATCAATAACGATCGCCTGACGTCGGTTATTCTCTGTCATGTCCACATTACGATCTCTGAAAAAGCTCTCAATTTTGTCCATAGCCATTCGATCTGTATGCAGTTTTCGGTTAAGAACAGCTGCGAGCGCATCCTTGGTCAGATCATCTTGGGTAGGTCCGATGCCACCGGAAAATAAAATAACGTCTGCACGGCCCTGCGCAATGCGAATAGCTTCACTAAGTCGGTTCAGGTTATCCCCAACCACCGTTTGGAAATATACATCGATCCCCATCGCAGCCAATTCACGGGATAGATATCTGGCATTGGTATTGACGATTTGTCCAAGCAGTAGCTCTGTGCCAACTGCAATGATTTCTGCCTTCATTGAGCATCCTCCTGTACACGTGGTGAGTGATCAAAGGGCAATAGGATAATTTCCTATTGCCCCTGACCCAATGCTTCCTTCATGATTACCTATTTAAGAACAAACCATTATGCTTTTGTTAAATGAAGCAAATTTTTGTTTTTGATAAAGTAATCGATACCCGACCAGATGGTAATAAGCGCTGCTGCCCATACCGCGATAATATCGACGTGAATACCCGTGTATGAAAACGGGAAATTGTTCAACAGCAACAGCACAATCGCCACAATCTGCACTACAGTCTTCAGCTTGCCCCAAGCACTAGCGGCAACAACCGAACCATCCAGCAATGCAATTTGACGCAAGCCGGTAACTGCGAATTCACGACTAATAATCACAACTGCAATCCAGGAATCCAGCTTGCCCATCTCCACAAGCGAGATCAAAACTGCAGTAACCAGCAACTTGTCTGCGAGTGGATCGAGCAGTTTCCCCAGATTGGTAACCATGTTATTTTTCCGCGCAAGGTATCCGTCAATTCCATCTGTGCTTGCGGCGATGATAAAAATAACAGCAGCAATCAGTTGATTATACGGAAGCGACAAGCTTCCAAGCTGCAACGGCTCTGGATAAAATGGAAAATCCACGAGCAGGAACACCATCAAAAAAGGGATTAAGCAAATTCGTGCAAGCGTAATCCGGTTGGGTAAATTCACAAGACGCCCTCCCTCATATCCTCCATTACTCCAAACAATCATCATAATCCCGTTATCATCATCCGGAACATGAAATGTACAGTTTCAATGTCAATCCATATTAACATGATCCTACTATGTAGAAACGCAAAAAATAAAGTCAACCGCTCAAAAGCAAAACCGCTTTAAACGTTCCGGTGACTTCCAGAAGATGTACTGCTTTTCACAAAGTCAGCAAACGATGAGGACTGGACTTGATGCTTGACTGCCAGCAATGCACACTTAGTATAATATACGCCCAATACCGTGTCAAAAAACACTTTTGCTACAAAAAGGCCATATTACTTGAAATTTGTATATTGCAAATCCAGAGGTAGGTTAGCACCATTTAGCAGCTGCATGACAGCTTGCAAATCATTTTTACTCTTACCAGTTACCCGGAGTTGGTCTCCCTGAATCTGACTCTTCACCTTCATCTTGGAATCCCGAATCAGGATATTGATTTTCTTGGCGATGTCCTGATCAATCCCCTGTTTAAAATTCAAACGCTGACGGACTGTACCAGAAGACGCTGGCTCTACCTTTGCGTAATCAATGTTTTTCAATGGTAGACCACGCTTCGCCATTTTGGATTGCAGCACGTCAATGACAGCCTTAAGTTTGGTCTCATCATCAGATACGATCGTTAACGCATCCTTATCCAGTTTCAGGCTGCTCTTGCTGCCCTTGAAGTCATAACGAGTGCCAATTTCCTTCTCGGTTTGTGTAACGGCATTTGTCAGTTCTTGCAAGTCCATTTTGGACACGATATCAAATGAATTTTCTGAACTCAAACCAGTCACCCTTTCAGTTAATCGTATGTTCTGTAACATTATAGAGGATACCTTGAGCAAAAGTCTAATTTCAAGCTGTTATACAAGAAGAAAAAAAGCATTTTTGGCTTCCACTTGAAGTGGCTGCCAAAAATGCTTGCTGGTCCAGCTTCCAACTAATAGCGGCTGCGGTTGGGCTGTCTGAACATATCGAGCACACCCAAAAGTACATGTGCAAGTCCAAAACCCAATATTCCGTAACCCCAAGCACTTGGAGTCAGGTAATAACCCAGGAGGCTGACAATGATCCCTAAACCCGTTACGATCCAGCTGACTGTCACAGCCATCCACCTCACTTCACCAAAAGTTAACTGCAAGTTAAGACACGATTATTGTCTCCTGCAGTTCACCCGTTTATTCGCTACCAGTGTTACCTCCTGTAGCGTCCGTTGATCCATTTTCAACACCTGTGGAAGAAGTAGCACTACTACTGTCTTCACCAAGCTTCAAACGGATCCGATTGGTCGCCTTGCCATCCGTTACAACTTGCCCGCCAACCTCAATCGTGGTCGCTGCAGCGTAACCGGACTTAATATACATGCCTGCACTATCCAGCTCAAAGGTATAGCTGTCACCGTCGGCTGTATTACCATACTCCAACTTCTCTCCACTGGAGTTCTCGCCCTTATACACTTCCAGCCAGCTATGACCTGTGGCTTTGATCGTAACCGTTACAGGTTGTCCTGCACTTCCGTTAACTTTGAAGTTCGTAATATTACCTGATTTCCCATCTTCTGCAACCGTTACAGCAGACGGTGAATTGTCTGTCGGTTCTTCCTGATTTTCTCCCGTCTGTCCGTCCGTTTGGCCATCAGTTTGACCGTCCGTCTGTCCTTCCGTGTCTGTACCGCCACCGTTACCGCCAGCGTCGCCCTCACCAGTACCGTCAGTACCTGAATCTGTCGCAGGCGGATTAGATGCCTGTCCGTTGTCGGCAGGTTGATCCGGTTTGTCCTCAGGCTGTTGTTGACTGTCTGTAATTTTGACCTGATCAAGCCCCGGATTTTCTGACTCATCACCATTGTTATACACCACGTATACATACAACAGTACTACGATCAAAACAGGGAATGTCCACATCAGCGCGACAGACATCCACCGATTACTACGCTCAACCGGACGGCTGGAACGCTTCTGAATAACCGGTTCCATCGTTGCTTCCGTCTCTTCTTCGGGTACGTCTTTTTTGTGTCCCTCCAGCAGCTCATCAGGGTTCAGTCCCACGGTCTCCGCATAGGTTTTGATGAAAGCACGCACATAGAAGCTGCCCGGCAGCACTTTATAGTCTCCTGCTTCTATGGCCTCCAGATACCTCTTGCGAATTTTTGTCATTTCCTGTACATCGTCAAGACTCATCCCTTTTTGCAGCCGGGCCTCCCTTAACTGCTGACCCAGTTCAGACATGCCATCTCCTCCTTATGTTTATCTCTTGAGTTGTTGCTAATCTATTCCATGATTCCGTACGGTTCCTTACAATTCGTCGGTGTAGCTAGCCGTAAACGTATCATAAATAATCTCTTCATTGGGAATGTTACGCAATTCAATAATAATATCAAAATCATTAAAACCATATTCGGATTCCTGTACAAAAATATCCGGATGTTCAATAACTTTGGTGCTAGGCATGGACATAATATCCTGCAACAAATTGTAATGCCGCTCACTGGAACGAATTGTACTTACAATTCCGTCAATGATGAAGACATTGTTCGGGTTCAATTCGTCTTCGGACATTTGACTCCTTATCGTCTGACGAAGAAGTGTGGAGGAAACAAACGTCCATCGCTTCATTGCACATACGCTGCCCGCAATAATAGACTCCGTTTTGCCAACACGAGGCATTCCGCGCAAACCGATGACCTGATTGCCTTCCCTCTTAAATACTTCACCCAAAAAATCCACAAGTAACCCAAGTTCATCTCGTGTAAAACGAAATGTCTTGCGATCATCCGAGTCACGGTCAATGTATCTGCCATGACGCACGGCCAAAATATCCACCAATTTAGGTTGCCGCAAAGCCGATACGGTGATGCTGTTTACTTTGCCAAGCATTTCACCAAGCAAACGGATTTTTTCATCATCATCCGATTCAAGCAGCATGCCTCGAGTTTTGCCTTCAACACCGTTAATGGTCAATATATTCACTTCAAGCATCCCCAGCATAGAGGCAATATCGCCTAACAAACCGGGTCTGTTCTTATGTATTTTATATTCCATGTACCATTGTTTAGATTCCATTTCAACACCCCGTAATGCATTATTCCCCATTATTCGACAGCAACAGAACGTGTCCACTGGACAACAATCTGAGACATCTTCTAAAAATGGGTCACGTTAATGATATATAAAATGAAAATGAATTACAAGAACAGCTCTGTAATCCGTTTGTAATCATTAGAGAAAAGCCCCCTTGCGGGAGCTCTTCATCTGTAATCTTATGCGTTTTGTTTGGCCAATTTGACCATCAGGCACGCAATCGTACGACGCTCATCAGCATCGCCGACATCCCATAACTCTTTCAATGCCCGGTTGGAATGGTTCGCCGGATCGACTTTCTCATCAAGGAAGTCGCCGATTTCATACGCAAGTTTGTTGATGGTTTCTTCACTCATCCCCATCTTCTCTGCTTGCAGTACGCGGTCACCCAGGAACTTCTTCCATGTGTCAAAACTGGAGAGCACTGTTTTTTCTGTTGACATGATAAATCCTCCTTAGATGACGCATGAGATTTAAAATCAACAGTTGTAATATGTGCTTTCGAGGCATTTTATATACGAGCATTTTGAAAATAATCCGGAAGACGACTGCTTCTCAGCAACCTTCACTTGTTTCGTTCACAGCCAGTCAAGTTTTCTTGCTTTTTTACGTTAACCAACCGCCATTTGGACTGATGATCTGCCCATTGATATAACCCGATTCAGGGAGGGCCAGAAAATAAACCAATGATGAGATTTCATCAGGTTGAGCAAGTCTTCCTGCTGGAATTTCCTCTTCCAGCATCTTCAGTTCACTCTGATCCAGATGGTTCAGCATGGATGTCTGAACGGCGCCAGGAGCAACCGCATTTACGGTTACTCCGGAAGGTGCGAGTTCTTTCGCAAGCGCTTTGGTGAATGCATTCACCCCACCCTTGGTTGTGGAATACAGCACCTCACAAGAAGCACCAGACAGTCCCCAGATCGACGATACATTAATGATTCGGCCATACCTTTGGGAGATCATGTGAGGCATCATTTCCTGTGTACACATAAACGTACCTTTGAGGTTAATCGCCATCACTTCATCCCAGATCTCCTCTGTAACATCAGACAACATCCCATAGTGCGAGATTCCTGCGTTGTTCACAAGGATATCTGGCATGAGATTGTGCGACTCCAGCTTCTCACGCATGCGCTCAATCTGTTCCCGGCTGCGAAGATCTGCAGACACGGTCATGATTTTTCCACTGCCCTGTTCCATGCACCGTCTGGCGGCTTCATTCGCTGCTTCATGCGATTTCATATAGTGTATAACAACATTCATTCCCACTCTGGCAAAGCGTTCTGCGATAGCCGCTCCGATGCCACCGCTTGCGCCAGTTACCAGTACAGTCATTTCCCCGATTGCCTTCAATTGTCCCGTTCCCCTCTCCATATCAAGGACTCACGACTAGCGATACAGCCAGATGATCCCACCGAATATGCTCTCTCAGTCTGAGATTTACATCTTCCAGTGTAATCGATTCATAGAGCGGGAGCATATTGAAAAAATCACCGCCACGGAATTGCTGACGTGTAAATTCATGCGCAATGTTCTCCGGAGAATTGAGCATACGCAAATATCCGCCTATTTTCTTTTTGCGTGCACGTTCAAAATCCGTGGATTCGAACCCTTTTTCTACAATGGCATCCACTTCTTCACGTATACGCGCGAGCAGTTGATCCGGGTCTTTTGTATCACCACCAATGGCTGAAAACGCGTATTGCGGCGAACTGTTATACTCATGTCCAAAGCTGTCCGAGATCAGGTCTTCATCGTAGAGCTTCTGAAATAATCGTGTGCTTGAGCCAAACAAAAGATCCATCATCAGCTGCGTTGTCATATCTCGCCGTAACAATTTTTCTCCGGTAAGTCCAACGTCCGTCTCCTTGAATCCAAACAGACATTTGGGCAGTGACACAGCCAGTTTCGCTTCCCGTCTAGCTTCTCCTACCTGCTCAGGCTCCGGCTCGAAGAAACGTTGAATACTCCCCTGTGGCTTATAATCCTTCTGCTCCTGGTTCGAACGAACCATATCAATGACTTCCTGTGGATCTACACCACCCACCACAAACAAGAGCATATTACTCGGGTGATAGAAGGTGTTATAACACTCATACAACATCTCTTTGGTAATTGTACGGATGGATTCCACCGTTCCTGCAATATCGATATGCACCGGATGTTTCTGATACATGGCTTCGATCAATCCAAAATAAACACGCCAATCCGGATTATCAGCATACATGTCAATTTCCTGTCCGATAATGCCTTTTTCCTTTTCCACATTTTGATCCGTGAAGTAAGGATTTTGCACAAAGTCGACTAATGTTTGTATATTTTCATTCACATATTCGGTCGCTGAAAACAAATAAACCGTCTGATCAAAGCTCGTAAACGCATTAGCTGAGGCACCGTGAGACGCAAATGTTGCAAAAATATCGCCAGTTGGTTCTTCAAACATTTTATGCTCCAGAAAATGGGCAATCCCATCCGGAACCTTCACTGCTTCCTGTCCTTCAACCTGAAAATGATTGTCCACCGATCCATACTTGGTTGCAAACGTCGCATACGTTTTCTGGAATCCCGGTTTAGGCAAAATATAGACATGCAGTCCGTTATCCATTACTTCGTAATATAGTGTCTCCTGCAAATGCTCATACCGAATGCTCTCCACCGATTATTCCTCCTTCTCATCCCGCAAGAAATAAATCGTATCCAGGCGGAATTGTTCTGCCGCCTCACGCACATCTTCCTTGCTAATATGTTCTACTTGAGCCAACAGTTCCTCAGCCGTTCTTTCTTTGCCAGACAACTGTCGATTGAAGTCATAAGCGATCATCTCAAAAGCAGAATCCTGCATTTCCTTAAGCAGGTTACGGATCATTGCTTTGGTCTGGGACATTTCCAGATCACTGATTGTACCACTTTTCATATCTTCCAGCTGCTGCTTGATGATGGTGACGGCCTTCTCATAATTAGGGATTTCAATCCCGGATTGAATCGTTGCAATGCCCTTATGTCCGTCATATCGCGAAGACGCGTAATACGCCAGGCTTTCTTTTTCACGAACATTGACAAACAGTTTGGAATGAGGATAACCACCGAGAATCCCGTTGTACATTAGTGCTGCGGCATACTGAGGATCTCCATAAGTGATAGATGTACGGAGTCCCATATTGAGTTTTCCCTGACTCACATTCAGTTGCTCAACAACGGTCTCTACTGCCTTATCTCCTCGAACCGCTGCCTGTGTCTGGTAATCGGAGGAGGACGTTCGATCTACATTGAAATGACGCTGAACAAGGTTCTCCACCTCCTCCAGTGTCGTATCCCCCACCACATACAGATCCATACTCGCCTGTTGCAGCCACTCCTGATAAGACGCCGTCAGTGTGTCAGGCTCAATTCCGGGCAGATCCTTTCGCTCACCCAGTGGGTGAAGACGGTACGGCTCGTTCTTGCACATTTCCTCGATACTGCGTTCAGCGGCATAGCGCATTTTATCATTCACGATGGACTCCAGCTTTTTACGAACAGTCTCTCGCTCTGCTTGTACATAAGACGTCCTGAAATGTCCATTCTCCTGTGCAGGTCGTGTAAGAACCTCTCCAAGGAACGCAAATGAACGATCCAGTAGCTGTTCATCCCCTCCAACAAAGGAATCATTAATGGTATCCATTCGGAACTGTACAATCTGGTAATCCCCGCGTTTATAGACGTCAAAACCAAAACCCGCTCCATACAGATGCTCCAGTTGCTCACGAAATTGCGTTGTTTCCGGATAGGACTCCGTGCCACGTCGCAGAACAAAAGGTGCCAGCGCTACTTTGGTTACTGTATCTTCCCGTAAGGGAACTCCTGCATATAGCGATATAGCAAACGTTTTAAAACGTTTAGTCGGAAGCACATGTATACGAAACTCTCTCTTGTTACCTCGTTCGAATCCTGATGTATTCAAATGTCAAAACCCCTTTACGGCGTCATTTATCATGCAATCGTATTAAGCTAAACGTAACAACCATTTTAACCCATTCAAAAGGCAAGAAGCAACCGAAGTCACGCCTTCTGGTTGCTTCTAACATCATCACATGCAAAAAATATGCTGCCCAATTGTTTTCACCTGTGGACGGGTCCAGATCCATTTAGATGTTGCTGTCTTCGGGTTAAAATAATAGAGACATCCGCCGGATGGATCCCATCCATTCAGGGCCTGTTCAACGGCTTTTTTGGCTTGTGCATTCGGCTCCAGATAGATCTGTCCGTCTGCTACAGCCGTAAATGCACCTGGCTGAAAGATCACGCCAGAAGGCGTATTTGGAAAGCTTGGTGATTTCACGCGATTCATAATTACTGCCGCTACTGCGACTTGACCTTCAAACGGTTCCCCCCGGGCCTCACCATATACTGCGTTAGCCATAATTTTGAGTTCATTCTCTGAGAGACCGAGTGCATTGGCAGATCCCATGTTATCTTGCTCTTTATCTGCCGTATTGTTACTACTATCACTTCCACCTGAAGTTTTTTCTTTGTGCAATGGCGTTTCCGTCGGCGACCATTTGGTTGAAGCATTATACAATTTCAGTTTGGTTTCAGCTCCAACGACACCATCGGCTTTCATACCAAATTCGGATTGAAACCATTTGACGGATTTCAGCGTGCTGTTGCCAAAATTGCTATCGATTTTACCATTGTAAAATCCCAAATACTTGAGCCGGCCTTGAAGCTCATACACATCCTGACCGTAACTTCCATATTTCACAGCGTTGCTGCTGAAAGTAGGCAAGGCTTTCTCTTCAACTTGTGGTGTGCTTTGATTCGAACTTTCGGTTGCTGCATTCTCAGGAAGCAAATAGCGGATTCCCAATGCGGACATCAGCAAAATAGCAGTGAAAAGCCATACGTTCATTTTTCGCATCGACTGAGCTCTACCTTTCTCTTGTGGGATTAACAGAATCGCTAAGGTTATTATGACAAGCCTGCTTGCTTCCTATGCACCAAATCATCCGATCATTGGACATCATGGTAAAACTTCAGTCAAATTGTATGACAAAAGCCCCCAACCATTAAGGTTGAGGGCTCGAATCGCCTGAATATTCATGTGCATTACAAGCTACGAGCTTAATTTGTTTTGTTGGTACTCTTCAAGCGAGACCAATACTTCCCGTGGTTTGCTACCCTCGTAAGGACCAATTACACCCCGGGCTTCCATGGAGTCAATTAAACGCGCTGCACGGGTGTATCCTACTCGCATTCGACGTTGTAGCAGAGAAACAGACGCTTGCTTGGCCTCCAGAATAATCTGTACTGCCTTTTCGTATAACTCGTCCTGTACTTCATCTTCAGCCTGAATAGAGTCATCCACCTCAGGTACGAGGGATTCATCATACTGTGCCTCACCTTGACCACGTACATAATTAACAATATTTTCCACTTCTTCATCACTCATAAAAGCACCTTGTACACGAACCGGTTTCGATGCGCCCATTGGCATGAATAACATGTCTCCGCGACCCAACAGTTTCTCGGCCCCACCCATATCCAGAATGGTTCGAGAATCCACCTGTGAGGATACACCGAAGGCGATACGAGACGGTATGTTGGCTTTGATTACGCCAGTAATAACATCCACAGAAGGCCGCTGTGTAGCAATAATCAGATGGATACCGGCTGCACGAGCCATCTGGGCAAGCCGCGCAATCGCATCTTCAACATCTCCGGCTGCAACCATCATGAGATCTGCAAGCTCATCCACAATGACAACAATATAAGGCAGAACAGCCGCAGGATTATCTTTCATCAGATTATTGTAACCTTCAACGTTACGAGTACCTGATTTGGAGAACAGTTCATATCTTTTCTCCATCTCAACCACGATCTTTTTGAGAGCAAGTGACGCTCTCTTAGGATCAGTTACTACCGGTGCCAGCAAATGGGGAATCCCGTTATATACGTTCAACTCAACCATCTTGGGATCGACCATTAGAAACTTCACTTCATCCGGCTTCGCTTTGTACAATATGCTGGTAATAATTCCGTTAATACACACCGACTTCCCGGAACCTGTAGCACCCGCAACCAACAAATGGGGCATACGAGCCAAGTTACCAATAATCGTCTGTCCCGAGATATCTCGGCCAAATGCAATGGTCACTTTGGATTCTGCATCCTGGAACGTTGCTGTCTCCATTACTTCACGCATCGTTACAACCGATACTTCACCATTAGGTACTTCGATACCAATAGCAGACTTTCCGGGAATCGGTGCTTCCATCCGAATATCTTTTGCCGCCAGAGCCAACGCGATATCATCAGTTAGGCTGACAATTCTGCTGACCTTAACACCAATATCAGGCTGAATTTCATACCTTGTAACGGCAGGGCCCCGGACCACTTCAAGCACTTTGGCGCGAACACCGAAACTCTCCAGTGTAGCTTCCAGCTTGCGTGCTGTCTGCATATAATCCTTCTGGTCACCCGCCTTGCCCCCATTATTTGGCTTGGCAAGGAGACGGAATGATGGCAGCTTGTACGGCTTAGGAGGTGGCGGTGGTGGTTTCACCGGTTGTGTGTCCTGCCCTTCAGGAGTTGGAGTATCTGTTCCCTGCATTACATCATTAGGTACTTCTTCTCCACTCTGAATCTCATCCACAGCATTCAACCCGTTCGTACCCGCATCGGATGCAGACCACTCCGTCTCTACCAGTTCATCCGTTATTTTAATGGCATGCTCGCCCTGTTGTACTACGTTCGAATCGGCCAGATTATCCGGGAAAGGATAAGCATCGTCCAGATCATCTTCAATGCTTGCCTCTTCTGTTCTGACGTGCTCGAAAAAGTCTCGAATGATCGGCGCTGAGTTAGGTTTAGCCTGAACAGGAACACGTGATGAAGCTGATTTGTTCGCTACGTCTTCGGTTGCATCCTGCCACGCCTCTAGATTGTGATCTTGTTCGGCGCGGTATACAATCTGTTCTGTTTCTGCCGAATCGACCTCATCCATTTCACGTCCTGATGTCGCCTGTTCCCGTTTAGCTCCCCATTTTCCGAAAAGTTGGAAGAATATGGGCGATTTTCGTTTTGGCAGATGCTGTTCCTCTAATTCATCCTCATACTCGTCTTCATCATCTTCAACAGGAACAGGTACCACTTTACGAGCATTACCTTTCTTCCTGGCATCAGAAGCTGAAGCAGAACGTGCAGCGGGCCTCGACTCCAGCTTCTTGTACATCGAACTCCCAGCATCCCAGATCTTGGTTCGGAATATTCGCATCAAATCCACATAAGATAGACTCGTAATCAGCATAAAACTGATGATAAACATGACAATCATGATGAGTCTCGCCCCAAGGCTGCCGAACAGCCACAGGAAAAGAGCAAATTGCCCAGCTCCGAGATAACCACCACTGATGTCCTTGTTAAGCATGGAGTCCCTCTCACCTGGCGCAGCAGAGGTTAGCAACTCGGTTTGCATATCATTATGTACCTGCGTAATCACAGCACCAGGCTCAAGCGCACCAACCGGAATGAGCTTCTGGTGCATTGCAGAGACGGTGCTCATCAGGGTTAAGGCAAAGACCAGCAATACCAGTCCTGTTTTGCGTGTGGTCCAGCCACTCGGCCATTTCCGGTGAATCATCACCATGAGACCATAATAAATACCAACAAGTGGAATCGCAAAATAAAACTTACCAAGCATCAGTCCGAACATCTTGGAAAGCGAACGTCCAACGGTGGCTTCACCCGATAATGCTATGACAGCAAGGGTAATAAGCACAATCCCGTAAATTTCATATTTTAAAACGCCGCTAAAACCAGCGCCCTTTTTTTTCCTCTTTTTTCTTCTGGCCAAAATCAGGTCACCCCCAGAAGAATATTATACCATACAAATATAATCCGTACATATGTTCTTTTTCTGCTCAATTTGTCTGAATTCGTCGCGTTATGCTGATCCCAAGTTACCTGAAATCGGAATGGTCGAACCCGGCATATTGGCAGGATTGAGATAGGCTTCAAGCGGACAATCCAGTAAACGCACAATAACGGCTTCATTGTCATTCACAGGCCTCACCTGCATTAACAAACCATTCATTTTGATCTCCCTCGTATCTTCGCCCTCTTTCCACATTCCCGACCAGAGTTGTTCAGGAGGCATCACGGTGTATAATGTCATTGGGTATAACCTCCCGCCTGCAGGGTCTGTCTCTTGTCTCCTATGAGCTGATTTAACTGAGCAATGGCTTGTCCAATTCCGCCTACCGCATCCATCAATCCATATTTCACTGCATCTGCGCTTCCTACAGCTGTACCAATATCCCGATTCAACTCACCAGTCTTAAACATCAGTTCTTTGAACATCTCTTCAGAGATATTCGAATGAGAAGTCACGAATCGAACAACCCGTTCCTGCATTTTCTCCATATACTCAAACGTTTGAGGTACACCAATGACAAGGCCGTTCATCCGAATCGGATGGATCGTCATCGTTGCACTTCCGGCAATCAGGGAATATGTTGAAGCTACAGCAATCGGTACTCCAATGCTATGCCCGCCTCCAATGACCACAGTCACCGTAGGTTTGCTTAGAGAAGCAATCATCTCTGCAATGGCCAGACCCGCCTCTACATCCCCACCTACCGTGTTCAAAATGATCAGAATACCTTCAATACGCTGATTCTGTTCTGCGGCCACCAGCTGTGGAATGATATGCTCATACTTTGTTGTTTTATTTTGTGGCGGCAAAATCAAATGCCCTTCGACCTGTCCAATAATGGTCATACAGAAAATATTCGATTCACCTGCTGGCGACTGTGTCTGCCCAAATTGCTGAATAGTCTCTGTCACGGGTGAGATGGCCTTGTCCTCCTGGATCGGAATCTCCGGTGCTTCAACTTCCGGTTGATTGGATCTTGACGCCTGCTTGCCATTCATACGTTCATTCATTTCAATAATCCCCTTCTCCAGAAACATTTAATGTATTTCCTTAGTATGGGGATTTTTCCAACCGCCTTATACCCGCTATATCAAATTGCTTCACATATTGACCCTATTGCAGATCTTCCTGAAAACGCAAAAAAAGCCCCTTCTCTACGAGGAACCGTCCAATATTACTCGTAGAGAAGGGGCGACTGTGTGCCTGAATATATGTTTTTGTTTAGCCTATATTAAACTTCCATAATGATTGGCAAAATCATCGGTCTACGACGAGTTTGCTCATACAGGAAGCGTCCCAGGGCATCTTTAACATTCGTTTTGAGTGAAGCCCACTCGTTAACGTTCTCACTCATCAACTTCTGCAATGTGCTGCTAACGATCCGGTTGGCCTCATCCAGTAGTCCTTCCGATTCACGTACATACACAAATCCGCGAGAGATGATGTCAGGACCGGAAACAATTTTTCCATCCTGTTTGCTCAGTGTTACCACAACAACAAGGATACCATCTTGTGACAGCAATTTGCGGTCACGAAGTACAATGTTACCCACATCGCCTACACCCAAGCCGTCGATCAACACGTTACCTGCAGTAACTTTACCTGCTCTACGTGCTGCTCCACCTTGAATTTCAATCACTTCACCGATATCCGTGATGAAAATGTTCTCAGGTTCTACCCCTACAGATTCAGCAAGAACCGCGTGGCGACGCTGCATACGGAATTCACCGTGAATTGGCATGAAGAATTTCGGTTTCATCAGGTTGAGCATCAGTTTCAGCTCTTCCTGGCTACCGTGACCAGATACGTGGACGCCACTGTTAGCACCGCTGTAATGCACGTTAGCGCCCAGACGGAACAGTTCATCAATCGTACGGCCTACATATTTTTCATTACCTGGAACCGGTGTTGCTGCGATAATGACGGTGTCACCTGGCAGAATGTCCACTTTACGGTGTGTGGAACGAGCCATACGTGTCAGTGCTGACATTGGCTCTCCTTGACTTCCTGTGCAGAGAATCACGACACGATCAGCTGCCATCTTGCCTACTTCTTCAGGTTCAATGATCATGCCATCCGGAATCTCAAGATAACCCAGTTCTGAAGCAATACCAACCACGTTCACCATGCTGCGTCCGATAACTGCAACTTTACGTCCAGTCACTTCTGCTGCATTGATCACCTGTTGGATACGGTGTACGTTGGAAGCAAATGTCGCTACAACAACACGTTGACTAGCTTTACGGAAGATATCTTCCAGAACGATACCCACATTTTTCTCCGATGGTGTGAATCCAGGTTTCTCAGCGTTCGTACTGTCGGACAACAACGCTAACACGCCATTTGTTCCAATCTGTGCCATACGCTGAAGATCTGCATATTGACCATTGACTGGAGTATGGTCGAATTTGAAGTCACCTGTGTGAACAACTGCACCTTCCGGTGTTTCGACACATACACCTACAGAATCCGGAATACTATGGTTAGTAGCGAAGAACGATGCTTTCAGAACAGATCCAAGTTGGATCTCGGAATCAGCATCAATCAGAATACGTTTTGTTTCACCCAGCAAATTCGCTTCTTTCAACTTGTTTTCTACAAGTCCAAGCGTAAGTCTTGTTCCGTATACAGGAACATTCAGATGTTTGAGAACATATGGCAGACCACCAATGTGATCCTCATGTCCGTGAGTAAGAATGATTCCTCTTACTTTGTCACGGTTCTCAGTCAGGTAAGAAATGTCAGGGATGACAATATCAATACCAAGCATATCTTCTTCCGGGAATTTAAGACCAGCATCTACGACTACAATGTCGTTGGCGTATTGGATGACGTACATATTTTTACCAATCTCGCCTACGCCGCCCAAAGCAAAAATCATCAGTTTATCGTTATTATTTTTCTTAGACAAATGAATCTAAACCTCCTATGGTAGTTGGACGTCGTACCTTATTATTTATTGTAAGTTAAGAAAAGTAGTCCATACATCACATACCCACCTATCGGGATGAATGCAAAAGAACACCTTTATTCACGATATTTGGAAGAAGTTCTTCGAAGTTATTCCCTTTGACCAACAAGTTGGATTTGAAATTTCCTCTTAGCCGTTCCTTCCTTTTTCACCGCAAAGCTACACCACGAAACGATGTCGCTTTCAATTTCAAAAAAATACCGCACCCAGTCACTTGACATCATTATACATGATTAAAAACAAAAAAAACAAGTCACTCTCTCGTTAACCTGTAGGTTTCCCCTTAGCAGTGGAAAAGAAACCTCACATTACTCGTCAAAAAAAGAACCGCAGCCTCTACGAAGAGGAGCGGTTCTTTTGCTGTTCTGAAGGATATTCCCATGATTAATAAAATAGTCCATATACAACCAAAATGCTTACAAATTAAGCAGACCTTTGATATAATCCTGCTCCTCTTTCGTTGGAGGAATAAGGGGCAATCGTACGGAGCCAACGTTCAAACCACGCAATGTCAGCGCATATTTCACCGCTACCGGGTTCGGTAGAGGTTGTGGACAATCAAACAGGCCTTTAAACACAGGGAACAGCTGCTGATGAATCTGAGCAGCCTGAAGAGGTGATCCACCATAGAACAAATCAATCATTTTTTTCATCTCTGCCCCTACAACATGACTGGCCACACTGACAATTCCATGTGCGCCAACCGCAATCGCTGGTAAGCCTGAAGCATCATCACCGGAATAGACTCTGAAATGTTCTGGAGCACTTGCTGCAATCAGCGTAACCTGCTCCATAGACGCACATTCCTTCGTAGCGACGATGTTAGGAATCTGTGCAAGACGAAGCGTTGTCGCTGCTGACAGGCTGGTTACTGTACGCCCAGGCACGTTGTAGAGCATAATTGGCAGCTTGGTGGAGCCTGCAATCGCTTCAAAATGTCTGAACAAGCCTTCTTGGCTAGGTTTGTTGTAATACGGAACAACCAACAATATGCCATCCACTCCGGCACGTTCAGCTTCCTGTGTCAAATGGATGGAATGTGCCGTGTTATTGCTTCCCGTTCCGGCTATAATTTTGCACCGACCGGCCGCATGTTTCACTGCAAATTCGAATAATTGAACTTTCTCAGTATCACTAAGTGTTGGAGACTCCCCTGTTGTTCCAGAAACCACAAGCGTCTCCGACTTTTGATCTACAATCAGATAGTCGATTAGACGTGCCGTTTCCTCCCAATGAATCTCTCCTTGTTCATTGAACGGAGTGACCATTGCTGTAATCAATCTTCCAAAGTCCAATTCGATTCCTCCTTCAAAACAGGTTTGGCTCCTCTAACTTCATTTATTTACAAATGAAGTTCGAATGAGGCGTGAAGTGCCCTCAGGGCCTGAACCATATCTTCTTTTTTTACGAGTACCCAGATCGTTGTATTCGAATCTGCCGATTGCAGGATCTGAATGTCAGCCAGTGTCAAGGACTCCACGATTCGAGCCATGATTCCAGGTACACCATTAATGCCTCCGCCAATGACGGACACTTTGGCACAACCGGACAAGCTTTGTGGCTTGAGACCTATCTCCTGCAATACCTGTATGGCTTTCTCGGAATCACTGTCAAAAACCGTATAGACAACTCCCGAGGGGGTAACATTAATAAAATCAACGCTGATTGAATTCTCAGCCATGGTTTTGAACACTTTTAGTTGCAATCGATCTGCACCACCAGGCACATCCACCGTAATTTGCGTTACATTGCTCACGTAGGCGATGCCTGTTACATAACGGTCAACAATGCCTGTCTGCACATCCTGGAATCCTTCCGGATGCGTAACCAGCGTTCCTTCCGTGTCTGCAAAAGTAGATCTTACGCGCACTGGAATCTGGGATTGCATCGCAATCTCAACCGCACGTGGATGGATTACCTTGGCCCCGTGGTGGGCCATGTTACAGATCTCTGCATAACTCACAACAGTCAGTGGACGTGCATCCTCAACAATTCGCGGATCAGCGGTGAGTATCCCGTTCACATCTGTGTAGATATCCACCATTTCAGCACGTAATGCTGCACCGAGAGCTGTAGCTGACGTATCACTTCCCCCACGACCCAGTGTCGTGAAGTCTCCGTTCTCTGTCTGCCCCTGGAATCCGGTTACAACAACGACACGGCCAAGCTGAAGCTGCTCCAACACACGAACAGGACGGACATCCAATATCCGGGCATTCCCGAAATTGTCGTCCGTCACAAAACCTGCTTGTGCACCGGTCAGCACTGTAGTTGGAATGCCTTCATGTTCGAGTAAACTGCTCAAAGTTGTCGCCGATATGATTTCACCACAGCACAGCAGTAAATCCTTTTCGCGTGCGGATAGTGCGTTTCCGTTCTGTGCAGCCCAGTCCAGCAACGTATCGGTCGCATATGGCTCGCCGCGGCGCCCCATCGCAGACACAACGATGACCAGACTCAATCCTGCTTCAAGTTCACGTTTAACATGACGGAGCACATGCTCTCTCGCCTGAACAGTGGAGAGAGACGTGCCTCCGAATTTCTGTACCATGATACGCATCTTTATTCCTCCATTTGTGTACGCAAGAAGACTGGACACGGGTCAAATCAACAAATGGATCACTCTAGGGAGCGTTCTGATGCGATAATTTCAGCATTTTATACGGCATTCCATGCCGCTCCTTGTTTTTTTGTAATTGTCTGGGACAATCGCAAATCAAAGGTCGCGGTTGTTATCGAGGTCATGACGCATACATTCACAATAGACCTCTCCCGCTCGCTTAACCTGTACTGCCCGCAAGCAGGAATGCCTTATAGACAGGAACGTGGACATAGTAGCTGTTCAATCCAGCATATCGTCCCCCATGATTTTCTTTGTCTCTCGAACCCTTCTTCATTTCTCCAAGCGCATAAACGTCGTCACCAAATCATTGTTCCATCAAGCCTGTGAAGAACGCTCCACAATCATCGGCTGCAACTGTTTGCCCTCAAGAGCACTCCAGCAAGCCTCTGGAATCAATTCCATTTTGGCGACTAACGAGTTTGGTTTTTTCACTGGATCGTCCTGCCCAAATGGCACAAAATACAAGTATTTGGCCACGAGCAATTTGGCGATATTCGCAGCATTCAAGCCCAGACCGTCATTCGTGGAAATCGCGAGCACAAGCGGACGCTGATTGCGCATCTGCGCTTTGGCTGCCATTAGCACTGGACTGTCGGTCATCGCATTAGCCAGCTTGCTTGTTGTATTCCCTGTGCATGGAGCAATAACAAGCACATCAAGCAGCTTGGAAGGCCCTAATGGCTCCGCTTCAACAATTGTAGAAATGATATCATTACCTGTTATATCTTTCAACTGTTTTTGCCAATTTTGCGCCGTACCGAAGCGTGTATCCGTCGTCAGAACCGAATTCGAAATAATCGGAACAACGTTGGCACCTTCAGCCACGAAGCGGCTAATTACCGGCATAACCTCTTCAAACGTACAATGAGAACCCGTAATTGCATAACCTACCGTTTTTCCCTGCCAGTTCATGATTTAACCTCCCGTGCGTTCTGTTCTTCCAAAAGCAAACGGATCAACGCGTCGGCAATAATGCCGCCAGCCGTTTTGGGAGCAACAATGCCGGGGAGGCCTGGCGCAAGTAGCGCTTTGATACCGCGTTTGTCGGCATACCTGAAATCACAGCCGCCAGGAGCGGATGCGAGGTCGATAATGACAGCCTTTTGCGGCATTCTGGACAGGATTTGTGCTGTGATTATCATAGTCGGTATCGTATTAAAAAGCAAGTCAACTTCCCCGGTCTGAGCGGCCAAATCCGTTGTCATGAAAGGCTTCCAGCCCATTATTGTAGCGCGAGCAGCATCCTCTTCCCGCCTGATTCCCACCCGTACATTTGCTCCAAGTCCCTGCAGTGTTTTGGCCATTGTGAATCCTGTTCGACCAATGCCAAGCACAATGCATTCCGAACCATGGATTGTGAAGTCCGTCTCCCGAATAGCTATGGCGATGGCTCCCTCAGCTGTTGGAATAGAGTTGTAAAGTGCAATATCATCACGATCAAGTACTTCAACAAGTCGCAGCCCATTTTCAAGACAAAGTTCGCGCAAGAACGGCTTTGCCATACCTGTGAACACAATACAATGCTCTGGTAATGCTGCAATATGTTCCTTTTTCAAATAGATCGGTGTGTCACTGAATGAAGTACTTACTTTTCCCTGCTCATCGCAACCGACAACAGGCAGTACGAGCACATCTGCGGAAGCAAACACTTCATCCTCCAGTTCCTGGTGCTCGATCCCTGGAATGGAACGTTCTATTTTATCGAAACCCACCACACTTACCGTTGCATCCAGCTCAGCGCACTTTTGAATGACTTCAAGCTGCCGCGCATCTCCGCCCAGGACTACAATCCGGACTCCAGTCAGCATCGGGACGTCACTCCTTTCACCACATGTATGCCTTATCGTATGCAGGGGCCCACAGGGGGGTGAAAACAATAATTGTATTCCACCGTCCGTTTCTCGAATGTAAAAAAGAGCCGCCCCTGTCAGGGACGACTCTAAAGAATAGGTATATTTACGCTGCTTATTTCCCGGTATGACCGAATCCACCTTCGCCACGTACCGTTTCCGAAAGTTCATTCACTTCCGTCAATTCAACCGCAGGCACGGTCTGGAAGACGATCTGTGCGATGCGCTCTCCCCGTACAATCGTGAACGGTTCCTGACCCAGATTAATCAACAGAACTTTAACTTCTCCGCGATAATCCGCATCAATGGTCCCCGGTGTGTTGAGGCAGGTAATTCCATGTTTGAAAGCCAGTCCGCTCCGAGGACGGATCTGTGCTTCCAATCCAGCTGGCATTGCCATCGCAAGTCCGGTAGGAATCAGCGTACGCTGACCCGGCTGCAATACAACGTCTTCCTGAAGTGCAGCTACCACATCAAAGCCGGATGCGAGCTCCGACATTTTTTGAGGCAGTTTAATATCTTCATTGCCCGGCAGTTTCTGTATTTGAACGTAATGCAACAAAATCATCCCTTCTCAATCCAGCGATCGTCTTATCTGAAGCGCCAACCATAGCAAGTGCAAAAGGTTCAGCAAACATCAGATCAAGTACCGCGTTAATATCGTCCATGGTAACTTGCTCAATTTTGGTGATCATCTCATCCAGCGTATGGTGTCTGCCCAGCATGAGCTCGTTTTTACCCAGACGATTCATGCGACTGCCTGTGCTTTCCAAGCTCAGAATCAAGCTGCCTTTCAGCTGTTCTTTTCCTTTACGAAGTTCATCTTCGGACAAGCCGTTTACAGCCAGGTCGCCCAGAACCTCTTTGGTCAGGTCGAGTACTTCTTTGGTCTGTTTCGGTGCTGTACCCGCGTATATCGTGAAAAGTCCGCTGTCTGCATGAGAGCTATGATAGGAATACACGGAGTACGCAAGACCCCGTTTCTCACGAATTTCCTGGAACAGTCTGGAGCTCATGCCTCCACCAATGGCGTTATTCAGAACAACCATAGCGAATTGCAGCGGATCTCCGATTTTACAGCCCGGGAACGAGATACAGATATGATTCTGTTCCGTTTTCTTTTTGTGAAAGAGCTGTCCGCTTTGGAAGGCTGGCATCGTGACTGCTTCCGTTACTCCATTTACATCAAAAGCACCAAAATGCTTTTCCATTAGATCGATTACACTGTCATCAATATTGCCTGCGATACTAATGACCGTGTTCTCAATCGTGTAGTGCTCCTTCATATATGCACGCAAATGGCTGGAATCCATCGCTTTGAGACGTTCTTCCGTACCCAGGATTGGGTATGCGAGTGGATGCTCACCATAGGCGGCCAAGGCCATCAGATCATGAACCATATCATCAGGCGTATCTTCATACATCGAGATTTCTTCCAGAATGACGTTTTTCTCCTTGACCAATTCACCATCATCCATTTTGGAGCGGAAAAACATATCAGACAATACATCAACCGCAATCGGCAAATGTTCATCCAACACTTTAGCATAATAACACGTGTATTCTTTGGAAGTGAATGCATTCACGTTACCGCCAATCGCATCGAACTGATCCGCAATCGCCTTGGCATCATAACGATCTGTCCCCTTGAATAACATGTGTTCAATAAAATGTGATACTCCGTTACTTGCAGGTTGCTCATTGCGCGAACCTGTCTTGACCCATATTCCGAAAGACACAGAACGGCAGGTCGGTATCTGTTCCATGACAACTCTGAGGCCATTGCCCAGCTGAATTTTTTTCATGGTTGGCCCTCCTACATCTCTATAATTGCCTTGATCTCAACCTTGAAATTGAAATCGACATTTGGTTCCAACTTTTTGATATTAACAAAAAAACAACGTTCACTCAACCGCAGAGGTATTTACACGTTCAGAAGACAGCGTCTCACTTACTGTTCCGAGCACCAGACCTTTGGCCCGTATGGATTGAATCATGCCCTTTAAAGCTCCCGAAGAAGCAGCTGTAGGGTGCATTAGTATTAACGTTCCAGCCTCGGTATTTTTAGCGATTTTGGCAACAACGGCATCCGGGCTTGGCTTACGCCAATCCACAGTATCTACTGTCCATAACACAGTGTGCAGTCCCATGGATGAAGCAATGTCAACGGTCTTCTGATTAAAGTCACCGGAAGGCGGAGCAAACCAACGATTCTCTACGCCCAGTGTTTTATGGAGCAGATCCTGGGTTTTGCTAATTTCCAGCTTGGCCCGTTCTGCACTCAATCGACTCATATTAGGGTGAGAATATGCATGATTGGACATCTCATGCCCACGCTTCTGAATTTCTTTGGCCAGTTCAACATTTTTGCTTAACCAACTTCCATCCAGAAAAAAAGTAGCCTTCACTTTCTCGGCATCGAGCGTATCCAGCATCGGTTTAATGTATTCGTCCCCCCACGCCACATTAATCATAAAAGAAACCATCGGTTTGTTTGCATTCCCCCGATAGATCGGATGTGCACCCAAATCCTTAAGCTGGATCTCCGGCTCAATCTGACGGTAGACATACGCTATTTTGGTATTCAACGTTCCACTCAGCGCCTTCCGGTATGTCGCTTCCACATCAATCTCCATGCCATTATAACCAGGAATCGCTTTCCATACCCGATCCACTCTGGCATTTACCGGAGCAATTTTCGTTTCAGCCGCTTTATCCCGAATCGCAGACAACAGCGCATCTTCTCCAGTTGCCTCCTTAAACATGTCAAAAGCATTTTTTGTACCTGGCCCATCACGGATCTCCGTAATGTATGTACGTACACTGCCAACTTGTCCGATCAATATGACCGCAGTCACACCCGCCAGAACAGCCGCCAGCTTTTTGGATTGGTTTCCCACAGCTCCATCCTCCCGCCGTCTTTGTCCCCATCATATGAGGACAAGGGCGAAATTATGAATAGAAAGCCATGGTTCCATTCATGCTTATTATATTTAAACGTTAAAAAAAGAGCCAGAAATTCACATTCTGTCTCTTCATTCAATCTATCCATTTATAACCTGTCGCTTCGGTATCCTAGGATTGAGCCGGAGCTTCAACAGTCAAAACTGCTTTACGGGACAAGTTGATTCGACCTTGTGGGTCAATTTCCGTTACTTTTACCGTAATGGAATCACCGATAGCTACAACATCTTCCACTTTGGCAACACGTTCAGTTGACAGTTGCGAGATGTGTACCAGACCTTCTTTGTTCGGAAGTACTTCAACAAATGCACCGAATTTCTCTACGCGTTTTACTTTGCCGACATAAATCTCGCCGACCAATACTTCGCGCACAATACCTTCGATGATCGCTTTGGCTTTATCATTCATCTCCTGGTTAGAAGAAGCGATAAAGACACGTCCATCCTGTTCAATATCAATTTTAACACCGGTTTCTTCGATGATTTTATTGATAATTTTACCACCTGCACCGATCACATCACGGATTTTGTCCGGATTGATATGCATCGTTGTAATTTTAGGCGCATATTGTGATAACTGCTCACGTGGAGTTTTCAAAATTTCGTTCATTTTGCCCAAAATGTGCATACGACCTTCTTTGGCCTGTGCCAATGCATCAGACAAAATTTGACGATTAATACCATCAATTTTAATGTCCATTTGAATCGCGGTTACGCCTTCTGGTGTTCCTGCTACCTTGAAGTCCATGTCACCCAGGTGATCTTCCATACCCTGAATATCACTCAGAATGGATACATGATCACCATCTTTGATCAGACCCATAGCCACACCCGCAACCGGAGCTTTGATTGGAACACCTGCATCCATCATAGCTAAAGTGCTGGCACAGATACTTGCCTGAGATGATGAGCCGTTGGATTCCAGAACTTCAGATACCAAACGAATCGTGTACGGGAAATCTGTTTCGGAAGGGATCACTTTGGAAAGAGCGCGCTCACCCAGAGCACCATGTCCGATTTCGCGACGACCTGGAGCACGCAATGGGCGCGCTTCACCTACGCTGAATGGCGGGAAGTTATAGTGATGCATGAATCGTTTTGTTTCTTCAAGACTGATTCCGTCCAAAATCTGAACATCACCCAGTGCACCAAGTGTACAAACGCTAAGTGCTTGCGTTTGACCGCGCGTAAACAGTCCTGTACCATGTGCACGTGGCAGCAGAGATGTATCACATTCAATTGGGCGAATTTCAGCAAGTCCACGTCCATCCGGACGAACTTTATCATGCGTGATCAGACGACGCACTTCTTCTTTGACGATATCGTGCAGAACTTCCTTCACGTCTTTGAGCAATTCCGGACTTTCAATATATTTCTCTTCAAAGTGAGCAACGGTTTCGTCATTCACTACATCGATTGCATCTTGACGAGAATGCTTCTCGGCGATTTTAACCGCTTCGACCAGACGAGCGCTGGCGAATTCACGCACACTGCTGTTAACTTCAGCATTAACGGTACGCAACTTAACAGCCATTTTTTCTTTTCCAGCAACTTGCACAAGTTGTTCGATTACAGCAATAATATTTTGGATCTCATCATGTCCAAACATGATTGCTTCGAGCATCACTTCTTCCGGCACTTCGTTTGCTTCGGCCTCAACCATCATGATGGCATTTTTGGTTCCTGCAACGACCAGTTCAATATCACTGACTTCAAGCTGTGCAATCGTTGGGTTAATGATGAACTCGCCATCAATACGTCCAACTTTCACGCCACCAATCGGTCCGCTGAATGGAACATCCGAAATGCTCAATGCTGCTGATGTACCAATCATTGCAGCGATTTGCGGTTCGCAATCCTGATCCACACTCATAACGATATTCAGAACTTGTACATCATTACGGAAGCCTTCAGGGAACAAAGGACGAATCGGACGGTCCGTCAGACGGCTCGAAAGAATCGCTTTCTCACTTGGTCTGCCTTCACGTTTAATAAATCCACCCGGGATTTTACCTACGGCGTACAATCTTTCTTCATAGTTCACCGTTAATGGGAAAAAGTCCAGATCTTTCGGCTCACTTGATGCTGTCACGGTACACAATACCACGGTATCCCCGTATGTTACCTTAACGGCAGCATTAGCCTGCTTGGCCAAACGCCCGGTCTCAAGCGTAAGCTTTCTTCCACCAAGCTGCATTTCAACACGCTGTTCCATGAAACCCCTCCTTTTATTCGTTCCTAATTCAATGGATTCTGCATATTCACAGTATTTCCTGCTTGTCCTGCATTCATTAGCTATGTATGGAACTTTCAACATGCTAACCTGCACAACAAAAGCTCCTCACGGAGCCCCATCTACAAATATATGGCAACATGTTCATCTACAAAACAACCCGGCTGTAAGTTCCGCTTGTCCTTTTAGACAAAAGAATGACGGATAACAGCCAGGTTGGTTTTGAAAACATGTACGATAATTAACGACGCAATCCGAGTTTTTCGATCAGTGCGCTGTAACGTTTAACATCTTTGTTTTTCACGTAAGCCAAAAGCTTACGACGTTGACCTACCATTTTCAAAAGTCCACGACGTGAGTGGTGGTCTTTCTTGTGCGTACGCAAGTGGTCTGTCAAACTTGTGATGTTTTCCGTAAGGATAGCAACTTGCACCTCTGGAGATCCTGTATCGGACTCGTGAGTTTTGTGCTCGTCGATCAGTTGTTGTTTACGTTCTTGAGTCAATGCCATCCTGTTCACCTCCTTCAATATAATCGCCATTAGCCTCGTCACCGCCGGTGAGAGCAAGCAACCAAGCCAAGGTTAATGTTGTCTCATTGGACAACGTAGTACAGTATATCATAATTGCCTAGTTAAAGTAAATGTAAACATGCATTTAATCCTGAACCTTTAAGATAACAAGCGACCGGCAGTTAATGCATCTTCACGAATCTGGCTAATTAATGCATCAATGGAGTCAAACTTTCGTTCTGCACGAATATAGTGAACGAGCTCAACCTTTAGTTCCTGGTCATATAAGTGTCCATCAAAATCAAGCAGATGCACTTCGAACGTAGGTTTCATCCCGCTTTCGTGAAACGTAGGTTTCACACCGAGATTCATTACGCCATGCAGTTCCTGTTCGCCATACTGCACACGAACAGCGTAAACACCCTTCGACGGGGTAACGTAATGATCCGTGAGTTCAAGGTTGGCTGTAGGAAATCCAATCGTTCGTCCACGCTTCTCCCCGTGAATGACGGTTCCTCTGATGCTGTAAGGTCGGCCAAGCCACTGACTGGCCTCATCCATCTCCCCACGCTTCAACAGGCCACGAATAAGAGAACTGCTCACTTTTTCACCATTCAGCAAGAAAGGAGGAACGGTTTCCACCGTCATCTCTCCTTCTCCCAAAGTACGAAGAAGTTGTTCGTCCCCTGCACCCTTGTGACCAAAACGGAAGTCAAAACCCACCACCGCTGTTCTTGTCTGAAGAGGAATCAACAGGTCGTGTACGAATTGTTGCGGCATCAACCGTGAGAAATCTTCATTGAACTCCACCACATAGAGTACATCAACGCCCATTCCTGCCAAGATGTCTTCTTTATCTCTCAAGGGAGTTAAATAACCCTCGTAATCCCCTTTGCGCATAACTTCCTTCGGATGTGGATGAAAGGTCATGACCGCTGCCTGCATGCCCGTTTCCCGCGCAATGCGGACAGCTGATAAAATGACACTTGCATGTCCGAGATGCAGTCCGTCGAATTGACCAATCGCAAGCACTTGGGGCAGTGTGCTCAGCTCAGTCGAATGTAACGTCTGCGGATAGGTTAGCATTACGGTTTTCACAATCATTCACCTGCATTTCACTAGATAGGCCAAGCTTGAGCATCACCACAACTCCAAGCCCGAAACCTCTTTATTCCGGCAAAAAGACTTTAACTGCCCTCACCGTTGGTTTTAGTTCATCCCGTTCAAATATCCCCAGAAACGTACCATCCTGAGCATACAACCGCAATAAACCAGGTTGCTCTACAGGCGGTTCCAGAAGACGCGCAGACAGTTTCTGACCTTGAAGTGCTCCTGTGGCCTGTTCTTCTCCAACCTTGTGAGCCGGAATTGAAGCAATAGCCTCGTCAACAGGAATCAGCGCCTCCGCCAAAGTCCCGTCAGCCATAAGTTGTTCCACTTCTTCAATACGAAGACAACGATCTGCAGAGATACCTGCCGATATCGTACGCTCCAGTTGAACCATGGTCGATGGATATCCGAGTTGCCGGCCAATGTCTACACACAATGTCCGAATATAGGTACCTTTTGAACATAAGGCCCGGAAGGATATATCGGTGGTCTCACCCTGAGTCTCAATCCCTGTAAGTTCGAGCTCATAGATTGTGACCTCACGGCTCTTACGCTCTACCGTCTTACCTTCACGAGCAAGCTCATAAAGACGTTTGCCGTCTACCTTTACCGCAGAATACATAGGTGGTACCTGAGAGATGGTGCCCAGAAACTGCTCAAGCACCTGTTGAACCTGTTCCTGTGTTACTTCCACAGTCGTTTCAGCCCGCTCAGTGACTTCCCCTGTCATATCCTCTGTGTCAGTAGACAGTCCCAATCTGAGCGTAGCCAGATATTCCTTCGGAAGCTCCTGCATGTACTCCACCACACGTGTCGCCCGTCCAAGACAGAGAGGCAGAACGCCTGTAACTTGTGGGTCAAGTGTGCCCGTATGCCCAATGCGCTTCATTTTGAGAATGCGACGCATTTTGGCTACAACATCATGAGAAGTAAATCCCGCCGGTTTATATACCGGTAGTACACCTTCAAATGGCTTTACCATTGTGAATTCACCTGCTTCAGTACTTTTGCGACAATATCATCAAGTCTGCCTTCCAGACGACATCCGGCTGCGAGCACATGCCCGCCTCCGCCAAAGGTCTGTGCTAGTACAGCAACATCAATCTTGCCAGCTGAACGCAAAGAAACCTTGACTGCATTCTCGTTGATGACTTTGAAAAAGATACCAACTTCCACGCCCTGAATGTTGCGCGGATAGTTCACTACCCCTTCAAGATCTTCATTAGCTGCTCCACAAGCCACCATATCATCTGGTGTAATAACAACCCAGGCTATCTTTCCATCATCTGTCATCTGCAGGCTTGATAGTGCCTGATTCAAAATCCGAACTTGCGGAAGAGTCACCTGCTCCAACAAGGTCTGAGCGAGATAGGGTCCATCCACGCCATGTTCAAGCAGTCTGGAGGCCGTTGTCATTACATTTGGGCTGGTGTTGGCATAGCGGAATCCACCTGTATCCGTAAGCAATCCTGTATAAACTGCCGTCGCAACATCTTTATCCCATGTTACTTGGAAGAGGTTAAGAAAATCGAACAAAATTTCAGCCGTTGCAGCAGCATCTGACTTAATGATGTTAACTGTACCATAAGCGCCATTTGTAGGGTGATGATCAATATTCAAAATAACAGCATCTTCTTCGAAATAATGACGTGTCAAACCTACTCTGGCAAAGTCTGCACAATCCACACAGATAACAGCTTTATATTTTCGCTGCGGTGGTTGTTCGGTCATGTTCACAATGTTGTCTGCTTCCCACAAAAATTGCATGCGCCCGGGGATTTCACCTTCATTAATCATCGTGAATGTCTTACCCAGACATGACAGCAGCCAGCCCACCGTTACCGTCGAGCTGACTGCGTCACCGTCCGGCTGTACATGCGACACGACCAGGTAATCATCATGCTCCAGCAGAAATTGCTTTCCGGCCTGGAGCGCCTGTTCATAAGTGTGCATTGCCGTCTCCTCTATTCTGTTACTGGGATTCGTTCTTGTCGGAACCAATATCGCCAAGCAGCTTCTCAATTCGGCTGCCATAAGCGATGGATTCGTCAATCTTGAATATCAACTCGGGAACATGCCGGAACCGGATACGTTTGCCCAGCTCGGAACGCAAAAATCCATTTGCTTTTGCCAGAGCTTTGAGCGTGTTATCTTTTTGTTCCTGCTCACCGAAGACACTCAGATAAACTTTGGCTTGCGACAAGTCTCCTGTCACTTCGACTCCCGTTACCGTAATAAAGCCGATACGTGGATCTTTCAGTTCAGACTGGATGAGCAGACTTATTTCTTTCTTGATCTGCTCGCCCACTCTACCTGTACGAATCTTAGCCATCGTTGTTCACCTCATGCTTCCTTGCTTATCGTTGTACTGTCTCCATAATGAAAGCTTCGATAACGTCGCCTTCTTTGAGATCATTATATTTATCAAGTGTGATACCGCACTCGTAACCTTGTGCTACTTCTTTGGCATCATCTTTATAACGTTTCAGGGAATCCAGCTTACCTTCGTAAAGGACAATGCCATCACGAATCAGGCGTGCTTCCGCAGAACGCGTAATTTTACCCGAGGTAACCATACAACCAGCGATGGTACCCACTTTACTGATGGAGAACGTGCTCCGAACTTCAGCATGACCGATAACTTTTTCTTTGTAGATCGGATCAAGCATACCTTTCATCGCTTGTTCAATTTCTTCGATAACACTGTAGATCACGCGATGCAGACGAATGTCTACTTGCTCTTGATCTGCAGTTGATTTCGCCTGGTTATCAGGACGAACGTTGAAACCGATCACGATAGCATTGGATGCTGCAGCCAAAATGATGTCGGATTCTGTGATTGCACCAGCGCCGCTATGAATGATTTTCACGCGTACACCTTCAACTTCGATCTTCGCAAGAGAACCTTTTAATGCTTCAACCGAACCTTGTACGTCACCTTTGATGATTACGTTCAGATCTTTGATCTCGCCATCTTTGATGTGCTGGAACAGATCGTCCAACGTCACACGAGTATGTGTACCCAGATCGGATTCACGTTGCGTGATCGAACGTTTGTCAGCGATGGAACGCGCTTTGCGCTCATCTTCAAACACCATGAATGGATCTCCCGCACCTGGAACTTCAGTCAGACCTGTGATTTCTACAGGTGTTGAAGGTCCAGCTTCTTTCAATTTGCGACCTTTGTCATTGACCATCGCACGAACACGACCGAAGCAGTTACCTGCAACGAAAGCATCGCCGACTTTCAATGTACCGTGCTGTACGAGGATACGTGCAACTGGGCCACGTCCTTTATCCAGCTCGGCTTCAATCACTGTACCACGGGCACGTTTGTCCGGGTTCGCTTTGTATTCGTTCACTTCTGCAACGAGCAGAATCATTTCAAGCAGACCTTCCAGACCCATTCTTTGTTTCGCTGACACGTTAACAAAGATGGTATCTCCGCCCCACTCTTCCGGAACGAGTTCATAGCTGGTTAATTCTTGTTTCACTTTATCCGGATCAGCGCCCGGCTTGTCAATTTTGTTGACAGCAACGATAATTGGAAGCCCAGCAGCTTTGGCGTGGTTAATCGCCTCAATCGTTTGTGGCATAACACCATCATCCGCAGCTACGACAATAATCGTCATATCCGTAACCTGTGCGCCCCGTGCACGCATCGCTGTAAATGCTTCGTGACCCGGAGTATCCAGGAACGTGATCTTTTTGTTGTTAATCTCAACTTGATATGCACCGATGTGCTGCGTGATTCCGCCTGCTTCACCATCGGATACATTCGTGGAACGAATCGCATCCAGCAATGTTGTTTTACCATGGTCAACGTGCCCCATGATCGTAACTACTGGTGGACGAGCCTGCAAGTCAGCAGCATCATCATTCTCTTCCAGTGTTTCGAAACGGTCATCTTCAAGCACAATCTTCACTTCAACCTCAACACCGAATTCACCTGAAAGCAGAAGGATCGTTTCGATATCAAGCTCTTGGTTGATTGTTGCCATAACACCCATAGCGATGAGCTTTTTGATAACTTCGGAAGCATCCTTATGGAGCAACTTCGCTGTTTCACCAACGGTCATATCACCACGAACGATAATTTTCTTAGGTGTGTTATCAATTTTCTCACGTTGTTGGTACTGTTGCTGATTTCTGTTGCGGTTGTTCTTGCCACCACGGTTACCACGGAAGTTGCCGCCACGGTTGTCATCATAACGACGTCCACCGCCACCGCTGTTCGAGCGGTTACCACTATTGTTGTTGTTGCTGCCTGTAGTACCACCTGGGCCGCTTCTACGTTGACCTTGTCCTTGGCTCTGACCTTGGCCACCACTACGGTTGCCGCCAGTACCGGTGTTTCCACCAGTGTTAGGTCCTGAAGGTCTTGCTTGACCGCCACCACTGCTGTTTGGACGTTGTCCCGTACCTTGCGGACGGGATGCAGTACTGCTTTGTCCACTTTGAGCTGGTCTTGGACGGTTACTTGATTGTCCCCCTTGGCTTGAGCCTTGGGAAGAGTTCGTTCTGTTGCGACTGTCTTGGCCGCTGGGTCTTTGAGTGCCATTGTTATTGTTGGAATTTGGTCTATTGTTCATACCTACCTGCTTTTCCTGTTGTATTTTTGTTTGTACGGGACTACCGGATGGGTTGCTACTAATCGGCGTGTTCACTCCGCCGGCCGGTTTGTTGCTGTCCACTGTTTTGTCACTGCGCACCGCCGAAGTAGCAACTGGTTTTGTATCGTTGCCTTGTTTCGAAGCAGCAGTGGATTTTATATCTTTAAAAAATTGTTCCACCTTACCGACTGAACCATTCTCCATGACACTCATATGATTGTTTACGGGAATTTCCAGCTTTTTAAGAATGGTTATAATTTCTTTACTACTCATATTAAGGGACTTCGCATATTCATAAACTCGCAATTTGTCCTTGTTTTCCTGTTTACTCAATATACTCCACCTCCGACATTATACCGACTTGCTTGGAGATCATTTTTGCAAACCCTCGATCCGTTACTGCAAGAACAACACGCGTATCTTTACCGATACTTGAACCCAGACTATCCCGGTCAAATCCGATCAACAGAGGAACCTTATAAGTTCCGCATTTATCGCGAAATTTCTTTTGTGTATTGGCTGAGGCGTCACCCGCAACAATAACCATTTTAGCTTCGGAAGAACGGATCGCTTTAAGTACAATTTCTTCACCTGTTACAAGTTTACCTGCACGCATAGAGAGTCCCAAATAAGACAGCGTTTTAATATTAGTCATGTTCACGCTCCTGTGCCGCTTTGAATTCATCCTCAACCGCAATGAAGTCAGCTGCTAATTGCTCGTAAATTTCAGGTGAGACTTTGCCTTTTAACGCCCGATCCAAAGCCCGGTTTTTGAGTGCGAGCTTAAAACAGGACTCTTTGCCGCATAAATAGGCACCACGTCCGGATTTTTTGCCAGTCAAATCGATCAGCACTTCATCCTCTGGCGTTTTAACAATGCGAATCAGCTGCTTTTTGGGCATCATTTCTTGGCATGCCACACATTTGCGCAGCGGCACTTTTTTTGGTTTCATACGTCAGCGCCCCCCGTACTTTACTTTAGTCGACGGAGACGGAATCCTGATGCATTTCAGAAGAAGAATCTTTTTCTCTGCCGAATTCCTGTTCCGCCTGGCTCTCGCTCTTAATGTCGATTTTCCAGCCGGTTAATTTGGCTGCTAATCTGGCATTTTGGCCTTTGATACCAATTGCAAGCGACAGTTGATAGTCCGGAACGATAACCCGAGCCATCTTTTCTTCCTCAAATACATGAACTTCCAATACTTTGGAAGGACTCAGTGCATTAGCAACATATTCGTCTACCTGATCGGAGAAACGAACGATGTCGATTTTTTCACCGCGCAGCTCACCCACAATGGTCTGCACGCGTATTCCCTTAGGACCTACACAAGATCCAACTGGATCAACTTCCTCGTTGCGGGAATGAACGGCAATCTTGGAGCGGAACCCTGCTTCGCGAGCGACGGAGCGAATTTCAACTACACCGTCAAAGATCTCAGGCACTTCCAGTTCAAAGAGACGTTTCAAGAGGCCCGGATGGGTACGGGACAAAATGATTTGCGGCCCTTTCGTCGTATTCTCGACCTTGGTGATATACGCCTTAATACGGTCACCATGAACAAACTTCTCGTTCGGCATCAATTCGGTCAGCGGTAAAGCCGCTTCGATTTTGCCCAGATCGATGTAGATATTGCGCAAATCCTGACGCTGCACCACTCCCGTAACGATATCTTCTTCCTTATCTACGAAAGCGTTGTAGATCAGGCCGCGTTCGGCTTCACGAATCCGCTGGGTCACTACCTGTTTGGCAGTTTGTGCGGCGATACGTCCGAAATCACGCGGCGTAACTTCAATCTCCGCAATATCTTCCAGCTGGAAGTGTGGGTTGATTTCTCGTGCAGCAGGCAATGAAATTTCGGTACGTGAATCCAGGACTTCTTCCACGATCAATTTGCGGGCATACACCCGAATAACTCCCGTATTGCGGTTCATGTCAACACGCACATTCTGGGCCGTGTTGAAATTCCGCTTGTAGCTGGAAATTAGTGCAGCCTCGATCGCTTCAAACAGCACATCCTTGCTGATCCCTTTTTCCCGTTCCAATTCATTCATTGCTTCAATAAAATCCGTACTCATGAATGTTGATCCCCCTTTCAAACATGGCATCTCATACGTAAAACGGCGAAAGGCTCTGAACTCATGAGCACCTTGCCGTTATCGTGAGATGTGTCTTTTTCATTAATAAAGTGAACAAGGCACTTAAAACAAAATAGCTAGGCGCGCACTGGCAACCTTATCATAAGAAATGGCATGCTGTTTTTTGCCTGCTTCGATCACGAGTTCCTCGTCATCAAAGGAAAGCAGCTTGCCTTCAAATTCCTTCAATCCGTTCACCGGCTCGTAGGTTGTAACAAAAACATTTTTGCCTACAGCTTTGGTAACGTCCTCAGGTTTTTTCAGTGGACGCTCCGCACCGGGAGAAGACACTTCAAGGAAATAGATGGTTGGTATCGGATCGTTCTCATCCAGCTTGGCGCTCAGCTTTTCGCTGATCAAGACACAATCGTCGATGTCGATGCCACCCTCTTTGTCGACATACACCCGTAAAAACCAGTTGTTGCCTTCTTTGACGTATTCGATGTCAACCAGCTCGAAGCCTTGTTCGTTCAAGTAGGGTTGGATCATTTCTTCCACGGTAGATTTAATGTTCGTTGTGCTCAAAACCAATAACCTCCAACTTAGGTTACACCAGCAAAAATGCACTGGCAGATTATTCAATACCCAAGATTCTTGTATACCAAAGACTAAAGAGTGGGTTTCCCCACTCTTTAGAAATTCGTACTATCTCGTTCACTTCAAAAATTATAACATAGTCTGGTAATAGTGACAAGTAAGCGATGCTTCAGGCAGTTTACTTACTAATGAAGGAAAAATTACGTTCCCCCAACAATCGCTATGGTTAGATCCAAATTCAATCCTAGAAAAGGGAAAGCTGATTGCTCTCTGGCAAGCCACGGAAACATCCCATATTCGACAGGAGTTCAACAATGGTCTTACTTGCTTTCGACTTCTGCTGGAAGTCCTCAACGGATAGAAACTCACCATGATCTCGTGCTGCAGCAATATTGCGAGCAGCATTATCCCCGATTCCTGCCAACGCCGAAAATGGAGGGATTAGTGATTTTCCGTCAACGATGAACTTTGTCGCTTCTGAACGGTATAAGTCAATGGATTTCAGCGAGAATCCGCGTGCTGCCATTTCCAGACCCATTTCCAGGACAGGTAACATGTTTTTCTCTTTTGGAGGTGCCTGGAAACCTAATTGCTCAATTTCCGTAATTTTGCGATAGATCGCGTCATATCCCTGACACATCAGTTCGATATCAATCTCATCAGCCCGAACAGTAAAGTAAGTTGCGTAATATTCAATCGGATGATACAGCTTGAAGAACGCCGTACGTACTGCCGAAATAACATAAGCGGCCGCGTGAGCCTTCGGGAACATGTACTGGATTTTGAGGCATGAATCAATGTACCATTGAGGCACTTTACAATTCTTCATCTCGTCAATCCATTCCTGTGGCAGACCCCGTCCTTTACGAACACTCTCGGTAATCTTAAATGCCAGACTTGCGTCCATTCCCGTTTTATAGATCAGAAATAACATGATATCATCCCGACAACCAATTACCGTCTTAATGTTACACGTTCCGTTCTTAATCAGATCCTGAGCGTTTCCAAGCCATACCCCTGTACCATGGGACAATCCGGAAATCTGCAGTAAATCGGCAAAAGACGTCGGCTGGGATTCAACAAGCATCTGACGTACAAACTTCGTTCCCATCTCCGGCACGCCAAACGTCGCGACTGGCGACCTAATCTGTTCCGGTGTAACACCCAAAGCTTCGGTTGAGTTAAACATGCTCATGACTTTCGGATCATTCATCGGAATGGTTGTTGGATCGACACCTGTCAAATCCTGCAACATCCGCATCATAGTTGGATCATCGTGCCCCAGAATATCAAGTTTCAGCAAGTTTTCTTCAAAAGCATGATAATCAAAGTGTGTCGTTTTCCACTCCGCATTAACGTCGTCAGCCGGAAACTGAACAGGTGTAACGTCTTCGACCTCGATATAATCAGGTACTACGACAATACCACCGGGATGCTGACCAGTACTCCGTTTCACCCCAGTACAGCCAGAGGCCAAACGATTCAATTCAGCTCCACGCCATTTCTTCTGATGATGTTCCTCGTACTTCTTGGCAAAACCAAATGCTGTTTTCTCGGCCACCGTACCGATGGTCCCCGCACGGAAAACACTCTTCTCACTAAATAGTACTTTCGTATAGTTATGAGCATGAGGCTGATAATCACCAGAGAAGTTCAAGTCAATATCGGGAACTTTATCCCCTTTAAATCCAAGGAAGGTCTCAAACGGAATATCCTGGCCTTCTCCTTTAAGTGTGCCACCACAATCCGGACACTCTTTCTCTGGAAGGTCAAATCCACTCCGAACACTGCCGTCCAGGAACCACTCGCTGTGTTTGCATTCTGAATTCACACAAATATAATGAGCAGGTAGTGGATTAACCTCGGATATACCCAAAAATGTAGCAACAACAGAGGAGCCTACCGATCCCCGCGAACCTACGAGATAACCATCCTGATTCGATTTTTTAACCAAGCGTTCCGAGATCAGATAGTTGGCAGAAAAACCATATTTAATAATTGGAATGAGCTCTTTCTCTAGTCGTGCCACGATTACTTCTGGTAATTCCTCGCCATAGATAGACTTGGCAGTGTCATAGCAGGTATTACGGATTTCTTCGTCCGCACCTTCCAGAATTGGAGTAAACAGTTTGTCCGGGAATAACTTAATTTCCTCAAATCGGTCAGATAACTCCACCGTATTTGTAACAACGACTTCGTAAGCTTTATCTTGGCCCAGGAACTGGAACTCTTCCAGCATTTCCTCTGTCGTTCTGAAATGTGCATCCGGTTTACGTTGATCTTTGAGTGGACTAAAACCTGTAATTCCGTGAATGGTGATATCCCGATATAACTTGTCACGCGGTTCCAAATAGTGCACGTTACCTGTGGCTATGACCGGTTTATTAAGTTTTGCGCCTATATCAATGACTTTACGGATCGCTGTTTTGATTTCTTCGGGTGTAGCCACCAACCCTTTATCCACCAAATGCATATACATGGTAAGTGGTTGAATCTCCAATATGTCATAGAACACAGCGATCTCTTCCGCTTCTTCGAGTGATTTGTTAAGCACCGCTTCGAAAAACTCACCTTTTTCACAGCCCGATATAATAACAAGGCCTTCACGCAAATTAATCAGTTTCGATTTGGGAATGCACGGTACCCGCTTGAAATGTTCCGTATGAGAGAGAGATACCAGCTTGTATAGATTTTTCTTACCGACATCATTCAATGCATAGATTCCACAATGGAAAGGTCTTGTATTCGACAAGTCGACACCTACATAATCGTTCAAGCGATCAAGCCTCGTTAACCCTTTCATCTGAGCAGCATCATTTAATAAACCGATCAGTATACCCGCGAGTGCAACCGTATCATCAATGGCACGGTGATGACTTTCGAGTCCAACCTTATATTTATCCGCCATCGTATTCAGACGGTGGTTCTTATTTTTTGGAAATAGCAATCGCGCCAGTTCCAATGTGTCAAGGACTGGGTTAGGAAGTTCTGGCAATCCAATTTGCTTCAGGGAAGCCTGGATAAAGCCCATGTCAAAACGTGCATTATGCGCAACAAGCACACCATCACCAGCAAACTGCACAAAATCACGGATAACAGGCTCCAGTTCAGGTGCGTCTTTTACCATGTCATCATTGATATTAGTCAACTGCTGAATGTTGTAGGGAATGCGTTCATGCGGATTCACAAACGTTGCAAACCGGTCGATTTCTTTGCCATCTTGCATCTTCACTGCTGCAATCTCAATGATTTTGTTCTGTGTTACCGACAGACCTGTGGTCTCGATATCAAATACGATGTATGTTGCTGTTTGGAGATCCAATGGCTGAGGAGCCATTACAACGGCAACAGAGTCATTCACGACATTGGCCTCAAGGCCGTAGATCATTTTAATTCCGTTTTTCTTAGCAGCCTTGGAAGCCTCGGGATATACCTGCACCCCACCATGATCACTCACAGCAATCGCCTTATGTCCCCACTCTGCTGCCATTTTCACGTATTTGTCGATTGAAGTTACAGCATCCATCGTACTCATCGTAGAGTGCAAATGGAACTCCACCCGTTTCTCTGGTGCATTATCTTTGCGAGACGGCGGTGCTTTAACTTCAATCAGATCCGATGGAATCATGGCGAGTTCAGGAATTTGCATAAACCGGTCATATTCTACACGACCACGCACTTTTACCCATTTACCGTTAGCCAACAAACTAAGAATTTTAACGTCCTCTTTTGTTTTGGCAAACATCTTCATTTGCATGGAGTCCGTGAAGTCGGTCAGGTAGAAGGTAAACAACGTATTTCCGTTTCGCAATTCTTTACGATCCAGTCCAAACACCGAACCTTGAAGCGTGACCTTTTTCTCTTCATCCTGGATTTCCTGCATGGGTACTGCTGGCTCCTTGATGTCATAACCCATTTGCAAACGCAGATCACCCTGCTCCTCATCCACCGGGATTTCTGTGTCCACTTCACTCATCATCTTCTCGATGACCTCAAGTTCTTCTACACGTTTTTGGGCCTGGAACTGTTCCATGGCCTCTTTATTACTTCCCACTTCACCCACTTGCATCTTGATGCGAAGAGGTAGATGAAAGTATTTGTCATAGAATTTTGTAATAGCTTGATCAATCTGTTTCTTACGGGCCAATTCCATCGACGTTGCATCACTCATTGTCAGTTGTAGGAGATCCTCTTCACATTCAAAGGTTGTCCGGTTCATCCAACCATTTACAGATGGAATCTCACGGGTAACCCACTCCAGAAACAGATTCCAATATTCACTGACGATATCACCATTTTGTACTTGGTCCGTGTATTTGAAGCCAAATGAAATTTTGGCGATATGATTCATCTTCTCTTGAATATGCAGGCAAAATGTGCGATAGATTGGAGCGGGTACCAACGTATCCTTTGCAATCAGAATATTCCATTCCCGATTACTTCGATTGGTCTCTACTTGTTCAATCCATCCATCCAAAAAATAGGGCTCTAACAGACCAGCCGGAAGCTCTGCCTGTTTCATCAACAACTCAAACCGTTTTCTTTTCTCCTCGAATCCGCTCATCGTGTTCCTCCTTGTACCCCCTTAAAGCATGAAAAGCCCCTGCATTCAAAAATGTCACCGATCCGAACTCGCACCGACTCATTTTATCCGACAGAAGCTCTCCATTCATTACTTAAACGGTGAATAAGTGCTTTTCGTCAAGTGATCCTGACTTAGTATGCTCTTGCAAACACAACCGTGTGTTCTGCCTGTTCACCACAAGCCAGGCACGTATGCTTTTCTTCCGCAGGCTGGAACGGAATGTTCCGGCTTGTTGCACCTGTGACTTCTCTTACTTTATCTTCGCAAGCTTCTGAACCGCACCATCCGGCCAGTGTAAACCCGCGTTTATTTTCCATCAGTTCTTTCATCTCATCGAGTGTATCCACGGAGTAGAAGTTATCCGACATAAATGTGCGAGCACGCTCTAACATATCTACCTGAATCTGTGTCAACATAGCCTGGATCTCTTCTACCAGGTTCGCTTGTTCTACCACTTTCTTCTCACCTGTGATCCGTGATACGAGTACACAAACGCCATTTTCCATATCACGTGGACCAATCTCCAGACGAATCGGAACACCGCGCATCTCGTATTCATTGAATTTCCAACCTGGGCGAACATCGCTGCGATCATCCATTTTCACACGAACTCCAGCTTTTTTCAACTCAGTGAACAACTCATCTGCACGCCCAACAACAGCATCACGCGTTTTCGGAGGTCCAATTGGAATCATGACCACTTGCGTTGGTGCGACTTTAGGAGGAAGTACGAGACCACGGTCATCTCCGTGAACCATAATTAATGCACCGATCAAACGTGTGCTTACTCCCCATGAAGTAGTGTAAGCCAGCTCGAGCACATTATTCCGGCTAAGATACTGGATTTCAAATGCTTTTGCAAAGTTCGTCCCCATATAGTGAGATGTACCTGCTTGTACTGCACGTCCATCCTTCATCATGGCTTCGATCGAGTACGTATCCACCGCACCCGCAAACTTCTCGGACTTGGTTTTCTGACCCACAATTACAGGAATAGCCAAGTATTCCTCAACCACTTCGCGATAAATCTCAAGCATTTTCATCGTTTCTTCACGTGCTTCTTCTTCCGTCTCATGCGCTGTATGACCTTCCTGCCACAGGAACTCAGTTGTGCGAAGGAAAGGCAACGTTCTTTTTTCCCAACGAACTACGTTAGCCCACTGGTTGATCAGTACCGGAAGATCCCGATAAGACTGAATCCACTTGGAATACATGTGACCAATAATCGTTTCGGATGTAGGACGGATTGCCAGACGTTCTTCCAGTTTCTCTCCGCCAGCTTCCGTAACCCATGGTAATTCAGGGTTGAAACCTTCCACGTGCTCTTTTTCCTTTTGAAAGAAGCTCTCAGGAATGAACATCGGGAAGTATGCGTTGCGATGACCCGTTTCCCGGAAACGACGATCCAACTCATCCTTAATATGTTCCCAGATTTCAAATCCGTCTGGTTTGAACACAATACAACCGCGTACGGGTGCATAGTCCATGAGATCAGCTTTTTTGATAACATCAATGTACCAGCGTGAGAAATCCTCACCCTGTGGTGTGATTTCAGTCACAAACTGTTTATCATTTTCCTTTGACATAAGACTCCAGCGTCCTCCCATAACGACTATCTCTGAATGTCCAGAGCATAGTCCAACCGTAATTATCCGTTAATTAAACGTAATATATCATTGTATGTTACTGCCAGCATCAACACAAACAACATCGCAAATCCGATGAAATGCACCATGCCTTCGCGATTGGGATCAACAGGTCTGCCGCGCAGCGCTTCAATTCCCAAAAATACCAGACGGCTGCCGTCCAATGCAGGTATTGGTAGCAGGTTGAAAATCCCAAGGTACAGACTCAAAATTGCTGCCCATCTCGTTAACTGTTCAATCCCTTGTTTAGCAATCTGCCCTGTCACTTCAAATGTACGAACTGGGCCACCAATATCATCCATGTTGAATTGATTGATCAGATGTTTAAAACCTTCAAATATTATTTTGGTTGTATCAACCATGGCCACGCCTGAGACTTTAAATGTCTCTACAAATCCAACAGATCGGGTTGGTAACGTAGGTACGATTCCCACTTTACCGCCCTCTTGTCCTTCTACAGCACGTGGAGTAATCGTTATATTAAACGTATCCGAACCCCGGCGCAGCGTCCATTCCATCGGCTTGTCTTTGGAATCGGCAATCATCGACACCATTTTTTGTGAATCCGTACCAATAACAGTACCATTGATCGTCTCAATAATATCGCCCTTTTGCAGGTTCGCCTGATCGGCTGCCCCACCTTCAAGCACTTCACCAATTTGAAGATTTTTCGGGTTTTCCACCGGAACTCCTGCCATCTGCGCATATACAGCAAACAGCACAAAGGCCAAGATAAAGTTCATCAGAGGTCCCGCAAAAATAGCCAATGCACGCTGTCCAACGGTTTTGCTGCCGAATTGACGATCTTTCGGTGCAATCTGCGTTTGTTTACCACGACTTACCAACATTGCTTGAGGATGAATACGATACTCCTGAATCTCTCCATCTACATCGAGTTGAAGCTTCAGCGCTCTCTCCATATCAATGGAGATGACTTCACCACGTATTACATTTTTACGGTTATCCAACTGATCCAGATAGATCATCTTCACCTGGTCATCCGCTGATCTTACCGCGATGGTCTGTCCTTCCTGGATCTCTACCAGTTCCGGATCTTCCCCTGCCATTCGTGCATATCCACCAAAAGGCAACAAACGCAATGTAAACTGGGTCTCGTTTCTTTTATATGAGAACAATTTGGGACCAAAACCGATCGCAAACTCCCGTACAAGAATACCGGCGCGTTTGGCAAAATAATAATGCCCCCATTCATGAACCGTCACGATGACAAAGAACATGAGCACCGTTAGAAATACCACTTGTATGGTTTCCAATCCCTATCCATCCTCCTTCACGGCACATACCGCAGTCTGTCCCTCTAGATTATCATTATTCTCTGATGCCGCACAAGAGAATCACTTCTTCCAATTTGTTATGAAAAAAGAGATTACAGACTGGCCGCAAGCTTACGGCTCTCCTGATCACAACGCGCGATCTCCTGCAGATCAGGCTCGTCCACATTGTGGTGTGCTTCCAGCACAGAAGCAATAATATCTTCTATTTTAAGGAATGAAATCTCTTTACGCAAGAAACGGGCTACAGCAACCTCGTTGGCTGCATTAAACGCCGTTGTTGCGGTTCCTCCCATTTTACCACACTCATACGCCATTCTTAAACACGGGAACCGTTCCATATCCATCTCACGGAAATGTAATTTCCCAGCTTGAGCAAGAGACAGGCGCTGTGCCGGTGATGGCAAGCGGTCAGGGTAAGTCAGTGCATATTGAATGGGAACTCGCATATCCGGATTCCCCAGTTGTGCGATGATGCTTGTGTCATCAAATTCCACATAGGAATGAATAACACTCTCTGGGTGAAGCAATACATTAATTTGATCATATCGAAGACCAAATAACCAATGTGCTTCAATGACCTCGAGACCCTTGTTAACCATCGTTGCCGAGTCTATCGTAATTTTGGACCCCATTGACCAATTTGGATGTTTAAGCGCATCCTCTATAGTCACGCTCTTCAACTGTTCACGGGTAAGATCACGGAATGATCCACCTGAAGCGGTGAGCGTAATGCCTGCCAAGCGTTCTCTGTTTTCACCATTCAAGCATTGGAATATCGCAGAGTGCTCACTATCAACAGGCAATAAAGAGACTCCTTTTGCAGCCGCTCTTGTCGTGACGATATGACCCGCTGTAACCAATGTCTCCTTGTTGGCCAGTCCGATCTGTTTGCCTGCATCTATGGCAGCAAGTGTTGACTCCAATCCAACACTGCCCACCACCGCTGTAACAACCGTATGCGCATCGGTTCCTGCCGCAACTTCTACGAGTCCTTCTGTGCCATAAAACAGTTGCGTTCCTGCAGGCAGATGTGGAGCTACCTTCTCCGCCAGTTCTTTGGACCCCACTGATACTTTCTTCGGCCGGTAACGTTTGGTTTGTTCGATCAGCAGGTCTGTATTGCCTCCGGCAGCCAGTCCCTCCACTTGAAAGAGTTCTGGATGCATGTCAACTACATCCAGTGTCTGGGTTCCAATGGAACCGGTTGACCCAAGAATCGCAATTTTTTTCATGCTGCACCTCATTTTTAATTATCCAATGCCTACGGCGAACAATGCTGTTATTTCAGACTCATGTTCTTCTTTAGTAGGGCAGTAGCATTAGTATATGTACGAATGGAAAAACAACAATCCAGCTGTCGCACCGATCAAGAATGCCTCCATGCCCAGGGAGAAGACTGCCTGAATCCTTGATATTATATACACGTTTGTATGCAGACTGGATCAAGTCACCCATCTGACCTACAACTGCACAGGCAATTCCGATCACAATCGCTCTCTGCCAGGAAAGCAAACCATCTGATACTAATGCAAAAATAACAGAAGTAACAATTGCAATTACAATGCCACCCAGTGCACCCTCTATAGTCTTGTTTGGACTGATGGAAGGCCACAGTTTGTTTTTACCCATTAGTTTCCCTACAAAATAAGCTCCTGCATCACTGGCCCATATGGAGCCCAGTAACAGGAACGTCCAGAACAACCCATGTTGCAGATGTCTGGATTCTGCAATGTAATAGAAACCGATACCTATATACAACACACCGAGGAAAAGCATGGCCACTGTATTCACGGGAACCTTATTTTTGGTGACAACCGAAGCTGTCATCAGTACAAGCATTACTATCCAGATGACCTGAAATAAGGATAGCGGTCTTGCCTCCCAAAGCATTTCCCAAGGAAACACAATGGCAAACACACCAGCATATCCAATCAGGGCCACACCTGAAAAAGGCATCACCCCGGTCATTTTAACAAATTCATAATAACCGATGAGAGCCATAAGCAATACCAAACCATGGTACCAGGGTCCGCCCAGCATGCAAAAACCTAAAAACAACACACCTGCTATGATTCCTGTCGTTAATCGCTGTTTCAACGGCTTCATCCTCCATCTATTTCAAACCGCCGTAACGCCTTGTTCTGCGCTGATATTCGGCTACTGCTTCAAGCAAATGCTTTTTGCCAAATTCGGGCCAGTATATATCCGTAAACCATAATTCACTGTATGCAAGCTGCCAAAGCATAAAGTTGCTTAATCTCAACTCTCCGCTCGTCCGGATCAGCAGATCCGGATCGGGCATGTCAACCGTTAGCATATGTCTATCAATGAGTTCAGGTGTTATGTCCTCTGCCGATAGTTCCCCCGATTTCACCTGCAGAGCGATCTGTTTAACACAGTCCGTCATTTCACGACGACTTCCATAGTTCATTGCAAAGTTCAAAACGAGACCTGTATTATGTTCCGTAAGACGAATGGCTTCCCGCAAGGCATTAATGGTATGAGAAGGTAAATGTTCCTCTTGACCCATCATGCGAATACGCACATTTTTTTCTATAAGTTCATCCAGCTCTATGGCTAGAAATTCTTGCGGAAGTCGCATCAGAAAATCCACTTCTTCTTTTGGACGCGTCCAGTTTTCTGTCGAAAAAGCGTACATCGTCAGATATTTGATGCCCAGTTCATCCGCCGCGATGGTCGCACGTTTGACCGCCTTCATGCCATTTTGGTGCCCGGCTATACGCGGGAGTCCCAAACGTTTGGCCCATCGTCCATTGCCGTCCATGATGATGGCGACGTGCTGCGGGATATTGTCCTCGGATATAGTCAGCGTTTCCTGCTTGTCAGCCCCATTCCACCACGACCGAACCCGTTTGATCATTCCTGTTCCTCCAAAATCCCTGAAGTTTCTTTATCTGAAGCTTGGAAAAAGAGACAAAACCCCACCGTATTGGAGGGGCTGCGCTTGTCTTACACTTCCATGATTTCTTTTTCTTTGGCAGCGAGTACCTTATCGACTTCAGCAATAAACTTGTCGGTCGATTTTTGGATATCATCCTGATGTCTCCGGGATTCATCCTCGGAAATATCTGACTTTTCCATTTTCTTGATGTCATCATTCGCGTCACGGCGAATGTTACGAATCGCTACTTTACCTTCTTCACCGAACTTCTTCGTCAGCTTAACAAGTTCCGCTCTACGTTCTTCCGTCAATGCCGGAATAGACAAACGGATCATGCTACCATCATTGGCTGGAGTAAGACCCAGATCTGATTTCATGATGGCACGCTCGATGTCACCCATGGAGGATTTGTCCCAAGGCTGAATCATCAATGTACGGGAATCCGGAGTACTGATATTAGCGAGTTGATTCAATGGCGTCATTGCCCCATAATACTCTACCTGAATTCGGTCCAGAAGAGCTGGAGTTGCGCGGCCTGCACGCAAAGTAGCCAGGTCACGACGCAATGCTTGAATTGCTTTTTCCATACGCTCTTCGGCATGTTGTTTAACCGCTTGTGGCATTAATCTACACTCCCTTTAACGATTGTTCCGATACGTTCGCCCAGAACAACACGTTTGATGTTACCTTGTTCCGTAATGGCAAATACGATCAACGGGATGTTGTTGTCCTTACAAAGCGAGGATGCCGTTGAATCCATTACACCAAGGTCTTTGTTAAGAATATCCATGTAAGTCAACTGATCAAATTTCACAGCTGTACTGTCCTTAAACGGATCTGCTGAGTATACACCATCAACTTTATTTTTGGCCATCAAGATAACTTCTGCTTCAATCTCCGCTGCGCGCAGTGCTGCTGTTGTATCCGTGGAAAAGAACGGGTTACCTGTACCTGCTGCAAAAATAACGACCCGGCCTTTCTCCAGATGGCGAATAGCTCTACGACGAATATAAGGCTCTGCAATCTGTTGCATTGCAATAGATGTCTGTACACGCGTAGGCACTTCAATCTGTTCCAAAGCATCCTGCAGTGCCAGCGAGTTCATTACTGTCGCCAGCATACCCATATAATCGGCAGTTGCACGATCGATGCCGTTTTCGCTACCGGCAATTCCACGCCAGATGTTTCCGCCGCCACATACAATAGCAACCTGTACACCAAGTGCAACAACCTCTTTTACCTGTTGGGCAATCGACGAGATCGTATCTGCATCAATACCGTAGCCGTTTTGACCGGAAAGAGACTCTCCGCTGACCTTTAAGACAACACGTTTAAATACTGGCTGTTCCAATTATTCACCCTCCACTTTGAATCGAACACGCTTGGTGTTCAACCAACAAAACTTCTCGCGCATGGCCTCCTACTTAAAAAGAAAGGAACACAGTTGTGTTCCGCTCTTTTAGGAAAAACGTTTAACCGGTAAGGCACTGTTTTCCTGAGATATAAGGGAGTCTACGCTTCGAAGTTTTATCATTCTTATATCTTCGAAAATCAATTCTGCTCGCCGGTTTATAGAAACCGTCTTATTTGTTTACTTGGGACATTACTTCTTCTACGAAGTTGTCTACTTTTTTCTCAAGACCCTCACCCAGTTCGTAACGAACGAAACGACGGATGGAGATGTTTTCACCAATTTGGCTGATTTTTTCATTCAGCAATTGAGAGATCGTTTTGTCTGGATCTTTAACGAAAGTTTGTTCCATCAGGCAGTACTCTTCGTAGTATTTACCGATACGGCCTTCAACCATTTTTTCAATGATTTTCTCTGGTTTGCCTTCGTTAAGAGCTTGAGCTTTCAGGATTTCTTTTTCTTTTTCCAGCTCATCTGTAGGAACTTCTTCGCGTTTAACGAATTTAGGATTAGCTGCAGCGATTTGCATAGCTACATCTTTAACGAAATCCTTAAATTGATCCGTTTTACCAACGAAGTCAGTTTCACAGTTAACTTCAACCAAGACACCAATGCGTCCACCAGCGTGGATGTAAGATTCTACAACGCCTTCAGTTGCTGCACGGCCTGCTTTGCTTGCTGCTGCAGAAAGACCTTTCTCACGCAATAATTCAGCCGCTTTTGTTACATCACCGTTTGCTTCTTCCAGTGCTTTTTTGCAATCGAGCATACCAGCGCCCGTTCTTTCGCGAAGTTCTTTTACTGCACTCGCATTAACTGCCATTATAAATTCCCTCCAACATTAAGTATTGTACGTACACTCTAAAAAAAGGGCAGTGAGAGGTTATCCACCTGCCAACCACCCTTTTAATTTAGTTTATAACATATGTTCGAATCTATTAAGCGGAAGTTTCTTCGCCTTGGTTAGCTTCGATTACAGCATCAGCCATTTTACCTGTCAGCAATTTAACAGCGCGGATCGCGTCGTCATTACCTGGGATAACATAATCGATCTCATCCGGATCGCAGTTAGTATCAACGATACCTACAATTGGGATACCCAATTTGCGAGCTTCCGCAACAGCGATACGCTCTTTGCGTGGATCGATGATGAACAGGGCGCTTGGCAGGCCTTTCATATTTTTAATACCGCCCAAGAATTTCTCCAGACGATCTTTTTCTTTGCGAAGCAAGATTACTTCTTTTTTAGGCAATACAGCGAATGTACCGTCTTCTTCCCAAGCTTCCAACTGTTTCAAACGATCAATACGTTTTTGAATAGTTTGGAAGTTAGTCAGGGTACCGCCGAGCCAGCGTTGGTTAATGTAGAATTGACCAGCACGTTCAGCTTCTTCTTTAACAGAATCTTGAGCTTGTTTCTTAGTGCCCACGAAAAGAATTTTACCATTCTCTCCTGCGATTCCTTTAACGAAATTGTAAGCCTCTTCGACTTTTTTCACCGTTTTTTGCAAATCGATGATATAAATTCCGTTTCTTTCAGTGAAGATATAACGATCCATTTTTGGGTTCCAACGACGAGTTTGGTGACCGAAGTGTACCCCAGCTTCGAGAAGCTGCTTCATGGAGATTACTGCCATCTTCACACACCTCCTAATATGGTTTTTATTGTGTCCTCCGCCGGCATCATTTTTCGCCAAGACTCTCCATAAGGAAAGCACCCTCAACAAAATTAGCACATGCGTGTGTTTTAACACCGTTATCTAATATAGCATAACTGACTGTCCGATGCAACAGTCTTTGAAGCTAAAATCTACTTTTCGTTTTTTGCTAGTATCGAATCATTTTAAACTTGATATGTAACTCAGGCGCTAATTATTATCAGGCTTTGAAAATGTACCGTTTAATACGCAAAAACCGTCTTGTCCGAGCATGCTCAGTTTGACGGTTCTTTCGTAATTTTTGCGATAATGGATTTGAAACTTTCGCCTTTTTCAAGCGCATAGGTACCCACTTGGATTTTGGTATTGATTCGCTCAGCCTTGCCAGCCTTTATGAATGCTTGAGCATCATCTACGATTCCCGCAGTTTTTAAGTTTGCTGCAACGATCGCCAGACTGTTGCCTGAACGTACTTTGAATGATACTGTTGCGCCTTTCGGATTGCTCGGCGTTATAGGTTCTGTTGTTTTCGGCTCAGTTATCTCTTTCTGCCCTTCAACTTCACTTGTAGAAGGCTCTTGTGGCTTCTCAGGCTCTGCAGGTGTTTCCGTAGAGGTTACTGATTCAGGCGGTGTTGCTGTTTCCCCTTGCAACTCACTGCTTTCTTGCTTTTTCTTCTCTACCCACTCAGCTTCTGTGTACAATTCCTCTTCAGAACCGACCACCTTCATATCCAGGCTTTTTGCGGCTGTTTCCAGCTGTTCTTTCGTCATATTGGCGGTCTGCTCAGGGTCAAGATTACTATCAGATAATGCATTTTGTCCTACTATGGCCAGTTGAAGCAAAACTGCACCAATAATCATACCACTCCCCAGACCAATCCATAAGGATCGCTTGTCCATGACTTAGCTTTCCTCCCGTTCTGCCAGTTGCAGTATTAACTGTACCTCACCACGCTGAATGCCTGTCTGCTTGGATATGGCATCCATCGACTTACCTTCAGCATGTAGATTAAAGAGTTCTGCATATCGATCTTTAATCGATTCACGCCCAGGCAAAGATTCGACTTCACTGGTCTGTAGGTCTGCTTCTAACGCCTGCTGGGCCGCCTCTGCTTGTACACTTTTCACGAGTGCTTGTGCTTGCAAACCTTCGGAAGATTGTACGGATACATCACCGGAATGTGGAACAGGTGATGCGACAGCTTCGTTCTTTTTGCTCTGTTCCAGCTGATCCAACCGCTGCTGTAATTCCTGAAGTTGCAATTGCATACGTTGATCAGCTGCTGTCGCTTCTCCCTTCATTTCAGCCACTCGTTGAATAAGAGCATCATTATCATTTTCGATCTCGGTCATGTAGTGTTCAAGCGTAGATTCCATCTCCTGCACCAGTTGATGCCCAGGCTCTTGCGCCTTGTTTTTCCGAGGCATAATATAAGCGTAGGCGATGGCGCAGGCCCCTAATATGACAATAATGATCCATGGTGACAAATTGGGTTCTCTCCTTCTGATTCAACCATCGGTGCGCAAGACTGCATGTCCATAACAACCATTTATTATAAAGACAGATCTATGTGTTTTCCTTTGTACGGGTGCTCTGCAGGTCTGACAATTTCTTGACCCTGAGCAGTCTCCTGTCCATCCGAACCACTCTGCTGATTCCCATCATTGGTATGACCATCACGCACCGAAGTCTGTGAAGTTTCGTCCATTGCTTCACTACGTTGCCTTGCTTCATTTGCTTCTTTCGCCGTTTGCTCTGCCAAAAGATTCTGATCCGTAATCGGTCGCTGCTGGGCTTCACTTTGATAACGTCCCGCTTCGCTTGTTCGTGGTACCGCAATCTGCAACTCCACTGCTTTGAAACTCATACGCTCACCTCACGGTTTCGAATGGATTTCTTCCTGTGCCTGAATGCTGAACTTAATCGTATGGAACCATCGTAATATCCCCATCATGATAATAAAATGAAATTCGACTCACTGGATCTTTAATAAATTTCGTATATCTGCCGATAACTATTTTAGAGCCTCCATAAATCATCTTCAGAATATCAATACGAGCCTTACTTGTATCTTCAAGTGCCTTTTCAATTTCAAAGATACGCATTTTCGTTTCTTCACTTATACGAAGAGCAGATTTCTGCGTAGCATTCAGCTTGATCCGCATCGACATCTTATCTGGACTTAGTTGTCCAGCGGCAGCTAACTGGTCTAACAATGTCAAAGCCTTCTTTGTCTTGTCCAAGGAGTCCATCTGTTCTCTGGCTTCCTTACGCAAATCATTCAGTTCGTTACGCAGCTTCGGAAGCACACCAACTTCAATGGAAGTGACCGTGGACATGCTGTTGCCCACAACACGCGCCGAGACGTTCTGACCAGCCTGAATCGAGCCACCAACGATAAGACCCTTGGTTCCTGCACAGATGACACCATGGCCAGCACGAATATTGGAATGCATAATACTTTGAGAAACCAGCACATCTTCACCGGCATCCACGTTGCCTTCTTGAATGAAAGTACATTTAACATTATGGCCTGCTTGTACCAGTCCTTTGTTATAACCAATAATACCACCGGTAATTTCGATTGAGCCGCCTGCTTCCAGTTCAGCTCCTTCGACACCTCCGACGACCCGAATGTCACCTGCTGCTTTTACTTTAAATCCGGTAAGTACATTGCCTCGTATGACAACTGTGCCTACAAAGTCGATATTACCGTTATTGTAGTCAACATCACCATTGACTTCATAGACCGGAAACACATTCAGTTTGTTACCGTCCGTTTTGGTAACCAGCCCATCCAGTGCAGCATACATCGCAGAACCATCCGGGTTAATCACAACGTTTTTCCCAACTTTAAATCGAACTTCTTTTCCGGGACGATAAGGAATTTCCTCACCCGTTACTGCCCTGCCTGGTATGCCCTCGCCAGGAGCAATTCGCTCCGCAATGATCTGACCACTACGAACATTGTTTAGCCGGGTCACTTCTTTGTAATCGACGGTTCCATCTTCCGATTCCAGCGGTCGTCGTTCGTTCGTATCGTCCATCCCTACCAGGATCTTGATGAATCCATCTGTTCCCTGAATAGGAGCGATACCTTCGGCAATCTTGTATTTATCTTTTAAATAGGTTTCAGGGTTGCTCACAAAAAGTAATAATGCCTCTCGCGATACACCTTGTTTGATGCCCTTGTTCGCCACAAATTGTTCAAGTTCATCAATCGTGCAGGCAAAGCCTTCTTCCTCTTTGGAAAATTCAAGGTAGGCTGTGCATTTGTCGTCCGATAAAACAATGTTTAAACATTGTTCCAAAGCATTCCGTTGTGTCACTCCGGTTCTTCCCCCTTTTAGACTTTCCACTCCCCAAACTCCAATGATATTACTTCTCTCTATTAATCTTTACGCATCAACAAATCTTTCTGTTTGTCCAACGTGCCGCGTAATCGTAATATTGCCTTGGAATGTAACTGGGATATACGAGACGGAGAAAGAGACATAACCTCAGCAATTTCACTAAGAGAAAGATCTTCGTAATACAAGAGTGAAACAACCGTTCTCTCTTTTACCGTCAACTTGTCAAGCCCTTGCACCAAAGCTTCTTTCAAATAAAACTCGTTCACTTTATAATCCGGATTTTTGGCTTTCTCATCCACCATCAAAGACAGACGAGTCTCAGACTCTTCCTCACGAATTGGGTCCTCCAGCGAGCAAAGTGACATGACTGCCACTTCCTGAAGCATATGTTGAAAATCTTTAGTGGATACGTCCAGATATTCGCTCATTTCCTCATCACTAACGGACCTGAGATAACTTTGTTCCAGCTGTTGATAGGCGTCTTCAATTCGCTTGGCCTTCTCCCGCACAGAACGCGGAACCCAATCACCTTGACGGAGTCCGTCAAGAATGGCTCCGCGGACCCTCCATGATGCATAAGTTTCAAATTGCAGACCACGTTCATAGTCGAACTTCTCCAATGCATCAATTAACCCCATAACGCCATTGCTCTCCAAGTCATCCTTGGGAACATTTTTGGGCAAACCAACAGCCAGTCGACCGGATACATAATTTACAATATGAAGATACTTTTCAATCAAAGTTTTCTTGGCTTCAAGATCTCCATGTTCTTTCCACTTTTCCCACAGATCAGAATGGTTCAAATGTGAAGCTTTACGCTCGTTCAATTGCTTTCACCCTCCTTATTTGTCTGTCAGGTGACGAACGGCCTGCGCCAATTCCTCCGGATCCTTGGTCCGGACAAGTTTAGGCGGATCCAAAGGGGCGAATCCCGTTGGAGCTTTCGTCTCAGATGGCGGAAGATCGTCCCCAGATGAAGCGTTCTGTCCACTCTTGAGCAAATCATTCAGCTCTTGTCCATCGTCTTCGATTTTAATGTCCACCTGTGAACCTCTTTGATCTTGAGCACTTGGTGAATCATAACCATACCCATTTCCCTCGATTTGAGGGTTCAGCAGCAATCCCAATCCCCAGCGTAAACCATATGCAAGGACAAACCAGGCTACGAATCCGATCAATCCGCGAATTAAACTGGTCATCAGCACATTGCTGCTGTATGCTACAAAAAAAGTAAGAATAAACCCAACGATGCCTGCTCCAAGATTAATGCGGTAGTTTCCTATCATAGTCTTATAGTTCCTTTACACCCATTTGTACGCTTCGAATAGTCAAAAGTCCAGTTTCACAATCCATCTCAATCGTTCGTCCATAATTCCCACCCGTATCTTCTGCTAGAAGAGGGATATTGAGTTTTTGAAGCCACTCTCGACAAGAATCTGCATTCCTTGGTCCAATGCGCATTGTATCTCCAGCGCCAGCAAAGGCAAACATCTGAGAGCCTCCGGCCATTTTAGACACAATACGTGAGTGAGAAGCGCCCAGTTTTATCATCTTTTCCAAAAGCTCAGGCAACGCCGTATCCGCATATTTCGCAGTGTTCAGTTTCCCTTCACGGGCGATCTCTGAAGTAGGAAGCATGACATGCGCCATTCCAGCCAGCTTCAAATGTGGGTCATACATTGTTAATCCCACACACGAACCCAAGCCAGTCGTACGGATTACACCAGGAAGATGAGCGATGTTTAAATCCGCCATACCGACTTTAACGACGCTTTTGTCCTCAATCATGGCTCAGTGGCACCCCTAGCGATTCAAATATCTTTGCAAAGGATGGTGGATCCGGAATGAGGAAAAACTGACCCTCAACTTGATCTTCACCTTCAAAGAAAGATGTGTCAATCAACAATGCACTGTCACCCATCTCGCCAAATTGCAGCAAGCCATAACTTAGAATGGCACCTGCCATGTCGATGGCAAGTCCAGGGACAGTTGGATACATAGACAACTTCGTGAAATCTGCCAAAGAAGAAAGATAGGATCCAGCCAAAATATTTCCAATCTCGGAAAGCGCTGATTGTTCCATATCTGTAAAAGCGAGTCCTTCTTTCAGATCAAACCCGGCAAGTCTATTCAACAACATTTTAGCAGCCTCTGGTGTCATCATAAAGAAAAGATTTCCCGGTGCTTCGCCTTCTACACGAAGAAACACGGTAACCACGATGCGTTCACCTCCGCCCACTTTTTCGGCAACTTCTTCAAAAGGGAGCATTTGTACTGTAGGTACACCCATGTCAATCGGTCTGTTGAGGAGTTGAGACAACGCCGTTGCGGCGTTGCCTGCTCCAATGTTACCGACCTCTTTGAGCACATCCATCTGGAATACCTCAAATCGGTTGAACATCTCCACGGTACTAGCCCTCAACACTTTCCAGCTGTACAATCTCGCTTTTATTTAATACTTCGTTTAGGTTGAGCATAATCAACAAGCGTGAATTCTCCAATTTAGCAACACCTCGCAGGTATCTCGCTTTGACGCCGCCAACCACTTCTGGTGGGCTATCGATCGCACTGCTCTTGATATCAATAACATCATTAGCAGAATCTACGATAAAGCCAACTTGCATGTCGTCTACACCTACGATAACAATACGAGTCTGATCCGTGTATTCCGTTTCCGGAAGGGAGAAACGACCGCGTAGATCAATGACCGGAATTACAACACCGCGTAGATTAATAACTCCTTTTACAAAGGAAAGTGTCTTGGGAACACGGGTAATTGGCATCATTCGCTCAATCGTCTGAACCTTGTCTACCTCAATACCATACTCTTCGGAACCCAATTTAAAGACGATGACTTTCAACTCTTCTTCCATGTAAAAAACCTCCCTATTAAATGTAAGACTTAGCTCTATGCTTATTTAATAAATGCATTAGGATCAAGAATCAGGGCTACTTGTCCATCTCCGAGAATGGTTGCTCCAGAGATTCCTTCAATAGCGGGAAGATAGGTTCCCATTGATTTGAGAACAATCTCACTTTGTCCAATAAATTCTTCAACAGCTACGGCTGCAAGACGGTCGCCTTTGCGAATCACAACTATTTCTGTTTCTTGCTCATCAGCGTCATTGAAATCCGGAACGGAGAAAACTTCGCTCAAAGACAAGTACGGAATCAGTGACTCACGGAACGTGATCATTTTATTGCCGTGAATATTACGAACTTGCTCACGTTGTACAATGGCCGTCTCTACAATGGAGGACAACGGAACAGCGTATTTCTCTGAACCAAGTCGTACAAGCATTGCAGCAATAATGGATAGAGTCAACGGAAGCTGAACAGAGAAGTTTGTGCCTTTGCCTGGAGTTGAATGAATCGTTACATTACCGCCAAGCGAAGTGATCTTCGATTTTACTACATCCAAGCCAACGCCTCGGCCAGAGATATCCGAGATAATATCAGCAGTACTAAAACCAGGTGCGAACAACAGTTGATTCACTTCATCGTCACTCATCTTGGCACCTTGTTCTTCGGTTACAACACCACGTTTGATCGCGGTTTTCAAAAGCTTGTCGCGATAGATACCTTTACCATCATCTTCAATCTCGATAAATACGTGATTTCCACTGTGGAAGGCGCGCAGGTTTACTGTACCCATCTCTGGTTTACCTGCAGCTACACGCTCTGCAATGGATTCCACACCATGGTCAACCGCGTTACGCAGTAAATGCACAAGCGGATCACCAATCTCATCAATTACCGTACGATCCAGTTCCGTCTCAGCACCTGTAATCACCAGATCGATTTTTTTATCAAGTGTCTTAGCCAAATCACGGATCATACGCGGGAATCGATTAAATACGGTATCTACCGGAACCATACGCAATTTCAGTACAATATTTTGCAAATCTGTGCTAACTCGACTTAAATGAGCTACTGTATCGGATAAATCATTGTTGCCTGTTTCACTGGCCAGTTGTTCCAGACGTGAACGGTCAATCAACAATTCACTGAACAGGTTCATCAATACGTCGAGACGTTCAATATCCACACGAATGGTACGTGAAGGTGCAGCAGCTTGCTTCGGTGCAACTGTTTTAGCTGGTGCCGTTGTCGCTTCTTCTTTGGGTACAGAATTCTTATCCGGCGAAGCAACCACAGCTACAGCTGTTGGTGCGGGTGGCGCTTCAACTGTAGCTGCTACCTGATTGGCCATCTGCTGAAGAGTCTCCTGATCCAGTTGAATGAGCTTCGCACTTTCAATTTCAGAGATACTCATGATGCCTTCTTCCAGTTCGTGCGCCTCTTTAGTTGTTATGTAATACAACGAGAAACTGCGCTCAAACTTCTCCTGCTCAATATCCTGAACGGATGGGTAAGCCTTAACGACTTCACCTGAACGTTCCAGCATATCAAAGACCATATAAGCCCGTACACCTTTTAACTGGCTATGCTCGCTAACAAGCACATCCACGTAGAACACACGATGACCTTCGGCGATCGACTGATCCAGCACTGAATATTGGAATTCATCCAGCTCCACAGCCGAAGAGATTGAAGCGTTAGCCGGCTTGTTTGTTTCTGTAGCAGGTCCATTTCCGTTTGTCATTTCACCATTTTCAATTGCTTGAAGTGAAGCTACGATTGACGACACATCTGCTTTACCTTTTCCACCTTCGGTAATATCCTGAACCATGGTTTCCAAAGCGTCCAGACTCTTGAACATGGTATCAAAAATGTAATCCTGCATTTTCAACTTCTCATTACGAACCAGATCCAATACATTTTCCATTTTATGTGTCAGTGATGCCAAATCTTCAAAGCCCATAGTTGCTGCCATACCCTTCAAGGTATGAGCAGAGCGGAATATAACCTGAACTATACCCAGGTCTTCCGGATTGCCTTCAAGTTGAAGCATGTTTTCGTTAAGCGATTGCAGATGATCATTAGACTCATCAATAAACATGGATAAATATTGGTTCATGTCCATTGTGAGGCACCTCCTCCGTGAGTTACACTCCGTTATTTCACTGCTTGAACAAGTTTAGACGCAATCTCCTGCAATGGCAGAAGATGACGAACGCATTGCAGCTCTACAGCAGAACGCGGCATACCATATACAACACATGTTTCTTCATTCTCGGCAAAGGTTGATGTAACTCCAGCTTCGTATAATCTCTTCATCATACGTGCTCCATCACTTCCCATTCCCGTCAGCAAAACAAGATGCCTTTGTAAAGATGTAAACGGCAGAAGTGACTCAAACATCGTATCCACTGAAGGTCTATGGCCATTCACTGGTTGATCTTCAGTCAGCTTCACGATAAACTTCCCGTCTGCTGTTTTGTTAACTTTCACATGGAATCCGCCGGGTGCTATATAGGCGGTTCCTTTTTTCAGAACCATGCCTTCTTCAGCTTCAACCACATGCAGTGGACTGAATGTATTCAATCGTTGAGCCAGAGAACGTGTGAAATTGGGCGGCATATGCTGCACAATAATGACCGGTGCAGGCAAATCAGCAGGCAACTGCTCAAGCAATGTCTTGAGAGCCCTCGGTCCACCCGTAGAACAACCTATTGCCACAAGTTTGTTGAATGGTCCTTCCAGCCCCCCTCCACCTTTGGGAACAGGATTAGGCTTGATTACATCCTTGGCTTTTGCAGAGGCAGAGGTTGCCGCTATTTGATCAGCTGCCACTCTAGCTGCATTAGGTAGTCGAACTTCCTTTGGAGTCTGTACTGGATTAGCTGACCTCACTGCTTTTTCTGCCTTCGTCTCCGAATTACGCTCAGCCTTTGGCAAAGGCTCCGGTTTATTCTCTACGCGACCTGGTTTTGAAGGTGACAATGGTTCAATTGGTTTCTTTGCTTTGGCCTGAAAGGCTTCAGTCCGCTCTCGAAGAGAACGTTGACTCGTCTCGACAGGTTCGATCGTTTTTTTCACAGGCTCCGCTCGATCCCTGGCCGGCATTTCTTTCTGCACTGGCTGAGTTGGGGGAACAACTGCTCCTCGCAACATGTCTCTATTTTTCATGGATAACTCACGATCAGCTTTTCTTTTGATCTCATTCATCGCAGCACGCATGCGCTCAACCAAGGCTTTACCAACTTGAGCAATATCCTGGTCATGTGAAATAGATGGTTTGCGAATGAAGTCAAATGCCCCGGCTTCAAGCGCCATAATGGTTTCTTTCATGCCTTGTTCATTGATACCAGAGAGCATAATCACAGGAACGAAGGATTCCTTCATAATTGATTTTAATGCATCCAACCCATTCATTTCGGGCATCTCAACGTCCATTGTAATAATATCGGGTTTCAATTCTAGTGATTTTTGAATCGCTTCTCTACCGTTTGATGCCGTTGCCGTAACCTTGAATTCCGAATCCGCTTGGATCAAATCCGTAACAATCTTACGCATAAAAGCGGAATCATCGACAACCAATACTTGATACGCCGCCATGTTGTGTCACCCCTGTTTCCTTTATTCAGAAATCATGTTGTCCGTTTAAGCCACTTATTCATAAATCCCCTGATTCCTGTCAAGGTTCCGGATCCCGGAGTTGCAGGTACAGCCAGATAACGAAGAGCAAGTTTCTCTATATCTTTGGAGGCTTTGGCATTCGGATAAGCCAGACTATAGGGCATTTGCCTTTTAACCGCCTTGACTACCTGGGCGTCTTCTGAAATATACCCAAGCAGCGGAATATCCGTCTGCAAAAACCGCCTCGCCACTCCAGCTATTTTTTCTGCCACCCGTTCCGCTTCTCGTTCGTCTTCCACCCGGTTAACGATCATCCGAAAGGGCGTAGCATTTTCCTGGCCGTGCATAACTTTGACTAAAGCATAAGCATCGGTTATTGAAGTCGGTTCAGGTGTGGTTATAATCAGGCATTCATCGGCAGCACCGATGAACTTCATATTCTCTCTGGAGAGTCCTGCCCCAGTGTCAAAGATGACATAATCCATCTCCTGGGCAATATCCTCGACTTGACTGGCGAAGAACTCCAGATCACGATCAGACAATGAGAACAACTCTTTCATGCCCGATCCTCCAGCAATGTAAGGCAAGCCACTGGCACCCAGTTGTATGATTTCCCTTATGGATTTTTGTCGGTACAACAGGTGGTAAAGATTATAGGAAGAAGACGTACCCATAAGAACATCAATATTAGCCATTCCAATATCGGCATCAAATACAAGTACCTTTTGCCCCAAAGCCTGCAATGCCAAGGCAAAGTTCAGTGTGAAATTGGATTTACCAACACCTCCCTTACCACTGGCCACAGTAATGATTTTCGAGGATCGAATATCTCGCTCAATGCCTTCCAATTCCAATGGCGCGGAGACCATACTTCGAAGTGCAGCTGCCTGATCCTTCATTGTGAGCATTCTCCCAGCAACTGTTTAGACAACGAATCTGCATCTGGCTCCAACAAATCGTCCGGAACATTTTGTCCATTTGCCACATATGCGAGCTTGAGTGGAAAACGGTGCAACAAGTTAAATAGCGGACCGCAGCTCCCAGTCTCATCCATTTTGGTGAAAATCACCTTATCCAGACCATATTTACTGAAATGTTCCGTGATCTGAACCATATCAGCACTTTTGGAAGTCATGCTCATGACCAGAAAGGTTTCGCTATTCTCTACAGGAGCAAGCAAACTTTGCAGTTCCGAAACAAGTAATTCATTTCTGTAGTTTCTACCCGCTGTATCCATAAAGATCAAATCACAATTCTCTAATCGAGAAATGGCACGTTGTGTATCACCGGGCGATTGCACCACCTCAAGTGGAACATTCAGTATAGATGCATACGTTCTAAGCTGTTCTACTGCCGAGATCCGATACGTATCTGATGTAATGAATCCAACTTTACGCTGTTTTTTGAACATTTGTTCAGCAGCCAATTTTGCAATTGTCGTGGTTTTCCCTACACCGGTTGGTCCAGCTACATAGACGATTCGCGTGGTAGGAAGAATGCCTTCTTCAATACGTTGCTCCAAAAAGTGCATGACCTCAAGCTTCACCACTTGTTCTACATCCTGTTCTTTCAATCCATCCTCAGACCATTTTGCTTGAATTGAATCAAACCAGTATTCCCATACTTCAGGCCAAACCTCTTGTTCTGTCAATCGTTCTCGGATCGTATGCAATTCCTCTGGCACAGGGTCCGCAGAAGTACCTTGCTTTGAAAGCCTGGTCACCATCTGTTTAAGATCCTGCAATTCAGTCATCAACTTATCCTGCTGCAGGTCTGAACCTGTTGGCTTCGGACCAGTTGTTGAACCCGAAAAATCCGCCCCTTGCGGTCGCGGTTTATGATCCGTGCTCGAAGAACCTGAGCCGCTGTCTATGTTTGAACCGATATTACGCGATTCAAACACAGACGGCGCAGCCGTAGATTGGTCCTGTACACTTTGATCAGCTGTATTCGTTGTCGCCGACTCATCTGAAGCCGCAACAAACGAACGAGCTGTTTGCCGATAAGCCTCAGGTACAAATGCACGAGGTACAGGTGTAAATTGATTTTGTACTGGCTTTGTTGTTTGCTTGTTTTTTTCCTTATCCACTGCAGCTACAACTTCGATCCGTTTTTTGCGAAACATTCCCATCACACCGCCCACCTTAATCTCTTTGGTGGACAGAATAACGGCATCACTTCCCAGGTCTTTGCGAATTTGAAGCATAGCTTCGGGCATGGTCTCAACAACGTATTGTTTTACTCTCATAAGTTCACCACCCCGATACTTTGAATTTCAACATTCGGCTCCAACTCGCTGTAGGAAAGCACAGGAATGTCCTGCATTGTACGTTCAATAACCTGACGCAGATACATCCGAATGGTTGGAGAAGTTAATACAACAGGTTGTTGACCTGATTGAATCAAACGGTTTACTTGTTCACTGAGCTTCTGATATACACTTTGTGTAGATACAGGGTCTAGCGCAAGATAACTGCCTTGATCCGATTGTTGCACACTTTCAGCAATTTTCTTCTCAAGACCAGGTCCAACCGTGATCACTCGAAGTGTCTCACCTTTCTGTGAGAACTGCTGAGTAATCTGACGTGAGAGGGATTGTCTGACGTATTCAGTCAGCACATCAGGATCCTTCGTATACGTACCATAGTCAGCCAGTGTCTCGAAGATGGTAACCATATCCCGAATAGATATTTTCTCACGCAATAACTTGGCAAGCACTTTCTGCACATCACCAATGGAAAGTAGAGAAGGGATCAGTTCATCCACAAGCGCAGAATAGTTCTCTCTGAGATTATCCACAAGTGCTTTTGTCTCTTGTCTTCCAAGTAACTCATGCGCATGTTTCTTAATCAGTTCCGTCAGATGTGTAGCCACAACGGAAGGCGGATCAACGACCGTATATCCTGCAAGTTCCGCTCTGTCTTTGGTTACTTCATCAATCCATAGTGCTGGAAGTCCAAAAGCAGGCTCCGTCGTTTCAATACCTGTCACAGACTCCTCATCATAGCCAGGACTCATGGCAAGGTAATGATTCAACAACAGTTCTCCGCCACCTACCACATTACCCTTGATTTTGATAACATACTCATTGGGTCTGAGCTGGATATTATCTCGAATCCGTATGACCGGAACGACCAACCCCAGTTCAAGTGCACACTGCCTCCGAATCATAATGATCCGATCCAATAAGTCCCCACCCTGCTGATTATCAGCAAGTGGTATTAAACCATAACCAAATTCAAACTCAATAGGGTCCACCTGAAGCAGGTTAATTACACTTTCAGGACTTCTAACCTCTTCAATCTGCTGTTCTTCTTCCAACTGTTCTTCCGCTACTTGTTTCAAATTCAGATTATTCTGCATACGCCACGCGGCATATGCCAACACACCTGCCAACGGAAGCGTAGTAATAACATGAATTGGTGTGAAGAAACCGAGCATGGCAATAACGAAAGCTACGATATAAATTAGTATTGGATATGTAAACAGTTGCCCCGTAATATCATCTGCCAAGTTTCCTTCTGATGACGCTCTGGTGACGATAAGTCCTGCTGCTGTGGAAATAAGCAGAGCAGGGATTTGGCTTACCAATCCATCTCCGATAGTCAATACAGAGTACGTTGACATTGCATCTGCGAAAGCCATCCCATGCACAGTCATACCGATAATAAATCCACCAATGAGATTGATCAGGAGGATGATAATACTTGCAATTGCGTCACCTTTTACGAATTTACTTGCTCCATCCATCGCTCCATAGAAATCGGCTTCACGTTCAATTTTGGAACGACGCTCACGAGCTTGTTGCTCGTTGATGAGACCCGCATTCAGATCCGCATCAATACTCATTTGTTTACCAGGCATCGCATCGAGGGTGAATCGGGCAGCAACTTCAGCTACACGCTCAGACCCCTTTGTAATAACGATAAACTGAACGACAACGAGGATCAAAAACACGATAAATCCAATCGCAATTTGCCCTCCAGCAATCCAGCTACCAAAGGTAGCAACTACGGCTCCGGCATCCCCATCACCAAGGATTAGCTTGGTTGTCGATATGTTCAGAGCCAGTCGGAATAGTGTAGTGATCAGCAGCAAAGCTGGAAAAATAGAAAACTGTAACGCTTCTTTGCTGTTCATGGCAACAAGCAGGATCATCAGAGCAATTGAAATATTGACGACCAGCAACAAGTCCAACAGCCAGGTTGGGATCGGAAGAATCATCATCAACACAATGCCAATGATACCCGCAAGGACAGCTATATCTTTAATCTTCAATGAATGTACGGCCTCCGATCCCCTTTTATTTCGTTCTGCCCTTTAGTTTATATACATAAGCCAGCACTTCAGCTACCGCTTGAAACAAATCGGCCGGTATAGCGTCACCAATCTCGGCTCTCTGGAACAATGCCCGTGCTAATGGCTTGTTTTCCATCGTAATAACACCGTTTTCTTTGGCAATTTCCTTAATACGCAAGGCGACATAATCCTGACCTTTGGCAATAATCTGCGGTGCTTCCATCTCGGAACCTTCATACTTTAGCGCAACCGCAAAGTGGGTAGGGTTCGTGATGATTACATCCGCATTCGGTACTTCCTGCATCATACGCTGCATAGCCATACGACGCTGGCGTTCCCGGATTTTACCTTTGATCAGCGGATCACCTTCCATTTTTTTGTACTCGTCCTTAATGTCTTGCTTGGACATACGGATCTTCTTCTCATGATCATACTTCTGATACATGTAATCAAATATCGCAAGTATCATCAATGCCGCTGCAATCTTGATACCAAGACTTAAAGTGATCGACGCAGCGAAATGTAAAATAGCATCCAATGAAAAATGAGAAAGTGAAGCAATATCTGACTGGTAGCCCTTAATTGTACTGTAAACGAGATAGCCGATAATCGACATTTTCAAAATGGATTTAGCAAATTCCACTAATGAACGGAGAGAGAAAATATTTTTGAAACCTTTAATCGGGTCCAGTTTCTCAAGTTTTGGCTTCAAACCTTCCCCTACAAGAAGAAAACCAACTTGCATGTAGTTAACGATCAAAGCAACCAGTACCGCACCCAGCAAAACGGGAGCGATCAATAACAAAACTTCAATGCCATAGCGCATCATAAGCGCCATCACATTCTCTCCGTTGATTTCCATACTCAATCGATTGATAAAGATATCTGTAAACAGACGAACTATTCGTTCTTTATAGAAATTGCTGAATACCATCATGATTAAAAACGCGAACAGGAGAATGGATGCGCCAGATAGTTCAGCGCTTTTGACAACCTGTCCTTTTTTTCGTGTATCCTGTCTCTTTTTCGGGGTAGCTTTCTCCGTCTTCTCCCCTGAAAACAACTGGAGGTCGAGTTGAAGTTTCATCCGTGTCTTTTCCTCCGTTTCACTCAGCCGGGCCTTTGTCCAATGGTTCCAAGCAATTTTTCCATCGATCTGAATATCGCTTCGAACAATTGACTAAATACAAAGGAGAAACTGGGAACCAGCAAAAGCAAAATAGCAAGACCAACGAGTAACTTAAGCGGCAACCCAACTGCAAATACATTAAATTGAGGAGCAGTTTTGGCCAAAAAACCCAATCCAACATCCGTCAAAAACAACGCAACTACAATCGGAGCCGACATCTGAAAAGCCAGCATAAATGATTGACCTAAGGTCTGAATCAAAAATTCAGCGATACTTCCATCTGCCAACCGTAGGAAAAACACATTAGATAATGGTACCCACCGGTAACTGTAAACTATCGCATCCAGCAAATAATGGTGTCCATTCATCGTCAGAAACAGAAGCATAGCAAATGCATACTTCAAGTTACCCGTAAGTGGAGCTGAAGCACCTGTCATTGGATCGTATACATTGGCCATACCAAAACCGATCTGTAGATCGATAAAGGTCCCAGCAGTCTGAACAGCCGTCATCAACAGATAAGCCACAAAACCTAAAAGCAGGCCAATTAGAATCTCTCTGATGATCAATAAAACATAGCTCAGATCGGTGGGTACGGTCTGGTCTATTCCGTAGATCAGATAGACAGACAATGTGACAAATGCAGAGATTCCAATTTTAACTGAAGTTGGAACATTTCGAGCCGAAAAAACCGGCGCAGTTACAAAAAATGATGTGATTCGACAAAACATAAGCAGAGCGACAGGGAAACTTTGCAACAATGTCTCCATCTGCTAAAGCCTACCCTATGTATCTGTATAGATTATCGAGAATGTTAAACGTAAAATCGACCAAGATATTCAAGATCCAAGGTCCAAACAAAAGTACTGACAGAAGTACGGCAACAATCTTGGGCACAAAAGCTAATGTTTGTTCCTGAATTTGAGTTGTCGCTTGAAAAATACTGATTGCAAGTCCTACAACCAGAGCTAGTATGAGCATGGGTGCACTGGCCAGCAATGACGTGTATACCGCTTTCCCGGCCAGACCGATAATAAATTCCGAAGTCATGACCGTCCTCCTTTAACTTTCCGGATCAAGTATTAAAACTCAGCAACAGTGACTTGACTACCAGGTACCACCCGTCCACAAGGACAAAGAGCAGTATTTTGAAAGGTAATGAGATCATGACCGGCGGAAGCATCATCATCCCCATTGCCATGAGTGTACTCGCGACAACAATGTCTATAACCAGAAACGGAATAAAAATCATAAACCCCATCTGGAATGCTGTCTTCAACTCACTGATTACATATGCCGGTACCATTACAGTGATTGGAATATCCTGGTAGGTCTTCGGTTGTTCAGTCTGATTGTACTTCATAAACAGCAACAGATCTTTTTCTCTGGTGTGACTAAACATAAATTTCTTTATGGGATCCGCTGCTTTTTCAAGTGCCTCGGTTTGCGTAAGTTCTCCCTGGAGATAGGGCTGAAGCGCTACCTGATTTATGGAAGACAACGTCGGCGACATAATGAAAAGTGTCAGAAATAGCGCCAAACCAACCAGCACCTGATTGGGTGGCATTTGTTGTGTACCCAAAGATGTACGTATAAAACCGAGCACAATCACAATCCGAGTAAAACTGGTCATCAGTACAAGCATTGCTGGAGCAATACTAAGCACCGTAATTAACAGAATGATGGACAGTGAACTCGTGCTTGGTGTCCCTCCGTCACCGTTTCCGATTTGAATATCAATATTCGGAATGGGCTCGGCAAAGGCAACTGTAACAGAAGCTAGACTGATAAGTCCTAGCAAACAACACGCTAACCAAATCTTTTTCTTCATGAATCCCTCGACCGATCTGTAGTATTGTCTTTATCCAGGAGCTTTTCCATCTTCTCTTTACGGTTAGGCATCTGCCGAAGTTTGGATTCAAACATTTCGTGAAAAGAAGTTGTGTCCTCCAGTTCCATTTCCCGCGGCGGTTCTTCTCTACGGAAACGTTTTGTGAGCTTGGCAATGAGAGGTGAGAGATTCCCTTGTTGTGCAGCAGCATCTCTTTCGAAGGAATCAATGATTCTTTGCGCCTCTTCCAGATCTGAAACCTTATCTACCAACTGAATGTCTTCACCTACACCAAGCAGATATACACTTCCACCAATTTCAATAATTTGCAGCGACTTGTTTTGCCCCAGTCCAATCCCGCCCAGGGTACGAATTGTGCCGTGCCGGAACATTTGCTGATTCCGTTTGTTTAAGAACCGGATCAGATAAACAATAAGGACCAGGATGACGGCCAGGACAACAATCACCCATACAAGCTGTAAATAATAATTGGCTCCTGCGTCAGCTGCTTCTGGAAAATCACCCTGAGCCATCATCATGTCTCTTAAACGCCCAGTGTCTTGCTGATCGCTTCGATAACCCGGTCAGATTGGAACGGTTTAACGATAAAGTCTTTAGCACCTGCTTGAATAGCGTCGATTACCATCGCTTGTTGACCCATCGCGGAGCACATAATTACTTTAGCGTTAGCATCAATCTTCTTGATTTCTTTCAAAGCTGCAATGCCGTCCATCTCAGGCATCGTGATATCCATTGTGATCAGATCCGGACGAAGCTCTTTAAATTTCTCAATTGCTTGTGAGCCATCCTGTGCCTCACCAACAACCTCATATCCATTTTTGGACAAAATGTCCCGGATCATCATTCTCATAAATGCTGCGTCGTCTACGACTAAAATTCGGTTTGCCATCTTGATTCAAGTCCTCCCTAAATTGTGCTTATTGTAATTTCTGAATTCGGTCCCATTGGCTAACGATATCTATAACACGAACACCAAAGTTTTCGTCAATAACGACAACTTCTCCCTTGGCGATCAGTTTGTTATTCACCAAAATATCGACAGGTTCCCCGGCTAACTTATCCAGTTCGACAATCGAACCCTGTGACAGTTCCAAAATATCTTTAATTTGCTTCTGGGTCCTCCCTAATTCTACGGTGACCTTAAGGGGAATGTCCATCAATAAATTCAAATTGTTTTCGTCTACCTGACCATACGCCCCATTTTGCAAATTGGCGAATTGAACTGGTTGTACGTTAACATTCCTATTTGGCATTCCACCGTAATGTTGAGGTGTACCATAAGGTTGCTGCGGTGGCATGCCATACGGCTGCTGTGGCGGCATTCCTTGAGGCATACCCATCGGGGCCTGTCCATATCCGTTATAGTCCTGAGCAGGCTGTTGTGGAGCCTGTGGAGCCTGTTGGTGTTGAACGGGTGGCTGCTCCGCCACTGGTGGTGGCGTTGCTGGCACTGCTACTGGTGCAGGTTCAGGTGTTGATGCCACTGGTGCGCTCGCAGTTGACTCCTGAGCGCCTCCAATCAGCATGTCTACCATGCTTTTAGCAAAATGTACTGGGAGCAACTGCATCAGATTGGAATCGATCAGATCCCCGATTAACAAACGAAATGAAACTTGGATAAGGGTCTCATCTGCTGGAAGATTACTTACACCCTCTCCACTCTCCAGATTGAGAATATCGATTCCCGGAGGGGAAATATTCACAAAACGATTAAAAATCGTGGACATTGAGGTTGCAGATGAACCCATCATCTGGTTCATCGCTTCCTGTACCGCACTAATATGGATTTCATTCAGTTCTTCATCGACCGGATTTCCTTCGCCACCCAGCATCAAATCAGCGATGACTTGAGCATCTCTCTTCTTGATAACAAGTGAGTTAATACCTTCGAATCCATCCACATAATTCACATGAACAGCAACATGCGGCTTAGGAAAAGCTTCTTCAAACTGCGTTCGACTAATGATAGAAACTTTAGGTGTTGTAATATCTACTTTGAGGCCTAATAGCGTGGATAAGGCTGTTGCCGCGCTACCAAATGTAATGTTACCAATCTCCCCCAAGGCATCCTGCTCCAGCTCGGTCAAAAAATCATCAACCGTCTTTTCAGCGGGTTCCGAGCTGTTTATCGATTCCGATTGCCTGAGCAAAGCATCGATTTCTTCTTGTGATAAATAATCCTTACTCGTCAAATTCTTCAACTCCTTCGGTGACAATCTTGTCTATTTGCACAGCCACACGGTCTTTGATTGTCCCCGGACTGCCCATGTATTTCAGTTTGTCACCCACTTTAATGGAAAGTCCCTCATCAACTGGTTTGTTCAACGTAATGACATCGCCAACGGACAGACCCAGAAATTCTGCAATTGAAATTCTCGATTCTCCCAATTCCGCAACGATGGGTAACTTGGCTTTGTTCACACGCTCTTTTAGAGCATCATACTCCTCTGGAGCTCTCGTTTTCTTCTCCGAAACAAACCACTGATGAGTTGACAACCGTGACATAATAGGTTCAAGAACGACATGCGGTATACATAGATTGATCATGCCTGTCGTGTCACCAATTTTGGTACTGAGCGAGATCAGAGCAATGGTCTCATTGGGAGATACAATCTGCATAAATTGCGGATTGGTCTCGAGCGCTTCCATCCTTGGGGTAATATCCAACACGGTCTTCCATGCTTCTTGCAAACTTTCAAATGCACGACTGAATATTCGTTCCATGATGGTCGTTTCAATCTCCGTCATGGATGCAATCTTTGTTGGAGCACTCCCGGTTCCACCAAGGAGGCGATCCAACATCGCATATCCCACGTTTGGATGGACTTCCATCACCATTCGCCCCTGTAGTGGCTCCGCTTCAAAAATGTTCAATATCGTCATCTTAGGAATAGAACGGATAAACTCATCATAAGGCAACTGTTCGACCTGAACGACATTGATTTGAACGAACGTCCGCAGTTGGGCTGAAAAATAAGTGGTGAGAAAGCGTGCAAAGTTTTCGTGAATACGAGTCAAGCTTCTAATATGGTCTTTGGAAAAACGCACTGCCCGCTTAAAATCGTACGATCTAATTTTCTTCTGAGTTTCTTCCTTCTTCAATTCTTCTGCGTCCATTTCACCAGAAGAAAGGGCTGCTAATAGGGCGTCAATCTCATTTTGTGATAATACATCCACCATGTTCTCACCCCCTTACAGGTTTACAGCGTGTTCTGTTCATTACATTGGCGCTATAACAACGTCTGAAAAACTAGTGCTTTTCAATTTCGGCTCAGGCAATGCCTCATTAATTAGACCTGTCAGTTTCTCATTGAATTGTTTCATACCCTTGGCCGAACTCAGTTCCTCAGCCTTGGTGTCTGCAAGTGCCTGAATAATAATGGGCTTCACCGTAATGCTTTTGATTTTTTCAAAATCTTCTTTGGCTGTTTTGTCAGATAACCTGAAAGAAAAACTAACCATAATAATACGATCCGGATCGGCCAGATTCGTTTTAATCTGTGCAAGCTCTGACGATACCTCTACAATTTCATCCGCAGTCATTTTTTTTTCTTCAGCAGCTGCCGCTGTATGTGTGTCGTCCTTATTCCCGTTCTGTCCTTGCATAAATACAAACACAACCACCACAATGAGTGTTATCGCCAGCAACATTGTTGCAAGCCAGGGCATCATTTTTTTCATCAGGATTCCTCCGTTTGCTGCACTTTAATAGTGGCTGCTTGAACCCCGATTTCACGGTTGTAATCTTTAATCTTGGAAATAACGTCAGCGGCTTTTTCAAGCACAATCAGTCTCTTTCCAGTTACCAGAGTAATATACGTATCCGGCGTCTCTTCCACAATTTCAACCATCAGCGCATTTAACCACATGGGAGAACCATTTAACCGCGTAACCGAAATCATGCTAAGCCCCCTTAATCAGAGTGGGAGGAGCAAACTCCCCCACGTTTTAAAAATTCATTAATCAGCTATTAACGTTTCAGGTTAACAACTTCCTGAAGTATTTCATCCGACGTTGTAATGATCCGGGAGTTTGCCTGGAATCCACGTTGAGCTACGATCATCTCAGTAAACTCTCCAGTCAGATCCACGTTAGACATTTCGAGCTGTCCTGTGATAATAGAGCCAGTTCCATTTTCGGCATCATTCGCTGTCAAAATTTCAAGCTCACCATCGGGATTAGCATTTGCTGTCATACGGTATAGATTACCGCCGATCTTCTCTAAACCTTCCGGATTGACCACTTTTCCGATACCAAGTTGTGCTCCCGCTTCAACTGTTCCATCCGCCATAGTTTGATTGATCGTACCATCCTGACCAATCGTGAAGGAAACAACATCATCAGGTATCGTGATATTTCCACCACCGTTATCCAGAACAAACAATCCATCCGATGACAAAAGGTTACGTGCAGCATCCACATGGAAATCCCCAGCACGAGTCAGGTAAGGTACTTCCTGATCTTCACTCAAACGTACCAAGAAGAATCCATCTCCATTAATCCGCATATCTGTTGGGTTGTTTGTTGTCATTGGGCTTCCCGCCAAATGTAATGTATCAATAGAGCCTACAGATACACCTAGACCAATTTGTTTTGCATTCACACCACCGGTTGCATCACCAGGTGCAGTCACACCTGAAGTGGTTTGGCTCATAATATCTTTGAACATAACCCGACTACCTTTGAAGCCAACCGTGTTTACGTTCGCAATATTGTTACCAATTACGTCGAGTTTTGTTTGGAAACCCCGCATCCCGGAAACGCCTGAGTACATTGATTTCAACATTTTTAAAAATCCTCCCAGTCTTCATTTGGTTACCGCATCAGTCGGTCAGCGGCATTCCGGCTCCCGAGAAGGGCCAGCCGGTCAAGAAATGATTACGGCACTATCAATCTGAGTGAACACATTATTCTTCATGCTTTCACTATCCATAGCTGTAACCACAGTACGATTTTTGACATTGACGATAAAAGCCATATCCTGCATTAAAATCAATGACTCTTTGGCTCCTTTGGCAGCAGCTTTGTCCAAAGCAGAACCAATCTGTTCCATTTGCTCGGTCTTGAGTTCAATACCACGCTGTTCCAATCGTTTGGCAGCATGATTGCTCAATTTCAGAAGATTATCTTCCAGCACTTTTGCAAAAGGTTTTTCGGGTATAGTCGAAGCTTCTCCCGTTTTGGGTCTTTGAAGCATATTCGGTGTAATCGGGCCTGCGTATAATTGTCCAACCGTTATGCGATCACTCATATCGTTTTCCCGCTATCTTCCGTATCACCCGTTTCAGCGGATGATTCAACTTCCTGGCTCTCGTTCGTTTCAGGAGTTACATCCTGAACGTTCTGTACCGGAGTTTGACTCTCTTCTGCCTGTTTTGGATAATTCACCTGAATGATCTCATCCAGCTTAATCTCGTCGTTGCCCACTTTTGCGTATTGAACGCTATCTCTTACAATGATGGAATCTACAATACCCTGACGAAGAGTTCCGTTATCATCTTTATTAGAAGAAAGCCAACTTACCTCCATGCCAATCATACCGGATACAGCACCAAGGGACTGGTTCAATGTTTTAAGCTGCGTAGAAATATTGACTAGTTGTTCCACTGAGCTGAACTGTGCCATTTGAGCGATAAATTCCTTATCCTCCATTGGCTGCATCGGGTCTTGATTTTGCAGCTGGGTAATCAGGATTTTTAGAAACTGATCTTTACCCAATTCTTTTGTTGCAGCACTTGTGGTTGCTTTATTGGCTGCCGAATAGTTCGGCCAGGTATTATTCATTGAAACATTTTCATTAGCCATTTGCTCACCTCATTTCTGTTTAAGCCTTAGCACTAAACGTATCTCTCTGTAATTCATTTCCTTCGACTTGCTCGCTACGCCAGTTACGCAATTCTTCTTGAATCCCAGCTGTAGCTATAGCATCATCCGATTGTTCCTCACGCTCACGCGAACGGCGTTGTTGCTGAGAGTTACTTCCCGGCTGACGGCCTCCGTCCTGATACATCTGTGATCCGATTGAACTGTTCTGGGTAACCTCAAGTCGTTCCACTTGAATTCCCTGGGCTTGAAGTGAAGAACGCAGCTGCGTCATTTGTTGTTCAAGCATGTCTTTGGCCATCGTATGCTCAGTCATAAACCGTGCAACCAACTGCCCGTTCTGCAAGGTAATTTGAACATCCAATTTACCTAGATGCTCAGGCCGAAGTGAGATGGTCGCCTCGGAAAATCCTTTTTGCTGGACAATATCCAGCTTGTTAACAACAAACTGTGTCATTTCCTTGGCAAACTGTGATGTTTGCATTACAGGTTCAGCCGGTTTTCCTGCTGTAGTACCTGATGAACGCAAGGACAGCTCTCCTGCAGTAATGATGGTGGAGTGTTCCACTTCTCCACCTGCATTTGAAGCAGATGTTGTCTCAGCCTCAGCTTTCACCTGGGTTCCAGAATTCGCCACTGCCGCAACAAGAACTTGTGGTACGACCGAATCCTGTTTGGATGTTTGAAACGAATTACTTGGAGCGACCTGTGCAGTCTGATCCTTAACTGCAGTCAATGTATCCAGTATGGATTTCAGTTCAGTCCATCCTTTGTTACTCGTAGTATCTACTCCAGCCTCTTGAAGCTGACTCTGCAGAGATTGTAACAACTGTTTGAATTCAGGAGCGTTCTTCGCAACGTTTCTCTCAGGATCATTCATTCCAGCTACTAATTGTGTAAGCATATCTTGCAGAACAAACCGTACGGCTGCCGGATGCTGCGACAGTTCAATTGCGGGTACTGTTTTTACGCTTTCCGCTCCGTTCGAAGACTCGTCGGAACCTTCTGCATTAGTACCTGAAGGATTACTTAATTGTGTATACATCTGTTGAATCAGAGTTTGCAAACCTGCAAGTAGAGCTGGGTCATTTTCCAAAGCTTCGTCAAGCACATCCAAGTCCGTGAACAACGAATTCAGTATAGCCGTGATTGATGCCGCTTCTCCTTCTTCACTTGTAGCAAAGGAAAACACCAACGGATTGGCAGTTAAGCTTCCAGTAGCGCTTGAACTATCACCTTCTGTGTTTCCTCCAGATAGCGATTGTGCAAGAGTTTGGAGAAATTCACCACTAGCACCTGCAGCTGAACCTTTCGATTGTGCTCCGGTTGTCTGACCTGCTCCTGTTGCTTTTGCAGATGCTGTGGATGCCATTTGATATACAATCGACATTTATTTTCACCTCCTCTCGGTTATACAGTGTAATCAGCTCTACTTGTTACCCATTAATCTGTTCAAAATTTTTGCAGTTTCAACCGAGTCCTCTGAAGACATGTTCTCAAGCAATTGAGAGCGTGTTGCATCATCTACTGAATTCAGGATGGTCAATGTTTTGTCAGGACTTAACTTGTATGTTTCCAATAATAGCTTGGCACCACTTGAAGCAGACATCGAAGCAAATGTTTGACTAAGCTGGTTTTTATCCAGGTTTTTGCTTGTGGTTGTGGATGCAGTTGAAGTTGCTGCGGTTTCTTTCTTCAATCTGGATTGCAGCGCATCCAGTGCCAGATCCCCGGACGGTTTAGCATCCTTCATCATCATAGTGACATCGGCTGCTGTTTTCGGGTCCATCTTTTCAAGCACCTTGGTCCGAGCAGATGACTGCATGGAATTCAACAACAATACCATTTCCTCATTCGTCATATTTTGCAAAATCGGTGCAGCTTTGCTTGGGCTCATGTCAGCATACATTTTAGCCAAATCTTTGATTTGTTTTTGATAATCAGATTCCGTTTCCGGCGTTGCTGCTGTAGCCGTTTCAGCCGCTTTTTCCGCATCATCCAACTTTTTCTGAAGGTCCGTGGCCTTCTTTGCTTCGGTTGTTGTCGCTTCCTGTGCTGCCTTGAGCTCTGTTTCTTTGGCAGTTACTTGGGATTTCAGCTTTTCGATTGTGGCTTCAGCACTTTCAACCTGCTGCTCACTCTTCTCCAGCTTCTCCTTCTCCGGATCCAGTACAGGATCAGGTACCCATTCCTTGACTACCGGTATCTTGTTGGCGAATTCAAACAAATTATTACGAATATCTACATTAAATAGCGTAAGTAGTACGCCTAGCAGTACTACGGTGAATACAATCGGGATTGAAATCATGAGAAATTTTTCCCAACCGCCTCCCGACTCTTTTTCCATGTCGCTATCATCTTTAACAGCCATCGTTCATTCCTCCTTCACGAGACAACTTCGCGTCCGGCTCACATCAATTCGCGCGTCCGGCTTTGGCAGCGAAGCGTACAGTAGCCATCTCGTCCAGATCGTTCTGTTCCCGGAGGAGCATCTCCTGCTGAAATGTGATCTTGGCCTTGTCTCTCGCTCCAAGCCATACTTTTTCATCAACCATCTTACCGTTCAGAAACGTCTGATTCCGTTGCACATTGACCTGAGCATGTTTAACATCACTGTTTTTGCGTGAAATGCACTCGTCAAGGTGATGTACATAACGCTGCATCTCCTGCAGACTGTTTACAGACGCTGTATTTTCCGTAGCAGATTGGATAATGCCGATCAGATTACTTCTATCATTAAGAAGTTGTATCAGATGTTCTTCCTCCGTCTGAAGTTTACCGATCGCTGTGGATAACATCCACTCTGCCTGTGTTTTTTCATTACTCTTCAGGTCAACAACTTTCTGGAAATGATATCGAAATTTCATCGTTTACCCATTCATCTCCTTGCAAATTCAAGAATCAAACGTTCCTGTACTTCACTTAAAGTGACTTTCTCGTCGACTTTCTGCTTGGTAAAGTTCCATATACTATCAATCTGGTCTATCGATTCATCTATGGCTGCATTTGATCCCCGCTGGTAAGCTCCAATATTGATCAAATCTTCCGATTCTTTGTACACAGCCATCAAACGTTTCATATTATTAACGGCTTCCAACTGCTCTTCCGGAGCAATATCCTTCATAACACGACTTATGCTGGCTAACACATCAATCGCTGGAAAATGACCTTTATTTGCAATGGATCGATTTAACACAATGTGCCCATCCAGAATACCCCTTACCGCATCCGCGATCGGTTCATTCATGTCATCCCCATCGACCAGAACGGTGTAAAAGGCTGTAATCGAACCGGTAGGTCCTGTACCCGCCCGTTCAAGCAGTTTGGGCAAACTTGCAAATACCGATGGCGTATATCCTCTCATTGCCGGAGGTTCACCTACGGCCAGACCAACTTCCCTTTGTGCCATCGCATATCGGGTTACCGAATCCATCATGAGCATCACGTTCATTCCACGATCTCGGAAATACTCTGCAATAGTGGTTGCGATAACCGCTCCCTTAATCCGAATCAGGGCAGGCTGATCTGATGTTGCAACAATAACTACGGAACGTTCCAATCCTTCTGGACCCAGATCCCGTTCGATAAAGTCGCGAACCTCACGTCCACGTTCACCCACAAGCGCGATGACATTGACATCTGCTGCTGTATTGCGAGCAATCATGCCCATCAATGTACTCTTACCAACACCTGAACCGGCGAATATACCTACACGCTGTCCCTTACCTACGGTCAACAGTCCATCGATAGCTCTGACACCGACACTCATGGTTTCAAGTACACGTGGACGATCCATTGGATTAACCGGTGTATTGGATGTGGAGTACATCGGCATTCTGGATGGAAGGAGGGAACCGTCCAGCGGTTGTCCAAGTCCGTCCAGCACTTTACCGAGCAACTCGGAACCCACCTGAACCCCAAGTGGTTTACCTGTACCTACTACATCGCAACCAGGACCGATGGATTGAAGTTCACCCAGTGGCATAAGCAACACTTTGTTATCTCGAAACCCAACGACCTCAGCCTGAAGAGGTTTGGCCGATTTACCAGGATAGATATAACATACGTCACCGATACTTGCATCTGGCCCTTCAGACTCCACCATAAGACCGATGACCTGAGTAACTTTGCCGTTAATACGAACAGGATCGAATTGGCGCAAATGTTCCATATATCGCTGTGAACTAAGAACCTTCATGTTGATTTTTTCGCTCCTCATCCTCAAGTGCTATGCGGACCAGTTCTTTTTTAATCTCAGCAAGCTGTGTATCAATTCTCGCATCTACACTTCCGAACGATGAACGAATGACACATCCCTTATCTTTGACCGTTGAATCAGGCAAAATCTGCAATTCTGCCTGAGAGTCAATGGACAGAGATAATTCTTCACGAGCTGCCTGTACAAATGTAAACTGATCAGGAGCTACACAAAGTGTAATTAAACCCTGCTCCCGTTTACGTGCCAAACTCTGACGAATCAGTTCCAATGTATGATCGGGTTCAATGGTAAGTTGCTTATCAATGACTTTCTCAGCGATCCCGCAAGCGAGCTCCACGAGAAACGGTTCGGCTTCCTGAATGATCTGATCTTTAGCTACATAAGCTTCCTTGAGCACTTCCTGGGCTTCAATCATCATCTTTTCGATCTGCACCTGGAGATCCAGTTCAGCTTGTACTTTGCCTTCTTCAAAACCCTGTTGGAAACCTTGTGAACGAAGCGCTTCGGTCAGATGTTCATCCTGTTGTCGTTGTTCCTGCCACCAGCTGTCGATCTGTTCACGGGCCTCTTGAAGCATGCGCTCTGCCTCTTCTGAAGCTTCACGTACTTGCTTTTCTGCAAACTCCTTGGCATCTTCCAGCATTTCTGCGGTAAGACGTTGTGTTTCTTCGTCCACGCGTGCTTGAAGCGTTTCTGCTTCAGAACCTTCAGCACTATCACCGTATAATTCCGTTTCAGACTCCTCAGCACCACCATAATGATGATGATTTTCAAGCCGTTTACGGTCATCAACGGGTACATACTGGAAAGATTTAATCAAATTAGACAATGATATCATCTCCTCCACCGCGTGCGATAATGATCTCACCGGCTTCTTCCAATCTGCGTATCGTTCCTACGATACGTGTCTGAGCTTCCTCAACATCACGCAATCGCACAGGCCCCATAAACTCCATCTCTTCTTTGAATGTTTCGGACATCCGCTTTGACATGTTCCGGAACACAGCATCCCGAACCTCTTCGCTTGCCACCTTGAGGGCGAGTTGCAAATCTGCGTTGTCGATATCCCGAATAATACGCTGGATCGAACGATCATCCACATTGACGATATCTTCGAATACAAACATGCGTTTTTTGATTTCCTCCGCAAGCTCCGGATCCTGAATCTCGAGCGAGTCCAAGATGGTACGCTCTGTACCCCGATCGACGCCGTTCAGAATCTGAACGATCGATTCGATACCACCCGCATTGGTGTAATCTTGCGTTACGGTAGAAGATAACTTCTGTTCCAGTACCCGCTCCACTTGAGAGATAACTTCTGGCGAAGTACTATCCATAATTGCCACCCGGCGAGCGACTTCTGCCTGTTTCTCTTGTGGCAAGGATGACAGAATCGCCGCAGCCTGTTCAAACTGAAGATAAGACAGAACCAGCGCGATCGTTTGCGGACTTTCATTCTGAATAAAGTTCAAGATTTGATTTGGATCCGCTTTGCGTGCAAAGTCAAACGGTCTGACTTGCAGCGTAGCTGTCAAACGGTTAATGACTTCAAGTGCTTTTGAAGAACCCAGAGCTTTCTCCAGGATTTCTCTCGCATAATTGATACCGCCCTGAGAAATATATTCCTGCGCCAGACAGATCTGGTGAAACTCGGCCATGATCATGTCCTTTTCGGAAGAATCAACCTTGCGAACGTTGGCAATCTCCAACGTAAGTTGCTCAATCTCCTCATCACGCAGATGTTTGAAGATCTGAGCCGATACTTCCGGACCTAATGTAATCAATAAAATTGCTGCTTTTTGTCTCCCAGTCAAACCTTGACTGCTTGCCTTCGCCAATGCGTTCACCTCTATTCGTCAGCCAGCCATGTACGCAGCAGATTGACGAATTCGTCTGGCTTTTTCTTGGCCAAACTCTCCAATTGTTTGCGCACCTGACTTTCGTTCGTTACACTGTCCAGCGTAATGGACGGGAACTCTGTTGCTATTGGAAGAGGAATCTCTTCTTCTTCGACTTCGTTTTGTTTGCGGCGACGGCGTACTAACAAAATAACAACCGCTGCGATCAATGCCGCTATGAGTGCGCCTCCACCCCACATCATCGTTGAGGAAAGCTGGAAACCTGTATTGTCTGCAGAGGCAGTCTGGAATCCTTGTGACATGACTGAAACTTTCTTTGTCAGATCGGCGTCACTTATTACAGTGCCTGAGTCTGCCAGTGAAGCACGAACAATGTTAACCAAAATGTTCTCAATTGCGTCCTGAACCGGTCCCTGTAATTCTGTTTCTCCATTCGGTGGTTCAACTGCAACGTTAATGGTTAAGTCTTTTACAGTATACGGACTGGAAATAATATCCTTGGCAATTCGATTAACATCGTAGTTTATCGTGCTTGATGATTCTTCTGAGGTGGAGTTACCTGTTGCATCAGATGATGGATAACCCGGAACTTCCTCTTGTCCTGTACCAGCAACACCACCTGTTGGGTTGCTTGCGCCAGTGTAGCTCTTTTGAATCTCCTGCACACTGATCTCGATGCCTTTCATATTATCTACATCAACAGGTGTGACCAGATTTTCCTTACGTGTTTCTTTGTCAAAATTAAGCTTGGAGGCTACCAAAACATTAACTTTGTCTTCGCCTACAATCTGGGAAAGGAATTGCTTTACGTTATTACGGACATCGTTTTCAAACTTTTTCTGTAATGCCATGTTCTCTTGAACTTCGGAAGACAACCCGCCACTGCCACCTCGGGCAGTTGGAATCAATTCTGCTTCATCTGTGTTTGTAATTGTGATGTTCTCAACAGGCAGATTAGGAATTGCAGTCTTGACCAAGTTAAAGTAGCCATCTACCGCTTGCTGATTTGGGTGATAACCCGGTTTGAATTGGAGAGCTACCGATGCTGATGCTTTGTCTTGTTCTTCTAAACCAGCAAAAATGTTATCTTTCGGCATATTAACCAGTACTTTAGCATCCTGTATCCCTTGCATCCGCTGAAGTAACTGTTCAACTTCTCCGTTTATAGCGTTGTTGTACTTTACATCAAACTCTTTATCCGTCATCCCGATGGGGGATGATGACTCCTCGAATGACTTATACCCTAATGAACCATTCTGAATAATCCCTTGAGATCCAACATTCACCTTTGCAATTGCAACACTTGTACTCGGTACGGATATGGTCTTGCCATCTGAACTTAATTTGTATGGAATGCTAGATGAATCGAGATAACTGATCACGCCCGCTGAATCACTTGCATTCAAATCTGTAAAAGCAACTTCATATTCCGTTTTGGACAATTGCATCGTGAGTACAACAGCAGCCAAAATCAGGAACAGGAAGGTGGATATAAATAATACTTTTTGCTTTTTGCTAAAACTATTCCAATACTGGAATGCCTTATCCCTGTACTGGGCGATTCTCTCATTCACTCTGTCACCCCATCCGAAACTTTGCTTAGTCTGTCCTTACTCAACCCTGGCCGTTTCATAGGTTGACGATCAGGAGCAGCATCGCAGCTGCTTTGTTGTAATGATCAGCGCTATTATCGAAGCGCAAGTAGGTTATTTTATAACTGCGTTCGCATAACTTCCTGGTATGCTTCGACCACTTTGTTTCGGACTTGAGTTGTGAGTTGTAGACTTAACAAGGCCTGTTCTGAAGCAATCATCACTTGATCCACATTCGCTTTGCCGACCAAAAATTGATTCGACATTTCATGCGATTGAGCCTCCTGTGCTGCGACGGACCCTAATGCATTCTGTAAGTATGTACCGAAGCTCTGAATGGTTTCGGCTGGTGTAGAAGGCTTACTTTCGGTTGCACTCTTCATCTGTAGCGGTTGTATCCCCTGTGTGCTAAACATGTTGTTCTGAATCATTAATGTCCCTCCCCTTCATCCCTGGTTTGTATTTTTCTTATTTTCATTTCAAAGCAGATTATCTTCCAATCTCCAAAGCTTTGGAGATCATCGCTTTGGTTGAATTCAGTGCTGTTACGTTTGCTTCATAGGAACGGGAAGCAGAAATCATGTCGACCATTTCTTTCGCAATATCCACATTAGGCATAAATACATATCCTTCTGCGTTGGCATCCGGATGAGAAGGGTCATACACAGGTTTCAAAGGTGACTGATCCTCGCGAATCTCCGTTACCCTTACCCCATCTCCTGAACCGCTACCTCTCATCTGATTTTGCAGCATCGTACCAAATGACGTTTTATTCGGCTCAAGCACAACCATTTTACGTTTGTAAGGGACCGCTTCACCATTGGATACGCTCGCGCGCGTCGTCTCTGCGTTGGCAATGTTGGAAGATATAACGTCCATCCGCAACCGTTGGGCTGTCAGAGCTGAGCTACTGATGCTAAAACTATTACTAATGTTCAATTTAGGTTATCTCCCTTCCACGCCAACACGCATGATTTTAATTTGTTCGTTCACTTGCTGAATATAAGCGTTATAACGCAACTGATTCTCCGCCAGAAGACTCATTTCTCTGTCGATATCGACATTGTTTTCGTTGTTATTCATAGAGGTTGACTGGTCCATATTAACTACTGGCGTTGGTACGGAAGAGGAAGGACCTATGACAAAATGCCTTGCATCAGTCACTTTACCTTTAAGAACAGGCATATCTCCATTCATTTGCCTTTGCAACATTTCTTCAAAAGAAACGTCCGAGCGCTTGAAATACGGGGTATCGGCATTTGCGATGTTGTCAGCAATCGTTCCTTGCCTGATGTTGGACGCATCGAGTGCACCTTGCAATCTTTTAAAGCTAATATCATTTAAAAGATTCACAATCCCCCTCCTCTCTTTTAGAAGTTATGGAAAAAGATTGAATCTTTTTCCATGAAAATTCTTATTGTTTTTCGACAAAAACATTCGATTTTACACGGTTTTCTAGGACTTAAGTAGAATTAACTCTGATGTTGTCGTATAACATAAGTTTCTTCGAGTTTGGGATATATTACAATAAGAAAAAAGCCCTATCTTTTCTGAAAGACATGGCTTTTTGTGTATTTTCTGCAAATTATGAATTTTTCCGTAAATGTTCGGGCCCAAAACAAAAGTATGTTAATACTCTCCCTTATTGTTCTTAAACATTCTTAAAATTAAAAAAAACTTTCGAGTCTCAACATGAGCGTATAACGCCTGTAATTATGTATATTTTCGAATATTTAATAGTTGATAATGTTAGAATTTTTTGCCGTTACACTAAGGGTTTATGGACAATTTGATAGGTATACATATAAAGCTGTATCTTAATCAATTGACAAGTTATCTTTCAAGAATGAAGAAAATTCCCCTTTCCTACACAACACTTTCTTAACAATTAAGTGGGGTCTATATATTTTAATATCAAGAAAACAATTAGTGGCTTCACACTTTTCTATAATTCATCCTTTTGCGCATTTACGCAACATTTACCAATCTATCGACTAAACCGATGACCAGACTTGGAATAAGGAAAAGTCTTTTATTGGGAATAATTGGATGTGGAAAAGAGGAATAACTACCACTCCGATAGGTTTTAACTTCGATTTCATGCGGCACAAGTCCTAGGTTTTGTCGATCCGTATAACAACCCCACATCTTTTATCGGTTATAACATCGAAATCCTTTAGATAGAAACAAAAATAAACGATATGCGTCAAGTAAGAGGACCCTTGTGATTCGCTAAAGGATTGCTACCCTTTGTCGATCACACAAATGTTCTCTACTCTCGTGCATACCGTTCATTTATAGCATCATTTTAACAACTACATTGCTATCCGCATGTTACAGGATATACTGACTCAGATCACGATCAAGCGCAATATCATTTAATTTCTCCCGGACATACTCCGGAGTAATCACCATACGTTCCAGTGTAAGCTCAGGTGCCTCAAAGGATAAATCCTCCAAAAGCTTTTCAAGAATCGTATGCAATCGACGTGCACCTATATTTTCTGTATTTTGATTGACGGATTCAGCCAATTTGGCAATCTCGCGAATGGCCTCATCCGAGAACTCAATCTCAATATTCTCTGTCCGCAACAGATCAACATACTGCTTGGTCAGTGCATTTTGGGGTTCAGTCAGAATGGATACAAACTCCTCCAGTGTTAGACTGCTTAGTTCCACACGAATCGGGAAGCGTCCCTGAAGCTCAGGAATCAGATCAGAGGGTTTGGCGACGTGGAATGCGCCAGCTGCCATAAACAGAATATAATCCGTTTTGACAGGACCATACTTCGTCATTACTGTAGAGCCCTCTACGATAGGCAGAATGTCACGTTGCACACCCTCACGGGATACATCGGGTCCACTACCGCGTCCTTGACTGGCAACCTTGTCGATTTCATCTATGAAAATGATACCTGTCTGCTCCGCCCGGCGAATGGACTCCTGAGTAACATCATCCATGTCGATCAATTTTCCTGCTTCTTCCTGGATCAACACTTTACGCGCTTCTTTGATGACGAGCTTGCGCTTTTTCGTACGACGAGGTAAGAGGCTACCAAACATCTCCTGCATGTTCATGCCCATCTGATCATTACCTTGTCCAGCAAACATGTCCATCATGTTAGGCGCAGTGTCCTCCACATCAATTTCAATGATGTCATCCTCCAACTTGCCAGATAACAGATCAAACTTGATCTTACGGCGGCGTTCGGCAACCCCAGTGTCCGGTTCTGGCTCATCCTGTTCCTGAACGTTGTTGCCATTATTCCCAAAGATCATCTCAAAGGGATTACGCTGACTTTTGGACTTCGACTGTGAAGGAGCCAAAATATGTACAATTCGCTCATTGGCAGCTTCTTCAGCTTTGTCCTTCACTTTTTCAGTCCGCTCCAGCTTCACCATACGCAGTGATGTCTCAATCAGATCACGCACCATCGATTCAACGTCACGGCCAACGTAACCTACTTCGGTGAACTTGGTAGCTTCCACTTTCACAAATGGCGCACCTACCAGTTTAGCAAGGCGACGGGCGATTTCCGTTTTACCCACACCGGTAGGTCCAATCATCAAGATATTTTTAGGCACAATGTCGTCCTGAGTGTGCTCAGGCAAAAGGCTACGCCGATAACGATTACGAAGGGCTACGGCTACCGATTTTTTAGCTTTCTTTTGACCTACAATATACTTGTCAAGCTCTGCAACAATCTGTCTCGGTGTTAACGCTTGAGTATTCATATTGCTTCCCTCCTACCAGTATGTTGAATTTATTTTTCCTAACAAGGACAAAGAATCCCCTAGACGTCCTGGAGCAGATTACAGAATCATGCTCCACTACGGGAGATTTCTTTGGCTTATAACTCTTCTACAATAATATTATTATTGGTATATACACATAGCTCCGAAGCAATCTGAAGCGATTCACGCGCAATATCTTTTGCTTCCAGGTTTACTGCATGACGTTTCAACGCACGCGCAGCAGATAAGGCGAAGTTTCCACCTGATCCGATAGCAATAACGTCATCATCCGGTTCAATAATCTCCCCGCCGCCTGAAATGAGCAGCATACCTGATTTGTCCATTACAATCAAGAGTGCCTCAAGCTTACGCAAGATCCGATCCTGACGCCAATCCTTGGCAAGCTCTACAGCAGCACGCTGCAAGTTACCATGGTGCTCCTCCAGCTTACCTTCGAATTTTTCAAACAGGGTGATCGCATCCGCCACAGAACCAGCAAAGCCAGCAACAACCTGTCCGCGGTACAAACGTCTTACCTTCTTGGCTGTATTCTTCATCACAACACTTTGGCCCATGGTCACTTGACCATCTCCGGCTATTGCAGCCTTACCATTATGACGAACAGCACAGATCGTTGTAGCATGAAATGACATATCCATGATATCAGCATCCTCCCACGAATAATTTATACGCGTTCCGGAACAGTTAGACCTTCTGCCGCAGCAAAACTAGTAATGCCATCCAGTGCACGCTGTGCAAGAGCTTCATTTTTTTCCTTTTTGTTACGAATCTTTGTTTCAAGCTTCGGCAACAAACCAAAGTTTGCGTTCATTGGTTGGAAATGCTTGAAGTCAGCAGTTGTAATATACTGAGCCATACTGCCAAGTGTTGTTTCTACCGGCAATACCACCAGTTCCTGCCCAAGTGCTACTTTGGCTGCGTTCATGCCGGCAATCAGCCCTGATGCAGCAGATTCCACATATCCTTCTACACCCGTCATCTGACCTGCAAAGAACAGGTTTGGACGCTCTTTAAACTGATACGTCGGAAGAAGCAGTTTAGGAGAGTTAATAAATGTATTACGGTGCATTACGCCATAACGAACGAACTCTGCATTTTCAAGTCCAGGAATAAGGGAAAAGACACGTTTTTGTTCTCCCCATTTCAGATGCGTCTGGAAGCCCACCAAGTTATACAAGGTTCCAGCTGCATTGTCCTGTCTAAGTTGAACAACCGCATGTGGCAACTCTCCTGTATGAGGGTTAACCAGACCTACTGGTTTCATGGGACCAAACAGAGCTGTCTGTTTTCCGCGTTTCATCATCACTTCGATTGGCATACAACCTTCAAAGTAGATTTCTTTCTCAAACTCTTTTAATTGAGCGACTTCAGCAGTAATGAGAGCTTCATAGAAGACATCAAACTCTTCTTCTGTCATCGGACAGTTCAGATATGCCGCTTCGCCTTTATCATAACGGGAAGCCAGATACACCTTATTCATATCAATTGAATCTTTTTCGATGATCGGTGCAGCTGCATCATAGAAGTAGAAATACTCTTCCCCCATAAGTGCCTTGATTTGCTCAGACAATGCAGGTGAAGTCAGTGGCCCCGTTGCAACAACAACGATGCCATCTTCCGGCAGAGAAGTTAGTTCCTCATTCACCACTTCGATGAGCGGATGCTGGTGCAACGTGGATGTAATCTCACCTGAAAATCCATCCCGGTCCACAGCAAGTGCCCCACCTGCGGGAACTGCATGTTTGTCTGCTGCTGACAATACAAGAGAATTGAGCATTCTCATTTCTTCTTTTAGCACACCCACTGCATTCGTCAATCCATTCGCACGCAGCGAGTTGCTACATACCAGTTCTGCAAATTTATCCGTATGATGAGCTGGCGTTTTCACAACAGGTCTCATCTCGTATAATTTAACGCGTACGCCGCGACTTGCAATCTGCCAGGCCGCTTCTGTTCCTGCCAGCCCGGCACCAATAACGGTTACTTGTTGTTCATATGTCAAAATCATTTACCCCCATAAAACAATTTCAAAATTCACTAAAATTGATTCGCATATATATTAATCCGCTGATTCGTCATCCGGTTCATCCACCGGCTCCTGATGATCACATGAAGTACACTGCAATCGTGCTCCCTTTTTGTTCCGCTTTTCAATCATTAGCGATCCGCAACTTGGACATGGTTTGGCTGAAGGTCTGTCCCATGAGACAAAATCACATTCAGGATATTTGTCACAACCGTAGAAAATACGTCCTTTTTTGCTACGACGCTCAACAACATGACCTTCCTTACACTTCGGACAAGTCACGCCGATATCCTTGATAATCGGTTTGGTATTTCGGCAATCAGGGAAGCCAGAGCACGCAAGAAACTTGCCAAAACGTCCGAGTTTATAAACTAGCGGTTTGCCGCACTTCTCACAGATCTCATCCGATACTTCGTCTTCAATCTCGATTTCTTTCATTTCTTCTTCCGCAAACTCAAGGCGTTTCTCAAAAGTTTCATAGAATTCTGCGAGTACTTTGACCCAATCCTCGGAACCTTCCTCCACATGGTCAAGATCACCTTCCATGTTTGCGGTAAACTCTACATTCAGAATTTCCGGGAAAAACTCTTCCATCTGTTCGATGACCAGTTCACCAAGCTCCGTTGGCATGAATTTCTTTTCCTCTATCGCAACATATCCGCGCTTCTGAATGGTCTCCAGTGTTGGCGCATATGTACTCGGACGCCCTATACCCAATTCCTCAAGCGTCTTAACCAACCTTGCCTCCGTATATCGGGGTGGCGGTTGTGTAAAATGCTGTTTTGGCTCAATCTCCTGCTTCTCAAGCACATCTCCACTTTTCAACGGAGGCAGCAGACGATCTTCATCGGTTGTACCATCGTCGTTTCCTTCAACATATACCTTCATGAAACCTTGGAACCGCACCTTCGAACCTGCTGCACGGAAAATGGTGTCCCCCGCAGCAATATCTACAGAGAGTGTATCCAGAATAGCCGAAGACATCTGGCTCGCTACAAAACGTTCCCATACCAGTTTATACAACCGGAATTGATCGCGACTCATGAATGACTTGATTGAGTCAGGGTCACGCAGAATTGAAGTTGGACGAATCGCTTCATGCGCATCCTGAGCATTAGCTGCTTTTTTGGAATAGTTTCGTGGAGTCTCAGGTGCAAATGGCTCACCATACTTACCAACGATATATTCTTTGGCTTCTTCTTGTGCAGATGCCGCAATTCGTGTGGAGTCCGTACGCATATACGTGATGAGACCTACTGTGCCTTCTTTTCCAAGGTCTACACCTTCATATAGTTGTTGGGCGACCGACATCGTCTTGGAAGCTCTGAAATTCAATTTACGCGCCGCTTCTTGTTGTAGAGAGCTCGTCGTAAACGGGGCAGAAGGGTTACGGCTCCGTTCTTTCTCTTTAACTTCCTTGATCGTAAAGTCTGCACCTTCGATCTGTTTCAAGATCGCTTGCACTTCCGCTTCACTGCCCAGCTCTGTTTTGGCCCCGTTCAGTTTATGAAACTTGGCTTCAAACGGATTGCCGTCTGCTGTCAGTTTGGCGGTAATGCTCCAGTATTCTTCCGGCTCAAAATCATCAATTTCATTTTCGCGATCTAAAATGATTTTAACAGCCACGGACTGAACCCGGCCTGCAGACAAACCTTTTTTCACTTTCTTCCATAATAACGGACTAATTTTATATCCAACAAGCCGATCCAGAATACGTCTTGCCTGCTGCGCATTAACCAAATCCATATTGATTTTCCGCGGCGTTTTGAACGCATCTTTGACCGCCTGTTTAGTAATTTCATTAAATACAACCCGACAATCTGCCGTTTCGTCCAGATCCAGAGCATGGGCTAAATGCCATGCAATAGCCTCGCCTTCGCGATCCGGGTCAGCTGCGAGATACACTTTTTTCACTTTCTTTCGTGCATCCTTCAGTTCTTTCAAAATTGAACCTTTGCCGCGAATCGTAATATATTTCGGATTAAAATCATTCTCCACCTCAACGCCGATCTGACTCTTTGGCAAATCGCGAACATGTCCCATCGAAGCTTTCACGATGAACTTGCTGCCTAAATATTTGCCTATCGTCTTCGCCTTTGAGGGCGACTCCACGATTACGAGTGCATCCGCCATAGGTTCATCCTCCTCTCAGTCATGAAACTGTCATGAAACTGTTTCTGTAAGCTTATGCATAGTTAATAACTTCTGCTAATTATATATTTCCACACACTGCGTAGGTTGTAGCTTCGTCATACCCTCGCGTATTTAGTGCCTGGTAATTGGCTAATCTGCTTTTTTATGATTAAAGATAACAGAACTGAATGCAAATGTCCAAAATCCCAACCAAGCAGTTCAACCAGTTGATCCAATGATTGTTCTCCCTGTTCCAACAGATAAATCACGCGTTGTTCATCTGGAGAGAGCTTAACCTCAGCGAATATCCCTCGCCCGGAAGGCTCAGTTGTTTCAGTCGAACGTCCTCTATTGTAAGGAAGTTGTTCTGCATTTGGCAAGCCCAATCGATACTCTTCCAATACATCTGCTGCACAAGTGACCAATTTGGCCCCTTGACGGATAAGATTGTGTGCCCCCCGACTCTTCGGCGATGTAATAGGTCCAGGGACTGCAAATACATCCCTGCCTGCTTCAAGCGCAGCATCTGCTGTAATGAGTGAACCACTGCGAATGTCAGCCTCAACAACCAATGTTCCCAGTGTCAGACCGGCAATGATTCGATTCCGTTCCGGAAATAATCCCTGGCGCGCTCTCGTACCTGGTGGATATTCCGACAAAAGTAGCCCCGTCTCCGCGATTCGCTCAGCGAGACTTGTATTTTCGGGTGGGTATATATTATCAATCCCTGTTCCGAATACTGCAATCGTCTTTCCTTTAGCACGTAGTACTGCATCATGACACACGCTATCAATACCGCGGGCAAGCCCGCTTACAATCGTCAGTCCTGCATTGCATAATTGCTCTGCCAGCTTCTCACCGACTTTGCGCCCATAGACGGTTGGCATACGAGTTCCCACCATTGCAATGGACGAGTTGTGTAGCAAACTTATATCCCCTCGACCATACATTACCCAGGGAGGCTGAACGGTTTCCTTCATTAATATGGGATAATTCTGATCCAGATAAGTAATAACCTCTATCCCCTGATTGTAAACGTGTTCTCTTTGACTCTCAATCCAATCGATAGTAAATTGGCTAGTCAAACGTGCAGCCTGATCTTTGCGCAAGCCTGCTGCGACCCAGTCGCTTTCCCCATAATTCAATAGTTCCGGTAATTCATGTTGTCCCAGAATCAGTTTCGAGATTGTTTTCTTGCCAATGCCCTCCATCTCATGTAACCCAAACAAGATCCATCGTTCTTCCATACCATAAACCTCCCAAAGCGGGAAGAGATCTTCCCTCATATTGTGTGTTAAGTGACCACGGAATGCAAGCGTTTACGCAGACGAGAGACAATTCCTCCCCCTTTTCCCGTAAAAAAAACGCAAAAAAGCAACCCTTCGCCCTGTTCAAGGACAAAAGGTTGCTTACCTTTTCCGTAACCATAATAGTCGGTCTACCAGAAATAAATCATTTCCGAGCCGTTTCTTCTATTATAACGAAAAAGAATTAATGTGTCGTGCACAAATTCAAAATACCGCGTTCCTCAAGTACACTCACCAAAGTCGAACCCATCTCAGCAGGAGTTGGTGCTACTTTGATTCCACATGATTCCAGCTTCGCAATTTTCTCTTTGGCTGTACCTTTACCGCCAGAGATAATAGCTCCAGCATGGCCCATCCGTTTGCCTGGAGGCGCTGTTACGCCACCGATAAAGCCAACAACCGGTTTGGTCATGTTTTCACGTACCCAATCTGCAGCATCCTCTTCAGCTGTACCACCAATCTCACCAATCATGATGACCGCATGAGTCTGTGGATCTTCATTGAACCGTTTGAGGATATCAATGAACTCGGAGCCTTTTACAGGGTCTCCCCCGATTCCTACAGCAGAAGATTGTCCAATGCCACGTGTCGTCAGTTGATGAACGGCTTCATAGGTAAGTGTTCCACTACGGGAAACAACGCCCACGTGCCCTGCCATATGGATATAACCAGGCATGATACCGATTTTACATTCGCCTGGTGTAATGACACCTGGACAGTTTGGTCCGATCAGGACAGTATCTTTACCTTCCATGAAGCGGTCAACCTTGATCATGTCAAGAACCGGAATACCTTCTGTAATACAGATTACGAGGTCCAGCTCAGCATCAACAGCTTCCATAATGGAATCTGCTGCAAATGCAGGAGGAACGTAAATGACGCTCGCTGTTGCGCCTGTAGCTTCCTTCGCTTCCTTCACAGTGTTGAACACCGGCAGACTAGCTACTGTACCGTCTTCCAACGTGATATCCACATTAGTTCCGCCTTTACCCGGTGTAACTCCGCCTACCATCTGGGTTCCGTAGTCCAATGCGCCCTTCGTGTGGAACATTCCCGTTGAACCCGTAATGCCTTGCGTAATGACTTTTGTATTTTTATCGATCAAAATACTCACGTTGCTTCACATCCTTACGGTTATTTTTCAATTCCCGGACAGCTCCGGTACTAAGGAATGAACTTATTTTACGAGGGCAACAATTTTCTGTGCACCATCGGCCATGGAATCAGCAGGAACGATATTCAGGCCAGATTCACCCAGAATACGTTTGCCAAGCTCCACGTTAGTTCCTTCAAGACGAACAACCAGCGGTTTGGTCAGGCCAAGCTGCTTCGCGGCTTCAACAACACCATTGGCGATAACATCACAGCGCATGATGCCACCGAAAATGTTAACAAAGATCCCAGCTACTTTGGCATCGGACAAGATGATCTTAAATGCTTCAGTCACCTTCTCCGTTGTCGCACCGCCCCCAACGTCAAGGAAGTTGGCCGGGTCTCCACCGTAGTATTTGATAATGTCCATCGTTGCCATCGCAAGTCCCGCACCATTGACCATACAGCCGATGTTGCCATCAAGTGCTATGTAGCTGAGGTCGTATTTGGAAGCTTCGATTTCTTTTTCATCCTCTTCATCCAGGTCACGCAGTTCCAAAATGTCTTTGTGACGGAACAGGGCGTTGGAGTCAAAGTTCAATTTCGCATCTAGCGCGATAACGTTTCCATCTCCGGTAACAACGAGAGGATTGATCTCGGCAATAGAGCAATCTTTTTCGACAAATGCAGTGTACAGCGCGAGCATGAACTTAACAGCTTTGTTCACCAGTTCATTCGGAATCTTAATGCTGTAAGCCAGTTTACGGGCCTGGAACACTTGCAATCCAATGGCAGGGTCAATGATTTCTTTGAAAATTTTCTCAGGTGTAGCTTCAGCTACTTCTTCAATCTCAGTACCGCCTTCTTCGGAAGCCATCATAACTACACGGCCCGTGGCACGGTCCACAACAACACCCACATAATACTCTTTGCGGATATCGCATCCTTCTTCAATCAGAAGACGTTTTACTTCTTTTCCTTCTGGTCCAGTCTGGTGTGTTACCAATACTTTGCCCAGAATTTCGGAAGCATAGGCACGAACTTCATCCGTGCTCTTCGCCACTTTTACGCCACCGGCTTTACCCCGGCCACCTGCGTGAATCTGTGCTTTGACAACAGTCACTGAACTGCCCAATGCCTCAGCGGCCGCGACCGCTTCATCTACTGTATAAGCAACCTTTCCGTTTGGAACGGTAACTCCATACTGTTTCAGTAATTCTTTTCCTTGATATTCATGGATATTCATTCTCGAATCCTCCTATCAACATGACTGCAACAAGGCGGGTTGGTAGACTAACGAAAGACAAATGTTGACTATTTTCACTCAAGCCCAATTCATTGTAACACGTTTTTAAAACGCTTTCCTTAAAAAACTAATGGTTAATAGACAGTATTTTGATATGAGTATGATCCCATATTGTGAATGCTTGGGTATATATGGAAAAAAACCTCAGCTAAAAGCTAAGGTTTCCTTGATGTAAAACTCATTTTATTTTTTGGCTGCGTTAGTGTTGGTTTCGTGAACTTTCTCCAGCAACCCTTTGAACTGACCCAGCAATGCTTCAAACTCTGTACTGTTCAAACACGCATCTCCCTGAATGGATTCAGGTATGGACAATGCCTTGTTCCGCAGCTCACGGCCGGAGTCGGTTAATGTAATTAATACTTTTCGTTCATCCTGAGCAGAGCGTTCGCGATTAATAAGTCCTGCTGACTGCAACCGTTTGAGAAGTGGTGTCAACGTTCCCGAATCGAGATAGAGAGCCTCCCCGATCTCCTTAACCGTACATTCTTCACGTTCCCACAATACCATCAGAACCAGATACTGTGAATACGTTACGCCGAGCACCTCCAGATAGGGCTGGTACATCTTCGTAATCTCACGTGAACAAGCATATATGGCAAAGCATAATTGGTTATCCAGCTTCAAACTGTCAGTCTGCATATGTCTTTCTCACCTGCCTATTGTGCATTCTATTCCTTATAAAAAAGGAACTATAAATCTATCTTATCACAAATTAGAAAAAAAACAGAATAATTGAGCACAAATGATTTTACTATTCAATTTAATAATGATAAATTATATTGTGTAAAATATAAATACGAATAGATGACCAGTAAGTACATCTCATAATTCGATAAAAAAAATACATAAGGTCCATGGAATAAAACCGCGTTTTCTCGGGCCAAATTTGAAAATCATAATGAAAGTTTATACGTAACCATTTTCGCCAAAGCTATTCAATGATTTCCTTCCAGAAATAAAATTCAGGGATCAGGAAAGATAACTACAGCAATGATAAGACAGGTTGACTCCATGATTCCTTTTATATAAAATGCTTAATAGAAGCTGAGGAAGCACCTTAATTCGTAGACTGGCCCGTGTTATGCGGAGTCAAGAATCGAGTGAGGTGTTTCTTTGTCATGTACGGAAAATTACACAGTGCGTGTTTATACGGAATTGATGGCGTTCTGATTGAGGTGGAAACCGATTTATCCAATGGTCTGCCACAGACATCCATCATCGGTTTACCGGATTCAGCCATTCGTGAGGCCGTTGAACGTGTCCGTGCAGCGATTAAAAACTGCGGATATCAGTATCCTTTACAGCGGATCACAATTAATCTGGCCCCCGCTGATCTGCGCAAGGAGGGATCTTCCTTTGATCTAGCCATTGCTATTGGTTTACTTATGACAAGCGGCCAGCTTGTACTTCCTCCCCAGGAACGGACACTAGTCGTTGGCGAACTGGCATTGGACGGTTCGATCAGGTCTGTGCCCGGCATTTTATCTATGGTGGATCTGGCCAAACGACAAGGCTTTACGTCCGTGCTCCTGCCTTTGGATAACGTGGAAGAAGCGTCACTGATTCGAGGTATCCAGGTGTTTGGCATTCGTCATTTGCAAGATATCGCACCGGAAAACTTAGATCAATCTGCGAGTTCGGTTGGAGTGCCAAATAAAGCTAGTGCAGGACCGGTCGTATTAAAAAATTATGCTCACCTCGCTGTTCCTATAACAGATAAGACTCAAAGGGTGGCGGATAGAAGGCCGGAACAAACGTTATTTTGCGCAGATGACTATAGCGATGTTCTGGGGCAACATCATGTAAAACGCGCGCTTATGATTGCTGCAGCCGGCATGCATAACATACTGCTCGTTGGACCGCCAGGCACGGGCAAAACGATGTTAATCAAACGTCTGCCTTCCATCCTTCCTCCCTTGTCAGAAGATGAAGCGTTGGAAGTCACCAAAGTATTAAGTGCCGCAGGCAAGTTGAAAGAAGCGCCTCAAGGCCTAATTGCAGACAGACCTTTTCGTTCCCCGCATCACACGATATCCACCTCTGGTCTGATTGGAGGCGGTGGTATCCCAAAACCGGGTGAAGTAAGCCTTGCCCATCGGGGTATATTGTTTCTGGATGAATTACCTGAATTCCAGCGCCAAGTGCTGGAGGTATTAAGGCAGCCGTTAGAGGATCGCACAGTGACAATTAGTCGGGCTCGTGCTGCATTCACCTTTCCGGCCCAGTTCATGCTTGCATGTTCCATGAATCCCTGTCCCTGCGGATATCTGTCCGCTCATTCGGAGGAGCAGCGCTGTATATGCAGTCCCGCCCGTGTTGCCGCGTATCGGGCCAAAATTTCAGGACCATTGCTGGATCGTATCGATCTTCAGGTCGAGGTTCCTCCACCAGGCGAGTGGCGTAAATCAGCTGCCTCACCTTCCTCTGCAGAAATGCAGGCAAAAGTCATCCATGCTCATCAAATTCAGGCTACACGTTATGCCAAAAGTTCGGTTCGTTGGAATAGTCAGCTTTCGGGCACGCTTTTGCGACGGACGATCCATCTCCCCCAAGAGGCAGAGCAACTGTTAGAGCAAACGCTGCAAACGTTAAACCTGAGCATGCGTGCACATGATCGGATTATCAAGATGGCACAGACAATTGCCGATCTGGACCATGAAGGTGAAATTGTGACAGCTCATGTGGCTGAAGCCATCCAGTATCGTCAATTGGATCTTAATTTATTTTGAAGCTATTTTAGAAGCATATGGAGAAAAGAACAGGCCGATTTACCCAAAGGCAGTGAAATGGGCATGAAACTGTAGACAGCAGAGGAAGATCGAGAAGGATTCCTTATGCAGATTCTACAATGCGGATACACCAACATGACAAAAAAACGTACAAGCCCTTCTCTTCTGTGAAGAAAGGAACTTGTACGTAGATTTCCCTGTAACATAAGGGGATCGTATATAGCTAAGGTCTACAATAATTTATTATTCAAAAAGAGTGATTTTGTCCTTGGCTGGTGTGCGTTCTTTGGCAGAAGGAATAACATCAGGGTATCCCATATAAATCATGCCTACAATCTTCTCTCCCGCCTCTATTCCAAGCGGTTTGCGGAATTTGGGAGCGTACAAGAATGGCTTCGTCACCCAGAACGTTCCAATCTCTTCACTCCAGGCTGCAAGCATAAAGTTCTGAACCAATGCACTGACCGCAGCGAAGTCTTCGTCCCAGATATTCTGTCTTGGATCTTCTTCCAGCACGACAAGCATAACGGATGGAACTTGCATAATATTGGCTGAGAATTTGTTGTCTTCTCCCATTTCTGCGTCAATAGCCTCAGCCAGTTTCTTCCGTCCATTTCCGGTAAACAACAAAAATCTCCAAGGTTCACGCAGTTTATGGTTAGGAGCCCAGACTGCGGTGTCCAGCAATTCTATAATCTGCTGTGTAGGAACAGCTTCTTTTTTAAATTTTTTCACCGTACGACGGTTTTGAATCGCATTTCTGACTTCATTTGTTGTTTTCATAGCTTTACTCATCGGCCGTACCTCCCTGTTTATAAAATCATTCGCAACCGCAATAGTGATTCGCGGCCTAGTACATTCAATATAATTTCTTTATGATATAAAAAAATACCAGTTTACCTTCTTGATTATACACCCATCTGATCGCGAGATTCAAAGGGGCGGCAGAGATCATTACCGTTAAGGTCATTACGAATAGAAAAGACGACTCTGAATCTTGATTCACCACGAGGGATCATCAAGTCAGAACCGTCTTTTATTCTCATGTTATTCATTCACATATCATATCAACGAGTAATCAATCGTCGTAACTCTCCCCTTCAAACGTGCCATTAACAAAATCCATTTTGTTGTACTTGATACACTCGTCTGGCTAGACGGATCGGCTGCATAAGAAACTCCAGAATACATGATTCCAAACAAAATGAAACATAAAGATAGTGACTTAGTCGAATTATCCATTTGAACCTTGTCTGCATCTTCTCACTACACCTCACCATTTATTTTTATGGATCAAACATTCCTCTTTAGCCTCTTAAATTAACTGACCATAAGTTCAAGCTTCCAGAATTCTCCGTCCCAAACATATTGCCAAATCCCCTGTCCACCGTTCATGGTCTCGCTGATATCCAGCACTTCCATCCGAGGGCACTCCCATACTTTTTTATAAATGATACATTTTGTATCTATAAATTTCTGAAATAAAATGATTTTATTATTGATGCTCTGTCCTCTGTTTGGTGATTTCATAGTTAAATCAAAAAAAGCCGCAGATCCTGTATAAATAGGAACTACGGCTTTAGTATATTAACTAATTTTAAAACTAAAACGAATGCAAAGATAAGACATAATTAAACTTGTACTTCGAAATCACTGACCGACTCACATTAAAAAGATACATAGCAATAACTTCTAGTGTCATGCTTAAAAAGCATTAACAATATGATTCACAGAGACAATCTCTCCTGCTCGATCAAGCATTACGGCAATTACATCAAAACGGATCTGAAGTTCCGTCTCTCCCGTCATTTGCAAATACAAGGATGCGGTTGAACGTACCTGTTGCATTTTTCGCATATCAACCGATTCCTGAGGTGTGCCGTACTGAGCAGCTCCACCTCTGCTTCTTACTTCTACAAAGACAATCAGGCCCTCGCAGGAAGCTATGATGTCAATCTCACCGCTACGACAACGCCAGTTCTGTTTAATGATTCGGTAATCGTTATCTCGCAACCATTGACAGGCAGCCTCTTCACCTAATCGGCCTTTCTGCTGTCGTGTGAGCTTTAACCCTGGCTTCTGGCTCAATCTACGTTCTACCATGACTCATTTTCCTCACGTCCTGAGGCCAGTCGATCTGCACGGTAGACATACGTTAGCACCTCCGCGACTAGTTGATACAGTTCAGATGGAATCTGTTCATCCAGATCCAACTTGGAGAGTACCTCCACAAGTGCTGCATCCTCCTGAACAGCCACGCCGTTTTCTCTGGCTTTATCCAGAATGGCTTCTGCCACTTTGCCGCGCCCTTTGGCTACAACAACAGGTGCTTCACTCTCTCCAGGGACATATTTTAGGGCAACCGCCTTTTTGGAAAGCAGGTCCGGTTGTGACGACTCGTCTTTCATACCTTCAAGTCCACCCCTTTGTATCGTTCAGGACTATAGTCCGAGGCCCTCGTTTTTCGTTCCGCGCCCGGTTCCTGCCCCACAGGCCACGGTTCCGCCTTGAAGGTTAGCAGTTGATAGCCCAGCTTGTCCAATGCCTGATGGATTACCTCTCGTCCGCTCTCCAGGAGCGGTCCCATTCCTTCGCGATCATTTAATACACGCAGACTGACAATGTTATTAACCACATGGACATCTACCAGAGTAGGCCCAAGACTTTTCATGTCAAGATCGAACCATAGACGGCAGTTGGACGCATCCAGCTCTCCACGAGGTCCACGACGTGATTGAATCTGAACAGACGCCGTTTCTTCCCCGTCCGGTCCAGTGATCGGAATAAACCAGTGCATCTGTGCAAATGTAGCACTGCGATCTGTCGTCAGCAATAACTGCTGACCTGTCAGATATTGCACGGCCTGTCCGGCGGCATCCTTAAGGGCCGCCGGTGCACCTTCGCTGCTGGCAAGCTGCAGCAGCAAGCCCTTCAGCGTGTCCGCATTCGCCGGACTCGCCGCATCCCCCACGCGCGGCTGCGCTGCCGCGCCGTGAACGGCCTGCTGCTCGTGCTCCGCACCGAGCAGCTTCAGCACGCGCCCCACCCACGGGTCCCCCTCGTGGGTGACAGGCGCGGGCACTGCCGCAGCTCCCGCAGGTGCTGCGGCACTACCGCCAGCCGGCGGCGCATCAGCGCCGGCTGGCAAACGCCGCCGGACCCCCCCCCCCCCCGCGC
>NZ_ANHX01000023.1 GCF_000316035.1 Paenibacillus sp. PAMC 26794
GGGGCGGCCTGTGCTGCCGCACCAGGCTGCGCCGGTGCGGCAGTGGACGCGCTGCGCAGGGCGTCCAGCAGCGCCAACAGCTTGGGCGCCAGCTGCGCTGCCGTAGGCGCTGCTGGCGCAGCCTGGCCTGCTGCGGACGGCGTCCCCGCAGCAGCAGGCGTTTCAGCGCGGCCGTCAGTCCGCCCGGCCGCGCCTGCTTCAGGCTGGCCTGCACTTGCACGGCCAGCCACAGATTCTGCTGCCGCCCCTGGTGTACCCGGGCGGCTCCCAGCTTGGCCCGCGTCAGCCCCGCGCGGGCTCTCGCCAGGTATTCCGGTTCCAGACGGAATACCCGCACCCCCTTTGCCAGCCGTTTCAACGTTGCTGGCAACTGCCTTGGCCCCGGCTTCAGCATTCGCTGTGCCTCCGCCGGTCTGCACATTTCCTTTCACCGCAGTACCTGCATCCTCTGTCCCGCCATCCGTCATGGATATAGATCCCGCCAAAGCTGCTTGTCCTTGTTGCGTTGACAAAGCAGGTGCTCCGGTTCCAGTCACCTGACGACCGTTGCCTGACGCAGCCAATCCTTCATCCATCTGTGCTCCATTCAGCACGACGGGTACACCAGCCACAACAGCTGGTTTCATCGCAGCAGATTGTTCTCCAGGCAATAGCGGTTTACCTGTTGTTTGAGTCAGCATCGTTTCCAACTGATCAGCCAACCCACTTAACAACTGGTGCAAAGGGGGGCCAAACACCGTCTGGTGTAATCCTTTTACTGTTTCCGCCGTAACCGGAAGGCCACGCTGAAAAGCAATCCCTGTCGCCTGCACCCATTCTTCCACAGGGACCTGTGCAGGTTTGGCTGTCATCATATTTTGGACCATAGCCACATTATCCTTAGTGAGCGGCACTCCGCTACGCTGCATGGCAAGTAACAGTTCCCGGTTCCCTTTTGTATCCGGCAGTCCCACATCCTTAAGCAGGTTGTTCAGCGAAGCTTGTGGCAGCTCTGCGAGTGTTCCCGACATAGGTTTCATTACCGTTATGCCATTTTCACCTGGAGGCTGTACTTGAAGCAACGTGGTCTCACCCGGACGGAGTGGAGTCTCCAACTTGGCGCGCACTTGCACACCTTGAATCTGCAGAACTGCTTCTCCCCCATCATCGGATACACTAACGACGGAGCCACGAACCACCTGACCTTCCTTTAATTCAAGCGGTTTGGCATTGCCGGGCTTACTATCTCCCATTAACCCCTTTATCATGGAACCGATATTCAAATCTCTCCCCCTCCTTCCTTCAAACCTGTGTTAAAATAACGATTGCTGTTCTCCAAGCAGGTTGCCCAGAAAACTGCGCCGATGCATCGGGGTTGCCCCCAATGCCATAATTTGCTCCCGATGAACTTTTGTTGCATATCCTTTATGTATCGACAAGCCATATTCCGGATATAATGTATCCCATTCTTCCTTACACAGCCGATCTCGCGTTACCTTGGCAATAATAGATGCCGCTGCGATCGATTGACTATTAGCATCACCTTTAATAATGGACAGTTGAGGTACATTCACATCCACCTTCTCGGCATCCACCAGCATATAATCAGGAGTTTCTCCCAATGCTTCAACAGCTCGTTTCATCGCAAGTCTCGCAGCCTGCTTGATGTTAAGCCGATCAATTGTCTCTGCATCCGCGTACCCGATCCCTACCGCCAGCGCTTTTTCCATAACGACGTCATATAATGCATTACGTTTTTTCTCCGTTAATTTCTTGGAGTCATTCACACCTTCCAGGATGAGATCCTTCGGTAAAATAACCGCCGCTGCGACAACATCCCCAAACAAACATCCCCGTCCTACCTCATCAATACCAGCAATACGTTCAAATCCACTGTCCCAATACTCCCGCTCGTAGAGCAACAGGTCTCGAGGTTCACTGGCTTCTTTTTTCTTCTTTGGTCCAATCGGGGTATCCAGTAGATTCAACCCAATCTCTTCATTATTTTCAACCATAACGCTCATCTCCTCTACCCACGCTTTTTCAGCATGCGTATCACTTACAACATTTTATAATATAGACGTAGATACTCTGTCTTTTGTTCTGTACAACCTGTCTCTCTCAGTAAAACTTTTCCTTGAGATTTACAATATAAAGATAGTGATGTCTTCATTTATCGGTATTTGATGGTTTAAATTGAATATATCAGACCTCGTCTAATTTAAATTGCACCACCATTTATCATAGCACGATTTAGATGCACCTGATATATAGGTCAGCCAATTCCATAAAGCGTACTGTTCTTCAAACCTCTTCCATTTTATCGTTTTCGACGTATGTTCCAGCTCTACTTCCGCGTTTGTATACACAAAAAACGACCGCTCCCGGTAATCCGGTAACGGCCGCTTCTTTCGGCACTTGTATATATGAAATGAACAAATGAAGATAATGATCTCCATCGTGTAGAGTCCATTTTTTTAATAGGGAGCTTCCATAGAGAAACGTCCCATTTTACCCGCTCGCAGTTCACGCAGAAATGCTCGTGATGCCTTTTCCAGATCAATACGTCCACCGCTTACAATGCAACCACGTATACGGCCGACTTGTTCCATAATCGCAATAACACTGTCTGAATCATCTGCATCCTTGGAGAACTCCTGAAGTCCGTATCTCTCTTCCAGAGCGTCCCAGTAATAACGCATCAGGTAACTGATTCCAAAAAAGGCGATATCCTCTGCATTCAAAATTTCCTCTTTGATCGCACCAGTTACGGCAAGACGATAACCTACATTTTGATCTTCGAACTTAGGCCAAAGAATACCTGGAGTATCCAATAACTCCATTTCTTTGCCTACCTTGATCCACTGTTGCCCCTTCGTCACACCAGGACGATCTCCTGTTAACGCAATACTCCGTCCAGCTAGTCGGTTAATCAGAGTTGATTTACCTACATTGGGAATCCCTACGATCAACCCGCGAACCGCACGAGGATTAATCCCTTTAGCAATTTGACGGTCAATTTTTTCTTTAAGAAGAAGCTTGGCCTGCACGGGAATATCTTTAACATTGGTTCCCGTCGAAGCATCTACAGGAAAAGCGGTAATTCCTTCTTTTTTGAAATATTCAATCCATTCTTGCGTCACTTTAGCATCTGCCAAATCTGATTTGTTCAACAAAATCATCCGGGGTTTATCCAGCAATATTTCGTCAATCATCGGATTACGACTGGAGACAGGCAGACGGGCATCCAATAGTTCGATGACCACGTCGATGAGCTTTAACTTATCCTGAATCTGGCGTCTGGCTCGAGTCATATGACCTGGAAACCATTGTATCGTCAACTTGTCTTCACCTCATTATTTACTTCAATTTCAGTGGTTGATCCACTTAATCTCACCGATCGGCCAGAAAATCACATCTGCACGACCAATAATATCTTTTAACGAAACATAACCGATCATACGGCTGTCTGTACTATTTGGACGGTTGTCTCCCATTACAAATACATGACCTGCCGGCACTTTGCCATCAGGGAACTGTTCATTCGGGAAATCCTTCACGTTATAGGTTCCACCATTTGCTTCAGCTGCATCAATGGCTCCTTGAATATACGTTTCATCAACCTTTTTACCGTTAACCATCACGGTATCGTCCTGAACCTCAACTGTATCACCTTCTACAGCAATAACACGTTTAATGAAATCTCGACCTTCGGATGGTACGTGGAAGACGATAACTTCACCGCGCTTCGGTTCTCTGATATCATATAAGATCTCGTTGACGATCACACGTTCACCCGTTTCAAAGTTCGGCTGCATGGACGGACCGTCCACAACAAACGGTTTGAAGAGCAACCACCGAATCAGAATGACGAGAACTAATGCGATAACAATGGCTTTAAGCCATTCAACAATCTCATTTTTGGCTTTTTTGGATCGACTGTTTTTCTCTTCGGCAGGATTGCCCCGGTCATGTTGAACTTCTTGTTCCATTCAAGATCTTCCTCTCTTCACAGTACATGTTTATAGCAGTACACACATCCAGCATTCTGTATCGTTCCAATAACTCAATGGATGGATACAAAACATTCACATCAGTTATGTAATCTTACACCAAGCATTACAGTACATTTAATCCACAATTCAAATGCCTTCAAGAGGTTGTTCAAAAAGTCGGTACTGAAACCGGTCTTTTGAACACGCACTTCAATAACTGATTTTACAAGCCTCCCGGACTATTCACCGCATGCGTTGCCATACCATTTTACTCGGAAGTGTACCTCCGGTTCAACTTTTCCCGGACAAAAACGAAAAGGGCTTGTCTCCAAGCCCTTCCCGGTATCCGTTATATTAACGAATTTCTTTAATTCTCGCTGCTTTACCGCGTAGTTCACGAAGATAATAAAGCTTCGCACGACGAACTTTACCACGGCGAGCCACTTCGATTCTATCGATTTTAGGGGAATGAAGCGGGAAAGCTCTTTCCACACCTACACCGTAAGAAATTTTACGAACTGTAAAAGTCTCACTGATTCCACCACCACGGCGTTTAATCACAACACCTTCGAACAATTGGATACGCTCGCGAGTTCCCTCGATTACCTTAACGTGCACTTTCAAAGTGTCACCAGGACGAAAACTCGGAAGATCCTTGCGAAGTTGTTCTTGTGTAATCGCTTGAACGATATTCATCTATGACTCCCTCCTTCCATACAGGCGTTCATACTTCTTCCAGAGATCACCTTGTCTCCTTCATCATCCATAGAGGACCGCCGTATTCCACATAACAGACTTATTGTATCACGCAGCATATCAAAATACAAGGAAAATCAAACAAAATGCCTATTGATCAATCAGCAACGCTGATACTCATCCATCTCATGTTGTCTTTATTCTAATGAAATATTGGAAAAAGATCATGCTTGCCGTACTCGCCATGCTCACATGCTCCATTACACTGTATGCATATGCCGTAACTCACCCAACGAATGCACTGTCACACAAAGCCTGCACATCCTGGGATATGGTCAAACGCAAAGCATTCGAGCTGTCACACACTGACTTCTCTAACCAATCTGCGCTGGATCGTTCTGCTTTCAAGATTGAACAAGGTACCGCTACAGAAGTTCCTGTACTGATGTATCATTACATAGAACCCAAACTGAACAATCACGAGACAGGTAACAAATCCATCATTAATCTGGAGGATTTCGAGCAAAATATGAAATACCTGCATGATGAAGGCTACCAAACGATTACACTGAATCAGCTTGAACAATATGTTAGCGGGAAAATTTCCCTACTACAGAAGTCCATTGTAATTACCTTTGATGATGGATACCAGAACAATTATACTTTAGCTTACCCTGTGCTTCAAAAATATAATTTTCATGCCTCGCTGTTTGTCATAGGCAGTAAAATTCAGGATAAACCTTCGGTATTTGAGCCCGCCATCAACAGTTTCATCTCCAAGCCAGAGATGCAGGCAGCAACCGACGTATTTGAGTTCAACAGCCATACCTATAACCTGCATCATAAGGGATTTATGCGCTGTGGGAACAGCGTACCTGTCGGTCTGGACACCAGTCTTCTGGATGATGATATCCAGCATATGAAGCAAACCGGAATAGACACACCTTATCTGGCCTATCCTTTTGGTTATACCAGTACACAGATGATCTACAAGTTACAGCAACATGGATATCGCATGGCCTTTACCGTAAAGTCTGGATTTGTGCATCCAGGAGATCATCCCATGAAGCTGCCTCGCTTGACGGTCACGACAGGTACTGATTTGGCGACCTTGCTTCAACCCGAATCCAGTCCGCAGAACGAATCATCTGCATCGGAGAATGACCAGTAAAACCTAGATTTTAACTTCACCGCCCGGATACAGAGTCGAGCTATATAGCCTTTTAAGCTGTGGCTTGGCTCTTTTTGCATCGGTAAGTGATAATGTCATCGGAGAGCTGGAATAAATCACTGCTTTCTCTGCGTCATAGATGATGATCTGTTCTTTCCCCGTCTGAACCAGGTCTGCATGCACCGCATATCCCTCTTTCGGGAATTCAGTAACCGTTTTCATATCTCCATCTACCAAAGAAGGCAACACATCTCCACCTCGGCGATACGCCAAAATATAATCAAGTCCACCTTCATCCCAGTTACATACAGGCTCTATAATGGTTAACCAGCCCCGAGTCGTGCGGTTTTCTTTCCATATTTCTTTCCCAGCGCTATCCAGCATGAACATTCCATCCTTACCATGCTCATCCCCCCGAACAATCCGGTCCAGACCTGCAATCTGTAAACCTTCCATTCCAGTAAAAAAATGGCCTAACGCAATATGCTGTGATTCAATTGAATCTTCATAACGCCATTTCTCATTTCCGTAGCGGTCCATCATGACCGTAACACTGCCACCAATGACAACCTCGACTTGCCCATCACCGTCAACGTCTCCAAACCATATACAGTCAGCATGATCATCCAGATTCTTACAAGACCATAATAATGTCCCACCATGATCCAGCATGTCATATCCGGCCATCACTTCATCCTTCCCATCTCCATCGATATCGTATACCCATGGAAAATGTCCTGGATTCCCTTCATGCTTCCATAACAAATTAAAATCATGGTCCAGTGCCCATAACGTCTTATAGCGGTCTTTCAGTATAATGTCCATTTTCTGCTGGTTACCCGTCAGGTTGGCGAGAATAATGCAGTCATGAGCTTCATCACCTGGCAGATCACGTGTTTCTTTGATCTCTCCGGTCCGGCCATCCAACACGAGAAATTGTTTGTCCATGACACACAATACTTCATTATTTCCATCTCCATCCCAATCTGCGACCTGAGCGGGATAGTCTGAACCCGGACCACCTGCATCGAGATCGGGAGTTCCGACCTGCCATAGTAATGTTCCTTCCAGATCAAATGCAGTCAAACAGCATACCTGATGCGGAACATACCGATCGTCTATGCCCCCATCTGCCTGTACAAGCAACATTTCAAGTCTGCCGTCTCCATTCAGATCTCCCAAAAGCATTTTGCAGCGTTCTCCGGCTTGGCTAATATCTAGTCTGGCGATTTCATAAGGCAGATGATTCATAACCTTCCTCCTCAGCATATCGTTCTTCAATTCTAGCTGAGTTCACCATAAAGAAACCTCTAGTTTTTTACAACCCTATTGTGTAGTTATGCAAAAATGTTCAATGCTGCAAAAAAGTGCCTACGTAATTAAACGATTTAAACGAATGATTTTAACCCCACTCTAAAAACTCAAGGCGATTGCCAAAAGGATCATTTATATAGAAACGTCTTACACCTTCATCTGCTCTTGCTTCGTCATCGTCAATATGAATTTGGTCATGAATGAGATGATCACGTAACTGATCCAAATGTTGTACATGAAATGCCGGATGAGCTTTTGTGGCGGGAATAAAATCTTTTTGTACCCCAATATGCACTTGGTGTCTGCCACACTCGAACCATACACCACCCCGTTTTCTCAGAATTTCAGGTTTGGGAATCTCCGTCCAGCCCAGAACTTTATTGAAAAAATGACGCGCCTCCGCCTCACAACCTTCTGGTGCTGCGAGCTGAATATGATCAAGACCAATAATATTGTAAGTCATTCATACACCGCCTTTTGTTCCACTTAATGAAACTAAGTTTCATTAATTATACTTGTATTTTATAAAATATACTAATGAAAATCCAGTATTCTTTTCAATGTACACAAAAAAAAGCCAACCTTTAGTATCAAGGCAGGCCCTTTCGAACTCTGGAAAATAATATTTACGTGTTTATACGATACATATACTTATTCTGTGCTATGTTTACGGTTTGAGCGTATCTTTTTCAACCAAATACGTTCTTTATCCGTCAAATCCGCCGTTTCCAACATCTCCGGTCTACGCTCTAACGTACGAAGCAAAGACTGCTCTCTGCGCCATGCCTCAATGTTCAGATGATGTCCTGACAACAGCATATCCGGTACTTTCATGCCCCTAAACTCGGGTGGACGTGTGTAGTGTGGGTATTCGAGTAGTCCAGTGCTGAATGAATCGGTTACTGCGCTTGTCTCATTGCCAAGCACACCGGGAATAAGGCGTACGATGCTGTCGATCGCAACCATAGCAGGCAATTCCCCACCAGTGAGCACGTAATCACCAATGGATAGTTCATCCGTCACGAGAAATTCGCGAATTCGCTCATCGTAACCTTCATAATGTCCACATATAAAAATCAGATGATCTTCCTGTACAAGTTCTTCTGCTTTTTTCTGTGTAAACGTCTCACCTTGCGGACACATTAAAATGATACGTGGAGCTTTCATGGTTACCGCGGCTTCTCCGCGTTGCTCCAGTACATCTTCAACAGCAGCAAAGATCGGATCTGGTTTCAGCACCATGCCTCCACCCCCACCGTAAGGAGCATCATCGACCGTATTGTGCTTATTTGTCGCATAATTACGGAAGTTGGTTGCACCGAGGGACACCAGCCCCTTCGTTTGGGCTTTACCCAGAATGCTTGCTCCGAATACGCCGTCAAACATCTCCGGGAATAGTGTTAATACATCCACTTTCATGTTACAGCAGCCCTTCCATCAGGTGAATCTTCACTTGCTGCTGTTCGATGTCCACATCTAGTACTACATCATCAATAACGGGAATCAGTACTTCTTTACCTGCTGGCGTTTTGACAACCCATACATCATTAGCACCTGGAGTCAAAATTTCAGAGATGGTTCCGAGCGTTTCACCCTCTTCGGTGATGACCGAACACCCAACGATTTGATGGAAGTAGTATTCACCTTCCTCCAATTCAGCCAGATTCTCTTTCAACACTTTGGCCATGCCGCCCTTAAACTTCTCTACTTCATTAATATTGCCGTACTCTTTCAGACGAAGAATATACATATTCTTATGCAAACGTGCAGATTCCACGTTAACCATGACTGGATGATTATCTGGTGTAAAGAAAAACAACTCTGCATTTTTCGCGAAACGCACTTCCGGGAAATCGGTTAGAGGCATGATTCTCACCTCACCGCGAATTCCATGCGTATTAACGATTTTACCTACATTCATAAACTCTGCCATAATTCCTCCTACGAAATTAAATCAAACTAAACAGATACTTCGACTCTCGTATGGTCGTTCCGGCGACGGTTCGTTCTTTCGATCGCTGTTACCCCCTCATTTTTCGAACTTACTTTAGAAGGTGAAAATGAGGTGATAAAGGCGAACGCTAACGCTTCTCCAGAATCGATCCCGTCCCCTGCACTGCTCCGAAGTCACTCATACCCAAAAATATTTTATTTCAATATCTAATCCAACATATTAAGTTCAGCATGCACGAAAAGGGGCTAGGACATGCATCCTAACCCCCTTTCGTATATCTTTAAGATATGATATCAACGGTAACCCGTTTATCCATCTTAACTGCTGCTGATGTGACGACCGTACGAAGTGATTTCGCGATTCGTCCCTGTTTACCAATTACCTTCCCGACATCGTCAGGATGAACAGTTAACTCATAAACGACAAGCCGGTCTTTCTCAACCGTCCGAACCGTCACATCTTCCGGATGATCGACTAAAGCCTTAGCAATTATGCTTACTAATTCTTCCATAGATGACCCTCCGAATCAGCACTTTATTTAGATAATTTAGACTCGTGGAACTTCTTCATCACGCCCGCTTTGCTAAGCAAGTTGCGGACAGTGTCAGATGCTTGTGCACCGTTTTGAAGCCATGCCAATGCTTTATCTTCATCGATCTTAACAACAGCCGGTTGTTCAACCGGGTTGTAGTAACCGATCTCCTCGATAAAACGACCGTCACGTGGGGAACGGGAATCCGATACCACTACGCGGTAGAAAGGAGCTTTGTGAGCACCCATACGTTTCAGACGAATACGAACTGCCATTTGAAAATTCACCTCCTTCAATGAAATCTGTATATGATCCAGCTTCGCTTAATCAACGGAAAGGAAACTTCATTCCTTTACCCATACCTTTAAGCTGCTTCATAGCTTTATTTTTACCGCCGCCTTTAGGTCCCATCATATCCGAGAACTGTTTCATCATGCGGCGCATCTCATCAAACTGCTTGATCAGACGATTTACTTCAGCCAGAGATGTTCCGCTACCCGTAGCAATACGCTTCCGGCGGCTATGGTTGATCATGTCCGGGTTGCGTTTCTCCTCGGTCGTCATAGAGTAGACGATCGCTTCGATCCGGCCCATCTGTTTATCATCAACCTTCAGATCCTTAGCTTGTTTCATCTTGCCCATGCCCGGGATCATATCCATGATCTGGTCGATTGGTCCCAGCTTTTTCACTTGATCCATCTGCTCCAGGAAATCTTCAAACGTGAATTCTGCATTACGCATCTTCCGTTCCATTTCCTTGGCTTTATCGGTATCAATGTTTAATTGTGCTTTCTCAATCAGAGATAACATATCACCCATACCGAGGATCCGTGAAGCCATACGTTCCGGGTGGAACGGCTCCAAAGCGTCAAGTTTCTCTCCAAGGGAAGCAAACTTGATTGGACAACCTGTAACTGCTTTGACGGAAAGCGCAGCACCACCACGAGTATCTCCATCCAGTTTCGTCAGGACAACCCCGGTCAGATTAAGCTGCTGGTTAAAGTGTTCTGCTACGTTAACCGCATCCTGACCTGTCATGCTGTCTACGACAAGCAGTACTTCATCCGGATTCACTACGCTGTGAATCTGGCGAAGTTCTTCCATCAGTTCTTCATCAACATGCAGACGTCCAGCTGTATCGATAATAACATAGTCATTACCGTTATCTTTGGCATGTTGAAGACCTTGACGTGCGATCTCAACAGGGCTTGTCTGATCTCCCAGTGTGAATACCGGCGCTTTGATCTGCTCGCCAAGTACTTGCAACTGTTTGATCGCTGCCGGACGGTAAATATCTCCTGCAACAAGCAATGGTCTGCTGTTTTGCTTTTGCAGCATTTTAGCCAGTTTACCCGATGTGGTTGTTTTACCAGCACCCTGCAAACCAACCATCATCAGCACCGTAGGCGGTTTGTTCGCTTTAGCCAGTTTCGCTTGGCTTCCACCCATCAAATCCGTTAGTTCCTTGTTAACGATGTCGATGATGACCATTCCTGGCGTGAAGCTTTCCATCACTTCTTTGCCAACAGCCTTCTCTTTCACCTTGGCGATGAATTCCTTGACCACTTTGAAGTTTACATCCGCTTCGAGCAATGCCAGACGTACCTCGCGCATAGCCTCGGCTACATCTTCATCAGACACCTTGCCTTTGCCGCGCAGCTTGCTGAACACATTCTGTAATCGGGTCGTTAATCCTTCAAATGCCATGATCCCACCTCCTTAAGCTTTAATACTGTTTTCAAGACCGATACGTTCCGCTCAGCCAATATTTCATTCACTAAGCTGAGCAACGATATCGTGTATTTGTTTGTTGTTATCAATGGAGACGCCTGCGCGTTCCAATGCATTTTGCAAATCTTCAAGATTGCGATTACGCCGTTCATGCTTTTCCAGCAAGCCCAGCTTGCTTTCGTAATTTTCCAGCACTTGTTCGGCACGCTTGATATGCTCGTATACCGCCTGGCGGCTGATCTCAAACTCGGCTGCAATTTCACCAAGTGAGAAATCGTCATGAAAGTAATACTTTAGAAAAGTCTGCTGTTTCTCGGTAAGTAACAATTCATAAAAAGCAAACAGCAAGTTAATCCGGTTTGTCTTCTCAAGCCGATTTTCTTGACTCACATCGGGGCACTCCCTTCGTCAAGGAAAAACACTTTACACTCTTGCAACGTTCCTAATAATACCTAAAACAAATCAGGTTGTCAAGCAAAAATACTTGTCACAATAAAAACAGCTCTGATGATATGTTATTTCGATGTTTAACGGGTGATTTATACCCTTTTTCACTACAAGCAAATTCTATCTGTATCGCTGCGACCCACCTCTATGTAGAAGAAAAAACGAATGCTTCTCAGTCCGTGGAGATGCATCCGTTTATGGTGTTCTAGCGAAGTGGTGTCAGATACAGCAGCACCATAAAGAAATGAAGAATACTGCCTGCTAGCACGAAGAGATGCCAAATCGCATGGTGGTACGGAAATCCACGCCATACATAAAAAAGCGTACCCAGTGTATACATCAGGCCTCCAGCAACCAGCAGCACAATGCCGCCTGTAGGAATGGCAGCCATAAGAGGTTGCCAAGCAATAACGATCAGCCAGCCCATCGCTATATAAAAAATCGTGGACATGAATAGAAACTTTTTCGTAAAAAACGCCTTAAAGATCACGCCGAATAATGCGATTCCCCAGATTATACCGAACAGGGTCCATCCAAGTGTACCGCGAACAGCAATAAACAAAAGCGGAGTGTACGATCCCGCAATAAACAAATAAATGGAAGAATGGTCGAAAATCTCAAATAAATCTTTCACTTTTCCATCTTTCCATGCATGCACGAGTGTAGAGCTTGTATAGAGCAGCAGCATGGTGATCCCGTAGATCGTGAAACTGACCACATGCCAAGCCGTGCCTTTCATACTTGAAAATACAATCAATATCACCAGTGCAGCTACACTGAGTGCAGCGCCGATTCCATGTGTCACCGCATTGGCGACTTCTTCACGGCGAGAATAGGTATACGTATTGGCCATTTTCAACCGTCCTTTCTAACCCTTTAACATTACCTTCTTTATTCCCATTATACACGTATTGCCAGTGACATTACACGTGACACTTATCACGTCTATCACTGGCAATTGCGCATAACGCTATTCATTTATCCTAATTATAATGGTTCTAGGAATTAGCTTCCTCTTCCTCAACACTTTCAGCTGGCTGTTCCTGGATCAATCCGGCGAACAAAGCATGCACAAATTGCTCCGAATCAAACGGCTGCAGATCATCAATTTTCTCACCAAGTCCCACGAGCTTCACTGGCAAGTCCAGCTCTTGACGGATCGCAACAACGATCCCGCCTTTGGCTGTTCCATCCAGTTTCGTCAGTACGAGGCCAGTTACACCGCTTTTCTCACCGAAAAGTTTAGCCTGGTTTAAAGCATTTTGACCTGTTGTTGCATCCAAAACCATCAGTACTTCATGCGGAGCATCCGGAATTTCACGCTGAATGACACGATAGATCTTGTTAAGCTCGTCCATCAGGTTAGATTTGTTTTGCAGACGACCTGCTGTATCACAGAGCAGAACATCCGCACCCCGTTGTTTCGCTGCTTGTACCGCATCATACATAACCGCTGCTGGATCAGAACCAGATTGCTGTTTGATAACATCGACACCGGCACGTTGCCCCCATACTTCCAGCTGTTCAATGGCTCCGGCACGGAACGTATCTCCAGCTGCCATGATGACTTTTTTACCTTGTTGTTTGAAGCGATGTGCCAGCTTGCCAATCGTTGTTGTTTTACCAACACCGTTAACACCAACGAACAAAATAACGGTAATGCCATCCGGGTTCATTTTCAATTCGTTATTCTGTTCACCGCGAAGAAGACCCGTCAGTTTCTCGGACAATACAGGCTGCAGCTCAGCCGCATCCTCAATTTTGCGTTTTTTCACCTCAACGCGCAGGTCTTCGATCAGATTCATGACTGTATTCACGCCAACGTCTGCTCCGATCAAAATCTCTTCCAGTTCTTCATAGAACTCTTCATCGATTTTTTTGCGGCGGATTACGAGATCCGACACTTTTTCCACTAACCCTTTACGTGTCTTTTCCAATCCGTCCTTGAACTGTTTGGTGACTGACTCCGTTTTGCTTGCAATGCTGTCTCTCAGCTTTTTAAAAAAACTCATAAAGCCCCTCCATCGTGTACATAATCTAAGCTTTTTGTAAAACACTTACTCTAAATTAAATTTAAATAATTACAATGAGTTCATCTGTCTCGCAGGTTTGGATCAGATCAGGCAATTACCGCTTCCTCATCTTCCAGTTTAACCGAAACAAGCTTGGATACTCCGCCCTCTTCCATTGTAACACCGTACAGCACATCTGCCTCTTCCATCGTACCTTTACGATGGGTAACAACGATGAACTGTGTCTGTTCGGAGAATTCACGCAAGTACTGGGCAAAACGTACCACGTTAGCTTCGTCCAGTGCTGCCTCAACTTCATCCAGCACGCAGAATGGTACAGGTTTGACATGCAAAATAGCAAATAATAAAGCCATCGCCGTCAAAGCCCGCTCCCCACCAGATAACAGTTGCAGGTTTTGCAGTTTCTTGCCTGGTGGCTGAGCCACAATATCTATTCCCGTTTCAAGCAAGCGCTCCGGGTCCATCAGAACAAGGTCAGCACGCCCCCCACCAAACAGCTTGCTAAACACGGTACCGAACTCACGGCGGATGGCATCAAACGTGATCTTGAATCGCTTCGCCATCTCGTCTTCCATTTCCCGAATCACCTGATACAACGTTGTTTTAGCTTCCACCAGGTCATTCTTCTGTACACTCAGGAACTCGTATCGCTCATTGACTCGCTGGAACTCCTCAATCGCTCCCAGGTTAACATCACCAAGGGCCGATATACTGCGCTTCAGCTTTTGTACTTCTGCCTGTGTATGCTCCACATCTTCCGGCACAGGATAACGCTCTTTGGCCAGTTCATAGCCCAGTTCGTATTCATCCGTCAATTTCCGCAGTATATTTTCCAGCTCAACATCCAGCCGGTTCACGGAAATTTCCGTCTGTCGCATCTGCTCTTCCACAGCTTTCAACTGCGTGCGCTGTTCCTTCGTTTCGCTCTCGGCAAGCTCAAGCTTTTTCGACAACTCACTTCGGGCAGCACGTTTGAAGTCCAGCTCCTGGGAAGCTTCCGCTTTTTTCAGCTTGTACTGGTTCAGATCTTCAATCTGTTTAACACTCTCGGTCTGTGTTTTCTTGAGATCTGCTTCCATCGAAGCCAGTAACGTACGATTCTGACGAAGATCTTTCACCAGCGACTCCACTTCCCGCTCCAGACGTCGCAATTGTTCGCCATTGGAGAATCGCTCCTGATCGAGCTTTCCTTCGCGCACTTTCAATTCGGTGAGTTGGCTCTGCAATTCTTCCTTCGCGGATTCATTGGCTTTCCGAGCAAACTCAGCTGCATGAATGGCACGATGAGTCGCTTTTTCTTCCTCTTCAAGCTGCTCCAGCTTCTTCACAGCGACGATGCGAGCCGTATCCAGCTCTTTGATCTCTTCGGTAAAGCCGCTCTTCTCCTGCCCGGCAACGGCAACCTGTTCAAGCACATGGCGAAGCTCATGCTCTACCTGCTTCATTTCCATCGAAGCCTGCTGTTCTGCATTTCGGGTATCATCACCGGACTGACGAAGTTCATCCAGTTTGTCCTGACACTGCTCCAGTTGAACTTTTACATCATCCACACTGCGATGCAGTTTCACGATCTGATTTTCGGTATCCAAAATATCCTGGTCGAGCTGGTCCAGCTGCCGTTTCCGACTGAGCAGACTCACATTTTTCTTGTGCTGGCTACCACCTGTCATGGAACCACCCGCATTGACCACGTCACCTTCGAGTGTCACAACCCGGAAACGATACTGACAGCGAGCCGCAATTTTATTGGCAACCTCCAGCGTTTCGGCAATAATAACATTGCCGAGCAAGCTGCCAATGATTGAAGCATATTTGGATTCGAATTGTACAAGATCAGCACCGATCCCCACAAAACCCTCCATACCTTCGATCATGGAACGTTCAGCCGCTCCAATGGCACGAGGACGAATGACATCCAGAGGCAGGAACGTTGCACGCCCCAACTGGCGTTGCTTCAGGAAAGCGATTGCCTGTCTGGAAACTGATTCATTTTCCATGACCACATGCTGCAAGGATGCTCCCATCGCTGTCTCTACGGCAAGTTCAATCTTTTCTGGAACTTTGACGAGTTCAGCTACAGCGCCATGAACACCGCTCAGCGTACCTTTACGCGAAGCTTTGAGGACCTCCTTGACACCCAGCATGAATCCGTCAAAATCATCCTGCATCTCTTTCATCGTATCGCGGCGGGAGACCTGAGCTTCACGCTTCTGTTCCCATTTACGGACCGTGCCCCGACTTTCTTCGAGCAGCTTCTGCAGCGACTGAAGTCGTTCACTTTCCGTAATGTAACCACCACGTAGATCACTGATTTCTTTGCCCAAACGAACAACTTTTTTCTCAATGTCCGCTTTGCGACTATCCAGTGTCTCTTTTTGATCTTCCCATTTGCCTGATTCTTCAGCCGCGCGATTCATTCTGCGCTCCAGCGTTTCTTTCTGCTGATCCACATAACGAATTTCATTGCGTGTCTGAGCCATCTGATTCATCAGTTCCAGCAAGTTGCCTTTGAGGCTTTCCTCTTGCTGTTGACTAATGCCGCCTGTGACACCGATGAGTTTGGCTTCTTCCTGGGACAACTGATTTCTCACATCACTCAGTTCATGCTCAAGTTTGCCAAACTTCTCACGCAGTGCAAGCAGCTCGGTTTCCCGTTCGCGATGTCTCTCTTCACTGGCAGCAAGTGTTACTTTAAGCTGCTCCTGATTTGTTTGCAGATGGTGCGAGCGCTCCTTGAGCAATTCTCCAAGTCCTTCACTTTTCTCTGTCGCTTCACTGAATTGCAATAAAGCGGCTTGCAGTTGCTCTGTCTCTGTTTCCAGGATACGCAGCGCATTTCGATCATTTTCCAGCTTGGCATCATGCGTAGAGACAATCGCTGCGAGTCCAACCTCTTCCTGTTTTAGCGATTGCAAGCGCTCGTTCGCCTTACTCCAGGAAGCATGAATCTGTTCGATCTGGTACACATACATTGAGATCTCTTGCGATTTGAGCTGTGAACGAAGTTCCTTATAGTGGATCGCTTTCTCTGATTGTTCCTTTAGCGGTCCAATCTGATCTTCCAGTTCAGTCACCAGATCATGAATACGCAGCAAATTTTGCTCTGTCTCATCCAGTTTGCGCGTCGCATCCCGCTTGCGGGATTTATATTTAACGATACCTGAAGCTTCTTCAAAGATACCTCTGCGATCCTCTGAACGGGTACTCAGAATCTCTTCGATTCGCCCCTGTCCAATAATCGAGTAGGCTTCCTTACCAATGCCGGTATCCATAAACAACTCCGTGATATCCTTCAAACGACAAGATTGCTTGTTAATAAAATATTCACTATCTCCGCTGCGATGTACACGACGAGTCACCGTCACCTCACCGAAATCCAATGCAAGTGCGTGATCTTCGTTATCGAGCGTTAGCGACACCTCACCGAAATTAACGGCCTTCCGTGCGTCACTGCCTGCAAAGATAATATCTTCCATCTTGCCACCACGCAGCGACTTGGCACTTTGTTCTCCCAGAACCCAGCGAATTCCGTCCGATATATTACTCTTGCCACTTCCGTTCGGACCTACAACAGCCGTAATGCCACGAACGAACTCCATCTCCGTTTTGTCGGCGAATGACTTGAATCCACCCAATTCAATCCGTTTTAAAAACATAGGGTTTCTCGTCACCTCCTCTTGCAAATTTCAAGTATTGCATTCCAGCGCCTAAATAAATTGAACTAAAATAAAGTTCACTTATTTAGTTAACGATCAGGTAACCTTCTCCTGAACCTCTTTACAAAAAAAAGAGCAAAAAGCAGTCCGGCCGATTACTTCCGCCGGGGCGGACCCGCGGGCTGCTCTTTGCTCTTCGTTTGTCTATGCGCTATCGGTTAAGCTCCGGCTTCCGGAAGCTTCAGTCGATCAAGTGCTGCAGATGCAGCCTGTTGTTCCGCTTCCTTTTTGGAACGTCCTGTACCTCTGCCAAGCCGTTCTTGACCCATATGGACCTCCGAGACAAACTCACGTTCATGGGCAGGTCCCCGTTCCTCAACGATACGGTATTCCAAAGCCCCCATATTGTGATGCTGAGTAAGTTCCTGCAGTTCCGTTTTGTAATCACTCATTTGCAGCTTGCTGCCCAATACAATTAATGGGAAGACATGCTGGTCGAGAAATGCCCGGACAGGCGCAAGCCCCTGATCCAGATACAATGCACCAATGAAAGATTCAAACACATCTGCCAGCAGAGCCGGCCGTGTCCGTCCTCCAGTTAGTTCCTCACCTTTACCAAGAAGTACATACTGCCCAAAACCCAACACTTCAGCAAATTTGACGAGGGAAGGCTCACAGACAATGGATGCCCGCAGCTTAGTTAATTCGCCTTCCGGACGGTTAGGATACAAATGATACAAGTATTCCGATACAGTCAGTTCCAGCACGGCATCGCCCAGAAACTCCAGACGCTCGTTATCCTGATGCTGACTGAACCGGTGTTCGTTTACATAAGAAGCATGGGTAAACGCTTGTTTTAAAAGCTGCCTGTTGTCAAATTTGATTTGAAGTTTATGTTGTAACTGCTTCAGATCTTCACTCAAACGAACTAGCCCCTTATGCTTCAAATTTTTTGAGAATAATGGTGGCATTGTGACCGCCGAATCCAAATGAATTGGACATGGCAATATTAACTTTGGTTTGACGTGCAACATTTGGTACATAATCCAGATCACATTCCGGGTCCTGATTTTCCAGGTTAATCGTTGGAGCCAGTGTCTGATGTGTCAGTGACAATCCGCAGATAACCGCTTCTACACCACCAGCAGCACCAAGCATGTGGCCCGTCATGGATTTAGTGGAACTCACGGCGAGCTTGTACGCATGATCACCAAACGCCTTTTTGATCGCTAGCGTTTCGGATCTGTCGCCTACAGGCGTCGAAGTTCCGTGTGCATTAATGTAGTCCACTTCTTCAGGCTCAATACCCGCATTACGAAGTGCCATCTTCATGCAACGTGCTGCACCGTCCGGATCTGGTTCTGTCATGTGATGTGCATCACCTGTCAGACCGTAACCGATCACTTCACCATAAATGCGTGCACCACGTTTTTGAGCATGTTCCAGGGATTCCAGAATCATAACACCAGCGCCTTCGCCCATAACAAAACCATCACGTTCTGTATCAAAAGGACGGCTTGACTTCGCAGGATCATCATTACGTGTAGACATTGCACGCATAGCACAGAACCCTGCAAGACCCGTTGGTCTGATTGTTGCTTCCGCACCACCACAGATCATGGCATCTGCATCACCATTGGCAATCAGCTTGAAGGAATCTCCGATGGAGTGTGTACCTGTTGCACAAGCGGTAACAACGTTAATGTTAGGACCTTTGGCGCCAAGAGAAATCGACATTTGGCCCGAAGCCATGTTGGAGATCATCATGGGAATAAAGAATGGGCTTACCCGTTTTGGACCTTTTTGCAACAAAGCATTATGTTGGTCCTCCCAAGTACCCAATCCACCAATACCTGATCCGATGGATACACCGAAACGCTCTGCTTCAATGTTCTCGTTAATTTTCAAACCACTGTCTTCAACGGCTTTGAAGCCGGCTGCCACAGCGAACTGAACAAAACGGTCCATTTTACGAGCATCCTTGCGATCCATGTACTCTTCCGGGTTGAAATCCTTGATTTCGGCTGCAATCTGTGTCGTGTATTCACTTACATCAAATGCCTCAATCTGAGAGATTCCAGACTTTCCTGCCATTAAACTGCCCCAGAACGTTTCCAAATCTTTTCCGAGCGATGTCATTACGCCCATTCCGGTAATTACTACTCTTTGTTTCAAACCGAGTCACCTCTATATCGACTGCATTACGCAAGTATTTTGTGGGAATATCCGCAAACAGACATCTATTCAACCAAGATAAGCCTGCTTGAGTAGAGTTGCTTGCGGAATGAGAAAAACCAATGAATGATGAGAAGTCCCGCCTGTTCGAAAACATGTGCGGGACTGAATTGACTTTAGGTATGAGATTGTATGTACTTAACAACTTCACCTACGGTCGTGATTTTTTCTGCATCTTCATCAGAGATTTCCAAATCAAATTCATCTTCCAATTCCATGACCAATTCCACTACATCCAAAGAATCAGCACCCAAATCCTCTTTGAAAGATGCTTCAAGTGTAACTTCAGCTTCGTCTGCGCCCAAGCGGTCGACGACGATGCGTTTTACACGCTCCAATACATCGGACATCCGGTTCACCTCCTTCTTTGGTATTATACGAGAATCGCAGGCAAAATGCCATAGAAGACATATGCGGCTCCCGGCCGGGGAACCCGGCCTTTTTCCGGCATTTCGGATCGTCCAGCGCCTGTTCCCCGACTATTGTTCAAGTCCGGGAAGAATTACATGTACATGCCACCATCGACATGCAGCGTCTGCCCTGTCATATAAGATGAAGCCTGTGAAGCCAGGAAAGTGACTACACCGGCGATTTCATCCGGCTGACCCAAACGGGACAACGGAATACCACTTAGCATACCGTCCACCAGCTCCTGGGACAACTCTTTTGTCATATCTGTCTCAATGAAACCTGGTGCAACACAGTTAACTGTGATTCCACGAGAAGCCAGTTCACGAGCAGATGCCTTTGTCAGGCCAATGACTCCTGCTTTGGCAGCAACATAGTTCGCTTGCCCAGCATTACCGAGCACACCTACAACCGAGGAGATATTGATAATTCTTCCCGACCGTTGTTTCATCATTGGACGTGTAACCGCCTTAAGGCAGTTAAACACACCTTTGAGATTGGTTTCAATAACCTGATCGAATTCTTCCTCTTTCATACGCATGATCAGATTATCACGGGTAATACCGGCATTGTTCACCAGAATATCAACGTTGCCCCATGCTTCGAGTGTAGCTTTGACCATTTGTTCAGCTTCATCCATCAGACCAACATTGGCTTGAAGTGTAATCGCCTTAACTCCTTTGGCACGAATCGCTTCCGCCACTTCCTCAGCTGCCGCTTGGCTACCCGCATAATTCACGGCTACGTTCGCTCCAGCTTCTGCAAGTGCCAGTGCAATACTGCGCCCAATGCCCCGGGATGCCCCGGTAACGAGTGCATTTTTACCTTCTAATGGTTTAGACATAATCATTCCTCCTTTCCCCAAATCTATATCAGTTCAACCAAAGAATGTTTACACTTGCCACTCCGATGACAGAATAAACTTCCGATCGCTGTTATCCCCAGATTTTTTGATTCCCTTTTTAAAGGGGAAATCCGGTGATAGCGTATGCTTCCGATGTAGCTTTCTTTCAGAAAGCTTT
>NZ_ANHX01000024.1 GCF_000316035.1 Paenibacillus sp. PAMC 26794
CAGAAAGCTTTTAGGCGAACACTCCGCTTCTTCAGTTTTTTTCTGTCCTCTCCGTTCTCGTGTAAAAAGTTTAGTTTAACTCATATAACTCCTTCTAATTCACTTGCCGTTGCTTCGAGCGTTTCAAGACTGTTCACATTGTACAGTTTTACGGTTTTATCTGTTTTTTTAATCAAACCGGTCAATACACTGCCAGATCCAATCTCGATGAACGTATCCACGCCTTGCTCAATAAGCCATGTCACACTGTCTTCCCATAATACAGGAGAATAGACCTGAGCTGTCAACAAATCCTGAACCTGTCCATCCTCTGCAGGTCTTGCAGTCACATTAGCGACTACAGGGACCGCTGCCGGTGAGAACGTAACGGTTTTCAGTTTCTCTGCCAGCTTATCAGCTGCACCCTTCATCAATGAAGAGTGGAACGGACCGCTTACTTCCAATGCAATGGCGCGTTTACCGCCTGCTTCTTTCACTCGTTCCGCGACAGCAGCTACGCCTTCCTTCACACCAGAAATGACGATTTGTCCCGGACAATTAATGTTGGCAAGTTCAACCGCATGACCACTTTCAGATACGTCACGGCAAAGCACCCCCAGCGCTTCCCGATCCGCACCCAACACAGCAGCCATCGCTCCTTGTCCACCCGGTACTGCCTGTTCCATATACTGACCACGTGCCCGCACAGTGCTCACTGCGTCAGCAAACGAAAGAACTCCCGCTGCCACCAGTGCACTGTATTCTCCCAGACTGTGTCCAGCCGTATAGTCAGGCTGAATTCCTTTTTCTTTGAAAGCTTCAAGCAAGGCAATACTTGCTGTCAACAGAGCCGGTTGTGTATTTGATGTCTGTTTCAACTCAGTCTCCGGTCCTTCAAATACAAGGTTGCTCAGCGAGAAACCCAATGTTTCATCTGCTGTGCGAAAAATCTCGGTTGCCGCAGGCACGGACTCATACGCGTCCTTGGCCATGCCTACAGCCTGTGATCCCTGTCCGGGAAATACAAATGCTATTTTACCCATCTCATTCATCTCCCAGATGTCTATTTTACCAAACGAGTACCGATGCGCCCCATGTCAAACCGCCACCGAATCCAACCATCAGAACGGTATCTCCGGCTTTCATGCGACCTTCCTCCGCTGCTTCTACCAGAGCAAGCGGTATGGAAGCAGCCGATGTGTTTGCATACTTATCCACGTTGACTACAACCTTTTCTTCAGGAAGTTCAAGTCGTTGCATCGCAGATTGGATAATCCGAATATTCGCTTGGTGAGGAACAAACAGATCCACATCCGTACGCTCCATACCAGCCTTGCGTAATACCTCAATGGTAGCCGTCCCCATGACACGTACCGCAAACTTAAACACTTCACGACCGTTCATGTTGATGTAATGTTTTTTATTTTCAACGGTCTCTGTAGTAGCAGGCAGACGGGAACCACCGCCTTCCATCTGAAGAAGACTACCGCCAGCACCTTCGGCACCAAGATCGAATGCTTTGAATCCGCGACCTTCCGGAACTTCACCAACGACTACCGCCCCTGCTCCATCACCAAAGAGGACACAAGTGTTACGGTCTGTATAATCCGTAATACGAGACAAGCAGTCCGCACCAATCACAAGTGCATTGTTGTACATACCGCTTTGGATGAAGCTCGTAGCACTAGCCAAACCGTATACAAATCCGGAACAAGCAGCGGACAGATCAAATGCCGCGGCACCTTTCGCACCCAATTTGTCCTGCAAGATGCAGGCTGTCGATGGGAACGAAGAATCCGGGGTAATGGTTGCAACAATAATCAGATCGAGATCACTGCCTGTCATACCTGCAGATTCAAGGGCTTTAATAGCCGCTTCGTATGCCAGATCAGAAGTTGCCTGATCGGGTGCAGCGATATGACGCTGTTTAATTCCTGTACGACTGACGATCCACTCGTCATTGGTATCGACCATTTTCTCCAGATCGCTGTTTGTCAAAATTTTCTCAGGTACATATTTCCCAGTACCGATAATCCCTACCGCGCGTAAATTATTCATATCGTCACTCACTTCCCGCTAATTTCCTTAGATATGCTCTCTACCAGCTGATTCTGTACTGCAATCCGAGCTTGGCGCACAGCATTTTTGATGGCATTGCCATCAGCAGATCCATGACTTTTCACAACCAGTCTACTCAAACCGAGGAGTGGCGCTCCGCCATGCTCCGTATAATCCAGCTTTCGTTTCAACCCACGCAGCTCAGGCATCAGTACAGCTGCAGCCAGTTTACTTTTGAGAGAAGATGAAAATTGTTCCTTAAGCAAGGCGAAAATGGCACCTGCTGTGCCTTCCAGCGACTTCAGCAGGATATTCCCTGCAAAACCGTCACATACAAGCACATCACAAGCACCAGTCAGCACATCACGTGCCTCAACATTACCGACAAACCGAATTGGGAGTTGTTCCAGTAAAGGGTATGCATGTTTGGTTAACTCATTTCCCTTGCCTGGCTCTGTTCCTACATTGAGCAAGCCCACTCGTGGGGACTCAATGCCCTGTACTTTTTGCCGATACAAACTGCCCATCAGGCCATATTGTGCAAGGTGCTCCGGTTTGGCATCCATATTCGCTCCTAGATCCAGCGCAAGCACACCTACATCATCAATCGTTGGAATCATAGGCGCAAGCGCCGGACGTTCAATGCCTTCCATGCGACCTACAACAAGCAAACCTGCTGTCATCAACGCTCCAGTATTGCCCGCCGAGATCATCGCGTCCGCTTCGCCCTCTTTCAGCATGCGGCCTGCGACCACCATGGAGGCATCCTTCTTGCGACGCACTGCTTTGACGGGTTCATCATCCGAACCAATAACTTCGGAAGCATGCCGGACCGTAAGATTGGCAGGTCTCACACCTGACTGACTCAAAAGAGGTTCCAGCTTGGCTTCATCGCCGATCAGGACGATCTGTGTATCCGCCCATTCCGTGGCTGCGGCAATCGCACCTTCTACCGTTGATGCAGGTGCATTGTCGCCTCCCATGGCATCAATGACGATTTTCATTCCAAATGACCTCCTTCTCCGCTGTCTTCTCCACCTGAATGGTAGATTACAAAGTTGCCTTGAAACACCATTTCTTCACCTACATAAGTGAATACTTCCACTTTGGCTTTGCCCTTTTGACCCGGAATCGATCTCACATAAGCCTTTGCAATACATTTCTCTCCCAAATGGACCGAACGTACAAAGCGAATGTCTGCTGATGCAGTCAACGCGATCTCGTCATTAATAATTGCTACAGCCAAGGAGTTAGCCTGTGCAAAGACATAGTGTCCGCGTGCAATCCCTGTTCTGGAAAACACGTGTTCTTCCTTAATCTCAAACAGGGAAATCCCGCTCTTATCCAGTTGTAGATCCACAATATCACCGATAATCTCATGCAAGGGCAACGAGCGTACCTGATCATACGAGAGCTCTGCCATCAGTTTCATCCGCTCCCGAAGTTCGGGTATTCCAAGTTCCAGCCTGTCAAGACGAATCGTCTGAATACTCACCTTCAATTGGCGTGTAAGTTCCTGATCCGTCACAAACGGGTTCTCTTCTATCATTTTGGTTAACTGCTGTTGCCTCTGTCTCTTCGGTACACGTTCGATGCCTGACACCCCCCGCTGTATCGTTTACGGAACCGTCCCGTCCGGCCAGTTCAACCATTCTTTCGTGTTGCTTCTATAGTTGCATCCCTGGTCACCAGGGTCGTTCTCAAACGGATTATGGTTCATCTATATGTAACGTCAAATCTTAGAACCTGGTACTAAACTATAGTATATCTCATCCCGTGTCAAAAAGAAAGACTGGCCTAACAAAAACAATTCACCCTTGTAGAGCAAGGATTTCATGCTTGTTAGCTCACTCTACCTGCACTCTATAATCCAAAAAAAGTAGCACCTCATCGAAATGAAGTGCTACTTAATGTCCAACTATTATTGAGAGATGATCTCTCTTGCTTTGTACGTTCCGCACACTTTGCACACGTGGTGACTAAGTTTAAGTTCGCCACATTGTTCACATTTCACCATGCCCGGTACAGCCAATTTAAAGTGAGTGCGACGTTTGTCGCGACGCGTCTTGGACGTTCTCCGTTGAGGTACTGCCATTATTCCCACCTCCTTATCAAAATCAACCTTTGCAGGTAGTCTTAAAATGTTCGATTTTCAATCATGCTCATTTAAAAAAATCCTTGAGCCCTGCAAGCCGCGGATCAATAACCTGGTTATCACAACCGCAGTCACCTTCGTTCAGCTCATGGCCACACTTGGGGCATAACCCTTTGCATGTATCGCTACATAGCGGTATAAACGGAAGATCCAGCAGAAAAACTTCCTCGGCATAACCCTTCAGATCAACGCTATCTCCATCCACATAGAGCGTATCATCGTCTTCGTGTAATTCCTTTGGCTGTTTTCCCTGCTTGAATTGCTCATGAAAATCAATATGAAAATGTTCATTGATCGGCTTAAGACAACGGGAGCACAACATGTCCACTCCTACGGTCAGCTTGCCATGAACATCCACAACATCACCTTCTCTGAATTCTGCAGATAAGTCCGCAGTCAGCGGGGTAACGGCTGTGATATCTTGTCGGTTAGAAACCAGTTCCTTGATATCCCACTGTTCGTTAAACTTCAGGGGACCATCACTGGTAGCCACTTTGCGAAATGGCATTAACATTTCCATCACTCCAAACGAAACCAATTTCATAATTCATGTCAAACGTATCACGACAGTTATACAGGTCAAGCCTGCTTTTGTAAAGCAATAAATCCTGACTGTATGTATTCTGACGTTTCATCGTTAAAAGTATTATGAAATTGACTTAACAAACAAAAATCATTATACCGATTTTTCAAGACGTTTGTCAACACTTTTAACTTTACACCCTTTTTAAAACCAATGGCTCAGAACCGTTTACTCCATCTGGTCTATTATAGACTCACTTCAAGATAAATCACAAGTCGTCATTTTAGTTGTAGTTCCTTGCAAACACCGGTCACATTTCGTTAACGTTTAGTGTGATCTATATCACACAGACCCGCATGCCCCCTATCTATACTTACTATAAACCGAAGCACGATCAGTTCCATGACCGATTTATTATCCAACTATTTCATATCATATCGGGAGGGAAAATGTATGTTAAGTGAGCACCAGTCTGCCGGAGCTATCCGCTCCTGCTGGGGACTTCACGCTGAATGCAGAGGATAAACGCCCTGTTGTGCTGCTTAGTGGCGGCGTTGGCTTAACGCCAATGATCAGTATGTTAAATACGCTGGTTAACTTGAATGAAAATCGCAACATTACATTTTTGCATGCAAGTCCCAATGGTCAATCTCACGCGTTCCGTGATTATGTGGACAGTCTGGCCAAACGTAATCCGGGCGTTAAAGCTTATTATCGTTATACTCAACCTGAGGATGCTGATCGTGAAAATGAGTATTTTCATAAGGAAGGTTATATGGATGCGATCTGGCTTCGTCAAGTGATTGATGAACTGGATTCCACTTATTATCTGTGCGGACCGGTTTCGTTCATGCGGGGAGTGTATACGGAGCTACAGGCGCTTGGTGTCGCAGCGGACAACATTCATTATGAATTTTTTGGGCCCAAAGCAAGTCTTTCTCCTGCGCCGGAAAGTGTCTAAGCGTGCTGATTTATTAATTTGAAGAGGTCGTTCTCCGATTATCGAAAATGTGTAATACACAATAGATTTGCAGGCACAGTCTGACATCCGTTGATGTCGGATTTGTGCCTTTTTCTTGTCTGAATTGGTGCATGATTTGATCTAATACATGACATCCCCTATGATGGAATGGATGTTATACATACTCGGTTATCCAATCGAAAGGAGTACGTCTAATCATGAAAGCCGTAGGCGTCATTGTTGAATATAACCCCTTGCACAATGGGCATGTCTATCATTTGCAAGAAGCTCGGCGGCTAAGCGGCGCAGACGCCGTTGTTGCGGTCATGAGCGGCCCTTTTCTCCAGCGTGGCGAACCCGCCATCGTGGGTAAAAGGGCGCGCACCGAGATGGCGCTGCACGCAGGCGCGGATCTCGTGCTTGAACTGCCGGTTGCATACGCGGTTCAACCGGCCGAGTGGTTTGCCTTCGGTGCGGTATCACTGCTGGACCGCACCGGCATTGTGGACTCGCTTTGCTTTGGCAGCGAGTCCGGCGACCTGGACAGCCTGCAGCGCATTGCGCGCGTGCTGGCTGTGGAGCCCGCAGGGATGCGCGAGGACATCGCGCGCCGCCTGCGGGAAGGCGCCAGCTACCCCGCC
>NZ_ANHX01000025.1 GCF_000316035.1 Paenibacillus sp. PAMC 26794
CACTGCTGGACCAGCCCAACAATTCGCTTGGGCTGCACTACCTGATCGCGCTGCAACGACTTGGCAGCGCGATCCAGCCCTTTACGGCGGCGCGTACCGGTGCCGCGTATCATGAGGCGACGCCCGGGCCGGGGGCGATCGCCAGTGCCACAGCCGTCCGCCGCCTGCTGATGGCGGACGGACCCAATGCCGCCGCGCCATACGTGCCGGCGGCAACTCTTGCCATTCTGCATCGCGAATGGCAGGAGGGGCGCGCTCCCATACACTGGGAGCGCTTTGCACAGCCGCTGTTGCACCTCGCGGCAACCCGCCGTGCCTCCGAGCTGGAACGCATCGCCGAAGTCACGGAGGGCCTGGAACACCGGCTGATCCGTACACTCGCTCAGCTCCCGGAGCCTTCAGTCGAAGCACTCCTGAATGCACTGAAGACCAAACGTTACACGCGTACAAAGCTCCAGCGTATGCTCGCCCACCTGCTCCTGAATCACACCAAAGCCGAGTGTTCACCAGAGCAATTGGCTGCCGGACCTGGATATCTCCGAGTCCTCGGATTTAATATTCAAGGGCAGAGCCTGCTTAAACAAATGAAGAAGACTGCATCGCTTCCTGTTGTGCTGAAACCGTCGACGTTCACACACAATCAACTTGAACTGGATATACAAGCTCAGGTTGCTTATGGGCTCGCATGCGAGCATAGAGACACACGCAAGATGTTCAGTGATTACTATGAGTCTCCGGTGAGACTGTAATCCACTTTTGACCATAAGCTTCATCTCCTAAGAAGCTTTTTATTCCATCATCAAACAGATCATTGATATCCACTATTCGTTACTCAACTATACAATTAAAAAAAACCCCCTTGCTGCACGCCGCTCAGGCACCTCGCAACAAGGGGATTTCCTTATTCACTTCTCTTGTTCTCTTAAATCTTTTGGGTATCTCTACCCCTTTGGGTCTAGTGAGTCTGTTGATCTTCTCAAATCTCTTGATCACATTTCATTCCACTGTAATCAATTATTCCGATTTTATCCGTTCTTTATCCATCCGGTTCAACGTTGGCTCGATCTCTTCCCGCCCGTTTAAATCCTATGATTTCACGGACAAGGTTTTCAAATAAGCCAGCGCATCATCCACCGTGCTCACAGGCACGAGTTTCATTTTGGTGCCGATCTGTTCAGCCTTGGCTGCTGCTTCCTTATAGTTATCCTTAGGTACAAAGAAGATCTCCGCTTCTTTTCGATCAGCGGCTACAATCTTGTGCACTACACCACCAATGGCACCCACCACACCCTCCTTGGTAATCGTACCTGTACCCGCAATTCGATGCCCCTTGGTCAGATCTCCAGGTGTTAACTGGTTATAGATCTCCAACGTAAACATCAAGCCAGCAGACGGACCACCAACCTGAGTATCGGTGAAGGAGATCTGTTTGTCCGGCTCTTCCGCTTTCACCTTCTGAACCGTACCAATCATTACTCCGAGTCCTGGGCGGGTTTCACCTGTTTTATTGTCTTTTACCTGAATCAGTTTCACGTCGCGGCTAATGGTCTCTCCACCACGTTCCAGTTGCATTTCGACCGCATCTCCGACCTTTTTATCTTTTAACTGGGCAGAAAGCACCGTATTATCCGGCGTAGCTGTTCCGTTCACTCCCAGAATGATATCTCCCGGAGCAATATCTCCTTCCGGTTTTGGATCTTCGGACAGTCCAAATACAAAGATATGTTCAGGTACAATAGAGTAAGTCACACCAGCCTGCTCATATGCAGCCTCCATTGCGGAGGATTGTGAGTCACTCATGAACCACACCTGTTCAGCAGAGTATTCCGCTTCGCTTTTGCCACGCAGTCGGTCTTCCTTTTTATCCACTTGAGCATTTTTATTGAACAGAGAGGTTCCTAGCAAAAACACATTGGCATATGTTGCCGACACGGTTGTCATCATGAACACACCGCGTTCTTCCTGGTCTCCACCCTTAACGGTTACCATTGGTTTTACTTCATCTGCACTGCCAGGCATATATATGATATACGGCGTTGGCATGTACACGGCAACATAGACGACCAGAGCCACCACGATCACAAAGATCGAAGCTCTGAATCCGCCAGATTTCCGAATCCGATTCATCGCATGAGCCTCCGTTCTTTGTATCTCTATATAAGCTGAACTCTACACTAATCAGCGATCGTAATTCCATCTTGTTTAATCATTTTTTTCAAGTCTAACACTCTGGTCCTTGTGCATACAATGGTACAGGCCGGATAGGCCACTGTATACAATAGCCTGTCCGGTCAAGGCCGAACCGCCCTTCGGGCGTCATTCGGCCGTCCATAACGATTCAGATGCCGAATCGGCGTTATCTGATATGAGGTGAAACGATGACATTACAGAGCGAGGTTAGAGATTCTGGCCCGTTACGAACGATAATCCTAAGTACTGGCGCTTTAATGTTGGTCATTGCGGTAGTTGCTTCCCCCAAAGAAGCGTTTGATGCCTCTATTCAAGGTCTGGATATATGGTGGAAAATCATCTTCCCTGCCATGCTCCCGTTCCTCATGTTATCCCAAATGCTCACTGCGTTTGGTTTCACCCACGCGATCGGCGCCTTGCTCGGACCGTTAATGCAACGCTGGTTCAGACTCCCAGGCAACGCAGGTCTGGCGATTGCCGTTGGCATGTGCGGCGGATTCCCAGCAGGAGCAGATGCGGTGTCCCGTTTATTTCAGGATAGACAAATTACCGCCAAGCAGGCGGTTGTCCTTGCGGCGGCATCTCATTTTGCCAATCCAATGATGATCATACTGGTCGTTGGTGCTGCTTTTCTTCAGCAGCCAGCGGCCGGATATTTTCTACTCTTGGTCCACTGGATCAGCGGCTGGATTGCGGCCATTCTTGCCACGCGTCTCCTGCCTGCACCGGGTAACCAGAAAGACAGGGTTGGCTCGACAGCCGTACAAGCAGATAAGAGCTCTCTTGATTCTCAGCCTGCAAGTCCTGCAAGTTCCACAAGTCGCTCATCTGCACCCCACCACGCAACGTTCAAACGACGCAGTGTATGGTCTGATATGATGATTGCAGCCAGAGAAGCCCATAGTCGTGATGGAAGAGGATTTGGCAAACTGTTAGGTGACACCGTATCCCAAGCTGTACAGACCTTGATGATGACTGGAGGATACATGATCGGTTTTGCCGTGTTTATCCGGTTGGTCTCCCTTTATCTGACTCCCGGGTCCTCTGCTGCACTGTGGCCAGCCTTCTTTGAGCTTCACCTGGGCACCTATCATTTGAGCCAGACTTCACTTACACCCGCGCTACTCATGTCTCTACTTGCAGCCGTCCTTGGATGGGGTGGTTTATGCTCCCATCTGCAAGTTTCTGCTGTCCTGAAAACAACTAGTCCAAGCAGCAAATCGATGTTGTACTTTGCCGGAGTTCGTCTGACTCATGGATTAATCGCCTTTTTCATCAGTCTGTTCCTATGGATGCCGTTCAGCCGTTATAGCACAGAAGCCTGGACCACATCACAGACGAATGCAGAGCAAGACCTCTCGACACCATTCGGTTGGCTATTCATACATAGTCCAGGTAACACATACCCGATCAACACCATTTGGAGCGTCTTCCCTGCTGCATGCATGGGTCTTGGGTTACTTCTTGCAGTCATGGTTAGTCTATCGGGTCTTACCTTCTGGTTTAACCGCCGGTTTTCTCGCTGATTTTCTGACGGAGCGCAGCTTCCACTTCAGGTGATACAAGATCTGTAACATCTCCATGATAATGAGCGATTTCTTTGACGATGCTGGAACTTAAATAGGAATACTTCGGATTCGTCATCATAAATATCGTTTCCGCATCCGGATTCAACTTGCTGTTGGTCGATGCCAATTGCAACTCGTATTCAAAATCAGTTACCGAGCGTATACCACGAACGATGACCTGAGCTTCCTTTTGCCGGACATAATTGGCTGTCAGATCGCGGAAACTATCCACCTCCACATTTGGTAGATGGCGGGTTACTTCCGTAATCAATTCCTTGCGTTCCTCCACCGTAAACAGCGGATTTTTGCTCATATTGTTCAACACAGCCACAATGACGCGATCAAATTGCTTCGACGCTCTGGCGATAATATCCAGATGTCCCATCGTTACGGGATCAAAACTTCCAGGATATACGGCGATCCGTTCCTGTCGGTGTATCATTTCAGTCATGAGGAGCCTCCTCTTCCGGTGTAATGGATTCTCCATCTTCAACTGCTTCAGGCGCATAATAATAGATGGATACTGCCGTCTCCCCATACAAAGCCTTGCGCGTTTGTTCAAACGGGCCGAATTGCTCAGGGTAATTATGTTTGGATTCATATTCAAGCACGATGGTTGCTTCAGGTTCCAAAAGTTCCAGTTCGTGCATGGTCAACATCAACTCGTGCCCGTTCTTTATGCGATATGGCGGGTCAAGAAACACCAGATCAAACGTTGTGCCTCGCTTGGCGAGTGCCTTCAACGCACGACCTGCATCATTACGATATACAGCCGCCTGGTCTTCCAGCTTGGTTGCCTTCAGATTCATGCGGATAACTTCAATACTTTTCGATTCCAAATCAACAAAAACAGCCTTGTCCATGCCGCGGCTCAGCGCCTCAATACCGAGACCTCCACTGCCTGCAAACAGATCCAATGCTGTGCCGCCCTCAAAATAAGGACCAACCATGCTAAATAACGCTTCCTTCACCTTGTCGGTGGTCGGCCGCGTACCCGTGCCAGGAACAGCCTTCAGCGGCCTGCCTTTTGCACTCCCAGATACTACTCTCACTTGACGAGTCACCTTTTCTCTATGTAAGTTTATTGATACGACTATCGTACCACATTCGGGTTCAGTTTGAAAAATGTGCGGTCTTCATTTCCCTTGGAAAATTGTTGACGAATTGTTGACGCATATGTATAAAGTGGAAACAATCGGGCGATTCTATAATTATCGACATCACAAGTGTCGTAGACAACCGCGGAGAAGACTTACGTTTCCCCATAAGCTCTTCGTCCGGTTTCTCCTCTCCCATGAAAAAGAAGCTCTCGAAAGAGGGCTTCTTTTTGTTGTCTAAGTTTTCATTTAATTAGTTAGTTATATTTTTCTTCAAATTCACTTATTTCGGCTTGCTCTTCGGTCTGCAACCATCCAATCTCCCTTAGCCACATGCCCATATCTGCGATAAATTCATTCACGTTTAGATGTTCAATCTTGTATTTCTGGATCTTTTCATTCAAAAAAGCATAAAACTCATGGCTTAAGACATACCGTTGTTTGCTTTTGCTTAATGCCTTATACCGATCCTCACTGACCACCAGATCAAAATAGATGACATTCTCCTTCTTTACATGTCTGACCGTCGACTTCCTCTCATATTCTTCAGGAAGACACCTGAAAACAAAGAAGAGTTCAATATCAACTATTTGATATTTGCTTTCTGCTTGTTCAAAAACAGACTGCAACTCATCCGAAAGATTGGCAACCTGCCTTACACCTGAAGTGTCAGTTGATCGGCCCAGAATCATCACTAAACTCCTCCTTGTTTATTTTCCCAACTTAACAAGACCTTACGAGTTCGGCTCTCTATGTTTCCGATTGGAAAGTCGCAAATTGATCAATGGAATGATAAGTACAACAACCGGTAAGAGAAGATTTATTGAACCATTCTTAATCATCATGAAGGTAATAAACAGCACGGCGAGCCAAGTCATAATCTCCATCATTTCATATTTGGTTAACGTCAGCTTGAATGCTTTTCTCGAAATGAAACGAATCAAGAAATAAGCGATCAAGCTGTAGAACAGGGTCATTCCCAAGATAGCAACAATGATTATGAGGTACATATCCATCATAAAAATCTCACCCGATCCTTATATCATTTCCTTAATTTTACCATATAAGCACTAGGGCGTCATTCCAAATTCCTAACCAGATTCCCTTCAAGACTGGCAATCTACGCTTTACTTCTCTTCAACAACAATCGTTGCATTATAGATCACGACACGTTTCCCATTGAGATCAAATAATACTTTATTGCCGTATTCCGTATCTTCCACGTCAATTTTGCCATCATAGGTCTGAATCAATTCACCATTATTGCTGTACACTTTAACAACCCTCTCCAGGCCACCCGAGTTATTGGACCTCATCGTTTTGAGTGCACGTTCACCTGAAGCGGTATTGAAATACCATATGAAACATCCAACTATGATACCCAAGAAGACCAACACCGTCACCCATATACCTGTCTTTGCTTTTTTACTCATCTTGAACCCCCCTCTTATGTTTCCTGTCTCGTACATTACGAGGTTGGAGAGAGAACGGTTTCATACAAAGCCTCTCAAGCTGTTCGTTGACATAACAAAACAGAGGCCTCCGATGAGCGAAGACCTCTGTTCTTTATAGAATACATTCTTTATTCTGTACGATCCTTTTACTTACAGTGCACGAATGACAAATTCAAATGTCAGTTCGCCGTCCGAAGGGATCAGGTATTCCGGATGAACTGGAGCACCCCAGCTATCATCACCGCCAACACCCATTTGTTTACCTGCTACAGTCACGACCGTATAGTGCACGGGAGGTAATTCGTACGCATGCTGTGCGTTCTCCAGCTCAAATGCTGTATATGGTGATACATTCAGCTCAACCGGGGTTCCGGATGCTTCAATTTTGAAGCCACGTCCCGCGTTGTCTGTCAATTTGGCCCAACGTACGCCCGTACGGTTGCCTGATTCCTGTGGTACCAGATATGGAGCTACAGTATCAGCTACCTTGCTGCCATGGATGCCCAGACGTGCGCCAAATGCGCGGTCTGCATAGTTTTCTTCTGGTCCCATCGCGAGCCATTCCACGTTTTCGAAGTCAGGTGATGTTCTGAAGGACAATGCATGGATTGGCAGGTTCGGCAATCCAGCTGTACCTTTGTACGCATTATGCACACGCACGCTTCCATCTGCATGAACGGTATATACCACTTTCACTTGTACATCCTCCGAAATGTTGAGCTTGTACGTGAACTCGATCCGGTATTGATCCGGTTTCTGTTCCGCTTTCCACTCTACAGAACGTGGCATCAGGCTCGCTGCATACCAGGCGCCAAGTTCGAAGCCCATCGCCATACCTTTGTCATTATCCGTCATTGCACGCCAGAAGAGCGGTGCAGGTGGTACAGCAATAGTCTCACGACCGGACAATTTCAGGGAAACCAGTGTCCCAAACTGTTTGGAGAACAGCGCATGTGTCTTGCCAGCACGAACACCAATGTTAACGTCACCTTCGATAACTTGTACATCACTTACAAGGTTCAAGTCGACTTCAACTGCATCATTTACATGATCCTGTGTGAAAATAAACTGTCCAAATGCCACTTCTTCGCCTTTGTCAGCCCACAGTGTAGCTTCTTTTAACACAAATGCAGTGTTCACAGCGTACTCGCCGCCCGCCAGAGCTTCTGCACCCAGCGGAAGTTTCACTACCGTCTCGCTTTGTGCATCCACGTTCACCACTTCCAATGTTCCACGCAGCACTTCATGTCCCTCGCGCTCCAGGCTGTATACCAGTTCCAGCGCAGATGTATCTGCGAACAGATTACCGTTCACGATTTTGACACCTTCACGATCCGGGAACAGCTTGATGTTCTGGTAAAGGAATTTAACCTCCTGCATTTTCGCAGTTACTTTACGGTCAGCATGGACAATACCGTTGCCACAGAACGAATAGTCTGATGGACGATCACCAAAATCTCCGCCATAAGCGAGGAACTCTTTGCCGTAACGATCTTTTTTATAAATGGATTGGTCGATGTAATCCCAGATGAATCCACCTTGATACATCGGATATTTGTCTTCCAACTCCGTATATTTGTGCATACCGCCAATAGAGTTACCCATGGCATGCATGTACTCACAGCTGATATACGGCTTGGTCGGGTTTGCATTCAGGAATTCCTCAATGTCCGCCGGTTTGGCATACATGCGAGTCTCCATATCACTTGTTTCATCGAAACGGCGATCATGGAATACACCTTCGTAATGTACCAGACGTGTTGGATCAGCTGATTTGAAGTACTGGGATACTTTATAAATCACTTCACCACCATGTGATTCATTACCACAAGACCAGATCAGAATGGACGGATGGTTTTTGTCACGCTCCACCATGGACACAGCGCGGTCCATAACGATATCATGCCATTCCGGTTTGTCACCTGGAATAACCCAAGAAGGTTCAACAGCACCAAGTTTCTGCCAAGATCCGTGTGTCTCCAGGTTCATCTCGTCAATAACATAAAGTCCGTATTCATCACACAACTCATACCAAAGACTTTGGTTTGGATAGTGTGACGTACGTACGGCATTCATGTTGTTCTGTTTAATCGTACGAACATCCCACAGCATATCTTCCTTCGTAACCGCACGTCCACGACGCGGGTTGAACTCATGACGATTCACACCTTTGAATACGATACGTTTACCGTTGATGTGCATCACTTTATCAATCATTTCAAATGTACGGAAACCAACGGCTTGAGGAACAACCTCAACCAGTGCACCCGCAGCATCATATACACGAATATAGAGACGGTACAAGTATGGAATCTCTGCGCTCCACAGGTTCACTGTACCGATATCTTCACGAAGACTTACTTCTCCATCATTAACTTTGGATTCAAAAGTTTTAACCGTATTGCCTTCACGATCACGAAGTTCAGCCTCTACACGTGCTCCTGCAACAGCTTTTCCTTCCAGTTTCAAATCTAGTTGCAACGTACCGTTGGTGTAAGACTTGTCCAGATCTGTGCGAACATGAACATCACGTACGTGTGCAGTTGGGACCGTATACAGATACACATCTCTGAAAATACCGGAGAAACGCCAGAAATCCTGATCTTCAAGCCAGCTGCCTGTGCTGCGTTGATACACCTCAACTGCGAGTTTGTTCTCTCCATCCTGAAGGAATGGCGTCAGGTCAAAATCAGATGGCGTGAAGCTGTCTTCCCCGTATCCTACGAATTGTCCGTTAAGCCATACATAAAATGCAGACTCTACACCTTGGAAAGAAATATATACCGGATTCGACTCCCAACCTGTCGGCAGGTGGAATGTGCGAATGTAACTTCCAACCGGATTTTTATCCTGTGGTAATGCTGGTGGACGAATGTCGTTCAAGCCATCCCAAGGATATTGTGTATTTACATATTGAATCTGTCCGTATCCTTGAAGTTGGATATGCCCCGGAACTTCAATATCATCCCAGCCTTCACTGGAAAAATCAGATGTATAGAAAAACTCAGAACGGCTGTCTGGACGAATTGCATAGTTGAATTTCCACGTACCATTCAGATCATAACGCATGGACATCGCGCCTGAACCTACAGCCTCGTCCATTGTTTGGTAATAACGGTGATCGGAATAGGCATGAAGACGGTTCACCTCAAATACACTTACGTCCCCCAACCAGTTGATATCTGCCTTTGTTGCTTTCATCGGCTCTCTCTCCCTTTAAAACGTTATAGTTTGACTTATTCAAGGTTTACTCTGGATTTCCTTTTTGCTTTACATAAACAAAAAAGACAGAGGTACGCCGTAACAGCGCCCTCTCTTCTTTCCTGCACCCGTCATTTGCACGGATATGCTGTTTTCATTACTTCACGGAACCTACCATACCTGCAACAAAATGTTTCTGCATGATGAAGAATACGATTGCTGTAGGCAGTGTTGCAATAACGATTGCTGTCATGATCACTCCATAATCCGGAGCATAACCAGCACCAAGATTTGAGATCAATAGCGGAATCGTTTGTTGGTCAGGCGTTTGCAATACAATGAGTGGCCATAGATAGTTGTTCCAGCTACTCATAAATGTAATGATTGCTGCCGCTGCATATGTTGTTTTCATTGTTGGCATATAGATCTTCAGGAAGATGCCGATTTCACTCAAACCATCAATACGTCCAGCTTCCAGCAAGTCTTTCGGGAACATTTTGGTGTTCTGACGGAAGAAAAAGATCAGGAACGCTGTTGCAATGGTTGGCAGGATAACTGCTGCCATCGTGTTGATTCCGATAACCGGTGTCACACTTGAGATCGTTGCAAACATACGGTACAGGGGTACCATAATCGCTGCGAACGGAATCATCATGGATAACAACAGGATATTAAACACGATATCACGGGACTTCGTGCGATATACCTCGAAGCCATAACCTGCCAAGGAGCCAATAAACAAAGCCAGCAACGTGGAGATAACAGAGATAATAGCCGAGTTCCCGAGAGCCTGTACCAGATTTGTGGAATCAATCAGTTTGTTAAAGTTATCAATTAAAGCTGAACCCGGTAACAATCTGCCTTTGGTTACATCGACAGATGCATTCGTTGAACTGACCAGCATCCAGAAGAATGGGAAAATGGATACAAAAGCGACGATGGACAGGAACACATAAGTGAAAATCCGTTTTGCTTTAAATTTAGCCATTTTTATTATCACCTGCCACTTTAAACTGGATAATGGACAATACAATGATCAAAATTACGATGGAATACGAAACCGTTGCTGCATAACCAAAGTCCGGTGAATATTTGAACGAAAGGTTGTAGATATACTGTGAAATCGACATGGTCGAGTTACCTGGACCACCTTTGGTAATATTCATAATCTCATCGAAGATTTGCAATGTACCAATCGTTGATGTGATGGACGTGAAGAGGATAATCGGTTTAAGCAAAGGTACTGTGATTTTGAAGAATTGTGTAAAAGCATTCGCTCCGTCGATTCTTGCAGCTTCATAGATCGATTGATCGATGTTTTGCAGAGATGACAGATAGAAAATCATGTTATATCCGGTCCAACGCCAAGTAACGGCGATTATGATCGTAATTTTAGCCCAGAACGGGTCAGTGATCCATTGGATTGGATCGCCAATAATGTGCAAGCCCATCAAGAACTGATTTACCATTCCATCCGGTGCAAACAAATATTTGAACACAACAGAATAGGCTACCAATGAAGTTACACATGGTAAGAAAATCGCTGTACGGAAGAAACTACGGAAGCGCAGTGTGCTGTCATTCAGCAATACGGAAATAAACAAACCGAGAATAATCATTACAGGTACTTGAATGATCAAGTAGATGAATGTGTTCGATAATGCTGTACGGAACGTTGTGTCAACTAACAATCTTTTGTAGTTCGCAAGGCCCGAAAATTCAAGATTGGCACCTTTGCCAGACTTGAATGATAAGAGCAGCGCTTGGATCATCGGATAGAAGTAAAATGCTACAATTCCGATAACAGCCAGCAAAACAAAAGCCCATCCAGTCAAATTATTTTTCTTTTGGAGACTGTCTCCTGTATTTATGGCTTTCACAGTATGGCTCCTCTCTCTCCACGGAACATGGATAGAACCCACAGAGCCTCTCGCCTTGTCCGGTTCGACTTGCGCCAGACAAGGGAGACGGCTCCGATGTTTCCTAGGGTTCTATAAGTTACCTTGGGTGTCCTAGTTTAATTGTGCTTCAGCTTGTTTTTGTGCTTCAGCCAGAACTTCATCAATTGATTTACCATTCAGGTACGCTTGCATTTCTACAACCAGAATGTCTTCAATTGCATAGGTGTTGCTACCATAGTTTACATTTGGAATTTCTTTGGTCCAATTTGCGAAATCACTGAAGATTTTTTGACCGCTGAAGAACTCATCTGCCTTGTTGTACGCATCCCCATCTGTAGCCGGTTTGTACGTACCGATCGCACCAATATTTGTCAACAAATCTTGGTACAATTGTTTGTCAGAACCAAATGTTTTTGCCATGAAGTCAGCAGCTTGATCTGCACCAGGAACATTGTTCATAACATACCAGGAGCTACCACCCAAGTTGGATGCATGTACAGAGTTAGATTGACCAGCCATTTTCGGCATTGGAGCTACAGCCCATTTACCGGATTGGGAAGCTTCTTGACGTACAGATGGTGAGAACCAGTTACCTGTAGGAATTGTTGCTACGCTACCATTATTGGCGTTGGCAACGAATTGACTCCAGTCAGAGTGCAATTTAACAATGTTGGCATCCATCATTTTTTTGTACGTTTCAAAAGCTTCTTTCAATGCAGGGTTAGTGCTAATGTCAGGTGTCTTGCCATCTTCTGCAGTGTACCATTTGCCTGCTGTTTGGATCATCATACGAATGATTCCAAGATCATTCGGGTCAAGAGACAGCAGCTCTTTACCTGTTTTTTCTTTTACGTCTTTACCGATTTGGATGTAATCATCCCAAGTGATGTCTTGCAGGTCAGCAGCCTTGTAGCCCGCTTGCTCCAGCAAGTCCGTTCTGTAGTACAAACCTGCTACGCCGGAGTCAAATGGAACTCCATATTGTTTGCCCTCATAGGATGTTGGTCCAATTTTGTAATCTGCAAAATCGGAAGCTTTAATCGTAGAAGACAAATCTTTGAACGCATCCGGATACGCACTCAGGAAACTTTGTGCACGATAGTCCTCAATCAAAACAATGTTTGGAAGACCGCTGGTTGTTCCAGAGTTCAACCCTGTGTTCAGCTTCTGGATAATCGCATCTTGAGCATTTTCAATGATGTTGATCTTCAAATCAGGATTTTCTTTTTGATAAATCTCTTTTGCTTGTTCAAGAGCAGCGACGTTAAATGCTTTGTCCCAAGCCCAAATCGTAATTTCGTTTGTTTTTTCATCTCCACCACTGGCAGAATTACCTCCACCACCGGATGAACATGCGGACAACAGCAGTACTGTAACGAGCATCAATACCCACATTTTTTTCAAAACATTCAACTCCCCTTCGACCTCTTTGTGTGTGTTTGTTTACGTTTTCTGAAAGCGGTTGCTTTCGATGTATACATCTTATCATTCCCAAATCGCGTTTCGTTAGTAATAATTTTGTGCGGATTTGTCATCTTATTGCCACAATGAAACCCTTTACAGAAACCGTTTGCATTAAATTTGGTTTTTTGTAATTTCTTTTGATTTTGTATTATCTTGATCTTGAAATCGTAAAAATATGTGTGTTTACTGCAACTCTGATACATAAAAATCCCCCGTTTCTGTAGAAATACAGCTACGAGGGATCTCAAATTTTGATTGTAATAGGCTACCATTCAACTCGTGATTAAAGGCAGTGTAACGGTGACTCTTGTTCCTTCCCCGACGGTACTCATAATGGTGACACCATAGGGTGAACCATATAATAACTCAATACGGTCATGCACGTTGCGAATACCGATGCCGCTGAATAGTTGACGATTATTCTTCGGATTGGGCAACGTTTCTCCCATGACAAGCCCTTCAATTCCATCACCATTGTCCATAATCTCACAGATGAGTGATTCTCCCGCTCTGGAAACCATGACATGAATCGTACCCGTCTCTTTCTTGATAAATCCATGGAAAAATGCATTTTCGATAAACGGCTGGATCACCAGTTTGGGTACATGATAGTGTGTGCAATCCGGAGCGACGTAAAAAGCTGCTTTAATCCGGCCACCATATCTGACGTGATTAATGAAGACATAATTTTTCAAATTCTCGACTTCTTGCTCCACTGTCACCGTCTGACTCACATCACTGATCGTATTTTGCAGCAATCCAATTAATGCATTAATGGTCTCCGCTGCCCTGTCCTTGTTGCCTTGTTGCACCAGAACTTTGACAGATGCAAGTGTATTGTACAAGAAATGAGGATTAATCTGACTCTGTAATGCCGCAAGCTCTGCGTTACGTTGTTCATGCTGCGTCTGTACTAATTGATCCACATAATCATGCAGTTCATCAAGCATATAGTTGTACGCATGGCCCAGTTGCCGACTCTCGTAACTGCCACTAACCGGTATATAGTTATCCAGATCACTTTTCGTAATATTAGACATCTGCTTCACCAGTCTTCGCAGTGATTTGGTGATTTGGCTGGTAATCAGAAACACCAGAACAAGCGCACCGATAACAATCGCTGTACAGATCAGCGCAACCGTCTTCATGTCAATGAGCTGTCCCATCGCCATATCTTTATCCACTACATTAATCAGGTAAAACCGATAAAAGGGCAAATACTCGGATAGAATAATGCTATCCTGCCCCATGACACGGGCATTAATACTTTTCGAAACGTCCACACTCAAATCCTTAGCATATGTGAGCAGCTCCGGCTGAATTGTACCGATCCAGTCCAGACGGTTTGAAGATATGATTTCGCCCTTTTCATTCATAATAACAACATCATTACCTCGACTCGTGAAACTGGAATAGAACTGTTGGAACTCCACTTCTCTCATGGTGACATAGAGTGTCCCGTATATGTGACCTCTTGTTCGATCCGTCAATGCCTTTGTTGCAGAAATCATCTGCAGTTCGCCTTCGCTGGTATTACTGCGGTAATAGTCAAAAATCAGCCTGCTCGGCGATTGGATTGCTGCTTTGGTAATGGGCTCCTGCTTCAATTCGTCCCCTGTCTTCTTAATGTAAGCCGGATTGGTGGAAAAACTTCGTCCGTTTACTCCCACAATGGTAATACCTACTTCATAAGACTCAATAATGGTTTGAACCCGATTCATTGTTTCACGCATATTGTAGAAAGATTTGGCCGTTGAGACTGAGTCTGCATCCCCCTCAGACAGAAATCCCCGAATGGCACCACTTTGAGCTACATTATTGGTAACCGCAGCGATCGATTCATTAAAGGATTCAAAATTTGTCTTAATCTGATTAAGCACCTTGGAGTTTGTGATACTGAACGTCTCAGTAAACAGATTGGTTGACATGTGAATGGTCGTCCATAAGATGAGTACAGAAACGAGGACAATACTGACCACCATAACCAGAAACAACTTGGGAAACAATCCGAGACGAGATAATTGGTTCATCCATTTCTTCATGATCTTATCCTTCTGACTTTATGCCCAGAATTTGCGCCGGTATCGGCTTGGTGATAATCCGGTGAATTTTTTGAATACTTTGCAAAAGTAACTATGATCGGAATAGCCTACCATACTGCTAATCTCAGAGATCGTTACATCATCGGATCGGAGCAGTTCCTCGGCTTTTTCAATCCGAATTTTATTTAAGTATTCATTAAATCCTTCTTTTTTGTGAGATGAGAAATAACTGGATAAATACGATGGATTAAAATGAAAGTGCTTGGCTACTTCAGCAAGCCCGAGCGGCTGATCAAAGTGCTCATGCATGTAATCCAGCAACATCTTCATGTTGGGATCACTTCGTTTTCCACCCGCACCAACGGTGCACTCCTGAACTTCCGTCATGAATTGATCAAGCACAGTCATGACTTCGTCCAGACTCGAAGCCCCGTCCACATTTTTAAAATACGTATATTTGCTCTCTTCCAGCCCGGCAGACTGAACATCCATATCTGCGAGGGTAATGGTCACGTTGAAGATCAAGTTACCGAGAAATGATTTGATCTCAAACACATCGGCAATATAATCCCGTCCAAGTGTTTTTGCATGATCCTGTAAATACTCCCTTGCCGCTTCGACCCGGTTACGCTTCACATGCTGCAAAAACATATTCACATTAAACTGGTAACCTGCGGGATGCATTGGAGGCAGTTCACCATACACCAGGATTGGTCGATTCTTATAATAGAAGCGATATTCAATCAGCTTAATCAGGCGTTCCCGGTAAACAACACCCATCTGTTCAAATGAAGTAAAGCTTTCACTAAGCACCCAACCAGGACTGTCTTCTCCTGCTGCATTTTCACTGGCCAACTGTCTGATCCGTTCAAGCATCCATTCATCTCTCGCAGGATCGACATTAAGAAGCATCACAGGTAATGTACCCTCTGCGGGAACCATTGCACATTCTACTTCAGGCAGATCACTGCGGAGCTTGGATTCAATCTGTTCCTGATCCATCTTCAGTGGATTCCCTCCAACACCCATGGGTTTATACACCAGCAAGCGAAAAGATTCATACGGAAAGGTATCTCGAATCATCGGCATTTCGCTATCTTCATCCAGTGTAAATCCGGACAGCATCTTTTCCATCAGTTGCCCAAGTCTCCAACCATCGTGCGACGGCTCGAACTGTAGCTCCGGAATTTTACCCGCTGTGCGTTGAAGAACCTGCAATAATTCATTCGTATCCAGCTTTGGTTTCAGTATATAATCGGCTGCCCCGTGCTGAAGCGTAGAACGTACATACTCGAATTCACTGAAGCTGCTAAGTACAATAACTTCAATCTGCGGATTACTGGCTTTTAGTGTACGGACAAACGTTTCCCCATCCATGACAGGCATGACAATGTCGGTGATCACAATATCCGGTTTTAACAAGTTCACCTGCTGTAATCCTTCTTCACCGTTGGAAGCTTCACCCACTATGATAAACCCTTCTGCTTCCCAGTTCATATGGTGCTTTATGCCCTGTCTTACCAGAAACTCATCGTCAACAATCAGCACCTTGCACAACCGGTTCATGATCGCGACCCCCTTGTCTAATCTTTCCTCTATATCTGTACAGGCTATACCAACTATTATATATCGGTTATAAACACTTTCCAGTGTTAGCGGTTACATTAATTTTAAATTGATTGTACATCTTTTTATATCCTAAAACGATCCTTTAAGCAATGGTAACTATCTATAGTTTACACTATATTTCGACAAAATAAGAAGCCCTGACTCGCCATTCGATCATTTGGCGAATCAGGACCCCTATTTCAAACCTTTATTTCGTTAAATCACTCACTTATGGTTCAATTCCCCATTGGAGACTTCCCGCGATATAACCGGTGACTTTGGACCAGTCCCGTATAGGAAGTCTGACTACCTGCAAAAGAATAATCATCCGTTTGCGTATAGTTGGTCCAATTGTTCTTGGAGATGCGCGTATGGATTTCCGTGCTTTGTCCTACATTCAGAGTTCCAGCGGAAGCTGTGAATCCAATCTCAAGCACGTGGTCAGCACCTGTCCGAACTGGATTGAGTGAACTGAACGTGCCTGTTACATTCGAACTGCCAGCAGTCGCCCAGTCAGCGAAAAAGTTCTGAGGCTGTTCACCGTTTATCGTGTAATAATATCTGATTCTCACATCAGACAGATTCAAGGCTGTAGTACCCGTATTTGTCAGTTTGAATTTGGGGCTAATCGAGCTGCCCGTCGCTGAAGTGTTGCTGTTAAACATCTCAATGCGTATGGTTCCAGCAGGTGCAGCTGTCGTGTCCTTAATGAGCAGATTCAAGGTCGCATGAGCGCCTGCGCTGAATTGAAAGGTTAGCGCCGCTGCGCCATTTGGCAGTGAAGCCAGGTAGTTTTTACTAAATACGACCTCATTACCTGTTAACGTGTAATCTGTACCTGAAACCAGTGTTGCATTCCCGTTACGAATGGAGGCAAGTGTATTGCCGTTCAGCGTTAACGTGACTGGAACATTAACCTGATTGTCTGCTTTGCGATCAAATTCGGCTGTAACCGGTGTAATCGCAGAGTTGGTCACTGGTGTACCTCCGCCATTGTTACCTCCAACACGGTCAGCATACAAAATTCCGCGGCCATTCGTTCCGAGATATACTCTTCCATACAATCGCGGATCACCCGTAATTGTGGTTACACGAGCATACTGATGCTGATCATCATTGATACGAACCCAATTAGTCCCACCGTCATCAGAGCGGAAGAATCCACGTGTTCCATCGATCTGTGCAACCGTGTATAACGCTACAACGCTCTGCCCAGGGGCCGCTTTACCAAATCCGATACTGTCTGCTTCCTCTACATTGGCAAGCTTTGTGAATGTCGCTCCTGAATCCGTGGAATGCCATAATCCGTAAGGACCTTCTTCCTCACTACCACCCGCAAACCAGAGTTCGCCTTCAACACCTGGAACGGCATCCAGATCGGCATTTCCTTCCATCGGAAGTCCGGTCGCAGGTGATGCCGTGAAGGTAGCACCACCATTCACACTCACATAGATTTTACCCGCTGCAAATCCATAAAATTTGTTTGAATTGACACGATCCGAAATCACTTTCGCCTGTGCAGGTATGCCCGTACTTGCCGTCCAGGAATTGCCGCCAGTCGAATAATGTACACCTTTATCTGATGTGCTCCATACGAGTCGGTTACCATTCGCAGAGATGGCTACGGTCCCTCCTCCGGTTGTGCCGGCAGGTTCTGCATTGGCCTTATACCATGTAGTGCCTCCGTCACTGGACAATCCAATGGATTTTGCATTTGGATCAGCAGCATAATCTGCTTTACCTACGCGAACCATCGTATTTGGACTTAACTCTGCAAAATCCAGACTTTCTGTGGAAGGATAGTTCGGGCTCGTAAATATGGTAGCTGGAGCCTGGTCCAGATTGTTATGACGGAATCCGGAGACATCCCCCAATCCGCTTATCAAATGTGCACCACTTGGCGGGCTGATCAGATCCAGTACGGCAATCTCCTCAACCCCCTTCGCCATCACTGAAATATTGATTTTTTCATCATCATCCCAGTCTGTCAGGTTCTTCGTTCCATAGATCGTAGCACCCGTTCCATACATCATGCGATCCGAATCAAACGGATCAATCTCTAGATCACCGATCATCCAGCCCAGTTTTGGGGTTGTTTCGGGCGGGGCAGGATTAGTGCCAAATGTGAGCCATGGCGCTGCCGAAATATCCTGTGTATAACGTAACTTCCGGTTCGGATATCCTTCAAATTCCCATATGCGTGTCCACGTCGCTCCGCCATCTGTACTCCTGAACAAGGTGGCATCCGGCCACCAGGAATTTAATGTCGCAACCATCAATGTACCGGGATTCTGTGCATCAACAGCCAATCCGCCATATCCAAAATAATTATCCGTGCTGCTGCTTGGAACAGGGCTGATATTGGTCCAGACACCTGTCGACGTATTCAGTTTCCACACGTCACCTTTTTCCCCATCATACGGTCCAACACCATCGCTGTACGTAATATAGAGGCTTCCGTCTGAATCAAACACACCATGATGCGGGATATAACCTGTAGGTTGACCAGCAACAACTGACCAGGTCAGGCCGCCATTAGTGCTGCGATACACGCTTTGAGCTTTATCCGCAACACCCACATAGATTGTCTGGGTTGCCTGCCCTGCCGAACCTGTTGTTTTGTCAAACGTAATCCATGCCAGACCTACGATGTCACTGGTATATTCATTCGAAGGATCTTGCACATAATTTCCCGGATTCGGGAAGCTTGTGACTTCGTTCCAGGTCACACCGTAATCGGTACTTTTCCATAACCCATGACCACTTCGTGCACCAAAATACAGAATACTGTTATCATTCGGGTCCACGGTCAGGCGTTCTCCCATTGAACGTCCCGGCATGTTGCCGCCAACTTTGAACGGAAGTGTTGTGGTCTGCCATGTATCTCCCCGGTCCGTAGAGCGCAAGATGGAGCCATTATTTTGGTCCCACGAATTCGTATACGTCCCAACTGCCATATAGACCCGATCGGGATCAACCGGGTCCGTAGCCAGTGCGTCCACACCATTCTTGTTCCAGTCATCCCAGCCGACAAAATCCGTTAAGGGTATCCACCTCTCGTCAGCCGCATTCCAGCGATAGGCTCCCCCGATATCCGTACGGGCATAGATCAGATCCTTTTCCGACTCGTTGAAAATAATGCCCGGTACAAACCCGCCTCCTGCACCAGTCACCACATTTTTCCACTCATAGGCTTCATTCGGTGCCGCTGCTGTCGTTCCAGCAAGTCCTCCCAGAGAGGCGGTTACTACGGCAACCGTCAGGCTCATCATTCGCAATTTCCCCATAAACGTTCTCATATCAACTTATCCTCCTCTTCTACTTCGTTACTGCATTTCGGTCTATCCCCGCTGTCTCATCGTGCTGATGATGGCGTGCCAGACGAATCAATGCATCCCTTGATACAAGAAGCCTCACCCCCTTCCAGCTATAATGTTAAGCGCTTACATAATTGTTCTTGATTCGCGGTTATCTGGATAATACTTTCAATAAATAACATTCGCTGGCAATCATCAAACCCCTCTGTCGAAATTCCGATTTTTGTAAAATATTTTCATTGTTTAAAATCTTTTATGCAACAAAAAAAGATGCTGTTAGAACAGCACCTTTCGACATTTTATATCAGAGTAAAAAATGGAATCGTTTCTTTCCTGGCAAACCAGATAGAGGTTCACTATATGACTGGAACCTGTTTATTTCTGGCTACCATAAGCGTGAGTCTCCTGCCCTTTAACTCCCGGTCTGATGACAAAAAGTGAGCCCGCATCCGGTGTCTCTTTCAGACGTTCTTCCTTAATCCCTATACGTGCTGTTGTAATGTATAACTCTTCGAGATCCGGTCCACCAAAACAGCAGGATGTCACCTGATCTGCCGGCACCTCGATCTGTTGCAACAGTTCTGATGTATCCGGGTTCCAACGAGTGACTCTTCCTCCGCCCCAGTGCGCAACCCACAGCATGCCCTCACCATCAACCGTCATCCCATCCGGAAAACCGAATTCCTCCGGTATGTGAATGACACTTGTCCGATTTTGTATCGTACCTGCCGTCAGATCAAAATCAAACCGGTCAATAGAACGTGTCGGGGTATCAATGTAATACATGGTCTGCCGATCCGGACTCCAGCCCAGACCGTTGGATGTAGATACACCTTGTACCATTGTGCGAACGGGGTGCCCTTGCTCCAAACAATACAGCGATCCGGCTTTGCTCTCATTATTCATGCTCATCGTGCCTGCCCAGAAGCGGCCCTTCGCATCACATTTTCCATCATTAAAACGATTGGTATCCTTATCTTGTTCAGGGTCCTCAATGGCTTGCAGCTCACCCGTAAGCAAGTGATACGTATGGAATCCACTGCGTAAAGCAACCACAACTTCGTCACCACGATAGGGAACAACAGCCCCGACATGTTCACCGACATCATAAGCCTGATCCTGCCCCGTAGCCGGATCATACACATGCACCTTGAAACTTTCAATATCTACCCACAATAATCGATTGTTCTCTGCATCCCAGCTTGGACCTTCCCCCAGTAATGCCGGGGTTTGTACCGCTACAGTTACGTCGCTCATGCCATCACGTCCTTATTCAGATTTGACGCTGCCTGACCATTCGAATCCGATGGCATCCAAGAATGCTTTGGACAGTACCATATGGCCCGTTGCATCCGGATGTACCCGGTCATAAGTCAGCACAGACGTATAGAAATGATCCCAAAAAGGAGCAAATGCAGCCTGTGTATCCACATACACCGCATCATACTCACTCGCTACCCTGCGTACCGCTTCTCCGTAGATATCCATCGTTGCCCGCATCGGATCTTCCGGATTGGCCTCAAGATAATAAGGCGTCATCAGGACCAGACCTTTCAGGTTGGGACGAACCGAAGCCACCAGTTCACGCAATGTGGATTCGTATTCTTCAAGAAATACATGTGAGTCTGTTGACAATGGGTTGTCGAACTGACGCCATACATCATTAATGCCGATCATGATCGTCAGCCAGTCCGGTTTAAGGTCCAGCACATCACGATCCCAGCGCTGTTTCAGATCACGAATCGTATTTCCACCATTACCCACATTCTGGACACGCAACATCAATTCCGGATAGATGGACCGCAAGAGGGCATAGACTTGCGCTACGTAACCATGACCCAGACCTGAACTGCCTTCGCCTACAGGATGTTCCCGACCACAATCCGTAATCGAATCCCCGATAAACAGAAGCTTGTCATTTTTCTGCAATTTCATTGTCATTTTCTCCTTCGCTCCAAAGCGCTAATATGATTACCAGCCTTGATTCTTAAGCCACGTCAAGCATAGATCAGACCATGCCCGAACCGCGTGGTTGTCTTCAGCCAATCCGAGACCATGTGAACCTTTCTCAAAAACGTGCAAGTCATAGGGAATGCCATGCGCACCCAATGCAAGTGCGTAACGCAAGCTATTCTCTACAGGCACTGCCTGGTCATCGCTGGTGTGCCAGATGAACGCTTCAGGAGCATCCGCTCTTACCTGCTGCTCCGCACTGAAAGCCTTGATCTGCTCGGCAGACGCATCAGACCCAAGCAAATTCTCACGGGAACCAGCATGTCCATAGGACTCCATCGTAATTACTGGATAACAGAGAATAACTCGGTCCGGGCGTGAACTCTGGCGTTCAATGAGGTCCTCATGATCCGGTTGTCCCTCGTCATACAGCGTTCCCAGTGTTGCTGTGAGATGTCCGCCTGCGGAGAAACCAAGTACTGCAATCTTGGCAGGGTTGATGCCGTACTGCTCGGCATGCGCACGAACATAACGTATGGCACGCTGACCATCTGTTATCGGTGCAGGATGCTGGTGAGGCGCCACCCGATATTTCAGGACAAATGCACTGATACCTGCACGGTTTAACAATTCGGCTATTGGAGCGCCTTCATGATCAGCCAAAAATCCATAACCGCCACCTGGACATACAATGACAGCGCTCTCGGAACCGGGGTGAATAAATGGAATCAAATGTGGCATTTCGTCTTCATGGCCCTGGGCTGCATAAGGTGCAGCATGATCCCATAAAGATATAGTTGTTGTCATCTTCAATCATCCTCTCCAAGTAGAACGGATACATGGGTCCGTTTAAACGTTTTCGAATCTCAGGAATCGATACCATCATAACGGTAATGACCCTAACGCATCAATACCTTCCTGGCATCACTTTTTGTTCATTTGGATACTTGTTAGTACAAATTACGGAACTGTTCAGGAGTCACGCCCTCAATCCTGCGAAAGGTAGCAACAAAATGGCTTGAATCCCGAAAGCCAACCCGAATTGCAGTTTCCCTGATCGTGGGTCTATGGTCTGCGGTCATGATTTCCTTGGCTTTGCGAATACGCAGCAAAATGAAATAACTGTAGGCTGTCATGCCAAAAGATTGTTTAAACAAGGTGTTCAGATGTCTGGATGAGATCCCTGTGAGGTCAGCCATATGTTCGAGCCCAATCTCGGGATTCCCATAATGCTGTTCCATGAATGCAATGAGCGGAGCAAGTCTCTCCACAGCATGTGAGATGGAAGAACGATTACCCGTCATGCCATGTTTTTTGAGCAAAATCAGAAATCGGTATATATCCGCTGACGCTTCGAGTCCCGACAAATCCTGATCACTTCTGATCGAATCCAGCACTTCCTGGCCGTAATCATTGAACGGGCTGCTCTGCTCCCACTGATGGAACGCCGCTTCACTCAGACTAAGTGACTCCAAGATTGCCGGACACTGGGAGCCACCAAATGTAATGTAAAATGTCTCCCACTCTCCTTGGGCGCACACATATTCATGCGGTTCATTCGGCGGCAGCAAAATACCGGATGCTTCCCCCAGTATGACCGTGGACCCGGCAAATCTGAATTCTCCGGCTCCCTTTACTGTTTGAAGCCAATGGTAACAGGGATACCCCACAGGTCTGGACACCTTCTCCTGATTGCCGTTATAACCTAGGCTCTCAATATAAAGGGGCAGCGGGTGATCACGTGATGTCATGAAATATCGTTGATGTCGGGGTGAGATAAGCATGGGATGCCTCCTTGGTTATAAGCTAAAATACACTTCCGTATTCTTATATCAGTCATTACTTTTATTATATTTTAAAAGTCATATGTATCATATAGTATAGGATTATTCTTATACAAGAGGTGAACACATTGATTAGTAGCAAACTGCCCAAAATGTTCTACGGGGGCGATTACAACCCGGAACAGTGGGATCACGAAACCCACCTTGAAGACCTGCGCATGTTCCAATTGGCAGGCATTGATATTGCCACAATCAACGTATTTTCATGGGCACTGATTCAGCCTGATGAAGTTACTTACCGTTTTGAAGAACTCGACCAACTGATTAATCGTTTACATGAAAATGGTGTCTATATATGCCTTGCAACAAGCACTGCTGCCCATCCGGCCTGGATGGCAAAGAAATATCCAGACGTGCTTCGTGTAGATGCCGATGGACGCAAACGCAAATTCGGTGGGCGCCATAATTCCTGTCCCAACAGCCCGACCTATCGCAAATACGCTGAGAAGATTGCGGATAAACTGGCTGAACGTTACAAGGATCACCCCGCGGTTCTCGTATGGCACATCTCCAACGAATATGGCGGTGAGTGCTACTGTGACAACTGTGAGAAAGCGTTCCGCGTGTATCTGAAAGAACGCTATCAGACTCTGGAACAGGTCAACAAAGCATGGAACACGAATTTCTGGGGGCATACCTTCTACGATTGGGACGAGATTGTACTACCGAGCAACCTGAGCGAACATTGGGGTAACAATAATTCAACGTTCCAGGGAATCTCACTGGACTACTCCCGATTTAACTCCGACAGCATGCTGGATTGTTATCTGTTGGAATACGATGCGATCAAAAAACATATTCCGGACTCCGTTGTTACTACCAATTTGATGGGATTCTTCAAGCAATTGGACTATTTCAAATGGGCAAAATATTTGGATATCGTCTCCTGGGACAGTTATCCTGGTCTCGCCACTCCTGTCAGCTTCACGGCAATGGCTCATGACCTTATGCGCGGACTGAAGGATGGTCAACCGTTCATGCTGATGGAGCAAACACCAAGTCAGCAGAACTGGCAGCCATATAACTCACTGAAACGTCCAGGTGTCATGCGTCTGTGGAGTTATCAATCTGTTGCGCACGGAGCCGATACCATCATGTTCTTCCAGCTTCGTCGCTCCATCGGTGCCTGTGAGAAGTATCATGGTGCAGTTATTGAGCATGCTGGGCATGAGAATACACGTGTATTCCGCGAAGTCGCTGAGCTGGGCAAGGAATTGCAGATCCTTGGAGATACCACGCTGGATGCATCTGTTGAATCCAAAGTAGCGATTGTGTTCGACTGGGATAACTGGTGGGCCATCGAAAAATCAAGCGGACCTACGGTTGCCCTGAACTATGTGGATCAGATCCATAAATACTACGCAGCCTTCTTCCGCCGCAACATACAAGTAGATATCATCAATGTGGATAAGGATATGAGCAAATACGACATTGTCCTTGCCCCTGTTCTTTACATGGTTAAACCAGGGTTTGCCGCCAAACTGGAGAAGTATGTTGAAACAGGTGGAACATTCCTGACGACCTTCTTCAGCGGCATTGTTAACGAGAACGATCTCGTGACCACAGGTGGATATCCGGGAGAACTTCGTAAACTGCTCGGAATCTGGGTGGAAGAGATTGATGCGCTGCTGCCTGAGCAAAAGAATCGCATTGTCCTCAAAGAAACCTACGGTGATCTTGAAGGAGAGTATGGCTGCGGAATGCTGTGTGACCTGCTGCACAGTGAAGGAGCCGAAGTCATCGCGGAGTATGGAGACGACTTTTATAAAGGCATGCCTGTTGTGACACGTAATACCTTTGGTCAAGGTGAAGCTTGGTACGTTGCATCCGACCCGGATGAGCGCTTCCTGGATGGTTTGCTGGGACAGCTTGCAGCAGCAAAGAACGTAGAATCCTTGCTTGTGACACCAGAAGGTGTTGAAGTAAGCGCACGAACCAAAGACGGCAAGCCCTACCTGTTTGTCATGAACCATAACGCAATCACGCAATCCTATGATCTGGGAACAGCTAAAGCACATGATCTGCTCACCAATCGTGAGCTTTCGGGAAGTGTTGAGATTGAAGCCCGTGGAGTGCAATTGCTCGAAATGAAATAAGCGATTTTGCTTATTTCGAATCATTTGGAATAATATAATGTGATAGAAATACCCGTGATACAAAGTGTCACATATTCATTCCTTTTATACTTGTTATTGTCTTCAGCGAGGAGATTGGTATAGATTTCATACCTTTATCGTCTTCTGTAAGCCAAAAGCTGCTACTTCCCGTATCCGTCTACACCGGATACGGGTTTTTGGCATGATCTGTGGTCTTTTTGATAGAAGGAAATATCAGTATGCGAAGCGAATTGGACGAGAAACACATTTTAACAAAGCCTGCCGGAACATGCTTGTGAATCCTGATGCTGATCCATTATAAAATAATGAACAGTTGAAATATTGGTGACACTCATGATGTCACTTATTCGTTGTTACAATAGAAATATAACTACGACATCACTTTCCGGCGGCGCAGATCGAAACGGAGTGGCTGACATGAACAGAACAAATCGGCTTGCTGCCATTGTAATGGCATTACAGCATGGTCACGAAACGGCACACTCATTAGGCGAGAAATTTGAGGTTTCCCGTCGCACGATTCTCCGGGATATTCAGTCCCTCTCCGAGATGAATGTGCCCATTATTGCCATTTCCGGTCCGGGAGGCGGTTTCAGTCTTATGGAGGGTTACGTATTACCCCCATTACAGCTGGACCCGGTAGAAGCAGCGACGCTCCTATTCGCTCTTGAAGGTCTAAGTCGCTACGCCGACACACCCTTTCATGAGAAACGCTGGACCCTGATGAACAAAGTTAAGGCCATCATTCCGGATGATATCATGTCGCGAATGGATCCCATGCTCAAACAGCTGTATCATCATATTCCAGACCGCAATTACATTCTTCCTCATCTGGACGCACTGCTGGCATGTATACCCGAACACGGGTGGCTTAGTGTGCTGTATCGCTCCGCATCACGTCAGCGATGGTTGCATATCTGTCCCACACGGGTATATGCTTCCTCTGGCTTCTGGTACTGTGAAGCATATTCCCTCGAACATGGTGAACAACGTCTGTTCCGGGTTGACCGAATTATCGAAGTCAAAGTGATCGAAACACAGGATGAACAGGTGCTTAACGAACAGGCGGAGCAACAGCAGAGCAAGCCGATTCCTCCAGAACAGCCGCCAAGCCTGGTTAAGGCACAACTGAGTTATCTGGGAATGATTGAAGCTGAACAGGACGAGCATATTGGCGAAAAGATGACTGAAATTGCCCCGGATCTCTGGGAATTGTCATTCCTTTGTCCACCAGAGGAATGGGACTGGGCCGTACGATTCTTTTACCGATTGGGACGTGAAGCCGAAGTGATCGAACCCCTCCAACTTCGCAGTGAGATTCGTCAGCATGCCGAGGAAGTGAGCCGAAGATACCTTGCTTCAACCAAGTCGTAGCCTGACTACACACGAAAAGGAGCCTACTGATATCATGACATATGAAGCCGTTATAACGTACGAAGAAGCAGTACAGCGTATCCAGTCTATAGGGTTGCTGCCTCTGGCCCCCCTATTTGCCGAATATCCTTCTCTGTCATCGCTAACCCCCAAAGAACATTGGCACAAGGATGATGAACTTGATCCCTGGTTATGGCGTTCACGCCTGGCTGAAGAGGGCATTACTGCATATGGAAAATTTGTCAAAAAGAAAGCGCTTCTTGTCTCGCGTGAATTCTTCCCCTGGGTACAACGACTGCTTGCCAACTCCAGAACGATCGAGGAACAGTATGAAGCGGGTCAGCTCTCCCGTGAAGCGTTCAAACTCCATGCGTTAATTGCAGAACAGGAAGGCATCGCTGGACGTGCCTTGCGATCACAAGCCGGTTTCGGGGCAAAAGAGGACAAAAAAGCATTTGACCGTGGACTTCTGGACCTTCAGGGCTGTGCAGCCATTGTAATCAGTGGAACCAAAGAAAAAGAGGGGCTCGCTGAAGGCAAAGTTGCATGGAACAGCTCCGCATATGAGACCGCAGATCACTGGATGCATCGTCATGGCATTAAGCCATTCGAAGGCAGCATAGAAGAGGCGCGTGAACTGTTGGCTGCGCAACTACAGCAACATGCTTCACCCGCCGCATTATCAAGCATCTCCAAAGCACTTGGCATCCGTGGAATCTAAATAAAGCCAATCCCGGTTGTAGTGCAAATTTCAACCGGAATTGGCTGTGGTTCACCATATAATGCATCGTAGACTATAAACAACATCCATCCAGAATGGATTTAGAGAATCACGCCATCCTTGAATATGGCAATCTCCCGGAATCCATGCTGCTCACTGAGTGTATGTGACCGTCCTGAGGCAATATCAATCAGCTGGCTGAACAGCTGTACTTTGACCTCATCCATCGTCTGCCCCTCCAACAGCTGGCCTGCGTTGAAGTCAATCCAGTGTTTTTTGCGATTCGCCAGATCGGATTGGGTCGCAATCTTGACGGTAGGTACCGGGCCTCCGAAGGGAGTGCCCCGCCCTGTTGTGAAGAGCACAATATGTGCACCGGCCGCAGACAGCGCCGTAACAGACACCAGATCATTACCCGGTGCTTCTACAATGTTCAGACCGGTTTGAGTTACACGTTTGCCATAACGCAGAACGTCGACTACTGAAGAACGTCCTCCCTTTTGCGTACATCCAAGTGACTTTTCCTCCAGCGTTGTGATGCCACCAGCCTTATTACCAGGTGAAGGATTTTCATAGATGTTCTGGCCATGGTTCACAAAATATTGCTTGAAGCCGTTCACGAGGTCCACCAAATCGTGAAATACCTGCTCATTGGCAGCCCGGTTCATTAAGATCGTCTCCGCACCAAACATCTCCGGAACTTCCGTCAGAATAGCCGTACCCCCGGCAGCAACCAACATATCAGCAACTGCACCGACCAGCGGATTGGCTGTAATGCCAGATAAACCATCGGAACCGCCACACTTCAACCCAATTTTAAGTTTACTGAGCGGAAGCGGCTGCCGTTGTTCATGTTCAACGATCTCCACAAGTTCTTCCATCAGTCGAAGCCCTTCCTCAAGCTCGTCATCCGTTTCCTGTGCTTTGAGAAACCGTACTTTACCGCGGTATTCCGGAGCAATACACTCACGGAACTCGTCTACTTGGTTATTCTCACAGCCCAGACCGATGACGAGAACGCCTCCTGCATTCGGATGCTCCACCAAGGAAGCCAGCAACTGTTGTGTATACTTCAGATCATCACCAAGCTGTGAACACCCGAATGGATGCGGAAAGTGAAATACACCATCTACCCGGCTTTCAAACTGGGACTGACCCATACGTGCCAAAGCTTCACACACTTTATTGATACATCCAACCGTATTCACAATCCAGATCTCATTACGAATACCTGCTTCACCATTGGGGCGCAAATATCCATCGAATGAGCGCAGATGTTCCGGAGGCATGTCTGTCTGCACCTTGGCTCCCGGTTGGTACTCATATTCAAGCAATCCGTGCAGACCCGTCTTCAGGTTGTGACTATGAATCCAGCTTCCCTGCTCAATCTGCTCTTGGGCAATCCCGATAGAGAATCCATACTTCATCACATCATCACCCGATGCCAGGGTATGCACAGCAATCTTATGCCCCTTCGGCACATCATCCAGCAAGGTAAAAGAAACACCGTCTGGCAGGGTAATGCATTCTCCTTTGGCATAATCCCGAAGCGCTATAATGACATCATCCTGTGGTTGAATGGCAATCCAGTCATTGATTGTACTTGTTGTGTTCATTTCCCTTCACCTTCCAACAATCCGATTTCACGAACAAGTGCTGCACGCAGCCCCTCTCTTGCATCCAGATTTTCGCCCCAGATCAGGGTGTCCGACAACACAGCCGCTACCCGGTCATCCAGTTGCTTCTGATTCCTGTTAAGCGTGTCATAACTTTCCCAGTGTGCAGCCAAAGCAGCCAGGACATCCGGGTCATCCCGCAACAGAATGTCATCCCCATTCAGTCGTTGTGCCTTGTAACCTTCTGGCGTATTTACCGGACGATAGAGACACAATAATCCAGCAAACCCTTGAATTAAACGTTCTGGCCAACTTCCCTGATTTTGCTCGTAAGACAAAAGTGTAGGCAGCACACGAACCTTGAATTTTCCGATCGTATTCAAAGCAATATCTTGCAATTTGTGATCAATATACGGGTTAAGAAACCGTTCGAACACTTCTTCTGCATACTGGTCCAGCTGATGATCGGGCATATTCAGAGCAGGGACGATCTCCTGATGCACAGCTTCCCTGATCCATGAGCCAAAATGTGGATCTTCCATCGTTTCTCTCACATGCTGCTTGCCTTGCAGAATGCCGAGGGATGACATTAAGGTATGTGCCCCATTCAAAATACGAACCTTGCGTACCTGAAAAGGCTTCAGATCTTTCACCCAATGTACATTGAGACCGGCCTGTTTGAGAGGGAGTTTTTTGTCCAATGATTCATCACCCTGAATGGCCCAGAAATGATATGGCTCTGCTGTATTAATCAACTGGTCCTCATACCCCCAGCGATTCGTCAGGGAATCGGCTTCCTCCTGGGTCGGCGCACCTGTTACGATTCGATCTACCAGATTGTTCAGGAAGTGATTATGGTTCTCGATCCATGAACGGAAGCCATCCGAATACCCATAATCCTCACTATGACGGAGGACACAACTGCGTAGCACATCACCATTGCCTTCAAGCAGCTCGCAAGGCAGATGAATCAAACCTCTGGATGGATCACCATCAAATTTCAAATATCGCTGATGCAGGAAAACCGTTAATTTTCCCGGAAATGATTGAACGGGTTCACCCTCGATATAGTCCGCATACGTATATTTCAATCCTGATTCGGTTGTATTGGAAATAACGAACTCAAGTGAAGGCAGTTCCGCCAAGTTCAGAAAGGCATCCCATTCCTCATACGGATTGATACACTGTGAGAAAATGGAGATCAACTCTGTCCGCTCAACTGGCTTCCCTTGAGACAGACCTCGCGTAATCATCGTATATAATCCGTCCTGATCACGAATCTGCTCCAGCTTGGCTTTGCCTCCCGGTCGTGGTTGGGTAACAGCTACACTTCCATGAAATTTGCCTTGTCTGGCACTCTCATGAAGCATCCAGTCTGCAAATCCCCGCAGGAAATTACCTTCTCCAATCTGCAAAACCTTCACGGGACGCTCCATAATCTCCTTGCACTTGCGCTGACCATCGCTCCCCAGTAAATTCAGCTTCAACCTTGGCCGTTTCGTGCTTGCCGACATGGACACTCACCTCATCGATTATTTGTACTGTCGGAATGCAGCTCAAAGACTCTGCACCCTTTTATTGTAAACGCTTTAAATTCATTGTATCATCAATAAAAGGAAATTAAATTGCTTATATTGCGGTAAATATACTCTCTCATGACCAGGTATAACATCTCGTTGAAGACGATCGTCTGGAAAGGAGTTTTTATGGAACGTTCACCTGTTCGTACGACTATTCAAGCAGAATCCGGTATTCCGTTCCGCCTGGTGTACAGCGACACCAAATCCCCTCAGAACGAGTTGCCAGATCACCTTCACGACTGGCATGAAATTATCTATGTATATCGTGGACAGGGAAGCATCTTTATTGATACGGGACTTGAGAATATGCAGGAAGGTGATCTGTTCATCATTCCAGGCAGCACGGTTCACCGAGCCTTGCCCGATGCAGGCAATCCTGTCACATCTTCCGCGTTGTTCTTCAGCCCGGGATTGCTGGCATCCACCGCCGGAGGCACTGCTTCTTCTTTGCTTAGCCTGTTTGAACGTTGTCGTAAACAACGCGTGTATAAGAGACATCTGAACACAGAGGAGCAATCACAGGTAGCCGCCCTTATTGATGATATCCAGGCCGAATTTCAGCTCGGTCATCATCTAAGCGCACATGCGGCCCTGTTAAGGCTGCAACTGTTGCTCATTTTTCTGGAACGTCTGGAAGCTGCAGGACCTGCGAATCCGGGTAAATCCGCTCCGGGTCCCTCCTGGCTCTCTTCTACGATCTCTCATATTGACGATAACCTTCGGAGTGGCCTTTCCCTCCCTGAACTGGCGCAGTACGCCTCTGTATCCCCTGCCCATTTCAGTCGTGCCTTCAAACGATACACGGGAATGACTCTAACGGATTACGCATTAGCGCGGAGGGTCATTATGGCGAAAGAGCATCTGGTCCAAAGTGATGAGACGATGGCAGCCGTGGCCGATGCTTGCGGGTTCGACAGCCTGCCCCACTTTTACCGTCAATTCAAAAAGTTAACTGGCACAACTCCCGCAGCTTATCGCAGAACCATGAACAGTTCACGTTAAAATAAGAAGCAGCCTGGAACATAGGTCCACGGCTCTAATCATATATATCCACATATTCTTTCATATGGAAGATGTGGTATGATAATCTCGGTCTGTATTACATCATAAATGGAGTTGAACCTGTGCTTATTAAATTTCTTATCTTTGGTCTTCTATGGCGGATTGTAGGTAATCCGTTCATTGCCATCCTCATTTTACTCGTTATACTGTATTTCCTGGATCGTCGTTACGTTGGGGTGTTCCCAAGCTTCACGAAACCTCTCAAGCGTATGCGTAACATCTCCCGGCTTCGGCAACAGCTTGCCATGAGTCCCAATGAAGTTTCTTCCAAGCTGGAACTGGCTCGCCTGTTAATTGAGCGCAAGCGTTACAGTGAGGCACATGCGTTATTGCTTGAACTGGAGCGCCCATACGAACAATCGGCTGAGTACTGGGAGGCATTAGGGACGACTGAGCTTCATTTGGGCAACATCGAAAAAGGCGAACGTCATATTTTGCAAGCCCTCGAGATCAACCCCAGAGTCAAGTACGGACGCCCGTACCTAACCCTTGCTGGAGCCTTCAAAGATACGCATGAGGACAAAGCGCTGGATTATGTGCATCAGTTTCAGGAGATTCATTCCTCTTCCAGTGAAGCTTATTATCTGCTCGGCTCAGTTCATCGTTCCCTCGGACGCAATGCAGACGCGAAGCAGGCTTACGAGCAATCGTTGAACGTTTATCGTTCGTTGCCCAAATACAAAAAACGTCAGGAGCGCCGCTGGGCTGTCCGCAGTTGGTTCCGCAAACGTGGATTGTAATGTCATCCGCTATACGCTGTAATCTTCATATATCACTTTTCTACCAATAAAAGTGCACTGATCTCTGCCCTCGTATGAGCAGAAACAGTGCACTTTTTTCTTAACAACAATATTAATACACCAACATCTCACTCAGTCGTTCTTCATGATGATGCATCCAGTCAATCCGCTGTTTCAGCTTCACAATCTGCTCCACAGCCACTTCCGGCTCATCTGTACCCTCGAACATCCGACTGATGAAATGCATGACCACATCCAGACTGCGCAGCAAAATCAATCGAGGTATAGCCAGCAACTCTTCCGGTTCCAATCTGACCTGTTCCCGAAATCCTTTGATCAGTCCCTCCTGTGCTTGCCACATCCAATCTTCACTCTTGTCCATGGTAAGGAGGTCAGACATCGGAACAGCCAGCTCCATTACCCGCAAATCCCATGTCGCAAATTCAAAATCCAAAATGGCACAGATTTCACCATCCTGCTGATCTGCCAATACATTCGAAGCATTCACGTCCCCATGAACCAATTGATGCGGCAACTGTTCCATTCCCCGCAGGGCTTCAAACAGATCTGGCAGCGCATCTCTCAGTTGCTTCAACTCATTCGCACATGCGGCCAATTGCTCCGGCGGCGATGTGCATAGCTGTAATAATCGTTCTGGTGAACAGAGCGGATACGCATCCTGAATTCGATAGTATGGTGGATACACAGGTTCAAGTGTTATATCCAACGTAGCCATAACAGAAGACAGGGCCCCCGCCGTTTTACCGAGCTCTATCAATTGATCTGGTGTATGCCAGATGGGATTGACGCCTTCCCTATAATGAAACAGAGTCACGATTTTGGTATGACCTGTCAGGGTATCTTTTACAGGAAGGAACGTACCTCTCTCACCAGATAACCGCCTTACAAGTGAAGGGGTATCAAGCTTAAAGTTCGAACGTTCGAGGGCTTCCAGCACCTCGTGTTCAAAGGTAATTTTCATCGGATCATTATGTGTTTCATATTGTCTCATGACGTAATTAGTCCCGTCTACATGGAGCATGTAAGTAGAATTATTCATTCCACCCTTTCCACGCTCGCCTTTCCAATCCGATGTGAAACCATATAAGGCCAACACTTCGGATATACGCTGCTGCTCTGAAGGATGGAGGGAACCGGAATCGATGTTTTGCACCAAAAATTAACCCCTTTATCTCACAAAATGGAACTGTCTTTTATTTATCTTAAAGGAAGTCCATCGCTTGGTCTAGCTCTGTTCCAAAGTGATCAAGAGAATGGATAATATCCCGTCCGATTAAGCTGCTCCGCAATGACACGATACCCTCTTGCATTGGGATGCACTCTGTCCCAGAACAACAGTTCACGTTCACGACCTTCAAACCTGTCATACACCTGAGCACACGCATAGTTGCCTGATCCCGCTCCATTCAGAAACGAATTATATTGGCGCACCCAGTACGCAGCTTCCGTCGCTTGTGGATACGGGTTGTACAATCCGATGGATCGGACCATATACTCATGGTTGCCCTTTAACTGCCGAATGTGCCGCATGATCTGAGATACATTACTGCGGGTTTCTCCGAGCACCTGTGTCATTTTGCTGGCATTTGGAATGCCATTACTTGCTTTAAACGTACGAATCAGATCATTCCCGCCAATGGATATGGTAATGATATCCGCTTCACGGAGCGATTGCCGCACTCGGGGATGCGAAGAGATCATCTGCAACATTTCCCCCGACGTCAATCCATTCACGCCCATATTTTCCATGGATACAAACGTACGAACATTCATTTCTGCCATTCGCCGATATAAAGGAACAAAGCCGGTGCCCAGCAACGCTCCTGTACCTACCGTTAATGAATCTCCTATAGCCACATATCGATATACCATCCCGTCGCCCCTCTCTGCTGTGATTTCTCTGAACAATAATGAACTGCTCTATATCTTATGATGAGTGGCAAGACAAGGCGCGGGATGGTGTCCTTAGGCATGCACCTTTCTTTTTGCATAAAACTATATTTCTTCTGTAGAGGTGAAAAAAGAAAAAAGCCCTGCCGCATAACGTGACAGAGCCTGATTCATTGCAATGCATTACATGCCTATGGTCCGATCCGAATCAACGGAATCTGATTGTTCCTTGTTAGGGAATGGCCACCAGTTGGCCCGGCCAAACATCTTCACCATCACTGGGACGAAGAATGGCAGGAACAGCAGAGAGTACAAGATCAGTCCGCTAAGGACTACTGTGGCAATCTGCATCATCGAGAGAACACCGGATGGATACATCGCAGCAAATGTACCGCTCAGAATGACCGCGGCAGATAGAATAACGGTTCCCATGTTCTTCATCGCGTATAACATCGCATCCTGTACCTTCATGCCTTTGTTCTCATTGAAACGGTCCATCAGGAAGATGCTATAATCCACACCTAATGCAATCAGCATGACAAATCCGAAGAACGGAGTAACCCAGCTGATGCCTGCGAATCCGAGGATATTAACAAAGATCACTTCTGTTAACGCCATCGATGTGAAATAAGCCAGTAATAAGGAAACGATCAGATACAGCGGCATAATGACCGAGCGAAGCAGCACGACCAGAATAATAAATGTACCCGCCAGCATCAACATTACAGTACGTGTATAGTCGTTATTCGAGATCTCCTGCAAATCTGCAAACGTACTCGTAACGCCACCTATGGCGATGTCTGCTTTTTCAAGCGTACTGCCTTGTACTGCGCGATGTACTGCCGCCTCAATGTCAGGAACACGATCAATGGCTTCTGTTCCGTATGGATTTTCGGCGAAAATAACATCAATCGTCATCGTTTTCCGATCTTCGGACAGATACGTATCAAATACCTGTGTGAAGTCTTTGCTGTTCAGTGCTTCATCAGGAACGTACCAACCTGCCAGATCGGAATCTGGTGAATTTTGCAATTGCGTCAGGTAGTCCTGCGCTGAATCCAGTCCCCCGGATACCTGTTTAATACCATCGACACTCTGGTTCAGTCCATCTGTCAGTTGTGTCAGCTGACCACTCAGATCCGAGAAGCCTTGCTGAATTTTCTTCTGACCACCCTGAAGCTGGCCAAGTCCATCCTGAATGGAAGGAATTTCACTAATCACTTTACCCTGACCATCCGCAGCCTGTTTGAGACCGGATTGCAACTGACCGATTCCCGTTACAATCTGGCCCAGGCCATCGGCAAGCGCCTTTTGTCCGGCTGCTGCGGAGGCAAACCCTTCATTGGCCTGATTAATTCCAGCAGCGGCTTCTCCCAGCTTAGTCTTAATCTGACCCAAACCTTGAGCAAGCTGCGCTGTACCAGAACCTGTTTCACCAATCGTACCTTTGATACGCTGGTAGTCAGCATCTTGCTGCAATTCAGGATAACGCTCTTCGAGTGCTGTGAAGGATTTAGAAAGACTGGTTAAAGCCGTTGAAACCCCGTTCAGCTGTTGCTCAAGTTCGCGGGTTCCATCCCCCAATGCAGCGACTCCTGCTCCCGCCTGACGATAGGCTTCAAGTAACTGATTGTTCGCTTGCGCAAGTTGATCTGCACTCTTTTTGGCTTGCTGAAGTCCGGCTTTCAGATCTCCCGCACCTGCAGAACCATCTCGAATCCCTTTTTCAATCTGCCCAAGTCCCTCGCTGAGTTGCGTGATACCCGATTGCAACTGGGAGGTTCCTTTGGTAAGTTCACCTGCTCCATCAGCAGCTTCTTTTAATTGTGGTTCATTTTTACTTAGCTGACTGCTGGCTTCACTCAGGCCATCACGGATTTTGTCCAGACCCGTCTTGCCTTCACCCAGTCCATCCGATAATGTTCCGACTTGCTGTGTAACTTCAAAATCTTTAATCTCATCACCGGTAGGTCGTGTCATACTGCGGACACCAGAGACTCCGGCTACTTTCTCTACTTCCCGGCTAATTTTCTCGGCAACGGCCATATACTTCGCATTATCCATCGCTTCATCATTCTGGATGACGATCTGACCCGGCAGGGATTCACCCGGACCAAAGCTGTCAGAGATAATGTTAAATGCTTTTACGGAATCATATTTCTCGCCAATCTCATCGAGACTGTTGAACGACAGTTTGCCATCGTAGGTTGCCAGAAGAGGTACACAGACAGCTGCAACGATGAGCAGCGCAGCCCATGGACGTTTTAGTGAAAAGCGACCAGCTGCACCATAGATCTTGCTCTCCGCATGTTCAAGTGAACCCTTCGACGGCCAGAAGAGTTTCTTGCCCAGTACCGCCATGAAGAATGGCACGATGGTAAACAGAGCGAGCATCATCACAGCGATACCTACAGCTACGGCAACCGCAGAGCGGTACAACATAAACTGGGCAAAGCCGATCGCAATGAATCCAACCAGCACGGCAAGTGCTGAGAAGAGTACCGTTTTACCAGCAGTACGATAGGTAGCAATGATGGCATCCCACGTATTCTCATGATGAGCCAGTTCTTCCTTGAACCGACTGATCAGCAGGATGCAGTAATCCGTACCAATCCCGAACATGACGGCAACCATAAAGATCTGTGTAAACGTGGATATGGGGAAGTCGACCCCGTCCACCAGGAATGCAACAATCTGTTGCGATACAATGTAACTGATCCCCACCGTTAGCAGCGGTACAAACGGAGCTACAAACGAACGGAAGACCAGGAACAGAATGAGTAAAATAAAGACAACTGTAATGTATTCCGATTTCTTAAGCCCCTCTTGTGAACTTTCAATGGTGTCTTCATCAATCAGACCTTTACCGGTTATGTAGTGCTCCACATTGACGGACTTCAATGCTTCGTTCAGGTCTTCCCGCATTTCCTTGACCGTACGATCTCCCTGATCAATGGATAGCGATGTTAGAATCGTTTTGCCGTCAGCTGAGATCATCTTCTCGGACAGTTCAGGCTGAGAGAAAGGTTCCAGAATGGACAGAATGCCCAGCTTCTCCTTGTCGGCCTCCAATTGCTTAACAGCCTTCTCTGCCTCTTGTTTCCCCGTGGTGCCCAGCCCATCGGGATTATAGAATACAAGGGCGATCTGGCTGCCTTGCTGTTCTCCTTTTTGTGCTGCAGCTTCATTCAGAATCGCAGCTGCCTGTGTGGAAGAATAGCCTTCCGGAACCGAAAACTGTCCCTTTTCTCGAATCAGTTCACTCATGTTAGGGGCGGTAAACATCAACACGGCAGCAACAACAACCCATAGCCCCATTAACCACCATCTTGCTTTTAGTATCGTTCTCATTCGTTCTCCCGTCCTCCTTCATGCGTTAGCAAAGCTGCAAGCTTCTCAAAAGATTCAATGAAAATCCGAACCTCTTCCGGTTTAAAATGAACCAGATACGGCTCCAGAATCTGCTGTATTTCCTGTTCTGTTTCCCTGTATACCTGTCGTCCGGTATCCGTCAGTGTCAGATATACAACGCGGCGGTCACGTTCATCTCCAGCACGATGGACCAGATCGCGATCCACCAGCTTGTTGACCAAAGCGGTAATGCTGCTCTTGCCTATGCACAGAAGCTCTGCCAGATCAGAGGGTGTGCAGGAAGGTTTCTCTTCAATCAGACGAAGTGCGCAGAACTGATCGGTCGTTATGGTCTGCCCCACTTGTTCGCGTATCCGCGTATCAAACCGCTTATTGACCAGAAAAGAAGCATCTAAATAGCGATTCACCAAACTTTTTGCATCCGGTGTATTCATTCTTCATTCTCCTTTCCCGAATATATATAGTTCACTTAACGAACTATTCTTCTGTGAAACTATTCTATAATGAAACAATCTCACAAAGCAATACTTTTTTCCTGCTTTTTTGATGAAAACGACTAAAAAACAGGACGTCCGACTCAGCTCATTGCCAAATCCAACATCCTGTAATGATTATAATCCATATATTTCTTAAAGTAATAAAATGCCTCTGTGCTACTCTTCGTCCGTATCTTCCTCTTTTTCGAGCACACAACGGAATCGCTCCACACCTGGGTATAATTCACCGAGACTATATACCACGAACCCCGTATTCCGATAAAACTCGACGGCTTCCAGCTCGGTCTCAGCAATCAGTCTATCAGGATTGTATGTTGCCAGCAGTTGTGAGATCATACCACGTCCATAATTTTTAAAACGGTTTTCAGGCAAAACCGAGATATGATGAATGGTAACCTCACTTGTTCCTGTCTTCTCATATCCAATCAGACCGATCAATTGTCCCTCATCTTCGTAACCGGCCATCTGCAGTTCGTCCTTCTCTACATATTGTTGCAACGCACGGTTCAAGTGATCCGGATCAGGAAAGACCGAGTAGGCCAACAGCTCCTGTACTTCCAGCTCCTGTATGCGTGATTTCAGATTAATTAACACCTTGATTCCTCCTATACCTTGCTTGTTTCCGTTATCGTATTGTAGTCGTTAGCCTCTAAAAGTTCAAGTCGTGTGCCGATTCAGCTCCGATTGAAGCACAGTTGAGATGTTATCCGGTACGTTGATCTGCGCCAAATGATAGGCATCCAGCAGTGCGCCCCCAATTGCCGGCAAGTTACTGGTTATGTATTGAATTTTTTTCCCTTCGCGCATATAGGTAGTATCCAGCCCTTTCTGAACAGCCTCCACCATATATGGTGAACTCAGACAACTTCCAGTCAGCGCCATGGACACTGTTGGTTGATCGAAACAGCATGCCAGCATGAGGATACCCACAACAGCCGTATCGGCAGCCGAATCACATACCCTAACCGCGAGGGGAATATTTCGGGCAGCTGCTTCGGTCACCAAAGGTGCCATTTGACCAAATTTCCGATTGGTAGCCTGTTTATTTTCAGCAAAACCAGACACTCCCAGCGCAGCAAGCTCCCGAATAGAGCTTACATTCCAATACGTTAAAACCTGTTCAATCCATTCCTGATCCTGTGACTCATAACGTCCTGCCAGTATGGAATGAACCGTGTCGTAAGCCAAGAAACGTGCTGCTGTCGGTGCATAATGACCGAACTGATCGTTGCGGAGCCAAACTCCCTGTTCCGTTCTGCCAAGGATCAGAGAGCCTGTACCTCCAATGGCGATAATACCGGGCTCACCATCAAAGGCCGCTGTATGTGCGATAAGCGTATCGTTTACCGCACTGATCCTGCCTGTAATCCCCGTACGAGCGAGTAATGCCTCCGCCCAAACTGTATCTCCAGGCTCATTCAAACCTGCCATCCCTGCCTGAATGGAGGCGATTTGACTCGGCTTGAGCCCAGCTTGAGTTATCGTTTCGGCGATACCTTCCAGCACATTTTGCTCAGCATTGGTATCGTGATAGCGGTTGCAACCATTCTTTTGCACATAGGATAAAATCTTCCCGTTCTGATCTGCGACAACCACACGCGTGTGGCTCCCTCCTCCATCCATCCCTATTACATATGTATTCATCCTTAACCATCTCCCTTCAGACCACACATTAAGAGTGCCGGGTCCATTGTCAGGTCCCGGCAGAGAGTTTATTGCTTTTGCACAGCGAAACGAAGCAGTTCACAACGAAATAGTGTCGGTTCATCATACTTTTCCTCTTCAATCGTCTGTGTAACATGTTCCTGAAGCAGAATATTCCAGCCTTTGTAGGCATCCTCCAACAAAGCGATCGCTTCAACTGTCGACAAGTTCAGTTCAATTAATGGTTCAATCTCCTTGCCTGTATTGATTTCTTTTTCCTCCACATTGGTACTCATCGTAATACAATGAATGCCCCCTGTACGAGTTCCCGCTTGTAATCGCTCTAGCGCTTCCACGAAGGCTTGCTTATTTGAGACATGTTCCAGACAAGAACAAGCAGCAATATAATCAAAATAGTTTGGCTTCACAGCATAATGTTCAACATCTGCTTTCACTGCCTGCACGATATGATCAACCTGATTTTCTTTCGCATACTTGCGAAGTCCGTCTACGGCCTCATCCAGCAAATCCACACCGATGACTTCACTGTTCGTTTGTGTAAGGCGCTGTGCAATCGGTATCGTATGCCTTCCCACTCCGCATCCCAGATCGAGGACACGCAATTCCTCCTTGTGAGCAAGTAGACGTTCCAGCATATCCATCACCATAGGCATGGGCCTCGACATCCAGGTACCAGAGGCGAATAATTCATTATTCTGATAGAAATTGGAATGATAACCTGCCTCTGCTTTTCGCGCAGCCTCAAATTGTTCGTTTCCCATCAAGATACCCCCATCGTTTAGTAAATGATTTGCATCTTCTACTTAATACCCAGATTGTCACAAAAAAATCAATTAAAAGCAGGCGACAGATTCTTTTTCATAAAGGATTCCAGTGCCGCCTCATATCCGGTGCGATCGATTTGAAACGCTGTGCCATGACCCGCACGGGGGACGGTCAGCAATTCCTTTTCGGTTGGGCAGGCTTCATACAACCTGTACACCATTTCCGTTGGTACAAACGTATCAGCCTCTCCGTGGATGAATAACACGGGAACGTTAACTTTGGTAAGCTGCTTGAGAGCCGAAGCCTCTCTAAAGGAATACCCTGCTTTCCACCGGGAGATTAGACTTGTGACAGGTATAAACGGAAATGCTGGAAGCTTGTATAATTGCTTCAACTGGAACGTCAGTTCTTCTTCCACGGATGTATACGCACAATCAGATACAATCGCTTTAACCTGAATCGGCAGAACTTCACCACCTGTCATCAGTACGGTTGCTCCTCCCATGGATATGCCGTGCAATATGATTTCCCCTTGTGTACCCACTTTTTCAAGCACCCAGTTGGTCCACTGGACATAATCCTTCCGATCTAACCAGCCAAAACCGATGATATCACCTTCACTCTGTCCATGACCTCGATCATCTGGCATGAGTACGTTATAACCGTGCTTTTCCGCATAATACCGGGCAAATCCAGCCATTTCTCTACCTCTACCCGAATAACCATGTGCCAGAATAACCGTCTGATCCGACCCTTTATTGGAACCGAGCCATGTACCATACAGTTTTAATCCATCATGTGATTGAAGAGATATCTCTTCTGTAGGCTGAGCATCCAACCACTTCAGGTCAGAAGCACTGCTAATGATTTCATTGTCCGGTTCAGGCATCAGATTTGGATTATCTACCAAAAACGTTTTTGGTGTACGGCGAATGGCGGTTTTGAAAAAATAAAGCCCTCCTGCCCACAGAAGAGCAAGAACGATCAGTACCAGTGCTGCAAGTACGTAGAATAACATGAACGAGCCCTACCCTCTTTCCTTATTAAGATATGTTCAATCTTTACTTACTCGTTGCAGTGATGCACATGCTGCTTGATAGGCGGGTAACAAAGCATCCAGCAAAGGTTCTGCTTTCCGTGATTGACCTTCCTTCGCGAACTGCTCTATCTGGGCAAACAAAGTTGATAAATAACGAATCCCTAGGCTCAAACTCCCTGATTTCAGATCATGGGCTACCTCGGTTGCAGCAACATGGTCGCCGGACACAATATGTCTGCGCAGCACCTCAATCTTGCCAGGTGTCTCGGTACGATACATGTCCAACAACATACCAAGGAGGGTACGATCGCCATCGGTGTTTAATTCCGCAATCTCATGTACGATGCTCATATTTAGTACCTCGGTCGGTTCGGAGGATTGCTGCCACTTCTCGATCATCTTACTCAGAATTTCCAGCGTGAAGGGTTTGCCAATAAAGTCATTCATCCCGGCTTCCATACACTTGTCTTTCTCTCCCTGCATGACATTACCTGTCATTGCAATAATTGGTGTGGTATGGCGCATTTCATCCATTTCTATCGAGCGGATTTTGCGTGTTGCCTCCAAACCGTCCATCACTGGCATCATATAGTCCATGAGAATCAAACTGTATTTTTTGCTGAGAAAAGCAGCTATTGCCTCTTCCCCATTCACTACAGCGTCCACTTGGGTTATTCCCAGTTTTTTGAGTTGCAGCATAACAAGCTGCCGGTTGATGACATTATCATCGGCCAGCAATACAGATACAGAAGGAGCTTCGTCATCCATATCCTGCCCCTGATGCTCTTGAGCGGAAGCAACAGACTGGTTAGCGGACTGGTTACCGTCTTTCTTACCAAGTGTAAGTTCGAACCAGAATGTTGATCCTTCACCCTCCTGACTGTCTACTCCAATCTGACCTTCCATCAGTGTAACGAGCGACCTGCAGATCGATAATCCAAGGCCCGTTCCACCATACTCACTTGAGCGACCTCGTTCAGTCTGCATGTAGGGTTGAAATAACTGGCTCTGATCTTCTTCCGAGATACCAATCCCCGTGTCTTCGACTTCAAGTCGGATCATTTGTGTAATCTCATCATCTTTCATAAGGGTGACTCGTATCCGCACCGTACCTTCTGATGTGAATTTGTTCGCATTCTGAATTAGATTGATCAGTATCTGTGTAATCCTCGTTGAATCCCCTTCAAGAAGAGTAGAGATTCTGGGGTCACAGTCTATCGATAACTGATTTCCGTTCTTTCTGACTTGGGGCTCGAGCAAACGAACAATATAGTTTATCGTCTCTTGAAGATCCACTTCTCCCAGTTCAAGTCGCATCTGCCCCGCCTCAAGTTTGGACAGATCCAGAAGATCCTGGATCAGCTTAAGCAGTAGTCTGGCAGCATCTTGTATAACAGAAACGGAATTCTCCTGTTCTTCAGACAAAGGAGACAGCTTAAGCATCTCAGCCATCCCCAAGATGCCATTTAATGGCGTACGAAAATCATGACTGATACCTGCAATAAACGTGCTTTTGGATTCACCTGCACTTACTGCTTGCTGACGTGCAGCTTCAAGGCTGTTATTGTTCTTAGCAAGCAAACGCTGGAGTGTGACCAGTTCATTATTCATATCCGAGAATTCCGCAAGCGTCCTTTCCTCTTGCTCCTTACTACGGATCATCTGATCGGATAACTGCTCAATCGTTCTGCGTAGCCTCTCTATCTCTCCGTTCTCATTAGACATTACATCATCCCTTTCTTAATCCCTAACCATATCAAGATGATTACATGTCGCTGGCTGAGCCAGTAATTGTTCTGCAACCGCAACTGCCTCATCGGCTCCCGGAGCATAACCGTCGGCTCCTATCGTTTTCCACAACTCATGATCAATATTAAAGGGATATCCCCCAACCATAATCTTCATATGTGCCGTTGCCGTGATATGAATGACTGGGTCGCTGCCGTACAAAAGTGTTCTTGCCCCACACTGATACGATGGCATTGCCACAATCGTCCAATTTCATATTGGGTGGGCGGCTTCTTTCCGTTTATTCTCAAGCAAGCACTGCAAGTACGATTGCGCGGCATCTCCATATGGCATGGATTCGTTGATGTAACCCGCGTCAAACTCAATCTTCATTCGTGACTAATCCAGAATGAGATCGTTGTTAGCTAACTTGCAATCGGGATAGGTTCTTCTACTTGATCCAATCCATCCATTCCGCTCTTAATCGTTCTGTTCCATTATACATGAACTTTCGATGATCATGTTTTACACACGATGAATGTATAGAACAATCTTCCTATATTATGGAGGGCCTTGCAAGTCAGTCAGCCAGTATATGCCTGTACTTTTCGAGCTCCACAAAAAAACTGACCTGCGTTATGAACGCAAGTCAGTTTTCCCTTCTGCCGCCAGTCCCAGCTTCTTCAACATCTTAATCGCATCCACTTTCTCGGAAGGATCAAGTCCTTCCAAAGCATCAATGATGACCTGATGGTGTTGAGGAAATATCTGTGTGAACAATTCTCTTCCTTCCTCGGTTAACTCAGCGTAAATGACACGCCGATCTTCCTTGGATGGTCGACGAAACAGCAGATTTTTATTTTGCAACTTATCTACAACATACGTAATGTTACCACTGGACATTAACACCTTTTCACCAATCTTTTGCAATGCCTGCGGTCCCTTATGATATAACAAATCAAGCACACCAAATTCTGTCGTATTCAGTCCGTGACTCTGGATATCCCGATTGGAACGTGAGGTCACAGAATTGTAGGCCCGAACAAGAACCACGAATAATTGTAAAGACAGTTCCCGGTTGTCCTCCGTGTTCAGCATTTCAATAATCCTCCATCAGTTGTTTGCATTTCGGCTCGTATGAGGGGCCAGCTTCTGCTCCCACTCCTCACGGAGCATCCCCATACGAATTGAATCATAGTACTGCCCGCGAACGATACGACATTTCCGCATTCGCCCTTCCACCTGTAATCCGGCTTTCACAGCCGCACGCATCATTCGTTCATTACCAGACCAAGTAGTCAATCCAACCCGAACCAAAGGCAGCTGTTCGAACAGATGACTTGACCACATGACAAGTGAGCGTGTGCCAACCCCGCGTCCCCACTGGACAGATCTGTATATTACAATCCCCATTTCCAGCCACATGGATAACTCATCTTCTATGTAATAGCTGATTGTACCCACAATTTGTCTGTCGGATTCAATAATACGGATTGATACCGGTTTGGTATCACCAGGATCAACGTTCATACGTTTGAGCATACCTTGTTCGAAACTTTGATAACTTTCGTGTTTAAGTGGGTAATAGGGTGCATCCCATTGCTTCCATTCAGGTACGTCATCACTGTAGATCAATTCGTAGAGTTCTTTCAGATCCTGTTTCTCCACACACCTGAGTACAAGTTCACCATCAACGATTGGCAGTTCTTTCATACGATGAAAATCACCCTCTTCCATATTAAGAACGATGAAGCTCTTCGATACTTCCGTCCGCATTGGCAAGAATGACTGTACTAGCCATATCCACAAATAGTCCGTTATCAACAACACCTGGTAACATGTTCAATTGAACATTAAGGTCCGCAGCGTGATCAATCGCCTCCAAGTGGCAATCCGCTATCAGGTTTCCGTTGTCTGTCAGATAACGTTGCTGTCCATCCATCCGCCACTGTGGTTGACACCCCAATTGTTCGAGCGCCTGGAAGGTCCACTCAGAAGCAAATGGAACCACCTCAACTGGAAGCGGGAATTTCCCCAACTTTTGCACGGCTTTGCTGCCATCCGCTACAATAATCAATTTGTCACTATTGGCTGCCACAATTTTCTCACGCAAAAGAGCCCCTCCCCCCCCTTTAATCAGGTTAAACTCGGGATCAACTTCATCAGCGCCATCAATGGTCAGATCCAGACGTCCAATCTGGTCAAATGGGACGATGGGAATCCCCCATTCACGGGCAAGCTTGTCCGAAGCCTCTGAAGTGGCAACCGCTTGAATGTTCAATCCATCACGTACCCGCTCACCGATTCGGCAGATGGCATAATAAGCTGTTGAACCTGTACCCAATCCAACCTTCATTCCATCTTCAACATATTCTGCCGCACGCTCTGCTGCTATCTGTTTAAGATTCATCTATAAACCCCCGCTGCTCATAATTTGAGAAATGCATATGTAGTTATTATAGATAAAACCGCTTCCGATGTATATCCGTGCCTTCTGTTGCATCTTTGCCATCATATTTTTGTTTTGTTGAAGGATGTATTTTTACCCACCATGTTATAGAATACAGAATGAAGCTAAAAAATGGGAAATTTTAAAATAAACAGTTCTAAATACCTATAATACATCTGATATGTCCATAAATACGTAAAATATTAAAAAAAATTTAACGATACTATTCAATTTAACGACATTTTATACGACATATTAATTATAGATGTGTTTTAATAATTAGACACCTATGGTTCATACGGTACATAAGTCTCTACGAAAGCGACTGATAAACCAAGACCATGGTCGCATAAATTTCCTTTGGAGGGGATCACGGAATGATCTAGTTCACTGTACCAAAGCAAACCTAAAGTTTCTTAATTTAAAGAAGATCAGGAGTGAAATTTAGTGAAATCATTAAGTTGGAAAAGCATGTCGTTTTTCTCCAAAAATTTGTTACTCTCATTTACCAATATCATTATCATCGGGGTAGCACTTATCGCAAGCAGTTACTATTTCCAAAAAACAATTCTTGTTGATCAACTGCACGGACAGGTGGAACAAATCACCAAAAAGTGGGCTGAAGATATCAATCCTGCCGAGGTACAAGCTGCAATTGCGGAAGGTAGCTATGATGGAGCAACACAAACAAAATTACGAGCGTATTTCGATGAAATGCAAGAATATTATCCTAACATTGCACAAGCATACATCTTCGGTGTTGAGCTCGGTGGCGATAACAAGAGATTAACTTCCCTTGTAGCGATGCCGACCAACCTAAGAGAGGCTTTTCAAAGTGAGAACGTAAATATTGGTGACATGTATGAGCAGCCGGTCGTTGTAGCCAATGCACTGAAAGAAATGCTTAATACGGATCGCCCAACATTCACAACATTCTATTCCGATGATTTCGGAACATGGACAACCATTGCATATCCAATCAAAGACAGCAACGGTAAGATTTTCTCCTATTTTGCCATTGATGCAGATGCATCAGCCGTACCCGCGGGACTAAACTCCTTGCTCAAAAACGGAATTATCATCCTTGTGGCCTTCTTGCTGTTATTCCTGATTATCCAATACCTTGTAGTTAAAAACACACTTTCCCCTATCCGTCACTTGATCAAAGGAATTGATGACGTCAGTCGGGGTAATTTGAATGTCAACATTCCGACAGGCAAAGACGATCTGGGACTCGTTAACGAGAAGTTTAACACCATGGTTCGCAAAATCAACGATACTATCGTTAAAGTGCAAATCACGTCACAAGAAGTAAATCAGTCTGCCAAAGAGTTATATGAAGTTTCCGAGCGCAACAGTGAGAATGCAGATTCTATCAATAATAATGTGACTCAAATCACTTCCAACATTCGTTCACAGGAACAGGCAACCCGGGATAGTGCACGTGCCATGTCCGAGATGGCTACCGTAATCCAGACGATTGCCAGCAGCTCGGCAAGTGTAGCGGATGAAGCCTATGAGATGGAACGTCGTTCGCAACAAGGTAACAGCGTTGTCCGTCAGGTATCTGAACAGATGAATCTGATTACGGAATCGGTTAAGAATACCGCTTCTGCCATTGAGGTTCTGGAGAGTCGTTCACAGGAAATCGGCGATATTCTCAATATCATCTCGGGAATCTCCAGCCAGACTAACTTGCTTGCTCTTAATGCATCCATTGAAGCAGCTCGTGTTGGTGAAGAAGGAAGAGGATTTGCAGTTGTTGCAGGTGAAGTACGCAAACTTGCTGAGCAGTCTGAACAAGCAACCAGCCAGGTTGGTGTATTGATCCAAGAGATTCAAGCTGGAATTAAACAAGCTGTACGTGCTATGGAACAAGGCACGTCAGAAGTAGATACAGGGCTCAGCGTAGCCGATCAAACAGGACAACTGTTCGAAGATATTTTAGAAGCAGCGAAAAAAGTATCTAATCAGATTCAGGAAGTATCAAGCGCAACGGAAGAAATCTCTGCGGGTACGGAGGAAATGACCGCTACAGCAGATGACTTGTCTTCAAGCGTAAGTAAGACAGCAAACAGCAGTGAACAAATTTCCTCATCTGTTGATGAGCAAAAAGCATCTTTGATTACACTGGTAGACTCCTCCACACGCCTTAACAGCATGTCTGAGGAACTCCAGGAACTGATCTCTCATTTCAATGTAAGCAAACAATAATTCGAATCCACAAACATTCGGTTTGAATCAAGGAGGAATAACTGAAGTGATTGAAAACCAACCATCTTCTTCCCATTCCATGGAATCTAGCTTGCCAGTTCTGCAGATTCCACTGGATTTTGGGCGACGTCAACAATCATTCTCTTATCAGTCTGCTCAAATCACATTACATGCTTCTCTGAGCCGTGAACTTAAACAGAAGTATGGAGAACAGATGGTGTACCCGGTACTCCTCTCAGCTTATGCAGCCTTGTTATTCCGATTGTCAGCTGAACAGGAACTTGCCATAGGTATACTTTCCCCCGATCAGGCAGCTTCCTATCTTTCATTACAGATTCAGGGGAAATTGACCTTCAGCCAACTATGTCATCAGGTTTCAGAGCAGCTCAAGATTGAATACACGTTGCAAAACGGTGGATACCCTGAAACGTTTTTTATGCTGAATAGTGTACAGTTGCCTCAAGCTCCTCAAATATTAAATTGGAACGTTCGAGATGATCAGAACATGCTCATCCTCGATCTGTTCTATGATAGTTCACTGTTGAAAGAATCTACCGTGCTGAGATATGCAGAATATTATCAGACTCTTCTACTCGCCCATGTGCGTGACGGTGAGAAAGCAATCGGTACGGTGGATATTCTTTCCGCCTCAGATCGATTGCTTTACCGTGAAATGAATGATACTTCTGTTCTCCAACCAGAGAATCAGACGGTTCATGGCTGGTTCGAAGCAACGGCCGCGGCATATCCGGATTCACCGGCGATAACATCGCCATCCAAAAGTTATACGTACAGGGAATTGAATGAACGAGCTAATCAGGTTGCACGTGTTCTGTTATCCAATGGATTGCAGAAAGGTGAATTCGTCAGTATCTTTATGGATCGAAGTCTGGAGACGATCATCTCCCTACTTGGTATTCTGAAGGCAGGTGGTGCATATGTTCCGATCGACCCTGAGCATCCACAAGAACGTAACAGTTATATCGTGGAAGATACGGCGTCCTCATTCGTGCTGACAACGGAGGCTTCTTATGCCCAAGCTTCCAGCTTGTTCTCCAGTATAGCTACGGTCCGTCAGATTCTCGCTGTAGATGGTCGTTTAGCCGGATTTGCAGCAAGTAACCCCAATCTGGATATTCAGCCCGATGATCTTGCGTATATTATCTACACGTCAGGGTCGACCGGTAAACCCAAAGGTGCACTGATTGCCCACCGGGGTGTAACCAATCTTGGCAGTGTGGTTCAGCGTGATTGTGACATTCAACCAGGTGATGTATTAACCCAGTTTGCTACATACAGCTTCGATGCATCCGTGTGGGATACCATTGGCGCCTTGTTCTATGGAGCAGAATTATATCTGTTGTCTGCGGAAGAACGTGTATCCGTTGAAGAATTCGCAAGTGCAATTGAACGGACAGGAACAACCATTATTACGATACTGCCTACGATTTTCTTCAATCAGCTTGCTTCCTACTTATCCGATGAAGGTTTTCACAAGCTGGCCAAAGTCAGAATCATTACTGTAGCCGGAGAAGCGCTCTATGGTGAACAGGTTCGCGCCTTCCAGCGCAAATTTGGAAACCAGATTGATATTGTTAATGTGTACGGTCCTACCGAATGTACAGTAGCCACAGCCACTCACCGCATCAGTGAGCAGGTTCCAGAACATGTGGTGAACATCCCTATCGGTAAACCGATTCATAACTACAAAGTATACATTGTGAATGAAGAACAACAGCTCTGTCCGGCAGGTGTACCTGGTGAGGTATATATTGCTACCCCTGCATTGGCCAAAGGTTATCTGAATCAGCCAGAACGTACAGAGCAAGCATTCATTGAGAACCCGTTTGCGATAGGTGAGAAAATCTACAAGTCTGGCGATATTGCCAAATTGCTGGATACCGGGTTGCTGGAATATGTTGGTCGTAGTGACTCTCAGCTAAAAATTCGTGGTCACCGGATTGAGATCGGGGAGATTGAAGATCACTTTGCACGGCTTGATCAGATCCAGAACGTTGCCGTCATTCCGAAGAAAGAATCCGATGGACAAAATATGCTGGTTGGTTACTTTACATCGAAAGATGGCAGTACCCTCTCTGTTTCGGACATCAAGGCAGAACTGACAGAGAAACTTCCTTCTTATTTTGTACCGAAGTGGATCTGTCAACTGGATGAAATGCCGATTGCACCAACTGGAAAAATCAATCGCAAAGCGATGGTATCCCTGTCTCATGTGGAACGACATGAAGATCGCCCTGACCGGGTCATGCCTGAGACGGAGACGGAATCCAATATCCTGGACGCATGGAAAGAAATCCTTCAGCATGATGACTTCGGTGTCGAAGACAGTTTCTTCAATATCGGTGGTGATTCACTCCGGGTCATTCATGTACTGGTCATTCTGAAGCCACATTATCCGCAACTGAACATTGCCGACTTCTTTGCCGAAAAAACAGTCCGCGCTCTCGCTCGTCGTGTGGAAGTATTGTCTCTCAGTGCTGCAGAAGTTACGGATTCAGTGGTGACCGAAGGCATGATTACACAATTATCCGAACACCCTGTGGAGCTAACATCACAGTTGGGGTATCCGCTCATTCGTGAACCTGAGCATGTGTTGCTGACTGGAGCAACTGGTTATCTGGGCTCTCATGTGCTGCAACAGTTAATTCTGAATTCCAGTACACGAATCTACACCCTTGTTCGTCGACCATCCAATGGAATAACTGCAATGGAACGTTTGACTAACGTGCTGGAAGGCTATTTCGGCAAACAACTGACTGACCAACTCGTAGCTCGCGTGGAGATTATTGAAGGGGATCTCGAACAACCTAATCTCGGTCTGTCCGCTGAACAAACGGCTTATGTTCAGGAACGAATTGACCGTGTCATCCACTGCGCTGCAGACGTACGTCATTTCGGAGATGCCGATCAGTTCGCCAAAACGAACGTGGAAGGAACGGTCGCATTGCTAGACTTGATACGCAGCAAACCTGGGGCATCCTTCCACCATGTATCCACGATGGGTATTCCGGAAGATCTCGCACTCAGCGGACAATGGGAATCCTCCCTGCAATATGATCGGTTCCCGGCTGACTTGCATGTGGACAACCTGTATTCGGACAGCAAGCTTGAAGCCGAGAAAGTGCTCATGATTGCCGCCGAGCAAGGTGTGCCTGTCAGCATCTATCGTGCAGGTAATCTCACTTGCCACTCCGAAACTGGACGCTTCCAGTCCAATATTGATAGCAACGCCTTTTATCGTATGATCAAAGCAATGTTATTGCTCGGCAAGGCTCCTGCGGCTGACTGGATGGTTGATTTTACACCGATAAACTATGCAAGTGAAGCTATCGTTCATCTGGCCTTACGTCAGGATACCGCCGGTCGTGTATTCCACATCTGTAATCCGGAGCCCATCCGTTATGACGAGCTGATCCGTTCTGTGAATCGGGCTGGTTACGAAGTCGAAACGCTACCTTTTGCGGATTACACACGTTGGTTATTCGATGCCAGTATCAGCAAGGAGCCTGAAGCTCTTCAGTTGGCTATTGCGCAGCTTGAAGGCGACGGTGCGAAGGATTCAGCATATGTCTATGCTTGCCCTGTCACAACGGCTTATGTGGAACCTGCCGGAATCTCATGTGCAAAAACAGATGATCGCTTCATCTCCGCCATGTTAGACTACGCCGTTCAGATTGGGTATTTCCCGACTACAATTCGGCCACATTATGACACTTCTACAGCAATGGAATAAAGTTCTTTATTTTCAACACTTCGTACATTAGCAATAATCATAAATAACACAAAGAAGCCACCTTCTCGTCAGTAAATGACGATGAAAGTGGCTTCTTTGTGTTTGGCTTCATTCCGGATCATTCTTTTAGACCCATCGGATAATTGCAATGATGGCAAGATGCGCTGGATAGAAATAGCGCCAGACCCAACGTGGCCCCTTTATACGGAATCCCGCTTGGTAATACTGAGCAATAGCAATGCCGGCGGTTGCCAGCACACTATACATTTGCACAGAGCTGTTATGCAGCAGAAGATATAGTGCATTTAACACGACATGTGCCACGACAAGTACAGGACCCTGGAAATAACGGAATAACAGGACCAATAACAACCCGTACATCCCGTAATCCATTTGGCTAATTTCCATGAACCACCCTGCTCCAATTACAATCGGAATCCCCAGTAGGCGGGATGGCAATTTATCGATAACGAATAATACCAACAGGGCTGACCACAATGTCCATACCACGTTCAGAGAATAATGATTAAACGCAGCCATGAACGGCACCTGTGATATGATCGCGATCCAGAACAGCCGCCATATGTATTTTTGTACGTCTCGTGTATGTTTATAACCAATATACACTGCAAAAGCATAAATTGGAAAAGCGATACGACCGATGATCCTGAGTTCTATAATATGTGGAAAAAAGACAGCCCCTATATGATCAATTAACATCGTGATCATGGCAATCCACTGCATCATGTTGCGACTCCCCTCCCTTGTTGCCGACGACACGAGTGTGCCATTCATTCATATAGTGAGTCTTTTTGAGCAAACTCTTATACATTAAGTTCATAATACATGAATTTGGTATCCTGTGCATATCCTTCGGATTCATATAAAGCTTGCGCTTGCGTGTTACTTAACTCAGTTGAGAGTGATATACGAAGAACTCCTCGCTCAGATGCCAATTGCTTGGCTGCTTGCAGCAGCTTCCTGGCAATGCCTTGCTGACGATAATCCGGATGCACATATAGATCATTAAGCACCCAGACGGGCCCCATCGATACCGAACTGAAACTGGGATATAGCTGAACGAATCCAGTACAAATTATGCCATTTGAGAGTGGCCTTTCTGCTACCAAAATCACCGATTCATGGCGTTCCATTCGTTCTCTAATATACTGATGTGCTGCCTCAATGTCAGCATTTTGGTTGTAGAACATCCTGTACTCATTGAACAAACGTCCCACTTCGTTACTATCAGGAAGATCCGCTTGTCTGATTCGGTGCTGCATTTCACTCAACTCCTCTGGGATGGAGAGCATCGTCTCCTCCTTTGTATTTCTTTCAATTGTAAAACAGTCCTTTCCTTTTCCCCATTCATCATCTGCATCAAAGTTTGTAGTATCTTGGGCATTGAGCTGACTATTCGTTCATACACGCTTCCAGTTTGGAATCTCGCTATCAAGTCCATGCCAATTCTGTACGTTTTGTTATACTGCCTTGTTATTGGCAAAAATAAAAAGGCGACCAAAGCATCCCCTGCTCCGTCGCCGTAAATATTCAGTTCGATTCAGCATTCTGTTGTTGCTGACCAGGATCAGCATCGGGGAAAATGACGCCTTTCTTCAAAATCAGATTGGCATATTGGGCGCGCTCACCAGTTGCAACAATCACATAGGCATCCGAAGCGCGTTTATAAAAATCAAATCGCTCTTCATGATCAAAAGCATCCGTGATGCCTTCATATTCTTCAATCAACCGGCGGTAGTCTTCCCATATGATCGGGATCACCTGGTCCCCTTTCACAACCTGCATGACAGCAGCGGGACGCTCAGCATAGGTATCCAGTGGATATAATTGCAGGATGGCATCCAGCAGTTCAACGACTCCCAGTGCATCACAGCGTACCAGTCGCTTGGCATGACTGGCTGCGGGGAAATTGCCATCCGCCAGAACCAACTCGTCTCCATGACCCATTTCGGACATAATTTTGAGTAACTCTGGAGGTATTATTGCGGGTATATTCTTTAGCATACACAGCTCTCCTTGTTCATCTCCAACATCAGTTAGAGCAAATTGGTTTTCTCCATTCTTCAAGCACGCTAGACATCGATTCTATAAAAACGGTTTCATCACTATTCTAACAGTATTTTTAGATCATTGCACAGTGTACACGTACGTTCGATATGAGAATATTTCATTTTGACAAAAATACTTGTTTGACATATAGTTGTTATAACAACTAATTAATCGGGACATTTTATTATGGAAGCGAGGTCTAGCAATCACATGGACTATACACTGGAACAATCTGTTGGATTCATGCTGGGTTTCACACATCGTAAAGCTGTAGCTTTACTTGCAACGCGATTCAAACCTTATGATATTACGACAGAGCAATTTTCTGTTCTCTTTAATGTTGACCGCGGTGAAGGTGTTAATCAGAAGGAACTCGCTGCACGTGTCTTCAAAGACCAACCCACCACTGCGCGGATTATTGATCTGCTTGAGAAAAAAGGCTGGGTAGAACGCCGGACCAGCGAACAGGATCGCAGGGCCTATCTGTTATATCTCACCACGGAAGGCAAAGCGTTAATTGATATCCTCGTTCCGATCGAAAGAGAAATGAATAAAGAACTTGCTGAAGGTATATCCGAAGACCAGATGGAAGCATTTAAACATACTCTTTCCCTCATTAACCGCAACTTGTAATGAATCACAACTCAGGGGGAATTCGTCATCATGAAAGAACAATCTACACAAGTTAGACTATGGACCACCGATTTCATTCTGCTAATGCTGTGCAACTTTTTGTTATTTTTGCAGCTGCACATGATCGTTTCTCCACTTCCGTCCTACGTTCAGGAGCGATTTCACGCCAATGCGTTTGAAGTAAGTTTATTCACCTGTCTGTTTGCACTAAGTGCCATAGCAGCCCGTCTCTATTCCGCGAAAGCACTGGAGAAGGGTCTTCGTAACGCCATGATCTATATAGGCCTGTCCGTAGCCCTGCTGGCAACGCTCGGCTATTATTTTGCTGCGGGCATAGCCGTGCTCTTGTTGCTGAGAATGTTGTTTGGTATCGGGTTTGGTATGAGCAGTACCGCTTTTCCAACGATGGCCTCGGACATTGTGCCCGTCAAACGAATGGGTGAAGGTATGGGTTACTTTGGTCTATCAACTAGCCTGGCTATGTCTATGGGTCCAATCATTGGGGTTACTCTGCTCCAGGGTGCAGGTTTTGTAACCCTGATGTTATGCACTGCGGGTGTGCTCGCTGTGATCTATCCACTGAGTTATTCGCTGACACGCAAAAAAGCAGTCAGAACCGATAACAGTACAACCATCATGCCACAAGCCACAACAAGTGCTTCAGGGTCCAACCCGAAACAGAAGACACCTTTCAACCGCAAGCTGATTCTGCCCAGTGTGCTGAATTGCCTATTATCCATCACTTATGGTGGACTTGTTGGATTCATCGTTTTGTATGGCAAGGAAGCCAATCTGGCCAATCCTGCGCTGTTCTTTTTGTTCAATGCACTCGCCGTGTTATTGGTTAGACCATTTGCAGGACGAATCTATGACAATAAAGGTCCAAAAGCACTGCTCATTCCAGGAGCTATATTTATTGCTGCCGGCCTCATTCTGCTCTCATATGCAACCTCCATGTCCGTCCTGTTCATTGCTGCCTTTATCTACGGGATCGGCTATGGTTCCATGCAGTCGTCTCTGCAGACCTGGATGATTCAAGTTGTATCTCCTACTCAACGGGGTATGGCTAATGGTATGTTTTTGAACTCGCTGGATCTGGGTATTGCGACCGGTGCCCTTCTTCTTGGCGCCATTGCGGCCATAACCAGTTATACCGATATGTATCGATATTCCGTGATGTTTATGATTCTGTTCTTGCTTATATATCTGATTCAGGGTAAACGAAGCGGCAGCTTCTCCATTGAACCTCACGCTCTGCTCGCTCATACTCATATCACTGCAACGGACTCAGAATCAGATCAAGATCAATCCAAAAATTCACAATCTGGAGCCGGCAACACCGAAACTAGCCAGTCGAATAAGAGCAAACACGAATGATTGGTTAAAGTCATTCTGAACATAAAAACGCGTTTACACCGAGAAAGCAAATTCATCCGCTTTCTTAGGCGTAAACGCGTTTTTTATTCGAACAGATCTGAATGTTAAACAAACTTAAGACTGCTTGAAAATGAACGTAACATACAGCACCGTTTATCTAAAATGGACTTTTCTTGCGACCTATGGGAGCATACCCTCTACTCGTCTCGATCACATCCATAGATGTTTCATCCTGTTTCCGCTCGCTTCCTGAAGTAGGTTGGTCCCCCTTATCGGGCTTGACTGCGAATAATGTGAGCAATCCGCCCACTGCGCCAGACGCAGCAAGCACACCAAAAAGCAGGAAATGATGAGAACCAATCAGCAAAGAGACGACAGGTGGACCAAGAGATACCCCAATGAATCGCATGCTGCTGAATAGAGCCGTGATTGTGCCCCGCTGTTTCTTGTCCACGCCTTCTGTAATTAAGGCATCCAGACAGGGTAACGTTGCACCTATTCCGGCACTTCCCAATGTGAAAAGACCTACTACAACATAGATATTATCGAATAAACCTATAACGCCAAGAGATATCGTCAGAAGCGCAAGTCCTGTGAAGCCAAGCCATTTCATTCGCGTTTTGTTCTTCCCAATCCACTTCCCTGCCAGGAATGAAGACAGACATAACGCTGCCAGCGGAATCGCAAGGACAAGTCCTTTAAGAACACCTTTCAAGGCAAATTCGCTCTCCAGCGTCTCGGATAGATAATATAACACACCAAAAATGACAAACATGCAAATACCACCGATTGCAAACAACGCATACAACCAGCGTCCCTTTTCTTTCAATACGTCACGAATCGATGCCACAAATTCAGGAAAGGTGGGGGGCTTTTCTTTTTTCCGAGGAGTCTTCACCAGGAAAATAACAAGGACCAGCGAAAGCACACAAAGTATAGGAATAGCCATGAATGGAGCATACCACAACCAGACGGCCAGCGCTGCACCCAGAATCGGACTTATAACTTTACCAAACGTATTCGAGGTCTCAATGATTCCCAGACTTTTGCTTACTTCGTTCTCATCATTGAACATGTCCCCAACCAATGGGATAACAATGGGAAATGCGCCGGCAGCACCTATTCCCTGCAATAACCTGCCACCCAGAATGGTCCAGTAGGCTATGTTTCCGTTCAGCATCCATGCTGCCACACCAGCGACAGCACCTCCGACGGCTGCAATGACAAGGCTAGGAATGATAACTGCTTTTCTGCCAAAACGATCCGACAAGTACCCTGCAAGAGGAATAAGCAGGATGGCAACTACAGCGTAGACTGTAATGAGCATACTGACCTTGAATGCAGATACCTTCAACTCACGTTCAATCTGTGGCAGGATCGGTATAAGCATGGAGTTACCCAAGGTCATAATTAAAGGGATGGAAGCAAGTGCGACGAGGTCCCACTTTTTATCGTTCATACCACAACCACCTTTACAGATTCTACACACAACAGCATTATTGTGCTTGTTTCGGAGGTTGATTATTCAGGACATGTTGGATGTTACCACTTGTTCACACAAAGAAGCTGCCTGCACAAATATGTGCAAGACAGCTCATTCACCTTATTAGGCGCCTACGAATTAGTTATATCCAAGTTGCTTCCATTGCTCCAGTAAATCCAGCGTGCGCTGGCGATACTTCTGACCATCTTCAGGTTGATTGACCTGATGTTCATGAACGTAGGCATTAAAATACGAAGACAGTATTCCGTACGCAAGCCTGCGTGTCTGTCCTTCAGCAGACGAGTCCAGAGGACGATCATATCCTTCATGAAAAGCCGCTGATTCTGTCGACAATATGGCTTCAAACTCCCTGTCGGCAAACATGGAACGATCTCCGTCAATGATGGCCGCAATGTTCAGCTCACCATTTACCTGATGAACAAGTACATTTGCTTCCCACAGGTCATTATGAACGAGTACCGGACGGGTCACTTGATCAAATAAGTCTTTATTTTTCATGAATATAGCTGCGATCTCTTCTCCCACACCTGACATATAATCGGCTCGTGCCGCTTTAAGTGCTGTTTCTTCTGCGAAAGAGTGCAGCACCTCGGACCATTGATCCGAGCCTTTAATCGTCCCATCTCCCTGCGGCCAGCCAAACGATGTACCCTCGATCTGATGCATGATGGCGGTATAGACGCCAAGCTGATGATACAATCGCTCTTTGTCTATGTCTGAAATTGATGCGTGATCCAGCTGCTTACTTGGGATAAACTCCATAAACATGTACGTTCTTGGGATGATTGATCCGCTGTCATCACAGGCGATAATGTTTGGAGCAGGAATGCCTGCCTTACGGTAATATTCATATACAATCGGTTCAGCCGCCATCATGGTGCGTTCGAACGAAAAAAGGGAATCACTCGCAGAACCAGTCGCCATCTCTCCCCGTTCTGGAGCCAAACGTAAAATCACATCCGTATAGGATGTATGTTCAAGTTGAATCCGATAGGTTGTATTAAAAAGTCCACCTTGCAGGAGACCAAACTCCTTTACTTTGGTATCGCTTCCAAAATTAATTTCTACCAGATGATGCAGCATCTCAGCTGATATCGAGCAGTGCAAACCGGAATTCATTGTACTCATTTCATTCAATCTCCTATCATCGTAGACAAACAGACGGCACCTTTCGGCACCGTCCTTTTCTTTTACTATATCATTTTACAGTTGGATTGTAAGCGAGGTTGCGCCTGTTGCTGCCGTAACAACAACACCATTTGCACCAGACAATTGGGAACCACCTTCAACGCTGGATACACTCTCAATGCCGCGAAGCACGATGTTCCAAGGTTTGCCTGCACCTTCAGCACGAACATCCAGCACTGATCCATTACGTGTAACGTTAACTGTCAGCTCCTGTTCAGCAGCTTGGTTCACAACTACAGCTTGAGTCGTTTGACCATCAGCCAGTTCGAACAAGTGCAAGGACACATCATTTGCAAAGTCATAATCCGGTTTGCTATCTACAGCACCCACAGCGATCAGACTGTTTGGCTTAATCATCATTGGCAGTGTTTTGAAGTCATGGTTTTCACTGATCCAGCGTCCACCTTGTACTTTCGCTCCTGTCAGATAGTTCGTCCAAGTTCCTTCAGGCAGGTAATAACGCACATCTCCCTCCTTGTTGAAGATTGGAGCCACCAGGATCGAGTCACCAAACATGTATTGCGTATCAAGGCTGTATGTTGTTGGGTCCTCTGGGAAGTCCAGCAGCATAGCGCGCATCATCGGAATACCTTTTACCGTCGACTCTACCGCAGAATTGTACAGGTACGGCATCAGGCTGATTTTGAGTTTGGTAAAGTCACGAACAACGTCCACGGATTCCTCGTCAAACAGCCAGGGCACACGATACGAAGTGCTTCCGTGCAGGCGACTGTGTGAAGATAAAAGTCCGAATTGTACCCAGCGTTTGTATACGTCAGGGCTAGCTGTGCTTTCAAAACCACTGATATCATGGCTCCAGAATCCGAAACCGGAAAGTCCGAGCGAGAGGCCACCGCGAAGCGATTCAGCCATGGATTCATACGTGGAAGAGCAGTCACCGCCCCAGTGAACCGGGAACTGTTGACCACCTGCTGTTGCAGAGCGTGCAAACAGGGCAGCTTCGTTTTTGCCAATTTTCTCTTCGAGCAATTCAAATACAGCTTTGTTATAGAGCTGTGTATAATAGTTGTGCATTTTAACGGGATCAGAACCATCGAAGTACACAACATCGGTCGGAATTCTTTCACCGAAGTCGGTCTTGAAGGAATCTACACCTTGATCCAGTAGGACTTCGAGCTTACTCTTATACCAATTCACAGCATCCGGATTCGTGAAGTCAACCAGAGCCATACCTGCTTGCCACATATCCCATTGCCATACACTGCCATCCGCTGTTTTGACCAGATAACCGTTCTCCATACCTTCATCGAACAAGTAGGATTTTTCTGCAATATATGGATTGATCCAAGCACAGATTTTAAGACCCTTTTCTTTCAGACGTGCAAGCATGCCTTTCGGATCCGGGAACATCGCTTCATCCCATACAAAATCAGACCATTGGTATTCCTTCATCCAGAAGCAGTCAAAATGGAATACAGACAGCGGAAGATCACGTTCAGCCATGCCATCTACGAAATGGTTAACCGTTGCTTCATCATAATCCGTTGTGAATGAAGTTGTCAGCCACAGACCAAAAGTCCATGCCGGTGGAAGCGCCGGTTTACCTGTTAATTTCGTATAATTATCAAGTACATCCTTAGGATTGTCACCGCCGATAATGAAGTACTCCAACGTCTCGCCTTCTACGCTGAACTGCACTTTAGATACATTCTCGGATGCAATCTCATACGATACGCGTTCAGGATGGTTTACAAATACGCCATATCCTTTATTGGACAGGTAGAACGGAATATTCTTATATGACTGCTCACTGCTTGTACCGCCGTCCTCATTCCAGGTATCGACGATTTGACCATTCTTAACAAACGGCGTGAAGCGCTCACCGAGTCCGTAAACATATTCACCAATACCGAGATCAAGCTGCTCGCGGAAGTACGCTTCCTTGCTTGGACCTGTAATATAACCAGCCGCTCTTTGACCACTACCTGTAATACGTTTTCCTCCATATAGGAAGCTAACGTCCCAACCGTTTGTTTTGTCGATTTGAACTTCCAGGTTGCCGCTTTTCAAAACTGCGCCTTGTTCATTTTTTGAGATCTCAACGTTCGCATCTTGCTTGTTAAGCTCAAATACAGGCCCTTTTTTCACTCCGCCTTTATGATGATTCAAGGTTACACGAATAACGTTAGGCATAGGTGAGCTGTATGTTGCTTTAAGCAATGTACCGTTCAACGTGTCGCCTTTGCTGCGAATATATTTAGTTGCCGCGTATACGGTCAAAGAATTATCTTTTTGCACAATATCACGAATGTCAGTCGGGTTTTGAATGTGGTACCCTTCACGAGTCATCCAGAATCCATCAGTAAATTTCATGTTTTCTTTCCCCCTTTAGTTATACTATAATAATATTGATATTAATAATGAATTTCTTCTCTTATTTTGACCAAATATATCACGATTTTGATATTAACCATCCGATTCTTGAACATCATCACCAATCTATGGAAACGATTACATTAATAATGATATAAAAGGAGAATCTGATATGGAACGTGAACGATTACGGGAAGACCGGATTCACGGCAATGCCATGTATCCCGTCAGTGTGTACCCGGATATTCAGCAACTGAACGGAGATAGCATTCTGGATTGCCACTGGCATGATGAGATGGAGTTCACCATGGTTACCAAAGGCTGCGCGGTCTTTCAGATTGATATGAACACCGTTGAAGTTCAAGCTGGAGAAGCGATTTTCATCAATCGAGGCGAGATTCATGCAGGGTATCTGAAGGGCGATGTGCCCTGCGTATTCTCTTCCATTGTATTTAATCCCGAGCTGCTTGGCAGCCGCACCTTTGATACGGTCCAAGAGAAATTCATCGGTCCACTGGTACACAAAACGGTGATTCCCCCTTGTCATATCAAGGCAGATGAGGATTGGGGACAAGAAATTCTGGATCTCCTGAAACGTATATTTGCAGTCCATGCTAGCCGAACCGAAACGTGTGAAATGTCAACGAAAGCCTACCTGTACCTCATATTTGCCCGAATGTTCGAACACATGAGACCTGCTCCGCTCAAAGGCGCCGTAGCTACAGGGAGTCATGACAAGGTAGAGCGCCTGAAATCCGTGCTCAGTTATATCCACAAACGTTATCCTGAACCATTAAAGCTGAAAGAACTTGCTGATGAGGCCAATATGAGTGAAGGGCACTTCTGTCGTTTCTTCAAACAGATGGTGCAGAAAACCCCAGTTGATTACATTAACTATTACCGTGTTCAACAGGCCTGTGTTCAGCTTGAGAATACGGATCACAAAATTGTAGATATCGCACTGGATGTAGGTTTCGAGCATCTAAGCTACTTCATCACTACATTTAAAAAGCATAAAGCCACCACACCTTCACAGTATCGCAAAATGTTCTATGAGAACGTAGGAATGGAGTCTGCCCTGGTTCAGGTGTAAAAGAAGAAGGTGCTCACAGCTATTCAGCTGCAAACACCTTCTTTATCTTCTTTATCAACTTTCCTGGGAACGAGTGGGGTAACGATCTGATCTGAGCCACATTGTCTCAGTTAGAACTCATTTCATTGGCTGCTATCAGCCTTACGCTTTGAAGCTTAACAGTATCTCACTTTTTCAGTGTCTTCCATGAAGTGTATTCATGCACGGAGAAACCGTTAAAGGACGTATGGGATGAAGCCATTTTTTCGACCAACTTTAATTGTGCTTCCATATAAGCAGATCCCTCTTCATAAAAAGTAATGAAGTCGCCTTCCTTACTTTGCTTTGTTTCCACGGCGATTGAGATCGTCTTGCCAAGCAGAGCTGCTTCTGCAAGTTCATCCTTCGCTACACTATAGATTGCAGCAGCTGTATCGCGGTAAGCCATAATAGTGATGGAATCAAACTTGCGAATCATCCAGCTGCTTACGGCCATCGTTGAACCCGGAATTTTGTAGTTATCGAGCCAGAAAGGCAGATCAGCCGCTACCGGCATCTTCATCCGTGATGCTCGCTCAACAATATACTCCACATTTCCTTGCCACTGGGTAATTACACTGGCCTGATTGATTTTCCACTGTGGGTGCACATGTGGCTCAATATCCAGATGAATACCAGCAAACTTCTCATTAAGCAACGCCTGCGCCTGATATGCCTCGATCCAGTCCAGGAAAGATGCAATCTGCTCCCGACTTTCCGTCAAGCCCCAGGCTGATCTTCCATCCATGACGTCAACCGCAATGTTCTTGGCTCTCGCCTGACGGATAAAACTTTTATACTCAGGAATTTTTATATCCCGGTTCATCTGCAGATAGATCGTATTGATCTTGTTCGCTGTAGCGTAATTTAACACCTCTTGAGGATTGCTTCGAATCTGGGTTGTGTCCCACACCCACGTCGCTCTTACCGGCACAACAAGTTTTCCATGAATCGTTGCATAGCTGTCGACTGAACCATCCGCTATGGCTTTGGAAGAACAGGCTGTACTTGCACACAGGATCAAACAACTCAGTAATACGATAAAACGGTAACCCCTTTTGCTTTTCATATTTGTACACTCCCTCTGAAGTTATCAGCTCTGACGTGCAAATCTGGATGAAATTGTGTCGTTTCATATTCATTTAATGGATACTTATTAGGTACGACGAATTTGGATTGCTTTTATATGCAATATCATCTTTAAGACTTACGACGAAAGAATCATATAACTATATTTCGGGAATTCGTAGTTCTGTATGTATAGTTCAAAAGTCGCAATTATTCATTATTTTCAAATTCAATCCTTATTCCAGCATGACTTCAGTCATTATGGCCATATGTACACCAAGCTCCAGAAGACCTAGAAAGCGTTTTCTCTCAAAATACACCAAAAAACCGCCCTAAGGCGGCTTTATATGGAACCCTATTTAATGATGTCTAGTCGACATTTCCGTTCATTCATTACCCGATGGAGCTACAGGTGTATTATCAACCACTTCATCGAAAAGAGACACCAGTTCAATACCTTCTGCCGAGATCCGCACAAGCCCCTTGTCGGACAAACGTAATTCTGGAATCACAACCAGCGCGAGCAACGAAAGCGTCATGAACGCATTATTCAACGTACATCCTGCGGACTGTAAAGCTTCACTGACTGCTGCCGATTGGGCTGCAACGACTTCAAAAGATTCGGTTGACATCAAACCTGCAATCCGCAGCGGGAATTCGGTTCCCCCTGCTGCCGTTACCACGGCCACCCCGCCCTGCATACGAATGACGCGATTACCGGCTTCAGCCATTAACGCATCATCATTACCGATAATCAACAGGTTGTGACTATCATGAGCAACTGTCATCGCAATCGCTGCAGGTGATGTGAAGCCGATGCCTCCAACAAGCGCTACCGCTCGATTCCCGGTTTGTTTGTGACGCTCCAATACCGCAATTTTGCATATTTCCCCTGAAGTTGAAACTACAACCTTGCCGTTCTCTACGGTAACAGGCAGATGTTTCTCCTTTGTATCCACATGGTTCTCTGTCACATGAATGATTTTGGCACCAATCGTTCCCTCTGCAATCGGTGCAGCCAATTCCAGATCTTCTGGCTGAATATTAGCTTCTAACTTCACCGTGTTCAGCGCTTCCTCCGGGTAGGTGAAGTTGTCCCAGACCGCCGTCATTTTCCCATTCTCCGCTACAACTTGCCCGGCAGCAATCGTCATGCCTACACGTACATCCGCCAACCGACCGTCCAGCAGAATAATATCGGCTATATTGCCCGGAATGACCGCACCAATGTCGCGCGCAACTCCGAAGCGCTCAGCCGTGTTAATGGTTGCCATCTGGAAAGCCGTGACCGGCTTCACCCCTTGGGAGATTGCTAGACGAACAACAAAATCCATATGTCCTTCTTTGAGCAGCGACTCAGAGCTTCGGTCATCGGTCACCAGCATCATCCGGCGTGTATCCAGACCAAGCTCAGTGCAGGCTTTGATCGTCTCAGCCACATCATGCCATGCCGAACCTTGGCGCATCTTCGCGTACATTCCGAGTCGCAGACGTTCAACCACATCTTCCTTGGTCACACATTCATGATCCCCTGTAACACCACTCGCTGCGTAGGCTGGCAGACGCCAGTCATCTGCTGCCCAGGTGAAATGACCGTCTGCCACTTTACCTGCCCGGAGCGTTGCCTGTATCTCACCAATCATCGTCTCGTCCCCATAGACTACCCCAGGGAAGTTCATCACTTCACCAAGACCAATCATGTCCGGACCCCAGGAAAGAGCCTCAGCTACCTCTTCAGGTCCGATATAAGCACCTGTTGTCTCCAATCCTGGATGCGTGGAAGGCACACAGGAAGCCACCTGCATATAAGCAGCCATCGGTGTGGTCCGCGCTTCATCCAGCATCATTCTCAGACCTTTGAGACCAAGCACGTTAGAGATCTCATGTGGGTCAAAGAAACCTCCGGTCGTGCCTGAAGGCAATACCGCTCTCGCAAACTCGGTTACTTTCATCTGTGTACTTTCGATATGGCAGTGTCCATCCAGCAGACCAGGAGCGATATACTTACCGTTTGCTTCAATGATCCGGGTATGTTCTCCGATGGTGTGGCTTACATCTTTACCGACATAAGCGATTCGAGCTCCCTGTACAGCTATGGACATCCCAGGCAAAATCTCACCCGATATCACGTTTACCAGCGTACCTCCCCGAATGACCAAAGTCGCTGGCAAATCTCCCCGTGCTGTAGCGACCAGATCCGGTACACAATCGGCCATAAGTGGCCGTTCAAAAGATGATTTGTTCATTTTGTTGCCTCCTTTAATAAACGATCCAAAAAAAATATATTGTTACGATTATATGAGTCCGGACCTCATGTGTAAAGAAAAATCACATCCATTGTCCTTGAATACAAATTATCAAGTAATTTTTATCCACGGGACTCAATCCTTACGAATTCACGTCAAGTTTTTTTGTTCAATCCGATCACCTATACCTGAATGCAACCTCATCACGTATACTTCCCTCGCTAAGCTAGCTTCTTCCTGATATATGTATCATATACAGAAAAACTCCCGTTCCATTGAACGGAAGCCTTCTTCATGCATATGAAGTGTTATGTCAGTCCACTTGCACAGTAGACACCTTGCCAAGATCATACTGTTCTTCCGACTGGGCGGTAATGAACGGACTCGGTGTGCCCACGCAGTAAACGTGCAGCAGATGCATCGCTCGTGTGCAAGCCGTATAGAACAACTTGCGTTCATGCTCCTGAGCATACTGCTCCGCAGAGCCGTCATAGATCAGGACAGCATCGAATTCCACACCTTTGGCCAGATACGCCGGAATGACATGAACACCCTGCTCAAAAGCCAGCGTCGTTTTCTTGATTAACTTCGGTGCTGTGGGCAGCGCCTTGCTCAATGCAGCATGTACGTCTCTGCTCTCTTCGGCGGTTTTGCAGATAACTGCAACCGATTCGTACCCTTCCTTAATCAAGTGCTTGAGGTCTGTCGTGATGACATTCATATGACGCTCTGAATCAGAAGAAACGATCACTTTAGGTTTCTCACCGCTGCGGTTAAATGGAATAATCTCTTCCCCACCAGGCACCATGCCACGTGTAAACTCTACGATCTCCCGGGTAGATCGATAACTTCTGGTAAGCTCAATGACCTCTGTATTGTCTGGACCGTACAGGTTAGTCAAAGGTCCTGTTCCACTAAGTACTGAAGAGTGGGCATAGATTGCCTGATTAAAGTCACCAAGTGCTGTTATTTTCGCCCGTGGGAACAATCTCTTCATAAATGCCAACTGAAACGCAGAATAGTCCTGGGCTTCATCAATGATGACATGACGAATATTCGAGTTAATATGGAATCCAAGCATAAGCTCACGCAAGTACAAGTATGGCGTAATATCTTCATATGCCAACTCCTGAAGCTTCAATCGGCGTAAGGTCATTTTACAGATTTCATCCCATTGAGCAGGCAGCGCTTCGTCACCCAGCAATCGCTCCATCTGAGCCTCATCGTTGAACAGATGTGCATATAATTGTCTTATATCAACAAATCGTAAGGACTTGATCCATTTCCGCAATGGTTTGAGTCGGTCACTGACCACCATACGTGCCAGAATTTCTCTTTCCTGCTCGAAGTCATTAAACGTATGGGTCTTTCCTTTTTGCTTGCGCTTCAACCGTTGATACGCACGTTGCAGATCCTCCGGCTCCATCAGATCAAGCTGCTGATCAACCCAAGGCGCATCCAGTTCACCTTTACCAAAGGCAGACAGTTCTTTCAGCATCCAGTCCCGTAACATCTCCAGTCGACTCACCAGCTTAACGGACGACTCGAAGCTGTAGAACTTCTCAGCCATAGCCTCTGACGTGACAATCGCTCGGCCCTGGAAGCGAACCGGCTTGAATTTCATACCACCTGATAACATACTTTCCTTATAACGTGTAATCACCTTGAGGAAAGTTTCGGAGGACTTGAAGCGAATGCTGGACATGCGAACATCGTAATCGGGATCTTCCGTCCCCGTAAGTACATATTCGAGTTGAATAAACGGATCTTCCAATTGATATTCACGACCCAACCGGCGCTCCAGATACTCCTGGAAGGTCGTTTGCAACATGTTCTCCTCCCCAAGCTCAGGCAGTACCGTGGAGACATAACTGTTGAACATTGGATTTGGTGAAAAAAGAACCATCTGATCCGCTTGCAGATGCTCGCGGTATTTATAGAGAAGATATGCCACACGCTGGAGCGCCGCGGATGTTTTGCCACTGCCGGCTGCGCCTTGCACAATGAGCATACGTGTCCGGTCATTACGGATAATCCGGTTTTGCTCCTTCTGTATAGTCGCTACAATACTCTTCATCTGTGCATCCGAAGTTCGGCTTAGCACGGCCTGCAACAACTCATCGCCAATCGTAACCCCCGTGTCAAACATAAACCGGATACGTCCGTCCCGAATGACAAACTGCCGCTTCATCTCTATGTCACCACTGATCTCCCCGCTTGGTGTCTGGTACGTAATTGGGCCTGGGGCTCCGTCATAATACAGGTTAGAGATCGGCGCACGCCAGTCGTAGACCAGAAAGGATTCTTCCTTCTCATCCAGCAACGATGCAATACCTAGATAAATGCGTTCTGCATTTGGATACCCGTCTTCCTTAAAATCAATGCGGCCAAAATACGGTGAATGATGCAGTCGTTTCATTTTGTCCAACGCAGCCGCTGTATTTAGATGGCTACGCTCCCGATCGGACAGTACCTGTGACTGCTGCCGCATGCTGGTTGATGTCTCTCCGACATCGTCCGCTTCACTGAAGTTCATCGTAACTTCGTCCCAGAAGTCTTTTCTCATGCCAACCACTTCGTCACGGAAGGAACCAACTTCATCTTCTAACGTTGTAATCTTGCGTTCAATCTGATCGGTCACCGTGTTGACCCGTTGTTGTTCTTCACTCCACTGCTGCTCTGTACTCATATGTTAATAGCCCCTCTTTCCCCGGATTGTGTCCTCAAAATCCCATTTGACAAGCCCGAAAAGGCAATGGTATAATTATTAGAAAGTAAACATTTTAATTATATGTTAATTAGTTCTAATTTTCTGAAAACCATTTTTTATTGTACCAGTGACAACGTCCCGATGCAAGCGGAGGCGTTTTTTGTTGTTTTCTTCTTCATTATTACCCAATCACCATGTCCTCAACTGACTTGGCTACTCCTGCCTACTTTCGTAATTCTTCAATCGTCTCTTTCCAGCGTGTAATTGCTCCAAGTTCATCTTTTAATTGAAAGGTTATTCCTGAAGTGATCTCCGCATATGGCGCGTGATCCACACGTACTTGGAGCACTTGTGCTTCAAAACGATCTCTTGGATGAACAGCCCCCTTCATCTCAGGCAGCCGTTCTACTTCTATACGGATATGCAACAATCGATGTCCTTGAACCGCAATCAAGGTAGCCTTGCCTGTTTTGCTCATGTTCATACTGGTCTGTGTACCTTGCCATAAAGCAAATCTAAGCTGATGCGGATTTATCGCAATCACTTCCCCCATACTGATCATCGCCTGATGCGGCCACTGATCCTCAGATACGGTCAGCAGTTGCATGGCTTCATGCTGTTTATGCTCCAGATTTGTCCCACTCAACCATTCCATTAGTTCAGCGTCCAATTCCTCTATAATCATGTCTCTATCCCTCAGTTCGTTAATATTCATTCATGCCCTTCAGCCATATGTATAACAAAACAACCCGGACACGATTGTCCGGGCTATGTTGTAACTACATTGTATATGATCGCCAATCAGGTGCGCAATCCGCACTTAGAGAGGTTGTTCAAAAAGTCTACTTTTGATTACGAATCATGCCTAACGGCATCATCAGCATCGAATATGAAATTCAGCCGAAATGTCCGTTGCTCACGTAGTTTTCCTACGCTCCGCTACTCCATTTCTATCTTCATTCCATCTTCTCGGTACTGAAAACCAGACTTTTTGAACTTGAATTTAAGGCCACTTAAGCCAATTCAAAATTTTGTCCTGTGATTCTTTGTCTTCACTGGCGCTATGCACATGTTCGGCAAGTCGATTTAGACGTTCCAACTGATATCCATAATCATAAATCGCAGCAGCCACGATGGACAATCGTAACATCCCTTCCTTGTCGATATCAAACTGGGTGATCGCCTGCTCCATGAAACGGTCATTATCCAATACAAACTGTGCGGCCTCTTCCCCATTAGGTTTCAGCTTATCCTCGAACTTGAGCAGTGCATGCTCATGGAATTTGATAACCAGTTCAAGATGTGAGTCAAAAAACTGATCCATGGCCGTTGTCCGCGGCGCCTGGAAATAGTGGCGTTCCACCGAATCCAGCACCTCATACCCTTTTTGCAGACTCAGCAGCATCTGTTTGTAAACCACCATCTGCCGGGTTTCGCTGAATTTTGAACGCTTCATCTTCTTCTGTTCCTCTTCGAACAAGTTATACTTGTCAGACAGAGACTTAATGGAACCGCCCAGGTTGCTTTTCTCCTCCCGGAATACAACTTCCTTGATCTCATCCGAGATTGAAGTTCGCAGAAGCAACGACATACCGCTGAATACACTATGGATCTGCTTCACGAACTGAACCTTTGGTTTCGGAGGAAATACCGTAATGTTGATGAGAAACGCCGATACAATACCCACCAGTGTCAACAGAAAACGATTGAGTGCAAAATGCCAGTCACCCGAGGCTTCCATAATGGATACGACCGTGACCAGTGTCAGGCCAACCGTCTCACCCATATTCAATTTAAGACAAATCATGATGACAAGTACAATAATTAATCCAACAGCGATTGGCTCATTGGACAACACCATGCCTCCCACCAGGGCCACAATAGCTCCGAGTGTGGTCGTTTGCAATTGATCCAGGAAGTATTTCCAGGAACGATAGATGGAAGGCTGCATGGCGAATATTGCCGCGATTGCGGCAGGCACGGGAGATTGCGGGTTCAAGAACAGGCTGCTAAGGTACAAGGCGAGCGTAACCGCGATCCCCGTCTTAAGTACACGTGCACCAAACGACATGGTGGTGACCCCTCCTCTTTACCGAACCTGAGATTTTACATTTGATAATCATGTTCATTATTACCCCATATTTCTTTTTTGCCTGAATTCATTCAGGAGAACGATTTATTGTACCATGTAAGGTCTTCCGTTGCCATGTCATAAGTCAGAGGTATTATGAAATTGATTTCTTTATGTATGTTAATACACATGATTAACCCAAAAAGAAGCAAATCTTCAAAATGGATTTTCGCCACTTCAAAGATTCGCCTCTGTTACTTATGATACCTCTGTGGAATGCTCATGCTTATTAACCCTGCCTCTAACGGTCTGTGCCCTCCCATTCCCTTTTGAACTGGTCCACAAACTGCACCATATAATCATGACGCTGCTCCGCCAGCTCCTTGCCATAGGAGGTATTCATCAGATCCTTGAGCTTGAACAACTTCTCGTAAAAGTGATTTATCGTTGTGCTGCGCCCATTGCGATATTCCTCACGGGTCATCTGCTCCCGTGGGGGAAGGGACGGATCGTACATCTCGCGCCCTCTGGCGCCTGAAAAGGCAAAGGTTCGCGCGATCCCAATCGCACCCAGTGCATCCAGACGATCTGCATCCTGTACAACCTGTGCTTCAAGCGAACTGACCGCAGGACGCTGGCCTCCCGCATATGAGATGGTGCTAATAATACCCACAACCTTGTTACGTATATTCGGGTCAAGAGGCTGGGTATCCAGCCAGTCATTCAGTTTGGCCATCCCGGCTTCCAAGCTCTCATTCAGCTTCTCATCCGGTACATCATGTAATAATGCAGCCAGTTCGCAGACAAATGGATCTGCACCCATGCGGTGAGCGAGTTCAACCGCAAGTGCGGTTACCCGTTCAATGTGCGGCCAGTCATGACCATCACTATGCTTGGATGAGTCCCCTTGAACAAAAGATCGGGCGGCGCGCAGAACAGCCTCTCCTGCCGTTATTCCATCTATATTATGCATGTGCCCTAATTCTTGCAGATTCCCACCAGGTTGAAGAGGGTTCTCTGACATCTTACGATTCCCCGCCTTCACGGGCCTGTTCACGAGGAATACGTCGAGCTACACCCGTCTTAATAGCTGCATCAATTACGCGACTGCGCATCGATTTGACTACTTTATCATTGAACACACTCGGAATAATATAATAGCGTGTACGCTCTTCGTCCGTAATGGCCGAAGCAATCGCTTGAGCGGCTGCCAGCTTCATTTCTTCATTAATTTCGGTGGCTCGGCAATCCAGAACTGCCCTGAAGATGCCCGGGAAACATAACACGTTGTTGATCTGATTCGGATAATCAGATCGTCCTGTTGCCATTACAGCCACAATGTCTTCCACCAAGGCAGGCATAATCTCAGGTACCGGGTTTGCCATTGCAAACACGATTGGATCTTCTGCCATGGTCTGTACATCTTCGCGAGTTAACAGATTCCCGCGGGACAGGCCAATGAATACATCGGCTCCACGAATGACATCACGCAGCGAGCCAGTCTCCAGTTCGGGATTAGTACGAGCTGCATAATCACTCCAGACTTCATTCTCATAGGTTTGTGTCCGTACAATTGCACCCTCACGATCGACACCTATAAGCCGGCTGGCTCCAGCGGACAATAATATATTGCTGCATGCTACACCTGCTGCACCGATACCACAGACCACAATCTTCACATCTTCAATGGACTTGCCCACCAGTTTGAGCGCATTGATCAGACCTGCATATAACACAACCGCTGTGCCATGCTGGTCATCATGAAATACAGGAATGTCCAATTCCTCATTCAGACGACGTTCAATTTCAAAACAACGCGGTGACGAGATATCCTCCAGATTAATGCCGCCAAAACCAGGTGATATCGCTTTCACAGTACGTATGATTTCCTCGGTATCCTGTGTGTCCAGGCAGATTGGGAAAGCATCCACACCAGCAAACTGTTTGAATAACATCGCTTTACCTTCCATGACAGGCATCGCTGCACGAGGCCCAATATTACCAAGCCCAAGCACCGCACTACCATCAGATACGACGGCCACTGTATTCCGTTTAATTGTCAATGAGAAGGCTTTGCCGGGTTCTTCTGCAATGGCCGAACATACCCGAGCCACATCCGGGGTATACACACGCGACAGGTCTTCCCGATTCTGAATCGGGGTCTTCGGTGTAACTTCGATCTTGCCGCCCAGATGAAGCAGGAAAGTCCGATCCGATACATTAATAATGGACACACCTTTAAGCTGGCGCACCCCTTCTATAATTTTACTGTTATCTTGTGCATCTGTAACTGCGACCGTCAAGTCGCGCACGCTTACATCCTGATTGGTGGAAATCACGTCGATGGCAATGATGTCTCCCCCAGCTTCCGAGATGGCCGAAGCCACTTCGCCAAACTTGATATCCTTAGTTGTCATTTCCAGTCGAATAATAATGCTGTTACCATCCAGATTTCTTTGATTCATTTCCATTCCTCCCAGACTGAAAGTCTTGAGTTACATGTTACGTGTTTGTCTTCGCTACGCGGACACGTTTATCCTTTATCTTGTCCAGAAAAAGTGGTTCAACAGCCAACTGCATAAATTAAAAAAGATGCCCTGAACACCAATGCAGGCGTTCAGGGCACTCTTTGTCTATCCTAACTCCGTTTATAAAGTAAGGATGAACCTATATTATTTCCGGGCAGCCGGTCTGCGCAGAACACAAATGTCGTATGGCTTCAAGCTGAGACTTGCTTCCACAGCATCACCACTGAGCAGATCGGTATAGGATTGTCCATCTAGTTCAACCAGCTTCTCATCTGGTGTGTAGTTCTGTACAAACACATAATCAGCCGTACCATCTGTACGCGTATGTGCCGTTGTTCCGGCAGGCAGCTCGGTTTCAAGTCCACGCTCAATGTTCAGGTCAGCGATTAGTTTCGCATAGAAATCATCATAGAATGGTGCTTTCAGCCGTGTCGCTAGATAATATGCTTTTCCTGAACCTAACTGGTTAACCGTCAATGCCGGGCGTCCAGCATAGAAGTCAGAACGGTACGTAGCCAGGGACTTCGCGCCTTCCAGATGAATCAGATCACACAGTTCAATTGCATCATATGCTGTATTGAGCTGAAGCTCATTGCCCTTCTCCGGAATGATTCCGTTCAGATCACGATCATGCAACCCGTCAATTTCCTCGGACCAGATCCCAAGTGTTTTACGCAGTGGGCCTGGGAATCCACCCAGGAAACACAGATCGTTTTCGTTAACAATACCAGACCAGTAAGTTGCTACAAACGTACCACCTTGTTCTACAAACTTCTCAATACGTTCCCCGACACCTTCACGTACCAGATAGAGCATTGGCGCAATCAGCAGCTTGTACTTGGACAGATCTGCATCCATATCAATAACGTCTACAGCGACTCCCTTTTTCCAAAACGCTTCATAATGCTCTTCCACCGTCTGCTCATACTTCACACCGATATTGCGTGGACCTTGGGAATCATTAACGGCCCAGCGGTTTTCCCAATCAAAAATGATTGCAACTTCTGCCGGAACCGCTGTTCCTACTATGGCTTCCATGCCTTCAAGAGCCGTTCCTACGTCGGTGACATCTTGGAACACTCGAGTGTGTTCCGTTCCTACGTGGTCTACCACCGCACCATGAAGTTTCTCACTGGACCCCCGGCTTTTTCTCCACTGGAAGTACTGAACACTATCGGAACCGTGTGCCACAGCCTGGAGAGAAGAGAGCAGATGCATGCCCGGTTTTTTCAGCTTGCTGACATCTTGCCAATTCGTCGAACTTGGAGTACTCTCCATCAGCAAGAACGGCTGACCGCCTTTGATGGAACGAACGATATCATGCATCATTGCGATCCGGGATGCCTGTTTCGCGTCGTCATCTGCATCATGCCAAGTCGGATAACTGTCCCAAGAGAGGAAATCCAGAATATCAGCGAACTTCCAATAGTTCAGACCGCCATAAAATTCCATCAGGTTCGTTGTGACTGGCAGATCAGGATTCTGAGCTTTCAATGGTTTTGTTTCATGCACGATAAAATCAGCTGTCTGATCCGTAACGAAACGGCGCCAGTCGAGATTCATTGCGTGTACCTGTGTCTCACCGTGTGGAGCCGGAGATTCCACTTGACTCCAGTCTGTAACCGTATGGCTCCAGAATGTGGTCCACCACGAATGATTCAGTTCATCGAGTGTTTTATACTTCTTCTGAACCCAACCACGGAATGCTTCCTGACAATAATCACAATGACAGTCTCCGCCGAACTCGTTCGAGATATGCCAGCCGATTACAGCCGGATGATCCGAATAACGTTCTGCCAGTTTTGTGTTAATCGCAGTAACCTTCTCACGGTATACCGGGGAAGTATAACAATGGTTGTGACGGAAACCATGCAGATTGCGGACACGCTTCTCGGATACACGGAGCACTTCCGGGTACTTCGCGGACATCCAAGCAGGTCTGGCACCACTTGGTGTAGCGAGGAATGCATAGATACCGTTTGCTGCAAAACGATCCAAAACCTGATCCAGCCATTCAAACGTGTATACACCCTCTTCCGGCTCAAGGGACACCCACGAGAAGATACCAATGGACATCACGTTACACTTGGCAAGCTTCATCAAGCGAATATCTTCTTCCAGAACTTCAGGATAGCGGAGCCATTGCTCCGGGTTATAGTCTGCGCCATGCAACATGTGCGGGGCTTTGGAACTTACAGGTGGAAATTTGTATGTCATAAGGACAACTCCCTTGCTTTAATTACTGTTTTTTTAGTTTATATACGATAACAACGACTTCACAGAACGATACGTATTACGCTAGATTACACATATGTCACGACATCTGATTCTTCAACAGCAGCAAGTGCTGTAAACGATTCCAACTTGCGACCTTTAAAATCAAACATGGTGAGGTTGCCCCAGTTATTCGGATGACCGACGGACCATTCTTCTTTACTTGGTATCCAGGCAGGTTCCCAATAATAGAATCCGTGCCCCAAACCACTAGGAACTTCGCGAATAATCTGCAATAGATCCTTCAGATATTTGGTCTGTCCCTCTACACTTGCAGGGTATCCTGGTAACAACATATCTTCCTGATTCAAAATCCATTCAATGCCTTCCGGCTGCTCCAGCGTCCATGGATAAGCGGTTTCAACTACATTGATAGGTTTGCCATAACGCTCAGCCAGATCATGAAGATTGTCACGTAACGCATCGAGTGTTCCATGCCACCAAGGGTAATACGAGAGACCAATGATATCAAACTCCACACCCAGTGCTTCAAAGCGATCGTAAAACTTGCGGCTCTCGGCGTTATCTCCACCACGATCAATATGTATCATAATCTGAATATCCGCGTCAACGGATTTGACCGCAGCAATTCCGTACTTCACAAGGCCTGCAAAACGCTCCCACTGTTCATCCGTATCATGCTCTTCTCCACCTACACGTCCCTCATTCCATAACATGCCTGGTGTAATCTCGTTGCCCACCTGCACCATGTCCGGAAGCGCATCGTGTTCCTTCAACGTTCTCAGAACGTCAGCCGTATACATGCATACCGCACGTTGAAGCTCTTCATAGGACAGGTGCTCCCATGCTTTCGGCTTCCATTGATTGGCTGGATCAGCCCAGCGATCAGAATAATGGAAATCAAGCAAAAATTTCAAGCCCTGTTCCTTGATCCGTTTGGCTACCTCCACCGTCCGCTCCAGATTGCAGAATCCACCAACAGGATCATTCCAGATTCGAAGTCTTATCGCGTTAGCGTCATTAATCTTCAGGATGGACAGCAAGTCTTGTTCCTTGCCATCCACATCACTATAACTCCCGCCATGCTGTTCGATTTCATCCATAAAGGACACATCCATTCCCAGAATGAATGTCTTTTCCGTCAAGTTGCTCACTGTATCAACCTCCATTAATTTGGGGTACAGGCTCAGCCTTTAACTGAGCCCAACGTCATACCTTTGACAAAGAAACGTTGCAGGAAAGGATACACAATCAAGATTGGTGCACTTCCGATGAAGATCTGAGCTGCCCTTACCGTAGTTTGAGAGAGAGCTTCCATTTCTTTTGGATTCATGCTCATGCTACTCATATCACGTCCAATAATGACCGTTTGCATAAATGTAGCAAGTGGGTAATCCTTGGCGTTATTCATGTAGAGCAATCCATCAAACCAGGAATTCCAGTGGAACACCATACTGAACAATGCAATTGTTGCAATGGACGGCATCGAAATGGGAAGGAAAATCCTGAACAATGTTCTGAAATGGTTAGCTCCATCCATGAGGGCCGCTTCCTCCAGCTCTTTTGGAATACCGCGGAAGAAGTTCAGCATCAGAATGACAAGGAATGTGTTAACTGCTCCTGGGAGTACCAGTACCCAGAAGGAATCCATCAACCCGATCTTCTGGATAACCATGTAGAACGGCACCAGTCCCCCGTTGAAAATCATACTGAATACAAAAATCCAGGAGTAGATCGTTCTGCCTTTGAATTCACTATTCTCTTTGGACAACGGATACGCCGCCAGGAACGTAATCAGCAATGTAATAGCTGTACCAATTACTGTACGTAGAAGTGAAATCCATAGCGAGTTCAAGAAAATTGGATTGTTCATCGTCTTTTTGTAAGCCTCAAGTGAAAATCCTACAGGCCAGAGATTGACCAGATTGGCGTCGGCAGCAGCCTTTGTACTAAAGGATACAGCCAGTACATGAACCATCGGTATGATACACATAATGGCGATCAAAATCAGAAAGCAGGTATTGACTATATTAAACACGCGATAAGGCAATGATTTATGATACATCGTGGTCCCTTCTTTCTCTGTTCATTCGTTTAGAATATGCGATATCCAGCGTACTTTTTGGCTAAGCTGTACGATACAAGAATCAAGATCATACTAATAACCGATTTGAACAATCCGATCGCGGTTGCAAAGCCCATCTCACCATTTTGCATTGCGGAACGATATACAAATGTATCAATGATGTCACCCGTTTGATATACGAGCGGGTTATACAAGTTGAATATCTGGTCAAATCCGGCATTCAGTACGTTACCAAGCGCCAGTGTTCCTACAACCATCAGCATCGGCACAAGCGAAGGAATTGTAATGTGCAGCGTCTGTTTCCAGCGTCCTGCTCCGTCAATTTCCGCTGCTTCGTACAATGCTGGATTAATTCCGGCAAGGGCAGCCAGAAAGACAATCATGTTATAGCCAAATTCTTTCCACACATCTGTCAGAATGACCGTAGATCGGAACCAACTGTTGTCTCCAAGGAAGAAATATGGCCCGAGTCCGAAGGTTCCCAGAACCCGGTTAACCAAGCCGCCTGTTGACAACAGATCTATCAAAATCCCGCCCAGAATGACCCAGGACAAGAAGTGAGGTAAATATACGAGTGTTTGAATCGTTCGCTGTACAGCCATCTTGCGAACCTCATTCAAAAGAATGGCAAAAACAAATGGAACAAATAAATTGAAAATCAGTTTAAGTACAGCAATAATCAATGTGTTCCAGATGACCTGTAAGCTGTCTTCACGTTCAAACAGATATCTAAAGTTGTCCAGCCCAACCCATTCAGAACCGCTAATCCCAAGCCATGGCTTGTAGTTCTGGAACGCCATAATGATTCCGCCCATAGGCACATAACTGAAGATAATCAGAAAGATAATGGCTGGCAACAGCATAACGTGGAATGGCCAAGTGCGTTTCAAAGTTCTCATGATTGCTCCCCCTGTATTTCTTCCTACTCAAGTACTCCCTGAGTGGCTTATAATGCGATTATATCAACCTTTTACGGGGTCCAAACAGCACATAAAAGCAATATAAATGGCACAAATTCAACCACTTTGCCTCAGCTTGAATAAACAAAAAAAAGCGCCCAGACGTTAGTCGTCTGGGCGCTGCTTGTAACTATTTTTTCACACTATCATACCATTCGTTAACCTCTTGCGTAATTTGGTCACCGCCACCGGATTTCCACGTTTGTACAAAAGTATCAAACGCATCAACCGGATTTTTGCCATAGATAATTTCGTTAAATGCCTGATTCTCGATTTTGTTCAGATAGTCCAGCTTGGATTTCATCGTCTTTGTTGTCGGACCTGTGAACATGTTCTTGAAGGAAATTTCTTCTTGGCTCAGCAACACTTTCGCTGCTGCTGGAGTTTCTTTACCGTAGTTGACAGCAACATCTTTTTCAAGCTTGGTTTCAGGCTCTTTGCCATTGGCCAAGTTCATCAGAGCTTTCATCTGTGCATCTGGAATACGAGCACCGTCACGAACAAGCAAATAACGTACAACGTTCACGTATCCGCCCTCGATCTCGTCAATCGGCATTTGTTTTCCATTTGCATCCAATTGATAGTCATAGCCTGCAAACAGACCGTTATCATAAGGGCTACCTGGTGCCGGGTCTGCATAATTGTCGAACAGGTAGTTCTGGTACGTAAAGAATGCTTCTGGGTGCGCCATATCTTTTTTGATCAACGTAACACCATTAACGAACTGTGTTCCGTGACGCATCGCTTTGCCTTCAGGGCCAGTTGGAATTTCAATCGGTTTCCAAACCGCACTCGGTACATTTTTCACTGTATCGAGAAGTGGCCATCCACTCATCCAGTAAGGTCCTGGAATAATACCTGCAGTTCCTGCAACTGCTGGCTCTGCTGTTTTGTTCTCATCCCATAGAGCTGCTTCCTGCGGGATATATCCTTTTTTGAGCCATTCGCTCAATTTGGTCAGACCTTGTTTCATACCCGGATTGATGGAGCCATACTCCAGCTTGCCGTCTTCCCCCAGATTCCATTGGAACGGCAATGTTCCATATGCTCCGAAGATCCAAGATGGGTCTCCCATCCATGTATTCATGGAAGTTTTGAAACCAATGCTGAGCGGAGTGACTTTATCAGGAGCCAAGCCGTCCGGATTATTGTTTTTGAATGCTTCCATAACAGTTTCTAGTTCGTCGATGGTTTTTGGTGCCTTCATGTTCAGCTTATCCAGCCAATCCTGACGAATCCACAATAGATAATCATTGTTGTAGGCATAGTCCAGAACAGGGATACCCATTCTTTTGCCATCACGACTATATTGGTTCCAGACGTTTGGATCTTGTTCAATTGCTTTTTTCCATGTATCCGAAGCATACTTATCGAATAGTGGACCTACTTCTTGATACATTCCAGAATCAATCAGATCCTGAGCAAGCAGATTATCACCCACGTTTACAATATCAGGCATTTCCTGTCCTGATGACATGGCAAGACGAAGCTTGGTTGCAAATGCTCCATTTGTGTCTGTTACTGACCACAACGATTTGATTTCAATCCCGAATTGATCCTTGGCCCACTTGGTTGCCACGTTATTTTCCATGGATTCGCCATTTTTGAATTTCAGCTCTGGATCAATTCCCCAGGCTGTTGTAATCGTAACTGGCGGATCATACTTTTCTTTGTATTCGTTTTGGGTTCCAGATGTACTTGGTGTTGCACTATCTCCGCCCCCACTGCCTCCTGAACATCCTGCAAGAACGACAGTTAGACTCAGCGTTGTAGCGAGAAGCGACAAGAATCTCTTTTTTGTTGATTGCGCTCTCATGTTGTTCCCCCTTAAATCGTTTTGGTTACCCTTTCATTATAGGCTGACCAGGCCTTTGAGCCTATGATACGAAATCAAGATTTCTGCACCTTTGCCAACCTATATTCTGGAATGTTGTTGTAATTATGCCTGATCCCGAAATTCATTTGGTGTCATACCATAATGCTTTTTGAACATTTTGCTGAAATATTGCGGATTTTGATAGCCAAGCTCACTCGTAATCTCGTATATTTTTTTATTGCTATTCTTAAGCAGATACAGAGCACGCTCCATGCGCATACGAATCATGTAGTCCCCAAGACCTTCCCCAGTCTCTGCCTTGTAAATTTTCGATAGATATACAGGATGCAGATATACCTTGTCCGCAATCATCTTCACCGACAGATCCTGTCCTGTATCTCTTGTCACCAGCTCCTGAACCTGCTTGATTACATGCCTACGGCTCTGCACACCTTCCTGATCGGACAACTCTTCCTGAAGCTTCGCCAGCATCTCGGTTGCCCAGCGCCGCAGCTTCTCGGGGGATTGAATCAACTGATGAGCAAGGAGCAGATCGAATCCCGCATGATCAATCTCATGCACCAGATGCCCCTGTTTATGGGCGATATACATAAATGCATTGGTTACCGACAGATACATCTCATACACATGTTCTCTGGACAATCGAACCTGTTCTGCCGCGTCAAAGACCGCGTTCAGCTTACGCGCTGCCGCTTCCCATTGCTTGGTCTCAAGCAATTGCGGAAGTACAGGCGGTTTGTACAGCTCTTCGAGCGCCTGTGTCGCATCATTCTCCGGTCTTTTGCTGAGTGCCTGATCCATGTCCATATATATAATCTTGTGTTCTTCCGGTCCTGAAAGGACAAGCGAACCCAGACTTTTCCGATAAGCTGCTGTCAGCTCATTAAAGGGAAATGACGGTGTAACTACCATGGACAGATCTCCCTGCAAATATCGAATGACATGTTCACGGAAAGTTTCAGCTGAGATTCTCAACGTCTCCAAGTTCATCTGCGGAGCTTCGATCTGTTCTTGATTCTGCAAAAACATTACCAGACACTCATGGGGCCCGCGACCAAACCACACGTTAAATTGCTCTCCGAGTACTTCCTCTGCAATATTACCTACCGCAAAATCCATCAGATCCAAAGACTGCTGGTCCATTGATGAGAAGCGTCCTGTAAGGCGAATCAGCATCATTACAGCCGGTTGTTCCGGGTCAATATGAATCTCATATTGTTGCAGTTGTTCCCGAAGTGCCCGCGCCGTGATCTCACGTCCCAGCAGCAGATCATGCATGAGATTTTCCCGTAAAATTTTATAGTCAGACTTCCGACTGTATAAAAGCCGGTGATATTTATCGAATTCATCCCACTCATCGCGAAGAGACGTAATGGCTGCCGACACCGATCCCATAAACTCATCATCGTTTACGGGTTTCAGGATATAATCCGCTGCCTGCAATTGAATGGCTTTTTTAGCATAATCAAAATCGCTGTGACCGGTCAGTAAAATACAGCGAATATGAGACCAGCGCTTGCTTACCTCTGCAATGAGATCCAGTCCGGACATGCCAGGCATGCGAATATCGGTAACCACGATGTCTACTGCATTTTCCTCCATAATCTCCAGCGCTTCTTTACCGGAAGCGGCACGAAGCACGGTCGTTACTCCAAGCTCTCCCCAAGGGATTGTAAGTTCCAGACTTTCTGTTACATACGTTTCATCATCTACCAGCAGTATATCAATCAAGTGATTCACTCCCTATTTCGTTCATTCTGCAATTGGATTCCATCCTGCATCATGCGCTACACATTCCAAGTGCTTATCCTTCGTTCTCCAGAAGAAACTCCTGCTCGGCAGGCCATGACAGTGTAACCCGTAATCCACCAAGTTCCGATTCCGTTACATCCAGCCCTGCCTGCTCCCCATATCGAAGCTGGAGTCTCTGATTCACATTCCACAGGCCACAGCCCATCTCCTGATCCATCGTTCCCCTGAGCTTATTCAGAAGCGCCTCACGTGCCTCCTGCGTCATGCCTTGCCCATCATCTTCAACCACAAGAACCATGACACCGCCCTGTTTTTCCCCGGATACTCTTATTTCTCCGGCTTCCGCGTCCGCTTCGATACCGTGAATCACCGCATTCTCCACTAGTGGTTGCACGATGAGTGGCGGTACCTCCTGTCTTAACATCTCATCAGACAGATCAATCTTGTAATGAATGCGGTCCATACGCATCCGTTGGATCTCCAGATAACAGCTGACAAATTCAATCTCTTCTGTCAACGGTACCACGTCCCGCTCCTGTCTTGTCGTATACCGATAATATCGCGATAGATTATGTGACATCGCTACAACAGCGTCCATACGCTTCAGCTTCGCCATACTTGTAATGAAGGAGAAACAATTATAGAAGAAGTGCGGGTTAATCTGCGATTGCAGCTGCTTCAACCGAGCTTCACGTACATGAATCTGTTCCAGGTAAACGTGTTCAAATAACTGCTGGATCTGCTCCACCATCAAGTTGAAACGTTCGGACAGGAAACTGAATTCATTGCGGCCCTTTGGCTTAATCCTCACGGAATAATCTTCCTGCTTCAATCGCTGGAACCCACGAATGAGTTGTTTCACTGGTACCTGCACCTGAACATATAACAAGTACGCCACACCAAAACTCATCAGTAACAAACAAATCATGGAAGAATAGAACAGCATATTGGATTGATGAATAGGCTTCAGAATATCTGACAGGGGCATGTAGTCCACCAAATACCAGCCTGTTGTACTGGATTTTACGGTGTTAACCATGTAAGGCTCGTCCCCGATCACCACTGTACGATTATCAACGTCCTGAAGTTTATGGATGGACAGTTCTTCCATCAACTGATTCGTTAATGAACGATCTGAAGTCCGGTTATAGATAACCCCCGATTCTTCACGGAAATAGAAGGGGTCATGCCTGCCATCGTCTTTGAATTTGTCGAGCATATCCCGAATGTTGTCACTATCAAACTCCAGTTTAATAATCGTTTCCGCATTATTAGCCGGGTCTTTAATACCGTATGGAGATACCGTAATCCAGCTAAACATGAACCGATCATCTTCCCCATCCTGAATTTTGCGTACATCCCAGCCGGAAATGATATTTTCCCTTAGCGCTTCTTTATCGTAAGAACGTGCGTCCCTTTCGGAAACCACCCTGCCCAGCGAAGGAGAATACAGATATAATTTCGTGGCCCAATTGGATGAGCTTTCCTGAATACTCAGCTTATTCTGAATACGTTTGACCAGGTTGATCGCATCCAGATCAAAGTAGTTACTGTCCGCATAGATTCGCCGGAAGCTGCCAATATCAGGATCATGTATGAGCAGATTCGGCCATGAGGATAACAGTTCGATGTGTGTGTTCACTTGATTTTGGAAAAATTCAAGCTGGTTACTATTCGATCGATTCAACTCATCTCTGAGAACAGCTGTTGTTTTGTGATTGGAGTACCAGTACAAAAGCACTACAGGAATCAGCATAATCAGAATAAGAATGACCATTTTGGAAAACAGGTTTGTCCGATATGACATCTTTTCATCTCACCTTGTCTTAATTTGTCGTGACATTAATTGTAATGATGTAAGCGCTAAAGACAAACTATTTTTTTTGAGACAAACTGATTCATTATCTAGCGTAAGCGTTACCAATCCAAGGGGAAAGGAGATAAAACCAATATTTCTGCACTAAATGCAACTTCCACGCACAAAAAGAGCCAGCGATTAGCCAGCTCTCTATCTAATTTCAGTATATATCTTTAATCTTTCTATTCAACTCAAACCTTATTCCACTTCTGTTTATGTAATTATTCTTTTTTCCTATAAAAATATCAACTATGGAATATCATAATCAAATACCGTATTCGCTCCATCCACGCCTACATCCAGCACAATATCCATAAGTTTCCCATTGACGAACAGAGGGGATTCCGCTTTCCCGTAAAACTCCAACTTGCCTGTAAACGTTCCATGGCGTTCAATCTCAACATGTACGGGCCTTAATTGGACAGACTGCAAGGCTTCCAATAATGGATCGTCCTTAAACTTATAACTACGTGCGAGATCAGGCAATAACACGGCGGATACGGAATCTCTGCCGTAATTTTTGAGTGTCAGGTCACAGGTTGCTCGGGTCTCACCCGTCTTCAGCACATTAAAGGTACAAGAGCTTGCATTCTGTACATAGGATACCCCATCAATGCCTGTAGCTCCCCACTTGGCTATATACATGAATTTATCTGTCATGTACGAATAACTGAGAACGATAGCGATAACTACGATCCATAACCCTTTTGCAAGACCGGGGAACGATTTCCCGATTTCTTTGCGTGTAAGGTAGAAGCCGCAAGCGAAGATCCCCAATCCTAGGAAAAGTGTGATATGTACACCACTTAAATAAGACGTAGTATACGGTGATATACCTATTGCTGACAGCATGGTATCCCCAACAGAAAAACCAAGATGATGGTTAACTGTAAAGATGATAGCAAAAAGCAATAAAGCCCCAGAGAACACAAGTCTGGTTCTCGACACACGAACACCCCCTAATCAACCACCTGATTATATCATATTTTTCCTAATTATAGTTAAAAATCCAAATCAAAAAAACAACAATAAAAAGAACGCCTTCGGTTGTTTACCGAAAACGTCCTCCATATTTGCCACCGACAAGAGCTTGTAGAACACAAGTCTCTCTATCATAGCTGATAATTATTTACTTCTGGGCAAGGAATGCATCAAGTTGTTTCTGTTTGGCTGCAATAATTTTATCAATTCCCGCTGCTTTCAATTTCTCCAGATATTTCGGAATCATCTCATTTGGATCAACGGCGCCCGATGTCATACCCGGCTTGAACTGTTTGTTCACGTTGTTGACCGCAGCAATTTCATTTTTGACAGATTGACTGTTGAATGTAAAGCCCAGTGCTGGAGACTTCACACCTTTGGCGTTAAATTCTTTGAACTTTTCCCACTTCTGCGGATCTTCATTATCCCATAGGAAGTTCAGGAACTGATTACCAAGCTGCCATTGGGCACCTGGGTTATAGGTACGACTGTTGGCATCAACGCCTTCAGGGAGAGTAATGATATTATCCTGTCCGTCTTTTTTCACATAATGAGTACCTTCAATTCCGAAGTTCAGCAAGTTGTTAATTTCCTTGTCGGAATGCAGCAGGTTAATGACCTGCATCGCTTTCTCCGGTTGCTCGGAAGAACGGGAGATTGCAAGCATCGCTCCAGACGCATCACCCGTCGTGATTGTCGGCTGTGTCATCTCAATCTGAGTCAGTGGGAAACCCACATATCCTTCTTCTTCTTTATCCTTGCCTGGCTTCATGCCATCTGTCCAGAGAAACGCTTTTCCAGCCTTCGCCTGGTCTTTCGGGAACACATTAGAAGTAGCAGCATCACTGTTGATATATCCCGCTTGATACCACTTGCGAGCGAGTTCAGCCGCTTCTTTGAATTCTGGGGTCTCCACTTCATTCAGCACCGTTGTTCCGCCTGCTGTTTTGGAGATGACTCCAGGTACGGAAGCATCACCGAGATAATCCCAATCCAGATTCTCCAGCAGTCCGTTACCATTGGTGTTGGACATATAGAATGGTGTGATGGCTGGCTCGTTTTCCTTAATGGTTTTGAGCAGTGGTTCCAGATCAGCCCAAGTCTTAACAGCCGTCAGGTCCAGCTTATACTTGTCAGCCAGATCTTTGCGCACCAGCACACCACGTGTGGCAGCGAGTTCCTTATTCGTAGGAACCCCGTAATTCACGCCGTCCACCTGGGAACCTTCCAGAAAGGCAGGGTCAAGGTTTTTCTTGATATCCTGACCATGTGCATCAAGCAGATCATTCAATGGCAAGAATGCGCCTTTAGCTACATTCACCGTGTAGTTCTGCCAAGCTGCTGTGAAGATAATGTCTGATTTTTCACCCGAGGAGATCATGAGATTCAGCTTGTTATCCCACTGACCCCAGTCAATCGCATTGATCTTAATCGTGGCCCCGATCTTCGGTTCCATCTTCTTGTTAATCTCGGCTTCCACCAGAGCGACATCCTTCTGTGGTGTCCCTGGATAGAACAGTGTCACTTCATAGGGTTTGCCCCCGCCTTCACTTGCTCCTCCGCCTTCTGCGCCAGGTGTTGTCGTTGTTCCACCTTTGTCTGATGAGCAAGCTGCCAGCACCAGGCTCAGCGCCATAACCGTTGCCATCATGCGTGACCATACCTTTAATGATCTAACCAATTGAACCCCTCCTGTCATGTGTTGAACCATACAACCGAATTCCCCAATTCACAATTAAACCGATAACTACTTCTGTATATGCCCTTTCAGTCCATCTTCATTTACCTTGCCCACTCCGCTAACCGGTTCAGAGTTATCCCTTCACAGCGCCAACCGTAAGACCTTTGATGAAATAACGCTGGAAGAATGGATATGCCAGTACAATTGGACCAATACCGACCACAGCCATCGCCATTTGCAGAGTTTTGTTAGGCAGATTCAGCAATCCACCCTGCGACGAAATCTGTGAAGAGACGTTGGAGTTGGTTGTTAAATATTGAATATCGAGCAGCGTCCGGTACATAAGGTACTGAAGGCTGATCGTCCGGTTATCTGATATAAAAATCATGCTAAGGTACCAGTCATTCCAGTAATTCAATGTACTGAACAACGCGACGGTTGCCATTACGGGAAGAGAGAGCGGAAGCACGATACGTGCAAACGTTCTCAATTCTCCCGCACCATCAATCCGAGCCGATTCCAGAATAGACACCGGAATGGAGTTCGCGAAGAATGTACGCATGACCAGTACAAAGAATGGGGATAGCAGTAGCGGCATAATGAGTGCCAGTAAGGAGTTTTTCAGATCCAACACGTTGACATAGACCAGGTACCAAGGTACCAGACCCCCATTGAACAACATCGTGAAGAAGATGAAAAAGGCGAACCAGCCCCGGTAAGGCAGATCTCTCCGTGAGAGCGGATACGCATACAATGCGGTCAGCGCAACACTTGTAATGGTACCTACAACGGTAACGATAAAGGATATACCATACGAGTGAATGATCTGATCCATATCTCTGAACAGAAACTCATAAGCCGTCAGGCTGAATTTCTCTGGAATAAGCTTATATCCATTGGCAATTACTGTTGTCTCGTCCGAAAATGAGATGGCGAAGACAAGCAGGATCGGCACGATACAGGCAATGGCATAGAATAGAAACATCGCATGAATAACGGATGCGGAACGCTTCGATACGGCTAGTGGATCACGTGATTTCACAGCTGACTTGCCTCCTCTCAAAATAATGCATTATCTTTATCTATTCGCCTTACGATGGTATTGGATACAAGCACCAGCACAAATCCAACGATTGCTTGGTATAGACCGGCTGCTGATGACATCCCGATATCTCCACCGATAAGGAACGTACGATATACGTAGGTATCCAGTACATTCGTTACAGGGAACAGCGCCCCCGATTCCAATGGAACCTGGTAGAACAGACTGAAGTCTGCATAGAATATACGGCCAATTTGCAATAACGTCATAATGACGATTAATGGGATGAGAAACGGAATGGTAATGAAGCGTATCTGATGCCATTTGGTTGCGCCATCGAGCACAGCTGCTTCATAATATTCTTCATCGATACCCACGACAGCTGCCAGATAAATGACGGCATAATATCCAATATTTTTCCATGTGTTCACCAGTGGTAAAATATACGGCCAATACTTCGGCTCTGAATACCAGTCGATCGGCTGACCGCCGAACATCTGCAGTATAGTTGAGTTCATGAAGCCTGAATCCTTGCCCAGGAAAGCCAGTACCAGATAACTGACCACAATCATGGACAGGAAATACGGTAATAGCATAAGTGATTGATATAACTTGGACATTGCCTTGTTCTTCACTTCATTGAGCAGAATAGCAAGCCCGACACCTACTAAGAGGTTTAGTGCAATAAACACCGTGTTATACGCGAGTGTATTTCGGGTAATTTCCCATGCATCACTGGTTGAGAACAAATATTTAAAATTGTCCCATCCACTCCATGGGCTACCCCAAATACCATCAGCATAGTTTACATTTTTGAATGCGATCAGAACGCCGAACATGGGCATATAGTTGTTCACCAGCAGAAACAGGACCCCTGGCAAGAACATGAGATACAGCACCTTGAATTTGCCAAGATTGTGCCACACAGACTTGCGCTTTCGGACTGTTTCTCCCGGTATTTCCGATATCCGTACTCCCTTACCCGCCTGGGGTTGTGTCTTCATAACTTGTTCTCCCTCACTCCTCTTGAATTCTTCCTCAGGATGAAGCTCCGTTGCGGCTCCTGTGGTTCAAGTATACGGCGGGGCGAGTAAGACCTCTATCTGCTGTGGTGACCTATTGACTTATCAAATTATGACTTTAGTACCAAAAAAAACAAAAGACGCAGCATGCTGCGCCCTGAACTATACGGTACGTGACTGTTTTCGAAACTCCTGTGGCGTTATACCCGTGCACTTTTTGAACATTTTGGTGAAATGCGAGTAATTGTAGTACCCCACCTTGCCAGCTATATCCGTCACTTTGACGGTGGACTGGGACAACAATGTCTTCGCTTTGGCTACTCTGCCTTGCAGGATAAACTCAGATAGGGACATCCCCTTCTCTTTCCGAAACAGACGTGATAGATAAGCGGGATTGAATCCGGCAAAAGCTGCAAGTTCCTCTCGCATAAGTTCTTCACCAATATGAGTTTCAATATAAACGCACAACTGATCCACAATGGTCATAGGGCTATGATCGTCCGGGTACAACACCGGGATAACACGATCAATCAGATCAGACGTCCATTGCTTCAACTGCGGCAACGACCTTGTCACCATACCCTCTTCCGGCTCCCGTTCACCCGGATAAAGACTCCGTATTGACACGTTTTTCTGATGAAGCAACGGATAGACCACATGCAGCATGGCATGATAGTAGAGATGAAGCATTTCAGGAGACAATCCCTCCTGGGCAGCAAGCAACTCAAAAATCTCATCCACACGTTCTCGCAAATCCCCTACTTTACCTGTCTCAAAAAGAATGGATAATTCCGAAAACCATGGAATAGGCAAAAAGCGATCTTCCTGATCTCTTCCCCGCTCATCATAGACAAATACTTCTTCAAGCTCCTTAATATTGCGCCGCTCCATATCCATCAGTTCATTTAACATGCCTTGCAGCTCAGTTACAGCAACCGGGGCACCAACATAACAGGACAACCGACAGTAGAAATACGTACCACATTCCTGAATATACCCCTGACAACGTTGTGCCACTTCGCTCGCACTCGGAATGATGCCATCTTGCTCATAAGCAAGCACAATATTTAATCCACTTTGATCCTGAAACACCTCACCGGGCTTGTCGCCAAGCAGCATCTCTTTGGCTGCATTACGAAGGGCATATTCCAATACCTCTTCGTCACGCAAATCAAAATCACGTACCCATTCCTCTACCGAGATCACAATGGGTAACACACGAGCCTGCGGATCAATCTCGGCACCATACAATTCTGCGAGCTCTTGCAACCGTTGTTCGGTTAACGTGATACGCTGAGAGATGGCATCTTTCCAGAAGCGTTCCGTCAGTAGCGGTTTATGGGTTTTCCAACGTTTGTATACGGTCTCATAAACTTCGTTGGTACGGGTACGCTGCTCTCCATCCTTGATCTTCTCCACCGCCTGGGTTACTACCTTAATCAATTGATCCGCTGGAGCCGGCTTCAACACATAATCAAAGCTGCTTAGCTTAATGGCTGTCTGAGCATAATCGAATAAAGCATGCCCTGTCAGGAAAATGGTCAGTATGCCTGGATCATGTTTCAACACCCAACTTTGCAGGTCAAGCCCTGTTTCACCAGGCATCTCGATATCACAGATCATGATATCAATAGCATTTCCCCTTAAAATCTTCCGTGCCTCTTCGGCATCACCAGCACTGTATACCTGGTCAATGCCTGCTGCTTGCCAATCGACTCCTTGCACCATTGCTTGTAATGCATACACTTCATCATCCACGATCAACAGGTTCCGCATAGGCTCCCCCTTCTTCCTCTTCGGTCTGAGCGGGTAAATCGATGATGACTCTGGCGCCATGATCCACCTCATTGCCAAACTGCAAACTGGCTTGATCACCATACTTCACTAAAAGCCGATGAGCCACGTTCCATATACCGATATGCTGTCCACTCGGATCTTCAGCGTAGTGTCCATGTTGCAGACGCCCCAACAATTCCTCTTCAAATCCGACACCATTGTCCACAATCATCAGTTGAAGCACCGTCCCATCGATCTGAACGGACGACTTCTCACCGAGGCGCGCCACGATCCGAATGACAAAGGCTTGTGTCCGGCGCTGAAATCCATGAATAATGGCATTCTCCACAAAAGGCTGAATGGTTAATGGCGGAATCACATAATGTCCCAGATTCGGTTCGACATCCAGTTCAAAATCGAATCTGCTTGGAAACCTCAGCTTTTGAATTTCTAAGTAATGACGAATGTGCTCAAGCTCTTCATCCAGACGAATAACACGTTTGCCTGCACGCAGACTGAATCGAAAATAATCGGCCAGATGACCAGCCATCTGCTGCACCAACTCATGTTTTTGCAAGGAAGCCAGACTATGAATAATATTGAGTGAATTCAGGTAAAAGTGAGGATTGATCTGCATCTGCAGTTGTTTGAACTCTGCCTCTCGCGTCCGCAACTGTTCCTCATACACATCAATCTTCAGATGCCTGATCTCACTGGTCATTTGATTGAAACTTCGTGTCATAAATTCAAGCTCCGAAGAAGATGGCGGGTCCAGCTTCACATCGAGATCTCCACGGCTCACCCTTCTCATGCCTCGGATTAACGCATTCATTGGGCGGAATAACAGATGCCGCAAAAAGATCAGTGCAGTAACCAGAATTACTGCAGCACCAATGGGAAGCAGACGAATGATCTGCTGGAAAAACGGGAGGTTACGCATCATGTCTTCCTCAGGCAGCAGCACGATATAATTCATCTCGGACATGGCCGAAGCAATACCCAACATCAAATATTGACGCGCTTCGCCCTTGTTCACAACTTCAGAGATAACCTGATACGGATTCTTCAGGCCGGGAAGATGCGCTGCAGCCAGCTGAATCTGTGCAGTATTTAATGTGGAATCCGATAGTGCACCACCGTCTGTTCCAACAATGACTGCGCCTCCCCGATCTCCGGATTCAGTGAATTGTTGTGTATGATTCAGTGCATTCATATCAACAAGTGCACCTGCATAGAACTGCTGGTTGATTCGCACCGTTTTCACCAGCGCATTCCACGTCCCGCCACGCACGATGCTCCATTCCGGCTTCTGGATATCCCCTTCCAATTGCTGCATCTGGACTGGCATACTCTCCTGCACAACCGACTTTTTGACATCATAATTGCCTGAAGTGGCGAGCAGCAGATCATCATTCACAGCATCATATAGAAAAAAAGAATCGATTAGATTATAAAAACCGATATCTGTCATGAATTTGTTCATAATCCGTTGCTTTGCAATGATATAATCGCCACTACCGTATTTCAGAAAAAACAGAGAGATAATATCCGGGTCCCGCTCGCCCAAACTATATAAATACCGATTCGTCTCCTGTAATACACGTTCATTCTGCTCCACACTCTTGGCGAGATGATTCATATTGGTGAGGGATACTTTGTCACGTACAACTTTCATGGCGTAGACATTGTTGTAATAAAGCAGCATGAATAATGGCAGCATGATCAATGTAAGACCCACTATAAATTTAAAACGAAGTGAACGGATCAAATTCATGGATTATGGATTCCCGCCCTTTTAGTTCAACATAGTTTTTTCTATTTTCTTCCTTATGATGGCATGTTTATTGTAATCACCCCTGCTTGCCATTGTCTATGGGGTCCCGTGACCTTCACATATCAATTCTGGTGACTTCCATCCGCTCCAATTTCAAGAGTAACAAGCTTCATGTTGTAATAAATTCTCCAGTTGTAAAAAAAATCCTTCATTTATAACTCAGAAGCTTCTCCCTAAAAATAAATGCTGCGGCAAGCCCCGGACTCCACGAACGCCCGATCTTGACATGCATACGATATATCACTCCTCGGGTTAGTCACCAGGATGTAGGGAGGCCTGTTCGATGAATATTCAACTCACTGCGTTACACTATGTCTATCTGGCATTTATCGTCTTGATCATCGCCGTTATGATCCGGCGCAGGGACACCACCATCATCTGTGTCGCGGGTATTATGACCATTGGACTTCTGGCAACCGAAACCTTAAGCGGGTCAGCTGCTGGGATCTTCAGCAGTTTTATCTATGCAACAAAAGAATTGTTAAGTACAATCTTCATCATCTCGATTATTGTGGCGATGAGCCGTGTTCTGATCAGAACCGGCATTAATGAGGTCATGGTAACACCTGTCACCCGGTTTATCCGTTCTCCTCAGGTCGCATATTGGGGTATCGGATTGATCATGATGGTAGTATCGCTATTTTTCTGGCCATCCCCAGCAGTAGCTTTGGTCGGTGCTGTACTGCTTCCTGTAGCCGTGCGTGTAGGCCTTCCTCCGATTGGAGCTGCTATTGCCATGAACCTGTTCGGACATGGGATTGCACTGTCGGGAGATTACATTATTCAGGGGGCTCCCAAACTTACGGCTGATGCAGCCGGTCTACCCGTTACTTCTGTCATGACGGCCAGCATACCTCTGGTCATTGTCATGGGCACCGTATCTACACTTACAGCCTTCTGGATGCTGCGCAAAGAGATGAAATCAGGTTCACCTGTTCATTCCCCAAACGTTATATCAGGCACCGTGAGCACGGAACCTTCTTCCTCATCAGAGGCTGTGTCCACCTCCCTACCCACTGATCAGCCTGTTCAACATCAAGTCATGTCACCCCGTTTGCAAAAGGTGTTCGCTCTGCTTATCCCTCTGTTATTCGCAGTTGATGTGATTCTGATGTTTGTATTGAAGTTGCAAGGTGGTGACGCAACAGCTCTGATTGGCGGAACCGCTGTGGTCATACTGATCGCTGTTACCCTTGCCGCACATCGACATGCGGGACCAGAGGAAACGACCAACTATTTAATAGAAGGATTTCAGTTCGGTTTCAAGGTGTTTGGACCGGTTATTCCTATAGCCGCATTTTTTTATCTGGGAGATGCTGCGATTACGGAGTTGTTCATCAACCCTCTTCCTGAAGGTTCACACGGGATTGTGAATGATCTCGGGGTCGCACTTGCTGGACTGGTGCCATTAAATGATACGGTGGGCGCCATTACAATGACGGTGACCGGAGCAGTGACCGGAATGGATGGTTCGGGGTTCTCGGGGATTTCCCTGGTTGGCTCGATTGCGTCCATGTTTGCAGGTTCGGCAGATTCCGCACCTGTACTGACAGCACTCGGTCAGGTTGCAGCCATATGGGTAGGTGGCGGAACCCTAATACCATGGGCATTGATCCCTGCTGCTGCAATCTGCGGAGTCAGCCCTTTTGAACTTGCAAGACGCAACCTGAAGCCTGTACTGCTGGGACTTACGGTAACAACAATTGTAGCCATCTTTCTGATCTGACCAAAGGTCTAGACATTTTAAAAAGACGTGCGTGAACGCGCCCAGTTCCAGAGATCTTCACGTTTCATCTCGGCCAGATGCAGCATGTCCACATATGGATCTCCCTGTAATCCAAGTACAGAAGCAAAAGCAGGCTCCGTCTTCCACCCTGCCTGTTTCAGTCTGCGGATCTCACGGTGTCCCGCGTCTCCCCACAGTTGCAACAATCTCCACTCTACGATCATATGTAGGTATGCATTCTGCCTGTTAACTGGCACGGATTGGGCAAAAATCTCCACAGGCCAATGTCCCACTGGCAAATTACAAGTCACATAAGGACGTTGGTCTGGAAGATCCCCGCCACGAACACATTGAAACTCACCAACGGCTCCGATCTGACCATACATCTCAGCTTCAAAGGCATCCAGATCCGCTGCATAACACAGCAGATCCAGATCACTACCCGGAATATCAATATCAATCGGTACCGTTCCTGCTGGAAATGGGTGATAGTCAGCTAATATATCGAGCAATCCACTGCTCTGTAACACATGATACGCGTTCTGCTGACGTGCATTACCCGAAGCCAGATGTGCCATTACTTCTGCGGTAGTAATCATCTCCCCGTCTTGGGCCACAGTTAGTTTGAGCCTCCTGTAATGACCTGTTTCACACGTCCCACTTGACCGCTCGTCAGTCTTACTTTGATTCCATGTGGATGTGTCGGTGACTTGGTTAACAGATCCTTCACAATGCCACGTGTCAACTTGCCTGTAGCTTGGTCCTGCTTCAGCACAATGTCCACTTCAAGACCCGGTTTAATATTCACTCGTTGTTGTCCATTCATCATATTCACTCTCCTCTATGTTGTAATTCATATCTTGTATCAAGTAGCTCTTCATCACAAAGCTCCATCTATTGTAGACGTTTTGGTTTCAAAACAAAAGGGATACACACAACAACCTTCACTCGTGGTTTCATGTTTCATATCGTGATCAATATAAAGAAACCGCAGGTCTCTACATACCGAGGCCTGCGGTTTCTAATTGAATCGCAATCTTTAGGGCTTCACGTGCTTCAACGAAGAAGAAGGTGAAGTCCCATCTTTCGCAGCTTCACGTGCCTTCACAGCAAGCAGCTCGGACACCGTCACGAATCGATATCCCTGCTGCTGTAACTTCGGCAGGATTGTTTTGAGTGCAGTTACCGTATGGGACTTGCCTTCCACCTTATCGTGGAAGAGTACAATATCCCCATTGCGTGCGTTATTCAGTACTTTTTTAACAATGACCGATACACCTGGAGAAGCCCAGTCCCGTGTATCCTGATGCCAGGACCAGAGTACAATGGTATACCCTTTTTGTTTGGCAGCCTGAATGACCATGTCATTGTAATAACCGCCCGGTGGCCTGAACAACAAGGGGCGCTCCGCACCCGCTTCAATGATGGAACTTTCCGCTGCATTCATATCCTTCATGTACTTGTCCGCACTAGTTGATCGAACTGCATACGTGTGCGCATACGTATGATTGGCGATTTCATGCCCTTCGAGCTGTTCCTGCTTAATCAGTTCAGGAAATTTATCTGCCCATTTGCCAAGTACAAAAAAGGTTCCTTTGGCTTGGTATTGCTGAAGCAACGCCAGAATCTGCGGAGTCTGAATCGGATCTGGTCCATCATCAAAGGTCAGGGCGATGAGTTTATCCTGTGTGGGAACCTCCCACACGATCTCTCCTCGTTCCTCATAATACTGTCGGTTCTTCTGTACAGGCTTCGCATAGGCAGAACTGCTGCCCAGCGCAATAATTAGCGTGAACAATCCGATGAATCGGGCTGCCTTCAGGTTCATGTTGTGTCCTCACTTTGTCTTCATACGTAAACTCCCTGTTAGCATTTCCCGATTCACCCGAACTCATTAACGAAAGATCTGATCCACGACTGCAATTTCCTCAGCAGTTAATTCCACATTTAATGTTTGCAGATTGTTAATGACCTGCTCCGGTCGCTTGGCACCCGGAATCAATGCATCAATAGAAGGCTGAGTCAAGTACCAGGCCAGAACCAGATGAGCAACCTCAACATCTTTGGATTGAGCTATGCTGCGCAGTTGCTCAACTTTATCGAGATTGTCAATAAAAGCTTCACCTGTGAACAGCGGGTTCTTCGCCCGTCCATCCTGAAAGGTTGTATTGCGATTATATTTACCGCCCAGCAGTCCCGCAGCCAGTGGGAAGTAGGGCACAAAAGAAATGTTATGCTCAGCCGTATACGGCAACAGCTCTTTCTCCGCTTCTCTTTTGAACAGATTATATTCAGATTGCAGTACGTCTACATGCCCGTCCTTGTTGGCTTCACGCAACTGATCAATGGAGAAATTAGATACGCCAATGGCACGAATTTTGCCAGCGTCTTTCAATTGTTTTAACGTATCTACCGCTTCATCCTTAGGCGTATGTTCATCCGGAAAGTGGATGTAGAACAGATCAATGTAATCGGTTTGCAGACGTTTCAACGCCTCATCAACGGATGTTTTCAGAAAAGCAGGAGAGTTATCTATGACAATCTTGCCATCCACTAATTTGTGAGCTGCCTTGGTTGCAATGATGGTATTCTGCCGCTGACCAGTTTCCTTCAATACTTCGCCGATCAGTCGTTCGGAATGCTCCGGTCCATAGATGTATGCCGTATCCACAAAGTTAATACCTTGTTTCAAAGCTGTACGAACTACTTCCTTACCTGTCTCATCATTCAGCATGTCCGGATAGATATTATGTCCGCCTACTGCATTCGCACCCAGTCCAATAGGATTCACGATCAGATCTGTCTTGCCCAACCGAATTTGTTGTTCTGCCATGTCTCATCTCTCCTTCACTGATCTAATAAGTACAATTTAGTTGTAACGTCTTTCTTGTCCCATATTATATCAAACCGTTTAGCACATTTAAAATATCGGATTTATCGGGTTAGGTGTTTTTCAGCGCAGTCGCTTCAACGTCGTTAATAAACCGGCGCAATTTGGCAGCCACATCACGGGTGATTTCACCGTTTTCATACAGTTGTTGCACTGTATTACGCTGTTCCTGAATCGCCACCATCTGCAACTCCAATTTCTCCTGATTAAACGGATCTTCCGTTTTCCCTTGGTTCAAGGTTCGCAATTTGGCAATCACACGCTCATACTTGGCGATGACCGACAGAGCTACAATTCGATTCCCATCGTTCATATGGGCACGTATAGACTTAATTGCCGCTTCAGAGGTACGTAGCTTCACCTGACGGAACAGTTCTGCATTTTCAAGCATGAATGGTTGACTCGGCTTCTGGGATCGATTGGCGAACAGATGACCCAGCACACGCCCGATCTCGCTGATTGATGTCATAATCTGAGTGTCTGCGCGATTGGCCAGCATCATTTCCTTGCGATCCAGCCAGCTGTCACATTTGAAGGCCGCATCAGAAGCAATTGCATTTTCGTCCAGCATCACTTCGATTTCTTTACGCTCCGCACGAGTGGCAATCAGGTTAATAGCCGTTTCTTGTTTCTGAATATCTTTGCGTTTACCGGCGGTAAGCTGACCTGCGGCCTGCCTGATGTATTTGGACAAGTCGGAGACAACCGCGAGAGCCGCAGCTTTGTTCTCATCGTTCATTTCGGATTTGACAGCCCGTATTGCCGCATTCAGCATAATGTCATGTGCTTTTCGTTCTGACTTCTGCGGTGTTTCTTCTATGGATTTCCCATCGTCCTTGGCCAGAACCGGAAGAAACACGCTCGCAGCAATCAGGGAAAAGAGGATAACCCCTGCCGCTAGGAAAATAATCAGATCCCGCTCAGGGAAAGGTGATCCATCCTGAAGCACATAAGGAATGGAGAAGGCACCCGCCAATGTTACAGCCCCCCGCACCCCAGAGAGGGAAATGATCGTAATATCCTTGAATCTGGGCCTGCCAATTGAGGATTTGGTACGCAGCAATTCATTCCCTTGCCAGAACAGATAGATCCAGAGAAAGCGCAGAACCAGCAGTAACACCGAGATCAAGCCCACATATCCCAACACCTGCAGATTATTAAACGAAACATTTTCAAAAATGGTACTCAGCACATCCGGGACCTGTACACCCAGAATAACGAACACCAGACCATTTAGTATAAATAAAATGACTGACCATGTGCTCGCAGATACCACCTGCATTTTCAACTGAACCGATTCAGCACGGTCACGCTCAATGGCGTGGATAATACCGCCTGCCACTACCGCAAGAATACCTGATACCCCAATTTCTTCACTCACCAGATAGATGATAAATGGCGTCAGGATTTGCAGCAGCATGTGAATAGTTACATCTTCCATGCCCAGCCTGCGAATCCACATCCCAAGCCTGATTAACAGAAAAGATAACAATGCCCCGACGAGAAGTCCGCCAATAGCAATGAGAATAAAACTGAAGGTTGCCTGCGCCAGGGAAAACACACCTGTAACCGTGGCTGCAATGGCGAATTTGAAGGCGACCAAGCCGGATGCATCATTCATTAATGCTTCACCTTCAAGAAGCCTATGTATTCCTTTGGGCAAATGTACCCGCCCTGCCATGGCACCAACAGCCACAGCGTCTGTCGGGGACAATATGGCTGCAAGAGCAAAAGCAGCAGGTAACGGAATCGAAGGAATCAGCCAGTGAATGGCATATCCCGCCACGACCACCGTCACGAACACAAGTCCCAGCGCAAGCAGAAGTATCGGTGCACGGAGATTCCATAATTCATTCCTTGGTGTTCGTTTACCGTCGTTGTATAACAAAGGTGCGATGAACAGCACAAAGAACAATTCCGGATTCAACGGCAGGTGAACACCTGCGGGAAGCAAAGCTATAGCTACACCAAGCACGATTTGAATGAGCGGAATGGGAATAAAGGGTACAAACCGGTTCAGGATGTTCGATAAACCGATCAGTACCAGTAAGACAAGTACGGCAATAAATATTTCCATGATGACAATCCCTTTCCGCTATAGAGGTGGTGAAACCTTTGTTGTATAGGTTTATTTTAACATAATCCAACCTTTATTATAAAAATGTTGTCATATACATATACCCATTCAACTGGTCTCAGACCAGTCTGAATGAAAGAATTCTGATGAATTCTGTATATAAGATGTTACAATATGCTCAGGACAATACCCGTTTGGAAAGGAACTTGCATCTATGGCATTTGGAATTAAACGACAAGAGCTTGCTGCGTGGAAGGAACAAGTGGCTCGTGGTGAGATTGCGTACCTCACTCATTTCTGGATTGACAACCGATTCCCCGGTATCACCAGTGTCACCAAAGTTGGCTGCGCAGATCTGGAACGTCTCGAACGTTGGTGCAACCATCATGGGCTGGACCCGCGATACATTCATCGGCGGCAGCCATTTCCCCACTTTGACCTGATGGGCAGCAAACAAAAAGAAGTTTTGATCCAGAAAGGCTTGACGGATCATGTGGTTCGCTTTCATTTATAAACAAACTCAAAAACGCCAGTCTTCAAGGCTCACCCCTCCGCAATTAGGGACGAACTCATGAGGACTGACGTCTTCAAGGAATCAAGTCATATATGGACTACCGGTGGATCTGCTCAAACGACTTCATGTTCTCCAGCAGTTTCAGTTCAATTTTCTTCAGCATGCCAAACATCTGCTGTTGCTCCTCTTCGGAAAGTGCTTGCAACAATTCCCACGTCATTCGGCCGCGATTCGCATTAAGTGTCTTGGCAAGCTGCGCGCCTTCATCCGTTAAGGACAGCCACACAATTCTCCGATCTTCTTCACTGCGCACACGCTGGATCAACCCTTCCGTCTCCAGTTGATTCAGTACAATGGTGGTTGCGCCGGAAGACAAACTGAGTTGTCTGGCCACATCAACCGCCATGCAGCGTTTTTCACGTAAAATCATGCCCAATATATGACTTTTTGTCGGATTCAGTTTACAGTTGGTTTCGTTCTTCTGCTGCTGATCCAATACTTTATTTTTATATCTGAAGAAGGCCTCCAACAATTGATCTACATTTGCCAATTGAGAGTTTCGCTCCGTATCCGGGCTCATAAACGTTCCTCCTGCCTTTCATCATAACCTACCTTATATTGTAACATATTTACACTATGATGTTTGTGAAAAATACGCTTGCATTAGACACCCTTTACTCGACCGGAAGACTTGTGTTTTATTTTAGGTTTCACCTATTGCATTATGGCAACGGGTTTGTTTATAATAACCTATATCTTTAAAGTTACTTTTAGTTACTTAATGATTTTAATAAATCTGTTGTTATAAAGTAAATAAAGCGTCACCATTATAATGCAAGGGACTTATGCACATGAATCAGAATACACAATCACAATTAAAAACGGATGTTTGCATCGTCGGCGCTGGACCTGGCGGTGCTTTGCTTTCTTATTTACTGAATCAAAAAGGAATCTCCACGATGCTCATTGAGCGGCAGCCCCACCTGCACAAGTCGTTTCGCGGGGAGTTGCTCAATGTGGACGGCGAATCCATTTTAAATAAACACGGCCTCTATTCCCTCATCCAGGAACGCGGAGCGTTACTCTTGGAACAGATTCAGTATTGGGAGAACGGGCACATTATTTATACGGTATCACCGGGCAATGGAGAATCTCATGTTGGTATTCATGTACCCCAAGATCATCTCCTGGAAGCCATCGTATCGCATGCTCAGCAGCACAACTCAAATGAACAAGTACTGTTTAATACCATCATGACCGGTTTGCTACGAGACAAGAAAGGCCAGATCGTTGGTATTAACATTCGGCAGAGCGGCGTTCCTGCCTCCATTGAAGCATCTGTTATTGTCGGTGCTGATGGCAGATACTCTGCTGTACGCAAACATTCCGGTTTGACACCGGAGATTCGCAAGCACGGGTATGATCTGCTGTGGGCGCGCATTCCGGCACCTGTAGGTTGGGAACCCGCTGTTCGAATGGCCAGCATGGATGGGCAACAGCTCGCACTGTTCTCACAATTCGGCGGTTATGTTCAGATTGGATGGAACATCCCCGAAGGAGCTTACTCCAAGCTGCGAGAGCAACCGATAGCTCCATTTGTAGATAAACTTGTATCCGCATTTCCTTGCCTGTCTGATTCTGTAGCTGCCAACATTCAGAGCTGGAGTGATTTTGTTCTGTTATCTGTCGAAAGCAGCTATTGCCAGTCGTGGGCACAAGACAATGTTGTTCTCATCGGTGATGCCGCTCATACCATGACCCCAACCGGTGCGTTTGGACTTAATGCCGCGCTCGAAGATGCGGATGTGCTCTCGGAATTGCTTGTTCAAATGGCTGCAGATCAATTCAGTTCCACTGCACAACTTCAGAAACTTAAGACGATTCGCGGTGCAAAGGTACAGCAGCAACTTGCACGACAAGTGGAGATGGAATCCTCTTTCCAACAGCGTTATGAATCTTTTCTTTAAAACCCATTAAACCGGATATATGCCTACATGCCCAAACAGCCGATCACTTCATCATAGAGAAGAATCGGCTGTTTGGTTTGTTGGTTTATCTTTTTTATGTAATTCTGTATCCTTCTTCATTTTCGTTTGCGTGGAGCAAACGTGTCTTCTTTGGGTGCTCCTTCTTGTACAGTATCAACGTCCTTCGGATAGGATGAGATGTTATCTTTTTCATATAATGCTTTCTCCAGATTGCTTAAGCGGCGCAATACTTGTTTGCTTTTACGAACGATATATACAATACCAATAATCAGCAGGATCAACATCAGAATGAATATAACCATCTCCGGATAAAAGACAAATGACATGAATCCACCTCCTTTTGAAAACGATTTCTTTATCATTCTAACCCGAATGTGCCAAGATGTGAACCCGATTGGAAGTTCCGCTTGTGGAATAAGGACAAGATCACCTGACACAACGACATGATCTCAACTGCTCCAAAAGCAAAAAAAAGGTGGCCTCCCTGATCAGGATGACCACCTTAAACCTCGAATAAGAATCGAAGTCTGTTATTAATATCTTATCCTTCTCTGCCGTTCATGGCACTAACTCGAAGTTCCGTCAGAGGCAGAGACGACTGCTCTGGATGACGAAGTCTCACTGTTCGGCTCTCACCGGGGAGCAGATCGAAATAATTGTCACTGAATCGGACACGTCCAAGGGGAAGCTCCAGCTTCACCAATCGTGCAATCGCACCACTGGCCGTAACCGTAACAGACTGCTCCTCCTCGTTCACATGTACACTCAATTGAGACTCCGGCAATGTCACGTCTTTAGGATCACGTAAGAAGTACCGATTGATCGGCGCTGCAAACCCTTCGGATACCAACTCAACCATTACTTCCTCCGCATGTCTGCCCTGTAGCACCTCTGCCTCAGTTAATTCAGCAATACACAGTGAGGTTTGAGATGTTACTTCAACAGCATGTGTGCTCGAATAGATCTTCTCTCCATGCAATTCGTAGACATTGATCCGCAGCTGGCCTTTCATGACGTCCCGAGTATCATTCACAACCCACAACGCAAGCGGCTCCCCCGGCTCATGCTCCAGTGACAACAGAACAGGATGAAAGAATATTTTCCCATAATAAAAAGATGCCTTCGGCAGCAGTTCATAATCAATCATGGACCAGCTTGTTCCTGGCCAACTATCGTTCAATTGCCATACAAGCGCACCGCTGTTACGGTGATTGATGCGCCGGAAATGCTCAATTCCATATCGCAGCCCTTCCGCTTGAGTCAGCATGGAGTAGTTCATATACTCTTCTATATTTTGGGGAATGCCTGTGTAACCCTCCATTAGCAGAATACCTTTCTGGTGATTGGTATCTTTGTTACGATAGGCCATCTCCGGACTGCCCCAGTAAAACTGACCAGCGGGCATATTTTTCTCCAGTGTGTAACGATTGGCCGAGGCGTGCATACCAAATTCACTGCTGAACAGCGCATGATCCTTTTTATAATTTTTGAACGCTACACCTTCAATGCTGTAGTCCAGCAGCGGCGGCTCTCCATGCTTCCTTGGATAGACCGAACCATGCCATACCTGCCAGTTGTGGCGATCCCCGACATCGGGATCATTGGCGTCCTGACCGTTGCTGTCCCCGAACGGCGAAGAAGGCCAGTATGGACGAGACAGATCCAGTCGTTCCAGCACCTCAGGGATCAGCTCATGATAGATAAGTTCGCCGTAGAACGGGCTGGTAATATCTCCACTTGCCAACTTCATATCATAGAGCCAATCTATTTCATTATTCCCACACCAGATGGCAAGCGAGGCACGGTTACGCAGGCGCAGGACATTGTTTTCTACCTCTTGCCGTACATTATCCATGAAATCACGATTGAAATCCGGGAACAATGCGTTCGCGAATGCAAAATCCTGCCACACCAACACCCCTTGCCGATCACACTCATCGTAGAAGACATCCTTCTCATATATACCACCAGCCCAGACACGCAGCATGTTCATATGCCCTTCCACCGACAGCTCGACAAGCTCACGATACCGGGAGTTCGGGATGGCGCCAATCAGATGATCAGCCGGAATCCAGTTGGCACCCTTGGCATATACTTTGACTCCGTTCAGAATAAAAGTAAATGTATCTTCACCCCGTTCATTGTGAAGAGCCAGCTCAATCGTTCGTAACCCATAAGGCTCGCTATAACGATCCACCTCAACGCCATCTGCGTATAATGTAACCTCCAGCGTATACAGATACGGCTCACCCAGATCATGAGTCCACCATAACTGCGGTGACGTAACGTTTAATGTGGTATCCGCTTTCCCACCCTCTACGGGTAGTTCAGTGACACCTGCCACCTCGTGTCCGCTGCGATCCAACAGACGAACATTACAGGTCGCAACCACAGCCTGCTCACGTTTCTGTCTGCTACGGTAAGACAAGACCGACTTCACATCCGCCGTGACATGTAAGACAACCAGCTCTGAACTGACTGATTCCGTACAAGCATACACATTTTCCAGCTTGGCGATTGTTCGTTTTTCCAGCCGTACAGCACCCCAGATCCCCACCGTAACCATGCGTGGACCCCAGTCCCAGCCAAAGTTCATCGCTGCTTTGCGCAACCATGGCCGTTCCTTCGTATACGAGGACCAGTCAAAGGTTTCTTTGTCCCGGTGATGCAGGTGAAGCGGGTCAAACTTGACAGCAATCGCATTCCAGCCGCTGCGTACCAGAGACGTTACATTAAACGTATGTGACATAAGCATATTGGCCGTTTTCCCAACCTCATGGCCGTTGACATATACCGTTGCAAACGTATCCAATCCTTCGAACACCAATTCAAAGTGCTCCTCCGTCTCTGCATCTATCACCAGATTGAAGGTTGTGCGGTACCACCATTCCTTTTGCTCAATCCAGCGACTTTTGGCATCATTATGTCCGTAATAGGGCGGATCAATGATACTGCGCTCAACTAGTGCAGCGTGTACATCGCCAGGCACTTCAGCCCCAATCCAGAAACGGTCATCCAGTGCAGCAGCTGCCACATCCATTGCCCGCTTCTCTCCAACTTCAAAATGCTGTATCTTCCATTGTCCCGATAAATCCTGACTTGAACTATGGATCTTCATCAGTACGCCCTCACTCTCCAGGAAACCTGAGTAATACCATATCGAAAACGTTTGCAGAAATGCAAGGCCTGCTTCCTAATCTGCTCATTTCTAACTTCCCGAAGGCTTGAACGACAACGCCTCTTCGCGATATTCACTCGGGGTCTTGCCCGTATGTTTTTTGAACAGCCTGCTAAAATATTTCACGTCTTCGTAGCCGCTGATGGCAGCGACTTCACTGACCTTCGCTGGAGACACCGCGAGCATATCCATCGCTCTTCGTATACGCATATCGGTGACAAAATCTCCGAAGGTCACACCCATTTCTTTTTTAAACAGTTCACTGAGGTGACCGGGATGCAAATGAACATGTCCAGCTACCAGCTGCAAATTAATATCGTGTGCCAATGATGATTCAATATAACCAATAGCCTTTTGCACATGGGCAGCCTGTCCCTGACCCATTCGGCTATGATAGACATGCATCAGACCATACAGATGCTGGAACAACATATCCCCAAGATCTACAGGTTCGGCATCCGGTTCGGGCATCCAGGGTTCGAGCCTTGCGGTTTCTTCACGCCCTGTAGCTCGCATTGTGCGGGTAAGCCAGCGATGACCTGCAATGACCGCTGAGTGCAGACAAGCACTGAACGATTCTGGTGTGACCTCCGGTTCTGTAATCAGATTAGCCACAAGTTCTCGCGTCCATGTCGTTAACGTGACTGAATCATTATCCAGCAATAATGTGCCAAGTGTGGTCTCCTCTTCGTGTGTAAGTACAGTTTTACCACCTTGGCGATCCTGAACGTGCTCATAATGCCATACTTTATAATCCATCAAACCCCGATATCGGAATGCAGTTGAAGCAGTTCTGTAGCTTTCGTGCAGATCTGCATATCCACGCACAGGCAGACCTACCGCTGCGCGCAGGGTGCACTTCAGTAATTGCTCCAGCCGACGTAATGCACTCTCCAGCCTGAACGGATATTCCTGATCCACAGACGGCCATGAAACTACACAGATAATTTGCTGTTTCTCTACATGAGCAATGGCACCAGGTAGCATATCCTCCAGGGTATTCTGCATCGCAAATCGTAATAGCGCGTCCGAGGATTGATCCCAACCCTCTGCTCGAAGAACAATGACTTGTCTGAGAATCTGTTCATCATCAAGGCCATCAACCGCTGCCTCTAGTCCAGCATCAGATCGCAAAAATGAAGGAAAATGACCCGAAGCGGTGTCACCATCAATGATCCACCCGGCAAATAACCGCTCCCGATTCTCCCGCATAAGCTGTCCCTCTCTGGACTTCTCTGCCCAACGTTCCGTGATTCGCTGTTTGGCCTGTAATACGGTCTTGATGATCTCTTCCGGCTTACTTGTTTTGAGCAGATAATCTGTAACACCTTGGCGAATCGCCTGTTGGGCATAAGAAAAGTCATCGTATCCGGACAAAATAATGACCTCCAGCTCAGGTAACAATCGCAGTCCCTCTTCTGCCAGTTCCAGCCCTGATCTGCCTGTCATCCGAATATCCGTCATCAGGATATGCGGACGTTCCTCGGCCATGCGTGTTAACGCCTCCTCTGCCGAGGCAGCAGGTTGAAGAAGTTCAATTCCGAGTTCATGCCAAGCGATAACGCTGGCAAGCCCTGTACGGATAATCACTTCATCATCAACAATTAATAGTCTCATGGCGAACCCTCCAAGATTGGAATGGAAAACGAAATCCGGGTACCTCCTCCAACCCTGCTGTCTACTTCAAGCTGTGCATCCGCTCCATAATGGAGCAGCAGTCTCTCATTCACATTGCAGAGCCCATAACCGCCTTGGTTTAGCTTTTTTTTCGGCTGTTTTCCCTTCCATTCCCTAATACTTATCCTTAATTGTTCCAGCCTGTCCGGCTCCATGCCGACACCATCATCCAGCACCAGCACATTCATCTGTTCATTATCCGGGTCCTTGCGAATCATTATGGTGATAGTACCCATGCCTGCTTTGGGCTGAATACCATGAATCATGGCGTTCTCAACAAGCGGTTGCAGCAATAGCTTCAGCATCATTCGCTTCTCAAGCGCTGGATCTACGATATAATGCAACACAAATTGATCAGGGAAACGAATCGACTGCACACGCACATAATGGCGAATATGAGCAATCTCCTGTTCCACAGGGCAGTAATCCTGACCATTATTCAAGCTGATACGCAGAAAATCACTCAGGCCCTCAACCATATCCGCGATCCGCTTCTCTTCAGACATCAAGGCAATCCAATGAATTGAAGAGAGTGTGTTATACAGAAAGTGCGGGTTAATCTGCGCCTGAAGCACCCGAAGATCCGCTTCTTTTTTGCGAGCTTCACCGCGAATAACCTCTTCCTTCAATAACTGAATATGTGCACCAAGCAGATTATAACTCTCCCCAAGCCTGCCAATCTCGTCATCACTTTCGGACCGGAACAGCGGAAGAGGACGTTCCGGATCAATTCGGGACAGATGCCGGGTAAGCACGCGAAGCGGCCTCGTCACACGCCGTACCGTAAACCAGACCAAGCCAGCACTGATCGCAGCAGACATGGCAACGGCGCAACCGGTCAGAATAAGAATGTACCGATTCTCGGACTTGTACTGGTCGTAAGGGACTGTTCCAACCAACGTCCACCCCGTCAATTCTTCCGGATAATAGAGCAATGTCCGTTTATCGTCACCACTGCCATATGTGGTTGTTCCGCTACCGCCATCCTGAATTAACGTTGTGACTCCTGGTTCGACCTGCTCCAACTTAAGTCCAAGCCGGGATTTGTCCATTGAAGACAGAATCTCTCCAGAACTGCCGATGAGCTCCAGTCTGCCTTGCCCTCTGCCTAATCCCAGAGCGGCCCATCCCTTAGATATGGCCTTCTCATCCAGACTAATGGCTAACCAGCCGATGGGTCGATAATCATGGATACTGCGGATTGGCCGAACCAATGTGATCACATTTTGTATACCCGCATAATTCTGGACCAGATATACCCCCGTCCATTTTTTCACTGCTTCTCCGTTCGGTACCAGTGGATAAGATAAGCTTGAATTATTGTATTCATACCAGGTAGCCGTAGACAATGTAGCATCGAATCGGCTTGGATATATGGCGATGTTCGCAATATATTTCTTGGAAGCAGCCAGATTGGTCATCCTGCCCAGGATATCCACCCGGTCCAGCTCATGATCTTCATTGTGGCTAAGATACTGCTGGATGTCCCGTTCTCCAATCAGAAAAATCGATAGGTTCTCGGCATCTTGCAGCATATAACGAAGATTTGCTTCCACCTGTTTTAGCGTATCCATGCCGGACAGTTTTGTTTTTTGCTCTGTAATGCGGGAAGAGATCAGAAAGGCGAACAGACCCAAGGCCAGCAATGGCACAATCATTGAAGCAGTCACGACGACCGATAGCTTCCTTTGTAACGAAGATGTGAGCCAGCGTGCCAAACGTTTCTCCTCCTCTGGATGCGCTTTCGCTTATCCTTTGACCGCTCCGGCTGTCATGCCTTTCATAACCTGTTCCTGGAATATGAGATACAAGATAATGGTTGGAATGACCGAAAGTGTCATGGCGGCAAGTGTTAAGCCGTAATCGGTTTGATACCCATCCGCAAAGTTCGCAATGGCCAGCGGTAACGTTTTCAATCCGGTTTTGTTGATGAATACAAGCGCAAATGAAAAGTCATTCCACGCATGCAAGAAACTCAGGATCGTAACCGTAGACAACGCAGGGACGGACATCGGTAACATGATCCGGGTAAACAGCCCCCAAAGTCCTGTTCCATCAATGAAAGCTGCCTCTTCAATATCACGTGGAACACTTGTCAGATAAGCAGTAAGCACAAAAATAGCCGTAGGCAATGCAAAAGCCGTATAAGGTAATATTAATGCCCAGTACGTATTTAGCAGGGACATCTGTTTCATTAAAATAAATAAGGGGACAAGTGTACTATGGATCGGAATGAGCATACCAACAACAAAAAAGGTCATGATTAACCCTTTCCAGCGAAACTGGAAACGAGCCAGGATGAATGAAGCAAGCGCTGCAATGAACAGCGTCAGAATAAGTGACCCCACCGATACGATTAGTGAATTGCCAAAAGCAGTCCCTAGCCTGGAGCTTTCCCATGCATTGCTGAAATTGGCAACATTCCAGTTTTCCGGCAGACCAAAGGGCCTGCTATAGAAATCTTCATTTGTTTTGAATGCACTAATCACGAGCCAGTAGAACGGATACAATGTTAAAATACCATAGACCGTTAGCAGCGTCCAAACAATTCCGCTACGTAGGCGGCGAATCGGATGGCCCGAGCTGCTTCGTGGTGATGGCATGGATACAGGTGTCACGCGCATGATAGCTCCTCCTCTCTACTGATTCTCTTTTCGTTTGCGACTGGTCGCCCACTGGCTTGTTCCGATCAGCAGCAGGGAGATCAGTACGATGGTTGTGGAGATCGCACTACCAAAACCATATCGATATGTTGTAAAGGTTGAATTGTACATATACGTTGCAAGCAGTTCCGTCGCATGTGCCGGACCACCCTTGGTCATGATGTAGACCAGATCGAATGATTTCAGACTACCCGAAATACATAGAATGATTGCAACCTGAACTGTACCCCAGATTATGGGCAAAGAGACCGATACCAGTTTCCGGATTCCTGAAGCACCGTCTATTTTGGCAGCATCATGAATCTCGCCTGGAATATTCTGTAGTGCCGAGATAAAGATAATCAGATACAACCCGACAAAGCTCCAGAGCAGCGGCGGTACCAATGAGAAAATGGCAATCTTGTCATCGGAAAGCCATTGCAGCTTCCAACTTTCCAGCCCCAGAGCGTCCAGCAGAAAGTTCAATATCCCGATCTGCGGATGATAGATATACTGCCAGATCATACCGATAACTACAGTGGATAACACCATCGGCAGAAATACGGCTGAGCGCAGAAACCGCTGTAATGGATTACTTTTGTGTAATATGACCGCCAACATCAACGCTAACGGAATTTGTCCAAACACAGATGCCAACACAAAAATAACGTTATTTTTCAGTGCCCGCCAAAACACAGGATCATGCCAGATCTCCACGTAATTATCCACACCAATATATTTGGATGCGCCAATGCCGGACCAGTTGAAGAAACCGTAGTATGCCGACCACACGACCGGTACAAATACAAACAATGCATAAATGATGACTGCCGGGGCCAGCCCCAGCATAATAAAACGCCGACTGCGCAGTGCGTTCATCTGTTCACTTCCCCTCCATAAATACCTTTACCAAATTGCAACTGACTATCCCATCCATACTTAAAACCCCTCCCCTGCCGGGAAGGGGTTTTAACGAATCGTTACTGACTAACTGCATTGGCTTGAGCCGCCTGAATTTTGGCTGCGATCTCTTCGGCCTTGCCGCCCATAAGCAACTCTTGCAACGCATTGTTAATAACCTCAACCGTTGCCGATCCCAGCTTGGAATCGTATACTGGCGTAATCTTCACTTCCTGCATCAGATCATATAATTCTACGAACAATGGATGTGCTTTGGTTTTGTCCAGATCAATCTTGTAACTCACCAATGTGCTGCTATCCAATGTGGCCTTCTGACCATCAGGTCCTGCCAGCGCGTAGAACAGCTCCATCGCTGCCTCTTTTTGCGCACCGCTCAGCTTTTTACTTACACCCAACCCGGTTCCTACAACACCGGATGTTGTTCTTGGTTCACCCTGACCTCCGTCCACTGGAGGAAGAATCGTAATATGTGTGTTGTTCAACACCTCTTCAGGTGCATTGTTCACCAGATTAGCCAAGGCCCATCCGCCGTTCATGACCATCGCTGCCTTACCTTGGAAATAAAGCTGCATCATCTGTGTCTCGTCGATACTATTGAATCCATCTTGGAATGCTTTGGTGTTGCCAAGCTCCTGCATCTTGTTCAAGGCTTCAATAAATTGTGGATCGGTAAAGCTTGCACCCTCTTGTGCTGCCGCTTTCAGGAACCAGTCTGTGCCGGTAATCCGATCAGCCAGTGTACTGAATATCGTTGATTGAGCTACCCAGTTGGCCTTGTTGCCAAGTGCCATGGGAATGACTTTATTTTGATTAAAAGTAGCAATCGCTTGTTCCAGTTCCGCCCATGTCTCAGGCACTTTTACGTTGTACTGCTTGAAAAGAGCTTCATTATAATAAATGAAGGAACTCGGCGCCAGATTCATGGGCACGGAGTAGATATTCCCGTCTACGGTGTATCCGTCCAATGCATTCGGGATAAAGTTATCTTCCCACTCCGGCTTTGCGTCCAGCTCTGCATTAATGGGCTGTAACAGATCCCCTTTTACAAATTCCTTAGTCATAGCATCCGGCCACATCACGAACAGGTCTGGCATCTCGTTGGCAGCTGCCACCGTGCGAAGCCGTGTTTTGAGACCATCTGTTGGCAAGCCTTCATCCACAACTTCAATATCTGGATGCGCAGCGCGAAAATCTTCAATAATTTGGCGCATCGCAACCGCCTTTGCATCCTGTCCGGTCCAGTTGTGCCAGAGAGTGACGGTTACTTTGTCATTGCCGCTGCCTCCTTCTGAAGTGTCCCCACCAGCACAGCCAGCAAGAATAATGGAGAACAATGCTATTACCAGGAAACCCGAAAGCCATTTTTTCAACATCTCTATATTCCCCCTCGGCGATTTGAATACACTTATTGTAAATGGTAACGCTATCATACCGTAAGGTGACGATCCACGGATGCAGGGGTGAAAAATATCGGTTCCCCTGTTTGGAACTTACTTTGCTGACTTATTTGTTCATAACAACTAAAAAGAGCCCTCACAATGAGAGCTCTTTCTTGTTGCAGCCGTCGGCAGCTTCACCCCAGGCTATATATAATGAATAAGTGCTAAATCGTATTAAATATGGATTGCGTATTATTGGATACTGTTTTTCACCAGATCTGCAAAAGCTTCGGACCCTTGCGTAGTGAGATGTACGCCATCTTTTTCAAAATATTCGTCATGTCCCTCACTTGCACTGTTCCAGTCAATCAACGAGACATTGCTGTATTTGGATGCTGCCTCATTCAACGCCCTGTTCACCGTTCGTTCCCACGGACGAGGTACTCGCACAGTAACCAGATATACCCGATCCTCATCCTTCAGATAATCAAGCACAGCATTCAAGTTTTTGGAGTTAAAGGAACCATTCGTCCCGAGCTCCAGCACCACCTTGCTGCCCATTTGGTTGTTTCGCTTCAGACCTTCCAATACATCACCAGCCTGCCACATCTGACGACCGACATGTCCGTCCACGTACACACCAGATATACTTTGCTCCAGATACGGTTTTGCATCCAAAATCACCGAATCTCCAATGACGGTATAATGAATCTTGCCATCCTGGGCAGGAGGCGCTGTTTCTTCATTGTCCTGAGATGAATCAGGTGCATCATCCGTATGATCTGTATCATCGGATTGATTCGCTCCAGCGTCATCCGATGTATCATTCTCGTTAGTCACGGAGTCATCAGCCGGCTTATCTTCAGACTGACCATCCTTGCCAGGATTCACTGAATTGTCTTGGTCACCAGGTTTCGAGTCTGGAGCAGACTCTCCTGTTGGCTTCTCATTTTTCCCCAGATCATCTTTTGTTCCTGCTTCCGGTTTATGGGTATGAGCATCGTTCTTTTGCCCAGAGCCTGACGTCGCTGTAATAGCTGGCAACACATCCTGCCCCTGTTCCTCTGCTACGGAATTCTCTCCATTCAATGTGTTGGACATCGATACCGAATGGGAGTCGGAGTTCGCTGCATGGGAGACCATCATCTGAGATACCGTATAGGACAACAGCAGAATTGTCATCAACAGACCTGCACGCTTCCACCATACGTTACGTATACCGATCGATGACCGTCCTCTTCCCCATAATCGGGACCAAGAATCACGGAATCCATTGTACCGAATCGGATTTTCAATATATTTAAGGGACAATGAGGCCAGCACAACCGTTGCAGCAACCTGTAAAATGATTCGTACAGGATGTGCTCCTCCCGTATCCACCGCGGGATTGGTTAAAATAATAACAGGATAATGCCACAGATATAATCCGTAGGATCGCTCTCCGATCCAGCGTAATGGCTTCTCGCCAATGATACGTGCCAGGAAAGACGATGGGTGAGCCAACACCGCTACCAGCAACGTTGTTGCTATAGCCTGAAGCACCATGCCCCCTTGATACAGAAACGGATCATATTCACTGCTGTTCAGCATCATGTAGATTAATAAAGCGAGCGCAGCAAGTCCCGACACATCGAGCACAAGCCGATTCATGCCAGACAGAGAGTTCGACAGCTTGCGACTAGGCCACACCACGGCAAGAGCAGCACCAGCAAGCAGTGCAAATGCCCGCGTGTCTGTTCCATAATATACACGGCTCGGGTCCAAATCGGGATTATACATGATGGCCATTGCGCCAGCAGATAATTCAGCTGCGACAACAATGAAGACGACCAGCCATCCCTTTCTTTTGAACACTACGATTGCTGCGATCAGTAGAAGAGGCCATATAAGATAAAATTGCTCTTCCACAGCCAGTGACCAGAAATGTCCAAACGGTGATGGAGGGCCAAAACTTTCGAAATAGGAAACGTTGTGAAAGATATACCACCAATTGCTTATGTATAATACACCCGAAACGATATCACCACGAAGCGCAGCGAGCCGCGATGGGTCTGTACAGGCCAACCAGATCATCACCACAGCTGTCATGGTCAGCATGCCTGGAAGCAGACGCCTTACCCGTCTCACCCAGAAATCACCGAGAGAAATGCGTCCATGTTCCTGCCACTGTGACACGAGAATATCTGTAATCAAATATCCTGAGAGAACAAAGAATATCCCTACACCGAGCAGTCCGCCCGGAATAAAATCCAAATTCAGATGATACGCGATTACTGCAAGTACAGCGATGGCTCGCAAGCCGTCAAGTCCGTTCATATGTCTCTTACGATTTAACGATTGTGACATGCATGCCCCTCCTTGTTACTGTGAGTCAACAACATCGGTGTTGGGGGCATAAAGGAACTCCTGATCGTTCTGGTTGTCATTAACATACGTATTGCACCTTCCATCTTTCATTTACAACATAAAGAAGACGTATTGTCTGTCCATTAAGTTTTAATTATTACAATATTCCTAATATTAATTCGTGAGTTCACGTTTAGCATTATACGCCCGAAATAAGCCTCATACTTTACAGCAATAGTTACAAACGATTAAATCGATGTAACCTTTCCTGCCAGCTCATATAGCTGTAAAATCATACTCTAATTTTGTCGTTAAATATAGTGTTTTTCATCGAGTGGCTAAAATTACCTGTCCCGCTTGCGCAAACCAGCATACCCACGCACACATCGATTGAAACAATTGAATTCATAAGACGGATTGTAATATGAAGTGCGACACCTACTGGAAATAAATAAAAAAGGGCCCATGGCCGGATTCGTGTAGAATGAAAGTTCTCACACCCCATTCACACAAGGAGAATCCACCATGAGCTACACACATCTTAGCATAATCGAACGCAGCAAGCTAGAAATCCTCCACCAGCAAGGCAAAAGTTCACGCGCAATTGGAAAAGAACTGAGCAGACACCCTTCGACCATTTGCCGTGAATTAGAGCGTACCGCTTCATCCGAAGCCTACGAAGCGGAAACAGCCCAACATGCTTATCATGAACGTCGTAAAGCCTCGATATCCAACGGTAAATGGTCCGATACACTGGCTGCTTCGCTTGAGGAAAAACTCGACGCCACATGGTCTCCTGAACAAATCACGGAACGTTTCCGCGTCGAGGGTCTGCCGGTGGTCTCCTTTAAAACCATCTATCGCTGGATCTACGCAGGACGTCTGGTTCAAGGCACATTACAAGTCTTACGTCACAAAGGGAAGCGTCAAAAGCCCGCAGAAACCCGCGGTAAATTCGCCATAGGCAGAACCATTTCAGAACGTCCGAAAGAGGTCCGTTTTCGTAAGACGTTTGGACACTGGGAACTGGATACCGTCGTATCGGGTCGAGGAAAAAGTAAAGGCTGTGTGGCCACACTCATTGAACGTAAAACGCGTCTGTATACCGCGATTCTCATGCCAGATCGTACCGCATTGTCCATGGGATCGCGCTTGGTGTAGCCATCTCACAGTACCCCACAGGGACGTTCCTCACGACTACAGCTGACCGGGGCAAGGAGTTTGCTTGCTATGCCAACCTGGAAACGACCCATGGTCTGCATGTTTATTTTGCTGATCCGTATTCATCGTGGCAACGCGGATCCAACGAAAATGGGAATGGGTTACTTCGAGAGTTCCACCCCAAGGGTACCGATTTCGCTCAAGTGGAGGATGAAGATCTCGTCCACTCCCTGGATTTAATCAATAACAGACCCCGAAAATGCTTGGGGTGGAAAACCGCTCACGAATCTTTCACAGAGGAACTGTCGCACTTGACTTGACAAACCGTCATAACAAAAGGCTGCCGACTTGCTCAGCAGCCAATATCCATTATAAACCTATGTCAGACCGGATTGAAAGTTTTGCTCATAATTGCTTCTTCTTGCCTAGGACCCTAGAGGTGGAACGGGTGAATCTTTTCTTCTGTCCTCGCATCTATAATCCGGTATGCTGAACGCCCTGTGTACATTGGGATTTGCAACTTCTCCAGATCAACCATTCCATTCTCCAGAAAGTACTTCTGATCCTGATATCGCTGCAACACTTCGCCTGCAATCCATTCATGGTCACCATATGTCGTAATCTCCATAACCTTGCACTCATAAGCAAAATAAGCGTCTGTCAAAATGGGTACACTTACCTTGATTCCTTCCTCATATGGAATGCCGAATCTTGTGAATTTATCCGTATTTCTTCCACTGAACGTTCCTGCAGCTTGAATCCACTCCGATCGATGACCTGGCAGGAAATGAACACCGAATACGCCACTCTTCTCAATGAGTTCATAGGAGTATGTTTCCTTACGAAGGGAGATGCCATATACGCCTGGTGATGATCCGATGTATGTATGCCATCCGGACGCCATCACATTCTGAACTCCCTCATGACGTGAAGTCACCACCGCTACCATTCCAGGATAAGAATAAAATATGGGTTCTTCTATCGGCTGACGCATCTAATCCCCTCTCTTCTTCGTTATAAAGACAACTTTAATTATAAAGGAAAGAAACAGGTTGAAAAAGCATTTTGCAGAGGATTTCGCTATAAGCGACACATTCAGTATCATGTTATAATGAGATGGATCAATTTCTAAAAATACGATACTGGGAATGTGATAGGATATGGTCAAATCAGTCAAATATACCTCCTAAGTGAAGGCATTATTCAAATTTAGGAGGTTATAACTTATGTTTAATCCAATCGTGTTAGATCAGTGGGATCGAAAGCCATACTTTGACCACTACTTGAATCAGGTCAGATGTACCTACAGCATAACTGCTAATCTGGATATCACTCTATTGATCAACGAACTGAAGCTTAAAGGATTGAAGTTCTATCCGGCTCTTATTCATATGATCTCTACGGTCGTCAATGCACACAGGGAATTTCGAACTTGTTTTGACGCCGAGGGGAGATTGGGCTACTGGCACGAAATGTCTCCGAGTTATACGATTTTTCATGAGGACAACAAAAGTTTCTCAACCATCTGGACAGCATTCCATGAAGATTTCGTGACGTTCCACAATCGTTATCTGAAAGATATGAAGAATTACAAGGATCTCAAACAATTTGTTGTCAAACCCAATGAACCACCAAATACATTTCCCGTTTCCAGTATTCCCTGGGTGAACTTTACGGGATTTAATCTGAATATCTACAATGAGGGAACCTACTTGTTGCCTATTTTCACGATGGGAAAATATCTTCAACAAAACGATAAAGTATATCTTCCCTTATCCGTTCAGTTACACCACGCCGTGTGCGACGGCTACCATGCTGGCGTTTTATTTAATGAATTGCAATCACTTGCAGATCGATGCCATGATTGGTGTTAATCAGCTAAATGACGAAAAAGGCATTTCCTGACTTCATGATGGAGTCAGGAGTGCCTTTTCTTTTTCTCTTTTTTTCAAATGCTTTTTAATTGCACTTACTGTACCCACAGTTGCTGCATGTTTTGCATCCTTCCACATTCATCAGGGATGCCGAGCCGCATGAAGGACATAAATCTCTCGATTCGATAAAGGTTTTCTGTTCCTCCACTTTTGGATATGGGCTCTGTACATGACTTTCCAATGCTTTGGCGACTGCATCAGCAATCGATTCCACCCTGTTAGCTCCGAAACCAATCGCTCCTGAACCGCCGATTCCCTTGAGATGTTTGATCAACAATTCAACCTTGTGCCCGTGATCTCCGTATCGAAGAAACAGAGAACATACTCGACCGAGTGCCTCAGCCATCGCGAACACGTCCGATCCCGCTTTGCCCACGTTCAGGAAGATTTCTCCCGGCGTTCCCTCCAGATCATTGATCGTAATGTAAGCCATCCCGAATGGCGTATTGATTTTGTATGTTGCACCACGCAGTACCTGAGGGCGGCTTCTATATTGTTTATCCAGCACTGTAGTAGAGGAAGAGACTTCAAAAGAAGTATGGGTTTCAACATCAACCTCGCTACTTAAAGCTTCAACACCTGCCTGCCCTTGCTTCTCTTCAGCTTCCGCCGTGTTCTCATTTTCGGCCTTGTTCTCTTCCTTCTTCGACGTGGACAACACCTGCACATCCCTGCTGCCATCGCGGTATATCGTCACTCCCTTGCAGCCAAGGTCGAAGGCCAGTTCGTACAGCTCAGCCGTATCCTCCACTGTAAAATCAGCCGGACAGTTGGCCGTCTTCGAGATTGAGCTATCCACCCATTGCTGAATCGCAGCCTGCACCCGGATGTGATTCTCAGCCGACAGATCCATCGCTGTCACATAATAGTCTGGTAAAGCTTCACCCGGATGTTCATCCAGCCAATCTTGTGCAATCGGTACGAACTGTTCATCATAACCCAGACGGCTTTGACGGAAATACTTGAAGGCGAAATACGGCTCAATACCTGTTGATGTGCCCACCATCGTACCTGTACTTCCCGTTGGCGCTTGTGTGATCAGTGTGACATTTCGAATGCCCTGTTTACGAATGGCCTCTCCCACTTCAGGGTACGTCGCAACCATGTTTTTCATGAATCCACTCTGTAAATACGGTTCAGCTTCAAAAGCTGGGAAAGCTCCCTTCTCTGCTGCAATCTCTGCCGATGCCAGATAGGCCTCCTTCGCCATGAATCCATACAGTTTATCCAGAAAAACAAGAGATTCAGGACTGCCGTATCGAATACGCAGCTTAATCATCAGCTCTGCCAGTCCCATCGTGCCAAGCCCAACCCGGCGTTCACGCTGCTGATTCAGTCTATTTTCCTCAAAATGATATGGTGTTGCATCGATGACATTGTCCAAAAATCTAGCCGAGATGCGGGTGGTTTCCGCCAACTCATCCCATGCCACATCATGATTTGTTTCATCATAGAATTTGGACAGATTGATCGCTGACAGATTACATACACCCCAGCCAGGTAGGCCTTGTTCCCCGCACGGATTAGTACAGATGATCGGATTAAAGTACCAGCTGTTGGACATCTGGTTATAATACTCCATGAATACCACACCAGGCTCTGCCGATTTCCAGGCTGATTCAATAATGGTATGCCAGATTTCGCGAGCCTTCAGCGTACGATAGTGCACCACCGAATGACCTGCGGCTTTCCATTGCTGCATATCCCCGTTCCACTCGGTATCATAGTCTGGATCGTTCGTATCGGGGAAAACCAAATCCCAATCTCCGTCCTGCTTGACAGCCTCCATAAATGCGTTGCTCACACATACAGACAGATTGGCATTGGTCACCTGCCCCATCGTTTGTTTCACGGTAATAAAATCAAGCACATCCGGATGCCAGTCATTCATCATGAGCATGAGCGCACCCCGGCGGCTTCCGCCCTGTTCAATCAGTCCAGTCGTATAACTGAACAATCCGCCCCACGATACGGAACCGCTGGATGATCCGTTGACACCTTTCACCACCGCTCGGCGAGGACGCAAAGAGGACAAATTAATGCCAACGCCTCCCCCACGTGCCATAATCTCCGTCATCTCGGTCAAGGTTCTCATGATGCCACCCCGACTGTCTTGCGGAGACGGAATGACATAACAATTGAAGAGTGTCAACTCATCGCTTGCCCCCGCACCCGCAGCAATGCGGCCTCCGGGTACTAACTTCCAATCTTCCAACACGGAGCGGAACTTGGACTCCCACGTTGCCCGCTGATCGGCTGTGGATTCGACAGAAGCCATCGCTTTGGCAAGACGGTCCCACATCTCTTCCGGTGTTTTTTCTATGTTGAGTGTCAGTTTCTCCACATTTGTCTCAATCATCTCTCCGCTTCGAGTCCTTACCTGTACAAGCTGCCCCTGACGTTCTATGATTTCGCCCACTTCCTTAGTTGGGAACTTGGGATCATCCTTCGTTAATATCAATACAACATCTCCGACCTTGGCATGATTCGAATCAGCGTCCTTCCAGGCGTATCGGTCCAGAAATATTTTTTCGCTGAGTCCTTCTAATTGGTACGATCGTTGGTTTGATTTCATCGCTACGTTCAACCTCCCCGGAATAAAGGTACATTTTCACTATACGAATAAAATATGATGAAACACCACATATAGTGATATGAATTCAGTATAATACACCATATATTGATTATCCATATGACTTTTATCACAGACCTTATTTTTATAGACTCCCCTGCTCGAACAAACTTCTTGCAAATAAACTGTAGTTCACATTGGTTCAACTAAACTTTTTACACAAGAACGGAGAGGACAGAAATAACCTGAAGAAGCGAAGCGTTCGCCTTTATCCCCGGATTTCCCCCTCCAGAAAAGGGAATCAAAGAAATCTGGGGATAACAGCGATCGGAAGGTTATTCTGTCATCGGAGTGACAAGTGTAAATATTCCTTATTTGAACCCACATAGTTATGAACTGACTCTCATTCGTCCATACTATTACCTACGAATAAAACGTCATCACGTATGGCAGGGGAGGAAGCACCATGAACCGGAAAAACCCGCACCACACGAATCAACCTGTAGCCGAACTGCCCGTTCCGTTGGAATTTGATCGGGACTGGATCAATCAGTTGGAATCACGACTGGATAAAGGAGGCCCTTGGGGGGATTACCGACTCTTTCAACTCGGCATTCAAGCGGAAGAAACAAATCTGATTCCCAATTTTGACGAAATCCAGTGTTTGAAGCATCTACAGGGCCTTACTCCGCTCCCTCACCAGATGGACACTGCACGCAGAGTATTATTTGAAATGTCAGGCCGGGCCATTCTCGCCGATGAGGTGGGTCTTGGCAAAACCATTGAAGCCGGTCTCATTCTGAAAGAATATATGGTTCGGGGTCTCGTATCCAAAGTACTCATCCTCGTGCCGGCCTCTCTTGTACTGCAATGGGTACGGGAGTTGAATTCGAAATTCGGCATCCCTGCCATTGCCCAGAAAAAGGCCTATTCCTGGCAGAATGAAGTGGTTGTTGCTTCCATGGATACAGCCAAACGTGACCCGCATAAAGATATGCTGCTGAATACTGATTACGACATGATCATTATTGACGAGGCCCATAAGCTGAAAAACAAGAAAACAACCAACTATCAATTCATGCTGAAATTGCGCAAAAAATACTGCCTGCTGCTTACAGCTACACCTGTGCAGAACGATATGAGCGAGTTGTTCAATCTGATCAACCTGCTGAAGCCGGGTCAGTTGGGTCGTCAGGGTGACTTTGCGGCCAACTTTGTCGTAGACAAGCGGGTTCCGAAAAATCAGGAGCAGCTCAAGAACGAGTTGTCCAAAGTCATGATTCGTAACCGCCGCGGCGAAGGCCCCGTTCAATTTACCAAACGGAACGTATCCAATGTGAATCTGCAACTGTCGCCCGAAGAACAGGCGCTATACGATGGCGTGACTTCCTTTGTTAAAGACCAGTACCAGGAAGCTGGCGGCAACCTCAGTAGTATGCTCTCCCTTGTCACATTGCAACGGGAAGTGTGCAGCAGTCGGGATGCTGTATTCGTGACACTGGTTAATCTGTCGAAAAAACTTCCGCTGGACTCTCCTCTTCGGGACAAGATTTGGGAACTCGTTGCTCATATCAAAGCGATCAAGGAGAATACCAAAGCAGAGAAAACGATGGAACTGGTTAAGAACATGAATGAAAAAGTGATCATCTTCACTGAATACCGGGCCACGCAGGAGTATCTGCTGAACTATTTCCGCAACAACGGACTTACGGCGGTACCCTATCGGGGTGGTATGAATCGAGGCAAAAAAGACTGGATGATGGATCTCTTCCGCGGGCGTGTACAGGCCATGATTGCAACCGAAGCGGGTGGTGAGGGCATTAATCTGCAATTTTGTCACCATATGATCAACTTTGATCTGCCTTGGAACCCTATGCGGGTAGAGCAGCGGATCGGTCGGGTACACCGGCTGGGACAGCAAAATGACGTGAACATCTTCAATTTATCTACGACGGGAACCATTGAGGAACATATTCTGAGTCTGCTGCATGAGAAGATCAATATGTTCGAGATGGTGATCGGCGGGCTGGATGTCATTCTGGAACGGCTGGAGAAAAAGGAGTCTATTGAGAAAAGTTTGTACAAAATCATATTGGAATCACAAACTGATGAAGATATTCGCCGCAAAATGGATTCACTTGGACAATCGCTGAACTCTATTCAACGTGAGGTTTCAGATGAAGGGCCTGCCGTATCCGGGTTGTTAGATCTTCGCAAAGGAGGTAGCTAACTCATGACCATGTCTCCCCATGAAGTGCAGGCTTATGTTCTCACCTATCTGGAAACACTTGATTGTCAGATTATGGAGCGTTCCCCTGCCCATGTTACAGTCAAACTCTCGCCTGAGGCGGACAAAGCGTTGACCAATCGCCCCTATTATTGGGGGTTCGTGGAACGAACCGGAGCACCCGCTGAGACGATGTCCTTTACATTTATATTTGATCCTGACAGTTATCAGCAGGCCATTGAAGCAGCAGAAGCCAAAGCTGCGCAAGCATCACCTCCTGTTGTACCTAACCCTGATGGAACGAATGGCGTAACCAACGGCAGTCCTCAAGGCGATCCACCAAAAGAAACTATTCTAGGCCGTTACTTCGGAATTACGCCATCGTTGCCACAGCTGGGGCCAGGACGAATATTGCGTGAAGAAGTGGTGTACGGCAGTCGCAGACTCCAGCAGATTTTCGGCGCTGCCTGTGAAGGCGGTGCCTTCGTGAACCTGTTCGAACAGGCTGCCAAACGGCAATTGCGGGCTACAGCGCCAGCCGTATATGAGCCTTGGCTTGGTGTCTGTTTCAAGGTGGAATTCGCCTGTGATTTGAAACGGGAGGAATTGCATTTTCTCGGCATCTCCCTTCGCTCGGGTGAAATTATAGAAAAATTCGGCACTAAGCTGAACCGACGTGATCTTAGTCCGAGACTTGCGGAGAACATGCATGTACAGACAGCTAAAGTTTCGTTATTTGATGCCGGAGCTGCTTTGGAATCTCATTTGACGAACCGCTTGCTGGAACTCGATTATAGCTGGGCAGAGAAAGCCCAAGAGCGGCTTGATCTGGAGCTGGATGTGTTGGATACCTACTATGAAGCGGTACTCCGAGAAGATACGCCTGAGGTAGAATCAACCGGCAACTTAGCTGCAGACACAGAGATGGTTCATTCTAATCGCACGTCATCGCCATCGGCACCACTGAAACCCGTTCTGGATATAACTAACGCTAAACCCATTGGCGCAGATGTAGAACTGGCGGCAGAGGCCGCAGTACCGATCGACTCCGAGACAGATGCCGAAGAAGAGAAAGCAAAACAGGCGGTAATCGATCGTGAAGCTATGAAACTGCAGTATGAGACACGCCGGACCGAGATGATCTGGCAATATGAACCCAAAGTGAAAGTGACTGCCATTAGCAGCGGCATGTTTCACTTAAGATAGACGAAGACACTACTTTTCCTGCAAATGCTGGCAAAAGTAGTGTTTATTCATGATTAGCCGCCCGACAGGTTGCAGCAACCTTCGCATAGCCTGTCCCCTAGAATGAAATTAGGACGCTCTCAGGTAACGGATAAATGAAAAGTAGGTGTAAATTTGAAACGATTCTTTCATATGTGTTGGAACAACGCTCGGAAAACAACCTGTATGACCTTGGGCTTGCTCAGTTGTCTTGCCCTGTTCTCTTTTTGGTCAATAGCCAATGCTGAAGAACAAACAAAATCTTCACTATCTCTCGCATCTTCCACAGAATATAGTCCCGAACATCGTACATTTCAGAATGACAAGTTAGCTCCCGCTGCTGTGCAACGGTTTGCAGAACTACAAGCTGTTGCACTTGGCACGGCTAACACCGAAGCACATTGGAACAATGCCGACCTGAACTTCTACCCTCTGGGGCCGGGTACACATAGCTGGCTGGTGCAAGCTGCATTTGATGGTAAACCAATTGGATATATGATTATTACGGCCACAGAGCAGGGTCAGCTGCTACTTAGTGAATATGGTCAAGGAGAACAGTCACCATACAACAATGAACTTCTTGGACAAGCGCTGGATCGACAACATGTGAACCTTGAGGCGTTACTTGCTGGCGGAGGAGAGCTGCATCTTGGTTATGCTCTTCCCCTGCTGGCTTATTGGAAAGTGGAACAACCTAACCATCCTGCACTTTATATGGATGCTACGAACGGAGATGTACTACCGTCAGAGTTCCTGAACCTGCTGGAGGCTGATTCCAAACAGTTCTCTGCCATCATAACTGATTTATCCACAACGCCATCTTTATCAGTCGATCCACTTCATCTGCGACCCGTCTTCAATCCGGCTGACAATCTGTTGTGGATTACCTCCAAGCCTGTTGCTGCCGACCAGGCACAAGATGTGATACAACACGGGGAAAATCAAGAGATTGTTTTCTCAGCGGATGATCGTAACGTCGTATACGGTGGACCTCTACCCGTTAGCGGTTATCAGCTATGGCATGCAGATCAGGAAGCAGAGTCCATTCTATATGTAGCGCTAGGTGGAAAATCATCCATTCAACGCTTTGTTCCTTTGAGCACATTACAACAAGACGGTCAGTTTTACATCTTGAAGCCTTGACCATCAGCTAACTCTACAGATCATTCAGATTCAGATAACGTTAAAACAATAAACATCCACAACAAATAAGACGCCTTCCCATGTATTAAAGGGATTGCGTCTTTTGGTTTTACATTAGTGAAATAGGTAAGCGATCGTTACCCTTTGCCCGATGAACTTCGTTTATGAGACTGTGTATCGAATTCTTTTTCCTTTTTCCCCACCCACAGGGATACAGCGAAAGGGATCATACCAAACCACTTCATCGCCCACGGCTCTTTCCTTTTGGTGCGATCTTTCCGCTCATCCTTCGGCGTATCGATATAATGAACAACACGCTGCGTAATGTATTTTACCAATTCATCACTTTTGGCCATAACAACTGCCTCCTTCGCTCCTGCACATTCGCGGAGCTTACGATAGTACTATTGTGTGCAAGATGTGTAATGGTTAAACATTTTTTTATTGAAAGGGGTATGAAAAAACTCAGAATGCACAGTCTAATGCCAAAGGTATCCAAACAGTCATTAATCTGCATTCGATACCTATTTCATGAAGGAGTGTGTATCCCATGTATAAGCTGCTGACCGCTTCGGTAGCCTTGCTAATCAGCTTCAATTGCCTTCCCATGCTGCCCCATGTCCCTTATGGAAAAGCAGCCCCGTCCCAGAACAGTCCATCCATGCTGCCGGTGACCGATGGAGATGCTTATCGCTCAAGTCATCATGCATTTGCAGCACCGGTTATCCTGCTCGATGTAGGTCATGGCGGTATTGACGGTGGTACGTCAGCCCAAGGTGTTCTGGAAAAAGATATCAACCTCGCCATTAGCCAAAAGGTTTATCTCCTGCTTCGCAGCAAAGGTTATGCCGTTATCATCAATCGACTTGGCGATTATGCACTTAGTGATGATAACCGCTGGCTGAACAGCCGCTCCCGACATACGAGGGATCTTGCCCAACGTAAGAGCCTTAGCGAAGAAGTAAGTACAGATATCGTGGTCAGCATCCATGCGAACTGGAGTCCCCGATCAGGTGCACATGGCCCGGTGGTACTACACCAGAAGGAAGGCAGGAGTTATTTGCTGGCCCAATCCATTCAAGACGCCATGAACAAGTTGTTCGGAACGGAGCACGGCGTCGTATGGGGCAAGCCCTTTTATTTATTAAATTACGTGAAGCAACCTGCCGTCATCGTCGAAACCGGATTTTTGAGCAATGCCGAAGATCGAGCCAGAATGAGTGATCCCTCTGAGCAAAAACGAATCGCCCAATCTATTGCCAACGGCATTATTTATTATCTGTCGGTAGTGTAGGCGCAGCACGCCAGTTCCACACATCTCGAACCAGATCACCAATTCCTACAAATTGAACCTGATTTTGCAAACGGGAGACGGATTCACGAATCACTGCGGATGTGTTCATCCCCGAATGACCGACATGACCAATGACAACACAGATATCCTTGTCGATCGCACGCTGAGCTGCCAGATCCAATTGCTTGCGAATGTGTTGCTTGGAGTTTTGATCATCCAGGAAAATGTCATTACCTACAGGTGGCATATTTTTGGATATGGCCAGTTCCCCCACTACGGTGCGAAAGTTCGTACGGCTGTCTACAAAGAAAAGGCCTCTCTCCTTGCATACATCGAGCACAATTGACATGATGCGTTTGTCCGAAGTAATTTTGGAACCCATATGATTGTTCATGCCAATCGCGTGGGGCACATCATCAATCGCTTTCTCCACGCGTGAGCGGACTTCTTCATCGGTTAGATTGGATGTGATTGCACCCGGGCCCAGCCATTCAGGTCGTCCTTTCTTGGGTTCCATGGGCATGTGCACAATCACATCCATCCCTTTTTCATGCGCAGCTATCGCATCTTTCTTCGTTGTTGGCAAAAAAGGCATGACCGCTACCGTCAGTTTGACTGGCATCGCCAGGATCTCTGCCGTACCCTTCATGTCATTACCAACATCATCGATGATAATCGCTAAGCGTTTGTGATTCGCTGATGTGGACTCTGAAGCTGCCGGCTCAGCAAAAGCTGTTGCTGCTGTTCCTACAGAAAACATGTTTACAACACAAAAGATTATAAGCCATCGACATCCTGAACCTAATACATAGCTGCGGCCCATTTTTTTTCGAATCATAGATACTGCCCCCTTATTAACTTGGTGTTCTCATTGTTTGATTCAGACGGAACTTATATGTAAACAAGCGCTTTCCCAATTCATTCTAAAACAGCTGCAATACAAAAAAAGCCTGCAACCATGCAGACTTTACACGTACAGACTTTATGATTTTAGTTCACAGATACAGGAAGGGTTCTTTGGCATCAATAAAATGTACCGGGATATTACCCACCAGCGGCTGCAGCCATTCTGTCATATGTTTCATACCCCACTCTTCGCTTCGTTCATGACCAATCACCAGCATTGCCTTGTTCATTCCGAGCATTGTTGCATCGTTCACATATGCACAGAGCGTCCATTCTGTGATTTCACCACAGATCATAACATCAAGCTGTTGTTCCCTCATCAATTCCATCGGCATGGATTCTTTGCCTAATCCCAGACTCCCCCCTCCAACCAGAATGCCAATCCGAGAACAGGTCATGTCAGGTCGTCCCACAACTTGCAGGACATCCATCTTTAGCTTTTGCTTCAACATTTTAGCCAGATCACTCAGTTGCTTCGGTTCAATCTCATATATCCATGGATGAGGGTAGTCCACCTGTTTTGACTCCCAGCCAAGCTCCCGAAGCAGTCCTGTATAGATTCGATCCGGCTGAGCCATATGCATATAGTCATGATATCTCCAGATGGATATGCCGTAATCCTCAATACGTTTGCGCTTGGCTTTATACACAGGATCTTGCTCTATCCAATCCAACTGATCCGCCCCGGTATAAAAGGTAGGCTCATGTGTAATAATCAGATTGGCTCCTGCTTTATGGGCTTGACGAATGACATCAACGGTTGCCATATATGTCGTGACAATGCCTGTGACGACACTATCCTCTTTTCCAGTGACCAGTACATCCCCGGTTGTTACCAACCTTTGATCCCCGCAGGAATCTTGCATGACGATCTCTATCACTTGCTGAACATTCATGATTGTTCCTCCTTTTTTTAACTTTTATGATCCAGCAATTAACCTTTCACTGCGCCAACAATGATCCCTTTTGTCAGGTATTTCTGCAGGAAAGGGAAAACGACCAGAATGGGCAGGATACCGATGATTGCCATGGCCATACGAACCGCTGTACTTGGCAGCTCGACTGCATTCGCTCCCAGCATGGTGCTTGCCTGACTCGATTTCAGAAATTGGATGTTATTCATTAAACGAATCAGCATGTTCTGTATCCCGTAATATTGTGGCTTTGTAATAAAATAAAGCGCATTGATCCAGTCATTCCAATAGGCCAGACCCATAAATAGTCCGACGGTTGCCAGTACGGGCACGGACAAAGGCAGCATCATCCGATAGAAAATGCGGATTTCGGAGGCGCCATCGATCTGTGCAGATTCTATCAACTCAACAGGCACATTGTTTTTATAGAAATTTCGGATCAGCAGCACATAGAATCCGTTGGTGAGCAGATTGGGCACAATGAGTGCTGCCAGCGTATCTTTGATCTGAAAGTATTTGGTCCACAGAATGTAGGACGGTACAATTCCTCCGCTGAATAACATGGTGAAGAATACGATAAATGCCAGCAGATTGCGATATTTGAAATCTTGGCGAGACATCGGATAAGCCAGCATACTCGTAATTAACAGTCCCAAGGCTGTTCCAAGTGTCGTGACGAGAAAGGATATACCGTATGCCCGGACAAAGGTTGAAGCGGAAAACCACATATATGCATACGCATCCAGACTCAGTTTCTCTGGAAAGAAGCTGTATCCGTTTCGAATTAACGAAGTTTCATCGGTAAATGACGCCATGAGGATCAGAATAAACGGCAGAAATGCAAGCAACGTAAATATTCCCATGGCGATAATGGAAAACACATGAAATGTGCGTTCACCTTTGGTTTGTATCACAGTGCTTCCCCCTAAAATAGTGCGTTCTCAGGATTAACTTTTTTGACAATCGTATTCGCAACCATGACCAGAATGAATCCAACGATGGATTGGTACAACCCAGCAGCGGCTGACATGCCGATATCATTCACTTGCATCAGTGCCCGGTACACGTACGTATCAATCGTCTGCGTAGTGCTGTATAAAGCCCCTGCATTCATCGGCACCTGATAGAACAAGCCAAAATCGGAGTTAAAGATTCGTCCAATGGACATTAGTCCAAGAATGATAATGGTTGGTTTCAGCAAAGGTAGCGTAATCATGCGAATCTGCTTGAGCTTGCCTGCACCATCGATTTTCGCAGCTTCGTATATGCTCTTGTCAATACCGGATATAAAGGCAATATACACAATGGAGCCGTACCCTGCCGTTTTCCACAATTGAATGAACACCAGCAAATAGGGCCAATACTTGGCTTCCGAATACCAGTTGATCTCGGGAATGCCGAGTGGTTTCAAGATGGAATTATTGATGAACCCGCTGTCAGCATTCAGGAACGCATATACGATGTAAGACAGGACAACCATCGAGATGAGATTGGGCAAGACAAGTCCCGACTGGAACAGCTTGGACCAACCATTCTTCAACAAGTCCGACATCAGAATGGCGATAACAATGGACAACAGGGTGCCGAGTACGATAAAAGCGATATTGTATAACAATGTGTTACGTGTCATGATCCAGGCATCGCTGGTCTGAAACAGGAACTTGAAATTGTCGAGCCCTACCCAGTCACTCCCGAATAGGCCTTTGGCATAATTCACATCCTTGAAAGCAATAAAGATGCCCGCCATCGGCAGATAGTTGTTAATCAGGAAATATAACAGACCAGGGGCAGCCAGCAGCAGTAACGGGAGCGTTTTTCTAAGCCCTCCGGATTTGGTTTTCACAGTCATTGCTCCATTCTCCTCCTTAATGATGAGCGGGTACACTTTACACCCTGCACACCGCTCATCATTGAACGTTAGTGCACATTTTATTTTTGCTCGGCAATCCACTGATCCAGCTGTTTTTGTTTACTTGCGATAATATCGTCAGCACCCGCATCATTCAATGCTTTCACGAATTGGGGAATCGTCGTATCCGGATCAAGCACACCCGTTACCAATGCAGGCAGATATTGATTGACCACGTTGGTGACCGCACTCATCTGCGTCTTCACTTCACTCGGGTCAAAGATAAAACCGAAATAAGGGGATCTCTCCGTCTCCTTGTTCTCCTGGAGCTTCAGCTCAACATCAGACCAATTCACACCTTCAAGCTGATATTGCAGCGATTCCGAACCTACGATGCCTGTACTCAGCATGGCTGTATAAGGCACACTGGAGGCATCCATGCCATCAGGGAATTTCACGTGATGCTCATCCACCTTGACATAGTCCTCCCCTTCAATGCCGTACAATATGGTATTGATCAGTTGCTGATCTGTATAGAGCAGATTCAAAAATTTGACCGAACCCTCAGGAACTTTAGTTGTACTGGATACCATCCAGCTCACAAGGTTAACTGCACTCGTATCGAAATAGTAAGGTACCAAACGTTTCATTTCCAGGTTTTTTCCCGTCTGTGCGCTTAGCGCCTTGGCTGCCTCCATCCCACTGTATCCGCCGAGGAAGGAAAATCCGCGTCCGGAGGCAATCGTATCCGAGAAGCCAATTGAAGTCGTCGCAGCATCCTTTTCAAGGAAGCCCTGATCAAACCAATTACGCATCATTTTTGCACCATTCTTGAACTCATCCGTATCATAGAAATTCCGTACCTTGCCATCATCACCTACAACCACGCCAATGCCGGTCGTATCTGACAAAAAGTCAATCTTGTGCAGCCCTTTCAGTGCATGAACCAAATTGGTGTCACTTGGATTTACATTAACTGGTCCAAAGGGAATGACATCCTGATTCTTTTGTTTAACCGCTTCAAAGATATCCGGCAGACCATCCAAAGAGGTGAGATCATCCGCTGTATAACCTGCATCCTTCAGCATGTCGGCATTGTAGACGATATTGGTTGGCAGCGACATGCCTTTATTTACCGGAATGCCGTAGACATGTCCATTCATCGTTGTAGCATCGAGCAGATTCGGACCAAAATCCTGCTCCAAAATCTGAGTCAATTCCTTACCATACTCCGGCAGCAATTCATCGAGCGGATATAGCTGGTTTTTTGACACGTAATTCGTGAATTGCCCCAACGTCGTGAAGACATCCATTTGCTCACCACTTTGCAAGGCAAGATTGACTTTCTGAGCATAATCAGCCGGACCGTATAGTCTGAAATCGACCTCCACCCCAATTTTTGGAACGGTAATTGCATTGATGGCATCTGTAACCTTGCTGATATCATCCGGAATGCGATTGAAGGAAGGCATCGCGAACACCACCTTGTCCACCTTTTTCGAATCCGCACCTTCTCCAGCAGTTGAAGACGATGTATCTTCACCGCAACCTGCCAGCAGTGAACCGCACAACACCAGTGACAGCAGGGAACCCCATATTCTCTTTGTTTTTGTCATCTTGCTTCAGACCTCCTCATGTCGAACTTGTATTCGTTTTCATTTTATAAAATGTAAGAGGATACGGCTTTAACAAAAACGGACTGTTTTTTCATTAATACGGTTTCATGCACCTGACAGCAGGTACAACAAAAACCCTGCTCCTGATGAAGCAGAGTCTCCGGAGATCATCGCCATGCAACGGCTTGTACTCAACCTTTCTTCTGCACATGACGATGCCTGGACCTGAACGCATTTGGAGTTTCGCCTGCAAGCTTTTTGAATACGGTGGAAAAGTAGGAGATGTTCTCATACCCGGTCTCCATGGCAATCTGTCCGATACTTAAACGGCTGTCTATTAACATATGCTTGGCGGCTTCAATCCGGTAATCATTGAGGTATTCCTTCATGGTCCGTCCTGTCTCCTGTTTAAATACTTTGGCTAGGTAATCCGGCGTCAGAAATACGCTGGCAGCGACATCTTCGCGGTTCAGGTCCTTGCTGTAATTCTCGTGAATGTAACGCCTTGCCTTGTCTGCAATTCCTTCGGAACGCTGGGTTTCCTTAATGGTCTCAATCGTGCGCTCTGTGATCAGATATGCCCACTTCATAAAGTCAAAAATGCTGTGCTCCGACTTAAGATACAGTTGCTGTGCAAGCGAGTCAATGAAAAGCTGATGGGCCTGCACATTATGCTTGGCCAATATGGCATACACGACCTGAAGAAAATCTTCACGGATGACATGCAGCATTTCAGCATCCAGTTGATTTTTGGCAACGAGCTGCTCCAGATCCTTTTTCAGCCTATTCACGATCTGAGCCTTCTCCCGCTCAACAAACAGGCTTGTATAACGCTGGGTATCCAGATCAAATCTTTCCCTGCGCTCATGCGGAAACACAGCATTCTGCCAATGCACCTTGCCTCTGAACATGACGTTTGAGCTGTCCATACGCTCAAGCTCGGCCTTCACTTGAGCAAGTCCCTCAATGTGCTCAGGCTCGCTGATATAACAGGTACCCACACATTTTAAATACTCATTCATCAGTTGAATCAGACGTTTCCCCCGCTCTTCAAGCAGTGCCTGATCTCCATTACGCTCATCCAGCACCACAGCAACATAGAGCATATTGTTTTTCTGATAGGATACTACTCTGTCATAATGGAGACGTAATAAGATGATTTCCGAACTGAGATTGGCAAATGCATAACGAAACGTACTTTCATTCCATCGCTGATCGATCTCTGACAAAAATACACTGACTAGCAGCAATACATAGGACTGTTCCGTCTCAATCGTCAATGCCCGTTTGTGAATCTCCCCCTGAATCAGATCCAGTCGCGGTGAGATGGTGGCCATCAAGATGTCGGTCCAGAAACTGGTCTCAACGAGTCCCTTATTCTTCAACCAGGCCATGCCGAATTTCTGATATTCTCCCAGTTGCCTTCTCCACTTCAATCCACCCACCGCCTTCGACACAGCCGCTTCAAGCTTCGCCTGATTCAAAGGCTTCAGCAGATAGGAGTCAGCGTTATAAGATATCGCTGTTGAGGCAAAGTCAAAACTTTCGTGACACGTAAAAAAAATAAACGCACAGTCATATCCCTGCTCTCTGACCCACTGGATCATCTCGATTCCCGAACCGCGCGGCATCTCAATATCACATAGGACCAGATCAGGAATGCCTGCTGCAAACAGCATTTGGGCATCTTGAACACAGTGGGCCCGGGACACTTCCGAGAAACCATATTCTCCCCAAGGGATAATGTCTGTTAATACTTGAACTGTAGGAACATCATCATCAATAAGCATACATTTCATTATGCTCCCCCTCTTTCGGATCTGCTGACAGGAATCAATTCGGAGAAGACGGGTATCCGGATGTCAATCTTGGCACCGGAGGATTCCGCGTTAGAGAGCAACATCAAATCATCCTGTTTGTACAGCAAGTGTAATGTTTTCCGAATGGTTGCGATACCCACATGTTCGCCTTCCCGCCCCTCAAGTGTACCCTCTTGAAATCCCTGAAGCCATGCGGTCGGGAACCCGTCTCCATTGTCTTCAATCACGATATGAACGTAAGTTTCGCCTTCAATCATCTCCATATTCACTCGAATAAAAATGGATAACAGCTCCCCATATGTCAGCGCATGCTTGAAACAGTTCTCTACAAACGTCTGAATTAATAGCTGCGGGATACGAACAAGACCAGCTCTTGGTTCCAGATCCGTCATATAAAAAATTTGATCAGGATATCGAATTTCCTGCATTCGAATATAGTTTTCAACATGTCTCATCTCTTCATCGATACTAACAAGCATCAGCTCTGCCTTGAACATATACCGAAGATGCCTGGATAACATCTGGATCATCTGCCTGATCTCTTCATTCCTGTTCTGATACGTAAGGCTGGATATGGTCGATATGGCATTCAGATAGAAGTGTGGTCTGATCTGCATCTGTAACACTTTCAGCTCCGCCCGGCTTTTTTCAATGCGTTCTTCATAGGATTGAATCTTCAGACGAGTAATCTCATGTACCATCGACTGAAAAGCGTGGAACAGCTTCATAAATTCAAGTGAGTATTCTCTGGAAGGTGGCGGGAAGGACGGCTTTCCTTTCTCCACCTCTTTTGCAGACCGGACAAGCTCGAGAATAGGACGCAACATCTCTTTGGCGATAAATCTCATGACGAGTGGCACCACAATAATGGAGGTTGCTCCAAGAACAATGATTAGCCATTGAATAAGCTTTAAGCCGGAGAATATGCTTTGTTTTGCAACCATATGGGTTATTTCACCAAACTCGGCAATCGGCTTGCTTACAAAAAGATATCGTTTGCCCAGTTGCTGTTCTGCGGTTTGCAAACGATCCTTCGTTGTGATTACCTCGGTGTTGGTCGTTGTCAGAATGCTTCCGTCCTGACCAGTCAGCACAAATGAACTGGCAGGTTCTCCTTCGCTGCTGGTCAGGGAAAACAAACTACTCGCTTGAACATAGGTCCCAAAGCTAACATCCTCGTACGTAATAAACTTGAACAAATAGAACGTTCCATGCACACTTATAATGCTCCACTGTACTTCCTGATCCCCGGACAGTTTCAGCGCTTGCCAGTTCTGTTGCTTCAAAAAATCGAATAAAGCCACCTTATCCGAAGAATGAATTCGGTTGCCAAACAGTGTCAAGAGCCTTTCGTCACGTGCAATCTGAATAAACATGCCATCACTGGCGTAGTTGTTGGACATTTTGGACTTGAGCGCGTTCATTAAACGCATCTCCTTGAAGTAATCTCCTTCTCCAGAGTGTATGTATTGAGTCGAATAATCACGGGCAAAATCGGCTTGATTCTCAAAGACTTCCATCAGATCCTTGGCATAAATATCCAGATTATTGTGAATGGATTCGGTATAAATGGCCAGTGTGTGCTCCGAGTTGCTGACAATTTGTTTCTGTACAATCTGAAGCGAATAGATGTTACTCAAGAGAAGTGCCGCAAAGAGAATGACCAGAATAACAGTGATCTGGGTGTACAATCGAACTACGATGCTCCTGCTCCTCGATAAACGTCTTCCCTTCATGGCTTTCCCTCTTCTCTTGTTTTATCGCATAATTCACACAGCCCCTGAACCATCGCTGCATTACTCGCGACCTTCAGAGGCTTGGCTTGGTACAACTGTTATATTAACTTACGCTTTCAATTGACCGTCTCTCCCGCCCATTCCAGCGCACGGGCAATATAATCATTCCAGAAATCCCAGTTATGCAGCCCTGGGCCCTCCGTGTAGATCACGGGAACATTCTCAGTCCGCAGGAAATCCCGGAAGCGTTGATTAACATCCAGCAAGAAGTCCCCTGTACCACAGGCCATATAGATTTGCGGGATGGGCATCCTTTTTTCCTTCAACTGCAAGACCAAAGCTTCCGGATCTTTATCACTGCCCTCAAGCTGATTCAGATCACCAAATACTCGCCGGAAATAGCTGTAATCGGCTATCCCATCACTATATCCAGGCTGTGCACTTGCTATTTTGTAGGAAATAAGGGCTGAAGATAACGCGATAATACCGCCGAAATGTTCGGCATATTTCAAGCCGTTTCGGATCGCCCCATACCCGCCCATGGATAAACCACCAATATAAGTGTCTTCCCGGCGTCCGGAGAGCGGAAACAGTCCACGCGTGAATTCTACCAGTTCCTTGCCTACATATTGTCCATGCAGATCCCCCTTATCCTCATCATCCAGATAAAAATGATTTTCACCTGCCGGCATAAATATAGCCATCCGGTATCGGTCAGCAAGCTCACGTATACGCGAGAAAGTAATCCAGTCCCATTGACTTCCCGAGTATCCGTTCAGCAGATATAGGGATTTAAGGGGCTTCTGTCCGTTCATCGACTCAGACTGTCCCGGAATCATGGGTGAGTCCACTGGCAGAAGGGCGTTAAACGACACTTCTCTGCGCATGCTTTTTGAAAAGAAGTTTACCTGTACTGTGGCCATATATGCAACCTCCTGATTTGGGTCAAATCCGATATTCCACGAACTCACCAGAATCTTCGGTATACCTCACGATGGATTGATACGTTTTGAGGTCAACTGTCAGTCGGCATTGCTGTTCACCCAGAATCCACGCCAGACATATGATATCATCCGTTGATTCCAGCACACTAAACTGCCCTTGAAACGCCTGATGTGTATTCCGAAACCGGATTAACTCCGTAAGGCGAAGCACGACCTTTTTCTCCAGCTGCCGCTTAATTTCCTCCATCGTATAGTTCTGGCGATTAATCTCTCTTCCCTCACCGGTCAGTGCAACGCGCTCCAGATCATTTACTCCAGCGAAGAGTCCCACATAATAGACCTGGGGAATACCCGGAACAAAAAACTGAATGGCTCGCGCCGCGAGGTAAGCATCATCATCTTCATTCAAGGCACTGTAATACGTGCACCGGATCTGATGTACATCAAAGCCATCCTCCGATTTATGTTTATCGGACAATATAAGACTGAGGTTGGCTCCACGCTCCAGACATGTATCCACTATCCGCTGTGCAACCTGCGTTTCGATTAATCCATCCAGATCCGGTTTGACCGGAATGCCGTCATGACAATCCAGCATCGTAAACTGTTTGGCAGGTCTAGTCTCCAGATAACGGCACAATTCACCGCCAGAACGGTTAATCAATGCCTCCAGGACCCGGTATGGCAGTATAAAATCGTATATCCAGCAGCCGTATTCCGCCAGCTTGTACTGTATGCTGTAATGAGCATGTACCTCGGGCAGCAATTCCATCTCCAGCTCATCGGCTAACGCCTTCACCCAGTCCAGGAAAACGTAAATATCCGGTTCAACAAAGAAACAACTGGTTCCCAACTTTTTAATTACGTAGCCAACCGCATCCAGCCGCACCATTTTGACATTGTTCTGTTTGAAGTTCACAAAGAAGGAGCGAAGCAATTGCTGAGTGACAGCAGCGCGAATATCAAGGTCAATCTGTTCCGACGGATCGGTCTTGCCAAAGGTGGTCCATACCTTCTCCTCCTGGCCATTCTCCTGAATGACAAAACTGGAATATGGGACTTCACGCCGTAAAAACATGTTGTCGATATGTTCTTGAACGGGATTACCATCTTCCCACACCTTATCCAGCGTCAAGAACAGATCCGCATATTCAGATGCACGTCCTTTAATCAGAAAATCCTGAAAATAGGGGGACTGCTGTGAAATATGATTGACCATCAGATCCACCAGTACATCTGTATGCTCGCCAATGGAGCGAATGTCATCCCAGGAACCAAACGCAGGATCAATTTCCAAATAGGTCAGTGGAGCAAATCCGCGGTCTCCCGAGGAAGGAAAGGGTGGCAATATATGGACCCCTCCCGGGAAAAGATCGGCAAAATCCGTTCGCAGCAATTGGTCCAGCGTGCTCAAACTGCCTCCAAGTGAATCTGGATACGTTATTAATTGAACCTGATTTTTAAGCATAGGATGCACCCTCTTCTATTCCAAACTCTTGTCTGATCGTCTTGAGTGGTGGCAGATCCACGATGGCACCACTGTATCGTAATTTATAGGCACTGACAGCAAACCCCGACTTCAGTGCTTCGTGGAGTGTGTAACCCTCCACAAGTCCGGTATAAAAGCCTGACCAGAAGGCATCTCCAGCCCCCGTTGTATCCACGACCTCTGTTGCACAGGAAGCAAACGTCACGATCTCTTTGCCATTCGAGACCATCGCTCCGTCTTCCCCCAACGTCAGAATCACCAACCGGGCCCCCAATGCCAAAAATCGTTGCATATGCTGCTCTGCCGTTGCTTCTCCAAACAGACGGTCCGCATCATCCTTGGATGGTTTGATGAAATCCACCTGCGGGATCATCGCTTTGACATAAGCCACACCATCTTCTCCTGGCTGCCAAATCATTGAATGAAAGTTCGGATCAAATCCGATATATATCCCTTTCCTTCTCGCTTCAATCATAACTTTTTCCACCGTATCCCTGGCTGGCTGTCGCGATAAAGGCCAACAGGAAAAATGAATGATCTTGGAATTACCCAGCAACGACTCAAGTGATGCATCGTAATTCAGTTGATAATCAGCCGCCCGATAAAAAATCGGGATGGGCGTTCCCTTGCTTTTACTAACCACAACCATGCTAGTAGCTTCATTCACACGTTTAATGCTTGCTATATCCATACCCGCCTGCTGAAGATGTTGCAGTAAAAATGTCCCAAATCCATCCTCTCCAACGGCTGAAACAATACGTGACCGTATCCCGAGCCGATTGACATTGATCGCGATGTTGGAAGGTGCACCTCCAACATAACGTGTATACCCGTCAGATTCTGCATGATCTCCGTATTCATTGGATATCAGATCCACCAGCAACTCACCGATAGCTAACAGATCATTGGAACGATTCTCAAAAGTAATCCTTTCATCCAGCTCAAACATAGTCTTCCCTCCTCTAAGCATTGCCAGCATCATCTAAAAAGTAACAGCATGACAGAACAACCTTATTGTAATAACGTTTCCTATCTGATGCTTTAATTAAGACGTGCTCTTTTTTTAAAAATCAGTCTTCCTATACGCTCGGACCAGACTCTGAATGTACTCCGATCGAATACGCTGGCTGATGTCCGCTTCGGGAACGACATGTTCAGAAGCATGGTAACAACCCGGGTACAGATGAAACTCAACCTCCACTCCATCCCTTGCCAGCCGGGTGACATAATCTAACGTCTCGTCACGGAAGAGATCAAGTTCGCCAACACACATATAGGCGGCTGGCAAATCCGACAGATCGGTCGCAAGGCCAGGGCTAGCATAGATTGGAACGCCCTCCGTTAATTCCTGCCCCAAATACATGCGCCATGCTTCTAGGTTGTTTGCACGATTCCATACCGACGGATGCGTAATCTCATAACTGGACGGCGTCACATTGCGATGATCCAGCATCGGATAGAGTGGCATTTGAAACATGATCCCGGGACCATGACGATCTCTCGCCAAAAGTGTAAGAGCCGCTGCCAAACCACCACCCGCACTGGCCCCGCCAACGGCAATACGATGGCAATCCATTCCCCACACCTCAGCTGAAGCGAATATCCATTGCAGCGTGCTATAACAGTCTTCTAACCCTGCAGGATAAGGGAATTCAGGGGCCAAGCGATAATTCGGGGAAACCACAATACAGTCCGCAGCGGACACAAAGTCGATACAAAGCTGATCATCCGCTTCGGGGCTGCCTAAAATCAAACCACCGCCATGAATCCATAATAACGTCGGTCGTTTCATGATATCCGCATGGCGTGGCTTATAGAGTCTGACCTGCAGCTCATTCCCGTGTACCCCGCGGATCTGCAAATCCACAATCTCGACAGCTTTGGATTGCTGTACCGCCTGAGGATGTATAGCACGTATTTGCATTAAATCTTCGGGAAGTCTGAACGGTTCCAGTATGGATAATCCTGCCCGTAATTCCGGAACCACACGCTTCTCAAACTCCATGGGTTATCCTCCATTCTCATAACTACCAAGTACTGGGGCTTCGTACACTTCTTTGCTACAATATCATCACATTTATTCCTACGTTGCATGGCCCTTCAAACGTTCTTCAATGCATTCAAAATTTAAATGAACATAATCCATGTGGATGATCTGATCTTCAAATACGAAACGAATACGGTCGTAATGTGGAGAGTCAGGCATGCATATACATATCTCCAAGGTGGATGAATGAATCCATGACCCTTTGACAGCAACCAGCCTCCCTGAAGGCAATCGTGCCTCTCCCCATTCATATCGACCTGACAATCCTTGTGTGCCCGCATCATCCTTCCATTCAAAATACCAGGATTGGTTCGTCAGACTCAGGGCGATACACTTCAGATTTTGTTTGTTCTGCTCCAGCTTATAACGTCTGGTGCCTGTAACCGGCATAGACTCATGAATACTCGTCTTATGCCCCACTTCCAAGTTCGTGAGTCTCTCCGAAAGCTGCTGTTGTGCAGACAAATTCGGAGGCAGAGCAGCATCCTGCATCGCAGGCAGCAGATGTGTCCATATTGCATCCATTACACGTTGCATGTCGCTCAGTCCGGCCTGGATCGCAATCACTGCATTCCGCTCCGGGAGTACAATGCAGTACTGTCCAAATGCTCCGTCTGCCCTATATGCCTGATGACGACATTGCCAGAATTGATACCCATAACCCTGTTGCCAGTCTATATTCGCATCCTCTTCACCAGATGAACTGACATTGACACTATTTACTTGACAGGAAGTGGCCTGCTGTATCCATGAGGGCGACAACAGCGACGTACCGTTCCACTGTCCTTGATTTAGGAGAAATTGACCAAACTCGGCCACATCTCTCGTTCGAAGTGATAACCCCCAGCCACCGATGTTTCCCCCTTCAGACGTTTGCTCCCAGATGGGCTTGGAAATTCCCAGGGGCTGAAACAATCTGGGATGCAGATAATCGGCGAGGCAAACACCCGCGACTCGCTCCACAATGGCACCGAGCACATAACTGGCTCCTGTGTTGTATAGAAAATGTGTCCCGGGTTCATGAACGAGAGGCTGGTCAAAAAATGCCTGGATTTCATCACCGTCTGTTCGGTCACCAATCCGCAGTTCGGCACGGTAGTCCATAAATCTGCCTGTTGTACCCAATCTTGCGGTATCGGTATCATGACCTGTTGTCATGGTTAACAGATGGCGGATTCTCAGCTTTCCCATGTCTATAGATGATTGCGCTGGCTTAACCTCGGGAAAATAATTCAGGACCGGGTCCTCCACTGACAGCAAGCCTTCCTGCAAGGCGAATCCGGTTGCCATCGAAGTAAAACTCTTTGTGAGAGAATATACAGCATGCGGCATCTCCGGACGATAAGGCTTCCACCATCCTTCGGTAACAAGATGTCCATGTCTTTTCAGCACGAATCCATGCAGCTCAATGCTTTCGGCTTCAACCCATGCCAGAAAATCGTTGATACCTGCTGAAGTTGTCCCCTGTTCTTCAGGTGTACTTGGTGGACAGAATGTATTCCGTTTCATTGTGTTCTCCTTCCTGTTCCTGCAGTATAACTTTTATGTCAACCGGTTGACATATTTAACACACAAAAAGTGTGCCCTTTCTAAAGCACCCTTCTATGTGGTTTCCCGTTCAACCAACTGGACCGGAAATAGGTTCATATTTGGCACATCTTCTCCATTAATTTGCTTCACCACCAAATCGATAATCCGTTCGGACATCTCCTCTATGGGCTGTCTGACACTGCTCAGACGCGGGCTTAACAAAGAAGCAATCTTGACATCATCATAACCAATGATTCGAATATCCTCGGGAATCTGCCTGCCTGCCTGACGAGAAGCCTGCACAACTTCGGCTGCAATCACATCACTGCTTGCAAATATAGCATCCACATGCGGATATTCGTGAAGGAAGCGAATGATCTCTTGTTCAATCTCCTGTTCATCCTTAACAGATGCATCCAGCTGCAAATGAATCGGGTCGTAGCCCGCCTGAGTCACGACTTCATCATAGCCTTGTGCTCTTCCGTTCGCCAGCAACGCCACATGATGCGGCCCGCCGATACCTCGATAGATAAATGCAGGCTGTCTGCATTTCTTATCCAGTAGCAACTGTGTAGCGAGTCTGCCCCCCATCTCATTGTCCGAAGAAACCACCGGAATATTGTCTGCCACTTCACGATCCAAAGAAACAATGGGCAGATTAAGATTCAGATAATGCTCGACATCAAGCACAGAGCTACCTGTAATGATGCCGTCAACTTTGTTTTTTTTCAACATATCAATATACTTACTCTCTTTGACAAGGTCACGATCCGAGTTACAGAGCAGTAACTTATATCCCTGTTTATCCGCATAATACTCGAGATAATACGTCAGCTCACTAAAAAACGGATGGGAAACATCAGGAATAATCAATCCAATCATATTCGATTTTCTCCGAAATAAAGCTCGTGCCATCTCATTGGGCTGATAATCAAGCTCTTTCATAACACGATATACATTCTCACGTGTTTTCTCGCTAATGTAACCTCTATTGTTTAACACACGGGATACGGTTGTGACAGACACTCCCGCCTTTTTGGCTACATCCTCAATCTTGGGCATATCCGTTAACCACCTTGCTTTTTTTACTCATTATAAACTTTTCATTCTCCTATTACATCCATCCCCCTCTACGCACTATTTCAGTGCACCTTCCGTAATGCCCTTGATGATCTGTTTCTGAAGCAGCAAATACATGATTAACACAGGGATAATCGTCATAATCAATCCTGCCATCAGGGGTGCATAGTCAACGGAATAGGAAGAGAAAAAGTTATAGGTGGATAGTGGCAATGTCTTGTGCGCGGGTGATAATAACACCAGACTTGGCAGCAGATAATCATTCCAGATCCACAAGACGTCCAGCACAATCAGCGTTACAAATACCGGCCTTAACAGCGGCAGCACAATCTGGAAAAAGGTTCGAACCCGGGAGCTTCCTTCAATAAACGCAGATTCTTCAAGCTCAAACGGAATGCCCTTGATGAACCCGTGAAACGTAAATACGCCAAACGGTACACCGAACCCAAGATACATGAAGAGCAAAGTTACCTTAGAGTCGAGCAAGTTCAGGTTGCCGTATAACATCACGAGCGGAATCATTAACACCTGAAACGGCAGTGCAAGTGAAGCCAGCATGGCATAGAAGAGAATGCCGTTCACCCGCCACTTGAATCTCACAAACAGATATCCGGTCATGGATGAGAAAAAGAGAATCAGCAAAACCGCACCAACGGTGATGATGAAGGAATTCATGAATCCGTTCAGGAAATCCATATTATCAAACGCGCTCGCATAGTTACCAAATTCAATACCGGTAGGCAACGACAGTGGGTTCTCCACAAATTGCTGGGTTGACTTGAAAGAGTTCATAATGATTAGCAAAAACGGTGTCAAAAACATAAACAATAGCCCATACAGCAGAGCGGTCTTCAGCTGTGGAAGAAATCGACGGACATTCATCAGGATTCGACCTCCAATCTCTTAAGCAGGTAAGATTGAGTTAGCGCAATGATGGCCACTACTGCGAAAAGCACTACGGCCTCTGCCTGCCCCACTCCGTACTGGTTGGATAAGAATGCCTTTTGTACAATATGATACGTCGCCAGCTCTGTCGAGTTAAACGGACCACCTTTGGTCAACGCCAGGTTGATATCATAGGTCAAAAACGACCTGGAAATGGAAATGAATACGCAAATTACGATGGCAGGTATCGTTAACGGAAGCATAATTCTGCGGATGGTCGCCAATCGGTTCGCTCCGTCTATGCTCGCCGCTTCCAGTACATCATTCGGAACACCTGCAAAACCGGCAATATAAATAATCATCAAATAACCGATCAACTGCCAGGATGTTGTGATGACAAGTGCCCAAAATGCCGTATCCGTATTAGTTAACCATGATGTTTCAAACCAGGACCAACCATATTTGTCCCCCAAATACGGAAGGACCTGTGAGAACAACGTTTGCCACAAATACCCGAGAATGATACCGCCGATCAGATTAGGTGTAAAAAATCCGGTTCGAAGCCATTGTTCTCCTCTTCCGCCACCTGTCAAAACCAATGCGATAAAAAAAGCAGCACCATTTGCAATAATGACCGTAAAAAAGACATACTTCAGCGTGAACCATAATTGTGTCCAGAATACAGTATCCTGCATCACTGCGGAATAATTCGCAAGACCGATAAAGGTGTTGTCTCCTGTGCGAACATCCCAATTCGTGAAGGTAAGATATAAACCAACGATAAACGGGACCACAACAACCGCTAGAAACGCAATAACGGAAGGACCTCCAAAAAGCAAAAATGTGCCTGCATTCCTTAACCGTATTTTTCTATCCATGATGACCTCCTGTGTCCCCCTAAGTCGCTTGAGGAATGAAGGATGAGCACACTGAGTTCATGCCCATCCTTCTGGTTACCTTGTCTGTTCATTCGTTATTTCCCTGCCTGAGTCCCCCAGTAGGCTTGAACCTCGTCAATCAGTCCTTTTCGATCAATCACATCCACCAAATATTTCTGCATGGATGCTCCGGTCTTGGCCCAATAGTCTTGCGGCAGATAGTTAATGACACTGATATTCAGCACCTTGCCCTCATCTACGTACTGGTTAACCGCATCGGAGAGAATGTTGGTGCCTTTCACTTTGACATCTTTGTACGGCAACGCCAGACCCATCTGGCCTACAATCGCCTCTTGCCCTTCATCACTCGTTACAACCCATTCAATAAATGCTTTGGCAGCAGCCTGCTGTGCTTCGGTAGAACCTGAATTATCAATAGCAAACAGCTTTGGCTCGCTATAAGCAACCTGTGTATTGCCATAATCATCCGGATTGTTGCTGATCGGTACAGGAACGATGCCGAACTCTTGATCACGACCTTCAAGGGTGCCAATTACAGCCCATGTCCAGTCACCCATGAAATAGAAAGCCGTTTCTCCTTTCGCAAAATCTGCGCTGTCCTTGTTGTAATCCGCTACAAGCGGATCCTTGCTGCGGGCATTATACTTTTTAAGCAGATCAAACGTGTCCATCAATCCGTTAAATGCAGCGTTATCTGCAAGGGAAGCCGTCCCCTTTTCCAGATCCTCAACGAATTCACGGTTGTCATCTACATTGTTTGATTGAAGCGAGTACGTGAGTCCCAGATAATGCGCTCCAAGCGACCAGTCAGCACCATGAATCATAACCGGAGATTTGCCTGCGGCCTCCACTTTTTTGAAGACAGCCTCCAGATCATCCCGGGTCTTAATCGATTTGGGGTCAAATGTTCCGCCTATGGCTTCTTCAACCACACGTTTGTTATACAAGAGTCCGTATCCTTGCGCTGTCCAAGGTACACCCAGAAATTGGCCATCAAGCAAAGCACCTTCTACCGCACCGGGCTTCGTTAATCCCTCATACTTTGACTTTTCGGAATCCAGATTAAGGAATTTATCTTTATATTGCAGAATCGTACCCGCATCCAGATTGGCTATCGTTGCCGGATTACCCGATGCAAGTAATGATTGGAACTTTTCAAGCTGAGCTCCGCCAATTGGTGTAGGAATTAATTCAATTGTAACCTCGGGATGCAGCTCATGGTATTTTTTGAAAAGATCTTCAAAAACGGAATTTACCTCTGCAGATGTGTTGAAAAAGGTAAGCTTCACCTCTTTGGATGAATCACTAGCTCCATTTGACGCCGTCTGATTCGATGAATCTGATTCCTTGCCTGATGAGCAGGCAGTAATCAGCAACATTAACAAAATTACACCAACAAACGAAACCCATTTCTTTTTCATTCTTAACTTCCCCCCTGGTGTGTTATGAATGCGCATACATTTCTGATGCAGCTTTATCATAAGCGCTTGAGAAGTGATATGTCAACCGGTTGACACAAAAATTCTAGTGATAAAATATCCCTCGATTTTTGGAATAACTCATGAATTAGAAGTCTTTCCAATTAACGGTTTATATTTATCTTTTTTTGATAAAATAATGATGAATCTCTCAAAGAAAGATAACAATCTACAAATAATCTGTAATATGTCAGGTATTTTTCTATCATAAAATATAGTAAAATTTACTATTGAAAGCATTATTTTTCATTAAATTTTCTTGAAGAGGATGTGATCACAACACTATCATAATTGCTTGACAAGCTTTATGAACACGCTTTCATAAGCAGAATCATTTAGAGGAGGTTGAATATTTTGAAATTGAAATGGACATGGAAAAAATCAGTCAATGTTTTATTGGCCTGTTTAACAGCCCTGCCTTTGATGTTAACCCCAACAAATGTGTCAGCAGCCAGCGATGCCAACATTAATTTGTCCTCGGAAAAACAACTGATCAAGGGCTTTGGGGGCATTAACCTTCCTGCCTGGATTGGTGATCTGACTCCCGCTCAACGTGAAACTGCTTTTGGTAATGATCAGAATCAGTTAGGCTTCTCAATTCTCAGGATCTACGTTGATCCAGATTCTAATAACTGGTATCGTGAAGTTGCCACAGCCAAACGGGCTATTGAAAAGGGGGCTATCGTATTCGCATCCCCATGGAATCCTCCGAGCAGCATGGTTGAAACATTCAACCGCAATGGGGACACGAATGCCAAACGTCTGAAATACGACAAATATACCGCATATGCGCAACATCTGAACGACTTTGTAACCTATATGAAAAATAACGGCGTAGATCTGTATTCCATTTCTGTGCAAAATGAACCGGATTATGCTCATGACTGGACCTGGTGGACTCCACAAGAGATCCTTCGATTCATGAAAGAAAATGCCGGGTCCATTCAAGGTACCAAAGTCATGGCGCCTGAATCCTTCCAGTACTTAAAGAACATATCCGATCCAATCCTGAATGATCCGCAGGCACTTGCCAACATGGACATTCTGGGAGCACATACGTATGGAACCCAGATTTCGAATTTTGCCTACCCTCTCTTTAAACAAAAAGGAGCCGGTAAAGAACTGTGGATGACTGAGGTGTATGTTCCGAATAGTGACAACAACTCAGCAGACCGCTGGCCTGAAGCACTAGACGTTTCCTATCACATGCACAATGCCATGGTAGAAGGTGATTTCCAGGCCTATGTGTGGTGGTACATCCGCAGACAGTATGGTCCGATGAAAGAGGACGGTACCATAAGCAAACGCGGGTATAATATGGCTCATTTCTCTAAATTCGTGCGTCCAGGCTACCTGCGAGTCGATGCAACCAAGAACCCGGATACAAACACATTCGTTTCTGCATACAAAGGTGATAACAAAGTAGTCGTCGTGGCGATTAACCGCGGAACTTCAGCCACAAGCCAAAAATTCGTTCTGCAGAATGGTAATGCCTCCACTGTGTCCTCATGGATTACGGACAGCAGTCGAAACCTGGCAAGCGGAACCCCGCTTACCGTATCCAATGGAGCCTTCACGGCACAGCTCCCGCCTCAGAGCGTAACAACGTTTGTTGCCAACATTACTGGCGGAAATAGCGGCGGGAATACAGGCAGTGGCACTACGTATGAAGCCGAGACCGGAACGTCACTTACGGAAGCTGCCATTGAAACGATCAACCCCGGTTACACTGGCTCCGGGTATGTTAACTTCAATGCGATGACTGGTTCAGCCATTCAATGGAACGGCATTAATAACGCTACAACAGGTACCAAAAACGTAAAGTTTCGTTATGCGCTGGAAAGCGGAACACGGAACCTCGACATTTTTGTTAACGGAACCAAAGTCATCAGCAACGAGCCCTTTCCGGCTACGGGAAGCTGGTCCACTTGGGTTGAAAAAACAATACAGGTCCCCATGAACACGGGGACCAATACATTGAAAGTGGTTACCACCGGATCGGAAGGACCGAATATTGACAGCATTAATATTACCGCAGCGCAATAAACGTTCCGTATGGCTGATGGAAGACCATTTGCCGTACGTGCAGCTAAGCACTAACCTCTTGGATACTCAAGTCTAATGTTAGTGTTATATCAAAAAATGCAAAAAAAAAGACTCCTCAAGCGTTAGCTTAAGGAGTCTCTTTATTAGATGCGGTCGAGAGGACTCGAACCTCCACGGGGGTTAGCCCACACGGACCTGAACCGTGCGCGTCTGCCAATTCCGCCACGACCGCATATTGTATCTCCGTAATCAATCTCGGCGACAAGAAATAATATATCATGTGCAATCTATCATGTCAATACTGAAAATAATAACATTAAAGCCCAAACCAGACGTCCATGTCGATTCGGGCTTTTGCCTTTAACTACTCATAGTTTGGTTCAATTCAACGAAAGCATACTACAAATTACAGCTTGGAAGGCCAGTTGCCATACCATGCGTAACCGCCTCTTCTTTCTTTATCAATTTCACTTAAATTGTATTTAACTATCCCGTCACGACCAATTAAGATTGGTTTATCCGTTCCGATCTCATAGAAGCGTGCCCAAATTGGTGCAGCTTTGGAATCAGCGATAATTTTACTATCTCCATTAGCTCTTTCATACTTGTAACCCGTAATTTTCACCTTGTTAAACCAATCCTCCGCTCCTTTAATGGACGCCGTGATTTTAGCGTTAGCAGGTCTGGTTTTCAGAAATTTAACAATCGTTACACTCTCTCCAGCTGTCAGCGATGGCACTTCGTAGATTCTTGCGCTCGCTGGTTTAAGGGAACTGGAATCATGTTGTTGTCCCCATGCTGTCAGCTTACCACCTGAAACGACCTGTGTATTCAAAATCGCCTCCACACCTTTGGCAACTGAATTTTTACTGCGGTTAGCAAGTGTGCTGTCGATAAACGAGAAATCACCTTTGCGTGCCGCTACTTCATCCAGCATGATCATTACATTAATCATGGCATCATCATTGTAAGTGATGTGCTTGTGATATCCGGAGCTTTGGTAAACTTGTGGCCATCCCCCGTTTGAATACTGCATGTTGATCAAAAAATTAATCCCTTTGATTGTAGCTGTAGAGTATCGCGGATCATTCGTCTTTTTAAATTCCTTCGCCAATCTTCTAATTTCTGAGTATGTAGCCTTGTTGTCAATCGTGGACTTCGCCCACTCTCCACTTGTTTGTTTATAATCTTTTCTCCAACCTCCATCCGGCAGCTGGTTCTTCAAAATATCAGAAATACTCGCTGTTGTACCCGATGCATCCGCAGCAGATACCGTCCCCACAGGGAGAACTGCCATTCCAACTGCTGAGAACACCATCGTGCATGCCAAAACAAAAGTAATTATTTTCTTCGCTTTCAAATGTAACACTCTCCTATGTTCGTTTTTATAAATCTTCCACTTCTACTTTACCTATGATACGTGTCCCTAAACCTCCTTTATTTGTATTTATCGCATAATAAAATCAATTTTAATCCAATATGTGGATTGGATAATCAGATAATATGCAAAAAATCGATTTTTGTCAATATATGCAACTTAATGAATATAATATCTCTAATTCTACATAACGGGATAGTCCTTTTAACTCATGACAAACCTATTTATTTATCCAGATTCATCTTAAACGAATCAATAATGACGTTTTTGTCATGAATGGTACCCAAACTTGATCCCTTCTTTCATATAAAAACCTTAATTCCGCTAACATTGAGGTATTACGAAAGGGTTTAAATGGGTTTGACAATTACGCATTTATGCAATATAGTTTCAAATAGTTACAAAAACTTAATTATTCATTGCCGAGTTTCATGTTTGAAAACGGGGGAACCATTTTGGGTGAATTATTCTTATACATAGGAAATATAGGGAACCTTCTACCGAACCCTTAGCTAACTCCGTAGGCATCGAAGGGAGAACATTGATTTTGAAAAAACTGATTATCTCCATTTTTGGAGCAGCTGTATTATTTACATCCGGGGCAACAAGCACAGAGGCAAGCAGTATCAACTCCGTAGTGAACAACATGACAGGTATACCTTACAAATGGGGTGGCACGACTGTAGCCGGCTTCGACTGTTCTGGTTTTATGAGATATATTTTCAACAAATACAGCATTGAATTGCCACGTACTTCGCAACAGCAAGCCAAAGCAGGTACTCCGGTAGCCAAAAGCAATGTTCGGACAGGTGATCTGGTGTTCTTCAATACAATGGGCAAAGGCATTTCACATACAGGTGTATATATCGGCGGCGGACAATTCGCTCATGCCTCCAGCAGTAAAGGTGTAAGCATTACGAAGTTATCGAATCCATACTTCAATGATCGTTACGTAACAGCACGTCGGGTAACTGGACAGTTTATGTATGATAAAATGTTAGGTAAAATGTAATTCACATACAAAAAGGCATCGGTTATTAACCGAATGCCTTTTTTTTACTTAAAAATGTAAGTTGCATTACTTACTAATGAAGCGCCTTCTGCACTCGCATCGCACCCTGAGACAGGGCATGTCCTCCTCCAACAGCTCCGGCCACGGCTACGGTCTCCATAATCTCCTGATCTGTTGCACCCTTGGCACGGGCTTCTTCTACATGGTAGAAGGTACATACCTCATTGTTGGCAAATAATCCAATGCCGAGCGCAATTAGCTGTTTTGTTTTGGCATCAATCACGCCAGGTTGAAAACATTCTCCGGTAAACTCATGATACGATTTCACCACACCTGGCAGTACATCGCTTAATGCTCCAATCTGATCCTTGTAGGCATGAACTTTATCATTCATCAATGTCATGGTTTGTAGCACACCCTCTCGGCTATAGTTACAGATCTTCCTCACTGTACCTATCTTCTCTCCCGAGTGAGCCAATTATGCCAAGAAATCATGGTAATTCCAAACATTTAACGCTCATGGCCCTGCCATAATTATAAGCTGTTACTCACTAAGTGGACTCTGGCGCGGCTCGCTGAACAGCTGATAGCGGTAACCTCGGTCCAGCTTAACGACACGTCGATTCTGACGACGGATAAGTACCTGCTCGCCATCCCAGGCAACAACAATCCCTTTTACATCGTTCGATTCCAGCTCGTCCCGTACTACTCTAACTTTCTCACCTGACAGACGCAGGGCGTCCAATTCTGTATCACTAATCATCTTCATAGCTCCTATATTTCAAATTTATTTACAAAAAGAGACCTAAATGAAATGTCATTTAGGTCTCACGTGACTGTATTGGACTGTCATGTCATTCGAAATTATGTCCCGACTGAAAGTTACCGCTGCGCGTGCTCTTTGCTGTCGTTCTTCTCGAACCAAAAATCAAGCACTTTGGCGGACATCACACGTTCTTCAAGGTACTCCACTTGATGCGGTGTAAATTGTTCTTTCCAAGAGAAGGACAACTCTTCGCACAAGCCTACAATCGTCAGTAATTCTGACCAGGCAACATAGCGTTTGTACCAGAAAAATTGAGGATGTTCAATCATATAGGGATAAAGGTCATCGAATTCCGTATGTTTACAATCCAGGGCACGTTCAAAATGAACTTTCGATTCCGCCAGCTTATCATTAAAAAATTGTTCTGTTGCCGTTTGGTTCCCCATGGTGTTGCCTCCTCTCCCTAACATAACCCCATTATAAATGAAATCCGCGGCCATGCAAAGGCATAGTTCAAAAAATAGGCCCTATTCCTTTAAAATGTCACATTTCGTTATCGTCAAATTGTACCGTACCATCGTTCAGAGAACGAATGCGTACCAAGGCTTCCACCGGAATACCCTGTTCACGAATCGTGCGTGCCCCTGCCTGAAAACATTTCTCGACCACAACGCCGAATCCGACGAGTTCCGCACCGGAACGCTCGATAATTTTGATGACGCCACGAGCGGCATCTCCATTGGCAATGATATCATCAATGAACAAAATACGGTCATGCTCATGAATAAACTCGCGGGATACCATAATGTCAGTTACAATTCCTTTGGTAAAGGACGGTACGCGTTCACAGTAAGCATCAGGATCAGCCAGAAGTGTTTTTTTGCGACGGGCGAATACAAGGGGCACCCCAAGTTCATAGGCAGCAGCAAACGCAACCGGAATCCCTGAGGATTCTACCGTGATTACCCGAGTCACTCCACTTTCACGAAAACGGGCAGCGAACTCACGTCCCATCTCCATCGTTAATGCAGGATCAATCTGGTGGTTCAACAGACCATCCAGCTTCAATACTTGATCCGAGATAACCACACCTTCTTGTAAAATTCGTTGTTTCAATAATTCCATGATTTGACCTCCCAAGCCTATCCTATGAGGTAAAAGTATCATATATCTATCTATAAGTTCAAGCGAAATTGCCTGGGCGCTGTCCTTGAGACGCAATTCAAGCCAAAGCTCATTATCGATTGTCATGACTTTCGTAGGTCAAGCATACCTTGTACCATGGTACCCGCATGTCCAAACTAAACAGGGGCCTGAGAGGGGAAACACATGAAACAGGCATTTCGGGCGCTGCAGATCGCATTTACATACATCGGAACGGTTGTTGGAGCCGGCTTCGCTACAGGGCAGGAAATTTTGCAGTTTTTTACCCAGTATGGCAAATGGGCCACCGTCACCATAGGCTTATCCACCATGCTCTTTGTCTGGTTAGGTACCAAAATGATGCTGATCGCTCACGATACCGGGTCCCGCTCTTATGAGGATCTGAACAAACATTTATTCGGCCACAAGGCGGGCAAATGGATCACCTGGGTGACCCTTCTCATTCTCATTGGCGTGAACAGTGTCATGCTTGCCGGAGCAGGTTCCGTTTTTGTCGAACATCTTGGTTTGCATTATCAGACCGGTCTGATCGTCACACTTGTAGGGACATATCTTCTTCTCGGTCGGGGCATTCAAGCCATCCTACAAATGAATAGCATAGTCGTACCCATGATGCTCCTGTTATCTCTGCTCATGATCACCAGCACCATCCATCATCCAGGTGCTTCCCGATTCATCACACTGACGACAGACTCAAACCCTATTCAAGTGTGGCTGTCTCCACTGTTATATACCTCGTTCAATCTGGTGTTGGCTCAAGCTGTTCTTGTGCCCGTAGGTAACCAGATTCGTAGTCGGAAGGTGCTGAAGTGGGGCGGAGTATTGGGTGGAATTGGCGTAGGTTTCATGCTGATGGCAGCTCATTTTGCCATGTCAGCACAGATGCCCGGCATCATCCAATTCGAAATCCCGATGGGCAGCATTGCCTTTCAACTAGGATGGGCAGTGCAATCTGTATATGTATCCCTTATTTTCATGGAAATATTCAGTACCTTTGTAGCCGATATCTATGGAATGACCCTGCAACTCAGACAACACATACGTGTCCATCCCCGTTTCATTACATTAACCATTATGCTGTTGTGTTACTCACTCAGTCAGTTTGGATTCAGTTCTCTGCTATCCATCCTTTACCCTATCTTCGGAAGTATGGCAGTGATCTGGGCTGCCAAGTTGGTACTAAACCGCTGGGGCGCCTTTCGTGGACGCAACAATATATAAACCTCACGGTTATGTACTTCATAAATATGAGCATCCGTTTGCTTCATAACCACAAGTCATCGCGCGTACGCTTTCCTTAAACATGACAAAAAGCCGCTGTTTAGCACAGCGGCTCGCACTTTTTGCTCTACATTTTAGGCTTGGCTAGGAAACTGTAGATACATCTTTTTCAACTCATTGACCGATCTGCCGAGCGAGTAATGTGTCTTGGCTTTTTCACACGCTGAACGGGCAAGTTCATAACGATAAGCCGGGTCCAGCATCACCTTTTCAAGCGCTTCAGCCAATGCAGAAGGATCTTCTGCCGGTACAAGCAACCCATTGCTACCGTTCTCGATCTGTTCCGGTATACCACCTACATCCGTACCCACAAGGGCAAGACAACTCAGCGCCGCTTCAGCGAAGACGGAACCAAATGCTTCTGCCCGTGAAGGAAGTACAAAAATATCAAAGAATGGCATGAATTCCTCAGGGTGCAGTGTGTAACCATAGAAAATGGTCTCATTATAGATCCCCAATCGTTGCGCCAATTCTTCCAGGTCAGGACGAATCGGTCCATCTCCAATAATATGTAACACATAATCATGACCTCGGCCCTTCAGTTCCGCACAAGCTTTGAAAAGAATATCCAACCCTTTCGCCGGAACAAGCCGACATACCGTGACTAGTTGTGGTATCGCATTATCATGAGGGATCGGCTTAAACCGCTTCTCATCAAATCCATTGGGAATCACACCGATGACATCAGGTTCCTTCACGTAGGGAGCCAGATAACGACGGAACGAATCCGACACAGTCAAAAGACGCTCTGCCTGGTGTTCCAGCTCACCATATATCGCAAGCAGGAATCGATGCTCCGGTCCATCCGTTTCAATGCGTCCATTAAGGATTAATTCTCGTTCATAACTGGAGTGAATCGTCTGAATGAGGGGTGTATCCGGGAAAACCGTTTTCATCGCAAGTCCTGCAATTGGGTGGTGGGCATGGATCAGATCATAGGGCTTCTGAATACGCAGTTTGGTCCACCAAAGATAATCACGATAAGTTTGAATATATTTTTGGACAACAGGACTATCCTGATATTCAGTCCAGTCAAACGTTTCGAACTGAACTTCCTCTCTGCCCTTGTTGCGAATTCGCTTTGGCAACGAGAACAGATCCATTTCCCACCTCGGGGTTGTAAATCTATCTTGCATATACGGAATCATAGAGGATACACCTCCGGGCTGCTCCGGAGGAAAGAAAAGCGCCTGCAGCAATTTCACCGTTAGTTTCCCCCTTTCTAACTTACGTACTGCTCTACTATCCATTATGACATAGGGAAGCCGGAACATCTATATTACGATAACTCGTATATACAACATATTCATGAAACGTTCCCCTCAGAAGCAAAAGCTTTAATTCAGCAGTCCATCGCTTGCGGTTGTCGTCAACATATTCATTGGATAGTCAGAATTCTCAGCTCAGTAGCTCCACTGGCTTCTCATATGTACTGTATCCATCGGTCTCTCCCAAAAAAGTATACCCGTTCCGCGCGTAAAAGGCGTTCAACGTAGCATTGCTCGCTCCGCAATCTAACCGAACAGTATGTTTGCCTTCAAAATGTATGCCGCTGCTGGACCATTGTAAAATGGACCGTCCCAGACCGCTCTGAGCATATTTTCTTCGAATCGCTAGCCGATGCAGATAAATTGCGCCATCCTCGGCATGAGCTTTTGAACCCCAAAGATGAATATCCCACGGGCTTGGCTGAACCAAAAGGATGACCATCCCCGCTACGTCCGCCCCTTTTTTAAATACAAACACATCCCCACGGCGAATCGCCCCTGCCGTATCATGTGAATCTTCACCTTTAAGCAAAGCGTTCCATTGGGAAGAACCTTGGCTCTGTAACCATTCGGCTGTCTCCACCAGCAGTGACATCACATCCTCCGCATCTTCCGGCTTCGCCTGAACCGCTTGAAAACCATCGTTAATATATTGGCTACTGATCCTGAATGAGTGCATCATTGTTCTCCTCCGCTTCCTGATCTCTGTTAAACTAATGGTACTATACCGGGAAATGGATTTTTCGTCAAAATGAGAACAAAAAAAAGGTAAAAGGCGGTTGCCCTTTACCCATCTATTCTGGCTTCATCGATAATCTGATTTCGATACAACATCGTCAGGTGCAAGGTGTCAAACTCCATTTCCTTGTCCAACTCCTGCATCAACACTTCGACCAGGCTCTTTCGCTGAATGCTGGTACCAGGAACCTCGTAATCAATGTATCCCGTCAGATCGGAATGAGAAGTGTCTATTGTTGCTGTTCCCACAGGCAATCCACCTCGTTCCTGAAGAAACAGCTCATATACCCGGAACTCCCGATCCTTACGCTTCAGCATGACATAACATGTTTCTTCAGCAGCTTCCAGCTCTTCCAGATCCGATTCATCGGTATCCTCAAAATCCTCGGAGAAATCGCGATGTACCCACTCTAGCGTCTCAAGTTCGTTGCCCTGATGCCACATGCGGATTGTAATCGTATCGATGATATCTTCATCCAGCTCTCTGACCAGCAACTCTGCCGCAGCTTCCAATTGATTCTCTTCCGGCTCGTCATACCAGTGTATTTCACCTTGTACATCAGCGCCATATTGTTTTAAGGAAGCTTCTGCAAGTTCCTGCCCTTCGACATCATTGAATATATACGTCGATATGCTGCGTCCTGCGCTTACCATTTCCATCTCCAGAACCTGATCCCGATCTTCATATGTAAACGATTCGGCTTGTGAAACAGGGATTACCTTACTTACACTGCTATCTATATCGTCATAGCTACCTTTGTCATGATTCATATCTTCAGACGGCCACACTGTCTCTGACTCAGGCTTATGTAGAACCGAATGTAATGAGCCACAACTGACCAGCACTTCATAATATGCAGCTTCCAACGCATCTGCAAGAGAACGGACATAGGCATGCACTTTCTCTACAATAAGTTGTTCTGTATCATCTGGCAGAGACTCCTGCTCGATCTGAAGACTGCCAGATAAGCGATCTCCTTCTCTGTATACAAGGAAAAGTGAGCCTGTATATTGACCATTGACCATCACGTCCTGTACTTCTCCACCTGATGTCCGCAGGTCTGCAACCAATTCCACCTCATATTTCATCACGTGTCCTCCTCCATTCCTAACGTTATTCTCTTAGGATGCCCCTGAGGACGGTAGATTATGAGGGAAGCGTGCATTTTAAGTATAAGATGTAGGGTTTAGACGGATATCACATATTTTTGGATTGCGTGTGCCACACCCTGCTCGTTATTGGAGAGTGTAACCTCGTCCGCAGCAGCTTTCACCTCGTCCGGTGAGTTATCCATGGCAATGCCTTTGCCCGCAAAGGTCAGCATCGTAATATCATTGAAGTAGTTACCAATCGCCATAATCTCCGAAGGCATGATTCCTTTCGATTCGGCAAGCCTTTTAAGCGCAGCGCCTTTGGACGCTTCGGGATGCATCAGATCAATAAAAAAGTCACCACTCCGTGTCATATAATAAGGCAGATTCCAGGTAGACCATTCCTGAAGTACTGCATCCATCTGTTCAATCGGACCAAATGCAGTGAACTTCGCCAGCGGTTCTGTCATGTCAACCCACTTGGGTAACTTCAGTGGCTCGGCCATAAAGTTGTAATACATCTCACGCACCTGCAAACCCAAACCTTCCGGTTGATCCACATACAGTCCAAATGCCGTATTGATGTCAAAATGTACTCCATTGGCTCGACAGTAGGATATGATCGGCTCCAGTCCTTGTCCATCTAATGCAAAATGATGAACTACCTCACGAGTATCCACTTGCGCGGTAACGGCGCCATTATGTGTAATCACATATCCATCCAGTCCCATCTGCTCCATAAAAGGAATCGTGTTGGCAGGACCTCTACCTGAACACAGAACGATCTCTGCTCCCTGACGGGAAGCCTGAATCAAGGTCTCCTGAGTCCATTCAGTAAGTTCATGATGATCATTCAGCAGTGTTCCATCTACATCAAGCGCAATTAATTTATAGGTCATTTCAGCTTCATCCTCATTTCTATAGTAATCGCACCCAGCCAAACCCTTACTTCCGCAGAAGGCTCAACTCATCTGCGGTTAGCTCACGATAGCTTCCGATAGCAAGATCGGAAGCTAGTTCCAGCTCACCCATGGCAACGCGTTTCAGATAGATCACACGCTTGCCTACCGCCTGAAACATACGTTTCACCTGGTGAAACTTCCCTTCGTGAATAATAAGCGAGATCGACGAGATCGTGCCTTCTTCCGTTTCTTCCTGATCAAGTATAGTCAGTTCGGCCGGCAGTGTCTCGTACCCGTCATCCAATTGAATGCCCGCCTTGAAACGTTGCACATCCGCTTCATCCACGTTACCCAGTACACGGGCTTCATAGGTTTTGGGTACATGCTTGCGTGGAGATAACAGATCATGGGCAAGTGGACCGTCATTCGTAAGAATGAGCAGTCCCTCCGTATCCTTATCCAGTCGTCCCACAGGAAACGGATTGAAGACCCGATCCTCTTTCCGCAGCAGATCCAGTACCGTCTTATCTCTGTTGTCCTCCGTAGCAGACACAACACCCGGAGGTTTATGCAGCATCAGATAGATCATCTCCCGATACACAATCCGCTGTCCATCGGCTTCAATAACGTTGACCTCGGGATTCACCTGTACACCACTGTCTTTTACCGCTTTGCCGTCCACATGGATTCTGCCTTGTTTAACCAACTTTTTGAGTTCACTTCGCGTTCCCACACCCATATGGCTTAATATTTTGTCCAGACGCAACGTTTGTTTGCCTTTTCCACTCATACCGATGTCCACCTCCACCCTGCCGGATATTCATTCTTCAGTACACCATCCAGCCATTTTCCCCAACCAGCGGCATAACCATCTACACATACAAGAACGTACCCTTTGGCAACCGTATCCGCCTTGAGCACCACTCGTTCTTCTTCAATATTTAACGTTTCACCCTTGAGGTATCTCACGGCTTCTCCATCAGCGGATGACAGATTTACGCTTCGCCGTGCCTCAGATGCATTCAGAGCACATGCAAGCGGGTGTGACGGAACAAATCGTCCATTCTTGATCGTGCCCATAAACCAGCCTGGACGGATGACTTTCAGTCCCTCCAACCGTGCTGCACCAACCGATGATTGATACACCCGATCTCCATAACATACCGTTTCTCCAGTTAAATCAATCTCCAATTGTTCTTTCACAAACTGAGTGTAGATCGCAACCGAATCCATACTTGCCGGATCAGCTCCGCGTCCCTGACCCCGTTCCGATTTACGTCCACCGTGATCTTTACCTTTTTTGCTCTGTCTACCCGGATTCTTGCCGCCACCAGCCTGTCTGTCATGGGACTCTCTGGATTCGATTCGCAATAAACGTTCCTTTTTACGATCAGCCTTGGTCATAGCAATTGAAGAAGCAGCAATAGAGTGATCCTTGTTCCCCTCTACTTCAATCCTGGACACATCCACGACCTGTCCATACTCCATTGCTCCTTCTTTAACTACTCCAGGTTGATCTGTTTCTAATCCTTGCCCTGCGCGATGCCGTAACACAGCGACATAATGTCCTTCCCCTTCCAAAAGGTGAGGCCACAATCTTGCGGTACCACGCGTTTGATCCAGCACAGCTTCCGTCTCTTCTGCCTTCTCCGGCATCATCTGACGTACCCATTCCGGACGTCCTGGAGCGAACCCTGTCTCTTCAGGAATGTCCATTACTACGAAATCACGGTTTACATTCAGGAACTCCGCAATCATCGCTTCATTTTCCTCCGGCGCAAAGGTACATGTCGAATATACGATGGTTCCTCCCGGGGCCAGCAACCGTGCCGCAGTCTCCAAGATATCCCGCTGCATGAGCACACATTTTTCCACCGAATGATCTTCCCACGATTTCACCATGTCCTCATCTTTGCGGAACATGCCTTCACCTGAGCAAGGCGCATCGATTAATACTTTGTCAAAATAATGAGGGAATGCATTTGCGATCCGCTCTGGGGACTCATTCAAAACAACGGCGTTACGCACCCCATACAATTCCACGTTCTTGGCCAGCGCTTTGGTGCGTTCAGCATGGATATCGTTCGTGACAAGTACACCCTTGCCTTGCAGCTTTGCAGCAATCTGTGTTGTTTTCCCTCCCGGAGCAGCACACAGATCAAGCACGCGATCTCCAGGCTCCACCTGCAATAATTCAACGGGAGCCATTGCACTTGGTTCCTGTATATAATACAGGCCTGCATGATAATAAGGGTGCAGCCCCGGTTTAACACCATGAGGTACATAGAATCCTGTCTCACACCACGGAATAGGTCTTAGGTCAAACGGAGCAATCTCATCGAATTGTTCCATCGATATTTTCAGCGTATTCACTCTCAGTCCCGCATGGGGGGACTGTTCATACGATTTCATAAATTGTTCAAACTCATCGCCCAGCAAACTTTTCATTCGCTCAGCAAATATCAAAGGTAACTTTACACCCATATTCCCACTCATCCTGTCTTGGTAAGATTGCAATATCGTTTTATTTTATCATATCCAAGCTTTGCTTTCCTATCATATCGTATCTATTCCACTACAGCGTGTAATGTAGTATAATGGCAAGTAGATTGATTCCTGAGCAAAAATCCGGGTGTTTATGCATATTATCCCAACCTTTATTTTTGCCCAAACTATATTCGATATGATCGATGGGGGATGTCCAATGAAATCCAAGAAGAAAAAGAAAAGTGCTGCGATCCTTATATTCCTGGGTATTTTAATCATTATGATTGCAGCACTGGTTGTCGTAGACCAGCAATCCAAGAAACAGATGGATTCAGTGGAAAATGCTTATGGCATCGCTGCTTCCAAGCTTAATCCAGCTACACGTGAGCTACTTAGTGATCCCAACTATCAACAAATTATTGTACCCACTGATCTCAAAGCCAAAATCGATAACAAAGACAGCTTTTTTGTTTATTTCTTTGCTTCCGATTGCTCGCACTGCCGTGCCACAACACCTCAGTTGATGCCACTGGTTGACAGTGAAGGTATTGAGCTTCCGCAGTTCAATCTGCGTGAATTCGAAGCAGGATGGACCGATTACAATATCGAGTTCACGCCTACACTCGTCTATTATGAGGCTGGTGTCGAGAAAGACCGTATGGTTGGCGGACTGCAAGAGAATGGCAGTGACCAAGGCTACACGCCGGATGATTACAAACAATTTTTCCAAAAATATAAAGGCAGTGCCACTCCTTCGGCAAGCTAACTGATAGAAATATGACGCAACATTCAAAAACACCCCGATCTTTCCCTTTACAGGAATCGTCGGGGTGTTTCATAACCATGGAACTTCATATCCATGGGATGCTCATTTGAATGTTAACGCTGATTACGGCTTAACTTTTACCCTGATCCATCGCCTTCATCTTCTCTTCGTATATTCGCCCTCTGGTAGGACTCCGGCGTTGCGGAATATTAGGTTTTAGCTCAAGCGATCTTCTAGATATCTCCTGTTCTAAGACCTCATCAACAATTCGTATGGACAAATCCCTGTAAGTCACAGACTGAGCATCTGATTGGGACAGTTGCTTCACGATCCCCTGTACATTCCGTACCAACGCCCCAAGGTCAATGCCCAGAATCGTAGCAGGATAAGGTTCCAGAAGGTCAAGTGAGCTCTGTAACATCATCGTTCCTCCGCGGAGATTGCCATTCCTGAAGTGGTATAAACCAACCGCAATTTGCAACAATCCTTTATAGAGAGAATCCCGGTTACGTTCAAGCCACAATTCTTCCAGCACCTCATGACACTCGAAATAATCCTGATCCCGATTGAAGTAGATTAAGTAGTCAATGTACAGTGGCTCATAGATGCTCATCCGGGTTTTCGCCCTTTCTGGCGTTGTTCAGAAGTTCTTTCACATCATCAAGCAAGTCTTTGAGCCCTTCCATATCATGTCGTTCCCAGTAATCGTTAAATCGCTTCTGTGCTTCAATCGCTTCACTGACAAGGTGGTAGAAGTATAATTGATGAATGATATTCAATGTTCTAGACACGATATTGGAATCATCCTCAAATGCCTTCTGCGCCTCCAAAATCTGTAGACGAATTGCAGACATCTCGTTGTCCAGTATAAACGCGGCCTCAGCCGTTTTTTTCAGCCTGGTTCTCATCTCATCAGGTAACCCTTCCCGAAACTTGTAACTCAGCGAATGTTCAATGGTAGCCCAGAAGTTCATGGCAAGCGTCCGGATCTGTATCTCGGCCAAAACTTTCTTTTGTCCCAGAGCCGTCTGAACGGGATACTCTATAATCATATGGAAGCTGCGATAGCCGCTCTCTTTGAAATTCGTAATGTAATCTTTCTCAATTAATACCGTGAGATCTTTACGGCCCCGAATGTACTCGGCAACCCGACGGATATCATCTACGAACTGGCACATAATGCGGATACCTGCAATATCCTCAATGCCTGTCTCCACGTCATCAAGCGACACATTCAGTCGTCTGGATTTCTCCAGAATACTGGATATTTTTTTGACACGACCGGTAACGAATTCAATAGGGGCATACTCTTCCCTTTTTTTCAGTTCCGCCCGCATTGTCTTAAACTTGACTTTTAATTCCTCTACCGCTTGTTCATAAGGAAGTAAAAATGTACCCCAGTCTCTACCGTCCATGCTTATGCCTCCTGTCTCTATAGCTTCCCCTGTTCTATTCCATTATACATGATGTTTGGTGGGGGGAAGAGTCCCGAACCATTTTACGCTCTTCCATGCTTCTATATTTTCATTCCGGGGATTCACAATCCTTCTTAACGATGTTCCGCACCAACCGCTTCAGAGATATGACGATAACCGTCCTTGCGCAGTAACTCACGCAGTCCGGCGTGAATACGCCGATTCACCTCAGGTCCTTCGTAGATCAATGCTGTATATATTTCGACCAGGCTTGCTCCGGCTTTAATTTTCTCGTATGCATCCTCACTTGTGAAAATGCCACCTGAACCGATGATCGGAAGTTTGCCTTCGGTCTGGCGATAGATCTGGCGAATAATCTCCGTTGAACGGTCACGCAGAGGTTTGCCGCTCAAGCCACCAGTCTCCTTTGCATGTTGGTGGGAAAGTCCTGTACGACTGATGGTTGTGTTCGTTGCAATAATGCCAGCAACACCGCTGTCTGCAATTGTGCGAACCATATATTCAAGTTCCTGATCATTCACATCCGGTGCAATCTTCACCAGAACGGATTTGGTCGCTCCGCCCGCTCGTGCATGCTGCACGTTCATCTCGTTCATAACCGCAGCGAGCAGTTCCTTCAATTCATTCCCATGTTGCAGATTACGCAAATCCGGTGTATTTGGTGAACTGATATTAACCACGAACAGATCAGCATAATCGTATAGCGCCTGAATGCACTTCGAATAGTCCAGGTGAGCTTCCTCATTAGAAGTTGCCTTATTCTTGCCGATGTTAACAGCCACTGGAATACGCCGATCCTGTAGACGTGCCAATTCACCTGCCATGGCTTCCGCACCCAGATTGTTGAAGCCCATTCGGTTCACCAACGCCTCATCTGGAGGCAAACGGAACAGCCGTGGTTGATCGTTACCTGGTTGTGCAAGTGGTGTCACGGTTCCCACTTCCATGAATCCAAATCCGATGGAAGAAAAGCCCGTTACGGCCTGCCCGTTTTTGTCCAGACCCGCAGCCAGACCAACAGGTGTAGGGAAATGACACCCAAACATGTCAACAGCCAGATCAGACGTTTCACGAACGCCGTACATCACACGCAGTCCGGAAGGAACCGGGCGGATGCTACCCACGCCACTAAGGCCGCCAATAATCAGATGATGGGCCTGTTCAGGGTCCATTTTGAACAACAAAGGTTTAGCAAGACTTCTGTATAACAAATCACTCACTCCGTTCTGGTCCGGTACGCCAAAAAGCCGTTTTCCGTCTTTTCATATGTAAAAAAACACTCTACTCACAAGTTTATCTGTTTCTTATTAAAAAGGAAAGTAGTTTGCGCATAGACAGCACAAATCGAATAATACAAAATGCTCACAAGAAATCCACCCGCCCACTGGAAATGACGAGTTGAATTCTTTACAATGAGAGCATGGTTACTCTACACCAGTTCTATTCCAAATAAGGAGGAATAACTCATGGCTCCCAAACGTAAACCACCTGCATTACAGCAAAAGAAAGAAGAAGTGAATCGCAAAGCCATTGCATGGACTGCAGCCAGTGTAGGCGGCTTGATCATCATCATTGGTGCTCTTATCATTATTGCCAACATGTAGATGATTCAGGCTGAATCCTTCTGATTCTACATATCAAACAGATCAATTCAGCCAGTGATACGTTTTGTTCGGATTATTTTGCTTTGGAACAAGCGTATGCTGATAACGCTGCTTTGCTTCTGGAACAAGCGTCAGATCTGGCAGTACATCTTCTCCAATGCGTACCGGAGTGCCTTGCGGAGCAAGAGCGAATAACTCTTCTACATCTTCTGTACGCATTCTCACACATCCAAGGGACTCATCCAGTCCGATACTGTCTGGCTCGTTGGTCCCGTGGATGGCATAATTCGTATTCGAGAGCTGCATACCTCTGCTTCCAAACTCACCGTTCGAGCGTCCATTCGGATTGACCACTTTATCTGTGATGATAAATGAACCTTCCGGTGTTTGATCACCGCCAAGTCCCACATCATATATACGAACAATGGTATCCCCACTGATTAATGCAAGTTTATGTTTATCCTTATCAATGACCATCTCCAGCGGTTCCTGCAAAAAAGGCTGACCTCCCAGCGTATCTGCAAAAGCAGCATTTTTGCCTTGAGACGAATCCAAAGATGTTGAACCGTTCTCTTTACCCCTTGAATCGCTCTTTCCTTTCTGTGCCTTTCCCTGATGCAAAGCTAACAGCTTCGGAAACATCTCGGTCATACCTGGCGCAGTCTCTCCCAGAATATTATTCGGAAATGGCTGGGCCATTTGCGTTACACTCTTGGGCCAAGCGTCATTTTTTTTACGATAGGCAACGATTGCACTTGATAATGATGCAGCAGCTTCCTGCTTGGCGGTCCACGCCAAGGCCATCTTTTTGATTTTCGGCGTAACTTCAGGAGGTTCACAGTTACATTGCTTGGCATCATAACTCTGTGCAGTTAATTTCCCGCTTGTATTGGTTTGTACTATGTATTTCACAGGCATATTTCGCTTCCATAAAGACCAGTTATCCGAGGTTTGCATACCCAGTACAGCAGAGGTCTCTACTTTCGGGCCAGACCCGGACCAGGCAGCTGCGAGCGCAGCCTCGCCATGGTTGCCTCCACCAAATGCCGCAGCGGTGAACACATTACTTGGTGGAATGAATGCAGTCACAGCCTGCTTATCCGCTCCTACAGGCTCTATAATGTCATCCGTGGATTCCAATGCTGCTGACAGTGCGTTGGCCGCTTCACGACTGAAACCCGGAGCGTCCGCAGGTGGCAGACCTGCCAGCACAAGCAGCATGAACAACGTAAGCCACATTTTGCGTCTACGTTGTTTTTTCTCCTTTTGCTCAGACATCTCCACCAGTTTGTCCTGATAGTCTACCCAGATGTCAGCAGGAGCTTTACTGCGTTCAAATGCCTCATAAACCTCGCCCGCTTGCTGAAAACAATAGTTGGCTTTGGCCTCCTGTCCTTCGCCCAAGTACTCCTTTCCGAGCAAGTACCAAGCCATTTTATTGTCTGGATGTTTCTTGACATATGTTCTTAGATGAGTATTTTGCATCCGATCCTCCACTATTTCGCCTTTTTCCGCATATCATTATATATCGGCATAACCAGGCGTTGAATCCATAGGACTTGAGTACCCGGTGGAAAAAAGGGGGTTCGACAATGTTCGTCCTTGATCCATAGTCAGATAATCACAGTTGAATGAATGCAAAAAAAGCACCTTCCCTTGTCGTTAAGACAAAAGAAAGTGCTCTGTGTTCATGTGAGAAATACTTAGCCCTCTTTATTGAAAGGCTCGTCCGCTACTTTGATTGAATCTGTAGGGCAGCCATCGCATGCATCCTGCATATCGTCAAACAAGTCGTCTGGAATAGCTTTGACACCATGGTTAGCATCGCCGTCAAAGATAACTTCTGCCAAACCTTCATCATCATAATCGTAGATGTCTGGAGCCGTTGCTCCACAAGCGCCACATGCGATGCATGTGTCTTTTTCAACCCAAGTATATTTACTCATTTACATTCTCTCCTCCTAAAATTCGAAACGTACAGTGTTTTTATCTAGAAACATATTAAACCAAAGTAAGGATAATTACAAATCAATTTGCAACCACAAGCCTTTATTATCCCTTATTTAATCAAGACTTTGCAAGTTATCTTTTTGCAGGGAAGTACCGCGCAGTTTATGATTACGAAGCAGCACGGAAGGATCGTCTCCAAGCATGCCTGCGGTCACAACAGCATTCTCACCAAATTTATCACGTAACTGATCCATAATCCGAATCAGATTGTCCTTCTTGGGCTTCTGCTCATATTCGAACAAGTCCATCTGCACAGCGGATTCCTCTCTTGGAATCAGGTTCTGAAGTGTCACACCCAGCATGCGTACAGGCTTTCCACTACCCCAATGCTTCTCAAATAGTTTACAGGCCTCACGGTATATGACCGTTGCATCCTCAGTAGGAACTTCCATTAAACGTGATCGGGTGATTGTCTTCATATCCGGTGTGCGGATCGTAATCTGAATACCCTGGCTGAACATTTCGTGCTTGCGCAATCTTCTGGCTACCTGGTCACTTATATTGAGGAATACCCGATGAATCTCATTCATATCCGATACATCCGCTGGTAGAGTGGTCGTATGTCCAATGGATTTATTGGCCTCACGTTCCACGTGAACTGCGGAATGGTTAATGCCATTCGCAGAATTTTTGAGCCACGATCCATTAACTCCGAATAGTTCGGTCAACATGTTCTCATCCGACTTGGCCAATTGACCTATCGTTTCAATGCCCAGTTTTTTCAACTTTTCAGCCGTTTTTTTGCCAATGCCAAACATCTCGTTACATGGCCTGTGCCAAAGAATCCGGGGTACGTCCCTCATGCGTAAAATGGAGATACCGTTCGGTTTTTTCAGATCTGAAGCCATTTTAGCCAATAATTTGTTGGGTGCAATGCCAATGGAACATGGCAGCCCCAATTCATCCTTGATTCTCCGCTGAATGCTCTCCGCAATCTCCATTGGATTCCCGAATTGCCTTGAACCTGTAATATCAAGATAACATTCATCAATGGATGTCGCCTCAAGTTGAGGGGTATAATTATACGCAATCTGCATGAACGCTCTTGAATATTGACGATATAAATGAAAATCAGGACGAATCACAATGAGATCAGGGCACTTTTTCATGGCTTGGTGCACAACCATACCTGTTGAGATCCCTCGATTACGAGCGACATATGAGCAGGTTACGATTACACCCTTTCGCAGTTCACTGCTGCCCGCAACGGCCGTTGCTTTTCCTCTATATAAATCTGGTTCCTCGGCTTCATGTACAGAGCAGTAGAAAGCATTCATATCGACATGCAGAATCACCCGTCCGGCTGCAGGGTAATATTGATCCACATTTGCTGGAGGATTGCCGTCTGAAGACATCATGACCCCCGCCCTTTCATGCACACTAATTAATGAAACGTAATTTGCTTTCTTCTATAGTATATCAAACCCGTTATGTTAATTCAGTCACGAGCATTTATTTTCTGCGAGATCTGATCAAAGACCGAATAATTAACCAGCCTACACTCACAAAAAATATCAAAGTGATCAGGGCAATAACCGTATTTTCCCATACAAAACTCAAAATTAACCCTCCTTTTCTTCCATATATTCCAATTAAAACTCAATAATAGATTATAACATACATCCGGATTATGATTAACATCCTTCTTTTTTCTCTAAAATCCGTTAATTGTTACATGAAACTGCGATTTCTATGTAGCATTTGGCTATAATGGTGCTATAATAATTAATTATACAAATTGACGACTTTAGGACAAATCAGCGCATGGAGTTTAACACAGTGTAGCGTTGCCGAATCGAAGGATTCGTCCACTAACGTACTTAACAGCTTTTCCCAACTTACAATCCAAACTTTTAAACGAGCGCTTTATCTCAAAGGAGGATCTTCATGTCAAAGGCCATTTCCATCTTCGATACGACTTTACGTGACGGCACACAAGGGGAGGGTGTCAGCTTATCGGCAGACGACAAACTCAAAATTGCCAAGAAGCTTGATGACCTGGGTGTCCATTATATTGAAGGCGGAATTCCCGGCAGCAATACCAAGGACATTGAATTTTTCAAAAGAGTCAAGGAATTAAACCTGAACGCAAAGGTTGTTGCTTTTGGTAGCACACGCCGTAAAGGCAGCATCGCTAGTGAAGACGCCAACCTGAAGCGCATGATTGAATCGGGAGCACAGGCTGCCACCCTGGTAGGTAAATCATGGGACTTCCATGTGCATACCGCTTTGCAGACTACATTGGAAGAAAACTTGTCCATGATCTATGATTCCATCGCCTATCTGAAACAGAATGGTATGGAAGTGATCTTTGATGCAGAACACTTCTTTGACGGATTCAAACATAACCCGGAGTATGCTCAAGCGGTCTTGACCAAAGCTCACGAAGCTGGAGCGGACTGGCTCGTCATGTGTGATACCAACGGCGGGACGATGCCAAACGAGGTGCACGAGATCGTATCCACACTGCATAGAAGCCTGCCTCATGCACATCTCGGCATCCATACACATAATGATTGTGAACTGGCTGTCGCTAACACACTCAGTGCTGTACAAGCCGGAGCTCGTCAAGTTCAAGGAACGATGAACGGTTATGGAGAGCGTTGCGGTAATGCTAATCTGGCGTCCATCATTCCAAACTTGCAACTGAAACTTGGCTATGAATGTGTCACTGAGGATTCAATGAGACAACTTACGAACGTGGCACGTTATGTCAGCGAAATTGCTAATGTGAATATGCCGATTAATCAACCTTATGTCGGCAATGCTGCTTTTGCTCACAAAGGTGGAATTCACGTCTCTGCCATCCTGCGGGATTCACGTACCTATGAACACATCGTTCCTGAACTGGTTGGTAACAAACAGCGTGTGCTGGTCTCGGAACTTGCCGGACAAAGTAACATTGTATCCAAAGCACAGGAACTGGGTCTTGAGTTTGATCCAAGCAGCGCCAATTCACGTCAGATTATTGAGAAGATCAAAGACCTGGAGCATCAGGGTTACCAGTTCGAAGGCGCAGATGCTTCGCTTGAATTGTTAATTCGTGAAGCGAACGGTGACATGAAAGAATTGTTCACGTTCGAATCATTCAAAATGCTTGTGGAGAAAACGGCGGGCAAATCTGTTGTTTCCGAAGCTTTTGTCAAAGTGAATATCGCTGGAACAAGCGCTTATACCGCTGCTGAGGGCAATGGTCCGGTTAACGCACTCGATAACGCCCTTCGGAAAGCGCTGGTGCAATACTTCCCTTCACTTGCCAACATGCATCTGTCGGACTACAAAGTACGTGTTCTGGATGAGAAGGATGCCACAGCTGCCAAAGTTCGTGTATTGATCGAATCCAAAAATACGGAAAACACATGGAACACTGTCGGTGTATCCGAGAACGTAATTGAAGCAAGTTGGGAAGCGCTCGTACACAGTTTCCGCTATGCTTTGCTTCAAGAAAAATTGCAGGATGAGCCGGGCACACTCCCTATTCCTGCTCATGGGATAAGCAACCACTAATAACGCTTATTTCCCGGAAAATATAAAGAAGCCTCTGCATCTATGAATCATGGATGCAGAGGCTTCTTTGTTTACATGAAAATTAATTCGCAATTAACTTTTTAATCTTACGTTCTAACTCTTTCTCGGGCAATATGCCCAGAACAATCTCCTGTATAACTCCTCTGGAGTCAATCAGAACATTCGTTGGAAAAGCCACCCCATTGTATTGAGCATACACAGTTCCCTTCTCATCCAAGGGAATAGGGAATGTCAGTTGGTACTCATCCACAAAAGCTTTGGCATCCTTGAGTTTATCGTATGACGTTACATTAACCCCATACATGTCAAGCTTATCCTTGTATTTCGCAGCCATTCTGTTCAGCTCCGGAGCTTCCTGTTTACACGGATCACACCAGGATGCCCAGAAACTGACGAACGTGGCCTTATCTTTGGCACCGCCCACACTGTACGTCTTTCCATCCATTGCTGTCAGAGAAAAAGCAGGTGCCAGAAGACCTGCACGTGGTCCCGTCTCTGTAGGCATCGGTTCTTCCTGCTTAAAGACGGCTGCAATGCCGTCACCCGCATTCTGGGCCAGTGCAATACCAACCAGCAAGACAACACCAAGCAGTATGTATATGTTTCGTTTCATAACCCGCCACCCTTTTATATAATTAGCATATTGAAACTGAAACCGTAATTTCTGCACATGCTAAGTGTTTATCACGCTCTATGACAGTTCACCAGAACATGATTCCCAAATGTTCTCTTTATTATTGTACCCTTTTCCATTAAAATTTTACAATCCGCATCACAGAAAATAAAATGAAAAAGGACTCCTGCCAAAGCAGGAGCCAAAGAGAGAGGGGTGAATACAAATGGCAGCACTTCACGGGCAGCAAAACGCCTTTTACATCCCTTATTCCGTAGAACAAGAGATGTCAAAGCACATGTTCCTTTCGCTGCCGCAAGAAGCCTGCGGGGTTATGCTGGGTGAAACCGCAGCGGGCGGTATACGAATCAGTCGGTTTCAGCCCATTCGTAACGTAGCACCTGACCAGCTGCACCATTTTACTCTGGACGATGCCGAATGGATTCGGTGCGTATTCTCCGAGCCCAAGCTCATTGGTATCTTCCATTCTCATCCGCAGACCAAGCCTGTTCCTTCCTTAGAGGACTTACAAGCTCTTCCGGCCTTCGCCGGTTTGCTTCAGATGTACCTCATCGGCTCACCCGACCTTACAAGCGGGTTGCGATCTCATATGCATCTGAACGGTTATCTGATTGAATCCTCGAAGGAATCGCAGGATCCGACACACCACGTTGTGCCTTCATACAATCTGATTCCCGTTCCGTTATGCGTGACTTAGCTGGGTATAAAGATCACCCAAAGTCTCCACATTTTTACGAGTCATGTCCTCCAAGTAGCAGGACCATAACTGCGCAGTCATTTTCGAATCTTCCAGTGCATGGTGACGCCCATAGATCGGAATCCCTCTGGATTCCAGCAATTCGTCCAGACCATACCCCGGCCTGCTTGGTTCAAGCCAGCGGGCCAACATCATCGTATCAATTAAACGATGCGTCAGCCTTACCTTTGAAGTCCGCCACAGAGCTGCATTCAGAAAAGCTCGGTCATGCGCACTTGCGTGTGCAATCAGAACATTCCCTCCTACAAAAGACATGAAATCATGCAGCCCTTCCAGCAAAGTTGGTGCGTCCAGCGTCATCTCCTGTGTAATACCTGTAAGTTCAGTAATATGTTCCGGAACCGCAGTCTTGGACTGCACCACCGTATAGAACTGTTCTCCTTCCAATACCACACCACCATGTATACGGACCGCACCAAATGAGATAATCTCATCCCCATGCTGGGGCGAAAAACCCGTCGTTTCCAGATCAAATACAACTGCGTCCAGCTCATTTAGAGGCGTATGCAGAACCTCAGGTCTGCGCTGTTCTCTCATCATCGAACGGATAAACGCCATGTGTTGCGCCGTAGGGGCTCCCATAATGGAAGCGATGGCGGAAGGAACCCCTCCCTGACGCAGCGAATTCCAGAATCCTGTATTGCCCCTTGCCGGCTCTCTCATGGACGTCTCCTTTCTGCAAAACGCAACTGTCTTTGCAAAGCACGATGCACTCGTCGTACCAACCCGAGCGTATCCCTGAGCTCATAATGAATGTGTTTTTGTTTCATCTGTTTCTCATCCAGGAACCCACTGCTATGTTGCAAATCCCCTTGGATGACAACCGGTGTACTTCTGCGAAAGTTCAAAGCGGCAAAGAAGGCCCGCTGGCATGCATCCAGTAATGTAAATGGAACAGCTTCAAGTGAAGTCAGTCTCTCCATTCTTTTTAACGTAGATGACTCCTTGATCCCATGTTGCAAAGCCAAATAACGGGCACTGTTCACCAGCGGAATGTACAAACCATACTTAACATCAAATCCGCCTGCATGTTCACCAAATCGTTCTGTGACCACACGTCCAAGTACATTTAATGTAGCTTTATGTTTAACCGTATTGCGAAGAACTGCATCCGAAAGTTCAGGAACAAGTCTGAACTGTTCATAAAAACTCGTGATCCATTCCTCCGCCAGACTTTGCTCACCTGCAACAAAACGCATGTCTGAAGCAATAATCAGATTACGAACGGGCTCCCAATTCAGATCCGAACTCCAATCTGCTAATTGTTGCTTCCATGACGCCAGCGTTTTTCTCCAAAGTGGCTCAGAGCACATGACTTTGCCTTCGCACTTGGCGTAACCAAGCTCTTCTAACATATCCGTCATTCGCTGTCCGAGGTCGGCAAAATAGTCCTCTTTACCTTCATGCGGAGTATCGCTAATGATCATGCCATTATCCTGATCACTCCATAACGTTGCTTCTTCCCTGCCCGAACTGCCAAATACGATAAAGGCATAGGGGACGGGAGGTTGGCCGAAGCCTTCCTCAACCATCCCCTGAATGCATAACTCTACTGCTTTCCGTGCAATCCGGTCATGCAGTTCATTTACCGTTTGGTACCACTCGATCGGCGACAAGGAAGCGGACAACAATTCCTGGAGCTCGTTCTGTAATATTACACGTGCCTGACGCAGTTCTTGAGAAGACACCGCACCATCGATTCCCTGATAAGACCAGGAATAGTTTGTATACGAGATGGGTTCCATCATGTCCAGCCTCCTTGAAGCATGATTCAGCATCATTCACCTCAGGAGCTGAACGTACCGCCACCCGATTTAGAATCTACATTTTTCATTTGTTCAGGGTATCCGTAAGTACCGTGCTCACTGATATCCAGACCCACTGTTTCTTCTTCTTCAGTAACACGGATGCCCATGATCGCTTTCATTCCGCCCAGAATAATGAAGGACATCACCAGTACGAAGGCAAAAGCACCTGCCAGACCTAGAAGTTGTACCCCCAATTGGTGGAATCCACCACCATAGAACAGACCCGCTTGACCTACACCCGCATTCTCGGCAAGTTCAGGAGTAGCGAACAAGCCCGTGGAGATCGCACCCCACATACCAGCAATACCATGTACGGAGAAAGCGTAGATTGGATCGTCAATTCCTTTACGATCGAAGTACTGTGCTGTGAAGAATGTGATGATACCCGCCAAAGCACCGATAACCAGCGCTGCCCAAGGTTCAACGAATGCACATGCTCCTGTAATCGCAACGAGTGCCGCAAGCACACCGTTTAACATGCTAGGAATATCAGACTTACCCAGTACTGCCCATGAGATCAACAGCGCAGCAACACCACCGGCTGCTGCAGCTACGTTTGTAGTCAATGCAACATAACCGAAGAATCCATCTCCCATGGCAGATAATGTACTACCTGGGTTGAATCCGAACCAACCGATCCAGAGGATAATAACCCCGAGTACGGAATACACTTGGTTGTGACCTGGAATGATGTTAGGTTTGCCGTCTTTGTTATATTTACCAATACGTGGTTTCAACAAGATGGTCGCTACCAATGCTGCAGTCGCACCAGTCAAGTGAACAACCGTCGATCCTGCAAAGTCTTGCATACCCAACTCAGCCAACCAGCCACCGCCCCATACCCAGTGAGCAACAACCGGATACATGATAATGGTATACAGTGTACCGAAAACAATATATACGCTCATCTTTGCACGTTCAGCCATACCACCGCAGGCAATGGCCAGAGATACCGCCGCAAAGGCGAGGTGGAATACGAATTTAATAGTCAGTGGAACATCGGAGAAAGCCAGTGATTCGAAGGAAGCAGCCATCTTGTCACCACTCAGGAAGAATCCTGTTGTTCCAAAGAAGCTGTTACCATTACCGAAACCAAGACCGAAACCCAAAGCCCAGAAGGCAATAACTGAAATTCCCAAAGTCAGGATGGTCTTACCCGCAATGTGTCCTGCATTCTTCATTCGTGTTGAACCCGCTTCGAGTAAAGCAAATCCCCCTTGCATCAAGAACACGAGTACAACAGCCAAAAACGTAAAGGCTGAGTTCAAACCACTTTGAAGTTCAATGTTAGTCGGACCCTCCGCAGCCGCAAATGCGCTAACCGGAAAAGCGAACAAAGTAAGCATTACTAACATGGAAACCAACCATTTCTTTCTCATATACCCCACTCCCTCTTGTGTTAAGTTTCTTCACATAACGTGAAACTCTTAATGTCATTATAAGCAGAAGAGAGGAAAGTTGACAAGAGTATTTTCATCAAAATTGAAAATTATTTCTGGGAATAAAGTCATACGTCTTTTTCTTGCACTTAAGTACATAATCACATTCTATGAGTACATAGATATAGAAATGCAGTATGCTGATTGCTAAAGCATAACGTTTGACTGTACGGTTAAAGATCATGTATCATACTTATTAGTAAGAAAATTGGGCGTAGTCTAGAAATTCACAAGTGGAAACTACAATTCCCTACATTTGAACTTGCAAGCGAGGTGAATATCATTGGGGATATGAAACTTTTTCGGATTGGCGAACTTGCCAAGACCGCTGGTGTTAGTGAACGGACGATTGATTATTACACAAAGCTTGGACTAATCGCTCCCGAAGAACGTACACAAAAAAATTATCGTCTCTATAGTAATGAAACTTTAACGAGGCTTGAACGTATTGTACAGATGAAACAAGAGAAGTATAGTCTCGACGAGATTAAGCAATCTCTTGAGAAGTGGCGTCTGGTTAGTACAGAAGAACAAGTTGCCAGCAAATTAACAACATTGGAACTTCATGTACAACAACTTGAGCGAGAGGTTAATGAACTCAAACCGCTACTTGGAGAGATGAAACCTGTACAAGCACGTAAAATGATGGCAGGACTCCTCACCAAAAGTGCCGGTACAATGGAGGCACTTAAAATCTTGCTTGAGAACACCATGATGTAGCTTATTTTCAGAAAGCGGAGGAATGAATATGAGTTTTAATAACGGTATGTTCGTATTGATCATTATCGCCTTTTTGCTCTCTTTATGGGCGCAATTTCGCGTTAAAGGTACGTTTAGACGTTGGTCGGAGGTACCGAACCAGAACGGAATGACTGGTTACGATGCCGCTCGCCAGATGCTTGATGCTAACGGGCTGCATGATGTTCCAATTGAACCTGTACGTGGTACACTCTCTGATCACTATGATCCGATCAATCGGGTTGTACGTTTATCTGAACCAGTATATTACGAAAACTCAATCTCAGCTGTTTCGGTAGCGTGTCACGAAGTTGGCCACGCCATTCAGCATAAAGAAAATTATCCGATGCTGGCACTGCGTCACCGGATCTTCCCAATTGTGAACTTTGCATCCGGATTAGCTCCATTCCTGTTAATTGCAGGATTCATCTTCAATGCCATGAACCTTGTAGGTATCGGTATCATCTTCTTCTCCGTAACTGTAGCATTCCAACTCATCACTTTACCGGTTGAGTTCAATGCAAGTAATCGAGCCAGAGAGATTATGGTATCCGAAGGGTACATCCGTAATGAAGAAGAAAAAGGTGTTGCAAAAGTTCTGAATGCCGCAGCCTTGACTTACGTTGCTGCAGCGTTGATCTCACTGCTTGAGTTGATTCGTTACATCGGAATCTTCAACAGCCGCGATTAATTGGATACCTGATACAACAACAAAACAATACCCCACCGTTAATCGGATGGGGTATTGTTTTGTTGTAAACCGAAATAATCAAGCAAGAATGAACGAAAGGACTGAGCAACCAGCGGCAGTTTATCATGCGCACGATGAATTAACCCAATGGTCCGTGTTACTTTGGGATGGGAAATGGCCACATGTGCCGGTTGCAACGGATTCGTCTGGAATAACGCCATCTCAGGCAGCAGACTTACCCCCATGCCCGCGGCGACCAATCCACGAATGGTGTCGGTTTCTTCCCCTTCAAAAGCGATCTTAGGTGTAAAACCAGCTTCCAGACAGGCATGCCACACAATAGGACGAAGAGAATAACCTTTGCTGAACAATACAAACTTATCATCCTTAAGTTGTTCAAGCGCGATTGTGTCTTCACCAGCTAACGGATGATTCGGAGGAAGGATGGCATGTAATTCTTCCGTGAGTACAATATCACCATCTACTTGATCATGCTTCTCGGGAAAAGGAGAAATGAATGCCAAGTCTACCTCTCCGGATAACACATCACGAATCAGTGTAGGGAACATCCCCTGCTTGAATCTGAATTTCACGTTGGGGTAGCGCTGACGGAAAGCAGCCACAACGGAAGGAATGAGATGAATCCCCAGGCTATGCGGAAATCCAATTCGAATCTCTCCATGCTCCGGGTCCAGAAACTCATGAACTTCCCCAACTGCCTTGTCCAAATCTTTCAAAATGCCTTCAATTCGTTTGCAAAAAAGCTGCCCCACTGCAGTCAACTGCAGGTTTCGTCCCTTTTGCATAAAAAGGTCCACGCCCAGTTCTTCTTCCAGCTGATGAATCTGACGACTCACCGCCGACTGTGCCACATGCAACTCTTCAGCAGCCTGTGTTACATGTTCCTTCTGTGCCACTTTCAAAAAGTAATGCAACTGTCTTAATTCCACTCCCCTGATCGCTCCAATCTGTTATACCCTACTTATCCTTGATTACATTCCATCTTGAGAACGTTCTGACTACCGCTTTAAGCTACGGGGTTTCCACAATCTAATCAACAGTCCGTAAATAAAGAATCCACCCAACAATCCTCCGAGGTGTGCCATCCAATTGATGCCCGACATGGCGAAGGAGAATATGATCCCGAACAAAAGCAGAGTGTACATCGTTTTGCGCGAAGCCTCGTCCATCATCGTTCGCTGGAACAGCGCTACGTACAGGAATGCACCATAGACGGCATAGATCGCTCCTGATGCACCTACCGAGATGGTAATACTCCCAATCGAGTTGTACCATGCAACAGCAAGAATATTACCCAATACGCCGCCACCCAGGTACAATACACCATACCTTAACGACCCGAGCAACCGCTCCATCGGTGGCGCAAATACGATTAACGCAAAGCTGTTAAACAATAAATGACTGAAGCCCGCATGCAGGAAGATGGATGTGATGTAACGCCACCATTCCTGTGCGAACAGTTCATGATTCGTAAGTGCCCCAAATTTCAGCAGCACCATATTGTTCGTTGAGCCACCGTTCACCGTTAACACAATAAACATCACAACATTGGCAATTAAAAAAAGCGACGTCAAAGGGAAATACTTCAAATAACCTTTCCAGTTCTCATAGCGAATAAATATCATAAATTTCTTCTTTCACTCCACCCTGTTCAGATCGGACTAACATCTCTGATCCATCGTAATGGTACATGTCCGAATTGGACAATGCCTTTCATAAAAGATTATAATGGATTTTGGCACGGATCACCAATTTATAAGGAGGAACATTATTATGACACAAGAACGTACAGGCGCAGCCACATTTAAAGGCAACCCTATTACATTGATCGGACCCGAACTGAAAGTGGGCGATCAAGCACCTGATTTTACACTGAGCAAAAACCTGGTTGAAGATGCATCATTGAAAGACTTCGCAGGCAAAATCAAATTAATCAGCGTTGTTCCTTCCCTGGATACTGGCGTATGCGATGCGCAAACTCGTCGTTTCAACGTTGAAGCCGGAGAGCTGGGAGACAATGTTGTTGTCTTAACAGTAAGCGTTGACCTTCCGTTCGCTCAAGCCCGTTGGTGTGGAGCAGCTGGTGTTGACCGCGTAGTTACATTGTCAGACTACAAAACACGTTCTTTCGGTGAAGACTACGGCGTTCTGATCAAAGAATTCCAACTCGACATGCGCTCCATTTTTGTTGTGGATGCCGAAGACCGGATTACATATGTGGAGTATTTGCCTGAAATGACAGACTCCCCTAACTTCGAACAAGCGATTGCTGCTGTAAAAGCTTTGCTGTAGAAGTTACCACACGTTCAGAACAAAAGCGAGGAAGGTTAACCTTCACTCGCTTTTTGTTATTTATCTTCTATTTCAATCATTCGCTTTATACTTGCTTAGCTTCTTATCCAGTACAGAGAATAAGTTCATAATCGTGCGATAATTGGAACCCAAGTCTCCAAGTGAACCACGTGAAGCTGAATACATATCGACCGCACTGCGAACAGGACTTACTGAGATAATGGAAACTGTAATATCCATCGTCCGTCCAAAAGTAGTCCGCTTCTCCAGAATAACTTCTCCAACAGAAGGTACTTCATGCAGCACTTTATAACCCGGAATCTTTTTGAGTGTCGAAGAGACCTCTTCCCAGGCTCTGTCTTTGGATAAGTTATAATACCGTGTTTTTAATTTGGGATCCTTGGCTCGATCGCTGGTCCCCTCCATGCTGCGGATGATACCGACGAGCGTTCTCTTTAAGGTCAAGACCCTTCCTCCTTTGAATGTAACCGTTCCATTTATGTATCTTAGTGTAACATTGTTCAAGTAGTAACAAAAGGGCAAGCATCATATTTATCGTAAAACCAATCAAAAACATTAATGACAACTTAAAAACACCCTGAAATTCCTTCTGAAGAGGAAAAGTCAGGGTGCTGTACATGAAGATTTAGGAACCCGCCTATGCCGTCCGGCTACATTGTCTTATGAACCTGCTTGGCAGGTGGGTGACCGCAAAAATGCTTTTTGAAGTCCCCATGTCGTATAGACAGGGCTTTTCAGCAACATTCTGTGTTGATCTCCCGAAGACATCATCATTGGTTCAAAACAACGAATAACCGAAACGTACATCGCAGGATGTACAATTATTATATCCCTAACTGTGTAAAAAGTAAATGGCGATCCATCATGTTTTATTTTTGCAATGTAATGTTTTTGTCGTCTGATGGCTCAGATGTTTCACCATTCTCTGCTGATTGTTCAGCCAGCGCAGCAGCTTCCTCTTCTTCCTTCTTGAGTTGCATCTTCTCCATCTGCTCCTGCATCTTGTTGAAGGTTGCGTAGAAGTTAAAGAACGCGAACCAAGCAATGATGCTGATAATGAAGAAAACGAACAAGACTGGATAACGGAAACCGATGTAGAACAGCAATCCACTTCCCAGCAATGTGGAAAATACACGGAATGGTCTGATCAGCGTAAGCAATACCGCGTTTTTGATAATGAGTCCGATGGACATATGATAGTGTACAACCATCGAGAAAAAGTTAAAGAGTGATACAAATAACAAGAGAAGCAGTACTAGCATGATGATTCCCACGAGCTGCATATTGCGGAACTGCGTCATGTACACTGTATAATCCAGATACATAATCGCGAACAGCAGTGTGTAAAAAATGCCCCCAATTAAACTTTGCTTGTAGTTTTCCTTGTAACCTACAAAGAAAGTACGGAAGATCGGTACATCTGTATCGCCCATATTCCATTTACGAACAACCGTAAACAGCGCCGAAGTCGCCGGGAACAGTGTAAGCGGTGCCACAATAGCTATAGCCCAGTTCATTTGCAATGATTCGTTTGCGAGGTTCTGCTGCATCACGAGCAGTTTCATAATCAAGAAAAACAAGAACGGAGACGAACAAATAGCCCACAACAGATTGGTTGCGGCCAGTCTCGTAATCCACTCTGTAAGCCGGTAGATCCCACCCATAGCTCCTTTAAATTCCAAACATTTCTCCTCCTCTGCAGCCTTGCGAATTACCTGAAGTCTAATATTAATATACCTTATTATAGATAGGAAAAGCCAGTACTTCCCGAAAAGAGATCGTCATTGTCCTTAACTAGCGCTTCTGGCCGCTTCTGGCAGTGAAATAAAATGACACAGTCACTTTGAAAATAAAAAAATGGAGCAGTTGCCCGCTCCATTTTTCAGATCATACGTTTATATTACTCGAAAGAAGAATCTTTCGCTGGACGACGTCCTTCGTTGCTGCTTGGACGCGGTTTGCGGTCACGGTTGTAACCACCTTCTCTGCTTCCACCACTAGTGCTGCTGCTACCGCTGCTGCTGTTACGATCACGGTTGTAGCCACCACGTCCGCCACCACTGCTGTTACGATCGCGGTTGTAACCACCACCACTGCCGCCGCTACCACTTGTGCGGTTACCGCTGTAACCCGATGGTTTACGTCCGCCAGAGCGAACATCCGGTTTACGACGTTTTGCACGGATTGGATCTTCAGGAGTCAGATCAACTTGAGCATCTTTCTTGTCACCTGTCAGGAGCTTCAGTGCAGCCGACAACAGTTGAACAGAATCATATTGCTCAAGCATTTGAATCGCAATACCTTTGTATTCGTTCAGTTCGCCTGATTGTACGATTTCCAGCAAACGCTCAGCTGTCAAACGTTGTTTGCCTTCAACCGCTTCTGCCATTGTTGGAAGTGGTTTACGTGGAATACGGTGACGTGTTACACGCTCGATGAAGTGCAAGTGATCAATCTCACGCGGTGTAACGAAGGACCAAGCAGCACCCTCTTTACCCGCACGACCTGTACGACCGATACGGTGAACATAGCTCTCCGGATCTTGCGGAAGGTCAAAGTTAACAACGTGAGTTACGCCAGATACGTCGAGACCACGTGCAGCCACGTCTGTTGCAACGAGTACGTCAATGCTGCCGTCACGGAACTTACGCATTACCGCATCACGTTGATTCTGGGACAAGTCACCATGAAGACCGTCTGCAGAATATCCACGTTTTTGCAAAGCTTCAGCCAATTCGTCAACACGACGTTTTGTACGTCCGAATACGATCGCCAGTTCAGGAGATTCCATATCCAGCAAACGGCTCAACGCTTCGAATTTTTGACGCTCAGGTACTTCGATATAGGATTGGTCAATCAATGGTGCACTAACATGCTTCGGAATCACAGAAATGTGCTCAGGATTGTTCAAGAATTGTTGTGCCAATTTTTGAATGTTAGGAGGCATTGTTGCTGAGAACAGCATCGTTTGGCGCTCGTCTGGAACTTGTTTCAGGATGGATTGAATATCCTCCATGAAACCCATGTCGAGCATTTCATCCGCTTCATCTAATACAACAGTTTGTACATCATCAAGTTTGATTGTTTTACGGTTGATGTGGTCAAGGAGACGTCCAGGTGTACCAATGATGATCTGTGGTTTTCTTTTCAGTGCACGGATTTGACGAACGATATCTTGTCCGCCGTAGATTGGCAGGGAGCGCAGACCTTTGAAGCGAGTGAGTTTTTCGATCTCTTCAGCAACTTGAATTGCAAGTTCACGTGTAGGTGCCATAATAAGGGCGCGGATTTTCTCGTCACTTTTAGAGATTTTGCTGATCAACGGAATACCGAATGCAGCTGTTTTACCCGTACCTGTTTGAGCTTGGCCGATCAAATCTCTGCCTTCGAGTGCCAAAGGAATCGCTTTGGATTGGATCGGTGTTGCTTCTTCAAACCCGAGCTCAGTGATGGCTTGCAGCACCAGTGGTTCAAGATTGAAATCTGAGAAATTTAAATTTGTCAAAATTATTCATGCTCCTTTTATATGGTGGACATGGTGGACAATCCACTTTGTTGTCTGTATTCTTAAGTAGCGTTAATATTTATAGGGTATCCCAACAGGGCAAATTATTTTCACTAACGAATATAATTCCATGAATGGGTCCCCAACATAAGACTAAAACTACATACATGTGTTTGAAACATTTCAAAATTTTATTGCTCCATTTAGGAAAAGTTTCCTACTCAAGAATATCCACAAATTATTATATCACAAAACAATTCAAGATTACCAGCAATCTGGTTTTAAATATAAATGAGGTGATTAAATTGCCCAAAATAATTTGGCACTCTTTAGTGATCATTTTGGGTGCTGCAGCTATTGCCTGCGGCTTCAACTGGTTTTTGGTCCCCCATCAGCTTTTAAGCGGCGGGGTGTCCGGTATTTCAATGCTTCTGGGTTATTTTACAACGTTGAATCTTAGTATAATGTATTTTGTTCTTAACATTCCCCTGCTCATTGCAGGTTGGTTTATTCTTGGACGACGCTTCATTACATTAAGTATTCTCTCGGTAGCAGCCACTTCCTGGTTCATTGCGCTTCTGCCTGATTTTGCTGTGGCTACAGACCCTTTACTTAGTTCTGTATTTGGCGGTGTGCTTATTGGAATGGGCACTGGCGTTTCCTTCAGAGTCGGCGGCTCCACAGGAGGACTCGACATTGTTGGGTCCATTTTCACGCGTAAACGAGACTTTCCGATTGGTACAGTGATGGCCGGCATGAACGGTTCGATCATTATGCTTGCAGGATACCTGAGTGACAATTGGAATACAGCCTTGGCCTCCATGGTATCCATCTACATTACAGGCAAAGTGCTTGATCTGATCCATATCAGTCACGTCAAAGTAACACTGTACATTATTACAAACGAAACCGAAGCCATGTTAAAAAAATTACTTGTTCGGCCTCGTGGAGTTACCAAAATTAAGACTCAAGGGGCATACACGGATATTGAGAAGGACATGCTCATGACCGTTACCACCCGCTACGAGTTGGTTGAAATTAAACGTATTATCAAGGATACAGATCCAAACGCTTTTGTTAACATTGTGGAAACGGTTGGTGTTATGGGTTCATTTCGCAGAAGTTGAGACACCTGTACGGTTAACAATTCACAACATTGTGGTATAATAACGGTGTACGGCTCCTAAATATGTTGTATAGCAGGTTCAACCCTTCAATTTCACAGGCCATATGCTTTCCCGAATCGCGCCGAATGACTTACCATTTTGGAATTCGAGTAGGAAAGGGTGATTATTGTGGATATGGAAACGGTAAAACTGTTTGAGATTGTCAACAGATGGTGCCCGGAAATGCTCCCTTTCTTGAAACCGAATGAACTCGACTCACTGATTGTCCTCCGGGATGGGCTGGGCATCCTGGAACAGGGAGACGCAATGGAAATCATTCAGTACAGTATTTGTGAGCATCAAAATGAGATTTACATTCAATAATTTTTTTCAGATTGATTACGCCGCTTCTTGCAGGGGATTTCCTCAGCAGGAAGCGGTTTTCATTTTTTCCATGTGTTTCATTACTTGATTAATATGGTTAAAAGCCCAGAGGCTTTAATGTATAATTCATACATGGAATGCACACATAAGGGAGTGGAAATGAATGAACATGTTTTGGGCTTTACTGGCTATGGCCTTTGGAAGCTTTGGTGGTGCCCCCGCAGTGGCGGACCAGGGAAACCCTCAATTCCAATCGTTAACCAACAGTTTTAACACCGCAATTATCCAATCTCAAAAAGATCAGGTCGTTATTGATGCCGATAACCCACCTGCCAAAATTGATCCTCAACCTGATGCACCTGTGGTCAAAGGTATTTATGTAACGGCCTACAGCGCCGGCGGCGCACGTATGAAAGAACTGCTGGAACTGACAGACAGTACAGAACTGAATGCCATGGTCATTGATATCAAAGACGATCTCGGATACATAACTTATCCCACAGAAAACAAAGCGCTTCAGAAAATGGGTAAATCCCAACCTTTTATTCGGGATATCGATGCCTTGATGAAACGATTGCAAAAACATGAGGTCTACCCTATTGCACGTGTCGTTGTATTCAAAGATACGATTCTTGCCAAGAAAAATCCGGAGCTCTCCTTCCGCAATAAGGATGGTTCTGTTTGGGCGAATGGCAAAGGCGACAGCTTCGTGAATCCTTACAGCAAGGAAGTATGGGACTATAACATTGAGATAGCCAAGGAAGCAGCCAAGCTTGGATTCAAAGAGATTCAATTTGACTACGTTCGTTTCCCGGAAGGTTTCGAAACTCGAGCCCATGTACTGAAATATACCAAATCTGACAAGTCCCGAGTTGATATTGTGGCTGAATTCGTACAATATGCACGCAAGGAGCTGGCACCTCTCGGTGTTCGTGTCTCGGTAGATATCTTCGGTTATGCGGCTTCTGTACCTGCGGCTGAAGGTATTGGACAGGATTTTGTTAAAATATCCGAAAATGTGGATGTGATCTCACCCATGGTATACCCGAGTCACTATTCAACTGGCTGGTATGGGGTGAAGGACCCTGACAAAGATCCTTACACGACCATCAAAGGCTCGATGGAAGACACACACAAGAAACTGGACCCTACCAAGGAGCTCAAACCCGTCATTCGTCCGTGGATTCAGGACTTCACAGCAAGCTGGCTGGGAAGTGGGCACTATATCAAGTATGGCAAGAAACAAGTGGAAGACCAGATCAGGGCGATGAAAGACATGGATGTGCATGAATATCTGCTCTGGAATGCGTCCAACCGATACACTTCAGGTGTAGATTATAAGTAATCCGGCCTCTTTCATATTTCTATATTTCACTCAACCTCGTTCTGTTTGAAGCAGAACGAGGTTTTTTGGTGTTCATTTTTCTTAGTACGCCCACCCCAGCGCTTCTGTCCCTATTCAAAACGGACAAAATCCACTAGAATGAATAGCTGTCCATATATGACACTTGGATGATAACTCTTTAGAATAGTGAGGCACTGCCAGTGAACATGAACACAACAAGTTTTTCTCAAAAAGTGAAGCAATTCCTGATTATATTTTTGCCCATCTTCACCACTCAAATCGCCCTCTCTGCCATGTCGTTCTTCGACACGAATATGTCAGGCAAGTTCTCCCCCGCCGATCTGGCAGGAGTCGCCATCGGCACAAGTCTGTGGTTGCCCGTGCAAACTGGACTGAGCGGCATTCTGATCGGAATTACACCTATCGTTTCCCATCTGTTAGGTTCCAGACGGAATGATCAGATCGGGTATAACGTCATCCAGGCGTTGTATCTCGGGATTGCAGTCAGTCTCGTCGTTATCGGAGCCGGGGCGCTGTTACTTGTCCCTATACTGAACGGAATGCCCCTGGAGCCCCGGGTTGCCCAAGTCGCCTTATATTTTTTGTGCGCACTAGCTTTTGGCATTATCCCGCTCTTCGGATATACCGTGCTGCGCAGCTTCATGGATGCACTAGGCCAGACGCGAACTACAATGTTCATTACGCTGGTCTCTCTGCCCGTTAATATCTTGCTGAATTATCTGCTAATATTCGGCCGCTGGGGCTTTCCACAATTGGGCGGTGTTGGTGCTGGTGTTGCTACAGCATGTACATACTGGCTGATCTTTCTGATTAGTCTCTTTTTTGTCCATCGGGTAGAACCTTTCGCCCAGTATGGCATTTTCCGTCAATGGACCCGTGTATCATTGTCCAAATGGAAAGAGTTACTCAAGATTGGAGTGCCCATCGGATTCGCGACTTTTTTCGAAACGTCCATCTTCGCTGCTGTGACTTTAATGATGAGCCGTTTCGATACCACAACAATTGCTGCCCACCAGGCGGCGCTGAACTTCGCTTCTACGCTCTACATGTTGCCTGTGAGCATATGTATGGCTCTTACGATCCTTGTGGGCTATGAGGCAGGTGCGGGGCGTCTGAGAGATGCCAGACAATACAGTCTGCTTGGAATTGGTGGAGCCATCGGGCTCTCCCTGCTGACAGCCATCGTGTTGATTGTGTTCGGCGAACAGATTGCAGGCGTGTATTCAAACGATCGAGAGGTCATTGCACTTACGCAGCATTTCCTCATCTACGCCATTTTCTTTCAGATCTCGGATGCGATTGCTACACCGACCCAAGGAGCATTGCGTGGCTACAAAGATGTTAATCCGGCACTAATCATTACGTTCGTAGCGTATTGGATTATTGGCTTGCCTGTAGGTTATCTAACTGCTATGTATACTACACTCGGTGCCTTCGGATACTGGATTGGACTCATTGCCGGCCTTGCTGTAGGAGCAACAGCGCTTCTCTGGAGACTCTTCCTGGTACAAAAACAAGCCGCACTCCGCAAGGCGTAACATTGATGTACTCACTCCGTGAAACAACAAAAAGAGCACAATCCACGTTAAAGCGGGATTGTGCTCTTTGCGTATGAATCGAATTATTGGGACAAACGTTGTGCAAGCTCGTAAGTCACCATATCGAAATCTTTTTTTGTGTTAACCACTTTATCAATATCCGTCAGGGTAAGTTCACCCTTGATAATGCCACAACCTTTGTCTGTCTCGCCTGCGATCAGGCTACGAACAGCGAAGTCACCTAAACGGCTTGCCAGGTTACGGTCGAAAGGTGTTGGCGTACCTCCACGCTGAATGTGACCCAGAACGGTTACACGCGGCTCATATGTCGGGCAACGTTCCATCAGTTCTTTTGCTACATCCTCACCCTTGCCCACGCCTTCAGCAACGATGATAATACTGTGGCGTTTGCCGTGTGCAAAGTTAGCTTTCATGCGATCTGCTACTTCGTCCATGTCAAACGGAACTTCCGGCACAAGAATCGTCTCAGCACCCGAAGCAAGTCCGGAATGCAGAGCGATATCCCCACAGTGACGACCCATAACTTCAACGATGGAAGAACGTTCGTGTGAAGACATCGTATCACGCAATTTGTTTACTGCATCAACCACTATGCTTACAGCTGTATCGAATCCGATGGTATAGTCGGTGAATGAAACATCGTTATCAATCGTTCCTGGCAGACCCATGGTGTTAATGCCCAGCTTGCTCAGTTTGTTCGCTCCGTTGTAGGAACCATCCCCACCGATAACAACCAGACCGTCAATGCCACGCGCACGCAGAATGTCCGCACCTTTTTGCTGACCTTCAGCGGTATAGAACTCCTTGCAACGTGCCGATTGAAGAACCGTCCCCCCCCGTTGGATGATATCCCCTACACTCCGCAAATCCATTGGGAAAATGTCATTATTCAAAAGACCCTGGTATCCACGTTGAACTCCATATACTTCGAGACCGTGAAACAGTCCGCTGCGAACAACCGCACGAACAGCCGCGTTCATCCCCTGTGAATCACCACCGCTCGTTAATACTGCGATTTTCTTTACTGCTGTCATGATGTTTCTTCCTCCTCTAGTTTCACTTCAGGCTCCGCAATATCACACCTGACTTACATATTTTTCCGAATCCAGCGACTGAAAATGAAGAAAAATATTCTTGTAATCGGACTATTTTTCAGCAGACGTTTGGATACGACGCGAACTTCCTGCTGTTCGCTGACTTTGGGATCAGACAGGTAAATGGCAATCAGTCCTTCGATGATCATCCGGTGAAAGGAGCTTCCCGGAATCTTCTGCACATCGCTGCGTGCCATCTCCACAATAAAAGCAATTCGGTCCAGCATTGTCTCCACATTCTCATAATAGTTGCAGAAGTTGAGATCTCCCCCGATGCGGTCCTCATCCTGATCAATTAAATAATCGAGCATAATGTGCAATGCGCATACATGTGGGAAATAGGCCGTGTGGATCGAAGCCGCTTGCTCTTCAGTCAACTGATCGTCACTCGCAGCCAGAAACAGCATGAAAACGCCCAGTGTAGAGCCAGTTGCAGCAGCAAATTCGTTCCAACGAAACTGAGGTGTGCGATGACGATGCTCCGACCACCATTCGAGCAGTGCCGTTTCTCTCAGTTCCGGCTTGATATGCTTATATACCTGCAGGTCCGTGTATAGGCCTGCCAGATCCTGAATTTGGGGCTTGGCGGACGTATAGCCTGGTAACTGACGGGTCAGTTCCTGACATGTGGTCACCAGATTCCGCAGATATCCGCCGTCATCCTGCTCCTCACGGAGGGCATAATAATTGACGGGAATCGCTTCGGGATCTACCGCATCAAGCATAGATTGATGGAGTAGACGAAAGTCATCCGGGTCCATCGATGTGCTGCGGTCGCACAGATTGTCCAAATAATCACTAATAGTTTGATATGAAACGATCAGCGGAATCAGAATGTGTCTGTTGGGCAAGTCAGCTAATGCGTAGACGGTTCCGCCTTCACAGTGAAACTGTTTATCCTTCAGACTGGCAAGTGCCTGTGTACGCAACTCCTCATTCGGAATCGCCTCAGCTTGAGCACGCCATCCATTCAGTGCCTTCCGTGTTTCCGGAATGGTGTATTTGTACACCCCTCTCATCAATGCCAGCGGTCCACGCGGATATTGATGACGTTTTCGATTTGATTGGCTCAAAATAAATGTGCCTCCACTTGGTTGAATACGTATTAGAGCGATTTTTAACCATTCCTATTATAATATGATCCCCTTAATTGTACAAATGATCTGCCGCATATTCCGCATAAAAAATCGCATCCGCACCCAAAGCTTTGTGATATACTAGCCATATTTCATCCATCAAAGGAGTCGTTGACATGTCGTCAAGTGAATCACTTTCGTGGAGACGGTTATTTTCTTTTTTTGTGCCACTTGGCATTTCCGCCTCTCTCGTCACCATTTCTCACGTCATCATAAACAGCACATTAGCACGTTCCGCTCATCCCGAGACGGTTATTGCCAGCTATGCCATCGCCGGTAGCTTGTTAACCCTCACGGAACGCCCCTCCACCCTGCTGCGGCAAACCTGTTCCGCACTGGTTCGCGATCGCCTATCCTTTCAGGCCCTCACGTTTGTGACCAAAATATTTCTTGCCTGTGTGCTTCTCATTGGGTTTCTCATCGTATACTCTCCCGTTGGTACCGGGGTGTTCAAATACCTGTTTGGTGTAAGCCCGGATCTGCTGAACAAAGTCATCGACGTATATGAAATTCTCATGTATGTGAGTATCTTTTCAGTGATCCGCAACATCTATCAGGGGATCATCATTACGAATAACCGCACCAAGTGGTTAACCATCGGCATGGTATTCCGTTTAGCCGGCATGTACGGCCTATCCCTCTATTTCATATACACAGACAGCATTGACAGTGGACGTGTAGGCGCTATCATTTTTGCTGCTGGCATGATGATTGAAGCACTCGTCAGCTTTCTGGAGGGAAACAGCATCAAGCGCAAAATGCCAGCCAAGCTTGAGGATCATCCCGTCGAGAGCAAGGGAGACGTATTTCGCTTTTATAAGCCACTGCTGCTATCCAGCTTTGTAGCGTTGTTCATAGGACCGGTTATTAACATCGTACTTGGCAAAACGACCGGGATTGCACTAGCCATTTCGTCCTTTGCCATAGCAAGCAGTCTGATGCAGTTGATGCTAAGCTTCTTTACATACATCCATCAGATCGTGCTGAATTTCTACCTTGTGGATGCCAAACTGGTACGAAAATTCGCACTTGTCACCGGATTTATTCCGTTTGCAATGATGGTGTCGATTGCCTATACCCCCTTGGGACCATGGGTACTCGAAAATGTCATGAGCGTTCAGGGCGAACTGTTGGAACAAAGTCTGTGGACACTTCGTGCGTTCGTCTTATTTCCACTGATTTTCCCTTTTCTGGATTTCAGCAATGGCCTTATTCTGCTTCGCGGTCAGACGAAAACGATGTTTCGTTCGCAAACGGCGAATGCCATCTGCACGGTAATTGTGCTGCTTATACTTGTTAGCATTTTCCCTGCGTGGAACGGTATGATTGGCGCTGTAGCCCAATCCCTTGGCCTGCTCGCCGAACTTGTTATTGTCTGGCTTGTCATCCGGCGCACGAAGCAAGAACCTACGATGTCCGTGCCGAAAGCCCGTAAATCAACATCCCTGAAAGGGTAATAAAATCATTGAATTGTTATCAAGATTGGAGTCTCTCATCATGAAATTAAGTCACAACGCCCGCCCGGACCAGAACTGGCTGCGGGCTCTCATGTTCACCATCTTTGGTTCCACCGTCCTGGTGGTATCCTACTTCCAGCTTTACTTCAGTCATCTGGGCTTCAGTCGGGCTGAGATTGGATATCTCTACGGAATCGGCCCCCTCATCTCTGTGTTCTCCAATATGTTCTGGAGCATGGCCAGCGACCGCTACCAAACGGTACGCAAAGTGATGATCATTCTGCTTGGTGGTCAATTGATCACAGGGATCATGCTCGCCAATGCAACAACTTTCGGTCAGGTATTTGTACTCGTGACCCTGTTTTACTTTTTCTATTATCCGGTCTATCCACTCTCCGATACGATGGCTATTACAACCGCCAGCAAGTACGGCCGAAATTTCACCTCCATTCGAGTCTTCGGATCGATCGGTTATGCCTTCTTTGCATTAAGTATCGGGTATTTCCTTGGATCTTTTGGTCCAGCATGGACGATTTGGGTCTGCGTTGGTCTTGCTGCCACTACACTATTGATCAGTTTTCAATTGAAGGATCAACCTTCGGGAAGCAGTAGCAAAATGGACCTATCGGGGTTATGGGCTATTTTGAAACGCAGAGATGTGCTCACCTTTTTTGGCTGTGTATTTTTGCTTGCCATGGGACATCGCATGAACGAAGCATTTCTTACCATCACGCTAAAAGATCTGGGTGCCAGCGAGGGGCTAATCGGCTGGTCTTTGCTGATCTCTTCCGTAAGTGAAATCCCCATATTTCTACTGCTCAGCAAGTATGGAAACCGTTATAAAGAACTGCCGCTCATTGCTTTTGCTGCACTGATGTATACGGTTCGTTTGCTTCTCATGTCCATATCCGATACACCTGCAGCTGTTGTTGCGATTCAGACGATGCACAGTGTTACCTTCGGTATTTTCTACGTTACGGCGGTCCGCTATATCATTAGCCTAGTTCCAGACGGCTACAGAGCTACGGGTATTGCTTTGTTCACTATTGTCTGGTCCAGTGCCTCGGGACTTCTTAGTGGAACGTTGGGCGGACTGCTACTGGAACATGCAGGCAGACAAACCTTCTATCTCACCGCTATGGCTTTCTCCCTGGCTGCACTGATCGGTTTCGGATTAAAGTTATGGTCCAGCATGACCAATCGTGTATCCTGAACACACAGGGAACATACACCGTATTCAACCGTTATTTACACTGAAAATTTTAGAATCAAAAAAAGCACAGCCTCCCTTGAGGGGACTGTGCTTGGATTATTATATTTCAGCTATAAATATATTATTTATAAGAAATCCGTTGACCGGAAAAATTCTTACAGTTTGTTTACGTTAGCTGCTTGAGGACCACGGTTTCCATCAGTAATTTCGAATTCTACCGCTTGACCTTCTTCCAATGTTTTGAAGCCGTCTCCTTGGATTGCGGAGAAATGTACGAAAACGTCCTCGCCGCCTTCAACTGAAATAAAGCCATAGCCTTTTTCTGCATTAAACCATTTAACTGTACCTTTCAAATGAAAAACCTCCTAAAAATATCGCCATCTATGGCGAATACCCTTATTATACTGTATGGGCTTCCATTTTGCAATTTATCTTTCCATAAATGTCGAAAAAATTTGCTTTGAATCGTAGGGTACGGTATCATTTTACCAAAACCGTTAGTTTGGAGACTACCTATGATAAAAAAACATGAAATATACAAAACAGACAAGTGGAACATGATGACCGTAGAAGTTCAAGGCAAATATCTCGTGCTGCGAGAAATTTCGGAAGAGTGGGGCGAAGAATGTCACACGTTCCTTAGCCGTCCTGCGTTAATGCACTGGGCTGAACGCCGTTTTCCAAAAGCAGACTTTGAGAACCGTGAGGATGAATGGCGTCAATTGATGGCTGCCTTCAAAGGGGTCTAACCCATGCAACTTGATTCAAGCAATGTCGTTATCTTTATCATCCTTGCTTTTTCCCTTGGAATTGTGCTTATTCTGGGACGTAATTCTATCCCGGATCGTCTGAGACGGGGAATGGCCCTCATTGCTACCCTTCTCATTTGTTTCGCCTTTTTCCTGATCGTTTATTACCTGTATAACATGGGAGCCTGATCACAAGGGCCCCCCTGATGCTCAAATATTTCAACATGCCTCAGGTCATACTATACGAGATTATTCGTATCGTAAGGAGGAAGGCTGTTGAAATTCCAGAAATCGCTGTCCGTTATACTCGTACTTAGTCTGATTCCTTCGTCCCTCTCCGCACAGGCAAGCGGGACGAAGTCAGCTTCGTATATACATTCATCAGATGATCAAAGGAGGATTCCCATGAGTCAATTATTGAAACGTTCCGAGGTGCCAGCTGAGCATAGCTGGAAACTGGAAGATTTATTTGCCGATCAGAAAGCCTGGGATCAGGAATATGAAGAAGTATCGTCTTTGACCAAGAAGGCCTCCGAATTTCAAGGCAAACTGAATCAACCCGATGTACTCAAATCTTGCTTCGAATTCGAAGATGAGATCAGTCTCAAAATAGAACGCCTCTTTGTATACGCACGTATGCATCAAGATGAAGACACAGCGAATCCTACATATCAAAGCCTGTCCCAAAAAGCCCAGAAATTGGGCGTAAGGGTTGGTGAAGCACTTTCATTTGTCACACCAGAGATTCTATCCCTTCCAGATGATGAGCTGGACGCATTCATTGCGAACAAAAAACTATCTGCTTATACGTTTACGCTGGAAGAGATGAAACGTGAAAAGGCTCATGTTCTAAGTCAAGCGGAGGAAGCTCTGCTTGCACAAGTGGGTAACCTTTCACAGGCACCACAGACCATCTTTAGCATGTTGAATAACGCCGATCTTAAGTTTCCCAGAATCAAGGATGAGCACGGTAACGAAGTCGAGCTGACACACGGTAGCTACATTCAGTTCCTGGAGAACCCTAATCGTGAAGTTCGCGAACGTGCCTTCAAAGCCGTATACGAAACCTATGCCAAACAGAAGAACACGATTGCGGCTGCCCTGAATGCAAATGTAACCAAAAATATGTTCTATGCCAATGTTCGCAAGTATCCTTCCGTGATGGAAATGTCCCTCTATGGAGATAACATTCCAACGGATGTGTATACGAATCTGGTAGACACCATTCACGAAAGCCTTCCGTTGTTGCATCGTTATATGGACCTGCGCAAAAAGTTGCTTGGTGTGGATCAATTGCACATGTATGACCTGTTCGCTCCGCTAGTAGATGAATACAAAATGGATATTACCTATGAGGAAGCGAAACAAACAGTCAAAGATGGCCTGACACCACTCGGCAAGGACTATGCAGACGCATTGCAGACTGGATATGATAACCGCTGGATCGATATATATGAGAATGAAAATAAACGTTCTGGCGCATATGCCTGGGGCGCTTACGGCACTCACCCATATGTCTTGTTGAATCACAAAGATAACCTGAACAGCATGTTCACACTCGCACATGAAATGGGTCACGCTCTGCACTCACATTACTCGGACACAACACTTCCGTATCGTGATGCCCAGTACACCATTTTCCTGGCTGAGGTTGCATCCACAACTAACGAAGCGTTGCTGATGGACTACCTGCTTAACAAATCAACAGATCCAAAGGAAAAATTGTATCTGCTTACCTATTATGCCGACCAATTCCGTACAACGGTATTCCGTCAGACCATGTTTGCTGAATTTGAGAAAATCATTCACGAACGTGCGGAACAAGGTGACGCATTAACGCCACAATTGTTATCCGAGATCTATTATGATCTGAACGTTAAATATCACGGTAAAGACATGGTTGTCGACAAAGATATCGAAATGGAATGGGCTCGTATTCCCCACTTCTATAACAGCTTCTACGTTTACAAATATGCTACAGGCTTCTCCGCAGCGACAAGCTTCTCCAAGCAAATCCTGGAAGAGGGCCAACCTGCTGTTGACCGTTATCTTGGCTTCCTGAAGAGCGGTGGCAGTGATTACTCCATCAACATTCTGAAAAAAGCAGGTGTGGATATGTCTACACCACAGCCAATTCGTGAAGCCATGAGTGTGTTCAAGGAATTGATTGAACAGATGGAGCAACTAACCAAATAAGGTTGTCTTTCCATGTGACCTGTATCCCTTGCCCAATTGGGCAGGGGATTTTATAATCAACGCAAGATGCAATATACCCGAATTGGGGTAATGCATACTAGTTCTCAATTGTTTAACAAGGAGGCAACACCATGAAAATGCAATGGGCACTCATAGCAGGTCTTGTTTTTGCACTGCTCACAGGAATCTTTGCGGTTATTAATGTAGATTCCGTACAAGTTAACCTGCTATTTAACACCGTTCAAATCCCGCTGATTTTGCTGATCCTAGGTTGCACCCTGATCGGTGGAATTATTGTAGGTTCATATGGCATCTATCGCCAATACCGACTGCAACGCGAGAACAAGCAATTGAAATTGCGTGTAACTGAATTGGAAAGTTCAGCAACAAGCAACTCTTCGCTCGATTCTTTCAAAACGATGGATTCGCTTGACTCAACTGAACCGGACAGCCTATTGGAGAATGATTCGATCCAGAGTCAGCGCAAAGGAAACCCTACGGGGACATTGTAACCAACAGAATCAGCCTGCTGGCGAGTCAGGAATGGTAGTAACACATTCACTCCCCCAGACAGGCTGTATTTTGTTTCACACCATACCCACGTTCCAAGGAGGAAATTACACAATGAGTTTTACAATTGATGAATCTTACGTTCTGTCTTTTCTGAAAAAATTGCTGGACACACCAAGTCCAAGTGGCTACACCCATCATATTATCGAGATGATTCGCAAGGAAGGAGAATCACTGGGTATCGCTTGTGAGCTGAATAACAAGGGCGGTGCGGTGCTTACATTGCCAGGGCAGGATTCGTCCAAGACGATTGCTTTGAGTGCCCATGTGGATACGCTAGGGGCCATGGTACGCTCCATTACATCTTACGGTACATTGAAACTGACCTCTGTCGGTGGATTTTCCATGCAAAGTATCGAGAATGAGTACTGCAGCATTCATACTCGGGATGGAAAGACATACACAGGCACCATTCTCTCCCTTCATCCGTCTGTCCACGTCTATCCGGATGCACGCACCTTTGAACGGTCCGAGAGCCATATGGAGGTCCGAATCGATGAGGTCGTCTCCTCCAAGGAAGATGTGTTGAAACTCGGGATCTCTGTCGGCGACTTTATCTCCTTCGATGCTCGCGCAGTCATAACGCCGAGTGGTTATATCAAATCACGTCATCTGGACGACAAAGCCAGCGTGGCTGCCCTCTTTGGCATCCTTGAATCTGCACATCGTGAAGGCTGGAAACCATTACATAACGTCTCTCTGCTTATCTCGAACTATGAAGAAGTTGGACATGGCGCATCATATATCCCTGCGGAAATCAGTGAAATGATCGCTGTAGACATGGGAGCTATGGGTGATGACCTGAGCTGTAAAGAAACCGACGTTTCCATATGTGCCAAAGATTCTTCTGGCCCGTATGACTACGATATGACCAGTCGTCTCATTGAACTGGCCAAACAAGATGGAATGGATTACGTCGTCGACATTTATCCCCACTATGGCTCAGATGGCAGTGCAGCATTACGCGGAGGAAACAATATCCGAGCAGCACTGATTGGCCCGGGGGTTCACGCGTCTCATTCCATGGAGCGTACACATAAGGATGCTGTCCTGAATACGGCACGATTGCTCGCAGCTTACATTACAACCAAGTAAAAAGAATTATGTATCGACTAAATTATTGTGGATAACATCCACATGTTCGTCTAAGCAGAAGGCCCCTTCCAAGCACAGCAATTCGGTGTGCTTGGAAGGGGCCTTTATTGTCACATCTCTTAATCTGCCTGTTCGACATATGCATGATATTTACGCTCCAAAATTTCTAACTCTGCCTTATGGTCACGCATTTCATTTCTTAACACATGCATGGTCTTCCGAACCGCGCTCAGTCCATCCTTCACCTGACGTTCGGCTTTGCGAATTTTGTCCTGAACCATCCAATCTACGAAGAGGTTATCGAAGAAATAGTCTGCGAATGAAAGCAGACCTCCCAGATGCAGATCGGCGTGTACTGCCATCTCTACATCCTCCAGTTCCTTCTGAAAACGTCGTAGACGCTTACCTGCATCCATAATGGCGACCTGAGCGTCATCCATTCGTCCTCGCTTGATATGTGTGGAGATGACCCCACCGCCCATCATGTCATATATACCCCAATTACCTGCCGAAGCCAAAGCCTTCTCGGCACGTTCAAGGGCATAGACCAGATATTCCCCTTCCCGGAAAGCTTCATCCAGTTCCTGTAGCTCACTCGCCAGATGTTCCCGATTCTCAGCCATGTGTTGCAATTCCGCATCCTGGTCCAGCAGTCGACCTTCCTTCTTCCCCCACAGAGCGTTGTAGTCACTCTGCCAATACTGATACTGCCGCCCGCCCTCCAACTCCTGCTCCACATGAATTCGTTGCTCCTGTACGTCTTGTAACATGCGACAAGCGGTGTCGTATGCAGCCTTGCTCTCCATCAGTTCCAGCTCTTCCTTCTCCAGCCGTTCTGTCTTCTTGCCAATCAGTTGATAGAAAAATGCTGACAATGTCATACTGTTCAGTCGATCAACATCTTTCTGCTCCTTCTGGAGATGCTCCTGACGACGTTTTACCTTTGCTTCCCAATCGGTTTCTTCCGTTTGAAGCTTTTCCAAACGCTTGGTCCATTTCTCGTAAATTCTCCCCTTTTCCTTGAGCACTGCCAACTGTTCATTAATTTCTTTATACATAAGTGTGGTGTTCTCTCCCTTCTATGGAATTCTTTACTTATACAACGTAATGAATATACTGAACGTTTCACTTTAATGCGAAAATCCACAGACAAAAAAATAGCCCTCTCCACCTATGCGACATTATGTCACTAAGGAGAAAGGGCGATAGTTAATCATAAATCAAGACTTGCTCTGTTCAATCTGCTCTGCAAGTTCGTTCAGAACAGTCCAGCGTTCCATCAATTCGTCCAGATGACGCTCAGCCTCAGCCTGCTCAGCCATCAACTCCTGCAGACGGGCAGAATCACTAAATGACTCTTCCATCTCTTTGTTAATCCGGACAAGATTGGCTTCAGCCTTCTCAATATTTTCATCAATCTGGTCGTATTCACGTTGCTCCTTGAAGCTGAATTTCAACTTCGGTTTGGCCGCTGAGACAGCAGGGGCCGTTTTCTCCGACTGCTTCACCTTCGCTGCCCCTGTGTCACTCTCTTGAGTAGCCCCAGGCGCATTTTTCAGCATCCATTCCGCGTACTCACTGTAGTCGCCCACGTGTACACGTACAGCTCCGTTGCCCTCAAAAGACAGCACTTTATCCACAGTACGATCAAGGAAGTAGCGATCATGGGATACCACAAAAACAACACCCGGGAAATCGTCCAGGTAGTCTTCCAGTACAGCGAGTGTCTGGATATCCAGATCATTCGTTGGCTCATCCAGCAGCAATACATTCGGAGCAGCCATCAGAACACGCAGCAGATACAGGCGACGCTTCTCTCCACCAGACAGACGCGAGATTGGCGTCCACTGGGATGCCGGGGTAAACAGGAACCGCTCCAGCATCTGGGATGCTGTAATCAGAGAGCCATCGGCCGTTTTCACATTCTCGGCCACTTCCTTGATGTATTCTATGACACGCAGAGATTCATCCATCTCCTGATGTTCCTGTGTGAAATAGCCCAGATTGACCGTAGGACCGACGTCAACCACGCCTGCATCGGGTTCCAACATGCCAGATATCATCTGTAACAACGTGGACTTACCACTACCATTCGGCCCGACAATCCCTACCCGATCTCCAGGTACGGCAATATAACTCAGATCTTCGATCAGTTTGCGACCACCGACAGATTTGGAAAGATGCTCGATCTCCAGAATCTTTTTACCCAGACGAGTGGAGCCAACCGATACTTCCAATGAACCCGAGCGCTGGATTCCTTGTTGGTCTTTGAGTTGTTCAAAGCGATCAATTCTCGCTTTTTGTTTCGTCGTCCGTGCCTTGGCACCGCGACGAATCCATGCGAGCTCCGTCCGAAGCAAGTTCTTACGCTTCTGTTCAGAAGAGGCTTCCCGTTCTTCACGCTCCGCCTTCAGTTCCAGAAAACGTGTATAGTTAGCTTCATATCGGAATAAACGTCCATGATCCAATTCCAGCATGACATTCGCCACACGGTCCAGGAAATACCGATCATGCGTAATCATAAGCAGTGCGCCGCGGCGCTTCTGCAAGTACTGCTCAAGCCATACGACCGAATCATTATCAATATGGTTCGTCGGCTCATCCAGAATGAGCAGTTCGCAAGGATGAATCAGAGCAGCAGCAAGAGCTACCCTTTTGCGTTGCCCACCAGACAATGTGCCCATCAGTGCATCGAATTGACGAATTCCCAGTTTGGACAAAATACTCTTCGCTTCACTCTCCATCTGCCAGAGCTGAAGCTGCTCCATTTGCTGATTCAAACGTAATAATCGCTTCTGCAACGCTGGATCGGAGAAATTCAGTTCCAATAATTCCATCGTTTCCGTATATTCACGCACGGTTTTCATTTCCATGCTGTCACCTTCGAATACTTGTTGCAATACCGTATTATCCGCATTGAAGTCCGGGTTTTGTGCCAGGAACTGAATGCGTACGTCATTACCGATGGAGATCTGTCCCGCGTCTGCAGGTTCCATACCAGAGATCACACGCAAAAACGTGGATTTACCGGTTCCATTTACCCCAACGACACCAATCTTGTCCTGATCAGCCATACCAAATGAAGCATCCTTGAACAATATTTTTTCGCCATAACTTTTTGCAATTTGCTCTACCGTCATTATGTTCATTGCTCGTACCCACTTCTCTGTAAAATAAAATTCAATATTACGTACATCAGCACACTCCCTTTAAACTTGCAAAAAAGAACGGCATCCGTCCAGAAACAATGCTGCTGCAAAGGCAATTCGTTTGTTCAGATGTTCCTCATTGAATTCCGGATTCAACATGATATCCATCTTCAGCCGGTCCAGAATTCCAATATAGGCTTCAGCGAGCAATACAGGCTCAGGTACACTCGCGCTCTCCAGTACCTCACACACCATGCTCATGTATTGGTTCATGAATGCCTTCATGAATTTCATCAGATCCGGATCATTATTGGGTGCCATAAAAAAGAGCTTGGTATGATTGCGGCGCTCATAATAATACGTAAGGTGGGTCTTGGCTATTGCTCCAAGTTTATCACCTGTGTTCTCATGCGAGTTCAAAGCATATTCAAGACGACTGATAAAGCTGTTACAGTCCCGCTTGGATACTGCGATAAATAATTGTTCCTTGCTTTTGAAATATAAGTAAATGGTGCCTTTTGCGATGCCGGCTTCGTCTGCAATATCAGACATTTTTGTCTCATAAAAACCTTTCGATCCAAAAATACCATAGGCCGCATCCAAAATAGCCTCCGATTTGTCTCCCTGTACCGTGCTCAAATGTACTCCCCCCTACAACGCCAAAATGTTACCTAAACCTATCGCCACGCATCCTCCGATCACCGAACTAAGCACGTTCACCAGGTCGTTACTCATCCACACCCAGCCACGAGCCCGAACCGTTGGATGCCCGCAATGTTCATGTACCTCAACTTCACGGCCACACACGGTACAACGATACATCTTCTGCACCGTTGCGCCCAGATAGGAATCGGCAAAAGCACCTGCCAACCCGCCTGCAAGACCGACAAAAGTCCAACTAAACAGACTAAGCCCTTCTATCCCGGCGATCCATGAAAACAAGAATGCTCCCGCACCAATCAGAGCCCCGCCTACGGCTGCAGCCACGGTGCCGAGAAGTGAGACACCTCCAGAAGCTCCAGGCGTAAGTACCTTCCAGGTGAGAACAGAGCGCGGCGGCTTACGACTGAGACTCCCAAGTTCGGTTGCCCATGTATCCGATGTAACGGTAGCCATTACTCCAATGAAAGCATATATCCATGCCGGATGTGGAAATATCCAGTATCCCAGACATAGGAACATGCCCATCCCACCATTAGCCATCACTTGTCCGGCATCCCGATTTCCCGACTTGGCATAGGATTTCTCCAGCTCCTGCTTCCGATCTTTACGAAACCTGGAGAGCAACGTTGAAGTAATGAAAAATAACAATAACGTGCCAAACCAGAACAGGTTACCCGCTCCGTAATATATCGTTCCCATCATGATGGCTGCCAGGCAGCCAGACAGGGTTAGCGACTTTTTCGCATAGGCAGCACCTGCCACCATAGAAGCGCATACGGCGCCAATAATCCAATCCATAATGTCTCCTGCATGCAGCGTATGTACAGCCCGCATGACGTTTATTGTATTTTTGAAATTCAATTATACCACGGTTTGATCCCAATGCCGAAACTCCTTACGCCAGCACACAAAAAACCTGTTTCGGCCTCGTGTAGAAGTGCCATAACAGGTTAATGATCAAACGTTAAAACAAGATAAAATCCCTTTTACGTAACGTCTGTAATTCAAGTGTTCCTTACGTTAGTGATATTTTTTTTACGGTCATTCTCTGCCGGGTTGAAATTACTTATCCTGTTTTAAGTTTCACTTCAGGTTTCCCGTTTACACTATTCTCAGATCGATACATCAACGAATACACCTACAACAGGCTACGATTCAGTTCGTACTCAACTACAGAAATGAGGAATATCCATATGAACATGAAAAGAGTTATTATTATAGGCACAATGATTGTCACCCTGTCCTTTGCCGGAACAGCATGGGGCCAATCCGCCATCTCTCCCATACCTACTGCTAAATGGTCCATCGTTGACTTGGACACTCGTGAGGGAAGCAGCGACGAGCTGCTCAGCGCTCTGAATCAGCCTTCAGAAGCGGATCTGTATCAGGAGCTGTACAACGGCAAATCACTGAGAACGATTACGGAAGAAAACAACGGGAATTTGGATGAAGTGATTGCTATACAAGTAAGACAGCTCAGAGAGCAGTTGGATGAACGGCTCGCAAGCGGAAGTATCAGTTCAGAGCAACATGCTGCTCAACAAGCTGAACTGGAAGAGTTGGTCACGCGGAGTGCAAACACAGCGTACAATTTGGCGTAATCAGTGACTAATTAGTACGCTGAAAATATGAAGTTTCCACTAATAACATGGCAAAAAGGAGCGTGTGCACGCCCCTTTCTTGTACCCTATTCATCTCAAGCAGGTATGATGTGTAATCCTTATTGCGCTGTCCCAATCGTGCATGCACCCAAGGATTCGCCGTCCCATGCCAGTTCGAGCACATCTCCTGCTTGTGTTGGTCCAACACCTTCGGGTGTTCCTGTAAAAATGACATCTCCCGGCCCCAGGCCGTAATGGTGACCTACATAATCCACAATATCTTGTAAACTGAAGATCATGTTACGAATGTTACCACGCTGGACTTCCTCACCATTTTTAGTCAACGTAAAGTCTTTCTCCAGCAGTGTTTTAGCCCCCGGGAATGCCTGAAATGCAGTAACCGGAGCGGAATTTTTGAACCCTTTGGCCGCTGTCCACGGGTGGCCCTTTTTCTTAATCACGGCCTGTACATCACGTAACGTAAAATCAATACCAAACGCATACGCATCCACCAGCTCATCTACCGCCATACCTGGGTCATAGCTCCGGCCGATCTGAACGACCAGTTCAACTTCATAGTGAACTTCACCCTTGGTAGCAGGCAATTCAAGCGTTTCACCATTCAGGGGTACGACTGCATGAGAAGGTTTCATAAAGATCATTGGCTCATCCGGAACCGCGTTACCCAATTCTTCCGCATGAAGTTTATAATTGCGTCCTACACAGTATACATTGCGAATGTTAGTCAACATGGGTATATTACCACCTTTATTGGATTCAATAGTGCATTTAAGATAATTACGGTCTGAAAAATCGGCTGCTCGTCTCCTGAAATGCCAGCTCCCATACGTCAGGACGGTTCGTACATAACATGAGTTCTGGATCAACTGCCGCCAGTTTCTTCATAATGGTCTTGTCATCCACTGTCCAAGCCATCACCCGAATGCCTGCACTCCGCATCTCGTTCATTAAGGATTTGTCTACATTGGTGTATCCAATCGAGAGGAATGTACAATTCATCTGCCGCAGCGCGGTTAACAGATCACCTGGTCGTGCATCGATAATCAGCCCCGTATGGATCTCCGGTGCAAGTTTCTTCACTTCGATCAGAGCGGCTGGTTCAAATGAGGTGATCACAACATCATTTTGCATATGTCTTTTTCTCACTTCATGTATAACAGCCGCAGGCAGACCCGGGTACAAGTCTCCCTGCGTTTTCAGTTCAATGTTCAAACGTACTCTGCCGCACGAGCGATCTAACAATTCACTTAGGGTGGGAATCCGTTCGCCTTTGTAAGACTTGTTTTTCCATGCTCCGGCATCCAGACGTTGCAGATCAGCCCAATCTGTTTCCCGAACCAGACCCTTGCCATTCGTCGTGCGATCTACTGTAAAATCATGAATGATCACTGGCACACCATCACGCGACAACTGCACATCCAGCTCCATCCACTGAACTTCAGGCCGCTCCATGGCCATCAGGAATGCAGCCATCGTATTCTCTGGTGCAATAGAAGAAAATCCACGGTGCGCTACACAAAGGTTGTTCATTCGATTCCCTCCTCAAAAAGGTTTTTAATTAGGTGAAGCGACTCCATTCCCATCATAACGAATGCCTGGGGAGAGCTTTGCCATCTGTTCCAATAGCAGTTTGTTCGCCTCATCGATCATCGGAATGGCCTGACCAAGCCCGGCCTCATAAGGGATAACTTTCATGCTGCAAGCTGCATCGCGACTACAGCGAGCCTGAAATACCGCCGTTTTCCATGTCTCTTCAGTTGTTGATCTGGAGAAAATGAAATTGCCCGTACTGTATGCAATCCACTTCCCCTTATAGTACTCCAACCCTTGCAACACATGAGGATGACCACCTATAACCAGATCCGCGCCAGCATCTACAAACTCATGAGCCAATCGGGTCTGGTCACTGTTCGGAGTACTTACACGTTCCTCTCCCCAGTGTGCAACCACGATCACCAGGTCAGCCTTCTCACGGGCCTCCTGGATCGCTTTGACCGCTCCTGTGGAATCATAGGCTTCAGCCACGCCAGCCCGATTGCCTTCCGCCTTCCAACTTGTTTCCGGTACAACTCGGGAGAACCCAAGCAATGCAATCTTCATCCCTTTGCGTTCCAGATACGCTGGTGCATAGGCTTCATCCCTGTTCATGCCAGCCCCGGTGTGAGCTATGCCATATTCCTTGAGATAGGTTAACGTATCTACCAAACCCTCTACACCCTGATCCAGAATATGATTGTTAGCCAAATTGACAGCATCAAAACCCGCAGAGGCCATTGCCGCCAATGCTTTGGGCGAAGATTTGTATACATATGTTTTGTTAGCCGCACCAGTACCACCCAGGGTTATCGGTGTCTCCAGGTTGCCGATGGTAAGATCATCATCCTTGAATAATCTGCCGAGTTTGGCAAAGGGATAATCATAACCGTTTTTATCCAGCAGTTCAGCAACTTTGCCCGAGAACTGGATATCGCCAACAAAGTTAATGGTGACATCCTTCGCTGAATCGGAGGGTTTCGACACCCCTGATTCGGTATCCACACCTGCATTTCCCTTGGTGCCGGACGGTGTCGAATCTGCCGCAGGTTTTTTCGTTCCGGATTCTACTTTCTCACTATTGGTATTGCCAGAAGTGTCAGGTGTCGCTACTCCAGATGTCTTATCGGCATCCGCTGTTGTCTCTTCACCCGTAGCTTTAGGATCTTCTTCCGAAGTCTCATCGGATTCCGAGTCTGGAGAAGTTACTTGATCGCCGCCTTTGGCATCCTCACTAATGGAAGACTCATCCTGATCGACTATTTCTTGCTTCACCGGCTGGTCTGCCTGTTGCTGACGTGAATTAATGACATAAAAAATGCCCACCAGACCAATTGCAATGATCAATACAATATTAACTGTCCAGATGATTGTGATTGTATTGCGGGTGCGTTTACTACCATTTTTCTTCTTTACACTTCGCTCTGATCTTGGGGGATACATAAGCAACTCCTCTTCTTCTTCACAGCCATACATACCATTATATCAGGCATATTCTGGATTTCCATCATTCCTTGGAACTGTATCGATTGGATGAGTATCAACTCGTTTAACTTCCAGAAATTCATGTAAAAAAAGCCGTCTCTTCTGTAGATAAATCTACGTTCGAGACAGCTCTCTTGCTGCACTTATTCTAGCGAAAACTCTTTAGTAGCCTGGACAGACATTTCCTTCGCTTGTCTGATGCAATCAGGCAAACCTACACCCTCATAACCTGCACCTGCAATGTACACGCCCGGTAATTTGCTGCCAAGCTCCTCACGAAGGGCCGCAATATGTTCGAGGTGTCCCACCGGATACTGTGGCATCGATTTGCGAAGCCGTGTAATCTCGGAGAAGATCGGTACAGCATCAATACCCATCGTCTCTCTCAGATCCTTGAGAACCAGATCGGTCAGCGCTTCATCCGGAAGCTCTACGTTCTGTTCGTCACCGGAGCGACCAACATAACAGCGGAGCAGTACTTTATCATCCGGGCTGGTATGCAGCCATTTCGTCGATGTCCACGTGCAAGCCGTAATATTGCGACCCTCTTTCCGCGGAACGAGGAAACCCGACCCGTCGAATACATGCTCCACCTCTTTTTTCTCAAAAGCGAGCACTACATTGGCTACAGATACATAGTTAATCGCATCCAGTGCCGCTGTGTCCACGTGAGGCTTCAACAGCTCCGACGCAACATACGTTGGCACAGTAACCACTACATCATCGGCTTCAAGCATTTCGCCATTCCCCAGTTCAACACGGTATCTGGTCTGCGCTCCATCAAGACGTTGCAGCGACTTCACTGCGGTGTTCAGACGCTGATCCACGTCCTGCAGTTCATGTACGAGGGCGTGAACAAGGCTCTGAAGTCCCTGACGAAAGTTCAGAAAAGCGCTTCGTTTCGTTCCGGTATGCGTCTCAGCCGGTTTCCGGCCCGTCATCATGCCCCGAATCAAGCTGCCGTAATCGCGCTCTACTTCTCCGAACTGCGGAAAGGTAGCCTGGAGGCTCAATCGCCGCATATCACCCGCATAGATTCCTGCGAGCAGCGGTTCCGTCAAGTTCTCCAGCACTTCTGCTCCAAGACGACGTTCAATCATATAACCGAGCGATTCATCCTCTGTTGTACGACGCGGCGGGATGACAAAATCCATCAACGCCCGCAGTTTGCCTGCCGGAGAAACCAAACCACTTCTCAGGAACGGTCTTAGTTCTGTCGGGATACCAAGAACAAGTCCTGCTGGCATAGGATGAAGCTTGCCACGCTGCATGATATACGTTTTCTTCGACTCCGGATTCTGACTGACCAATTCATGATCAATCTCCAATTCTTTGGCAAGATCAATCATTGCTGTTTTGCGAGCCAGGAAAGAATCGGGCCCTTTTTCAATCACAAATCCATCCCGGTGCAGCGTCTCAATCATGCCTCCCATGGACGAGCTTTTCTCGACCAAAGTAATCACGGGTTCAACGCCCGCTTCCCGGTAATGCTTGCGGATATAAAATGCCGCGCTGAGGCCGGTAAGGCCACCGCCGACGACAACAACACGGCGTTTCTTATCACCCATTACTCATCCGACCCTTGCTGCCATCGGCTTATAATAACGTCGCTTAACGTCTCCATGTATAGAGGATCGCTATTGAGAGAATCAATACGCATCAGGCGCATGTCGATCTCTTTGGCAATCGATTTGGCCTCAATATCGAGATCATAGAGCACTTCGAGATGATCCGAGACGAACCCGATTGGTGCCACAAGCACATCCTCTACCTGTTCACGAGAAAGCTCCTGTAACGTATCCAGAATATCCGGTCCAAGCCAAGGCTCAGCTGTTCGTCCGGCACTCTGCCACGTAAATTGCCAATTGGTTATGCCTACACGTGATGCAATCACTTCCGAAGTCTCCAGCAATTGTTGCGGGTATGGATCACCCATCTCCACAATACGTGCCGGCAGACTGTGCGCACTAAACAACACCTTCACATCTCCGCGTTTTGCTCCAGCTTCTTCGAACGCATCCAACTTGGCACTGACACGTGTGGACAACGCCTGAATTATCTTCGGATGCAGATGATAACTCTCAATAAAGGACATATGAACGCCCAGCTCTTCTGCTTTTTCACGCGCACGTTTGATATAACTGCCTACACTCATCGTGGAAAAATGAGGAGCCAGTACAATACCAATCGCTGTCTGAATTCCATCCTTCGCCATCTGCTCTACGCCATCCTCAATAAACGGATAGGCATGCTTCAGTCCTTGATAACAACGGAATTCCACATCAGTGCCACGCTCATCGCGGTTTAGTGTCTCTTGAAGGGCCTTGACCTGATTGTCTGTGTTCTCCCGAAGTGGGAAAACACCGCCAACAATGGCTTCATAACGATCCGTCAGTTCTTTCAATTGCTCTGGTTCAGGCGGACGTCCTCTGCGGATATGTGTGTAATACGCTTCAACACTCTCCATATTTTCTGGTGTGCCATACGACATCACCAGTACACCTACAGTATTAGTCATTCGTTACCGTCACCCCAGTCTTCATTGCTTCGGCAGAATATTCATGAATATACGCCGTTAGTTCTCTGAGCTTCTCTAGCGATGCTTCAGGAAATAATCCGTGTCCCAGGTTGAAAATATAACCCGGCTCCTTGATTCCTTCGTCAATAATCACTTTGGCTTGCTCCTTGATCAGTTCCATCGGTGCAGTCAGCAGATAAGGGTCCAAGTTACCCTGCACGGCGAATTTGCCGCCAAGTCGCTCACGACCTTCCGAAATCGAGACTCTCCAGTCCAATCCAATCACATCGGCTTGCAGATTATGCAGCGCTGGCAACAATTCGCCTGATGCGACACCAGGGAAATAGATCTTCGGTACATTCAAATCCGATAATTCGGTAAAGATACGAGTAATCGTAGGCAACACATATGTTCTGAAGTCTTTGGGAGAAAGTGCTCCAACCCAGCTGTCAAACAACTGGAATGCCTTACCGCCATTCGCAATATGCGCACGGACATATGTAATAACCATATCACCAAGCTTCTGCATCAGCTTATGCCACACCTCAGGCTCGCTGTACATCATCGTTTTGGTGCGGATATAACCTTTCGAAGGTCGCCCTTCAATCAGATAACTCGCAATCGTGAATGGTGCGCCCGCAAACGTAATAAGAGGCACATCAAGCTCCTTATCCAGAATTCGAATGGTTTCCAGAATATGTGACAGATCTCCTTCTACGTCGATGGGACGCAGCCGATCCACATCTGCAGCAGACCGAATAGGATTATCGATTACCGGTCCAATATTTTTTACAATGTCAAAATCAATGCCCAGAGAGGCAACCGGATTCATAATATCGGAATACAAAATAGCCGCATCTACACCAAGTTTGCGTACCGGCATGAGTGTAACTTCAGCCGCCAGCTCGGGTTGTTTGCAGATTTCTAGCAAGGAGTACTTTTCTTTAATTTTGCGATATTCAGGATCATAACGTCCAGCTTGACGCATGTACCACACCGGGACACGGTCTACCTGTTGTTTGAAACTTGCCCGAATCAGTCGATCATTATAGCTCATGTAAGAAGCCTCCAATAGTTTTTGGACTCATAATTACCATTATGCCCTTTTTAAACAGCCGTAACAACCACATGCAGATGCGTTCTACGTGACAATACTATGACATTCCTTACACCCATCCCTCATATGCCAATTATGTTATAATGAAAGAATGGTGTTTTTTTGAGAATTACAGAAATATCTTTGAAAGGAAGTGAAAGCACTTTGAAAACGTGGAAAGTAAACCTCATTGTGCTTTGGTTCGGACAATTTTTGGTCAATTCGGGCATGACCATGATTACCCCATTTTTGTCTCTTTATCTCGCAAGAGATCTGGGCGTTGTTGGCGAACATGAAATTGGCATTTGGGCGGGATTTATTTTTGCAGCCAATTTCCTCACCTCATTTTTGTTCCAACCACTCTGGGGCAAGTTATCGGACAAGTATGGCCGTAAAGTTATGCTGTTGCGTTCGGGATTCGGGATGGCCATCGTAATTGCCCTTATGGGTCTGGCACAGAATCCTTGGCAGCTTCTCTTATTGCGTTTGCTTAACGGTACCATCTCCGGTTTTAATCCTGCAGCTGTTGCGTTGATATCGGGTACCACTCCGAAAGACCGCATGGGTTTTGCCATGGGAATCAGTCAGTCCGGGCAGGTTGCCGGCACAATCCTGGGTCCACTTATTGGTGGCTTGTTAGCGGATGCGGTAGGCTTCCGCCCCATTTTCTACATTACAGGTGGACTGATCTTTGTCGCTTCCATGCTCGCCATGTTCCTGGTCAGAGAGAAGTTTGACCGTCAAGAAGCAGCCAAACTGCCGGCACAATCCGTATTGTCCGGTCTGAAGGAGCTGAACAAGTCACCTCAACTACCTGCACTGTTTGCTGTGACGTTTCTATTGCAGTTTGCGATGATTAGCCCCATGTCACTCTTGCCGCTGTATGTACAAAAATTGCATGGTTCGGATGTAAATGTGGCCTTCTGGGCAGGACTTGTCGGTGCAGTTACGGGACTATCCAACATGGCTATGTCTCCGATTCTCGGGAAGCTGAGTGACCGGATTGGTCCTCACAAGGTGCTGACGTTCTCCCTCATAGGAACAGGACTCATGCTTATTCCGCAGGCATTTGTTCAGACCGTGTGGCAGCTCATTCTTGTTCGTTTCATGATGGGTGTGTTCATGGGTGGCCTTCTTCCGAGCGTTAATGCCCTGATCCGTTCCTATACATCCGATAGCATGATCAGCCGTGCATTCAGTTTTAATACGAGTACTCTGGCGCTGGGCAACATGCTTGGAGCGATCATTGGAGGATTTATGGCAGGATTCATCGGGATCGAAGGTCTGTTTATCGTCTCTGGCGGACTGTTGCTTCTTAATATGGTTTGGGTCCGATTCAAATTGTATAACAAACCTGCTTCTATTCGGGAATCCTGATTCCCTATCCAATTCTTAATGAGTCCATCTTACTGTTTCATTTGAAAAAGCCGCTTCCAGCGCCTAATTGGCCTGAGAGCGGCTTTTGTCATTCATGTGCCATTCATCATTTATTTATTAGATTGAATTCTATCGGATAATGTTTCACACCAAACACAAAGGCACTTTGTATCGGTTGCAGAACCGTTCCCGGAACAAGCTGAACGTGCTCCATGTGCTGAAGCAATGTATGAAGAACTACCCTTGCCTCCAAACGAGCGAGTGGTGCACCCAAACAAAAATGAATGCCAAAACCAAAGCCCATATGTCTGTTCGGCTTGCGATCAGAGATGAAATCTTCCGGGTGTTCAAATTGGGCACTGTCCCGATTGGCTGCTCCAACCCAGGAAATTACCTGCTCTCCAGCTTGAATCGTCTGGCCATTCAACTCTACAGTTTCCTTGGCGACCCGCCCAATCGCGACAATTGGCGGATAATATCTCAGCGTCTCTTCAATCGCAGAAGTAATCCGTTCAGGATGTTCGCGCAACTCCTGTTGTAGCTCGGGTTGTTCTGACAGAATACGAACCGCATTGGTAATCAGGTTGGTTGTTGTTTCATTACCGGCAGCAAGCAAGAGAATACAGAAGCCCACCACTTCATCTGAAGTCAATTGCTGACCATCAATCTCCGCAGCAAGCAGTAATGAGATCAGATCATCCTTTGGCTGCAACCGACGTTCTTCCATAATGTCAGTGAAATAGATATGCAACTCCTGCATATTTCTTTTTTTCTCCTCCAATAACTCCTGGAAGGCCTGCTCACTATCATCACGTGCGCCTTTCACCAATACATCAGACCAGTCTTTGAACTTTTGACGATCCGCCACAGGGACTCCGATCAATTCCGCAATGACAATGACGGGCAATGGTGTTGCGAGATCTTCGATAAGTTCCATATGTCCTTCTGACAGGTGTGGAGTAATTAACTCATCTGTGATTTCCTGAATACGCGGAGCCAACGCTTCAATTGCCTTGGGTGTAAACGCCTGGTTCACCAGATCACGCAGCTGTTTGTGTTTGGGAGGGTCTGTCGTCAACATGCTCGTATTGGCACGATCACGTGCAGAAGAGAACAGTTTCGGATTTTTCAGAACGTACTTCACATCTTCATACCCGAAAACATCCCAACATTCTCGATGTTCATCATATCGGACTGGAGTGTTATCACGAAGTTCTGCATACACCTTGAAAGGAGATAACCTCTCTTCCAAAGTCTCCAGTTCCCGAATAGGAATGTAATTTGCATACTTTCTCGGTGCCTGTTTCATCGTTTCTCCTCCAATCAATATTATATATTTATTTACATATGTTGATCACCCCTATTATAAACATAACTCTATAACGAAACCAATCTTTAGACCATAATTGAGCCCGATTACCTAATATGTGCTACTAACATCCTCTCATTCTGTTACCCACTTCTGATATGAGTCCCAATTCGACATTCTTTTATTAAAATACTTCATTTCATCAGGACAAAAGACTCATTATGTAATATTAACTAACATTAAAAAGACTTATTTTTCTTCAAAACTACTAAAAACAGCTTTTTTATATCTCTATCAAAATAAATAATCTTTCATATTTCCTTATAAACAATCATTTTACTCTCATTATCTATGAATGTAACCGATTACTCTATCACTATATATGTTTGTCATATTATTTAACATGAAATACAATCAATTTGAAATGGTGTACATATTCTTCTTAACAAACTTAACATCACACTTACTTGAAGGAGAGTGCTATTCATGAGAAAAACATCCAATCTTCGTCCCTGGGCCGTATGGAGTACCGCAGCTTTAACAGCACTGACCATCTCGTTGTCTCCCATCGGAACCTACGCTGCGCACGCAGCTACGGTAGAGGTGAAAGGCACAACAGGCGCTGTTCAGACAGCAACCACTACTCCGGCTCGCAATACTTCTATCCCTGCAATACCAGACTCTTCCAAACAATCTGCACTTCCTAATGTATTGGTGATCGGAACTGGCGGAACGATTGCCGGTCAATCCGAGGATGCCACCAGCTTCCAGAATTACAAGGCAGGCACACTTCCGATTGGAGAGATGGTAGACGCCTTACCGGATAAACAGAAGATTGCTGATGTTAGCACACTCCAATTCGGAAACTCAGGCTCAGGTTCCTATAGCATGTCCGACCTCTATGACTTGTCGCAGACGGTAGACAAAGCTCTGGCAATGTATGACAGCGTTGTCGTTACCACAGGTACAGATACAATGGAGGAAATCGCCTATTTCCTCGATATGACGGTTCAGAGTGACAAACCGGTCGTGATCACAGGCTCCATGCGTCCATGGACTGTCATCGGCTCTGACGCTCAAGCCAATCTGTACAACGCAATCAAACTTGCAGGCAGTGGTCGCACCACTTCATTCGGCACAGTACTCATGTTGAATGACACAATCCAGCTTGCTCGTGGTGTAACCAAGACAAATGATTATCGGACAGATACGTTTGAAACGCCGATGCTCGGCGCTGTAGGATATATTGATGAAGAAAACATTCGAATCTACCGCGCTCCTGCACGTGCCTTGAAACCTGAAGGCACAGCGAAGCCCGTATTTGATCTAAGTAAAATCACAAAGGCAGATCTGGCCAAAGTAGAAATTGCGATCTCGTATCAAGAGGCTGGCGGCGGAGCCATTGAAGGATTCGTGAGCAGCGGTGCCAAAGGAATCGTGACTTCCGGTACCGGAGCTGGCGGTATCTCCAGAGCTATGGGACAAGCTCGTACCAAAGCCATTGAAGAAGGTGTCATCTTCGTGACCACCACTCGGACGGGTTCAGGAAGTGTATACGGCGGCGGCAAAGGTATCATTGCAGGCGACAACCTGAGTCCACAACAAGCTCGTGTATTATTGATGCTGGGTTTGTCCTTCAGTGATGATTTTGACACCATCAAAAAATGGTTTGAAACGTACGGAACACCTGAAGTATAAATAGAACTGCTGCAACGATATCTGAAAACACAAAGAAAGAGACGACACATTTTCGGTCATTCAAAATGTTGTCATCTCTTTCTTTGTGTGTTTTAGAAAACTCCGTACAGAATCACGATCCCCCTCACAAACATAAAAGCGTGAGATCGTGTTTCATCGGAGTTTTATCTTTAGGAAATATCCACTTTTACTTCACCCAGGCAAGTACGAGTCCATCATAATCCGGCAACATCGTCGTCACCAGACGCGGGTCACTTGCCATCTGTTCATTGAAGCGACGAACAGCAAGCACGGCCGGGCCCTGCTTGTCCGGATTCAGTGTACGACCACGCAGGAAACAGTTATCACCAACAATAACAGCACCTGGCCGAGCCAGCTTGATGGCATAATCGAGATATACCGGATAATTCTCCTTATCTGCATCAATAAAGAAGAAATCAAATGTGCGACCTTCCTGCTCCAACTGCTCCAGGCTGTCTGCCGCCGGGCCAATGCGATACTCTACCTTTTCGCCAAAACCGCCTTCTTCCAGATGACCACGCGCCATTGCCGCATATCCCTCTTTCAGTTCGAGCGAAGTCAGGGTTCCACTCTCACGCAAACCGCGCGCAATGCAGATCCCACTGTAACCGCCCAGCACGCCGATTTCGAGCGCAGCTTCTGCTTTGGATGTCTTCGCTAGAAACGTGAGCAATCGTCCATATGCCGCAGCAACCGAAACTTCCGGCATGCCGTTCGAACGGATGGCCTCTTTCACTTTTAGCAACAGGTCATCCTCTTGAAATAATTGATTTACATATTCATCAGGGGTCAGATTCACCACTAAAATCCTCCTTGGACACTTGGACTGCTTTCCATATGGATGCCAATGTTCTATAATAAATGTTTGTTGTCAAAACAGGCGGTTGACTGGTGCATCACCTCGAAAGAGGCGTGCATACGTTCACCGCATTTCTCATTGTAAGTTTTTTCACGGAAAGCGGCAAGGCCGCACCGTCACTATATAGCAGAGAGAAGGATTTCCCTTCTCCAGCTTGAAATGGAGTTGAAATGAATCACATGGCTCAATTGCAATTGATTGCAACCTCGGCGATGGGACTCGAGGCTGTTGTTGCCCGGGAACTGAAACAACTGGGGTATGAAGATGTTACGATCGACAACGGCCGGGTTTTCTTTACAGGAGATTATATTGATATATGCCGTTGTAATCTGTGGCTGAGAAGTTCGGATCGTGTATTGGTGAAAATGGGTGAATTCCCTGCCACGACTTTCGACGAATTGTTTGAAGGCACCAAAGCACTTCCTTGGGAAGAGTGGATTCCAGCCGACGGCGAATTCCCTGTAGAGGGTCGTTCTCAAAAATCCCAGTTAAGCAGTGTGCCTGCATCACAAGGGATCGTGAAAAAAGCAATCGTAGAGAAACTGAAGCTGACTTATGACACAGAGTGGTTCCCAGAGGATGGGTCTCGCTATGTGATTGAGGTTATTCTGCTGAACGATCGCGCCCTGCTTACTTTAGATACGACGGGGCCAGGTCTGCATAAACGGGGTTATCGTAAACTCGTCACCGAAGCGCCACTCAAAGAAACACTTGCTGCAGCTCTTATTCAGCTCAGCCGCTGGAATGTATCCCGTCCATTCTATGACCCATGCTGTGGATCAGGCACAATGCTGATCGAAGCCGCTATGATCGGCTGGAACATTGCACCAGGACTTCGTCGGACCTTCAACTCTGAGGACTGGGCTGTCATTCCTGAAGAATTATGGGAACAGGCGCGCGAAGAAGCATTCGATGCTGTTCGTGACGATATCCCGTTACAGATTTCAGGTAGCGATATTGATCCGGAAGCGATTGAAGTTGCTATGGCAGCGATCAAAAGTGCTGGGTTCGCCAAAGATATTGAAGTCAGCGTCCTGCCCGCTCATCGCGCAAGACCACAGGGTGAATATGGTGTTATCATTACCAATCCCCCATATGGTGAACGTTTGAGTGAAGAAAAAGAAGTTCAGAAGTTGCTCCGCTCATTAGGGCGCAGTTACCTCGACATGCCAACATGGTCCTTTTTTGCAATCACGTCGACCAAAGCTTTCGAGGAGTATTTCGGTCATAAGGCAGACAAACGTCGCAAGTTGTTCAACGGACGAATTGAAACCCAGTACTATCAGTATTTGGGCCCACTGCCCCCACGAAATAAAGCACCACAATCTTCATAATTGTAACGAATCTAAAGTGCTCCTGCCATCCATGGCTTGGGCACTTTTTTGTGCGCTTTTCTGGTCATATGAATTCTCCGTCATCGGCCTTCGCTTCTGCAGAAATCAATTCTCCCTGAGGCATAGTTGAAAACACATGAGGCCACGCTATAATGGATGGAGCCCTATTTTACATTCCGATAACAAAACAACAAAAGCAAGGGGGACATACATATGGTTGTCACTCGGCCTACGCGCAGCTCCATGCCACGCGGGCTTCTAAATCATCCATTAACATTGTATCTTATTTTTCTTATGTTCATGCTGCTCAAACTCATGTGGCTCCATCACAATCTTCATGCCTATAACATTACGATGGGACTGCTGGATAAAGTCATTGCCATTGGATCTTTACTACTCTTGTCCTTCTGGACCTGGTTGCTGCCACGTAGAGGTATGATCGTGTCCCTCGCCATGCTTAACTTGCTGCTTACCGCACTAATCTACGCCGATATGGTGTATTATCGCTATTTCCAGGATTTCTTGACCATCCCGGTATTGTTGCAGGCGAGACAAGTTGACGCATTGGGTGACAGTATCGCTACATTGATCTACGCAAGTGATCTCTGGTTCTTTGCCGACTGGCTTGTCGTCATTCCGTTCGCAGCTATCGTACTGTTCAGCAGACGTTACCGTTCGAAGCACTCCAGTACATCTGTTACTGGTTACGGGAGTTATTCATATAACGATGGCAAGGCACGGTTGCACCGCCGTCTCACGGCTGGCAGCATCGCCCTTGTGCTGGGACTTGGCCTCGCTGTAGGCCCGATTTATTTTTATAGCAAAACATGGGCCAAAGGCCTGTTCGATAACAACTGGTGGAATGTATCCATGTACAATGTGACTGGACTGCTCGCTTTTCACGGTTATGATCTGTACAACTATGCCAAAGACCACATCGGCTCCGGGCCGCAGGCTGAACCCGCTGATGTTGAGCAAGCAAAAGCGTTCTTCGCTGAAAGGCAAGGAACTGCCCCGCAGAACGATGCCTTGTTTGGCAAATATAAAGACAGCAATGTCATCATTGTTCAGGGTGAGGCTTTTATGAACTTCATGATTGGCCAGAGCATTGGTGGTCAGGAGATCACACCGCATTTTAATGAACTGATGAAGGAAAGTCAGTATTATAGCCACTTTTACCACCAGACCGGTCAGGGCAGAACGTCAGATGCCGATTTTGGAGCAAACATTTCCCTGCATCCACTGCCGGTTGGTTCAGCGTTTGTACGATATGCAGACCATACGTATGATTCCCTTCCTTCCATTCTGAAGGATAACGGGTACAGCACCAACGTATTTCATGCTTATGAGAGCGGCTTCTGGAATCGGTATACGATGTATCAGAACATGAAGTACGACAAGTTTTATAGTAAAAATGATTTTGCACAGGATGACCCGCTTGGCTGGTCTCTGTCTGATGAATCCTTTTTCCGCCAATCCGTTGAGAAAATGAGTAGTGAGGTGACCGAACCGTTCTATTCCTTCCTCGTTACACTTAGCAGTCACCATCCATACGCCCTGCCTAAAGAGAAACAGCAGTTGGATGTAGGCGAATTCGAGGGAACAATGTTGGGTAACTATCTGCAATCCGTTCATTACGTGGATTCAGCACTCGGTAAGATGGTCGAAGATCTGAAAAATCGGGGATTATGGGAAAATACCATTTTTATGTTCTACGGGGACCACGACAACTCCATCAAGGAACAATCACAATACGAACAGTTCCTGGGACGTTCGCTGAACGAACTGGATATGGCACAGATCATGAACGAGGTTCCCCTGCTCGTGCATTTACCGGACGGAGCAGCTGCCGGAACCATCGACGAACCTTCGGGACAACTGGACATCACGCCATCCGTATTGCATCTGCTCGGCGTGTCCGACCAGTCCTATTATCATATGGGTAACGACGTATATGACGGGTCTGGGCGTACGGTTGTGCTGCGTAATGGTACATTCTCGGATGGTTCTGTATTCTATATTCCATCGGATGATTATATCTATGAGAGCGGTGCTTGTTATGAACTGTCCACACGCGACAAAACGGACATCAATGCTTGCCGCCCCGGTCATGATGAAGCAACCAAGCGATTGCAAGTCTCGGACACGGTCATTACTTATGATTTGATTCAGCACTTTCGAGAGGAAGACAATTCAACAGCAACATCACAATGAGCAATATCATAATGACAAGCTAAACAAATACACGAAATGAATTGAATTGGATTTAAAAAGGAGAACTTGCATTACATGACATCACACACTGAACCACTCAATATTGAACAGCAATTGTTCGATACAACCGCAAAATTTGTGAAGCAACGTTATCCTCAGGGATGGGGAGGTGCGGGTGCCGTCTATACCGAAGCTGGCTCCCTGCTGATTAGTGTAGCTCCAGAGGTCATCAACGATGCCACGCATCTATGTATGGAAACAGGAGCTTATCTGGAAGCCCACAAATTGAACGAACGCGTCACCCACTCCCTCTGTATCGCTCGTGATGACGAGCATTCAGAATTTAAGGTCCTTACACCTTGCGGTGTATGCCAGGAACGATTATTTTACTGGGGCGAAGAAGTCAAAGCTGCCGTATACGATCCTTCTGGCCAACTGGTCTTCAAGAGACTGGATGAGATTCAACCTTACCATTGGTCCAAGGCATATCGAGATGAAAAGTAATCTCCTTGCGAATTATAGAAAGTGGCTTTATAATTGTAACTATATCAGTTTCAACTAAAAGGATAATGGAGGTTTAACATAATGAATATTGAGATATGGTCTGATTTTCTGTGCCCTTTCTGTTATATCGGTAAACGCCGCCTGGAGAATGTACTGGAACAGTTCCCTCACCGTGATGAAGTGAAGCTGCAATTCAAAAGCTTCGAGCTTGATCCAAACGCTGCATTGAACCCAGGCAAAACCAATACGGAATATCTGGCTTCCAAATATAATATTAGCGTGGAACAGGCCAAAGGTATGAATGCCCAGATGAATGCCAATGCTCGAACGGCAGGACTGGAATACAATATCGATGCCATGATCCCTACGAACTCCTTCTCAGCTCACCGCTTGACACACTGGGCAGATACACAAGGCAAAGCGTTTGAACTGAGTGAACGGATCTTCCAAGCTGTGTTTATTGAAGGTAAACACTCCGGCGACCCTGAAGTGTTGGCTCAGTTAGCAGAGGAAGTCGGTCTGGATCGTGACGCAGCTGCGGCAGTGCTGTCCAGTGATCAATTCACCGACAATGTGCGCGCTGACCAAGCGGAAGGCGAGCAACTCGGCATCCGCGGTGTACCGTTCTTTGTATTCGACCGCAAGTTCGCTGTATCGGGCGCTCAGCCGGACGAGGTATTCCTGGATGCCATTCAAAAAGCATGGGACGACCGTTCCCCATTCACCATGGTTGAATCCAACACAACAGAAACAGACGGCAGTGGCATCTGCACAGATGACGGATGCGAAGTCCCGAAAAAAAATTAAGCCAATTCACAAAAAAAAAGCAGCAGGATCAGGGAGGTAATCCCCTGATCCTGCTGCTTTTTTTATATGCTACACACCACTCAAGCTCATTGTATATACTTGTGTTTGATGAACAGTTACTGTGGAGGGGACGGAATCGATTCTGAAGAAGCGAAGCGTTCGCCTTTGTCTCCGAATTTTATCCTCTGAAAAGAGGAATCAAAAAAATTTGGAGACAACAGCGATCGAAAGAACGATCCGTAGCCGGAACAAACACAAGTAGTTCATCAAACACTTATATTCAATTAGCGTTCACCCACTTAATCCCAAAACAGTTGATCCGGATGTGGACCCGTCCGCTTATCGGAATCCAGTGCATCAATCTGTCTCAACTCATCCGGTGTCAATTCAAAGTCAAAGATGTCCGCATTCTCACGAATACGCTCCGGGGTAACCGACTTCGGAATCGTCACAATCTGATTCTGAATGTCCCAGCGCAGAATGATCTGTGCTGGTGTTTTCCCATATTTCTGGGCCAGCGCTTTGAGGGTAGACTCTTGGCTCAGCTTGCCTTTCATAATAGGACTCCATGCCTCTAACTGAATTCCCTGCGCCCCGCAGAAATCCTGCAGTTCCTGCTGGATCAGACCCGGATGTAGCTCTACCTGATTAACCGCAGGTACCGTTCCGCCCTCATCTATGATATCTTGCAAATGATGTACTTGAAAATTACTCACACCAATCGCACGGATGCTTCCTTCGCTATATAGACGTTCGAATGCTCTCCACGTCTCCTTGTACTGATCTCTGCCAGGCCAGTGAATTAAATAAAGATCAATCACATTCAGTCCAAGTGCCTTCTGACTGGCTTCAAATGCTCTCAACGTTGAATCAAATCCCTGATCCTCATTCCAGAGCTTGGTCGTCACAAACAGTTCGTTACGGGCAACACCACTGCTTGCAATAGCTTGTCCCACTTCTTCTTCATTGCCATAGATGGACGCGGTATCAATACTGCGATATCCAACCTCCAAAGCGGTCTCAACCGCCTGTTGTACTTCCTTACCTTTTGCTTTATATGTTCCAAATCCTAGCCATGGCATCGTTACTCCGTTGTTCAGAATCGTACAATCTGTAATATGTTTTGTCATTCTGTACCTCCCGTATGGAATTTTGCCTGCTCTTGTTCTATTAACCTTCTCACAGAATTTTAAGCGACCATTCGACACGATTCATCCTTCTCATATTTTTATCGTAACTTTAACCCGTACCATTGCGTTTATTAGGTAATCATCCCGAATCAGGAGGAATTCATTTGAGGAAAATATTACTGACACTTTGCATGTTGCCCTTGCTCATTTGGGTACAAGGCTGCGCTCCAGCTACATATGAGATTGCAGGTTACACTGGCTCATCCATTAACCCAGACATCCCGGTTCCAACCAATGCAAAACTTATTGAAAACATAGCTTATTCCGATCATCCCACTCTTAAAGAAGGTGTTAAGTATGAGCTGAAACATATTGGGGGTGAGCAAGGACTCTACCCGCCAATGGATTATTTTCAGAAGCTAGCGGATACAGGATGGGTGGAATTAGAGGAAGAACAGCTAGGACATGTACATTTTCTGAAAAAGGATACTACCGTCATTGCCATTGAAATTCGAGAAGATACCTTCCAAATTACTGAGTTGGTCAAAGGTGCTATGGAGTAACACACCCTTTCACCGCTACCCAAACGCAAAAAAAGGAGAGGCACGTAGCCTCTCCTTTCTGATGTGTGGACAGTTTTCTCCACTCACCTTGTTATATCTATTACTTCACGAACTTTGCGACTTTGGCGAGCACTTCTTCTTCTGTCGGCGCACTGATATACCGACCGTTGATAAAGACAAATGCACGTTTTGCGCAAGGACCGCAATAGGATTTGCACCCAATCTTGATCTCCGTGTCCGGAGCCATTTTTTGCAACTTGGGCACAATCGATTTCAGTCGGACATGATTACACTTTTCGCATACGCGGATATCGTTAGCCATGAGTTCCCCTTCTTCGCGCCCTTAGTGGTCGCCGTGATTACCTTGGGACGGATTCGTAATAACAAATCCCTCTTCCGGGAAGTAGAGGTAGTCAATTTTAACACCGTTCAACAAAGGCTGGTCATTCGCGAGAATGACATCAATCTCTTTATCGGTAGATACAACCGTATCATTTTCTTTTGGTGTGTCGATATCAAGGCCGTAGTGAGCATGGTCGCCATGTGCATGTGTAATGACAACGCGCAGGTTTTTCCCTTCGTTCTCCGGCTTGTCCAATTCAAGCTTCAATACTTTAGCAGCATTACGCGTAATTTTGCAGTTCATTCTCTTCATCTCCTATATTGTAATTGCAGGTTTCAACAATTTCAGCATTCTTAAACTACAGCATCTATTGTAAAGAAAGTTACCGCTCTTCGCAATAACATTGATGCGAATTCAATGTTAAAATGATCCATTGGGCCGCAAATTAAGAAGGTGCCCCCTCCTGAAGCACAGGATATTTGCGTTCCGCACGGCTTACAAACCAGTTCATCAGGATCAAAGTCACCCCGATATCATCGATGGGCATAAACGGCATTACGTCAGGAAGTACCCAGTATAACAGCGCCGGAATAATAAACAATAGCTTTTCTCCCAAAGGAATCTGCGGAGCCCGGAGCAGCCGGGGGAGCCTTTTGAAAACTTGTGTCCATCGTTTGAACGACAGCAGTCTTCTCCACTTCATTTGAATCCCTCCGTATAATAAATATATGTCGCCTAAACGGCACGTTCATCATTACCCGTTCGAAAACCATTCAGAACGAATGACGTAGTATGTCATTATAAAAAATAATAAAAACGGAACGTCGCTCATGGCGTCCGTTCCTGTTATACGAATGATCTACTGTTAAGTTTCACACCTTCATAATTCGGGGTCTTGCCTCATTGTCCATTGGATAAAAGTTCAGCCAGCAACATTCCCACTTCGATACAAATATCATCAAACTGTTCTACGGGAAGCGGATTAACACCCAATCCAACTTCTACCGTGAAGCCCGGTCTACCGAAATCTTGAATAAACCAGTCCTTGTATCCGGCATCACTACCACCGAGCTTCACCGCCTTGTAGCCGGAAGCTTTGGCGAGTCTACGCGACAGCGGTCCACTCTCTCTGGGTTCCAGATCACGGTAGTTCCAATAGATCTCCTGTCCCTGACTATGCAGGGATACAACCGCATCAAATGTGTGTTGCTGCGTCCACTGCGCAAGCGCCTGTGCCTCCGGTTCTGTCAATGGCGCTGTCCCTGCATAATCCCTGGGGCCAGGTGAGGTCACACCTCTTCTCGCTGCCTCTTCATCCCAATGGGCTGGAAATTGATCATTCAGATCCACCCCTCTGATGTTGGCCTTCCAATGGGTGAAATGTGATCTGCCGGCATTCCAGGCTAACAACTGCTGCGCATGTGGATTCTGATTGACCACACCTTCCTGAACCAGTTCGACCCCGTCCGGATTAACCATCGGCACGGCCCAGAGTGTCGTCTCTTGCATCCAGCGTTCTGTCTGGTATTGATGCCATGTCCTATGCGCACTATACGCCTCGGCATACTCTTCGATAAACTTCATCAGAACTGCTGTTGTCAACCACTCATTCGCATGAACGGAAGCGTTAACATGGATATGTCTCGATCCTTGCCCAATACGCAAATAAGGCAGCGACTTCCCCATGACACTTGTTCCAATGGACCCCATCTCCATAAACGGGTATTGATTCTCCAGCTTGTCTATATCCCTGATTAATTCTCGATAACCATACTCTCCCTGAATCTTTACAATAGTTTTTCCATTCGAAGCCGGAATATGAATACAGCGACCAACCCAGTCGGCTATGTTGGTAATTTCGGGATTGGCCTGGCGCAACACCTCTTCGTCCAGACCAAATCTCCCCGCAATCTCCCCTACACTTTCTCCAGGCGGTACAGCGTATCTGCGACCTGTCCCGGGCACAATACGCAGCATCTGACCTGCCAGCAAGTATGGCTGGGAAGCCACTTCCGGGTTCAGTGCAGCAAGGAACTCTTTGGTCATATGGTGTGCTGATGCAATTCGCGGCAACGTATCTCCCCGCTGAACGATAATCCACTGCAGATCCATGTTGTTCTCCTTTCCACAGGAAAAGACAGGTCTCCTGTCCAGTTCTGACCAATTTCGTGTCTGTAACATATGTATGCAGGTCGGGTTGTCCGTCATGTGACATGAATCATGTTCATCTCCTGTTAATGCATAATGACGACAAAAAATCCCGGAACTTCACAGTTCCGGGATAGTCCACAACCAAAATACATTAATTAGAAGTCTTATTCATGCATATTTTGAGTATAACTATGATAATTGCGTAACCTGCCAGACAACAGGGGTCTTGGAGATCTGCTCCCCCAACCATCGACGGGTGATATTCTGGAACATACGCGGGTCACCCGTGCAGAAAAATTGATGCACCGGAGTCTCATCCCCACTGGCCAGCTTTCGTTTATCATATAAAATCGTACTGATTTCACGTGCCGTTTCATCTGCTGAACTGATTAACTTCACTTCCTGTCCCATAACTTCCTGAATCGTGTCCATGAGAAAGGGATAATGCGTACAACCCAGAATAAGACAATCAATTGGCTGCTGTTTGATCTCGCCCAATGATTGTTCCACCGTATGTGTCGTGTGCTCGGAACGAAATTCACCTTGTTCCACCAACGGCACCAGCGCCGGACAAGCCTGACTGACTACATCAATATAGGGGGACAACTGCTTGAGTGCCGATGTATAAGCCCCACTACCAATGGTACCCGTGGTACCAATCACACCAATACGTCCTGTACGTGTCGCTGTGATTGCGGCCCGCGCACCCGGATGTATAACACCAATGACAGGCATATTCACCTTGGAACGGATATACTCCAACGCTGCTGCTGTTGCTGTGTTACAGGCGATAACGATAACCTTCGGATCGAATTGGATCAAGAAATCAACGATTTGTTCCGTAAATTGTTTTACTTGTTCGGACGAACGGGGTCCGTACGGTGTCCGGGCAGTATCCCCAAAATAAATGATCTTTTCCCGCGGGAGCTGACGCATCACTTCCTTGGCGACGGTCAATCCCCCCACACCGGAGTCTAATATAGCGATTGCTTGCTGCACGAACACACCGCTTCCTTCTTCATTGAATTAATTCTCAAAACGATTGTTTCTCAGAGCTTTCTTCCTACCGTATGAACATTCCGGCAAAAAGGTACCTACATCTTACCCGATTTCATCGCAGGGTTCAAATTAAATCCACGCGCTACGTCATCTATGTGTAGACACGCAACAAAGCAGGCTCTCCTCTAAATAGAGGAAAGCCTGCTTATCAAGCTTTGCTTAGTTGTCGTCCTTGGACTCATCCGCAGGAAGCTTCGCTACGATGTCAATTCCGGGTTCATCCACTGTTTTATCGATATCATTATCAACAATGGCTGCCGATATGCGAATTTCTTTCCCTTCAGCGCAATTGCGCCAGGATTGAATATCCTGAATCACGACATCTGCGGTCTCTTTAACTTTGGATACGATCTGTGAACTTTGTTCTCCCACGATACCAGCCAGTTCCTGACCTTTCTCCGATACCTGACGAGCACCTTCTGTAATATCCTGACGAAGTTCACGTCCCGATTTCGGCGCCAGCAATAATGCCGTTACTGAACCAACCACGGAGCCAATAAGAGCTCCCCACAACAAACTTTTGTTAGAATCCTTCACGTCACATCTCTCCCTTTACTATTGTTTAAGTACCGGATCAGAAGCAACGGTCTGTCGCTCAGCCATCCGGGCGAATGCCTACTCTGTTGATGCATTATAAGCAGCACAGGCTTGACTTGACACTCCAGATGTTAAAAATAATGTGAACGCCCTTTTTGAATGGATGCAAATGACTCGGCTTAAACTCAGTTCTGTCGAGCCGGCTCGAGATCAGCCGCGGCATGCTCATCCCCCGGGTCCAGATCAATGACATATCGTCCAGGTGCAATCAATGCCGCCTGATGTTCACAACGCCAGCGACGTCCACCTGAAGAACCCAGCGTCTGTCCATCTTGCAGAACATCCCCCTGATCAAATATGTAATACGCTGCACCCAGTAAGGTCTGAGCCACCGTATCGGGATCAAGACCGACGAAGTGACACTGGACATCAGGTACACCCAGCGCAGATAATCCCACGGTATCCATGACCAACCCGCGCTGTTCCTCTGTACCTCCGGCTTGATACATTCGAACGTTCATGGCTGCATACAGATGTTCCTCACGTTCCTGAGCTTGCGTATATGCTTCCGGTTCAACCAGCTTATCACTGCCATACCAATACAGCGCATCACAGGTCAAACTTTCCATGATTGCCAGTACAGTCTTCTGAAACAGCTCTAGGCGCTGCTTACGAGGCATGGCAGCCGTGAACATATCATGTATCCGGATGGAATACCGCGAAGCTTCTACAACCTGTCCCACTTCCGGCCAATGCCATGCTTGTTGCAGAGCACCGCCAAAACGTGCACGATCTGCGATTTCATTCACAGGAAGCATGCAAGTCTGAGCAGGGATATCCCCTTCCTGAAAGGATACCTTATGGTCCAGATGATAGAAGACGAGCATCTCATGCTTTTGCCCTCCGCTCTCTTGTTTCACATCCAGTCGGACTTGTCCTGTATGACGAATCATAGCTTCCTGCAAACGCAAGCGATCCACCTCTGGACGTTCCCGGAACAAGAGTTCCACCATATACACCGGATGGAATCCGGAAGGTGTTTCATTCGTTTCGTTACTTTCAGTATTCACTTCATTGAATTCTTTTGATTCATTTGTCATGCGATTTCCCTCATTCCTTACGCTGTCCCTCGGCCTGTGCCGTATTGAAAGGACCAAGTTCAGTTTCCACGTAGGCGCTAACCTGAGTAGTGAAATGTTCAAGTATACTCGGCAACTCTACGCTAAGCGGATGGAGCTCAGACCGCTCCCAAGTGTAATAATCCTGCACCAGTGGCTTGCGTAACGTGACAAGCTGACGCAATATCTCATAGGTCGGATTATCAAAAACCTTTTCTTCATAATTAATCTGAATAATATCATCATAGCTGCTCGCATCTCTCATGATGAAGCCGTCGATCAGATAACTTCCCACATCGGTAACAATTTCGATCGCCAGGTGAAGACAACGTTCCTGTACCATCCCGAGCATGAGACTGCCATCCCAAGCCTCTGCTGCCCCGCGAAGCCCTTCAGCTACTTCCGGTACAGCAGCAAGCCGGCGGGCAATCTGTTCTCTGTTCACATAATACATTCGTTCACTTCCCGTTCAATAAGTTATCGGTTCCGTTTCCCTCTTCGCTTAAGCCAGAATATCATCACAGGACAAGCGATTAGAAACACAACAAAGATATATAGAAATTCCATAACGTCTCTTAAATCGCTCATGCAGAGTCCCCTTTATCTCAACGTAGTTTGAATGACAGATCAGATTTCGTAGTCCACTGCAATTGACTGTTCTCTGACTTCGTTCATGTACTTGATAACTTCCTGATGAAGCGGGTGTACCTGATACGCCTGGAGATCCTCCAGTGACGCAAACTCCGCCGTGAGTGAAATGTCGAACGATCTCTCCGAGCGAAGCACATCAATCCCGATTTCAAGTGAAACCAGGACATCAATCTTACCTTCCAGATTACGAAGCACCTGGGCTGCAGCTTCAATACTTTCTGCTGAGCGATCTTTCATTTTGAACAGGACAATATGTTTTATCATCTGGGCAAACACCTCGTTTAATATAATAGTAGAAATGAATGAATTTTCATGTATCCAAAATATATCATAACGTTCTCTATTACGAAAGGATACTTGGAAACGTTCTCTTGATAAGAAAAAGGAATCCGAACCGTTTTATTTCGATTCGGATTCCTTTTGAGATCCATCCTCCTTCTGTTTCGCGGATTCATCCTGCAGAGTTTGTCCTGTTTCAGCCTGCTGCTTGATGTTGTCCGGGGTTGGCTGCGGTTTGGACCATTCACGATTCATAAGATACTCCTGATTTTCCTGTTTCTTCAACACTGCAATGGCCTGTCTGAGCTTTGCAGGCAATGGAAGACCGATTCTGGCATAATTCTCAGTAATCGAAATGAGTTCATTCACCAGATAGAAATAAATAGCTCCACCTTTGATAAAATCGGTTCCCATGATCAGATCAATTCGGTGAGCAAGCAAAACAACCGTCAGCATGAGCCCTTTGCGAGCAATCCCCCAGAATCCAATGTTGCTATTCAACCCTGTCCCCGTTCTTACTGCCGCCGCCAAACCTGTGATATAATCCACAGCCATCGCGACCGCGAGCAGGCTCAGCAATTGATCCCATCCGCCAAAAGCAAACGTAACAAACGCTCCCGAGATGACAGCAAAGGTATTCACAGATAGATTCACGTTCCTCACCTCTCCCTTACACTTGAGTATCATACAATATATGTAAAAGTAAGAGATTTGACAGGTCACATGTCATGCTGAACATGCGGATTTATAATTTCAGATTTGTGCACATCCTCTTCGCAACAGGGGAACGAAAATCACATGCTTTTGGGGAATTCAGGGAAATAAACCGCATCATATCAACAAAAAACAGATAAAAGTTCTTTAGACCTAATAATGAGTAATTAGAACTATATTATTTATATTCCTGTTCAATTTCTCCCCTCATTTTTAGTGAAACATTGTAATCTAGGAATATACTAGGATGTGAATTGCGCATGGTCTAGTTCGTAATTCCCTCTTTATCGTGAATTGACGCATTGACGCATTTGTAACCAGTAAACCCGGCACTTGAAAGTACCCCGTTGTTTATTGTAGTATTTGGTTAAAAAAATCGGAGGAAATATGCCTAATCAACCAGAACAACATTCCATCCAGGCGTGGTCTCTGATCAACCGTAAATACTTGGGAAAAGGCGTCCGTGTTAAACGATTCCGAAAACCGACACGCTGTCAAATCCGTAATCGTGTTCTTCTTGCCGTACTGATGGCCAATGATATCAAGTTGTCCCAGCTCGCTGAAGACCTCTCCATCTCTTCACGCAGTGTCAGTGCGTGGGTATATGAAGGACGGATACCCGGCAGTACCAATTTGGACAAGACTTGCCAATTACTCGGCTACCCGCGTCATATTCTTTTCAATGAAGAAGTTGTGCGTAATAGCCCTGTCATATGTCAACCCGAGTCATCTCGCTTCATGAAGCGTACGGTGACCCGTTCTCCGGTTAGCAACCGTATTTTGACAGGCTTGTGTATGGTCCATGATCTGTCGGTGACAGATGTCAGCCACTGGATCGGGGTTCATCCCGGCACTTTCCGCAAATGGCTGCATCAGGGAACACTGCCTTCTGCTGCATTTCAGGAACAAGCGGAGCAATTTTTCCGTATCCCGAAAACTATTTTGTTCGCAGATGTCATCTTGAAAGATCGTCGCAACAACTAAATAAGCGAACAGCCAAAAGGCTCTGATCTCCCCATAGGGAGGCCAGAGCCTTTTTTAAAATAAATGCATGCCTTCTCTCTCGGACTTGAAGCACTGTTCTGGCCATTCCATCAGAAATGTCAGATAACCTACCCTTTTTCGCCTTTTGCTCCCAAGGAGAGCCATCACAGCCCGCTACATGCTAAGTTAATGCATTTCATCATGACCATTCTCTCTAAAAGGTCATCCTAACCTTGTGTTCAACACTTCATTGATATATCTCAATCCGGTATATCGAGGACGAAGCGTATGCGCTGTGTTGAATGCATGTTCCACCATCTCCGGGGTTACACCGAGTTGCTCAGTAGTCACAGGTCCACCTACTTGTTCCAACCATGCGATGAGCTGAGAAGCCTCCGGCAATTGGTCATATATCCCAAACACCGGTTCACCCGATGTCTGTGCAAGCTCTTTATATTTCACCGTAAGCAATGCACATGCTACGCCAACTTTGGCACCATGCAGAACCGGCCTTTCTCCCGCTTGCATCAGATCCATCTCCAAAATGTGGGACAGATGATGCTCACCTCCGGATGCCGGACGGGAATGGTCAATGATCAGCATGGAGATACCGGAAACAATTAAGGCGTCCATTAATACAGCTACTCCCTCTGCTCGCCCCTCCGCAATAGCTTGTACATGATCTATGCAGGTATTCAGCGCTTCTTCTGTCATCCGATAAGCAACTGGACAGAACGGTTCCCCGCCCAGTTCACGAGAAACAATCCAGTCTGCAAGTGAAGTATATTTACCAAGCATATCTCCGAATCCGGCAGCAGTCATCACTTGGGGGGCTTGCTCCAGAATATCCAGATCGGCAAAGATAGCCTCCGGCGGAACAGCCTGAAATGTTTGTTTGACGCCGCTTACAATTAAGGGTGCACCCGCAGAAGTAAACCCATCTACTGAAGCCGCTGTCGGTATCGACAAAAAGGGCTTGTTCATTTTGGAACAAACAAATCTCACCAGATCATGAATGGTACCTGAACCCACCGCAATTACAGCCTGACTTTCGAGTCTCACACCCAACATAACCTGCACAATAGCTGCTTCATCCGCAATGATATCCCCCGTGCGATTCTCCGGTAGAGCGATCTCATCCACATGCATTCCCGCTTCGCGAATACTACTCAGCACATCAGATCCGGCGGCCCGAAACGTATGTCGATCATAAACAACCGTCACCTGACGATATCCTTGCTCAGACAAATAACCCGGTAACCTCTGAATGGCCCCAGCTTCCAGATGAATCAGCATATCCACCACTCGGTGTTGATGACCGCAAGCACACTGCTGTGCTTCCTCATTCCATGCTGCAATTCGTTCGTTCATATTCATTCGCTCTTACCCTCCCATATGAGATATCATGCATAATTAACGGGTTAAAACCACAAGATAAAAAAGGAAATAAAATGTGATGATTTTCCTGATCACACTTTACTGCCTGTACCCAATATTTGCAAATCCATATCTCACATATCCAAGTAGGTGAAGCAATGAAATTAACGAAAGAATTAGGAATTTCGCTCGGATTTCTGGCCGGAACCACCTTTGGCAGTGGTATCGCTTTTTTGTTTCGTCTCCAGTCGGTTGATGTGGTTGCCAGTGTTGCGCTATTTGGTATTGCAGGAGCCATTGCCGGAATCATCATGGCAGTCATTCTACGCCAGCGGCAACATTAGTATTATCATTAGAATGCCCGCAGCTAAATGCCGGATTCACACTAATGATCCACAACATAAAGAAAGGTTCGTGAATTGCCCTAGAGCAACGCACGAACCTTTCTTTGGATAGATGCGGTCGAGAGGACTCGAACCTCCACGGGGGTTAGCCCACACGGACCTGAACCGTGCGCGTCTGCCAATTCCGCCACGACCGCATAATATGTATCTCCTCATCCATCGATGAAAAGCGTTCCGGTGAAGCAATTCCTTGTTTTACCGTAATTCAGAGTATACATGCTCCAAAATAAAAATGCAACTTCTTTTTTATTCATTCATTCATGAATAGGACATATGTCCTTTTTTGTCAACTTCAAACACCCTATCGTAGCATTAAACAAATATAGATCCATACGAATGTAAAAATGAAGGAGAGATCCACCTTGAAAACAACCAATCTGTGCTTTATCGGTGCCGGGTTTCATGCATCCACGAATATTTACCCTTCTGTTGTTGAAGCCGGAGCGCAGATCCAGGCCATTGCCACTCGCAGTATGGAACGCTCTGAAGCAGCTCTGCTGCGATTTGGCAGCAACGGACAAGCGTATGACAATGCTCAGCTTATGTTGCAGCAGGAAATCTGTGACGGAGTCGTTGTGGTCGCCCAGCCTTTAGATCAGACCGCTCTTGTTCTCGAATGCATTCGGGCTGGCAAGAATGTATACGTGGATAAGCCGCTCGGATGGAACGCAGCGGAAGCCGCCACTGTTGCAGACGCTGCCGAGCAAGCTGGCGTCGTTGTCATGGTCGGTTTTATGAAACGTTATGCTCCCGTATACATGAAGCTGAAGGAGCTCATTGATAATGGTTCGCTAGGTAAGGTACGTTCATTCCAGATGAAATTTGCTGTAGACAGTACCCCATTTTGCAAGGATGAGGAACAGTTCATGAAGCTCGCTGCCATTCATATGGTCGATCTGATGTGTTTCCTATTCGGAGAAGCAATACGAGTTACAGGCACAACCGTGAAGGATGGGGAACACATTAATCAAAGCATTTCCCTTGTATTTGAGAATAACGTAGTAGGCAGTGCTTATTTTACCGGCATGAGTGCTTGGTCACGGGAGAGCGAAAGTGTACTCGTCACCTTTGACAACGGATTTGCGTCAGCTGAAGAGATCAACACACTTACTGTTCATCAATCCCGAAGCTCATCTAGCCTTCCCTGGAAATCCCTCGAGGAGCAAGATACCGTATATACGCCTTCCGGTTCTCCCATGTCAGGAGCTTATCGCGACCTTTATCTACGCGGATTTGTTGGTGAAATGGCGCACTTCATCGCGTGTTGCCAGAATCAGACCGTCCCACATTCCAGCGCCAGGGATAATATTGCAACAATGGCTCTATGTGACTCCATTCTATCGTCACTGAAGTAGCGTATATACGCTCATCATCATATTTTATACATCCAGAGAAGAGCCTGAAACCGGGGATCTTTTTTATCTTATAGACATCATCGCATCTGCCTTCGCCTAGAGTTAGGGTTTATAATCTGCATCATAAGTGATATGCTCTTTCATGAACTATACGTACTTTATGTAATGTAACCACCCAAATAGATACCATAGAAAATCACCCTAAAGTGGAGGTGTACTTATAATGAAAAAGGACGCAACCAAGCTATGTCCCGCGCCATACGGCTGTTCCGTGGAAGTTACCCTCAGTGTGATCGGAGGCAAATGGAAAGGTGCCATTTTGTATCATTTATTCTCCGGTCCTCTGAGATTTAACGAGATCCGAAAATTGTTTCCTGACATCACCCAGCGTATGCTCACCCTGCAACTTCGAGAGTTGGAAGGCAGCGGAATTGTTCATCGTGAAATATACCCCCAGATCCCACCTAAAGTGGAGTATTCCCTCACACCATTTGGTGAAACGTTACGGCCGATTATCTTCAGCATGCGAGATTGGGGAGAAACGTATACAAATGAGGTTCTGGCCAGATCCTCACAAGAGGTATAAAACACAAAAGAAGCTGTCCCTAGTTTTTAGGGAACAGCTTCTTTGCTTGTTTATTTAATAACCGTTTGGATCGTAACCGTACGGTTACGTCCCTCTTCCTTCGCTTGATACAATGCATTATCCGCCAAGTGAAACAGTTCTGTGGATGTTGTGGAGTGCTTCGGATATTCAGCAATTCCAGCCGAGATGGTGACGGAACGATCTACAGGCAATATGCTTTCTTCGACCGTTATTCGGATACGTTCAGCAATCTCAAAAGCCACGTTAGACTCGGAATTTCTTAACAAGACTACAAATTCCTCCCCACCAAACCGAGCGCAGACATCTTCTGTGCGAACAGACAATTGAATGATATTGGCAATGTGTTTCAATACTTCATCCCCAGCATGATGCCCGAATGTATCATTAATGGACTTGAAGCGGTCAATATCCAGAACAATAATGGAGAACGGCACCTCATCCTGAATCCATTCCTGAATGACTTCTTCGAAGGTTCTGCGATTGTTCATGCCTGTTAAAACATCTGTTCTGGCATCATAGACAAGCTGGTTTGTCTGTTTCCTAAAGTTCGCCAATGCGCCAACAACTGCTCTTGTTAGAAGGTCTGCCTCTCTATTCCAGTGAGGCTTCATCACCGGTAGATCCACTTGTCCCTTATCGACCTGATTCACCAAATCAGCCAGCATAGCAAAAGGACTGGCCAGCTTGCGTGCAACCCGAACCACAATAAGGGTCAGGATCAGGAAAGGCACTGAGGTGTACAGCAACAACATACGGATATGATGATTCAACTGATCGTACACCGTTTGGGTTGGAGACACGATTACGACGCCCCAGTCTGTTGATGGAACTTTGTAATAACCTGCAAGTGAATCCACACCTGCCAGGTTTTTGTATTGTTCTTTACCGTTCTTGTTTAATAACAGCTTTTGCACCACTTCATTTTTACTGACATTTTCACCAATTCGGTTGGTGTTTGGGTGAAATAACAATGTGCCCTTCTTATCCACAATAAAAAAGTAGGAACCATTACTTGTCTTGAGCTGACTGCCAAAAGACAGACTCAATATATTATTTTCCTGCAAAAAGATATTTCCACCAATCGTTCCTTGGTACGCCCCTGCCGAATCAAAGATCGGTTCACTGACAAATACAATTCTGCGTTTGGTTCTGGGTGTCTGGTACGCTTCGGAGATATACGAAGCCCTCAATTTAACCGCTTCTTTTGCTGCATTGGAACTAACATGGTGACCTACGCTAGCCTGTGAGTAAGGTGAGGTAGACCTGACTACTCCCGCTTTATCTACCAAAGCAACAGAATTGAAAAAATTACTGCTATTGCGAACCAAATCCAATGTGGAATTCAATTCATTTGTATTGGAGTGATCCATATCAGGGAAATATTGGGCTGCATATTTCAAGCTTTCCTGCATGGAGTAAAAAAGCGAATCCAGGTTTTGGCTCATTTGCACAGCGCTTGCATAGTTTAGCGACAGGGTGTTATCAATGAGTGACTGTTTCTGAGATGTATACGATGAGATGACCATGATGGTCAATGTCATTATAACTGAAATAGTGACCAACCCGCCAAGTAAAGCCGTAAGGCTGATCTTCTTGATGTTTTTTATTTTTCTTCGTAATTTGGATCTCTTGATCTGTGCAATCATCGTTTACTTCCCCCGGATTTTCATGAAAAGGCATATTCCTTCTATCTTATACGAAAGTTGTTAAAATCAAATAAAGAGTTTGAGAAATCTTAACAATTACATCGTAAGATTGACGATTTAATGACATTTTATTTTCCCTGGAAGAATCACTGTTCAGGATCGCCCTAATCGACAATGATATATCCTTCTTCTGGCTCCTGCTCAACAAACCCTGCCATGTGACGAACCTGAAATTCGATCGGGTGATGACTGCCCATTAAAATACGATTTTGAACTTCATCCGCTGTTTCTGTTGGCAATGCAAATGCACGTGTATAAGCAAACTGTGCCTGAAGTGTCGTATAGATGGCACTTACAAGCCGGTCGTTGCCAGCCCGCCCGAACACATTAAGCAGCACAACTCCATCCGAGTCCAGTTTGTCCTTAACCATGGCAAAAAAATCACTGGATGTAAACTGCTCAGGTGTGCCCGTTGCTGTAAAGGCATCAACAATAATATAATCATATGTCCCAGCGGGTTCTTGGCCTAATAATTCACGACCATCTCCAATGAGCACAGGACTTCCCTCATATCCAAAAAAGGTTTGGCTCAACTCCACGACCTCTGCGTCCAGCTCAGCCACCTTTACCTTACGATCAGACAAGTAGGTTGGCAATGTGCCAATACCATGTCCCACTACAAATACCGTATCAAATTCAGGATCATTCCGCTCCATTAGATGTACCATCGCTCTTGGATACTCCAACACCATCCGGGCAGGCTCATCCAGATCCATTGCTCCCTGCACAGCTGCGTTGGAGAATTCTAATACACGAAACCGGCCCTTCTCTCCATAAAGCTTTTGGGTATCATATACCGTCAGCTCATGCTGTTCACTTTTATTCCGATACAGAACTCTCACTAACCGTTCTCCCTTCAATCTCTTACACCTATTCGACATATACCTTCATTCTATTACACGGGATGACAACATACCACCCTATACTTAAATGTTCGTAGTACAACAAAAAAAACCGTTCCGACTCAACCGGAAACGGCCTTTTGATGAACCATTTAACACTTCTAAGACCCTATGGCCTCATGCAGAGCCTGGACATATGCTACACCCAGATTAGAGAGAGAAGTGCTCTTGTGGCTTATCCACCCTACATTAATGGATTCCTCACATTCCAGCGGTACAGGAATTATCTCGTCTCCGTTCAGATCGGCGCTGAGTACACCCGTAGAGATCGTATAACCATTCAGACCAATCAACAGGTTAAACAACGTTGCGCGGTCATTGACCTGTATGCTTTTGGGGTGAGATAACGTACTCAGGATTTCTTCGGAAAAATGAAAGGAATTGTACTCTCCCTGGTCAAATGACAAGTACGGATAATCCTGCAGTTGCTCGATTGCAACCGACTCTTGCTTCGCCAGCGGGTTCTTCACACTGATAAAGATATGGGGCTTGGCTGTGAACAAACTCGTGAAGACGAGCCCCGCATCTTTTAACAATTTGTTAATTACCTTGGCATTGAATTCATTCAAATACAGGATGCCAATTTCACTACGCAGGCTTTTCACATCCTGGATGATCTCGTAGGTCTTTGTCTCCCGAAGCGCCAACTCGTATTCATCCTGACCATACTGCTGTACCAGACGAACAAAGGCATTCACCGCAAACGCATAATGCTGCGTCGATACAGAGAAGTGTTGCGGGGATGGCTTGGCGTTCAGATAACGATTCTCCAGCAATTCAGCTTGTTCTACCACCTGACGTGCATAACTCAGAAACTCAACGCCTTCTTTAGACAGAGATATCCCCTTATTGGTACGTTCAAAAATAGTAATTCGCAACTCCTGCTCCAGATCCCGAATGGCATTCGAAAGGCTGGGTTGCGAGATAAACAACCTTTTGGCTGCTTCATTCATGGAACCGCGCGTGGCAACTTCGATCACATATTTTAGTTGTTGTAATGTCACTGCACTATTCCTCTTTTCGTATCAATTGAACCTATTATATACCAAAAGAGGATCCAACCTTAAGCCATGCTTGCTGTCGGTCTCACTACAATCTCATTTACGTCCACCTCTGCCGGCTGGCTAATGGCGAACAATATACTTTTCGCAATCGCCGAGGCGGGAATGGATATGCGCCTGTACTCTTTCATGAGATCACGTGCTTCTTCATCAGAAATCGTATCCGCGATTTCCGATTCCGTAACGCCCGGTGATACAAGGGTTATGCCATGCAGAACACCACGAATGTTAACATCTATCATGCGATTCCACTCATCTACTTTTAACGCTTCAAGGGGAGATAGCGGCATAACTCCAGCGTTATTTAAAATAACATCGATATGTCCATAGCGAGTTTGAGCGAGGTCAACGATCGTATGCATCTCTTCCAATCGGGTAACATCCAGCGAATGATACTCCACCGATCCACCCTCCAAACGAATGGAGGAGGTCAATGCCTCCAAACGTTCCATACGTCTAGCTCCAATAACTACATGTGCTCCATGCTGTGCAAGCAATCGAGCTGTTGACTCGCCAATTCCACTACTCGCACCGGTAATGACACCAACTTTCCCTTTTACATTGGACATATTAAATCGCTCCTTATTTGGTTGTTATTGTACATTTTCTCTATACAAAATCATGCCTGCATGGCACAAAACTCCGTCCCTGAAGTCTCCATCCGCTGTAAATCCCGTATCATCCACGTATTCTATATGTTTCCCATGAACAACATAGCGACCCTGATATGCACTTTGCCGATCTCCTCTCGCTTCATCATATCTACCGCAAGGAAGAAGTTCGTGTCTGATATATCCATCCTTCGTGATCCACATCCCCACATACGGGTGTTTTGGTTCTTGTTGGTCGCCCATTGAATTGCCCTCCATTGTCTCTCACTCCTCTCTGCTTCAAAAAGATTCCGTTGCTTATCTCCATTATGTAGAGGATCAGTCGTTGTACGATAGAAAAATCCCGCAGTATTCTTGCCTATTCCTCCAGAGCATTTTAAAATAATAGTAATAGTGGTTTACAAGGGGGCTGTAATTCATGCGGATTGAACAACTTGCTGCCATGATCAACATGAGTTCTTCCTCATTACATCATCATTTCAAAGCCATTACCGCCATGAGCCCTTTGCAATTCCAGAAACAAATTCGATTGCATGAAGCCCGGCGAATGTTGCTAGCAGGTTCAACCGATGCCGCCGACGCTGCGTTCCAGGTTGGCTATGAAAGTCCGTCTCAATTCAGCCGGGAGTATGCACGCATGTATGGTCTCCCTCCCAAAAGCGATATCAAACGACTTCGTCATACACTCGATATTAAATGCTAGAAACAGCAAAAAGACCCGCGTCATCATGACGTGGGTTTTCAAATTCAAATAGGCAGCAGCGCCATCAAGAGAATATGTTTTGTTTTTCAAAAACAGACAACTGGTTCTCCCCGGTAATAGGACATTCATCAGGATACATACTTCGTTTCTCCAACTTCTCGTCGATAAAATCAACGACTTGCTGTAGCGAAGTAATCTGTGCTTCAACTTTCTTCCGGTGATTCACCAGCATCTCCCGTTCATCCGGGAAATCTGCCAGATCCGAATCCATGGACATCTGTAGATAAGGCTTCATTTCCTCCAGAGACATGCCAGTTTTTTTCAGGCAAGTGATCAACTTCATCGTATGGATATCCTCCGAGCGATATACCCGATGGCGATTGGCTTTGCGTTCAGCTCGGGGAAGCAGCCCAATCTTCTCATAATAACGAATTGTATCTTCTGATAATCCGGCCTGTTCTGACGTTTCTTTAATGGAGAATACTTCATTCTCACTCATCATATCGGCCTCCCTCCACATTCATTTCTCTCCATATTAAAACTTGGAGCTGACTCCAAGTCAAGCATGATCCGTTCCATCCCAACACCCCTTGACTTGGAGTCGACTCCAAGTTATAGAATGAGCGCAGCATACAGATTCGTTCTGTAATCCCATTCTATCTGGAGGTATATATGAATATACAAAATCAGCTTCGCACCGCTCTCATCACAGGTTCAACGTCAGGCATTGGTCTTGAACTGACACGCAAGTTACTGGCTGAAGGATGGCAGGTGATCGGTCTCAACCGTTCGGCTTTCCCATCCGACGATACTGAAATTCAGAATCCCTTACGTTCGGGGCAACTCCGTTGGGTTCAGGCTAACCTGACAAACTACGACAGTCTGAGAACGGCACTGAACCAGATTAAATCCGGTACTGATTCAATTGATGTCTTGTTTAACAATGCGGGTGGCAGCGCTTCGGAGCTTCGTTTCTCTGACCAGGGGCATGAACTGCACTTTGAACTTCAGACGGTAGTCCCTTACATCATCTACATGGAATTAGTTGAGCTATTACTCAAAGGACAGATGAAAACAGTTATTAATACTTCCACCACCGCGTTCAGTATGGTCAAACAATTTGATCTAAATATCTTGGAATGTCCAGCTGAATTCAAAAAGCTGTTTGGTCCTTATGCTACCTCGAAGCTCGGTCTATCTCTATGGACACGTGAGGTTGCCAAGTCTGCCAAAGCGGATGGCATACAACTACTAAGCGTAGATCCCGGTGGAAATAATACGCTGAAGGGCAACAAAACATCCGGCCTGCCCTTCTACATCAAACCCATTATGAAATGGTTCTTCCCTCATCCAAGTCATGGCGCTTCGTTGCTCTACAATGCGGCTTTATCACCCACCAGACATGAATCCGGTACATTTCTGGTGAAAAATAAAGCGGCAGCGCTTCGTTTCACAGAGCAGGGCCCTGCCGTTCTCCACCGGGTAAACGAGATTTACGAGCAGCGTTTTCGTACGACGCAGTCTGGAAAGCCTGCAACCAACCCATCTTAACCATGACAGATGTTGAGCTCTATATTATCAGCGCCCCTTCCTCGTTGAAGAGCATCATCAGATTTGCGAAGCGATCAAGGCACATGACGGGCAGACTGCCGAACGATTGATGAAAGAACACCTGCAATCCGATCTGGAATTCTGCCTTCGTTTGATTCGATAACCGGATTCATAGATTGTTCAACTTTCTCACATACGTATTAAGACGTGACCACATGCGGTTACGTCTTTTTTGTCGTTTGTCCCTCATATTATCCAGGCCCTGATTCATAGGTGTAAACATAACGATACAATGTCGCGTGTGACATGTTTTTGAATCTGGAGGGATCACTCAATGACTAAAGGACAGCAACCAAACGAAAAACCATTTATTATCCCGCAACCCATTCGTAGTGATGGCGCTGGAGGACCTGATCTGGGACCCAGAGACGTCATGAGAGATATACAAAACCCCGATATGCTGGTACCTCCAGCAACCGATAACGGGTTATTGCCCAATCTGAGAATGTCTTTTTCCGATACACATATGCAATTGAACCATGGGGGTTGGTCACGTGAAATCACCGTACGGGATCTCCCTATTGCCACTACACTGGCTGGTGTGAACATGAGCCTGACACCGGGAGGTGTACGGGAATTGCACTGGCATCAACAATCCGAGTGGGCCTATATGATCTGGGGAACGGCAAGAATCACTTCGGTAGATCAGAACGGACGTAATTTTATTGCGGATGTCGGACCTGGCGATCTCTGGTTTTTCCCCAAAGGTCTACCCCATTCCATCCAGGGACTGGAAGATGGTTGTGAATTTCTGCTTGTGTTTGATGACGGCTCCTTCTCCGATCTGAATACGTTATCCATATCGGATTGGTTTGCCCATACCCCACCAGAGGTATTGTCTGTCAATTTCGGCGTGCCCGAATCCGCTTTTCAGTCCATGCCGAAGGAACAGGTCTACATTTTCCAAGATACCGTCCCGGGTTCCATCGAGAGCCAGGAAGTTCAGTCGCCATATGGTACCATTCCTCTCACATTCAAACACCGATTGCTGGCCCAGGAACCACTCATTACACCGGGCGGAAGCGTCCGGATTGTCGACTCCACCAACTTCCCTATCTCAACTACCGTTGCAGCCGCACTCGTTGAGATCCGACCTGGCGCCATGCGTGAACTGCACTGGCATCCCAATGCAGATGAATGGCAATACTATCTGACAGGACAAGGGAGAATGACTGTCTTTGGAGGCAATGGCATTGCTCGCACATTTGACTATCGGGCTGGAGATGTCGGATATGTTCCTGTCGCAATGGGACACTATATACAAAATACCGGCACAGACACTTTATGGTTTTTGGAAATATTCCGAAGTGATCGATTCGAGGATGTATCGCTGAATCAGTGGATGGCGTTAACCCCGCGGGATCTGGTCCGTGACAATCTGAATGCGCCGCCAGAGTTGCTCCATGCCCTACGTAAAGTAAAATGGCCTGTCGTTTAATTTAAGAGGTTGTTCAAAAAGTCCACTTTTGATTACGAATCATGCCTAGCGGCATCATCGGCTTCGAAGATGAAATTCAGCCGAAATGTCCGTTGCTCACGTAGTTTTCCTACGCTCCGCTACTCCATTTCTAGCTTCATCCCATCTTCTCGGTACTGAAAACCAGACTTTTTGAACACGCACTTTAAAGATGAACCTCTGTCATATGTGCTGAAAAGGGAAGTAACACATGCGAAGAAGAGAGACCGTCTGAACCGTCGATTCGATCTTTAAACATGAGTCGGTTTAATCGCTTGGATATACACACTTTCTCCTTGGAAGCTGTCGAGCTTCCCGTTCGTTGTCACTTCAAAATTGAAAAATTTTCGGATGATGGACGGTGCACTCAACATGCTTGCTTCAAGTTCCCTTCTCTCCCGTTCCGGCAGTGCCGCACGGTTACACCACTCTTCAAACTTAAAGCGCTTCTGGAAGGAAACCATCGTTTCCATTTGGAAACCCGCATACTCCAGCATATGAATCCATTCCGTCTTGCGCCATGCTCGAACATGGCTTGCATCCCGACACTTCTCCACTTCATTGTAAAACTGGTCATGCTCATCACGTTCAGGTGCCACGTTGTCAATGAATAACAACCTTCCACCGGGCTTCATAACTCGTAATGCCTCATGAACAAACGAAGAAACGTCCGGAAAATGGTGAGCAGCGATTCGGCAGGTTACAAGGTCAAAGACATCATCATCGAACGGCAGCTTCTCTGCATCCCCGGCAACAAAATCTACATTACGGTGTCCATTGCCCTGGATAAATGCTTCAGCTACCTGAAGCATTTCTTCCGTTAGATCGAGAGCTGTCACCCGCTGAACAAGTGGAGCCAAGGCATTAGCGACATGCCCTCCTCCAGTGGCGATATCCAGCACGTTCATATCCGGAGTGGCTTGAGATGAAGCCACGAGCAACGCGAGATCCTCACCTTTGGCATGCCCCGAACTCGTCACATATTTACCTGCATTTTTCGCAAACTGCTTCTGCACCTGACTTTTAATTACATCAGACATTCCAATTCCTCCTGCATATGTTTCATTAGATGAAACATAGTTTCAAAATATAATTATATTTATTTTACCACACATGAATGTAAAATCTAAATAAGCATTTTACACAAATTTGGAGGCAACTTTCCACTACCTGACAAAAAAGCTGAAATAAAAAAAACATCCCCCAAGTGAATTTCACTCAGGAGATGTTACTTATATTTGTTACTTCACGATCATTGGTGACTTCTTCCACAAGCCCAGAATCAGACCGGAGATCACAGAACCAATCGCAACAGCGAGCAGGAACAATAATGCGTGGTTCGCCAGTGCTGCAACAAAGATCCCGCCATGCGGAGCTGGTACATTAATGTGCCACAGTTGTGTCAATCCGCCAGCAACAGCGGAACCCAGAATACAAGAAGTCAATACACGCAATGGATCAGCCGCAGCAAATGGAATTGCACCTTCTGTAATGAAAGAGAATCCAAGTACATAGTTAGTCAAACCTGATTTGCGTTCTTGCTCTGTAAATTTGGTTTTGAAGAACGTTGTTGCAAGTGCAATCGCCAGAGGAGGCACCATACCGCCTGCCATAACCGCTGCCATCCATGCACCGTCTGTATTACCACTGGATGTGAATACGCCGATAGCGAACGTGTAAGCCGCTTTGTTGAACGGTCCACCCATATCGATGGACATCATACCGCCAAGCAGCAAGCCTAGCAATACCGCATTACCTGTACCCAGATTACCCAGTGCATCTACAAGCCATGTGTTCAGGGAACCAAAGATTGGATCAAAGACATAGAAACTGATGGCACCTACGATCAGCAAACCAAATACCGGATACAGCAAAATTGGTTTCAAGCCATCAATCGCTTTTGGCAATCCTTTGAACAACTTACGGAGACCAATAACTACATAACCCGCCAGGAAACCGGCAGCCAAACCACCAAGGAAACCGGCGTTTGAGTTAACCGCCATCAATCCACCGACCATACCAGGCATCAGGGCCGGGCGATCACCAATGCTCATCGCGATAAATCCGGCAAGTACCGGAATCAGGAAGTGGAACGCACCTGTTCCACCACCGATCGTTTGAAGTAGTTGCACAATCGGATTTTCAGGGCTAGCAAGCTGCTCGAACAAGAAAGAGATTGCAAGCAGGATACCGCCACCTACAACAAACGGCAGCATATGCGAGATACCATTCATCAGATCTTTATAGATTTTGCTACCTACACTAATCTTACCAGTGCTTGCGCCCTCTTCCTTGGCATTTCCGCCTTGGCTGCGATAGATCGGTGCATCACCGTTAACGGCCTTGCGAATCAGCTCTTCGGATTTACGGATTCCATCACTCACCGGTCTTTGCAATACCGGTTTGCCATCGAAACGTGCCATTTCCACATTTTTGTCTGCGGCAACGATAACCCCTTTGGCGCGGGCGATCTCGTCAGCCGTCAAAACATTTTGTGCTCCTTCAGAGCCGTTTGTCTCTACGCGAATATTAATGCCCATTTCCTGAGCTTTCTTTTTAAGTGCATCTTCAGCCATAAACGTATGCGCTATACCGGTTGGACAGGCAGTAACCGCAACAACAAAATCTTCCGAATTGGCATTACCTACAATCACACCAGAAGTATTCTGTTGCTGACCAGTATTAGAAGTGGATGCGGCATTTGCTGCTTTTTCAGCTTTTGCTTTTTCTTTGGCTGCTTCCTTCTCAGCTGCTTCAGCCTGTTTGGCATCAAACAATGCACTTACTTCGGCAGGTGTATCTGTACTCATCAATTGTGAGATGAAATCGCTATCAATCAACAATCTGGAAAGAGCTGCAAGCGTACGCAGATGGGTATTACCTGCGCCTTCTGGAGCCGCAATCATGAAGAACACATGAGCTGGCTGATCATCCAACGCTTCAAAATCAAGCCCTTTTCTACTCTTGGCAAATACAACTGTTGGTTCGTTCACCGCTGTTGTTTTGGCATGTGGCATTGCAATTCCGCCACCGATACCTGTGCTGGATTCAGCTTCTCTTTTATAGATCATTTCCTTGAACAGAACAGGATCATTAATTCGTCCGCTTCGGTTCAGGCTTGCAATTAGTTCATCAATAGCCTCATCTTTGGTTGTGGCTTGCAGGTCCATGATCATCGTTTCCTGGATCATCAAGTCTGTTATTCTCATCTTGGTACACTCCCTTAAGTTCAGTCGGCCTGCATAAGCAGGCCTCACTACATTACAATTACAATGAAAACCTTTTATATGGCCGTTAAACTAAATCGCTGTAATGGTTACTTGATTGCGCAATTCATCAATCAATGCACGTGTTGCCAGATCATCCGAGAACGCAGTTGCGCTTCCAGATGCAACCCCTGTGCGGAAAGCTTCCAGTAGATCTCCGCTCTGTACATAGGTACCTACGAATCCACCAATCATGGAGTCTCCGGCACCAACCGAGTTTCTCACAGTACCTTTTGGCACACTCGCATGATGAACTTCCGCTTTGGTTATGAACAGTGCACCTTCGCCTGCCATGGAGATCAACACATGTTTGGCACCGGCTTCAAGCAACTTACGCCCGTATAACACCAGTTCCTCGCGAGTCTCAATCGTTACACCGAACAGTTCAGCCAGTTCATGATGATTTGGCTTTACCAGCAATGGTGCATATTCAAGAGCTTCCATTAAAGCAGGGCCAGTTGTGTCAATTACAAATTCGGCACCCGTTTGCTTGCAGACTTTAATGAGACGGTTATAAAAATCCGTTCCAAGTGAAGGCGGTACACTTCCGGAGAGAATAACAATATCTCCTTTTTTCAACGAAGATAATTTGTGAAGCAACTGCTCCGCCTCTTCGGCACTTATTGCAGGTCCAAGACCATTAATCTCTGTCTCTTCTCCATGCTTCAGCTTGATGTTAATGCGAGTATCGTCTGCAATTGTGACAAAGTCTGTCCGGATATTATCTTCTTGCAACTTGTCATTAATGAAACGTCCTGTGAATCCACCAAGGAAACCAATGGCCGTGTTATCTGCTCCAAGTTGATTCAGTATGCGAGAGACATTAATGCCTTTGCCACCAGGGAGCTTCAAGTCCCGATTCATTCGATTCAATCCGCCAAGCTTCAGCTCATCCACTTCCACGATGTAATCAATGGACGGGTTAAGTGTTATCGTATATATCATCGTTATCCCTCAATTATTTTAGTTTTCTGGGCGATTCCAGGCCGCCAGTGTTCTGGCATCTGCTCGGTAATCAAATCGGCCTCCTCCAAATCAAACAATTTGGCAAAAGTAATTTCCCCTATTTTGCTGGAATCAGCCAGTACATAAGATTTTCCCGATAATTGATGTGCACGCCTTTTAATCAAGGCTTCCTCCGGATCCGGTGTTGTATACCCCATTTCGGGATCAACTCCGTTGCTTCCAAGAAAACATTTATCAAAACGGAAATTATCCATGTTCTGTAATGCGATACTGCCAATGACTGCTTTCGTATGAATTTTCATCATACCCCCGAGCAAATAACTGCGAATACGCTTGCTTACCAAAGCTTCAACATGTGAAAGTCCGTTGGTAACAACCGTCACGTCTTTAGCTTCAATAAAAGGAATCATGGCTAACGTTGTCGTTCCTGCATCCAGATAAATACATTCGCCATTTTCGATCTCCTGTGCAGCCAAACGGGCAATCGTTGTTTTCTGTTGAATGTTTTTGAACGTTTTTTCTTCCATGCCCGGTTCCAGCGTTTTTTCATTCACCAGTGCGGCACCGCCGTGGATGCGTTTGAGCATCTGACGACTCTCCAGATCGATCAAGTCACGCCTAATTGTTGATTCAGAAGCACCCAACACATCAACTAGTTCTTGCAATTTCACAATCCCCTGTAAATGTAAGCGCTCTATAATTGCAGCATATCGTTCTTCAGTCAGCATCTTCATTCCTCCAACTGCTTCTATAGTATCATAAATCCCTCAAAAAACAACCACTTTCATTCAAAATAATTTAAAAACCTTCAAAAACACGCATCTTTCGACTTATTTTCTTGTCCAATTGTCCCTTCCCCTGACTCCTGAACGCGCATCTGATAATCTAGTCCCTATTTTATCGAAGGTGGTGACCTGATGACAGACCGCCCACACAAACGGCGCAAACCTTGCGCCCTGCATCAGAAAAAGAAAGATTCCTCTCCTCGCTTTGGATGGATCTCCTCCAACTGGAGCGGCTATGCTCGCACAGGAACACAGAACCAATACCGTCGCATCTCAGCGGAATGGACTGTCCCCTACGTTCTACCTACTACACGTAACACATATTCATCCGCATGGATTGGAATTGATGGCTTCGAGAACAGCAGTCTCATTCAGACCGGAACAGGTCACGACTGGATTCAAGGCAAGCCCAGCTATTATGCCTGGTGGGAGATCCTGCCTGACGCGGAGACCATCATTCCACATCCCGTTTCCCCAGGTCATCGCATTCGAGCAGTCATCGCCAAATTAACATGCAAAACCTGGTGTATCACCCTTTCTAATCTAACGCTAGGCTGGACCTTCCGCACCATTCAGTATTATTCCGGTCCGCAGTCCTCTGCGGAGTGGATTGTTGAAGCACCCACTGTAGGGAGCTCCATCGCCTCCATGGCACGGCTTACCCCCGTAACCTTCAACATGTGCCGATTGAATGGACAGTCTCCTGCTTTTTGTGCCTCTCAAAAAGGGATCATGGTCCAAGGACGAAGTATCGTCTCAATTCCTGGCGCCCCTAATCGGTGTAAAGATGGATTTACAGTTCGTCGCAACACTTGAGTATTCAACGATCAAATGAAGTTACTTACTTCATGTTCTTAAAGTTGAAATTCCGCGCCCTTCGAATCTCCATTAAAAATCCTGCAGCGTCCAGCGCATTATGCGCGGCGTTGCAGGGTTTGCTTTTCATGGGAACTTCATGAGGTCTATGACTCTACAACCATTGCTTCCGGTACGGGTTTAAGCCATTTGCCATCCTCATTAATAAAAGCCCCCTTGAAGCGGCCCATCTCCAATTGTTCAATTAGCCTCTCCTCGTCCATGACCAGAATTTCAGCGAGCTGCCCCGAGGTGTAATAATTAGCGGGATTGTAATCGAGCAGCACAGGAACAGATGTATCATATAGTTCTTTGATCAGATTCTCAAAGGAATGCCGACCCAGGTTCTCCATATCTCTATAAAACTGCAAATGTTGGGACACCATATTACGGAAAGATTTATTCTCCAGATGCATCCACAACGTATTGCAGGCCCGAACACTCATATGATTTTGTTCCACATCGTAAAATTGAACTTCTTCAATCTTCATGTATTTCTCTTGAAATGCTACGATCTTAATCAAAGGTACATTTCGTTTACGCGACGCTTTCTTCAAATGGGCTCTAAATTGTTCATAGTTCATTTCATTCATCTATTATCCCTGCCTTTAACATGTTCCAACCGACATTTTACAACAAATTAAAGGCAAGTGTAACCTTCATCATATGAAAAACAAAAAAACGTGCAGCATCAGATGCCACACGTTCACAATATTATGGAGTGCGATTACTCAGCGAGGGCACCACTTTTCACCCACGTAGCGGTAAATTCCTGTTCTTCATACGCATAGAATTGTTGCAAAATAACCTCCCGATCATCGAGGAACAACTGATCCGCTATGGCAGAGACCAGTTTCGGCACTGCACTCTTCGTTCCCGATATTGCCGATGCAGACAGACCACAGCTGACAAGTGCAGAGTAATTGAATACAAACAGCCCATGCAACTGCTTCTCGCCTTGATCACTCCTGCTAGTCATCGCAAACCCGGAACTCAGGTATGGATGTGCATCCAGCAATGTATTGCGATGCTCTGGTGGAGCCTGATAACAGTCCTCCCAGCGCGCGATGTATGGGTCCACGAGCTTCAGTTCAGGGCGGAGGGCCGGATCACTAAGCAGACCTGTGCTAATAATTAGAAAATCAAACTCATATGCTCCCAGTGCGGTATACACAATCGCGCCTTGGTCCGTCGCTTCTATACTCAGCCAAGGCGAATTCAAATGCAGTTCGAATCCTGGCCAGGCTGCCGCACGATTAAACGTATCGTTGGTGGGCGGTTGATTGAATTTGAAGAAGTGAGAGATCACTTCATATTTATCAGCAACCGGAAGAGCGTGGTATCGCTCAATCATACCGGATTGTTCCATCTGACGAATAGGATTAACACTAGGTAGCTGTTCGCGCCGGACAAATACATGAGCTTCTGCCACACCGGTGGCAAGGGCATAACTGGCATTATCGAATGCAGAAGCGCCGCCACCAAGCACAGCAATTCTTTTACCTTTTAACCGATCAAAATCAATGGCTTCAGACGTATGTGCATACAGCTCCCGAGGTAACCTATCCGCGATCATGGATGGCACATGCCACTCTCCACCACCTTGTATTCCCGTAGCAAACACTACTTTGCGAGCAAGTATAACATCCATCTGAGTTCCTGCCTTGTTCACATGAAGTCGATGTATTCCGTTCTCTATAGGCTCAACCAGCGTCAATTTCACCTCATTAAGCACAGGCAGATTCAGCACTTTCCGATACCAGCGCAAATAATTCATCCAGTCTCCACGTGGGATCTTGTCTACCTCTTCCCAACCTTCGGGCCCCACCTGTGCTTCCCACCATGAGCGAAAGGTTAACGAGGGGATCCCCAGATCGATGGAAGTCAGATGCTTGGGTGTGCGTAAAGTAACCATACGTGCATAAGTCTCCCAAGGTCCTTCAAGCCCTGATGCATTCTCGTCAATGACGACAATATTGGAGATCCGTTCACGAAGAAGTCCAAATGCCGCCCCTAATCCACTCTGGCCTCCACCCACAATGACGACATCATAGACATGACCATCCGCATGTTCTCTTGGACGTACCCAGTTCGCGCCACCAAATGACAAATAAGCTAGATCATTCTTCACACGTTCATTCAAAGCTTCCAGGCTCATAATTCATCAACCCTTTCGAGATACATATATGAACTAGTCTTTCTTTGATCATTGGATGTTATATTGTTGTTAGTTATTTCGAGGATAATTGTACTTTTTCTTTGTGTTCCTGAAGGATATTAGCGTTATTATATGAGTTATCGAGGATGAATTGAAGTTCGCGGTAGCTTTATTGTCATCTAAACTAAAAATATCTAACATGCTTGTTAATTTGCACGAAATACCTAACCGGATGGTACCTTCCCCTCCTGATGCGGTTCCTCCTAAACGGAAGATTTGTAGAAAATGAAAAAAGACAGACCAAGATGTAACCTTGGTCTGTCTTATTAAAGGAATGCTATTGGCCGGCCTGTTCCCGGCGCTGCAATTTTTCATTGGTTAATTTCTCAGGGGTCACATCATGACCCAGTGGGTCCACAACGGATACTGCCAGCATGGTTGTCAGTACCTGACCTCGAATAGCCTGCAAATATTGTTTTCTAAGCTCCTGCTGCTCGCTTTGTTCTGCTTTTGTCAAACCGACGCTGCTGCGTTGTTTTCGACTTAATTCGTTAATGCGTCCCAAAATAGGAATCATGCAATCCACCTCACTTGTTAGTCCAGTTTCGAAAAGATATTTCGAATATCTTCAAACTAACTTATTACAACTTCACGAATTTGTCCATAGGCTCAATCCGTTGAGAAGTTTTTAGGTAATCTCATGCACAGACCACACAATGCCATTTGTAGCACCACTGCCCAGGTTCAACGTAATCGTCAGCCCGTTTGTTCCCGTGGTGCCTGTTGCCCCAATTACCCGGCGTAGAATCAGCTACACATTATTGCCCTACCCGGCGGCCCCTTTTCTATATAAAAAGGATTTTGGACAGGGTCTCACCCAAGCTTCTGGCGTCAGATTTGAAGAGAACATCGATCGTCTGAAACAGATTCGGACGCTGCTGTACAAAAGAGCCAGCTCACTTCTGTATTATATTATTCAATCTGGATTCCGAATCCAGCTTCGGACAACTGTTACAATACCCATGTGTATGACTTCCGTCCCCAACCTGATAAGCCAAACAACAATACCGGCGTATTAAGAGCGGCGGTCCGTGCCACTTGGGGTGATCAAAGCGATGCAGCTCTAAGGCAAATGTAAATGCATTTTCATTTTGTTCGTCAAGCCATATGCTTTGATCTTCCTTGATCTGTTCAAGCCGTTGATCCGTCTTCCATATTATTTGATCATTGATCATACGTGCATACAGTTGTTGCACATTATGCGCAACTAAAGACCACATCACCTTATCGCTCGCTCCTGTAGCGACGGCTACCGCTCGCAGGACAGGTTCCAGATGTAACAGCATTCTCTTCTTGAGCAAGCCACTCTCTGACCTGCGCTGAACAGGATCTCCACCCTCCAGAGAGGTTCTCTCCAGCAAAGTCTCATACCGCATGCCACCTGCTCCATTCAATTCAAACCGCACATCATCGTCTGCAATGCTAAGAATCGTATCGTATAGACTGAATGCTGAGATTACGGACATAACAAATACGGAGTAACGTTTGGCAAAAAGTGTACCAACGGCCGCACTTCCTCTGCCGCCCAGTTGAAGCCCTTGCTGCATAGCCTGTTCACGCAATATCAAGTTTCGTTTCTCTTCATTCAGCAGATCCTTCACACGGAAAGGATACTTGGAATCATCGCAGTCCACTTGGATCGTCGTCACAAAAAATTGCTGTAACGCTTCCGACATCTCTGAATAATCATGTCTTGGATAACGTCTCATCTATTGAATCATGTCTTCAACTTCGTTGATAATCTCGCTTCGCCCAATCGCTCCCCAGCCCTTAAACAACCAGAACGAGTCTGTCGTATAGACCTGATCTGCACCAACAGCCGGTACTCCCTTCCAGAGTGAGCTTGCATTGATGTTGTTTAAATACTCATCGGCATTCGGGTCAATCTCCAGAACTACGAAATCAGCATCCACATCTGCAATCTTCTCCATGGACAGGTCCTCACGTTGTTCGGCAGGTGTCACAGTCGTTGGCACAAATCCAAGATCATGATACAAAAGTGTGTTGGTTGGATGTCCTTTTGCCGCGTATATCTGCAAGGTCTTCTCTCTTACACGCAGATAAGCCAGCTTTTTTTGATCCAGTTGTTCGATCTTCGCTTTTAGTTGCTTCGCCTGCTGCTCTACCTCGGCTATCTTTTCTTTTGCCAGATCCACTTTGTTGTACATCCCGGCAATGGTCAACAGATCCTGTGTCCAATAGGTTGTATCATCAGCATAATCTAGCCATTCAGTACCAAGTACAATCGTTGGAGCGATTTTCTCCAACTGATCATACGTATTCTCCGCAGTTCGACTCTCAATTACGATGACATCCGGATCAATCTGAAGGATAGCCTCCAGGTTAGGACTGTCTGCCGACCCTACCGTTGGAACGCCGGCAAGCTGATCTGCAAGGTAAGGCAAATAATCTCCTCCGTAACGAACTTCTGCATTAACGCCTGCTGGTTTCTCACCAATCGTCAACATGTGATCGATGTAGGCAGCAGATAATACCACCATACGCTCTATCTTTTGCGGTACAACCGCTGTTCCTTTAAGATGCTTGATATCTTGTGTACCACTCTCTTCCACAGGTGTATCCTGTTGCTGAGGCGTTGCTTCATTTAATTCCGATGTCTTGCCACATGCCGCCAGTACGAGCACAAGCATGGCCAACAGTATGATATTTGCTACTCTCTGTCTTACCATTTGTAGTAAATCCCCTCTACTATTTAATAATAATAATCATTATCACTATAGTAGGAAAAAGCGAATAGGCTTACCATGGATTATTCCACTCTCTTCTCTTGCACAATATCACCGTAAGGTAACCCCAAGTTGCTCTGCCACATATCGCATAGCCCACATGCGTCCGGTTGGACCCAGCGTTTTGAAGAAAATATCTCCTGCATTATATACATGGCCTACTTGAACAGCCTTTAATGCCAACCATGCACTGGATTGCTGCAATTGCCTCAGTTGAGCACGTGCCTCTTCTGTGGGATCGACCATTACAAACACATGATCCGCGTCGTATAACTGTAAATCGCGAACTTTACACTCTACAGCCCACTGTTGTTCCGGAAAATCACGAGGCAAATAAAATCCCAGATCATCATACAACAGGGCCCCTGTCTGGTTATTCAATCCATACATTCGGTAGAAATGAGAAGTCACCCGGATGAACATGGCACTCTGTTTCCCCCACCTCGATTGAATGCGCCCTCGAAGAACCCGGCTCAGTTCAGTATGTTGTTCTATCCACTGTACAGCCTGTTCGGTGCGGCCCATAATGTCCGCCATATACAGAAGCCTCTCACCAAAATGGTTGGTGTGCTCCAGCATGGTGGTAGGCGCGATACGATGCAGGGATTCATTTGGTTCCAAACGATCACTTGTAATGATCAGGTCCGGTTGGACTCGCCTCAAATCATCATAGTTCTGATTGAAGCTATCCAGGATAAGCCCCTGATGACTGTGTGCTTGAAGCGCAGGTATGGCAACATGACGAGCCACCCTCTGACCATAGGATAAAGCGGATACTGGCCTCAAACCGAGCGTTATCACATAATCGTCCAACCCGTAGTACAAGGTGGCAATTCGGTTTACTTTATTTTTCATATACAACGTTGGTGCGATACCTTCGTTTTTCTTGAAGACTCTGCTGAAATAGTGTTCGTCTTTATAGCCCACTTGCTCCGCAATATCCTTGATTTTGTCTGAAGAAAATAACAGCTGCTTGGCCTTCGCCATACGTTGTTTCAGGATATATTCGATCGGAGTCATATTGAATTGCCGTTTGAACGTTCTTATAAAATGATTCACACTAAGCCCTGCCATGCGTGCCATTTGTTCAATTCGAATATCTTTCATATACTGATGCGTCATATATTCAAGCGCACGATCCATCCCTACTTCAGGTGGAGTTGCTTCTTTCACGTGAATCATTAACTGAATCAACAACTCATGTAAAAGATGTTTCCTGCGCGTCTTTTCCAGACTAGTGAAAGAGTATTTTCCACTCACCAGAGTATCCATCATCTCTTGAGTATCACGTGCATTGGAAGGAATATGAAGCTTGCCCGTAACGGGGAAATCACACGCCTCGGTATGCCAGTCACTCCAACTCCGGGTAAGTGCCACACAGGAAAATAAAATAATATGATAACGGACAGGTGCTTCCTTATCCGTCTGAAACTCCACTTGCATTCCTGGTTTCAACAAAAACCACTCGCCTTGAAACACCGTATGTACAACGTTATCCATAGACAAAGATCCCTTGCCAGCAATAACCCTGCAAATCGCGAACCTCTTCCAGACCCTGCGCTGGACAACTCCCGGATTGCTGGTGTAATCGCAGACATGGACAGCAGAGAAAAAAAGTTGCTCCAGTCGTTTGATCCAATCATTTTCCTCCATGCTGACGTCCCCTCCCTGTTTGGATCGAACTCTGTAATCGCCTGATTAAACCATATTTTTTGCCTTTCAGTTAATTATAGATAGATTGATAACAATTCTCAATAACATTAACAATCGATATTAACTTATCCATTTGGACAACATATACGGATTGCAATGTAACGTAGCGGGATATAACGCTAGAATCAGCAACATTTTCTAACCTGTTGCAAAATCATAAAAGGCATGATATATTAATTGAGCTATCAATTATTGATACATCAAATATTGATACATCAATGATCGAGAGCATCCAAATAATCATTAGGCAATGGCATTGTATACTGCAACTTTAATCATTGGTTAACATACGCCGTTGTTCATGATTCAGATTCACCCGGGAGGTCTAGTCATGACACGTATTGTTTCCAAAGAAGAACAGATCATCAACCTGTTGAACGTGTTGGGTAACAAAATCAGTCCCAAGTTCGAACGCTGTACAGGTATCAGTTCCTCTCGCTTTGAAATTCTGCATGAACTGGATCAGGTAGATGAGATTAACCAATCCATGCTGCAGAAAATCATTAACATTGATAGTGCTGCGATTACACGCCACTTGAAACAGCTTGAGGCGGACCTGATGGTTACAAGACGTAAGAATCCCGATGATAATCGGGTAACTTTTGTTCGTCTGACGGACCACGGTCGGAAGCAGATTGAAGGCTACAAAGCAGAGAAGACCAATTTTATCAACCAGATTTTACAGGATTTCAGTGAAGACGAAGTTCAGTCACTCGCCGATTTCCTGGAACGTATGCACAACAATTTCTAAACCCATATATAGAGGAGATATCCATTCATGAGTACAATTCAAAGCAAATTCCAAAAAACCAATGATTTTAACGAAATTACCTATGGCCGCCGTTCTGTTAAACTTTACGATCCTGAGGTGAAAATCAGTCGTGAAGAAATGACAGAAATTTTGGCAGAAGCTTCCCGTGCACCTTCTTCTGTTAATATGCAACCTTGGCGTTTTCTCGTTGTAGATACAGCTGAAGGCAAAGAAAAACTCGCTCCGCTTGCGAAATTCAATCAAAATCAAGTGTTAACTTCCGCAGCAGTCGTTGGCGTATTCATCGACATGAATAATGGCGAGTATTTGGAAGAGATCTTCGGCAAAGCTGTAGAGCACGGATTCATGCCTCAAGATATCGCAGAGCAACAAGTGAAGTTTGTTAAACCTTACTATGACAACATTCCTGCTTCCGCTCTTCGTGACGTGAACTTGATTGACGCAGGTCTCGCTTCCATGCAACTGATGCTTGCTGCACGTGCCCATGGCTATGATACTAATCCAATCGGTGGATATGAAAAGGATCAAATCGCTGAAACATTCGGCATGGACAAAGAACGTTATCAACCCGTTATGTTGATCTCGATCGGTAAATCGGCCAAAGAAGGTCATCCTTCCTACCGTCTGCCAGTAGAAACAATCACAACTTGGGCATAATATCAGAGACGGTTTCCCTGTAAGTCACGATTATACTGGTCAATAAGCATACATTCTTAACACATTCCAAACAAACACAATATGGAGGTTATACATTATGATTATCATTCACGCTCATCTGCAAGTTAAACCGGACCAAGAGCAAGCATTCCTCGCAGCTGCGAAAGAACTGATTGCTGCTACACGTCAAGAAGAAGGCAACATCAGCTATGATCTGGCGAAAAGCACAGAACGCGAACAACAATACACGATGATCGAGCTTTGGAAAGATGAAGCTGCTACAGCTTCCCACAACACAAGCGCGCATTTCCAAGCTTTTGTTCAACAAGCAGCAGCATTCATGGCCGCTCCAATGAACGTAGAAGTATTTGCTGGAGAACAAGTTAAAGCTTAATAGTTGAAAAGCTGCCATGCGTATGTAGCATGTAAAGATGCCGTTCTTGGTCAACTGACCGAGTACGGCTTTTTTGTTTCCTTTGACAATAAGTTCACTTCAGGTCCACAATTATTTGGTGTACAATTTGAAGTGGACATTTAATGCATTATGGATATGTTGTTCTTTTCATTGGCATTTATACGAACATACATACATACCAAAAAACACGCCAATTAAGGCGTGTTTTTTCACTCATTGAAAAGGCATTGAACAAGTGAACATGGACTACACTATCCGAGCCGGAGTGATACTTTGCGGATTGTTGAACACATTTTTCGGGTCATACTTGGCTTTAACTCTCCGTAATCTTGGATAGTTCGCTCCATAGTATACTGGGCCGGAATTTTTGATTCCTTGGTCTGGAACGTTGATATAGGAACCGACAATGTATGGTTGCAATTTCTTGCGGGTTTGACGAACGAGCGCTATATTTTTGGCGGCATGGGATGGCTTGATCCACGTGCTGTTCCATTCCACGTAAAACTTCTCTTTACGCCAGAAGAATGCGGTTGATCTAGGTGATTTGCGACTTACCGCTCCGCCCCAGTTGAGGAAATAGAATCCACCTGGTCCCTCCTCCAAGTTCTCCAAAAATGTTCGCATCGATTTAATGGCTTTGTCAGGGAATGGCTTTTGTCCAAAACCGGACGAGAACTGGTTACTGAACCTTTGAGTCTCGATCGGATCAGGAAGCAATAAGAACTTTACAACTTCCGTGTAAGGTAACAAACGAACAATGGAACTCGTTGGCGTGCCGACACTCGTAATCGGCTGTAATAGACGGAGAGCCTCTGTTTTTGACCCTAGGAACAGCCCCTCCATGACGACATTGCCACCCTTTTCCGGTCCGATGGACAACTCGCTGCCCAATCTTGTATCAACAGAAGGAGCCCACCTCTGCCATACTTTGAGCACCTTTTCGAATTGAGCCCATGGCCAGGTGATTTTAAATACAGTCGCCTTCGCTGGAGCACGGCGCACTTTGAATTTGTAGCGGGTGTACACTCCGAAGTTACCACCGCCTCCTCCCCGCGAGGCCCAAAAGAGATCCGAATTACGATTTTTATTAGCCCGAATCACTTTGCCTTTGGCGTCCACCATCTCTACCTCAAGCAGGTTATCACTGATGAGACCGATGGTACGCTGAAGAGGCCCAATTCCCCCACCTAACGTAATTCCACCAATCCCTACAGTGGGGCTGTCACCAAAAGGAGCTATGAATCCTTGCTTGGCAAGGGTATTCGCAATTCTGCCCACTCGGTTTCCTGTTCCAACAACAACCGTTCCATTTTTTTTATCAAGCTTGATGGAGTTCAGATCACTTACATCAATGACAATTCCACCATTGACTTGTGAAAGATTGACCTCAAGCGCATGTCTCCCACTCCGCGGCCTGATCGGTACATTGTTTTCACGAGCCCATCGGATAGCGTTGGACACATCCTTCGTCCGTTGGGCAAATACAAACACTTTAGGAAATTTGTCAGTATGCGGGTCCCAGTTCTTGCGCGCCGATTCATATCCTGGATCACCCTTGTAAATAACCCGTCCTGTAAGCTTTGTTGATGATTTCACACGTCCCACTCCCTGCTGAATAATCGTCCTACAGCCTCTGCTGCATCAAGTACTTTATACTGTATGACGGACATTCGCGGAGGGAATGGGCTGGTGCCCTTAATTTCAAGGTTCATGTTTCAGAGGAATCAATTCTGATTAACTTGCGCGCTTCCTGTTCTTTTTCACCATACCAGACGAGCACGTCGGCAAACAGATCCATGATGCGAACAAAGTTCTGCTTATCTGACTCTGAAATCTGATCTGCATACTTGAAAATCTCATCAAAGCAAAGTTCCCTTACAAATTCGGTATACTTCACATATACCTCGCGACCTTTCTCCGAAGGTTTGACGTAAATGTCTTTGCGGTTACCGCTTAAATGAAATTTTTCGAGTAGACCTTTTTCCGTCAGATTCTTCACGTTCTTGGAAAATGTACTGCGGCTTACGCCCAAGCGTGCGGCCATCTCCGACATCTTCTCTTCCTTGTCCTCGGCTTCCAGAATGTATTCCAGCGTCTGAATCTGTGAAGCCGAGAACATCATGTCTGTACCATAACTTCGCTGCAGCTTATACGTGTTTGAGTACGCATTACCGTATTTGATAATTTTCTCAATCAGTTCCCGATGGTTGCCCATCCAATCTAATTTCATGCGTAATCCCTTTCATATTCAGATTCTCTCTCTTACTCTACTGAAATCAGATCCGTTTTTCAATCCATGTAATCGCTTCTTCAATAACGTCATCACGAGTCGGTTCATTAAATATCTCATGCATCAGATGAGCATAAATTTTGAGTGTTTTATCTGTTGAAGCGATATCGCCGTAAAAGTCACGGGAATCCTTTTCGCTGACCAGTCCATCATTGGCCCCATGCAGTACAAGCACGGGATCTGTAAACTGCTTGGCGTTCTCCTTGAGCCATGTTATTCCATTTCCCAGACTGTTAAATAAATCTACAGAGATCTGTTTTTCAACCAGTGGGTCATTCGCGTAAGCGGATACAACTGCGGGATCACTACATACGCCGCTGCCCAACTCATTCGGGAAATACGTGCCTGCAGGAAGATCCATCGGCAGTTCTCCGGCAACTTTTGTATTGTAACGAGTGAGAGCTCCGGATAGTACGATGCCTTTGACCTTGCCTGGATATTTCGTTCCAAAGGACGAGGTTGCAAAACCGCCCATACTATGTCCGATGACAAACAGCGGAAGATCGCCGCTCTCTTGCAATGCCGCCTCGACAATGACATGAACATCTTCAATAAGATGATCAAACTCTTTATAAAACGTACGCTGTCCCTCTGATCTGGCATGACCACGATGGTCAAACCGATATACATTAAAACCACGTTTATTTAATTGTTCCGTCACATAATCGTAGCGACCTGCATGCTCACATAGTCCATGAACAATGACTACGGCTGCCTTCGCATCACTAACTAAATTCTTACTAGAATATAGCCGAGTACTGTCAAAAGATTCGATTGTTGTTTCAATTATACTCATAATATTTCCCATCCCTCTCGCTACGCTCAAGCACCAAACAGTTGAAATCCTTTAGCACAGGGCGTTTATTAGTATACTTAAGAATGAAGTCCTTGTAATACCCAATAGAATGTGAAGGACTACAAATTGGGAATAGATAAAGAAACATATTATATTTGATAAGAACAATATAGTTTCTTATAGAAACAATATTATCACCATCGGCATCCCTTGTCCATATTTAATTAAAGCGTTTGCATAAAGAACATGTCATGCCTTTGGCATCATCCCTGATCTGCTGTATCGAGTCGATTTACAGCTTCATGCACGCACGCGGACTAAGCTACGCATTCGCTACCTGAACAATCCATAACGAAAAAAACGCCATAATATATTACGTGATGACGTCTTTTTCGTTATCGTACCTAGAAGATCGAACCCCTGACCTCATCGCTGTCAGCGGATCGATACTCTTCTGATCGTTAACAGAAATGCGGAGAAAAGCCATCTGTGTCATCAGGCAATAATTTTATGCTCTACCACCCTGTAAACAACGGCTTCGGACCCACATGCGTGGGAAAGAGCGGTAATACTTCCTCTGCTAACTCCTGAATCACCTCAGCAGGTGGCCGACTCGAAAAATGAATGCCTAGTGCAGCATGATTAACGCCGACTGTTCGCCATTCCTCCAAAAGCTGAATCAAACCTGCCCGACCTGTACGTAATATGTACCCGCCACGAAGCGGTGTTCGAGGATAATTGACATCTTCCACCAGATCAATCCATTCGTTAGTCATATGCGGCTTGAACATGCCATTAGGTATTTTTTTACGCCAGGCACTAATCTTATGGCCAAGCATCTGAGGACCGGATTCGTTTGCCGTTGCTTCGGGATACGTGAGCCAACCGTCACTGTTGTTTGCAATCCAATCTAAAGACTGCCTGCTTGAGCCTGTCACAACGAGCGGAATGCCACCGGCTGCTGGTTTCGGGAGCAATTCAAGCCCTTTCAATTGACCAAGAGAAGATTGAATTGCGCCAGTTCTATCCTGTATAAGCTCACGAAAAAACTCCACCGTCTCCCGGAATCGCACATCACGATGCTCCACATTTAATCCATATGCCGGAAACTCAGCAGGACGATCACCTGATGCAATACCTAGTACAAGTCGTCCGCCCGAAAGTACATCAATGGATGCGGCCGCCTTGGCTAAATCAATCGGATGGCGAAGCGTGAAAATAGCACTTCCTGTTACCAAGGATACGTTTTTGGTCCTTGCAGCAAGATAGGCAAGATAAACAAATGGATCGAATACTTGCCCGGCATCTCGGAATCCAGGATCAAATAGCGGGACATCACGTACCCACACGGATGCAAAATGTTGTTGATCGATGATATCCACCAGGTCAGCCTGACCCTTCAGAACATCCATGTTACCTGAATAAAATCTAAGCGGTAGAAATAGGCCTATTGTCAATTGATCAGGGGCAAACATACGCCGGAAACCGGGATGATTATTAAATGCACCCACATTCAGTGCTGATTGTTGACCTCTCTCCATTTGTCCAATGGAGTCTGTTTTTTTATCCAATTCAAGTCTCCTCCTAAAGCAATGGTGATCCCCGCCTTTGAGTGTTGTTCCCAACCAGACAGGACGTGCTATAATTGTAATTGTCCATTGACCCCATAAGTAGTGACAAAAATAAACTATATTATAGGGTCAGTTGATAAAACCAATAGGAGGTTATAGATGATAGATTTAACCTTATTGCTGAAGAGAGAGTCTGAAGAACCTTTATACACCCAGCTATATCAATATATTAAGAAGGAAATTATGAACGGAAAGTTGCCAGCCCAGACACGGCTTCCATCCATTCGTTCGCTGTCTGCACACTTACATATTAGTCGTAATACCGTTGATCTGGCCTATCAACAGTTATTGGCAGAAGGCTATGTGCTAAGCAGACCAAGAAGTGGCTTATACGTTATGGATCTGCAATTGGATTCATTGCCCTCATCTCATCATGTTCGTGAACAAGTATCGGAAGATCATGCACTGGCTCATCCAACGATTCAGTACGATTTTCGATATGGTGATGTGGATGCTGAGCATTTTCCACTTGCTACTTGGCGTAAATTATCCAATCTAAGCTTACAGCAGAACCATCAAGCCTTATTTTCTTATGGTGATCCTCTTGGAGAGCCAGGACTTCGAATGGAAATTGCCAAGTACCTGCATGGATCAAGAGGCGTGAATTGTTCACCAGATCAGATCGTGATTGGTGCTGGCATTCAATATTTACTAGCTGTGTTATCTGGGTTATTAAGATCCGATAACCGCAGCATAGCGATGGAAGACCCGGGATATGACGGTGTTCGAACGGTTTTTCAACATAAAGGTTTGGACATTCACCCTATTCCGCTGGAAGCAGATGGACTTCATATCCACAAGTTATACGAAAGCAATTCCCGCATCGTCTACATTACACCGTCACATCAGTTCCCCTATGGGATGGTCATGCCGCTCGCCAAGAGAATGCAATTACTGAAATGGGCAACAGATCAGAATGGGATCATTATTGAGGACGATTATGATAGTGAGTTCAGATATGTCGGCAAACCGATACCTTCCCTGCAAAGCCTGGATACTCAACAGCGAACCGTTTACCTGGGGACATTTTCAAAATGCCTTCTTCCTTCATTACGTATTGCGTATATGGTTCTACCACAGGCCATGGTAGAGCTACACCGTAAACAAGACTACCGATTATATGATCAAACGGTCTCTCATTTTCAGCAGAACACCTTAGAGCTGTTTATGAGTAATGGACATTGGGAAGCCCACATTCGCAAGATGAGGAAGGTATATTCACAGAAGCAATTCACACTCATTTCAATGATTCAGAAGATGATGGGTGCTCAAGTTACCATCATTGGTGAGGATGCAGGACTTCATATTTTGTTGCGTGTACATAATGGAATGGATGAACACAAGCTGATTGCTACTGCTGAGAAGGAAGGTGTCCAGGTCTACCCGGTATCCCCCTTTTGGGCGCAACCAGCTCAAGCGGAGCAATCCATGGTTCAGATTGGTTTTGGTGGATTGAGTATTGAGGATATTACAGAAGGCGTATACGCCCTTCACCGGGCTTGGTTTGGGGTCTGAGAACATTCGTGTGACCACGACCACAAAACCAAACCATTTCCACATCAAAAAAACCCGCAAAACACTCGGAAATCTTTGTGTTAAGCGGGTTCTTTACATATGGGAAACCTGGAGTGATCTATATTTCTTATTTTACATTCTAATCGTTCATCTCATCAACAGCAGTCTTACCTGCGATTCGTCCGAAAGTAAATATGTCAGTCAAGGCATTACCGCCTAAACGGTTGCCTGCATGTATACCTCCTGCAACTTCTCCAGCGGCATACAGATGTGCAATCGGCTGACCGTTTTCATCCAAAACGCGAGTTTGGGTGTCGATCCGGATACCACCCATTGTATGGTGAACCGCCGGTTTTCTAGGCGTAGCGTAGAATGGAGACTTCTCGACTTTTAAGCTAAACGTATCCTTATGGAACTCGGGATCAAAGCCCGCATCCACATATGAGTTATACTTATCAATCGTATTTCTAAGAACTTCAGGGTCCATATTGATTTTCACTGCCAGTTCTTCTATGGTATCGGCTCTGAACAAGGTGCCTTCTTCGACTTGACGGTCTATCTTTTCCTGGCTTGTGTTCGCTGCCGTTTTCTTGATCTCGTCATCCGCAATCAGGTAAAATAAACTTCCCTGCTCGATAGCCGCTTTCGTTAAAACATCTCGTCCAGAGAATTCATTAACAAAACGTTCTCCCTTTTTGTTAACAATGACAAAGTTTTCAGGAGGTACTTGCAGTCCACTGAAGAGCTCGCCCGTATCCGGATCGGCTACCGGCATCATTTGAGTGAAGCCCATGCCTGTCAGTGCTGCTCCTGCACTCTTACCGAGCGATATTCCATCACCAGTCATCGCATAGGAATTTGTTGTTTTGATATCATCGTCAATATGGCTCCAGTACGTGTTATATTCCTTGAGCATCTGAGTATTTGCACCAAAACCACCACTAGCAAGAACAACCGCTTTAGCATGAATGGTAATTTTCTGCCCGTTAACTCCGGTTGCGATGACACCTGTTATTTTTCCATCCTCCAGAATTAATTGTTTTACTGGACTATCTGTAATAATTTTTCCTGAATGCTCTTCTACATATTTGCTAAGTGCAATGATAAAGGCAGAGCCATAACTTTTGACAGGTTTATGGCCACGACGCCAAAGGGCACCTACTGGAGCAAACACGATACTCTTATCATATTCAACACCGATATCCTCAAGCCATTGCACACTTTCCAAGGCATGGTCTGTAAGAACTTTGACCAGATCGTATTGTCCATAGATCATGTTTCCATTCAGGTCCGTTCGTTTGCCCCCAAAATACGTTTGCATTCTGTGAAGCAGCGGGGAATCAAATAAATAAGCCTTTTGTTTGCCGAACTTTTCCTGATAGACTGCAAACTCTTCTTTCAGAGCATGAAAATCATCTATATATTCCGGGTGGATCAGGCTCTCATCCGTACTCAATAATTTCTCAATCGTCTGTCTTTCCCCTGGATTCTCATGAAAATGCTGTTGCCATACAGGGTCTGCAGCATTGACAGGACCTCCTGAACGGATCGTATTTCCCCCCACCGCAGGATATTTCTCAAGAACAATCGCACTTGCTCCTTGTTGTAAAGCTGTAGCAGCAGCACTTAGTCCGGCGCCGCCTCCACCTACAACGACCACATCACAAGTGTATTCTTCGTCATCTTTCATCTGGCTGCTAGCAGGTTTTGCACGTCTTTTCAGGATGTCAGGATTCACTCCGGCAAGCTTAACCGCTTTGGCTACACCATTGATGACAGCATTACTGGTTTCAGAAGCACCTGAGAGAGCATCTACATTCAGCGTCTGTCCCTCAATAATTTTATTGGGGATTCTTATAAAAACGACATCCGCGATGCCTTCGGTTTCCCCCTTCGAATCGATATCGATGCTTTCGATCCGATTTTCACTAAAGGATACCTTCATCGGCAGATTGCCACTATGGCCTATGGCATTGATCTCATACACACCAGGGTTATAGGTAAACTCCTCTTCTTCGTTGAGCTGATTTGAAATTTTGGCAAACCGTAGGAACCGCAGGAAACAGATTTCCAGGAAATCGATCGTTCCTTCATTGTTCAGGTTACCTGATTCGTCAAATGCTTTATGTGCAGTTCCAAGCAAAAACTCATACCCTGGCATCACATTAGCTTCGACACCTGGTGCATCCAGAATTTGACGAAGATGTAGCTGTGCACGTGAGGAACCCTGTGTTCCCTGTGACGCACCAATGATCATCACGGGCTTGCCAGCCAGCGGATGGATTTCAAAGCTCAACCATTCAAGCAGACTCTTAAGAGATGAAGGGATGGAATGGTTATATTCTGGAGTCGCAATAATGACACCATCACTTGCGATAATTTTTTCATTAAACGATTGTATAATTGCACTGTTTGTTTGGTTATCGGACTGATTAAACATCGGAACATCTGTAATATCGAGGATTTCAATGGCTGCTCTGGGCTCAAAATGCTTTTGTATGAATTGAAGCAGCTTGCGATTATACGATTTCTTTGCATTTGTGCCAACGATCGCTATGATTTTCATTGTGATTAGCCCCCCTACTCTTGCCAGGAAAATTTTTTCGTTTTTTTCTTCAACGTCCGTTTTGATAACAGTTCCGTAGTGATCTCCGTAAACAAAACAAACTCATTGAAGATTTCGGCAAGCTCCGCTACTTTGTCAGCGTCAATGAGATTACCACTGCTATCAAATGCACTCTGTGATTTTCCCAAAAGAAACTCGCTGCTAGGCATCATTCTCGCACCAAGCTCAGGCGAATCCAGGATTTGTCTAAGATGTGCTTGTGCCCTGGAAGAACCGAGTGCACCATGTGAGGCACCTACAATCAGAACAGGCTTGTCTTTCAAGGTTTGAGTGGTATAACTGATCCATTCCAGCGCACTTTTTAACACTGCAGGGATCGCATGATCATACTCAGGAGTAGCTATAATGACACCTTTCGCTTTAGAGATTTGATCTAATAAGTCTTGCACCTTCACAGGAATATCAACTTCAGCATACTCTAATTCATCTTTTTCAATAAAAGCAGGCAAATCCTTAATTTCAAACAAGTCAATCTGGGCTTCACTAGCAAAATGCTTTTGCATAAATTGAAGTAGCGTCCGGTTTGTAGATACATCCGAATTCGTGCCCACGATAGCTAAATAATTCATCGTAATCCCCTCTCTGTCATTCGAGATGATGTTCGTAACTGTCAGGCTCAATCTTTCGGCCTAACTCTAACATATCAAAGCTCAAGTGATCTAATAGTTATTCATTGCAGTTTGATAACTAATTTGTTATAATCACCTCAAATTCAAAGTTTGTTACTTTTTTCACAAAAAGGTGAGGGACATGTCTAAGTTAGAATCTCAAGATATCTTGTGTTACATTGACAGCCTATTAAAACACAGCAACTATAGCAGGGCTGCACAATCCCTTTACATATCTCAGCCCTACCTTACAAAGGTTATCAAGAAAATTGAAATTGAGTTGGGCTGTGAGCTAATCACTCGCAACAAACTTCCGTACCGATTAACCGAACAGGGGAAAATATATTATCAATACCTAACATCACTTGAACATAGCTACGCGAAGCTTATAAGGGAAATCTCATATGTATCGGATATCGACAATAAAGTGTTACGGATCGGCATTCTTCCTAGCCTCGGTGTGTACTTAACGCCCCTTTTTTTACCAGATTTTCTAGAGCTTCATCCTGCTTATAAAATTAATCTTGTCGAGGATTTACCTGAAAAAAATGAGAAACGTCTCCAAAATAATGAGCTGGACTTCTGGATCGGGCAAAATTCAAGCAGTATCTCCCCTAACTTGAACTCGTTTAACTGGGGCAGGCACAGTTACCAGGCCATCATTCCGCGTTGCTGCGAATTATATCAAGAAAATGTTGCAGTCATCCCGGAGGGCACGATTGAGATCAGCACCATTTTGAATCAAAAGCTTATTCTAACGTCCAAGGGTTCGGCAATCCGAAAACAAATTGATCAATTGCTCAGTGTCTACAAGGTACAGCCTAATATCGTTATGGAAAGTAATGAAATTTACACGGTACTCAAGCTTGCAAAGCATAATTTAGGTCTGACTTTTGTGCCTGAAAGCATCCATATCAAGGAGTGCCCTTCGGAATACAACATCTATCCAATCCCTGTAGAGAAGATGAGTCTGGATTATTTTATAGCCCATCATGGAGAAAAAAAGCTGAATAGCGTGGATCATGACCTCATTAATACCTTTCTGAATCACGGACAACAATGTGCGATATAGGAGGCTATCATGAAATCTTTTACGAGAACGATACCGCTTATGGGAACTAACATATGCCTCTATATCGAGGGGACAGATGCTGAAAAGCTTGCCGAGGAAGCCGTGAATATGCTTGTCCATTATGAACAAGTGTTTAGTGCCAACAGTGAGCAATCGCAGCTTGCCATGCTAAAAAAAGAAGCCGCATCACATCCGCTTAGAGTAGACAAGGAACTGTATGATCTTATTAAGATAGGCAAAGAACACAGCCTGAATAAAGATTCATTTTTAAATATTGCGATAGGGCCTTTGATCAAATTGTGGAGAATTGGTTTTCGCGAGGCACATGTGCCGGAGGATACCGAGATTAAAGCAGTGCTGGAGCTCTTGAATCCGGAGCATATACAGCTTGACGATGAGCAGCAAACGGTTCATTTAATCAAAAAGGGCATGGAAATCGACCTTGGAGCAATCGCTAAAGGTTATTTTGCTGATCAAGTGATGTCATTTTTCAAGAAAAACGGAGCTGCATCAGCTATGGTCGATATGGGCGGCAATGTTCTGGTTCATGGCGATTCTCCCACCGGGTCCAGTCACTGGAAGGTTGGAATCCAAAATCCCTTTTTACCTAGAGGAAATGCAGCAGCACTCGTTAGTATACGGGAGCAATCCGTCGTTACATCAGGAATATACGAGAGAATTTTAGAGAAGGAAGGGAGTCATTACCATCATATATTTAACAGCAGAACAGGCTATCCAATCGAAAGTAATATCGCTTCTTTAACGATTATTGCGGATCGCTCGCTCGACTGCGATATATATACTACAGAATTATTTGGGTTAGATATTGTCTCCATTATTCATAGAGTTAATAAAATGAAGGATATCGAAGCTGCCGTAATTACTACGGATGGAAATCTGGCCTATACCGATAATCTTAGAGGCAGAATTGAGCCTGTATTAAGGTAAAGTGAACAGCTACTTCTTTAAGCCAGGATCTAACGGCTTTTTGCGTTATACACTACAAATATCGTGCCGTTCTTTTGCAAAGAAAAAGACCCCTGCAAAGCGGCAGGAGCCTCACCTCAATCCAGTTCAACATATCTCTCGTCAGCAACTTAGATATATTTAAACAGATAAATTTTGTAGGAATCGAATAAACTCTACTGCCGCTCCACTAATGAATACAAAGATAATAGCCCAAAACATAATGTCACCTTTAAACAAAGTCTTAATTGGTTGAAGAGGTTTGCTTGCTAGTATCTTATAGATTAATTTAAAGTAAGTAGCCAAATAGAATACTATCATTATTAATCCACCAATTTGAAACGTTAAAAAAAGTGATGCATTAGGGTTGCTATTATGAAGTTCCCATAATGTTTTAGGTGCAGAACTCACTTCAATTTGACTAAATTTACTTAATGCACTATCAAGTTGATCTGGTGGGTATATCGGATGATTCAATAGAATCATAAGCCCAGACAGGATAATCCAAACAAGCAGTATGTAAACTTTATACCCTCTTGAAAGAGAAACTTTCAGAGTAACTACTAACAAAGCTGTCAACACCCCAACTATCATAACTATAGAAGATATGTCGATAATAAAAGCTCTGTACTTAACATAATAAAATATCAGTATCGCTGACACAACTGATGCTGCAATTCCACCAGCAATTTTCATAGCTGAGTCATCATCTTGATTTATTAGTTGGGGCTGGGCTATTGGGGTAACAGTAACATGATTATGATTTTCATACGTAGTCTTACTTTTATCAATGATCTTTGTCTTATTAAAACTACCATTAACATTGCTATTATGACTATTCCTGTAACTTACTTTATTTACTGTAACCAACAAACCAATACACGAGATAACGATACTTATTATACCTAACCACGTACTTAAATCCATTTGTGTCCCTCCGATTACTTTTTTGTCCGTTAGAAGTTATATAGTTATAATATCCTATTCCCTTGGGGGAATCCAGAAATTATCCCCAATTTCGACAAGAGAAAAGCCTCTATAAATCTCAGGAGCCTCATACCTTTTACAAAGTGGCATCTTGACCCTAAGACGGTTACTCTCCTTTACAATAGAAGCTATTCCTGTAATGAAGTAATTTGAACTTTGAATAAAAAATGCGCCTTTAGTATACTGGGAATCGTCGTTCCG
>NZ_ANHX01000026.1 GCF_000316035.1 Paenibacillus sp. PAMC 26794
CCCGTCACCGGCCTTTTAGGAAAAATATGGTTCTAAACCAATCTCCTTCCATTTACCCTGAGGTGTCGAAGTTGTAAATCTAAGAATGAGAGAGAAAACAGGCGAAAACATTACTTTTTAGTGGGAGGGTTGTTATCTACCCAGCAGGAAGTCAAGCACGTAGAATCTCAAATTATGGGTTTGTAGCGCCTATCCTGATGGGTTAGATATACTTGTCCTCCACAGGAGCATGCTCTCAGCCGATGGTCAAGCCAGCTGTTTATTGAATTGATGTCGTAGAAGCTGCGATTGCCTTTCAGCAACAATTGAGCCTTTACAGCAACAAAACAATCGTACTCGCCAATTCACAGTACATGGTGAGCCAGTTCAATAACGTCACGCTTGAGTGCAAAATCAACTCAACCCACCTTTTCGCTCCTAAGGACAAAGACCTGATCGAGCAAGCGTTTTCCATTTTAGATATAAACGGTAACGAGCTTGTTAAGACGCTAGGCTAACGTAATCGCCACCCCCTACGCCAAAACCCCAGCACCTTAGGAGCCACTTTACGGCGTTAAATTAAACAGATAAAAAAGTGGACGGAAAAAGTTCTTCCGCCCAACTTTTTTTGTATCAATTATTTATTAGAGCACCCACATTTCATATTATCAGAGTGAATCAATAGCAACTGCATTATACTTAACGTGTCTACATCAAACCCAACAAATTATAGATCATTAATGCTGCTTCTGCACGGCTAGCATTCTTCTTCGGTGCAAACTCATCGTTACCTACACCGTTTATTATGCCTGCTCCCTGTATTGCCTCTACCGCTTGCTTCGCATAACTTGCGATGTTTGCTTCATCCTTGAAGGCTGTAGCTTCACCACTTGCTAACGCTAGTTGCTTCATTTGGATCGCCTTGTATACCATAACCGCCATATCTTCTCGCGTAATGTTCTCATGAACTCCGAATCGTCCATTTGGTTTCCCATTCACAATCCCCAGCTTCTGCGCGGTTGCGATATTTCCATGGTACCATTCTCCTTGCTTCACATCACTAAAACTTGTCGTTGCGCTCTCATCCGATAGTTCAAACAACTTCATCAGCATGGTGATGAATTCTGCTCTTGTCACTTGACCATTCGGATTAAACTCGCCGTTGCCCATACCCTTCACAATGCCTCTTGCTCCCAATGCTGAGATCGCATCCTTCGCCCAGTCTTGGGTCACATCCTTAAAGCTCGTTGCAACATACGCTACCGTATACTTGCTCAGATACGTTGGCTTGAACTCTACTTTTCCTGTCGCTGCATTGTATTTACCATTCGTCACCACTCTTAGCTCTCCGTTGTCCTTCACATCGTATACAACGACGTTGTTTGGATTTTCGTTAGCCTTTAGTGTGTATGGCAATTCAATCACAAGATCATCTCTGCCATCAAACTCTGTAAGTTTCTTACCATCAATCGTTAGCTCGATATCGTATACGACCTCACCGTTCAGCTGAGCTTGTGCGCCAGCTGGCAGTTGATTCGCTGCAATTTTCTTAATCGAAAATCCTAACGTTTTTCCCGCACTTGTTCCTGTTCCAAGCAGTTCGGTTGCCACGGTTACAACTGCAGAGCCTGTGTTGATCTCGATGCGATCTACCGTAGAAGATCCACTTGTTAAGCGCGGATCTACGGCTAGCTCAATCGTTAGCCCATTCAAGCTTGCATCAGCTTCAACTCGCACCTGTAGCTTACCGCCTATCGTTTGATCAAGCGCACGCTTCATTGTATCCGCACTTAACTTCACTTCAGAAGTACCGCTCTCATTTACAACTGGTTTAATGTTTATTTGGCCGTTGTCCATGACCACTGGCTCATTTCCACCTGGAGCTGTTGGTACTGTAGGTGCAGGAATGTTACCGTCACCGCCACCATTTCCATTACCACTGCTTGGTGCTTGTGGTGTTCCTGACACCACAACCCCTGCGGATTCATGTCCCGCTGCGTTTACCGTAGTAATACGGAATTCATAACGCGTACCATTCGCAAGTCCTGTGACTTCATAACTGCTAGCCGCATTGTTCAGCGTTACCGTCTTAAACTCTGTATTTCCAAGACCTGTAATCTTAATAGCGACTAGATCGCTGTCTGTAGGATTACTCCATCTCAAAGTCAGCTTCTGATTACCTGCTGTTACACTTGTTCTTGTCACTTCTCCTGGTGCAGTCGGTTCAACCGATGGTGTTACCGTTACCGTAGCGCTTGATGATAAACCACCATCCACTGTAGTTACTGTAATCCTTGCTGTTCCTGGTGCCATCGCTGTTACTTGACCTGTCGCACTTACAGTCGCTACAGCTGTATCGCTAGAGCCCCATGTTACTGCTTTTTTCGTTGCATTAGCTGGTGCTACCGTAGCTGTCAATTGCCCTGATTGACCTTCTACGATGGACAACGTCGTTTTGTCCAAGCTAATTCCGCTAACGGGTACGTTCTTCCCACTGAGTGCATCATACTCACTTTGTGTAATTGGAATTACCGTTCCGTGACGCGGACTAGCTGGTAAGTTGTAGTTAGAAGATAATGTCCAGACACCTGACGCAAGATTTGTTGTCTCGAATGGAACATAACCTCTTCCACCAAACTCATCTACGAATAAATACCATTTTTCATCTGTATTCGATTTGAAGATCGTTGGACCCTCGACCCATTTGATATTACCAACGCCTTGATTAATCATCTTGAAGGTTGGATCTAAGATCGAGTCACCCACCTCTTGGAAGATCATCTTGCCAAATGGAGCAGAAGCTCCGTTGTTTTGCTCATCCTTCGTAAAGCGATACACTTTTCCTTCATGCTCAATCATCGTTGTGTCAATGATTGAATATCCATAATCCAAATAAAGTTGCGGTTCACTAAACGTATAGAAATCTCTTGTCTTGCTATACATCATTTTTTGATAAGCATCGCCTGTATGGGATGCATCATCAAACATTCTTGATGCCCAAAATACGATATATTCACCCGTTGTCTTGTCGTACATAATTTCTGGTGCCCATGTATTACCCGCTTCTTCCGGTGCAACCTCTACCATGCGTTGATCTGTCCAGTTGACCAGATCATTCGATTCCCAAACCATAATGGAACGACTGCCCCATGTGTGTGCTCTGCCCCAGTTACCATTGCCGTTAATTTTCAGATCGGTAGCGATCATGTAGAACTTGTCACCTTCAGGCGAACGAATAATGAACGGATCACGTACTCCCTTCTCCCCTAAGCTAGAGGTCAATACAGGTTTACCATCATTCAATTCTCGCCAGTTCAACGGATCATTGCCGTTACTTAGTGCAAAGTAAACTTGCTCGCCTGTTGCAGTACCTTCTCCTGTGAAATATGTGAAAAAGTATCCCGCATATTTTTCATCAGCAGGCAGTTCCTTCACCTTCGCAATGAATTCCTTCGTCGTGGATGCTAAATTTAATGTAATCGTAGCTGTAAGCTTCACGTCTACATTTCCACTACCGTGTGCCGGACGTTTTACTTCTCCAGTAACTGAAACGACGTTCGGTTGAGCAGAAGCCCAAGTAATTGTTGTTCCGTATAGTCCAGATGCTGGTAGTGCTATATGACCTCTTACATCATTCATGTTATGAACGACTAGTGCTGCTTTTGCTTCATCTACAGAAGTGACATCGTTTGGCAATGCCTTAACTGTCAACTGGAAAGTTTTGTTAACTGTCTCTGTACCATCTGTAAATACTGCTGTTAACGTTACAACTTGATCACCTTTTGCGTTAGCTGGTCTGGTTACGGCACCTGTAGTTGAAATCACATTCCCCTTATCTGAAGTCCAGCTTATTGTTGTGCCATAAGCACCTGATGTTGGCAATGTCACATTGCTTATAATCGCATCTTTTGATGCATTAGCAGCAAGAAGATCATGAATCGTTAATTTCTCCGTCGCAGCTGATACAAGCATGCCCTCCATCAAAGCAATCTTCTGATCTGCATGAGCCTTAAGTGATGTAATATCTGCCGCAGTCATAGCACCATCATAGATTTGGAAGTCTGCAATCATACCGCCGAAGTATGGATCAGCTGTATAGAATGACTTACCGATGGTTCCACTACTGCCTGAAGTATTTTTTATTTGTTCTAGTGTCATTCCATTCGTTGAGCCTGATGCAACAGCAACACCATCGATATAAAGCGTTAGTGTACCATCCGTGCCTGAAACAACAGTCGTAACGACTTTCCATTCATTATTCTTTAAGCCCGTGGTAGAAGTTGAAGACTCATTATTCCAAGCATTCGTCGCGATACCTAAACGAGCTAGACCGTTAGCGTTATAACGTGGTGTGAAATACGTATAGTGCGTATTATTGTTTGGTCTTCCTAATGCATATAACCACTCGGCAGCGTTTTTACCGCTCCAGTTCACAATGGATGAAACGGTCATATCCGTTAATCCATCGAGAACTCCTTGTGGCAGTTCTACATAAGAGTTAGTTGTGCCACCAGTAAAGCTTAGTACACCAGCATCTTGTGTACGAATCCATTCTGCTTTAGACGGATTCATCCATTTTCCGTTGAAGTTTCCTGTTTGGTCAATAACCGTCGCACCATCGATATCATTCATATCGTAGTGAAGAATGAGCTCTGCCCCAGATGGCTGCTCTACTGGAGGAGTAACGTCTTCATCAGCTAATGTTGCAATCTCTTCAACGGATAATGCACGATTATAAATACGGAAATCATCAAATTCACCATCAAATAAACTATGAGAGCTGTTTCTCGATTTACCAATATAATTCATCGTTGTTTCCAGTAACATTCTCGGCTCAACGTTAAATGTCGAGCTACGTTTAACCTCTTGACCATTCACATACAATACTGCATCAAATTCATCCATTGTAATTGCAACATGCTGCCAAGTCTTCGTTGGTAATAACCCGGAATTTCTCACCGCATATTTATATTCTGATCCCAGTTTCGTGCTGTCATTGCTAAATTTCTCTGTAAAAGGTGTTACGACAGCGAACTCTAGACTACCTGTATCACCTTGTGTGCTCAAGTACATGGTGTTGCGGTTAACCTGTCTGCCTGTTTCGGAAGCAAAATCAAATATTCTTTGATTTGCTTGATTGCTGTCCATTTGAACCCATGTAGAGAACGTAGCCTTCTCCAGATTCAAGGATTGAATCAAGTTATCTGGCAGCTTCACATATCCTGTTGATCCATTAAGCTCTAGTGCACCACCCGTTTTACCGATACGATCCTCTTCATTAATCGTTGCTCCACCTACTAGAGCTGCGTGATGACCATTACCAGAAATGTCATTCAACGTTGTACCATTTACTGTATCTTCATCAAATGAGTAATGTACAACCGGGTCTGTTGATGGTGCTGGACCTTTCCATGCATACTTCTCTTGCAAAGCATCATACTCTGCACGTGAGATTGGAATTACCGTCCCGTGTCGTGGTCCTGGCGGCAGTGCATATTGATCACTACTTAATACATTGTTCATATATTGCGTGCTACTATCCAGATCTGTTGTATATCGAACATGATATGGCCATGAATCAAGGAACAGATACCATTTGTCTTTTTTATTATCCTTAAAAATCATTTGCCCTTCGTTGTTTCCATTATTTCCGATCAAGCCAAGTTTATTATCACGTGTACCCGGAACAGCGTCGTATTGAAGGCCGTTAGCTGCAATATTGTCCTTGTCATAGTAAAAAGTTGGTGCTTTCTCCACATACACTTTAGTATTCACTTCTGATTTGGTGAATCGGTACAACATATCATTATGCTCAATAAACGTTGTATCAATTGTCGGAAGTGACTCATCAATCATGACCTTTGGCTCAGAGAAGTTGTAGAAGTCTCTTGTTGTTGTGTAGTACATCACATTGTACTGACCTGCAGGTCTTCCGTTATAATCACCATATGTCTCTGTGTTTTTCATCGATGATGCCCAAAATACGATATACTCTCCAGTTACTGGATCATAGACAGCTTCTGGTGCCCACGTATTTCCTCCAGTCTTAGGAGCAACCTCGATCATACGCTGCTCGCTCCAATGAACGAGATCCTCCGACTCCCAAATCATCATGTAATGACTACCCGTAATTTGAGCTTGATCGAAATTTGTACTTTCGCCCATTTTCAAATCGGTTGCCAGCATATAGAATTTATCACCTTCTGGTGACCGAATAACAAATGGATCACGAAGTCCTTTTTCACCCATATCAGATTGAAGGACCGACTTACCATTATTCAGCCCTTTCCAGAACAATGGATCTTCAGCTGTAGCGAAGGATATCTCTTCACCACCCTCATATTCACCTGTAAAGTACGCAAAGAAGTAAGCATCATGCTGTACTGGCGCAATTGCTTGTTTAATCGTAACGTTAAACGTAAGCTGTTTAGAAGCTGCACCATTTGTAATTGTAGCTATTAGCGTAACGGGCGTATCCGTAGCTTGACGGCTTACCCAGCCTAGCTGTGTAGCGTTACCATCCGCTTCAGCCGTTCCTTTCACAACTGCCGGTCTGCTAGATACCCATGTAATTGTGGAGCCTTGTTCACCTGTAGCAGCAAGACGTAAGTTACCTTTAACGTTGTCAGCATTGTAGATCTCTATTTGTTCAGCGTCCAGATCAACCTTCTGCTGATCATCGAATTGCTTCAAGATCGTAACAGGGAATACAGCTGTAGTTGATACTCCTTGATACGTTAAAGTGGCCGTAAGCTCTGCCTGAACATTACCTGCTTGAACAGCTGGACGTTGTACAGTGCCATGGTTAGAAATGACAGTAGGATGACTAGAACTCCAAGTAATGCTCACGCCGTTTTTACCGTTTGTCGGTAATGTAACGTTTCTCGTTATCTTATCGGTGCTCTTATCGCCTTCACCTAAGTAACGACTGATGTTCAGTTGATTCGCTGCATCATCAACAGTGAGCTGACGTATTTTTGAGATGTGAGTTGTTCCTTCTTGTTGATATAACTCGCCTACTTCTTGCTCCGTCAACGCGCGATCATATACTCGAAAATCAGCCACGCTACCTTGAAGATATGGATCGTTTGAGAAGATTGATTTACCGATAAAGCCAGAGAAAGTAACATCCGGATTAATAATTTCTGACAGCTTTAGTCCTTTCGCATTACCCGAAGCAGCAACCTTAACTCCATCAACGAATAACGTTATCGTATTTCTAGCTTCGGAGAAGGACACCGTTACATGCTTCCACTGTCCACCGATAAGGTTTGAGTTTGCGCTACCTGTAACTAATGCTTCGTTCGGCCAGCCATTTCTAGAGATACCTGTCGCAATCATATTACCTGATCCACTACCGTGACGTGGTGTTACGAAGAAATATTTGTTCGTTTCTGGTGTTAATACAGTACCCAAACCGAAGATCCAGCGATTCGTACCATCATTCGTCCAGTTCACGATTGAAGATACTGTAATCTCGTTCAGACCGTGTAGTAGATCTAGTCCATTTGAGCCCTTAGGAATCTCAACATGTCCACTATTAGATGTAGAGCTTCCACCATTGAAGGAAACAAAGCCAACCTCACTGTTTGAAATGAATTGTCCATTGTTTGGATTTCTAAATATTCCGTCAAATGTAACTGCCTTGTTGGCAACATCCTTCAGTACGAGTTGACCGTCTACTTCTTCGGTCGTTTTCATGTTGTAATGAAGAATAAGGTCATCTTTTAGCGATTTTCCCTTAACGGTAACGGCTGATGTAGCTGTAAACTCTCCATCTTCAGTCTGTACCGTAATTATGGCTGTACCTCCACTAACAGCTGTAACTTTACCCGTTGAATTGACAATCGCTACACTGGAGTCACTAGATGTCCAGATAACTCTTTTATTCGTTGCATTTGAAGGTGAAATCGTAGCCACTAATGTCTCGCTGTCCCCCACTGATAAAATAAATGTAGGTTCATTAAGCAAGACACTCTTAACGGCAATCTGCTCAATAGAGTCATCCTTAGGTAGTAAGGTAACAATAAACTCCTTCGTTGCCTGGCTTCCACCTAAAGAAATGGTTGCAGTTAACGTCACTTGTTGCTCCATTTCTCGTAAGAACACTTCCCCGGTTGGACTAATCGCACTCTCATCACTAGAAGTCCATGAGATCATTGCGCCATTCTTATCTTGAGTAGGCAGTTCAAGAGATTCTGTAACTGCCGATATATCACCTAACGTTAGCTCTATTTTGCCTTGTTGTATTTGCTTTTCATTAAACGATTGTTCATATACTACAGCGATATCTTCATTATTTAGTGCCTCTCCGTAAATTCTTAAATCTTGAAAGCTGCCGGCAAAAGTAGCATCCTCTAAATAATTGGAGCGACCGATGTAAGCATGCAAATCAGTACCAAAACTTGCTGTTGTTTTCTCTTTGGCGGTCGTGCCTATACTTACACCGTTAATGTAACCTGTAATAGAGCGTTCTGTAATGACCGTCGTATAGTGAACCCATTGACCTTCGTACTGTGTCGTTGAAGTGCCTGATACCCCTACCTCAGTCGTCCAAGGCTGGTCAACATTATTGTTATTCGTAAATACTGACTTAAAATCACCACTTGGATTCGATGGATTAAACATCCAGTAATTCGTTGGCAAGTTATTGCCAGCTGCTGGAGTACCGTAGAATAATGCTGAGTAGTTCCCACTTCCAGTGTTGCTCTTGATCCATACAGATATCGTTGTATTTTCTTGATTATCAAACAAACCAGTAGGAAGCTGAACGTAGTTTGTATTACTATCTGTTCCCCCAGGTAGAGTGAGACCATCGGTGTACGTAATGTCTCCTACGGCCGTTCCATGCTTTTCATTACCTGATATATCCTGTACATCCTCAAGCAATGGATAATGCGCCAACATCGTTGGTGTTATTGTGCCCGCTGAAGCTTGATTGCTAAATGGCAGAACAAGATTAAACCAGCTACTGAAGGTCATAAGTAAAACTAACATTAGGATTGTAATTTGCTTCCGCATAGCATTCTTCCCTTCGATTAATTTTCAGAAGCATACAACCCATATCTCTCACCTTTAAAACCAGACCACCTCGCTCAAGGAAATAGAGATACGTTTTAATAAAAAGAATGCGCTTACATTTCTTCTCATATTACGTCTTCAACACTTCCAATTCAATGTAGTATCTTGTTCATAAGGTGGATTTTTTTATTGCAATTCACGCAAACTTCAACACTATCCCTATACTTCGAAGTAATCGTTTTCATTCTAAATATACTCTATGTTTAAATTAAAGGATTGAACGCCTGATAAACATAATATATATAGTTGGGCGCTTGTCATATGCACAACGTGTCCGAATACGATGCGGTAAGCCATGGGCGCACCGCATCGAAAAATAAGGAGGATTTTCATTTATGCCAAAACGATTTAGCAGAATGCTCGCGTTCCTCTGTTGCTTGGTAATGGTGGCGTCGCTAATGCCTACCAGCTATGCCGCCGCCACTGACAACATCGAGAACGCAGAAGCGAATGAAACACCCACCGCCATTTTTGGAACTCCCGAACTCGGGTCAAACGACCCACTCTGGGGACAGACCATGGAGCATCACATCAACAAAAGCACTGTGCCCGCCGATCCCAGACCCCATGCCACGGGCACAGCCAGAATCCTTTGGGACCATGACTACCTATATTCCCGAGTAGTAGTGAATGACAGTAATCTATATCAGGGAGCTGGCGGAGATCACCAGTACGACAGCCTGGAGTTTTATGTCGGCACCGGAACCGGAGGCTCAAACCAATGGCGCGTCAGCGCGACGGGCGTGTTCTCAGGGCAGGCCGCTCCGGGCAGAGCTGCATGGACCCAGGTCACGGAAACAGGATATATCGTGGAGATGAGAATACCCAAAAGAACCTTGACCTTGGAGGAGGGCAAGCTTACCTTTGAGGTTTATATTAATAACTCGACGGAAAAGGGCGGTGACCGCTATGAAGTCGTGTCCAGTTTCGGAGATCCGGACGCGGCTTACACCAGCGCTGCTTCTTTTACAGACAGCCTGCAGCTCTCTTTAGCCAATGAAGTGGACACCAGATTCTCAATCACCGCCACTGCGGGACCGGGCGGCTCAATCATGTCGAACCCACCCGGCGATGTTCTGAGAGTAGATCGGGGCTCTAACAAAGAAATTACGTTTACCCCCGATTCCGGCAAAATTGTGGATACCGTAACGGTAGACGGCGTGACCGTGACTCTATCTGCTGGTACTTATACCTTTTCGAATATTGAGGCTGATCATACCATTCATGTGACATTCAAGAACGATCCGGACGCGGGGATACTTCCCTTTATCGTATGGAATGACAACTTCGCCAGTGGCGAGTACACAACGGCTGTTATCATTGATTTAGGCGAGGGGAAGTCGGCGTTAGGCTCCGCGCTTAATCCGGACTTGTTTACCTTGTCAGCCAGGAACACAACCCTGAACGGCGAAGCAGTGACCTTTGAAGGGACGCGCAAGATCACAAGGGTATACGCTAATGACGAACCGAAGGTACGCGGCTATCTGGGGCCGGTAAGCAATTCACCGGATTATCAGGACGGACTGGCAAGTGGCCGTTACATCGTAGTTGAGTCTGAGTTTTATTCAGCGAGCGGCGGCAAAACAACGCTGGATGGCAGCAGTAACTCGACAAAGCAGGTTTACAACATCGTCCCAAACGGAGAGATCGTAATGACAGAGGGGAGTCCACTTCGCAACGTGGTTTTTGAACAGGAAAAAGTTGTGAATCCGATCCTTGACAAGTTTACAACGTTTACGGGCAATTCGGTCAATCGCTCGCTCTACCTTCACAAGGATGAAGACGGTAAGGTGATCAAAGGATTGCCGCTGTATGTTTATACCCACGGCATGTCACGCGGCGGCACAAACGCTGCGACAGACCAAAAAGCGGCCATGAAATCCGCCAACGGCTCGGTCGCTCTAATGAAAAAAATGGAGAAAAATCCTGACAAGTACGCCAGCCATGTACTGAATATTTCCTATAATGGCGTATCTGTTCCCTCAACAGAGAATGTTAAGAAGGTCATAGACGCCCTGATTGCCAGCGGCGAAGTAGACCCTAATCGTGTTTACGCGGCGGGCTTCTCATGGGGCGGCCAGTATACAAACAACTTAGTTAACAGCCATCCTGGCTTCTTCGCCGCCGCCGCACCTATGGCCCCGGTAAGCGGTTCACCCAACGCTAATGCCAATGACGCTCACAACACCTTGGCCTATTGGATGTTTTTAAATGCTCATAATGTTGGAGGCTACCAGACTAACCTCAATAACTTCATAAATAACAATATGCCGAAAATGATCAACGCGAGGGCTTCGCGCTTTGAGAGTAATGAGGTCCTTACGTGGCCCTACAATCAATTTGATCAGCCGAATCTGAGGCCGAATCCGGCCAACACACCTGTTCTGGCTGATTACATAGCCCACGAAGTTGAAGCGGCGGTTCTTTACAACCAGATAACTATGGGGAATTGGAGCATAGCTCCCACGGCGCAGTCCTCTAACTTGCCAGCTTGGAACAATGACTACACAGACGTCTTTGATTGGATGTTCTCGCAGAGAAAACCGGTCGTGCCCGGTGCTCCGAGCGGCTTCAAGGCGACAGCCGGTGACGGACAGGTCACATTGAGCTGGACCGCCCCTGCTGACGACGGTGGCAGTGCGATCTTGGGCTACAAGGTATGGTATGGCAACGTGAAGCCGGTCACACTGGATGCGACGGAGACCAAATATACCTTCAAGAACCTGACAAACGGCCAAGGCTACAACTTCACCATCATTGCGGTGAATGCGAAGGGCGACGGCGCGGAGATCAGTGCGACGACGACGCCGATGAAGACGACGACTCCCACTGTGCCTAATTCTGGCGGCAATACGGGCAACACCGGAAACACCGGGAACATCGGTAATACGGGCAACACCGACAATACGGGCACCGGGACAGACGCTGGAACGTTGAAGTCGACATACACAGTGAATACACCGAAGGATAAGCCCCCGGTCACAGACAAAAACGGCAACACCACCCTCCCCGGCGGTGGCGAGATTGTGACCAAAGGCGGGACCAAGATTGAGGTACCCGAAGGCACAACGATAGACTCAAACGGTAAGGTAACCATTCCGGCAGACAAGAGCGCCGAAGTGACACTACCCGGCGGCAACAGCACAGTGACCATTTCGGGCGGCTCCACGATAGCGAGCGACGGTACGGTTACAGTAGGCGGCAAAGACGCGTATGTGGACCTGCCCAACGGCAACCGTGTGCATATCCACGGCGGATCGAAGATACGGAGCGCGGGAGCGGTTGTGGTAGGACCGAGCGGCGCAAGAGTTGGCTTAGACAACGGCATGTCGCTGAACATCCGTGAGGGTACGGAGCTAGCATTTGATGACGCCACCCCACTGGGCTTCCTCGTGCTATCGGGCAATCCTTTCAGGGATGCCAACATGGACGACTGGTTCTACAACGATATAAATTTCGCCTACACATACGATCTTTTCAACGGCACGACGTCCACGACGTTCTCACCGGGCACCGCAATGACGCGTGCAATGTTCGTGCAGGTACTGGCCAATCTTGAGAACGTAAACCTCTCCAGCTACACGAGTTCCCGCTTTAACGACGTGACGGACGGACAGTGGTACACGGCGGCAGCCGAGTGGGCAGCCGAAAAAGGCATAGTCAACGGTACAAACGCAGACCTGTTTGACCCCAATTCACCGATGACGCGCGAGCAGATGCTGGTGATACTGTACAACTACATGAAGTACAAGGGCTATGAGATACCTGAAAGCCACTCAAAGTCCTTCGCGGACGAGAGTGAGATCAGCTCCTGGGCGTTGGAGGCCGTTCAAGCGCTGCGGGGCATCGGCATTGTATTAGGCAAGACGGACAACTTTTTTGCTCCCAAAGCCATCTCCACCCGCGCCGAAAGCCACAATCTTTGTAAGGTTCGTCGAATATTCGGCTAAGTGAAAGCGTATACAGAATAATGCAGACCCTTCCGGCTGGACAATATCCCGCCGGAAGGGTCTCCTTATTTTCAAACTACACTTTTTTTGACAACTCCACGGTCAGGAATTAAACCCTCGATTTTTTCATCTAGAATATTCGTCCCCAAGCTCGACCCCAAGTCCAAAAATTCTAATTAATGCATGTTCTGATTTATTTCACCACAAAAAAAACGCCATCGCAATAATGTGATGGCGTTCTTAATTATGGAGCCTAGGGGGATCGAACCCCTGACCTCATCGCTGCCAGCGATGCGCTCTCCCAGCTGAGCTAAGGCCCCAGGATATGAAATAGATAACCTGTCCAACACTGCAACGTTCCACAGGCGACTCCTATATCATATAAAATCCAGCTTTCGCTGTCAATCACTTTTTAAGATCCAAAGTGATTGGAGAAGAACAACCGATTTCTCTGGTACACACGGACTGGAACTCCAGACTGCTCTTCTCCCTTTACCAACTTCACTAATCCTCCAGATTGTCTTTGGACAACAGGGATTTTAGTTCTTTCATGAACATATTGATATCTTTGAACTGACGATACACCGACGCAAAACGGACATACGCCACTTCATCGACCGGAAACAACTGTTCCATCAATAACTCACCAATCTGGCGACTCTCCACTTCAGCATCAGCTGTATTACGCAGAGATTTCTCCACTTCAGATACCATCATCTCCAGGGTCTCTACGGAGACTGGACGTTTCTCACAGGCACGAATAAGCCCGCGGAGAATCTTGTCCCGGCTGAACTCTTCCCGGCTACCATCTTTCTTAATAACGATCAGTGGAGTCTCTTCAATCATCTCAAACGTTGTAAATCTTCGGGCACACTGCTCACACTCACGGCGACGACGAATGGATTTTGCTTCGTTGGCCGGACGCGAATCAAGCACTTTGGTACCCATATAACCGCAATAAGGACACTTCAAAACAGATCACTTCCCACGTTTTACTTTTTACCACATATTCCCTGTACTGATTTTGTAATGAAAAACGCATTGCCGACACATAATACTTTTACCAACCCGCGAGGAGGTGAACAGCAATGGCACAAAGCAATGGTAACTCCAACAACTTGGTGGTAACTAAAGCTTCCGCAGCACTCGAGCAAATGAAATATGAAGTTGCTCAAGAACTCGGAATCAGCATCCCACAAGACGGATACCAAGGTAACATGACTTCTTACGAGAACGGTTCGATCGGTGGATACATCACGAAGCGTCTGGTAACAATTGCAGAACAGCAATTGGCAGGTCAATACCAATAATATCTGCATCGTAATACGCTACACAGAGGAGCATGGAGCGGCCGGTGAATAACCGGCCTGCTCTGTGCTTCTACTTATATACTTAGAACGTATTATAGATCTTTACATACTGATTATAATAGTAAATGACTCTTTGTACATAGTGACGCGTCTCACCAAACGGAATATCTTTCACTGTATCGAACGAGCCATCCCATACACCATCTCTAAGCCAACTGTTCACTTTGCCTGGACCCGCATTATAGGCAGCGATCATAACTGCTTCATTGCCATCGAATTGATCGGCCAGATTCCGCAGATACCATGTGCCTAATTGAATATTTCGTTCAGGCTCGTGCTTCAATTCCTCCAGCGAAGTGTCGGGAATTTTGGCTTGTTCCAGTATCCAGTTGGCCGTGTCTGGCATCAGTTGCATGAGACCAATGGCACCTCGTTTGGATTCCTTGCTTGTCTTGAAATTGGTCTCCACCTTGATAATGGAAGCAATCAGAAACGGATCAACCTCATAGCTCTGAGATTGGGCACGGATCTCTTCCTTATAATGTATGGGATAGAACCATGCCATCCAGTTTGTATTCAGAAATAACACCAGTACAAAGGACACAAACATCAACAGCAGTACACGTTTTTTACGCAATATTCTCATAACAAACCCTTACGCTGTAGATATGAGTCAATTTGCTGCTCCGTCGCAGGCCATAAGCCGCTGTTATCGATGACAATGTCTGCCAGCTGCTTTTTGCGCTCAATATCCATCTGTACATCCATTCGAGCCTCGGCCTGTGCTGCAGTCATTCCATCCCGACTCATCAAGCGATCTCGTTGCACCGATCTCGGGACATATACAACCATGACTTCCTCGAAACCGTCCTCCAGGCCTGATTCGTAGAGCAAAGGAATATCAGACACCACAAGTTTATCCGGATATTGCAACGCGTATGCAGCAGCCCGTTCGCGCATCTCTCTTCGGATCGCCGGATGTGTGATAGCCTCCAATGCCTTTCGTTCCTCGGGTTGTTCGAAAACAATACTTCCAAGCTTTTTCCGATTCAGTGTTCCATCTTCGTTCAGTATGGCTTGTCCAAACCGCTTAACAGCGGCGGCCAACACGGGATGCCCGGGCATCATAACTTCCCGGGCAATAACGTCTGCATCGATGAGCAACGCTCCCTTACTGGCGAGATAGGCGGAAACACTGCTCTTGCCTGTCGCGATCCCGCCGGTTAAGCCTATATTCATCGTTTCACCTCATAACAACTTCATTATTCCCATAATCATTAACAATAGCGCTGGCAATACAGACAGTCTTCGCATCCAGCGCAGAGCTGAGAATCGTAGGCCAACCTTCATGCCGAGTGACAGAAACGCCCCACTAAACAGTGCAATAATGAGTGCTGTCCATAGTGTAGGGAATCCCAGAAGTGCCGCTCCCAAACCTGCTCCAAACGCATCCAGAGACAGGGCAATACCCAGCCACATCGCTTCTTGGGCAGATATACTCCCCGAGTTATCCATATCCGCCTTGGAGGGACTGCGAAGAATCTGAATGACAACGCCCAGCTTGCGCAGCTCCAGTGTAAATACCATTCGTTCCAGTGATCCATTTGAAGCCGACTGCTCCAGATCCAGTGCGAGCACCTGATTTCTGCCCTTTGAAGCCGACAGTCTCTCTTGTGCTACCCCCACTCCAGTTACCGTTGCTTCTGTTCCCTCACCCGTTCCCGTGTCTGTTTCCAGCTGTTCTTTGCCTTGCTTTCGAATAAGTTGCAACAGTGACCATGCACCAATACCTATCAATATAACGGCTCCCACGATCGAAGCGATATCCGGTGACACCACATGGGACAACAACACACCTACTTGCATCGACAAGGCAATAACCAATCCCGAACAGATCGAAATAACAGCGATAGATAACAGGGGAATCTTAGTCCTCCGTAACCCATATGTAATCCCGACTCCAAAACCATCTAAACTAAGCGCCAAAGCAAGCGCCAGCAATGAAATAAAATGATGCAGCACCCCGGACTCCTCCTCTGTGCGGTACTCGTGCCAACTGAAGATGCCAGTATGGGTATACGCCCGCTTATTTCTGCCATATCAGTATATGGAGGGAGGAATCCAAGGGTGCTATGATTTCATCATTTCGTTCATTCAGTTCATGTTACAGCAGCTGACAGTTCGGACAAAAATGCGTTCCACGGCCACCAACCACCGTTTTTTCAATTAACGTACCACAAGTTGTACAAGGTTCTGATTTGCGTCCATAGATTTTCAGTTGATGCTGGAACATCCCCATCTCACCCTGTCCATTCACATAGGACTTGATGGAAGATCCCCCTGCATTCACTGCATCTTGCAACGTAGCCACAATCGCTTCATGGAGCACCGTTAACTGAGCTTCGGTCAGTGTCTTGGCGATGGTCTCGGGATGGATACCTGCGCGAAATAGAGCCTCGTCCACATAAATATTCCCGATACCGACCACATATGCCTGATTTAAAAGCACAGCCTTGATTTTGGTTGTACGCTTGCCAACCGCCTCACGGAATGCAGTTACCGTAAAGGCTGGATCAAGCGGCTCCAGTCCCAGCTTCAGCAAAGGTTTGGACACCAGTTCCTCACCTGCATTGAACAGATGCATCGTACCGAACTGACGCACGTCCTTATAACGCAATTCCGTACCATCATTAAAATGGAAGATCACATGTGTATGTTTCTCCACATCTTCATGCTGCTCGTACACACCGTACCTTCCTTCCATCCGCAGATGGGAGACAAGCACCAGCCCGTCCAGCAAAATACGCAAAAACTTGCCGCGGCGCTCCACCCCAATGACGGTATGTCCCGCGAGTTCCATTGCAAATGCATCTATGTCGTCCGGCCGCTGAATAATCCGCGGCAAGCTAACGGTAACATGATCAATCGTTCTGCCCACAATAAGTTGATTCAATGTTCTTCTGACTGTTTCGACTTCCGGTAATTCCGGCATGATGTTCTCACCTCCCCTATATTATAACGGAAGATGGCGCTCAGCGGGACCCTTTTCTTATATCTCAAACATGGAAAGGCCTTTTGTAAAATACCGGAAAAAACGCGCAGCACTTGATTTATTTCGCTTCGTACCAGTTATCACCAAAGCTGACTTCGGCTTTCAGCGGAACCGACAGTTCCAATGCTTTTTCCATAACAGAAGGGACTAACTCTTTCATCAGTTCCAATTCATCCGCAGGCACTTCGAATACAAGTTCATCGTGCACCTGAAGCAACATGCGGCTCTTCAGCTGGCGTTCCCGCAGCGCTTCATCCATCTGTACCATGGCCAGCTTAATGATATCTGCCGCAGTTCCCTGAATCGGTGTATTCATCGCCGTACGCTCTGCGAAAGAACGCAGGTTGAAGTTACTGGCATTAATCTCTGGCAGGTAGCGACGTCGCTCCAACAACGTTTTGACGTAACCATCCTGACGAGCTTCCTTCACAATGTCATCCATATATCGGCGTACACCCTGGAAGACTTCAAAATACTGATCAATAAACTGCGCGGCCTCTTTACGCGTAATATGAAGGTTCTGTGATAAGCCATAATCACTTATTCCATACACGATACCAAAGTTTACTGCCTTGGCGGAACGACGCATATCCCCATCCACATCCTCAGGCTTCACGCCAAATACATCCGAAGCGGTCTTTGTATGAATATCCATATCATTGACAAACGCTTCCTTCAAGCGCTCATCGTCCGAAATGTGGGCCAGTACACGCAGTTCAATCTGGGAATAGTCTGCTGCCAAAATGGACCATCCGGGCTCGGAAGGAACAAATACCTTCCGGATTTTGCGACCTTCCTCCATCCGAATCGGAATGTTCTGCAAGTTCGGGAACTGACTGCTAAGTCGTCCCGTTGCAGCGATGGTCTGACGGTAATACGTGTGCACCTTGCCATCGCGATCGGAAATCTCTTTGAGCAAACCTTCCACATAAGTGGATTGCAGCTTGGCAAGCTGACGATATTGCAGAATATGCTTGACCACATCATTATAAGGAGCCAATTTCTCCAATACTTCAGCATCTGTGGAATAACCGGTTTTTGTTTTTTTCACCACTGGCAAGCCCAATCTGTCAAATAAAATCTCACCCAGTTGCTTCGGTGAATTCAGATTAAATTCCGTTCCTGACAGCTTGTAGATCTCAGCCATCAGCCTGCTGATCTGTTCTTCAAACTCACTGCCCAAAGCCTGCAGATCGGCTGTATTGGCCTTAATGCCCAGTTTCTCCATGTCCGCCAATATACGTGACAATGGCATCTCCATCTCATGGAAAAGCGAATTCATCTCATCCGTTTCCAGCACCTGCTCCTGAAGTGGAATAATGGCTGCTACTGCAGCAGCTTTGCGGCACAGAAAATCACCCAAGATCTCCACTTCCGGCACCTTGTACTTGGCCCCTTTGCCCAAGACTGTATCATCCTCCACGAGCGACGGCAGACCATACTTGCTCGTGAGTCCACTAATCGTCTGGTTGGATTCCGTTGGATCAAGCAAATAAGCTGCCAGTTGTACATCGAATGACGCACCCGCGAATTCAATGCCATGCGCATGAAGGGCCAAGTCTACGCGATGAAGATCATAACCGCGCTTTGGCTGGTCTGAATTACCAAGCCATGCCCGCACTGGAGCCGCTGCCTCGGAATGAAGCAATTCGGGAGATATGAACGTATATGTTCCAGAAGAACCTACAGCAAGTCCAATCAATTTCGCTTGGTGCGGGTTATCCCCATGTGTCTCCACGTGGAGGACATCAATGGAATCCAGTGAACTGAACAGCTCACTGATGTTGTCCTCTGTTGCAATGGAAGACTCCACCTCGGCAGCAGGGACTGCTTCCTGTTCAGAAATGATGTTGCCACTGAAGGACAGGCGTTCGAGCAAGGATTTGAATTCCAGCTTCGCCAATGCAGGGCCAGCATGTTCTTCTTTTAATCCAGCGAATTGCATATCCTCCCACGTCTGCTCCAGCGGAACTTCCCGGTGAATCGTCGCGAGTTGTTTGCTCATCCGGGCATCTTCGGCATGGGCCTCGATCTTTTCTTTCATCTTGCCTTTCAGCTCACTTGTGCCGTTCAGCACATCTTCTACTGAACCGAACTGGTGCAGCAGCTTCAACGCTGTTTTCTCTCCAACTCCGGGAATCCCCGGAATGTTATCGGACGCATCGCCCATCAGACCCTTGAGATCAATGATTTGCAGCGGCGTCAGACCATAACGCTCCTTAATCTGAGCAGGATCATACAGCTCAATATCGGTTACCCCTTTACGTGTCAGTCCGATATGGACATGTTCGGAAGCAAGCTGCAGCATATCTTTGTCACCCGATACAACAAGCACCTGTCTGCCCGCTTCATCTGCGCGTTTGGTTAACGTTCCGATGATGTCATCTGCTTCGAATCCAGCCAGCTCAAACTGAGCAATACCAAGTCCTTTCAGCAGTTCTTTGAGCAAAGGGAATTGCTCTGACAACTCTGGTGGTGTTTTCTCCCGTCCACCCTTGTATTCCTGATACCCTTCGTGGCGGAACGTGATTTTGCCTGCATCAAATGCAACCATGACATGTGTAGGCTTATGCTCTTCAAGCAGTCTCAGCAGCATCGTAGTGAAGCCATATACCGCATTGGTATGCAGACCTTTCGAGTTGGTCAGAGGCGGCATTGCAAAAAACGCCCTGTAAATAATGCTATTTCCATCTATGAGAATAAACTTGTCCATTCCAGCACCTCGCGTATCATATGGTCAACCTCTTCAAATTACATCTATTCTCATGATACCATACCCACCTGTCACATCAAAAAGAATAGCCTCTTTTCACTTCATTTTTACTCGCAAAAAAAGAACCTTCTCCGCAGACAGCCTGTGCACAGGCCACCCGGGAGAAAGTCCTTCATTTGGTATACAGCAATACTCTTCTATTGATTCAGATCCGGACGTTTACCTGTCACCAGGTATACCGTGCTCTCACCAATGTTGGTTGCATGATCACCAATACGTTCAATGTAACGTCCAACCATCATCAACAGCATAGCCTGTGAAGCCTGATTCGGATGCTCTGTCATTAACGTGTAGAGATCACTGATCATATGGCTGTACAGTTGATCAACCTGATCGTCCGTTTGAGCCATTTTGTAGGCCAGATCTGTGTTTTCTTTCAGGAAAGATTCGATGGATTCATCAATCATGGATTTCACGATTTCTGCCATTTGCGGGATATCCACCAGAGGTTTAATCAGCTTCTGTCCATCCATCCGGAGTGTCACCTTCGCCACGTCGAGCGCAAGATCTCCCATACGCTCCAGATCACTGGAGATTTTGAATGCCACGATAATACGTCTGAGATCCTTCGCCACCGGCTGTTGTGTGATGATCAGTTTGGAGCCAAGTTCCATAATTTTGTCTTCAAGGGCATTCAGATTCGCATCATTCTTGATGATGACCTGAGCTTTCTCCGCGTTCATCGTTTGTAAACTCTCAATAGCACCATCCAGTGCTGCTCCTACATGTTCACCCATTTGTTTGAGCAAGGTACGCAGCTCTTCAAGCTCCTGATCAAATTCTTTTCTGCGAATCATAGATTTCATGTCCTCCTTATCCATCATCTCCGGGTATGCCGGGATCATTCCAATTCAGCTCGCTTAACCGAACCTTCCAGATATATAATCCTCGGTCCGGGAATCTTGCGGTGTGGAGAATAACGTCTCCGTATCAGCTGCCTCCACCACTTCACCATTTAGGAAAAATACCGTGCGTCCAGATACCCGTGCTGCCTGGTGCATATTGTGGGTAACCATAACGATCGTGTACTTGTGATGCAATTCCTTCACCAGTTCCTCAATCTTCAATGTGGAGATCGGGTCAAGTGCGGACGTTGCTTCATCCATCAGCAGAACGTCAGGCTGTACAGCCAGCGCCCGTGCAATACAGAGACGCTGTTGTTGTCCGCCGGACAAACTAAGTGCCGACTTTTTTAATACATCCTTCACTTCATCCCACAGGGCAGCATGGACAAGACTTTGTTCCACCAACTGATCCAGTTCAGCCTTTTGGGTTAACCCGTGCAAGCGCGGTCCATAAGCCACGTTATCGTATATGGATTTTGGAAAAGGATTCGGCTGTTGGAACACCATGCCAACTCGTTTGCGCAGTGTCTCCACTTCAATCTCATTACTGTAAATGTCAGAGCCATTCAGCATAACCTGTCCTTCCACACGAACACCCGGAATCATGTCATTCATCCGGTTTAACGTGCGAAGCAATGTTGACTTACCACAACCTGACGGCCCGATGAACGCAGTAACGGTTTTTTCCGGCAGATCCATCGATATATTTTTAAGCGCGTGATGCGTATCATAATATAAATTAAGATTTTCAATGTGAATGAGGTCCTTCATGGATGTTCACTTCTCCTTCGCTGCAGGGACACGGAAACTCCCTTTACGTTGAGACCGATACTGATAATCTTTCATCGCTGCTCGGCCATCTTTAATATCCTACCCTTTCATTGTAAAAACAGTATCACTTTCATGTTAACGGAATGTAAAAAAGACATCCTTAACCTTCATGATCTGCTTGATGGATCAATCTGATTCCTGATGTCTGCCTTATTGACTACTTTATATTACTCACTATTCGAAACCATCTCATCCAGCTTCGTACGAATGTGCTCTGCGACTTCTCCAGCTTTCCCGCCTTCCATGGCGATCTCCTCTGCTATACGAGACAAATCTCTCACTGCACTGTTCAGTTGTCGGAACGTTGCTCCCCCTGCGGTGACATGCACCGAACTGTCGTCAATCTCCACTCCGCTTGCCTTAACCAGTTCAACAGTCTGAAGGGTCAATCCACCAATATTCTCTAGCAATGAAGACATGTTCCCCGCAACCTCACGGGTCTGTTTTGCGAGCGCTCGAATCTCGCCTGCAACAATCTGAAAACCTCGTCCATATTCACCGGCATGAGCTGCTTCGATGGAAGCATTCAGGGCGAGGAGACCACTTTGATCTGCCAGGGAGCGAATGGATTGTGCCATGCCTGAGCCTGTTTTGATCGAATTCAGCATGTGATCCGCATGTTGTCCTTGACTCTCCATATGCTGATGTACCCGGTTATAGGAAGCATCAACATGCTTCAAACTCTCTTCGCCCTGCTTGGACAATGCCATGATCTCACGTGCTTCATGTACAGTCTGATTAGCAGCATGCACCAGCTTGGTGACCGCATCGTTGATTCTGGATATCTCCTGCCTGCTCTCGGACACCGTACGTACCCGTTCTGCCGAAGAAGCCTGTTGCAATCTGCGGGAGAGCGACATTACGTCACGCATCGTCAACACACCGAGCAGTCTGCCTTGTTCCGTAACCAGCAGACAATCGTAGAAATGCTGTTCATTCCGTCCAAGTGCGATATCAATAATCGTTGAGGCTTCCATATGAATATCTGCAATAACGGGAGATTTATTCACTACTTGTATGACCGGCTTACGGTAGAATAGATCTGCAGCAAAACGGCCATTTAACATGCGATATAACGTCTCTCGCATTAACAAACCAGTAGGTTTCATCTGCTCATCACATAATACGATGCAAGGGTGCTCCTGATCCTGATTCATCATCATCGCAGCTTCCCCACAGGTCGTATGGATCCCGGCGACAGGAACCTGACGATAATAGTCATGCAGACGGATAACAGGTTCTTCAGCAACCACTGTTACTGTATTTTGCTCCATTTCGGGTGTAGTTAATTCTTCATTATGTAAAACAACATGAGGCTGGTCGGGTTTCACTTCGAGCAACATAGGCATAAATGCGCAATCTCCTTTACGTAATAGCTCCGTCTTGAGGCAGGTTATGTAGGTACAAAGTATCACCCAGATAAGTCCATGCTACTCCCTCTACGTAAAGGAAAATCCTCCTTTATGTTAAACGAACGTAAAATAAAACTCCCCGATCATTGCTAACTTGAATGATGGGGAGTTTTTCTTTTGACAACCAATTTATAACCTACACCACGAATGGAATCAATGTGAACCGATTCCGGGTCTAATTCCAGCTTTTTGCGTAATGAGCTTACGTGAACGTCTACGGTTCGTTGACCTCCGATATAATCGAAGCCCCACACCGCGTTCATCAGATCATCCCGTGTCAGCACCACACCTGGCTTTTTGGCCAAATATAACAGTACTTCGAACTCTTTGGGACGCAAACTGATGGATTGTCCACCCAGTGTCACTTCATACTTCAGAGGATAGATCTCCAGCTCTCCCAGAATAATTCGTGAGCCATCCTTGTCTTCAGGCTGTGGTAGATCTTCACCATTGGAATAACGTCTTAATACCGCATCCACCCTGGCTAATAACTCCGATACACCAAATGGTTTGGTAATATAATCATCGGCACCCGATTTCAGTCCCTGTACAACCTCAGCTTCACCGGTCTTCGCCGTCAGAATGATAACGGGTGTACTGACACCCTGAATTCTTAGCTTACTCAGAATGTCCAGACCATTCATACCCGGAAGCATCAGATCCAGTAAAATGAGATCAAATTCCTGAGACAAGGCCCGGTCATATCCTGCAGATCCGTGATCCTCTGCCGTAACGTCATAACCTTCCTGTGTCAGGTTATACGTGAGTAATCTTGATAATGTAGGCTCATCTTCAATAACTAGCAAACGCTGTGCCATGATACCCCTTCTCTCTTCATAGGTTGTCTGTTGCCACAACACTTTTTCTATCATAGCACTAATTTGTTAACGCGGTGTAAAACAATACACACTTTTTACATTTTGATACCAGACGCCTACATCTCTTCGTCTTGAATGAATGGAAGGATCACACGGAACGTTGTCCCCATGCCCAGTTCACTCTCTACAGACAATTTGCCATGATGCAATTCCACCAGATGTTTAACGATGGAAAGTCCAAGGCCTGTGCCCCCTGAATTACGGGATCTGCCTTTATCAACACGATAGAACCGTTCGAAGATTCGCGGCAAATCTTTTTTCGGTATGCCAATTCCTGTATCCGACACCGCAAAGACAACTTCATCATCGTTATCCATCGTCACCTGTAACTTCACTCGTCCACCATCGGGGGTATAATTGATGCCGTTGGATAACAGATTGATGAAAATCTGCTTCATCTTGTCCTCATCCGCTTCAATGTACAGTTCCTCCGGAACATGCATTTCCAGACGAATCTGCTTTTTCTCCGCCACCTTGGACAAGGTGCCCAGCACCATTTCGAAGAAAGAGTGTACATGAACAGGTGAGCATTGCAGCGGTGCGCGTTTCGATTCAATTTTGGATAACTCCAGAATATCCCCAATTAATCGGTTAAGTCGATCTCCTTCATCATAGATGATCTTCAGGAATGATCGCTCTGTCTCCTTATCCTGTACCCCGCCGCTGAGCAACGTTTCGGCAAACCCTTTGACTGCAGCGACTGGTGTCTTGAGCTCATGAGAGACATTTGCAACGAACTCACTGCGCATTGACTCCAATCGGCGAATCGCCGTCACGTCCTGCAACAGGAACAACATGCCTCGATACCCACCATCATCTTCGGACATCGGTACTCCATCAATACGGATCAGTTTTTCCTCCGGGTTGAACACACTCACTTCTTCATGCATCCGTTCTTTCAGTGCAACACTCTCTTCAATGGTACGAGTTAATTCGTAGTGTCTTTTCAATTCAGTATAAGGTTTACCCGTAACCTTTCCTGCCTGAATACCAAGCATACGCTCCGCTTCCCGATTGACCAGTGCAATGGATTGCCCTGCGTCGATCATGACAATACCTCCGGTCATGTTCGCGAGGACACTCTGTAACAACGCTTCATTGTCACGAATCGTCTTCAGCTGGGACTGCAAGCTGTCTGCCATTCCGTTTATGGCAAGCCCCAGCTGTCCGATCTCATCTCTACGCGTTACATCAACTCTGGCATCGTATTCCAGCTTGGTGATCCGATGGGCCACTTTTGTAATATGCTCAATCGGGGAGGTTAATCCACGTGCAACTCGATAACTGACAAACGCGACAATTAAGAACAATAATCCAAGTGCAGCAAACATAATCATCCAACCACGCTGAAGCCCTTGATCAACCGCATGCAGACTCATGGATAGACGAATGTAACCATCAAATTTGCCGCTAGGTATTTCAATCATGTCACTTTGATCCGAATTCACAGGTAGTGCTACATACAGCATGTCTTGTCCCAATGTCTCACTGTAACGTATGGATTGCCCGTATCCATCTCCGACAGCACCCTTAATCTCCTCACGGTTCAAGTGATTATCCATGGATGCCGGATCACTCTCGGAATCTCCAATGACCGTGCCGTCTTTATTGATGAAGGTTACCCGGGAGTCCGTCAGACGATCCAGTTCCAGCGCACGATCTGAATAATACTTTCGTGTGGCTTCCGAGGTTGGATCACTTGCATCATGGAATGGAAAAGTTGCTTTGAGCAAATTAATCTCGCGCACCATGGTTTGCTCCAATGCGGCTATATGCGTAGTCTTAAACACTCTGCCCATCGTATATCCAGCCACAATGACGGATACGCCGATCAGCACCATCATAATGATGGCAAGGCGAATTCGGAACGGTCTCATCTATCTCTTCCTTTATGATCAGATTAATATCTAATGATTTGCTCTACATTGAATCCAGTTCAATTCGGTCCCCACGGACTTGCCCCTCCGAGTATAATTGCTCGATCTATCATATCACAGATTAGGGGACTCCCAATCTTTTCAGTCAGTACTTTGTAATACGCTATCAACTACAGTCAGACAAGGCTATTAATAAATTATCATAGTTGTATCAACAGAGATGCCGACTTTTGTAAACAGGTGCTAAACCGCATCTTTGACATACATATTCACCTGATATCAAAAAGGCGCACCGCTCAGCCATGCTGAAAGCGATACGCCTCTCTATATAATCAATCTTATCCTGAATCTAAACGTCTTTAAAGTATTATCCGTTCACCACTTCGCCGCCATTCACATGCATCACCTGTCCGCTCACATACGAGGAATCATCTGAAGCAAGATATACATAGGCGGGAGCTAGTTCATCCGGTTGTCCTGGCCGCTTCATTGGCTGCGTTGCGCCGAACTCACTTACTTTTTTCTCATCAAATGTGGATGGAATGAGTGGTGTCCAGATCGGCCCTGGTGCAACGGCATTGACACGAATTCCCTTCTCAATCACATTCATCGATAGCGAACGAGTGAACGAAGTGATTGCTCCTTTGGTAGATGAATAGTCAAGCAGGGTTGGGCTTCCGCGATAGGCTGTGATAGAGGTTGTATTAATAATCGTACTGCCCTTCTTCAGATGTGGCAGGGCTGCCTGCGTCACATAGAACATGCCAAAGATATTCGTACGGAATGTACGCTCCAGCTGTTCTGGCGTAATGTCCTCCAGATTCTGCTGTGGATGCTGCTCTGCTGCGTTATTCACGACAATGTCCAGTTTGCCCATTTCATTCACTGTCTGCTGAACCGACTTCTTCGCAAAGGCATCATCACCAATGTCACCTGCAATCAAGATGCACTTGCGTCCTTCTTGTTCGACCTGACGTTTCGTTTCCTTGGCATCTTCGTGCTCGCTCAGGTATACAATGGCGACATCCGCGCCTTCCTTGGCATACGTAACAGCAACAGCACGTCCAATTCCGCTGTCACCCCCTGTAATAAGGGCCACCTTACCCGTCAGTTTACCTGCTGCCTTGTATTCAGGCTTCTCAAATTCCGGTCTGGGATGCATCTCCGATTCAATACCGGGGCGTTGATCCTGATGCTGTGCTGGCATTGTTTTTTGATTTTGTTGTGTGTTGGTTGACATCTAACATTCTCCTCTCAAAATGTGAACATGTTTGGATTACAGAAGACATGGACTCTAACTGTAACCTTCCTTGTCTTTCGTTCTCTGAAAAAGTCTCATTCTGTAGGATGGCATGAACAGTTCAGATTATTCTTCTGCGATGAACAGCAACTTAAGCCTCAGTGTGCTGTCTCTAATCGTTATTTACCACTCTCTTTGGATATCAAACAACCGATTTGCTTCTATGCCTGTTTGGCCAAAATTCGAAATTTATTCGAAATTAGACTGTTTCATGATACAAAGTGTATTCCTATGCTGCTTGGGCTGATGTACAATGTACAGTATACTGATGTGCTTTAACTCTCATCTTTATTGGTTTAATCATTCTAACCTAACATGGAGACCTGACAATGGAATCGCATATTAATTCATATATAACACTCGTCGCTACTTCAGCCGTGCTGAATGTCTTTTTGTGTTTATATACCTATTTCAGAAGATCCGAGATTCCCAGTTCCAAAATATTCATTCTCTACACAGCAGCACTCTCCATATATACTTTTGGTTATGCGATTGAGCTAGCCAGCAACACGCTGGAACAGATGAAGTTTTGGACCACCGTGGAGTATATAGGCATGCCCTTCTCCGCATCTCTTGGCCTCATGTTGATGATAAAGTACACAGGAAGAACGTTATCCAAAAAGGTAACTGCCGCGCTGTTTGTAATCCCTTCCATTACACTAGGTATGGTTGCAACCAATGACTTTCATCATCTATTTTATAAAAAAGTATGGCTGAGAGAAGATAGTCCCGTTCCTCTGATGGATATCGCAGTGGGTCAATGGTATGTTGTACACGGTGCATTTACCTTCTCCTGTCTGTTATGTGCCTGCCTCATTCTGATCGGACAATGGAGACACACCAAGAAGATGTATCGTCGTCAATTACTTACTCTCATTACTTCACAGATTATTCCTATGGTCGCAGCTTTTCTGTATTTGCTTGGTTTGACCCCCGGCGAGATGGACCCCGTACCCGTACTCATGTGTATCACATCTGCCATGTATATCTGGGCGATTCTATCCTCACGTCTACTGACCATCGTACCTATAGCCAAAGACAGTATTTTCGAGAGCATGCGTGAAGGTGTAATTGTACTGGATAGTTTCAATCGACTGGTCGATTACAACAGATCTCTGCGTGACATGTTGCCAGAGCTTAATACAACCATGATTGGCCAACCCTTGGATGATATCTGGCTTAATCTTGCTGGAAAGACTTTTCCCGTTGAATACGGAAGAGAAGGATTGCAAACCGATCTGTACTGGCAGTTAAATGGAGAGACCGTCTGTTATCAGGTCAGGACATCTTACGTGTATAACAAGGATGCACAGACTGTGGGCAGTCTGATTATGCTAATCGATATAACGGAACAACGCTTCTTGCAAGAACAGCTGAAACAACTGGCTTATTTCGATGGTCTGACCAAAATCTATAATCGCACTCAATTTTTGCATAGAGGACGGGAGATTTTGAGTCTAGCTCAGCTTAATCCGCAACCTGTTTCATTTATTTTATTTGATATTGATTACTTTAAACGCATCAACGATACGTACGGGCATGATGTTGGCGATCAGGCCATCATTCATGTGGTCTCTGTATGTAATCGATATTTAAGCCCTGAGATGTTGTTCGCCCGTTATGGAGGAGAAGAGTTTGTCATCGCTCTTCCGAATACCTCGCTTCAAGAAGCCGAGAATCTTGCAGAGCAACTGAGAGTTGCTTTGTTGAATGAACCCCTGGATGTTAAGGGAGTTCCTATTACGCTGACCTCAAGCTTTGGTATTGCCCAATACAATGGAGGGTCGGATTCGCTGGAGTCCTTGTTACGCGACGCTGATACTGCCTTGTACGAATCCAAGCGCAATGGTCGAAATGCAGTGCGTGCGTATACTGTGAGTACACCCTAACCAATGTAGACCGTGTCTGATGGATTACGTACGATGATATGTATGGTAGTGATCTTTCTAGTTTCAGTTCAAATAAACCCAGGACTGCTGATTTTATCTTGCTAATAACAAAAAAATAGACAGCCCATGAGGCTGTCTATTTTTCATTTGTTTCAACGAAACACCATCTTACATATCATCCGGCTTGTCCTAATTACGTCTGCAAACGCTTAACCTACAACTAACAATACATCTTCGTAAGGTGGATTAACCGTCCACAACGCACTTAGATCACCTGATTATTCACCATCAGGTACACCATGATTAGCAAGAATACAGCCAGAAGTGTACTGAACATACGGATCTTGCTTTGCTCAGGACCCACATCACGCTTGTTTTTCACACCTTCTGCAGCGAGTCGCAGCGGTTTACCCATAATTCCTCCAATAGCCGCAATAGCCAAGAGCAGAACAACAACGACAGCCATCCAGACATGAGAATACTCACCTTTGGTCATCAGGTAACCACCAGTAAGAAGTTGGATTACAAGTCCATACTGCGCAACTTTGTTCAAAGAACGAAGCGATGCAAAGGCTCCCTCTTGTGCTGCAGCATTCAAGGTACGGATTTTACCGACCACAAATGGCAGAATCAAATAGAATCCCATCGCCAGTGCTCCAACAATATGGAGCAGATACATAATCATTGTCAAAATTTTCATCCTCCTCAACATTTTCGGTGTGCTATACATCACATCCCATTATACTGGGGAACTTATCCAAAGAAAAGAAAACCTCCGGGTTTACCGGAGGTTTTCTTTTAGCTTCTGTTCAAAAAGTTTTCAAACTTACAGGTTTACTACCGAAATGACGTTGCGAACCGAATCAGCAGATTTATCCAACCCTGCTTTTTCTTCCGTTGTCAGTTCAAGTTCGAATATTTTCTCAATGCCGTTACCACCTAGAATGGTTGGTACACCGAGGAACAGATCATTATAGCCATATTCACCTTCAAGATAAGCGATCACTGGAATGATACGTTTCTTGTCCTTCAAAATCGCTTCGGTCATCTGAACGAGTGAAGCCGCTGGTGCATAATAGGCACTGCCGTTACCCAGCAAATTCACAATCTCGCCTCCGCCAACACGTGTGCGTTGAACAATGGACTCAATGCGTTCTGCCGGAATCAGCGTGTCAATCGGAATACCACCTACGCTCGAATAACGAACGAGTGGTACCATGTCGTCTCCGTGGCCGCCAAGAACGAATCCACGAACATCTTCAACAGATACATTCAGCTCTTGCGCAATGAAAGTACAATAACGTGCTGTATCCAGAACACCTGACTGACCGATAACACGGTTTTTAGGAAAACCAAGGGTCTGATAAGCAGCATAAGTCATCGCATCCACCGGGTTGCTTAGAATAATGACGATGGAATCAGGGCAATATTTTTTCACATTTTCACAAACGGACTTCACGATACCCGCATTCGTATTGACCAGATCGTCGCGGCTCATACCCGGTTTACGGGCGATACCAGCGGTAATGATTACAATCTCAGAACCTGCAGTATCTTCGTAGTTGGAAGTACCGACGATATGACTGTCAAATCCTTGAACAGGACTTGCTTCCATCATATCGAGTGCTTTCCCCTTCGTCGGGTTCTCCAGTTGAGGAATATCAACCAGCACAACATCCCCGAGTTCTTTTTGGGCAAGCATTAATGCGGTCGTAGCACCGGTAAAACCGGCGCCGACTACTGTGATTTTTTTGCGCTGAATAGTCAAGATTCACATCTCCCCTTACAGGTTTTTAATGATTTGATCCGCGAATTCAGAACATTTCACTTCAGTAGCGCCGTCCATCAGACGTGCAAAGTCATACGTTACTGTTTTATTGTTAATGGATGTTTCCATACCTTTGTAGATCAGGTTAGCTGCTTCTTGCCATCCCAAGTGCTCAAGCATCATTACTCCAGACAGAATAACGGAACCAGGGTTCACGACATCTTTGTCCGCGTATTTAGGTGCAGTACCGTGAGTCGCTTCGAAGATAGCATGTCCTGTTACGTAGTTGATGTTCGCTCCAGGAGCGATACCAATTCCGCCAACTTGGGCTGCAAGTGCATCGGACAGATAGTCACCGTTCAGGTTCAGGGTTGCGATTACATCAAACTCGCCTGGACGAGTCAATACTTGTTGCAGAGCAATATCGGCAATTGCATCTTTTACGATGATTTTACCAGCATCTTCAGCAGCTTTTTGTGCTGCATTCGCAGCATCTGTACCTTCGTTTTCTTTGATGATGTCGTATTGTGCCCATGTGAATACTTTGTCAGCGAACTCTTCTTCAGCCACTTCATATCCCCAGTTTTTGAAGGCACCTTCTGTGAATTTCATGATATTACCTTTGTGTACCAATGTAACCGTCTTACGGTTATGGTCAATTGCATACTGCACTGCTGCACGTACCAGACGTTTCGAACCTTCGGAAGAAACTGGTTTGATACCAATACCGGAAGTCTCAGGGAAACGGATTTTGTTAGCACCCATCTCCTGTTGCAGGAACTGGATCACTTTTTTCACTTCTTCAGAACCTTCAGCATACTCGATTCCTGCATAGATATCTTCCGTATTCTCACGGAAAATGACCATGTCTACCAGCTCAGGACGTTTTACCGGAGAAGGTACACCGTCAAAATAACGAACAGGACGCAGGCATGTGTACAAGTCAAGTTCTTGACGCAGGGCTACGTTCAGGGAACGGATACCGCCACCGATTGGCGTAGTCAATGGTCCTTTGATCGCTACGATATACTCACGAATGGCTTCCAGTGTATCATTCGGTAACCACTCACCGTATGTATCGAATGCTTTTTGTCCAGCAAACACTTCATACCATGCGATTTTTTTGTTGCCATCATAAGCTTTTTCAACAGCTGCATCCAATACACGTTTGGAAGCTTTCCAGATATCACGGCCTGTACCGTCACCTTCGATAAATGGAATGATTGGATTACTAGGTACTTGAAGTGTACCGTTATCAATTTGGATTTTTTCGCCTTCAGTTGGGTGAGCAAATTTTTCTAATTTCATAGTTAAAATTCCTCCTAGGTTTCGTATATGCAGTATTCATCATACCACTAGTCTTGTTGAGAGAAGGGTCCTGAGAGCTTAAGCCAGTAGCGCCTCTGCTTTCCAACCCTTCACCTCGTCCATATTATTATACTGTTTTTGCGGCTATTAGCGAAGTTCAATAGAAACGTATTTCTGTTCTGTAGGACCAGTGTACTCCGCACGTGGACGAATGATGCGATTGTCCGCAAGCTGTTCCAAAATATGCGCAGTCCATCCAGACACCCGGCTGATGGCAAAGATCGGAGTGAACAATTCCTGTTCGATCTCCAGTTGGGTATATACAGAAGCAGAATAGAAGTCTACGTTAGGCTTCAGTCCTTTTTGTCCTGTTACCAGTTCTTCGATCTTCACAGACATATCATACAAGCGCGTATCATTGTTCATCTCGCCAAGTTCCTTGGACATCTTCTGTAGATGTTTGGCGCGTGGATCACCGTTTTTGTACACCCGATGTCCAAAGCCCATGATCTTTTCACGATTATTCAATTTTTCCTGAATTGCCGCTTCAAGACGATCAGGCGTACCAATCTCATTCAACATTTTCATAACGGCTTCATTAGCACCGCCATGCAGTGGTCCCTTCAGTGCGCCAATGGCGGAAGTTACACCGGAATAGATATCTGACAGCGTAGCAACCGTTACACGGGCTGCAAATGTCGAAGCGTTTAACTCGTGATCCGCATGCAGGACAAGGGCTTGATCCAATGCTTTCACTGCGGTCTCGGATGGTTCTTCACCAGTCATCATATATAAAAAGTTCTCTGCGATGGAAGCGCCTTCTTTTGGAGCCACAGGTTCTTTGCCCTGACGGATACGGGCGATGGCTGCCACAATCGTTGGCAACTGTGCTTGCAACTTAACCGCTTTGTTCTCATTCGCTTCCGTTGTCATCTCATCCGCTTGCTCGTCGTACAGTGCAAGTGCAGAGACAGCAGAACGAAGTGCTGCCATGGTACTGACGTTTTTCGGATACAATTGGATTTGTGCAATCAACTCGCTCGGAATCGGCGCGTAATCGCTCAGGCTTTTACGAAGGGATTTCAGTTCATCCGTTGTTGGCAGTTTACCAAACCACAACAAATAGGCAACTTCTTCAAAGCTGGCATGTTCAGCCAAATCGTCGATATCGTAACCACGGTATGTGAGCACACCGTCTACAATAGAACTGATCGAAGAGGTTGTTGCAACGATGCCTTCCAGACCTTTGGTAGCTGTCATATTACATCTCTCCTTTAATAAGCGAAATCAGGAACCATTCCAGAGTGTCATATAAGTGCCAAAATGCACCTATTCTCTTTTTGTAAACATTTTCATTTTAAAATTAACAAATATTTCAAAATGGGGTTTTCCTATCTGTCAATCGGTATTCACTTATAACATCATACTGGATTTTGTCGTTTATGTGAACATGATGAGAGTTCATTCGCACATCAAACTTCTTTATCGGTCCGATAAAGCATTTTTGAAAGCCTTTACAAAAACAAGGTTGACATTTAATGTTTTTTAACCAATCCTGTCGTATGAAGAACTTTCTATTGCTATATTCTGTAATACTAAGGCATACTCTAGGCAAAAGAAAGAATCCCCGTAGATCTTGTTCAAAAGTCCGCTTTTGAACAAGATCTGGTAACATCCCGGCGTTTCAAAACCTTGTAAATGCTCTATATTAATTAAGATAGCCATCTATTTCTAATATTGCTTCATGGATCATACATAGGTCGGCTTAATTGAACTAAGGAGAGTTGATGCTTGGATAGAATAATAATGAAACGCCTGCTCCGTGGTTTATGGGTTATCATTGCGACCATTCTGATCGCCGTTGCCATATACTTGCTGTTCCCGCTTCTGTACCCTTTTGCGATTGCCTGGATTATCGCATATGCCATGAATCCATTAGTGAAACTGCTCCAGCATCGAGCACGATTCCCCCGCTGGCTGGCTGTGACTATTTCATTGATCCTTTATTTTGGAGCCATTGCAGTGGTACTGTCTGCGGCGATTACCCGCATGGTAAAAGAAGTCATTTCACTTACGACAAGCTTTGATCTTCATGTTGATGAGATCAAGGACACGTTTGTGCGCTGGACCCAGAATGACACCATTCAGAGTTTGACTGCGCAGATCAATGAATTTTACAAGGAAAATCCCAACTACCAGGAAACCATCAACAGCAATATTAGTAAAACGACTGAAACGGTGGGTACAGCCGTCACAGATCTGGTCACCGGATTTTTCAACATGATTCTGAGTCTGCTGACTTCCCTGCCTAACATGGGTGCGGTATTAATCGTTGTTCTGTTGTCTACATTCTTCATTAGCAAAAGTTGGACCCGGCATAGCATCACCGTATCGGGCTGGGTACCCTCTTCCATTCGCAAGCCGATATCCGACATATGGACTGACCTTAAGAAGGCACTGTTCGGATATGCAAGAGCACAATTGATCATGATCTCGATTACAGCACTATTCGTCATGATTGGACTGCTTATATTGCAAGTCAATTCAGCCTTCACCATCGCTCTGATGATTGGTTTGGTCGATCTGCTTCCTTATCTGGGTGTGGGTCTGGTCATGGTGCCTTGGGCAGCGTACCTCTTTATGAATGGGGATCTGTATCTGGGTATTGGCATTAGTATTATCTATCTGATCTTACTGATCGCCCGTCAGATTATTGAACCGAAGGTACTTGCAAGTAGTGTAGGGCTCGACCCACTCGCCACGCTCGTTGGCATGTTTGTGGGTTTGAAGTTGTTCGGTGTTCTGGGCTTGATTATTGGCCCTGTCAGTCTTGTGATCCTCGATGCGTTCAATCGGGCTAACGTATTACGCGACCTTAGAACGTATATCATCAACGGACGTGTCCGATGAGGCATCATCTTATGAGCACACAGGAAAAATAGAAAAAGGCTTCGTTCAACAGAAATCATCTGCTGAGCGGAGCCTTTTCCATTATGCAAAACAACTGGTGTTTCATTTCGGACGGCGATAAAACGTAATTTTTCCACTTTTCATTTTTTTCTCCAGCCACCCCAGGAAGAACAGACGGTAAACCGGACGTGTTAATGGAAATACCAGTGTAAACCCGATCAGATCCGTTACAAAACCTGGAATCAAAAGCAAGAAACCACCGACAAAAATAAAAAGACCATCGACCATTTTTCTTCCAGGTACCTTGCCACGCTCCATTTCGGATTTGGCGTCCACAAGTACTTTTCGCCCTTCAAACTGCAACATTGCTATACCAATCAAGGACGTGAGAATCATGAGAAGCAATGTCTTTCCGGCTCCGATCCAGTCACTCATCAGAATAAAACCAAATAATTCAATCACCGGAATGAATAAGAGTAAAGCCCACATCCATTTTCGCATTGAAGTATTACCCCTTTCCCGAAAGCCACACCTTTTCAAGCGCGCTGTATAGCTCAGAGGCTGCTTTATCCAGCCGAACTGGCTTCCAGTCCCCATTCACCCACACATGCTGGGTAGAACCTGTAACTAGCCGTTCACCGGGGAGTGATTCCTCAGTTGACCATACCCGTTCTCCAATCACCATATGCTCATCAGGTTCTTCAGACATGCGTCTTACGTCATACTCATAATTCAGTCGCAGACCACTAAATGCAGCAATACGGGTGAAAATGATAATCTCATCATCATATCGGGCAGGCTTGTGATACTTCACATCCAGTCCGGTTACGGGAAGCAGTAACCCCTGTTCCTCCATTTTACGATATGTATACCCCATTTGGCGAATCATCTCAGTTCGACCGATTTCAAACCAATTCAAATAGTTCGCGTGGTAGACCACGCCCATCTGGTCACTTTCTTGATAGCGTACACGAAGACGTGCCGCATACCAGTTACCATTGCTCTGTTCTCGCACGTTATCGGCCTCCTTCGTTCTATCATTCATACGTGTTATATCGTTGTAAAGTGTCAATAAGATGGAAAAAAAGCAACGGGACAATAAAGCCCCATTGCTTCTTTCCTGTTGCTTCTCCACCCAAGACGCTATTAAGCGTTGTTTGGAATTTGGCTTACTTTAATCAGGTTGGTAGAACCGGAACGACCCAAAGGTACACCTGCTGTGATCACAACCAGGTCTCCTTCTTTAACAAGTCCGGATTTTACGCCGCCTTCAATTGCATTTTCGAACAAAGCATCCGTGGAATCAACCAGTCTTCCTTTGACAGGAGTTACACCCCAAGCCAGAGCCAAACGACGGGAAGTTCTGTCTTCCGTTGTCACAGCGATGATTGGAGATTCTGGACGATACTTGGAAATCATGCGTGCAGTATGTCCTGATTCAGTCGAAGTAATGATCGCTTTTGCGTTCAAATCTTGAGCTTGGAGGGCAACCGATTGGCTGATTGCTTCTGTAACTGTTGTTTGTTGAGCAACACGTTGTTTCAGGTACAACTCTTGGTAAGGCAGAGCAGATTCTGCTTTTTCAGCAATACGGGACATGGTCAGAACAGATTCAACTGGGTATTTACCCGCAGCTGTCTCACCTGACAACATGATTGCGTCCGTACCGTCGAAGATCGCATTCGCCACGTCACTTGCTTCCGCACGTGTTGGACGCGGGTTACGCTGCATGGAATCCAGCATTTGTGTAGCTGTGATAACCGGTTTACCTGCAACGTTACATTTTTGGATCATGCGTTTTTGTACCAATGGTACTTCTTCCGCAGGAATCTCAACACCCAGGTCTCCACGAGCAACCATCAGGCCGTCAGACACTTCAAGGATTTCGTCGAGGTTATCGACACCTTGTTGGTTTTCGATTTTGGAGATGATTTGGATATGTCCAGCATTGTGTTTTTCAAGCAATTCACGAATCTCAAGTACGTCACTTGCTTTACGTACAAAAGAAGCCGCGATGAAATCGACACCTTGTTCGATACCAAATACGATATCGTTAGCGTCTTTTTCGGTGATACCCGGCAGAGAAATGGCAACGCCCGGAACGTTAACACCTTTTTTGCTTTTGATCGATCCGCCGTTAACGATACGGCATTTGATCTCGGTGCCTTGCACTTCCACCACAGTCAGTCCGATCAGACCGTCGTCGATCAGAATTGTAGATCCCGGTTCAACATCATTCGGAAGATCTGTATACGTAATGGAAAGACGTTCTTTGGTGCCCAGAATTTCTTCTGTTGTCAAAGTGATGTACTCGTCTTGAACCAATTCGATCGGTTCAACTTCGAGTTTACCTGTCCGAATTTCCGGTCCTTTGGTGTCCAGCAGGATCGCTACTGTTTTGTTCAACTCTTCGCATGCTTGGCGAATCGCAATGATCCGTCCGCCGTGCTCATCGAAATCACCGTGGGAGAAGTTCAGACGGGCCACATTCATACCGGCCATAATCAATTTTTTGGTGTTCTCCAGAGATTCACTGGATGGACCAATGGTACATACAATTTTCGTTTTACGCATTTTGGGTTTCCTCCGATTTTAAAGGTATTACTCTTTATCTATTTTTCTTTTTCCAACTATTAAATTTACTATACTTTTGCTCATTTGTATAGGAAATTCGTCACATTATTCAGCATTTCCCGACAAATTACTCGCAACATCGACTTCTACAAGCTCTTGAGGGGCTTCAATGGTTGCTTGAGGTTCAAACGTGACCGATCCAATTTTACGGAATTTCTCATAACGATCCTGTTTCAGCTGATCCCCGCTCCAACCCTTCATCTCGTCGAGATGACGGACCAAAGCTTTACTGATGAAAGCAGCAGACGCTTCATAATCCCGATGAGCACCGCCGCGTGGCTCAGGGACAATCTCTTCAATGACTTCCATCTCCAGCAGGTCTTTGGCTGTTATTTTCATTGCTTCAGCCGCCTGATCTGCCTTGGATGCATCCTTCCAGAGAATCGAAGCAGCGCCGTTCGGAGAGATTGCAGAATAGATCGCATGTTCCAGCATCAACACACGATTACCCACAGCCATAGCGAGGGCACCGCCGCTTCCACCTTCGCCGATGACCACAACAATAACAGGAACCGATAGCTTCGCCATTTCCATCAGGTTGCGAGCAATCGCTTCCGATTGACCTCTCTCTTCTGCAGTATTACCCGGATACGCCCCTTTAGTATCAATAAACGTAATAATAGGACGGCCAAATTTGTTTGCTTGTTTCATCAGACGCAGTCCTTTTCGGAAACCTTCTGGATGAGCGCTACCGAAAAAGCGGGCTATATTATCCTTCGTGTCTTTCCCCCGCTGTTGTCCGATTACCGTTACTGTCTTTCCATTCAGCTTGGCAAGTCCGCCAACAACCGCAAGATCGTCTCCGAACATGCGATCACCGTGCAGCTCAATGAAGTCCGTAAATATCAACTGGATCAGGTCCAGCGCCGTTGGGCGCTGCTGATGACGGGCCAGATGCATCTTCTGAGCTGCTGTTATACCAGTGTAGATCTCTTCTTCAAGTCTATGGTAACGTTCTTCCAGGCGGGCAATCTCGTCCGTGAAGTCGATCCCTTTTTCCTGTCCAAACTGTACGAGTTCATCAATCTTTTTGCGCATCTCAACCAGAGGCGCTTCATATGGCAACTCACCCGCCATTTAGACCCCTCCTTTTTCACTATGCATATCCAGAAGCTTGCCAAGAGTGGCCCGAAGTTCTTTCCGGTGCACAACCATGTCCAACTGACCGTGTTGCATATTAAATTCAGCCGTCTGGAAATCATCAGGTAACTTCTGACGGATCGTCTGTTCGATAACGATTCTGCCGGCAAAACCAAATACAGCGCCAGGTTCGGCAATGTTAATATCGCCCAAGCTCGCAAAACTTGCCGAGACTCCACCTGTCGTCGGGTCCGTAATGACCGAAATGTACAGCCCGCCCTGTTCATCCAAACGGGATAAAGCTGCGCTTGTTTTGGCCATTTGCATGAGGCTGAGAATACTCTCTTGCATCCGGGCACCACCTGATGTTGAGAAAATAATCAATGGCAAGCGCTTCTCTGTGGCATGCTCAATGGCACGAGTAATTTTCTCCCCTACAACAGAACCCATGCTGCCTGTGAAGAAATCAAAGCTCATGACAGCCACAACTACAGGCAGGCCCTCAATGGTCCCTTCCCCTGTAATTACCGCTTCCTTCAGGCCCGATTTCAGACGCTGTTGTTCCAATTTGTTGCTATATCCAGGAAAGCCAAGCGGATCAACCGATATCATATCAGCATCAAACTCAACAAATCCTTGATCATCAAGTACCATAGCAATACGCTCCATAGCATTAAGACGCATATGATAACCGCAGGCAGGACATACTTTCAGATTTTTCTCCAATTCCTTGCTATATTGAATGGTGCCGCATTTGCTGCACTTGTTCATAAGCCCTTCAGGTATTTCACGTTTTGGGCGTTCTAGGACTTCCTGGCCTTCGCCGGGAAGTGCACGCTCGGAAGGTATGGTAGCGTACTTCCGTTTCTTCTGGAATATATCTTTGAACACAACTACACCTCTCCAGCCGTTGATTTGATGGCCGCAACCTGCAGAGCGCTGCTTGTGGCAGCTTCATCCGCGTGCTACGGTAAACCGCTTACGACCCACACGCTGCCATGGGCCTTGTCCAGCATTCACAACAAAAAAATCCGCCGGTACAGGGCAAGGATCAGCGGCTTCTGTCAGCACGATTGATGTTACCTGCAATAACCGAAAGATTGTTGCGCCGATGTTTGAATCTATCTTGGTAGGGTCTCCGGGAGCAACCAGGTCGGTCCTTGTCCTAACAAAAAAAGAAGGAAGGACAGCAGCATACAATACATGCAAGTCGATTCCTCTCTCCGCTTACGCGATTAGTCCCTTATGTACCGATGGTACTTCTTCATCTGCCAAGGCACGTCGATGTCGAACGTATCAGGAATGCAGAATGGAATTCAGCACTTCCTGGACCTCTTCCAATTCCCCAGAAGGGACGCGAATCTCAAATTGCTGCTTGGATAAACTGATGGGACGGGTCTGTACCAGAAAACCTTCTTCCGAAAGCTTGGTCTTGATCTTGTCCGCAACCTTTGCTGTCGGTGCAATGTAAATCACCGTCCACATGCCTTGTCCGCCCCCTAAGCTAATGTTCAGAGCCCGTATATTGGACTAATGATAACATACCTCACTTTTTTTCTGCAAGAAAGGGTTCGGGACCTTTGGGGAGAATTTGGGATCATGAGGGACATTTATCCCCCACGAATAACTCATATGGTTGACGAAATCTTCTTGTTGATACCTCTTCCATAAGCAGCCCCAAGCTTATCAGGGCAGCGTCAGCCGCCCTTGAAGACCTTCATATGAGTCATTAGATTGACCATAGCATACAAGCATGGAAATACAGGGTGTTAAAGGTCTGAGGGGTATTTTTTGGCTTTAATATTTTTGTGTGCAATCCGGGCAGAAGCCGCAGCGGCCACCCCTGCGACAAGATCATCCAAAAAGACATGAATGGCTGTTTCATGTTCGTTCAAATCATGAATTACACCTATTTTTTCTTTATCCAGGTAACCAAAGCTGGTTAAACCGATCATACCATACACATGAGTAATGCCGAGGGCCAGAGTCTCGTCCACCCCATACAGGGATTCATCCGCTTCCATAATAGCTTGTAAAGGTTGGGGCAAGAGTCGTTTCTCCGCAAGTTCGTCGAGAGCAATACCCGTATAGAGCGTATATTGCACCTCTCGTTTCTGCAGAACGGATTTCACGCTGGTTACACAGTCGTCCATGGTCAGTTCGGGGTGGTACCCTTTTTGCAGACGGTATACAATTGCGGCGATTGCATCAATCCGTACACCCCGCCGGGCCAGCATGGCTTCTACGATTTCATATGACATATCTCGACCTCCCGCATCAATCCCCCGAGGACCGCGAGGTCCTTCGGTGTTCTCAAGTGTATGCAGCAACCTGTTAAAATGTTCATAAAATGTGCGGATGGTTGAGACCAGTCCTACCCTGGACATGTTGCAGGATTGTACATTCAGCGCTGAACTGTAGCTGGCCTATAACAAGTCTGCAATTTGTTTGTTTAAACCCTGTCGTCAGGGAACCGCGCTCGCACTAAAATAATCAAAAAAAACCTGTTCAGCATTGAGCCAAACAGGTTTCATACTATGGATAAGTGTTATAACTTACGGGACAGCCTCTTATTTAATTTTGACTGTGCCTTCACCCAGCATTTTCTCCATCTCGGAAAACAAGGTTGGCGATGGCTTAATCCGGTAGGCATCACTCAGCGCAAGCAGCTTCTGCTGCTGCTCATAGAAGAGCACCGTCGCCACAGGTCCGGGATGCTCCTGAAGCAGCTGCTTCAGACGTGCCAGAAGCTCAGGCTTCTCCGCATGCGGAGCAATCTTCACGAACACCCGCTGCTCCACCGCCCGCGGTTCGCGGCTCTGCTCCGGGCTGCCTGCCGCCTCAGCGGCACCGCCGGCCCGGGAAGCCGCCGCCGTGGCTGCGCCCGTACCCGCCGCATCGCTGCGCGTCGCTGCCGAGCCGTGGCTCCCGCTGCTACGCGCAGCGGAAACATCACCGCCTGCGCTGCTGCGCTGCGCTTCG
>NZ_ANHX01000027.1 GCF_000316035.1 Paenibacillus sp. PAMC 26794
ACGCCTGCGCTGCTGCGCTGCGCTTCGGCTCCCGCGCCCGCTGGCCGCCGCGGCGAAGCCGCCTGCGCCGGGCGCGAAGAGCTGCCGCTGCCGGGCTTGACGCGCCGGTCACGGCTGCGCAGCTGCTGTTCCAGTGCCGCCGGTGACAACGGCGCCACTTCCTCAGCCAGCAGCTTAAACCCTTCGTCCTGCTGCTGGACTTTGGCACGCACGACGAGCAGTTCACCTTTCCCGACATGTTGCTGGCTACGCCGCCAGACCTCGGGAAAGAGAACCACTTCACAGCGTTCGATCTGGTCTTCCAGCTCCATGAACGCCATAGCCTTGCCCTGTTTCGTCGTAATCGACTTCACAGACACAACCATACCCGCGGCGACGGTCATCGTGTCGTCTGCCGCCTCGGTCAGCTCCATGATCCGGTCAGCCCCACTCGATTCCAGCACATCTTCATAGTCATCCAGCGGATGCCCGGAGAGATACAAGCCTAACAACTCACGCTCTAGCTCCAGTTGCTGTCCTGAGGAATAAGGAGGGATATCCGGGTATTCAATCTCCCAGTTTGGCGTCTCAACAAAGTCAAACAATTGAATCTGCAGATCCTCGCGTTCCTTGCGCCATTTCAACGCCGCTTCAACAGTCTCATCCAGCATCGCCAGCAATTGGGCCCGATGCCCAGGTAATGTGTCAAAAGCTCCGGCCTGGATCAGCGATTCAATCACACGTTTGTTGCATACACGCAGATCCACACGACGACAAAAATCGAGCAAACTGTCGAACGGTCTCTCCTGCCTTACGATCATAATGCTTTCCATTGCCTGGGTACCGACATTTTTCACAGCGGCCAGACCAAATCGTATTGCACCCTTTAATTTTTCCTCATCCGGACTATCATTAGACACTGCAACGTTCTTCTCCGCAGAGGACAGTTCCCCTTGCTCCGCGCGCGAAGAAGACGCCTCTTGTCTTTCGTTATTACCATTTTCCATTGAAGAAGCCGTCACCAATCCCGGTTCCTTCCGGTTGTCGGATGCCTCAGGCATGGATGTCGCTGCCTGCCACTCATATCCGCCACTGTCCTCTTCCGTTCCAGGGCCGGGATCATCCGGCAGAGGTGCTTCACCATATTCGGCTTGTCCCGAATGCCCATCATGCTCATGAACGCGATCTTCCCTGAAGGAACTCCCGTTACCATTCGCGGCATGTTCTTCGGCCGGGCTTCCGGCGTTACTCTCTGCATCTGCTCCCGCAGTCTGCTGCGATACATTGCTCTGATCCCCGGCTCCTGCACTGCCGGACAGCACAAATACAGGTGTAAACAGAATACCGCTCTCATTCACATCCGGCGGAAGCACCTCCATGTCCATACGCCGACATTCCACCACGTACTCTGCCACTTTCCGATGACTGCCCATTACAGCTGTTAACATGGATGCCATAAAATGAACCGGATAATGCGCCTTCAGATACGCCGTCTGGAACGCAAGCACACCATATGCCGCGGCATGAGCACGCGGAAAGCCATAGTTGGCAAACTTGACGATCATATCATAGACCAGGTCTGCCTCTTCTTCGCTATACCCTTGTTTCAGGCTGCCTTGTACAAAGTGTCCACGCTCCAGATCCAGCACTTCCCGTTTCTTCTTGGAGACCGCTCTGCGGAGCAGATCTGCCTCACCCAGCGAGAAACCCGCCATCCGGGAGGCTATCTGCATGATCTGTTCCTGATACACGATGATCCCGTACGTATCTTTCAGGATAGGCTCCAGATCCACATGGGGGTAATCCACTTCAATCTGTCCATGCTTGCCCTGAATGTATTTGGATATGAACTCCATCGGACCCGGACGGTACAAGGCAAGTACAGAGATTACATCTTCAAAACTACTTGGCTTCATCTCTTTCAGCACACGGCGTACCCCGGCAGATTCCAGTTGGAATATGCCCATCGTGTCCCCTCGCCCAAGCATCTCGTACGTTAACGGATCATCATCGGGGATAAGGCGGAAATCCGGAATTTCTCCATGTTCCCCAATCCAGCGTACACACCGCTCAATGATTGAGAGGGTACGCAAACCAAGAAAGTCCATCTTAAGCAGCCCAATTGACTCCAGGTTTTCCATGGAATACTGGGTTAACGCCGTCCCTTCACTGCCCTCCTGAAGTGGCACCGCATCGGTCAGCGGGTCACGGGAGATAACCACTCCCGCTGCATGCGTCGAAGCATGGCGTGGCATACCTTCGACCTTCATCGCCATATCCAGCAGCTCACGTGTCTTAGGCTTGGTTTCATACAGCGCCTTCAGTTCAGGTGTAGCTTCCATGGCCCGCTCGATGTTAATGCCAAGCTGCGCTGGAATCAGCTTTGCAGCCTTGTCCACTTCACCATAAGGCACATTCAGGGCCCGCCCAACATCACGTACGGCTGCACGGGCAGCCATCGTTCCAAACGTAATGATCTGGGCGACATGGGCTTTGCCATATTTATGCGCGACATAATCAATGACCTCATCCCGCCGCTCATCGCTGAAGTCAATATCAATATCCGGCATGGAGATCCGCTCGGGATTCAGGAATCGTTCGAAGAGCAGGTTGTATTTCATCGGATCAACATCGGTGATATGCAACGTGTACGCTACCAGACTACCTGCCGAGGAGCCCCGGCCCGGTCCAGTAACAATGCCTTGCTTATGCGCATAGGCGATAAAATCCCAAACAATCAGGAAATAATCCGAGAATCCCATGCTGTCGATTATACCCAGCTCATACGCCAATCGTTGTTCGAGTTCGGATCGAAGCTCTGCATCTGTCCAACGTGTGGACTGCGCATAACGCTCCTCCATTCCTTCTTCACACAGCTGACGCAGATACGCCGAAGGGCTGAGTTCATCAGGAAGCGGTCTGTATTCCGGCAAAATCGATTTGCCGAATTCCAGCTTCAACTCACAGGACTCCGCAATGCGGGCGGTGTTCGCCAGAGCTTCCGGTACATGAGGAAACAAACGAGCCATCTCTTCTTCACTTTTCAGATAGAGCTGATTGGTTCCAATTCGGAGCCGATTCTCATCATCCACGGTCTTGCCCGTTCCGATACAGATCAATACATCTTGAAGCTCCGCGTCCTCTTCGGACAGGTAATGCGCATCATTGGTGGCTACAAGCGGAATCTCCAGCTCGGCAGCCAGTTTGATCAACTGTGGATTTACCCTTTTTTGCTCCGAAAGCCCATGATCCTGAAGTTCCAGATAGAAGTCTTCACCAAAGATATTTTTGTAGCGTAACGCCGCATGTCTCGCCTCTTCTTCTCGTCCATGCAGCAGATGTTGTGGTACTTCACCACCAAGACACGCACTTAGACAGATAATGCCCTCGTGATGGGCAGCCAGACTTTCCATATCTACACGGGGTTTGTAATGAAAACCTTCGAGATGTCCAATCGAGCACAATTTCATCAGATTACGGTAACCCGTCATATTTTTGGCCAGCAAAATCAAATGATGAATCGGTTGATCCTTGCGGCTTCCCCGCTCTTTGCGGGACCCTGCTGTCATGTATGCCTCGCACCCTATAATCGGCTTGATGCCTCGTTCCATACATGCTTTATAAAAAGGAATTGCACCATACATCACGCCATGGTCGGTCAGCGCAAGTGTCGTCATTCCGAGATCTGCAGCCTTATTCACGAGATCCGGAATACGCGCAGCGCCGTCCAGCAAACTGTATTCGCTGTGAACGTGCAAATGCACAAAAGAACTCATGTTTTTTTCTTCCTTTCGCCGCAGATAGTCGCAGCATTGATCTTAACCTCTTTAAAGGAGACTTTATTATTCTATTTTATCATAACGTTCGGGGGCACGCCCATACATATAGAAGTACAAGCCGCTCCCCCTGTGACAGACCGAAGACAGGAGGTGTGCTGCTAGGTCTGAAAGGGGTGTTGCCAGTGAGCACATTTTTGTCCAAAGCCATTCTTGATTTCTTTATTGCGTTTGGAATCGTGCTGGGCGGCGCGATGATCGGAGGTATTGGAGCAGTGATCTCTCTTCAACCTCCGACACAGACGATGCTCGATATTTCTGGAAAAATAAAGATATGGGCACTCGCAGCCGCTGTCGGCGGCACAATAGATCCCATGCGTGTCATCGAGAGCAATTTCCTGGATGGTAACCTGTCTCCGGCGGTCAAACAAATCCTGTATTTGATCTCTGCTTTTATGGGCGCGCATATGGGAACCGAGCTGGTGAAATGGGTGTGCGGCGGAGGCCGGAGCTAATATGAGACAGGAACAGCGTTCATGAGAATTCCGCCATTTTCCCGTTACCGCCCGCTGATGCGAATGACCGCTGTGTTTGTTCTGGGAATGATCGCTGGATGTGTCGTCTACAACGGCGTATTTCACCTGAGTTACAATGCGTTGTGGCTGAACAATCAGGAGCTGCAGCTTCAGCTGCATCAGAATGAGGAGGATATCAAAACGCTGAAAAAATACAGTAAACGCCAAACCGTTATCAAGGAAATCAAGGTCCGAGCAGAAGAATCGGATAAGGGGCCAGACGAAGCTTCTCTGAAAGTGATGTTACAGAAGCTCGGAGACGAACTTGAGGTACTTCGGGGCAGAGATGTATTCAACATCGACGAGTATAGCAAAATGACGCGAATCATGCTGAATCAGAAAGTGTACTCAGTCAGAGAAAAGGAATACACCGTTCAGGTCAAAACGATGCTGGTTATGGAAGGGGTACTGCAAGTTTGGGTACAGATTCGCATGCACGTTCCTGCGTAACAGCAAAAAACTGCCCTTGTCTGCATCTCTGCATGGTACAATAAGGGCAGTAAATGCTTTCCAGAAAAGGAGCTGCGTCTTTGTGTTCATTGATGTACTCAAATATGCTCTAATCGCCATCTTTGCTGTTGCCATGGTTTTTGCAGCGTTGAACAGTATTCGTTCACACAGAAGCTCAGATGCTGCCAGCGCCGGTCTGTACCGTTCGTGGACGAATATCTGGATGGGTGGCATGCTTGTCGTTCTTGCACTGATCCTGATGTTTGTCTTCACTGGTTCCACTTTATCTGTGATTGTGGAAGCGCTATTTCTGATTATGGGTGCGTATAATGTATTCGCCGGAATACGTAACCGCAGTTATTATGCACGGCTTCAACAACGGTCCAGTAATGGATCAGGTAAAACCTCTGGACAATCTGCATGATTCGTTGAAGTGTTATTGTTGTGGCTGCAAAAAGAGAGTACTTCCCCTTCATTAAGCGAAGCCAGAACCGCGCGACAGCGCAACCCGGCAGAGCTTCTCGATCAGGGAGTACTCTCTTTGTCTATACCCGAGGCAACACACCCTGCTAGGCATGGTCAATCGACTGCAATGTCATTACCGCTTTGCATACCACACTGCCTTCACGGGTAACCACAATGTCCATTTTGCACGTTCGACGGCTGGTTTCCAGAATTACTGGTCGAACCAGAATCTGATCCTCAATCTGTACCGGTCGAACAAAATAAGTCGTTACATTATCCACCACATGGTCGTTCCCTGTAACATCCCAGGCTGCCCGCCGGCCAGCCTGGGTCATCACATTCAACAGAACACCTTCGGAGATCGTACCCAGATCCGTCGCCATCTGAGGAATGATGAATCCGTGAAATAACAGTTCGTTCTGATCACCGCGCTCCTCGGCAAACCCGTTCCAGATCAGATGATCAAACGTCTCTCCCAATTGTGGCTGCTTCTGTGCATCCCGCATAGCCTGTAGCACTTCCTTGCGTGTGACGGACGCAATCAGTTTGCGGTTCCGATCCACGATTGGCAGAAAATCGATGCCTTCCCACGTCATGATCTGGGCAGCAGAAGCGAGAGAAGTCTGCAATGAGGCCGTAATCGGGCGGCGTATCACGCATTTCTCAATACTTTGATCTTCTTTCAGCTCGCTGACATCCTTCAGACTCACAATCCCGATGACCCGGTTCCATTCATCCACGACCGGGAAGCGATGCTCACCCGTTTCCGAAACCAACATATGAAAATCTGAGGCTGAACTGGTCACCTTCAATACCTGCAAGCGAGGTTTCTGACCAATGATATCCTCAACAAGCATAATTTTTTTCTTAATCAGCCGATCGAAGATCGCACGGTTAATCATTGAAGCCACAGTGAATGTATCATGTCTGGATGAAATAATCGGTAGCCCAAGCTCGTCAGCCATAATTCTTACTTCACGACTTGTCCCAAAACCACCCGTAATCAACACGCCCGCTCCCTGTTCGAGGGCAAGCGAGTGAGCATCTTCCCGGTTACCCACAATCAGCAAACTTCCAGCGTCAATATATCGGGCCATTGCCTGTTCTTTCATCGCACCAATCACATACTTGTGCAGCGGTTTGGTGAGACCTTCGTTACCGCCCAGCACATGGCCCTCCACAATGGTCACGACATCAGCAAAGGTCAACTGTTCCGACATGCCCCGAGGTCTCTTCTCGATCCGCACCGTTCCAATTCGTTCCTTGGTCACGACCAGTCCGAAGTTCTCCGCCTCTTTCACCGCACGATACGCTGTCCCTTCACTTACACCCAGCTCCCGCGCAAGTCCACGTACTGATATTTTGCTGCCAACCTTCAGTTGTTCAATATGTTGAAGTAACTGTTCATGCTTCGTTACGTTCTCTTCCTGTCCGTCCAACTGTACCACCCCCGAAGATGCATCTGTACTATACTGTATCTATTATAACACGGCTTTAGGAAAATAACCCCACCCCTACCCGTTCTCACAGGCAAGTTCGCCATCTGAATTTAATCCTCCGATCAACCTCTAATTCTATATGTACCAAAAAGACCGGCCCCCTTTCTATCAAGGGATTCCGGTCTTCCATGTTGGATCTCATTCTGTACCTTATACAGACTCGCTCCGCTCCTGCTTGTCCAGCAGTTTCATCTCCCACTGCCGCAGCTTCGCCCGGCGAACGGCTTCCAGTGCACGTTTCTTCTCTTCATCCACACCGAGAATAAAATGCAGATGTGCACCAACGATTAATAAGGAGAACAGCACCCATACGATGCCAAAAATATTAACCCAGTCCATTCCTCCAGCAAAGGAAATCCGCGGCAGTGCAATGACCAGCATCGACAACGCAATAAGCAGATAGATCACATGTTTTGCTTTTTTCAACCTCTTCACCATTCACAGCTCCTTCGTTCTTGATCGACTCTATATGTCTAGTCTATGAACGATAAGAAGCTAATATGAAAGGTTCAGGTAAAAAAACAAGACAACCTTTTAGTACGTGTTCAAAAAGATCAGTTTTCAGTACCGAGAAGATGGAATGAAGCTAGAAATGGAGTAGCGGAGCGTAGGACAACTACGTGAGCAACCACAATGTTTCCGAAGGAAACATACTTCGTAAGCCCCCGCTTATTTCGGCTGAATTTCATATTCGATGCTGATGATGCCGCTAGGCATCCTTCGTAATCAAAAGTGGACTTTTTGAACTACCTTTTTAGGCTTCAGCGCCACCATACAGATGACCCAGGCTGTCTGCAATAATTTTGTTCACGTCTTCAATGATAACACTGAGGCGACGCTCCGCATCAAACAAACGACGGATACTCAGATTCAAGCTCAGTACTTCGAACACTTTCTCCATTTTCTCCATCTCATCCGGAGCTGGCATATCCCCGCTCATCATGCGTTGTTGCAATTCCATTTGTTGATCACGGAAGTTATCCAGCATTGCTTTTGCATCCGGATCAGCTTCAATCAGCTTCATCGCGGAAGTAATCTCTTCCACCTCGCTGCTTTCTCTCAGTGCTTTGGCCAAATCATTGGCTTTGTCATAAATGTTCACTATTATTCCTCCTCAGATTGGTTTGTTCATCCGTGTTAATACACGCTTTTCTCTCCTGTCAAACAAGGGCGATCTGAAACAGGCCATCGATAACCTGCCTCGAATCAAATGCATTTAATCCATATGGGTCAATCACCAAGGGTTATATGTCCTCATATGATGAAGCACATGCCATGTTCAGATGCCGTTCAACTTCGAGATCAGACATCAAGTTGCCGCCCGGAAGGAGATCCGTGATGTCCACTAAAAAAGTAACGATTCAGGTTACCGGCTCGGGCATCCTGCAGGACGACGTCATCATGCTGGGCGAAGGGGTGCTCAAGGCGCTTAAAATCCCTTCAGGAAGGCCGCTTCAGCTGCAATTTGGCTCTTTCCGCCGCGAAGTCACTGTTATTCCGGTACCAAGGTATGACGGGCTGCGCATCAATCAGACAGTTGCCAGCAAGACCGGTCTCGTTCCACGTTCAGTCCTGAGGGTATCTTATCGTTCAGCCAGCCGTACGCTTCGCCTTGGACCCTACATCAGTGTACTGGTTAGCCAGGATTATCCCGATCAGCCCGATCGGCCCTTTGGCTCCATCACGATGTTCTGTCAAGAACTGGTGAACGCCTGCCGTAAGCGAGGCGCCTATGTATCCTTTTTCACACCGGAGGATATTGGAGCGGTAACGGGTTATATGAAAGGCTGGGTGTATGATGACGGCTGGAAAAAGACTGTTCTGCCTGTAGCAGACGTCGTCAATAACCGGCTAACGTCCCGCAAGCTTGAGAACAAACCTAGCGTACAGCATTTTATGAAAGAAGTAAAATCGCTCTACGGCACGCAAACCTTCAATGAAAAGTTTCTGGACAAAAACGAAGTATTTGACGCACTCAAGTCCATTTCAACGCTTAAACGAGTTCTTCCCGAGTCTCATTTGCTCAAGACGTCCGCCATGCTCAAGACGATGTGCAACCGACATCCGGTTGTATTTCTGAAGCCCGTACGCGGTTCTTTGGGCAAAGGGATCATCCGGGTCTCACGTCAGACTGACGGAAGCTTCCTGACTCTGGCGACTGGCGTCGGGGGTACCCGGAAACAAACGTATACTTCTCTGGATAAACTGTATGCCAGTATGTCGGGGAAAATGAAAACAACGCGTTATCAGATCCAGCAAGGGCTGACTCTCATTGACAACAGTGGCAGACCCGTGGATTTCCGTGCGCTCGTGCAAAAAAACCGTACAGGTAAATGGAGTGTAACCTCCATCGTCGCCCGGATTGCGGGCGGGAGTCACTACGTATCCAATCTGGCACGGGGTGGAAGTCTCAGCACCGTCAAGGATGCTGTTGCCAAAACACAGTTGTCTGGATCAGCCAAAGCTTCCGCGTATGCAGGATTGCACACCGCAGCACTGGATATCGCAAAAGGGATCGAGAGTGCCATCCCTGCTCATTTTGGTGAACTTGGTATTGATCTGGCCCTGGACACCACTGGGCGCGTATGGCTGCTCGAAGTCAACTCCAAACCATCCAAGAATGATAATACACCACTGAGTGAGAGCAAGATCCGTCCTTCCGTCAAAGCCATGCTTGAATATTCTACGTACCTGGCGGGTTTTTGAAAAGTTATTCCCTATTGGAAACAAATCTGATAGAGGAGAGGTGCAGCGTAATGTTTCCATCATCTCAGACCAAGACACTGGCCATTCTGGTACGTGCAACCGAAGGCTCACCTCCCTTTACAGATGAACTTTTCTGCCGTCGTCTCAGTTTGGGGAGCATGCCATACGCCCTTCAGATTATTGTGATCCCGATATCGAATGATGCAGCCCATCTCCCTCTCCAATGGGGATATGTCTATCATCAAGGGAAGTGGAATTCGGTACCTGTTCCTGCAGTCGACCTCATCATGGATCGTTGTCTTCGCCCTCTCCCCAGGAACGTCAGACAACAGCTTAAGGAATGGATACCAACCAACGGCACAGATCAACACCGTTATTGGTCTGCTTCCCTTCCAGGAAAATGGGAGGTACATCGTGTGTTGTCCCGAAATCCTGAATTGCGGTCACAACTTGCCCCCACAACCCGCCTAGGATCACATATTCCTTGGGAAACATGGCTGGACCGTTGGCCCAGAGGACTGTTCTTCAAACCGGTATCCGGAACTCATGGCAAAAATACCTTTCGCCTGACTCGGGGAACGACTCCATCCACATGGATCGTGGAGGGTCGTAATGCGGACAATGAACCCTTTTTTCTTACATTCAATCATACACAGAACGTATCTTCCTGGCTGGCATTACATCAGGCTGAGCGTAAGATGATCGTGCAGCCCTATCTGGAGCTGAGCCATCACGGAAGAGCATTCGACATACGGGCTCTCATGCAAAAGAATGGGCAAGGTCGCTGGACGCTTACCGGATGTATGGTACGGGAAGGACCCGAAGGTTCCCTCACGTCCAATCTTCACGGTGGGGGTAGAGCATATCCTGCCCACGCATATCTGCTCCAGCGATATGGAACGATCCGCACAGAAACTCTGCTGAAGAGCATCCGGCAGACTGCTACTCTTATCCCCACCCTGCTGGAGAGCCGTTTCGGCAGGTTAGCCGAATTGGGGCTTGATTTCGGAGCAGATGCAGAGGGCCAACTCTGGCTAATTGAAGTCAACTCCAAACCTGGCCGCACCTCATTCGCAGAAGCGGGCGACCGACGCATGCATACCCTGACTTATACCCGGCCGCTTGCCTATGCCCGTTATCTGTTGCAACAACATGTTCTCACGGACGTCATTCGTCCAATGAAATTGCCGAATACATCCAGCAAAGCTGGCCTGAAACCCATCCCGATTCACGGCGGCTGAGGCCCGCAGCGCCCGCTTGCCATGGAGCCCAAGGATCTTTTCAGGATAGGAGGATAAATCATGAGTTTGACCTTTTGCAATCTGCATTTTACCAAGCAACCGGATAAAGTGGTTTATGTATCCAACGCTTTAATGAAGAGCCTCAACCTGTCCGGCAAAAAAACGGTGCACCTTCGCTTCGGGCGTGACCGGGTACCTGCAACGATCAAACCAATCAAAAAAGCAGGTAAACATCTCTATCTCGCCTCTGGTATCCGCAATCTGATGAACGTTCCCAAACGGGGCAGCATTTATCTCCGGAACTTGCAAAATGATGAAGTCCAGTTAGGTCCACTGATCGGCGTACTCTCTGATGGGCCTGCGACGAGCACTAATCCATTCGGTTCCCGTACTGGTTTCATCAAACAGTTACTCCGTGAAGGCAGCCGAAAATCTTATATTTATGCTTTTACTCCCCGGGATATCAATTGGCAGAATGAGACAGTATCCGGTTTTTTTCTGAATGAAAACGGAAGCTTTACCCGCAAAACAGTACCTCTGCCCGATGTCGTCTATAACCGGTTACCGAGCCGTCGTTCAGATTTCTCACCAGCCATCAACCAACTGCGGGAACGATTTATTCGTCGGAAAATTCCGTTCTTCAACTGGAGTTTTTTCAACAAATCGGATATCTATACCTTGCTGGAGAATGAACCGACAGCCGGGAGGTATATCCCTGAATCAATTACCAATCCGTCCGTTGAACAGATGAAGGAAATGTTGGAACGCCATCAGTTCGTCTACTATAAGCCTACTGCAGGAAGTCTGGGGAACGGGATCTATCGCCTGACTTATTCGCCCAAACGTGGATATTTCGCACGTTATCGCAAAAAAGGCGGTAATGCACTCCTGCGTTTTGGGTCCTTCAACAGTCTGATGCGTATGCTTCAGGGAAGACATGGCAAACAGCTACGCGGATATGTAGTTCAGCAGGGAATACGTCTAATTGAGATTGATGAATGTCCAATTGATTTCCGTTTTCACATGCACAAAAATGGTAACAATCAATGGGTTGTTGTCGGGATTGGAGCCAAAAAGGCAGGACGTGGCAGCGTCACAACACACATCAAAAATGGCGGCTCCCTAATGACTCCTGAGCAGGCGCTCAGTCGCAACTTCGGCGATCGTGCGGGAGAAGTTCTTCAGCATGCCAAATCCGTAGCTATTACACTGGCCCAGGCGATTGAAACCCAGCACCAGCATCTGATTGGTGAGATTGGCTTTGATCTGGGCATTGATCAGGAGGAACATGTATGGATGTTCGAAGCGAACGCCAAACCCGGGCGCTCCATTTTCCGTCACCCTTCACTCCGAGTGGAGGGCAAATCGTCGGTGGAGCACATCTTGGAACACTGCCTGTATTTGAGCAAGTTCCGGAAGAAGGAAGAAATTTGATGAGCCTTCATGATGATTTCAAACCTGTCATTGCTGTTTTGACCATGCATGATAAACAGCGCATGTTCAGGGGAAATTATCAAAATTTTCAGGATATCTTGCAGACAGGCGAGAGCATGGGATACGTGGTGTACATTGTGACTGTACGGGATCTGAACGTGAGTGGTCCCACCGTGAAAGGATATACGTACAACAAGGGGAGTGGAAAGTGGGTTTCACAACCTTTCCCCCTTCCCCATGTTCTGTACAATCGTATTCCCAACCGGGAAGACGAAGGAAAACCTTCCGTTCAGCGTAAAATTGACGAATGCATGCAATCAGGAATCGAACTGTATAACCCATTCTTTTTCAACAAATGGGATCTGTTCGAATGGCTTAAGAAGTCCAAATCGACTCAGCAACTGATCCCTTATACTCGGCGGATGCGAAGTGCTTCTTCTCTGGGTGCCGTTCTACGGGCGTATCCCTATCTGTACCTTAAGCCCGAGAGCGGCAAAGCTGGCAAAGGAATCATGATGCTTAAATTCCAGGAAAAAGAACGGCTTCCCTATCGACTCAAAATACAAACCACACGTAGAAGCACGACCTATAAAGCAGCTACACTTGCCAAGTTATGGGCACGAATTCGCAAAGAAACCGGACATACGCCCTATATCATGCAACAAGGCATTGAACTGGCATCCTCTCGTAAACGCCCCTTCGATTTGCGTGTTCTTGTACAAAAGAACACCAAGGGCCAATGGAGCGTAACCGGAGTAGGAGCGAGACTTGCTGGCTCCCGCAGCATTACAACTCATGTGCCGCGCGGCGGGAGCGTAGAAGACCCTGAGAAGCTGCTGACCGAGCTTTTTGGCGAAGAAATGTCAACAAACCTGATGAAACGTGTGAAATCCACTTCATTAATGATCGCAAGACAGGTAGAACGGGGATCAGGTTACACGCTCGGAGAAATGTCCATGGATCTGGGCATTGATGACCTGGGGGAACTCTGGTTCTTCGAAGCCAATGCAAAGCCCATGAAGTTTGATGAACCGCAGATCAGACGTCGATCATTGGAACGTATTTTTCACTACAGCGCTTATCTTGCCCGTCAGTCCAAACGATGATAGACAGGAATACTGCAAAAAGAAGGTGATTGTTTGTGTCCTCACCTGTTCTGGGCATTATGACGTTGTATTTAAATGAACATCGCGCTCTTGAAGAACGAAGCGTCTATCGCAGAATGATTCTTGAGGGGCGCAAGCGGGGACTCGATATCTATGTATTCACACCAGCCGACGTGCACCCCGGCGGCAAACAAATTGAAGCCATGGTTTTTCATGAGGGAAAAGGCTGGTCCAGGGAGTGGCGATCATTCCCGGACCTGATCTTTGATCGCTGCCGGATTCAGCGTAACCGAAGGTTCCAGCAATTGCTTGCTTTTCGTGAGAAATATGGGCATCTGCTCTTTCTGAACAGGCCACTGCGCAATAAATGGACCATCCACCAGACCCTTTTACAAAAAGCCAACTTTCGTGAACACCTGCCGGAAACCGCTCTATTTCAGGATATGTCCGATGTAAACCGGATGCTCAAAGTTTCTTCCCTGGTCTATCTCAAACCCATTAATGGAACAGGCGGACGTGGTATTCTGCGCATTGAACGCAGCAGTAGCGAGGCTAATACGGTGCTTGTTCAGGGGCGGGATCAGAAGCGTCGTATCATCACTCCACGTAAAGTTCATTTATCACGACTTGGCGCTTTGCTCCAGCACTGGAACATGAAAGACAAGTATCTTGTACAAAAGGGCATTCAACTTCAGCTTCCGAATGGACGTGTGCATGATTACCGCATGCTGGTTCAGAAGAACGGTGAAGGACAATGGGAGCTTACTGGATGTGCCGGACGCATGGGTGCAGAAAAAAGCGTAACCTCCAATCTGCATGGCGGCGGTCAGGCAATAGCGATGGACCGACTCATGAAGCAATGGATCGAAGATGACGACCTCCGGGCAGAAATTAACACGACTGCAGAGAAATTCGGCATTGATGTTGCTTCGTTTCTGGAAGATACGTATGGGGACCTATGTGAGTTGGCTCTGGATTTGGCGATTGACAGAAGCGGGCGTATCTACCTGCTTGAAGTCAACCCCAAACCTGCACGTGAAGTATTCGCTCGCATCGGGGAGCGCGATATCTATTATAAAGCCATCACTCAGCCGCTGGAGTACGCCTTATGGGTATATCGCAACAGACCTCCCGGAATGTCCAGAAAGCCAGCCATTCCCAGGCCCGTTACGCAAAAACCACCCAGAGTAAAAAGAAAAAGGAAAGCCAAGTGAGTGGATTAGAAAAGCAGGAGTGTATGTTCGCCAAGTGCGAGCATCTGCTCCTGCTTTACTGTTTTTTTATTTCTGCTCTTTCGTCCATTGCAACATGTCATTGTCAATCACAATATTCCCTTTTTCCTCACCATGCACATAAGATAATGCCAATCTCATCAGGTCAGGTTCTAGTTGGCATGTGGTAACATGTGTAACCTGGTCTGTGTGATCCGCGGGCAGACACAACGTCAGAATACCCACTTTACCCGAGAAATCAGTCTTGCCCTGGATGACCGATGTTTCCGACTTGGAACCATACACCTCAGATACCCAGCCGGGCTGCTCTGTCAACTCGAAGGTTCTCTTCCCGATGCCTGCCGTAACCCATTGCATCGTCAGCGTTATAGAAGATGCCTCATAGCTCATATTCGCCGTCATTTCTCCAGCTTCATTCATTCTCAACGCAATATCCGCTTGCGGATGCAGGTGAAAACGTTGCTCCAGAGTATGCTCTGCTTCTGCCTCCAGCCAATCCACAATGAGTAGTATAGGGATTTCCACCCCTGCCAGCATCCACCGACGATGTGTAACTGGATCTGGCAAATGCGTATATCCATCCTGTGAAGCATCAATGAAGTGATAGCTGTCATTGCTCTCCCAACGTAGCGTTGTGGCCTGAGCCTCCGGTTCACCCCATTGCTGTGTGGAGAGATAGGGTGTCTGATCCAGACCATCCACCGTGACGGTATTGTGCGCCCGCGTACTTTTGAAATACCGCCGCCATTCCCCTTCTTCATACGTGTAACGTCCGGTGTCCGTGAAGAAAAGCTGGTTCTTCCACATCCACTCCACATTCAGCGCATCCGCATGTCCGTGTGCTCCGCCCATGGCAGCCGCATCAAAAAAAAGATATTGATACTTGTCCCTCATGACATAATATCCTGTCTGCGGAAAAGCTCGACTAGACAAAACCGGCGAAGAAGAAGCCTGTAGTCTGAGGCATCGCTCATATTTCTCCACACCCAGCAACCAGAGACACTCCGAGCTATCCGTTCCGCGAGCCATCAAATCATCATCGTCCAGGATCGCTCCAAGCAGGGTCAGTCGTTGTCGTCCGTCGCCAACCCAATCCGAATCACCAATACCAGTAGACTGATGATCTGGTCGGATCAGCGCCTCAGTAAATGCAGCCATTTGGCGCAGACAGCGGGCATACCATGCCGAGAAAGGATGTCCTGAAATCTCACCCAACCGATAAGGCGTGCCAAACATTTCGATGCTGGCATTGTGGTAATGTGTTGTCAGTTCAACCTGTATTCCCTCTTCACCCAACTGATGCAGCAAACACAATTCAAGACGTTCCATCGCGACTTGACGCCAGTGTGGACTTCGCGGGTGCTGGTGGTAGAACGTAGCGATCATGAACAACCCTTGCATATGCATAATGGCATGATTGATTTCCGTGCTGCCGAGGTAACGTGTCAAAAACTCGGCGTGCTCGTCCAGACCTTGTCGAAACTCCGCCTGAAAGCCTTCGTCCAGCAGTGGACTCGCTTCCATATATTTATATGCCGATATCCAGGATTGCACACGTAGTCCCGTCTCCAGCAAACGCCACGGACCGGGTTTTTGAAAGAACACGGCCTCGTCGTAAACCAGATTTACAGGTACCGGGTTTTGCTGTCTCCAGCTACGGAAGTGGTCAGTAAATGCTGTTACATATAGCGGATTGCCCTTCATCAGATACGCCTTGCCCAGATCGAGCATATGCCAGTGTCGATTGATGCCCCATGTGAACTCCAGATCATTGGTCGGGTTGTGAAGCCAGTCCACGGGTGTCCCCATCGGAATCCAGCGATTCAGATCGTTGGTATAAGGAACGATAAATTCATTCAGGATGGCACGATTGGCAATCGTGAGCGAATTTCGGGCTTCTTCCGGAAAATGTTTTTCATAATATTGGGCAGCCCGTTGCAGATCCGTTGCCGAAAGGTAAAAATCGCTCATTGGGACGCCTCAAGGAAATCCTGACGGAACGGGGTAAACACATCCAGAATGACGGAGTCCTCCAGTGCCTTGACCCCATGCGGGACGTTAAAACCGGCATAAAAGCTGTCGCCTGCTTTTAAGATGCGAGTTTCTTCACCGACCTGTACCTCAAAGCTGCCTTTGACGATATAGCTGACCTGCTCGTGCGCATCATGGGAGTGAACTTCTCCAATACCACCTTTAGCAAAGGTAACCTCCACCATCATTAATGTACCGCCCATACCCAAGATCTTCCGGGAACTCGTTTCGTTCACGATATGTGCATCGGTAGACGCATGATTAATAATCATTTTTCTTTTCCCCTTTCCTTGTGAATAAGCGACCGAAGTAGTTAAACCACGGCCGCTATGAACGTTTATTAGTCTTCTGTGGACAATTTTCCCTGAAGCTTGGAAGAATCAAACGAAGGATCAGCAGTTATGTTGGTCAGCCCTGCCGCTTTGGTTTTCTCCAGAGCTGCATTGTACCTTGTATCCAGATCCTTGATCACAGCATCCAGATCACCACCCGTGAATACAAAGATTGAAAAAGCCTCACTCCATTTGGTGCCTTCCAGTGAACTCTCGGTCATCACACTTGGATTTGCCGGGAAAATGGCATCATAACGTTTGGGCAGGAAACCTTCAATGCCCGGAATGCTTGGTTTTTTGTCAGAGCTTAGTACAGCAGGAATCAGTGAGATTCCGTATCCCTTTTCATAATACTCACTCTGAAGATCTGTGCTGTACACATACTCCATAAACTTCCATGCCGCTTCCTTGTTGGCAGAATCTGCATTGATACCGATGTAGGAGCCCCCGATGACTTGCGAAGCGCCCTTGATCGTTCCATCATTTGTTGGCACAGGAGCCGCTGCCCAATTTTCTTTTGTAGGAAACTGATCTTTATATACACCTGGTTCACCGGAGTGGTTAATGTACATTCCGATTTTACCTTGAGCAAACTGAGCTCTGAGCGGATCGATGTCCAGACTTTCTACCCCTGGCAGCATGCTGCCATCCTGATTCATCTGACGAAGCGCCATTGCGATATCCTTGTACATCCCAAAATCAAATTGGCCAGTCTTGTAGTTGTAACCATCAATACCAACATTATTGCTTGCACCTGCAATCGTATTGGCTGCTCTCCAGAAGCCGCTGCTGCTCTTGAATGGGCTGGCAAAGCCATAGATGCCTTCACTTTTACCAACTTCGGTAATTTTTTTGGCATCCGCAACCATCTCAGCCAACGTTTTTGGCGGACTCTCGATCCCTGCCTTTTTGAAAATATCTTTGTTATACACAAGCCGCCAGACCTGCCCTGTATTGGGGAGGGAATATATTTTTCCATCAATCGTGTTTTTATTTTCAATCAAGCTGTCTTTAAATACGGCCTTCATCTCGTCACTCATGTATCCATTGATCGGGGCGAGATACCCCTTCTGATAATACGTCTGAAAATCATTAACTTGCAGCACATCGGGTGCCTGCTTGCTGGCAAAAGCAATATCGACCGCCTGTGGATAGTTGTCCCCCATCACGGTCATCTCCACTTCAATGTTGTCCTTGTTCGTCTGGTTGAACTCATCGATCTTGGATTTCATAAAATCAGCATCATGGCGGTCCGGTGTCCAATATATGATTTTGGTTTTCCCTCCAGCATTCTCCCCGCTGGTTCCCGATTCGCTATTTGCCGAAGTACCACTGTCAGCAGAACAACCTGCCAAACTTAGCGCCAGCAATGCACTTAGCGTAGTCACCATCCACTTTTTAACCATTGATATGCCCCCTTATGCTTGTCTGGACAACCCGTTTGGTTATCCGTTAACGTAATGATAATCGCTACGCTTTCATGGAGGTGAGGGACATTCTGACTTTGCATGGTGGGACAAATGACGATCCGTATCTATTTTCAATTCTCATACATTTGCCGGAAGCAGGTTGGCGTCATGCCGCAATATTTCTTGAACAAGCCGCTGAAATAAGGTCTGTCCTCATAACCCAGTCTCTGGCAGATCTCTTGCACCTGTACGCCTGCAACCAGCAACTCTTTGGCCTTTTCCATCCTCATCTTAGTAATGTATTGAATCGGCGTTATGCCCGTTTCCTTTTTGAAGGCATTGGCAAAGTAACTCGGACTTAAATGCACGGATTGGGCACAGGCATGCAGCGTCAGATTTTCTGCAAGATTAAGACTGATATATTCCTGCGCCTTGCTAATCGCCTGCTTGACATCGGTGAGTCGTTTTTTGTCCATAATCTCGCAACCCATACTGCTAAAATGCTTGATATATCCCCTCCAGCCATCAAACGTCAAGGAGCGCATCGCCTCAAGTACTGTCAGGTCGGCCTCCAGACGCAAGCGTTCCTCTGCTGTAATCTCATCACAAAAGGCACGGTAGATGGCAAAAGCAAGTCCTGACAGCAAACGAATCATCGTGAGCGGCTCGGGATAACCTTTGGAAACCTGCCATTCTTCGAGAATTTCATCAATGATGCGATGACAGGTGCTCTCATTACCACATTTCAGGGCATAAAAAAGCTCTTTCTCCTTCTCCAAAGGATACACCGGAGCTACACATGCCTGATTCTCCAGTTCAGCATACTGGAGGATGCAATTTCCTTCACTGTAAAAACGATAGGATATCGCCTGATCCGCATGTGCGTAGGACGTCCAGATTTCCTGTGGTCTGCGGGCAATCGTACCGACACCAATCGAGATTGTTTTTTTGCTGAATCGCTCCACATTTTGGCGGCATTGCTCCAGTAGCTCGGAGACGTCGATCTGGCTTGTTGTGTTAAATATGGCTGCAAGCCGGTATCGGTTTTCCCGTAAAACAACGCCCTTGGTATAGCGGTTCAAGGTTTCTCCCACAATATTTTGGACCGCAAAAGGAACGATTTCGGCATCCAGATGCATCGTGTATCCATACCGCGTATAACCATCCACCTCAATGACCATGACGAGAAGATTGGAGGAATCGAGATCAATATGCAACTCGTTCCAGCGGCTTTCATTCAGGAATCCCCCGATTTCATGACGCAACAAGCCCAGTAGATAACTGTGACGCTCATACTGGCTGCTACTCTCCACCTTCTGCTCCAGCTGTTCCAGCTGTTTGCACTGTGCCTGTTCTTCCTTAATCACCTGCCTTACCTTCAACACTGCACCGAGTATTTCTTCAGGGGTAAACGGTTTGAGCAAATAATCGGATGCACCCAGCTTGATGGCCTCCTGTGCATATTGAAAATCCGAATAACCACTGATGAAAATAAATTTGGCTCGCAGTCCGGCATCCAATGCCCGCTTCATTAGCTCCAGCCCGCTCAACTTGGGCATCCTGATATCACTAATCACGATGTCGGGTTGCTGCTCCAGCAACAAGGACCAACCGCGCTCTCCATTGCTCGCCGTGCCTACAATCCGAACCTGATGATCTTCCCACGGAATAGTTGAAGATATGCCCTTTACAACTGCCTGGATATCATCCATAACACACATCGTCAATTGGCCCATACTGCCCCTCCTCAGGTGATCGGAATCGTGATAACAACCGTTGTTCCCACATCTGTACTGCTATGAAATACAATCGAGGCCACATCCCCATAGTGCAGGCTTAATCTGCCATGCAGATTGGATAGGGCATAACCTTTGCGTCCCCCGTCAGGAGCCTCCTCAGCATAGATGCTGGCTACATCCATCCCACATCCATTGTCAGCCACCTCCAGCCGTAGTGTGTCACCCTGACGATCAATGCGGATGATAATAACGCCCAAATCTTCTTTGTCATTGAATCCATGCAGGATGGAATTCTCAACCAAGGGCTGAAGCAATATTTTTAAAATATCAACAGCGTAACAAGAGGGGTCCCCTACCTCAATCCGATAAACGAACAGATCCTCATAACATTTTTGCTGAAGCTGCATGTATTGTTCGACATGTTTGATCTCCTGCTCCACACTGGTGATGTCTTTACCATCATTCAGGCCCAGACGGAATAACAAGGATAAGGAGACGATCATCTCACTTACATCCTTCTTCTCTCCGCTCTCGCTTTTCCAGAACATCGTATTGAGCGTATTGTAGAGGAAATGAGGATCAACCTGCGCCTGAAGCGCCTTGACCTCAAACCGCCGTTTGTCTTGCTCCGTTGTCCGTACTTCTTCAAACAGAATCTGAATCTGGTCCAACATCCGATTGAAACGATGCCCTACAGCGCTGACTTCATCGTCATACTTGCTGCGAAACCGTACATCCAGATCATTGGACTCCACCTCAACCATCAGGCGTCGCAGTTTGTTCAGTGGCTTCAGCAGAGCGGAGGCCAGCAGCCTGGACAACCCGAGTGCGAGCAAAATGCAAAACAACATGATCAGGATGATCAGCCAGCGTATCTTTTGGAGGGGGGACAACAAGTCAGCCTTGGACTGTACACTTACCATGACCCAATCCTCGTTCATCGACAATGCCGAATAGTTAACAAGCATGTCCTCCCCCTGATCGTTCCTGTAGGTAAAATCCCCAGCATCGCCACGGCTAAACTGTTGGGTAAAGTCAGGCTCCATAATGAAATCGTAATTTCGGGACCTGGGCCGAATGACTTCATTTCCGTTTTTGTGCAGCAAAAACAGTTGAATCTGGTTATTCATGAGATCCTGCGTCAGAATGTCTCGCATCGCCTCTTCCTTCATATTGACGACCATATATACATTCGAATAGGTATGATTATCGACCACAATGGGTTTAAGCAACAGAGATAACACATTTCCTTGGGATTGGAATAACTGACTCTGATGTGAACCAAACCACATCGTATTCCAGCCTTGCAGCTTCACGTAGCGTCCGTATTCCCTGTCGAATGAGTTATTGCGATTCGGAAAATCTTTGGTCGAGAAAAAATCACCGATGGGTGTTGTCAGATATGCCGTATCAATCAGTGGCTCTACGAGCTTCAATTGAGCAAATGATGTTTGCAGCAGCGAGAGATTCTGATAATAATGAGATGTGTTATTTTTTCCCACGTCCTTCATGACCTGGGTAAACGTTTCATTGAGCATAAAAGAAAAAGAGGATACAACAATGTGTCTTAGATGTTCATCCATAACCTGCACTGATTTGTTCAGAATGCTTTGTTTCAGTTCAAGTGCATTCTGCTCAATGCTTCGTGCAGCAAAGAGATAAGAGCATATCCCGGTCACACTGATGCACAAGACAACGAGAAAAATGTACAGCAGCTGTATTCTTTTTTTCAGGGACATTTTATAAAAGTTGAATATCATCGGCGCTCGCTCCTTGAACACGGCTTGGCCCGTCCGCTGTGAATTAAAATGAGTATAGCACAGTGGAATTACCCGTAAAACCGTTTCCATGATTGTGCTCACGCCTATCCTTTCACAGCTCCCAAGGTCACCTGCATGAATGATTTGTTGGCAAAAATATAAACGATGAGCAGCGGCAAAATGGACAGACAGGCTCCGGCCATCATCAGTTGAACCTCAGCCGCAGCTCCGATGCCATATCGCAGATTAGCCAGCCCAACCGGCAAAGTCTGCAAGTCCGGATTGCTCATGGTGAACACAAAAGGAAGAATATATTCATTCCATGAACTCTGGAATACACCCAGACCTGCAACGGCGAGTCCGGGGCGCAGGAGCGGAAGAATAATTCGCCAGTAGGTGGTGAAAAAATTACAGCCATCAATCATCGCCGCTTCATCCAGTTCGCGCGGGATGCTCTTGAAGAAACCAATCAGAATAAAGTATGTGGCAGCGTGTGCGCTGATCAGTATAATAATAACGCCCCACAACGTGGTATTCAGCCCCAGCTTGACCATGAGGTCAAATTGCGGACGCAGCACAACCGCGCCTATGGAAATAAAAAGAGTGGATGCCATGAGGAGGGTGTACCCCTTTTTCCCCTTAAAATTCACTCGATCCACAGCGTAGGCTGACATCGAAGCTACCAGCAGCGTGCCAACTGTTGTACTGATGCTAACAAACAAGCTGTTCATCGTAAAACCCGAAAAATTGGCGGTTTTCCAAGCCTGAGCATAGTTGGAGAACTGCCAAATCTTCGGCCAGATGGTAGCTCCTCCGGTCAATTCCTGGTTCGTTTTGAAGGAACCGAGCAATACAAGTATGATGGGGAACAGCGACAGCAGAGCGATTGCGATCAAAAACAGCCAAAGTACCGTTCGTTTGGTCCAGCGAATGAGTTGGGGAGACCCTGAGGGCGCAAGCACGTTTTGAGTCATCATCGTTTCCTCCTGATTAATTTTATACGTGTTCAAAAAGGGTGGTTTTCAGTACCGAGAAGATGGAATGAAGCTAGAAATGGAGTAGCGGAGCGTAGGGAAAACTACGTGAGCAACGGACATTTCGGCTGAATTTCATATTCGATGCTGATGATGCTGCTAGGCATGATTCGTAATCAAAAGCGGACTTTTTGAACAACCTTTTAATAGACATCATTGAGCTTTTTGGATATGCGGAAATAAATGAGCGTCACAGCCCCTACGATGAGAGCCGTTGTGAAACCGACTGCACTGCCATAACCGAGCTGCTGGAGTGATTGTGTGTCAGCCGACACGGGAAACAACAGTTTGAACAAATACAGATACATCACCTCTGTTTTGCCATACGGCCCCCCTTCGGTCAGCACCATAATACTCTCGTAACCTTTCAGCGCCGTGGTAATTGCCAGCATGATAATCATCTGCAAGACAGGACCCAGCAAAGGAATCGTTACATTCCGCAGTTTCTGAAACTCACTCGCTCCATCCAGTGATGCCGCCTCATAAAGCTCTTCAGGAATGCTCTGAAGACCCGCAATGAACAACAACATATAATTGCCCACAGCCCCCCAGATGGCGATGATGATGGTCGTCAGCATGGCATGCTCAGCTCCCAGCCAGCCGATCGGTTCGGAGATCACATGATACTTAAGCAGTAATTGGTTCAATATTCCGTTATAGGAGTTGAAAATAATAAAAAATACAATCGCCATGACCGAAGCGCTAAAAATAGTGGGAAGATAATAGATCGCCCTAAAGAGGGATCGCCCTCTCCATTTGCGATTCAGAATAATCGCCAAAGTTAACGACAGTGGAATCGTAACGACGAGTTTACCCAGGGCATACACACCCGTGTTGCCTACAGAATCCCAGAATTGCCCGTCGCGCAAAATGCGTCCAAAATTATCAAGCCCGATAAAGACAGGCGTCCCGATGCCTTGATAATCATAGAACATGTAACGCAGCGCCCATAACAGAGGATAGATCCCGAATACAACAGTTAAAAAAAGACTTGGAAAGATGAACATATAGGCATGTATTTTGGATGGTTTCACCAGAATCGGACCCCCTATAGCTTTTGAATGAAGTATAGAGGGAATATGGAGGAAAGCGGGATAGGGAAATCAACTTTCTACAGGGGAGAATGTGACTGCATGACCAAACAAAAAAACCTGTATTCAACGAATTTCCGTTGAGTCTACAGGTTCATATCTTGCGGTTCGGAATCTTAAATCTCAGTATACGTATGCAGCGTAGAGGCTACTCTGCTTCATTATATAGACGCAGCAGTTCTGTAAAATCAGAGATGAGCACATCTGAGCCTGCAAGCTCCTCATCACGACCGAACCCGGCATAAGCACATCCGATGACCGCCTGACCGTTCATTTTACCAGCTTCCACATCAGAAGAGCGATCCCCTACCATCCATGCGTCCTGAATACGATGTTTCTCAAGCAGGATCTGCACCAGATTAATCTTGGAGGGAGTCTTGTACTGGCCTGCACTGTATACCCCTTCAAAGAAAGGCATAATCTCGTGTGCAAACGCTACACCCTTCACGTAGTCCTCCAGCCCGTTACTTGCGACAAAAAGACGCACTCCTTGTTGTTTTAGTGCTTGCAGCGTTTCTTTCACCCCAGGATACAATTGAGAACTTCCTTGATCAAGCCCCTCAATCTCCAGTTGAAGCAGCAGTTCGTCTGCCCGGCGATGTGCCGCTTCCGATGCCTCAGGCATAACCACTTTCCATATATCTTCGAGCAACATGCCCAAACTTCCCAGCATCCGTTCCTCGGGTGGAGTTTCTCCTTCAAAATGCCCTTCGGCACGTAATGTATCAAATAGTTGCTGGTAAGCTGGCAACAACAGGGTCTCTGTCTGGAACAGCGTACCATCCATGTCAAAAATCATCGCTTCCGGTTTGAGTAATACCGTCTCTTTAGTCATGTCCAATGTTCCTTTCGGATTGGGATATGTATATGTAATTGGAATCGTTCCCTTATCATGATAAACATAACGTTTGAACGTGTAAACCAACGATTGTAAAACATCATCAACCCTAACCTTATACATAATCAACCAAACGTTATATTGTAGTTAAACAAACTATATACAAAAGAACTTTCTTTACGTATAATACTAAAAAATAGTTCTTTAGACACCTAATCTAAAGACCTAAAATTATTGCATTTCCAGTTTTTTCGACAATTACATATACCCCATAGAGAGGAATAACAAACATGAAAAAGCGAAAGACCTTTAAGATTTTTTATAAAATCGGATTAGGATATTTACTCGTACTTGCTGTACTTGCCGGTTGCATCCTGCTGATTCAGAACAGCACAAGTCAGCTTCAAGAGGAACTGGATTTTCTGGTCGATCACGATATGAGAGTACACGCCCTAACCTACGAACTCGAAAGAAACATGGTAGATATGGAAACGGGGCAACGTGGTTACGTTATTACTGGTCAGGACAATTACCTCGATCCCTACACCAAAGGAAAAGAAGAACTGGGTACTCTGAAAGATGAACTTGCGGAATTAATTTCGGACAACCCGGCCCAAACCGCACTCTTGAAAGACATACATAGTAACATGGAGAACTGGATCCAGATCGCTGGTGAACCTGTGGTCGCCCTTCGCCAAGCGAATAATACGCAAGCCATTCTAGATTTCTTTGCCGATGACCCGGGTAAACGAGACATGGACCAGCTTCGCTCTGCCCTCGATACGTTTCGAACCAACGAGCATACGTTAACCGATAACCGTACAGAAGCGCTGAAGCAAAAAAACACACTACTGAACTTGGAACTGTATGGGGCACTTATCGTTGTGGCCATTATCTCGTTCATCACTGCATTGGTCCTGTCACGTGCCATTGTTAGAAACATCCGTACCGTAAAACAGGCATTACATGACATCGGTTCTTCCAATGGTGACCTGACACTGAGAATCGCTACGCCAATGAAAGACGAAACTCGTGAACTCGCGGAGGCAGCCAATACAATGCTCGCTGGTTTGCAGCAAATGATGCTGGACGTTCAGAGCAATGCCATGATTCTGAGCACAGCTTCGGATCGATTGGATAAAGGGGTTGTCGATAGCCATCTTGCAGGAAAAGAAGTTGCTACTGCCATGGAACGCGTGGCTGAAGGCGCTGATGAACAGGTTGCTCTTACGCAAACCATGGTAGCTGCGATGCAGCAATCCCTCAACGGCCTTAATCGTGTCGCCTCCTCGGCAAGTGACGTAGCAGATCGTGCAGTGCGTACCGAATCCATTGCCGTGGATGGGCAACAGCGCATTGATAATGCTGTAGGCAAAATGAGTTCCATTGAGCAATCCTTCCTCTCTGTACAGGAAGCCATTAATGAAATTTCGAAGATGTCTGATCAAGTGATCAACATTGCAGATTCAATGTCGGGTATTGCGAGACAAACGAATCTGCTTGCACTTAACGCCGGAATCGAAGCTGCCCGCGCTGGGGAAAATGGACGTGGCTTCGCCGTCGTTGCCGCGGAAATCCGTAATCTTGCAGACCAAAGTGCAACATCAGCCAAAGAGATTACAAGTATATTGGAAACCGTGGTAGCAGGTGTTCAAAGTACGGTGCAGGTGGTTGATGAGAGCACGCTACATGTGAATGAAGGGTTGCGGACCATTGAGGATGCAGGTAATGCTTTTTCAACTATTACTCAGCATATTCATAACCTCAGTGGTGAAGTTCTGGAGGTATCTGCTGTTGTCGAGGAGTTAACTTCCGGTAGTGAGGCTGTGATGAAGTCCATCAATGAAGTATCGGCTGTTGTGGAAGATACTGCATCAGCTACAGAAGAAGTGTCTGCGATGACGGAGGAACAACTTGCTTCTCTGCAGGAAATGTCTGACACATCCAAGCAGTTGAATGAAATGTCCGATGCACTTGATCAGCTGGTTAAGCGATTCAAGCTGGCGTGACCTGAATCAACATACCGATAGCATGTCTATATAGTTATATCCTGCGCACATATTAAAGCAAAGAAGCATCGCAGACAGGCACACCTGGGCCACTGCGATGCTTCTTGGTGTTTAAGGAGAGCTGATACATTTAGAGGTACAGCAGGCCTACGAAATGAAAAAGCCTGACACTCCTTTTCTTATCCCGATTGTTCCGTGTTCCGTAGTGCTTCAAGCACCAATTGCGCCTGATACCCATCGTTAAAATCATATATCTTAGCTGGTTTGCCTTGTATACGGGCAATAACATGTTTAAGAACCGGCAGTTCACTGGCGGATTCAAGCACTTCCACTGGAGAAAGCGGCTGCCCCACCAGACCCGTCTTCAATTCATCCCAATTTTCCAGGGCAATCGTGCCCTTCGTACCGTACACCACCATGGATACACGTTCGTCCCCCGCAAATTGAGAAATACCGTTTAGCTGAATTCGGGTCCCGTCTTCCAGTTCCAGAGCAGCCTGTACTTCAAGTTCACAGTCTCCATTTTCAGGATATTGAACCTGAGTACTTACTACCCGGATGGCACCAAACACCTTTTGAATCATATGAATCCAGTGAATCCCTACTTCAAGAATAAATCCACCTTGTTCCCGGCTCGTAATCCATGCATTCTGTTGCCATGATCGTGGCCACTGCGGGAATTGCAAAATGAGATCTATTTTGCGAATTGCCCCCACAGTACCCTGCTCAATCATCTCTTGCAACTTCAGCACGGAAGGTTCATGCGGCATCGAGAAATGGATGGCATGAACAACGCCCGCCTGCTCTGCTGCATTCAGCATCTCTTCGGCTTCTTCTACACTATTGGCAAGCGGTTTCTCGCAGAATACATGAATCTTGCGCTCCAGCGCTTCCATGACAACCGGATAATGAAATTTCGGCGGAACTGCAATATACAGCAGATCTATCTGATGTTCATTCATCAATTGCTTGTAATCCGTATACGTCCTAACCCCCGAATGAGAAGCTGCAAAAGACGCCAAACCTTCCTCATTCGCATCACACACCGCTACAATCTCAATCTCCGTGTCCATCTTTGTATTCTCGATTAGATGAACCATATGTAATCCCATTTTACCCAGACCAATCAGAGCCATCTTGATGACTGCCATTCCATCCCCTCCCAATTCCTTTCCAGTATAGCAGAAAGCAAAGAATTGCAAATGCGATGCGTTGATACGAAAAAATAATAATCCCCTAGCTTTCAAGTCGTTATTAGAGGCTGAAATTCATCATTGTTAGTCATCTTTTTACATTATTTGTAACTAAGTGCCGATTGGGTAATTCGTTGCAGGGATATATAACCATTTATTTTTACTTTATCCAGCAACACTTAAAGCGTTACCAACTTAAGAATCAGGAATTTAGACTCACAAAAACAGGTTGACAAAAAACCACAAAAAAAGATACTCTTCCTAATAACAATGAATATTTCCTCTTACAACCTTAGACAGTAACTTGCATTCTACAAATGGAATATGCGTATGGTTCTAATAACCTATTTCATGAAGCGAGGTGTCCCGCATGAGAACAGTTGCGGACTATTTGGCAGAAACTCTGCGTAATCTAGGCGTTACTCATGTCTTTGGTATTATTGGTAAATCCATCTGTCCTGCTGTACTGAAAATGGTGGATTACGGATTAGAGTTCATTCCGGGCCGTCATGAATCCAGCTCAGGTTTTGCCGCATCCGGTTATGCATTACAGACGGGTAAACTCGGCGTTGCCTTTGCCACATCCGGTCCAGGCGGAACCAATCTGCTTACTGCAGCAGCCCATGCAAAGGCCAACAATCTGCCCGTACTGTTTATTACAGGTCATCAATCCATTCAGGAACTGGGGCTCCCCCAGTGTCAGGATTCTTCTTCCTATCTGGCTGATCTGGCCGAAATGTTCAGGCCTGCTACGCTATTCAGCAAACTGGTTGAGCGTGGAGATCACTTCGGCACACTACTGAATCATGCCCTCTCCCTTGCACTCGGCCCCAATAAAGGCCCTGTTCACCTTTGTCTACCTTTTGACGTACAGACTGAATTGTTATCTCAATGCCGTATTGTCATTCCCGAACCGGAACCTCTGCTTAGCGTATCTAACCTGAATCGAATTCTTCCTCTCATTCAACAATCCAACCGCCCTTTAATTATTGCTGGTAAAGGTGTAAGTCGCGCCAGAGCCCATGATGAATTGCTTCATTTGGCCGAATCGTTTAACATTCCCGTCATTACTACACCTGGTGGAAAAGGAGCGATTGCGTGGGACCATCCCCTGTACCATGGACCTTGTGGTGTTGGAGGTTTCCCGCATGCAGACGACATGCTGAACCAAAGTGACCTTTATATCGTTCTCGGTTCACGTCTGAGTGACATGACCCTCTGCAATCTGAAGCCTGATCATCATCCGGCACACCTCATTCAATTTGACGCTGATCCTACATTTGTAGGCAAGATTCTAAGCGCTCAAACCTTACATATCACCGGTGATTTGAAGGACAACCTGCAATATTTGCTGGGCTCATTAGAAGACCTCCCTACTCCTGTGAGAACCACGGCACCCATGGATTACACTGTCCCTTTACCAGATCTCCCCCAACTGTCTCTGGCTTCTGTGCTAGACGGAATGAGCGATCTGCTTCCGTACGATCATAAGCTGTTTGTTGATGATGGCAGCCATGGATTTCATGCAGTCCAGCGATATAAAGTCAAGAAACCAGGCAGCTTTGTGTTTGACGCTTACTTTGCCTGCATGGGTAATGCCATTGGTATGGCGATAGGTGCAAAGGCCGCTTCACCCGGAGAGACCGTTGTATGCATCACCGGTGACGGATGTTTCATGATGCTGGGGACGGAGATCAATACTGCGGTATGCAACAATCTGAATGTCATCTTCATTGTCGTTAACAACAAACAACTGGACATGGCACTCAAAGGAATGGAAAAAACAACAGGCAGAATTGATGGCACATTATATGAAGTTCCTATGGATGCAGCCAAATTCGCCGAATCTCTCGGTGCGGTTGCATTTCGAGCAGAAACCCTTGCTGAATTCTCATCTGCGCTGAACACAGCCCAGACGTTGAATCAGGTAACTGTTATTGAGCTTCTGACCGATCGAGATGAAATTCCACCCACGGCTCACCGCACCGTAACTTTGAATTAGGAGGAGCAGATCATGAGTGAACATGTAGCTCAGGGACTAGACCGTTTTGCGAAACTTTCTGGTGAGTACGGCGCAAGAGCCCTCGCACCCATCAAAGAACATTTTCCCGAATTGTCGGAATTTATTATGGGGACGGCATACGGGGATATTTTTCAGCGCACCACGATTACGGATCAATGGAAGGAAGTTGCTATCATCTCTTCGTTGATCACCCAAGGACAGTATGAACAATTGGGGGTGCATTACACGATGGCTCTGAGCGTAGGAGTAACGGTGGATCAGCTCAAGGGAATATTGCTACATCTGGCACCATGTGTAGGGGCTCCACGCATTATTAGCGCATTTAATATTTTGCTTGCGACCTTGGATGAAATACAGTAATTCACTTTTCTACATTTTTATACATGATTCGACTTTTTTATTGATCTTTTTACATTCCTACCTTTATAATATGGTTAAATTATCCTTCATACCAGCTCTCATCTTAGAAGCTTTCAGCAGAGGTCCTATGGGGCTGTGTATCCATTAGCAGGATAGCCTTAACTCATTTAAAGGAGAGAGATCAAGCATGGGAAATTTCATTCTTAAGACTGACGTTCCAAACAAGGTGTTAAACATTGAACTGGAGGGTTCTTTCTCTCAAGAAGACGGTTTGCGTTCCATCTCGGCCTATCAGGATACGATCGCTCCTCTTAACACCAAGGAGTATGACCTGAACATCGATTGCAAAAAGTTGAATGTTACTGCGCCGGAGATTGTTCCTCTTCTGGAAGGCTGCCTTCAATTGTTCAAAAAAGATGAATATAAAAAAATCGTGTTGACCCTCGAGAACAACGCGATTCTAAAAATGCAATTGTCCCGACTTGGTCGGTCTGTTGGGCTGGACAATCTCGAAATCATATCTACCGTTACCACTTAATAAACCAGGCGGACAAGCTGTAAATTCACCCTTCCGCTCAAGAGGAGAATGAAGATGGCCGGAATTCGTATTGTAGATATCGATATCTATCATCCAGCAACCAAGGTGCACAATGATTTTTATATTGAACATTTTGATGCAAGAGGTGTAGATATTCGTGGATTGTTACAGGCACTTGGTCGTGATACACGTTATAAAATTGACAACGATGACGAAAATTCACTAAGCATGGCCTTTGAGGCAGCCAGTAATCTACTGGAAAAAACCGGACTCACCGGTGCAGATATTGATCTGATTGCTTATGCAAGCCAAACGCCAGAATACATCTTTCCTACGAATTCCTTGATGATTCATCGCCTGATTAACGGAGCTTCTCACACGATCTGTATTGACAGTAACGCCAACTGTGCAGGCATGACTGCTGCTTTCGAACAGGTTAGCCGGCAGATGCTGGGCAATCCTCGAATTCGCCGGGCATTAATCATCGGCTCGGATTACGTGGCTCCTCACGCCAGTCCCGATGATCCCGTATACTTCGCCAATTTCGGTGATGCAGCAGCGGCGGTTATTATAGAGCGGGATGAACAAGCTGTCGGTTTCATTGATTCCATCTATCAGACGGATACCTGCGTGTATGGTAATTCTCTTTTTCCTGCAGAAGGCTTGGCGAAATTGGGCAAAACAGGTGTAGATGCAGGTGCCTTTCATGTGAAATTCATCCCATTTGATGATTCCATCTGTGTGGATGCCGCTTCCGAGTCCATTCGTACTTTGCTGACACGTAACGAGATTGGACCAGACGAGATCAGAGCCGCCTGCTTCTCCCAGCTATCCATTAGTAACATTCGGGCTGTATCCGAGAACGTCGGCATTGGTGATGATATTGCCGTCTATATCGGAGATGAGTTCGGATATACTTCAACCAGCAGTCCGTTCATCGCATTACATCGAGCGGTTACAACCGGTCAGATTCAGCGTGGTGACAAAGTTCTGTTCTGGACCGTTGGAGCCGGGTGGCAAAATGTTGCCATGGTGGTTGAATATTAGATCTTACTTCGTCAAAATTATCTTTATTCACCAAAATAATAACCAGGACGATCCCTTTTATTTTAAATTCAAAAAGGATCGTCTTTTTATTTGAAAGCAATCCTCAATACACCACGTACACTGCTTCGGCCTTTATTAACTCATAGCAATTAACTCAAAGCAAAAAGCAGCCCTTTCGGACTGCCAGACTTCTGCTTTTATACCAAACGTTCAGAAAATCTTCTTTGTCTCCCGATCGTCTTTCAGGATCTCTACAGCCTCCCGAAAACGCAAGGAATGCACAATCTCGCGTTCTCTTAGAAACTTCAGACTGTCCTGCAGATCCACGTCATCGGTCAGGTCGATCAACCATTGATATGTAGCCCGGGCTTTCTCCTCTGCTGCAATATCCTCGTACAGATCCGCAATCGGATCACCCTTTGAAGCGATATAAGCTGCTGTAAAGGGTACACCGGAGGAATTCGTATAAAACAAGGCAGAGTCACGCTGCGCATAGTTCGGCCCAAGTCCCGCTTCTTGCAACTGTTCCACCGAAGCGTCCTTCGTCAGCTTGTAGATCATGGTAGCGATCATTTCGAGGTGCGCGAATTCCTCTGTGCCTATGTCCGTCAATAGCCCGATAATTTTGTCCGGAATCGTATATCGCTGATTTAAATACCGCAGTGCCGCCGCCAGTTCCCCATCCGCTCCCCCGTATTGCTCCGCCAGCAATTTCGCCATATGAGGATCACATTTACTAACCCTTACGGGGTATTGCAGTTTTTTCTCATACACCCACATGCCAGACGCCTCCCTCTACGTTATCAAAATATGCCCCTTCTTCAGCCCCCCAGAGCTTCCCGAACTTTATAGTCTTGCAAGGAAACCCGAGGCAGCTGCTGTTGTCACACTTGCCATGGCCAAGGTGTCTGAGACCATTCCCACGGATACTTGGAGAACGCATGACCAAAGTTCATCAACGGTCCATACAACTGCTGAAATTCATGGGCTACCCGCATTCGCTCCTGACTGAACTTGTTGTACTGCTCAATGCTTTGGAAGTCTCCCGGATGGGTGTCCAGGTACAGATTCAGTTCCACTAACACGAAATCCAGCGCCTGAAGTTCTTCAAGCAATTCGTAGTATTTAGGGTCACAGGGTTTCGGTACTTCAGGTTCCATCCACATCCACCTTCCTTCCCTTCGATCTTGCTGGTGTATAAGGGCTGTATAATGCAGGCCATAACGTCCCCACTCTTAATGCTTCTGCCGGACTGTACTGTGGCCAGCCCATAGGCTGAAATGGAATAAATAATTGCGGAGGTACCAGATACGTCCGAATCTCTACTGGCGGACAAGGATCAAACGGCCCCACAAAAGGGGCGTAAGCACGAAGTTGCGGATCTTTCACAGAACAACGCCTCCTATAATACATCGTTGGTGCAACTGAATATTACTGAGGTCCTTCCAGTTTCCCGTCTCTATAACTATATGACGCTGTCCCCCAAGTTAATCCGAAATTCGTTTCAACTATATGCAGAATTTCTCCAAATTCTTCTTCAAAATAAAAAAAGACCTTCGGTTCGTTCCCCTTTCAGGTAACTTCCAAAGGTCTAATATCCTGGCAGATTTTCGTAATCTGCGTCATTTCATACTTTTGCTCGTCTTATCTTGCTCCTGCAAAGAGAACTATTCTGCCGGCTTTTCTTCCGAATTCATGTCTTGAGGGACAGATTGCTTGTACACTCGAACCCGGGTAATTCGCAAGCGAGTCGATTCTTCCACTTCAAAAACGTACCCATTCAGCTCCTGCGTTTTCCCCTTGGTTGGATTACCCCCAAGCTCTTTAAATAACCATCCGCCGATCGTATCCACTTCTTCATCCTCAATGATGGCTCCGGTCCACTTATGAACTTCTTCAATAAGCGAACGACCATCAACGGAAAAGGAATCCCCACTGCGCTCCATATGCGGGCGCTCATCCTCAAACTCGTCATACAAGTCTCCAACGATCTCTTCCAGAATTTCTTCCGCAGTCAACAATCCAGCTGTGCCACCATATTCATCCACAACCAGCGTCATCTGTGAATGTTTCTTCTGCATGAGACGCAGCACATGGCTGATTTCCATGGATTCAGGAACGTTTAAGATTGGACGGACGAGTGAAGCCAGATCATGCTGTTGCTCCGGTTTAGCCAGCAACAGATCGGTGATGTGTATAAATCCAATGATCTCATCCTTGTCTTCTACTGCCACGGGATACCGGGAATGTTTGGTTGCATTAATGATCTCCAGGTTCTCTTCCAAAGACATATGCGTGTACAGACAATCCATGTCTGTACGTGGCAGCATCACTTCACGTGCCAACATATCGGAGAAATCAAAGATGTTGTCCATCAGTTTGATCTCATCTTTATCGATGACACCACTTTTGGCACTCTGCTTCATCAGAATACGAAGTTCATCTTCCGAGTGAGCTTCGCCTTCACTGGCAGGTTCGATACCCGCCAGACGCAGCAATGCATTGGCCGATACATTCAGTACCCAGATGAACGGGAAGAAGATTTTGTAGAACAACAGCAAGGGCGCAGATAAAAACAATGCCACTCCGTCTGTTTTTTGAATTGCCAACGATTTAGGTGCAAGCTCACCCAGCACAATATGCAGAAACGTAATGATACAAAAACCGATAATGACCGACACGGTCGAAATAAGCCCTGTATCTCCTACACCGAGCTTAAACATGAGAGGCTCAACGAGCAATTCGGAGATGGCCGGTTCTCCCAGCCACCCGAGTCCAAGTGATGTCAGCGTAATCCCGAACTGAGTTGCCGATAGATAGGAATCCAGTTTACTATTCACCTTCAGTGCATAACCAGCCATACGATTTCCTTCACTCTGCAATTGAGTTAAGCGTGTCTGCCTTACTTTCACAAGGGAAAACTCTGCTGCGACAAAGACACCATTCAAAAATACGAGCAAAAAGACACAGACCAGATTAAATACCAGCTGCCCAAGATGAAATTCGGTATGAATATCCAAGTTGAAACTCCCCTTTTCTATCTATTTCAGGAATGCACCTGGAATATCAACGTGTGATTGCCTTTCTCGATTTGAAATCCACACCCTTGTAATACATATCTGCCACTAGCAGATTTGGTCCGCAACAGGATGCAATATCGCAATGGCAATTGACCGTTTGATTCAACGGATGTTCCGCTGACCATTCATGGAACACCTCATCCAGTTTACGATCACGAATGTTGCCAAACGCCGGGATATCCGCAAAATCCGTCACATACACATTACCCGTGAACATGTTGACGTTAACGCGATTACGTCCGTCCGGATCGTTACGCACCGTCACATTTGGTTCGCTGTATAAACGGTTGATCAGTTCCCGATCCTGCTCTGCTGCACTGCACGCGAAGAATGGCAGGGTCCCGAACAGCATCCACATATCTTTGTCACGCGCATCAAGCAAACGATGAATCGCTGCTCTCATATGGTCCAGTGATAAAACAGGCAGTGACGAAGCAAAGTTCGAATTATACATCGGATGCACTTCATGACGGACACAGCCCATCTCACGAATCAATTGGTGAATACCATCCAGCTTGTCGTGCGTACGGAAGTTAATCATCGACTCCGCAGAGATAAACATGCCTGCTTCACTCAGTTTGCGTGAATTTTCAATCATTTTCTCATACATCTTCACCGCTACTTCACGTTTCACAGGTCTGCCACTATTTGCAAATCCAACTTGATGGAAATCGTCAGCATTCAAATAGTTGAATGAGATATGCATGACGTCCAGATAAGGTAAAAGTTGCTCATACCGACTGATATCCAGCGTTAAATTTGAATTGATCTGGGTACGAATTCCACGTTCCTTGGCATATTTGAGCAGCGGGATAATCATCTCATCCACTGTTTTCTGGCTAAAGCTTGGCTCGCCACCCGTCAGACTAATCGTCTGCAGATGCTCCACTTCATCCAATCGTTTCAGCATCAGAGGGAGTGGAAGAGCCGGCGCCTCACGCATCGTAAGCATATCTCCCACGGCACAATGCTCACACCTCATATTGCACAGATGTGTCACCGTCATTTCTACACTAGTCAGCACATGGCGTCCATATGTACGCAGAGAGCCGATCGGATCCCACGGATCATTCGTTGGCGATAAAGGCATCGGTTGTACCGATCCTGAGTTTAGCATGGTCATTGTTCTTCACCTTATTCCTTTTATTAACCTAAAAAGTTTTATTTACATCATACCTTGTGTTTCTCTTTTTGGAGTTATCTTTTATCATAGCACAATTTTGAATGCTCCGGCATACGTAGACCCTGTCCATTACATGACAAAAAACGCTCAGGCCAATCCGGACCGAATTACGAAACGGCCCGGATATTACGACATGAGCGCTAATCATCTTTCAAGTAGTTCAGCTTTCCACCTGTTCACTTTGAGCCGCTGAAGGTGTATCCTCCACACCCTCTACACCTGTGATCATCACAGACAGAGCTGTCAGCAGGTTAATCTCATAAGGCGAAGATAAAGTCTGGCCGTCCGCATCTTTTAGAACACGGATAAGCGGACGTTGAGGAACACGTGAATGAATTGATGCAACTACTCCAACCTCTCCTGTACTGAGCTTGACTGAAATACCTACCGGGTATATCGCGACACAATCCCTGAACTTCTCCAGCATCCATTGTTCATAGAGGGTTCCTGAACCCGTATACAATACCTCTACTGCCTGATGCGGCAGCAAAGCTTGCTTGTACACCCGATTCGTCGTCATGGCATCATACGAATCAGCAAGCGCAATCCATTTGGCATATTCATGAATTTCCTTATCTTTCAAACCAAAGGGATATCCACTGCCATCAATTCGTTCATGGTGCTGCAATGCACAATGCGCGGATAGAAGCGGTATACCTGGTTCGTCTTTGAGAATACGGTGTCCATATGTAGTGTGCTGCTGAATGATTTTGAATTCCTCGTCACTCAATCTGGAGGGTTTATGCAGGATTTCTGGTGCAATCTGTGTTTTGCCGATATCATGCAACAAAGCGCCCAGACCAATCTCCATTAATTGCTGGCGTGTGTAACCCGAAGCGACACCAAGAACCAGCGTGTACACACATACATTCAGAGAATGGTTATACAGGTCAAAATCACTGGAGTTCATGTCCATCAGCATAATCATGGCTTCCTTCTGACTGCCGATGTCTTCCAGAATCGCATTCATCACACCACTAAGCGCTTTACCGAAATGAGGAATCTGATTTTTGGTTTTCAGTCCTGACATGCTCTGAAATTGCTGTTTTATCTCGACCAGTGCTTTCCTTCGGGTCTCTTCCTGCAACATTTCAGGAACGATGATGTCCTCTGTCGCAGCATCTTTAATATACACATAACCGACTCCGAGATCCTTAAGGCGTCCAATCAATCGACTGGTTAGCTCTACATCCTCACTAAGTAATACAAGGCCTTCTTCACTATAAATACGTTTCCCCAGCTTCATGCCAGGCTGCAATAAGTTTATATGTACTAAACGCACAGCCTATCCTCTCCCGCTCCGTAGATGTGATTACCACTAGCCGCCGCTTCAGCAGAAGGCAAGTACTTTAAATTTAGCTTTGATGCCAGCGGGCTCGCAGGCTGTCGTCCAGAGCCCCTGGTCGTTTTATTTCCGTTTCCAGCAAATCGCGTATGAATTCCGGAAGATGATAGAGCGTACGGGTTCCATGAGCAAGAGGAGGATACCCCACATTGAACGTAAACATGTCCAGTGTTCCAACGATATACTCACATTGTTCGTCCATAGGCTCCCCATTGATGGATATGGCCTGGATCTTCTCATAGGCTGGCGCATGTGGATTGTATTGAACTTGCATTCCGTCCATACATAACGTGCCTAGAATATGACCACGAAAACCAAATCCTACAATGGGCTTACCTGAAAACTCGTCCAACAAGGACTGCTCAAGTGCTTCACGAATATGACTTCCACTCAAGCATATTGTACAAGCATTTATAGGAGATGGACATAGGGAATGCAACATTCCTTTTGTAATATTACCTTGTGGAAGCTCTCCGAGAAGCTGACCTGCATTCACCAGAGACAGCTGTGCCCCCGTGAAATGACGAACAGCTTGTGCAAGCAAGGTTGCAAACGGGGATTCCCGGTCATACGTGATAGGCAGCAACCGATCCGTTATCACTGCCGTCTGATTGAGTGTCCTTTCGGCCTCCGTACGATTCGTAGCGATTGCCAGCGCGACCTGATCATCCAGTAATATCCTCTTGGCAGCCATACAACCGCTACTTACCAGTTGGAGAGGTTCTCCCACACTTGTTCGTTCCAGAACCACTTTCCCAAGCCATTGGCCAAATTTCCCAGCTGCACCCAGCACGGTCTGACCAATGACTAAAGGTTCTTCGAGAACATGATGGGTATGTCCACCGAGAATAACATCAATTCCAGTAATCTGCTCTGCCAGTCTCCGATCTGTCGAAAGCCCCAGATGTGAAAGAATAACCACCACATCCACTTCATCACGTAATGCTTCCACTTGAGCTCTCAGTGAATCCACAGGGTCCAGAACATCCCATCCGAGCAGTTCGTAAAACGTGGTAAAAGGGGCCGTTGCCCCCAGCAGACCAACGCGAAATGGACCTTTCTCCACAATCAGAGAAGGTTTCATCCACACTGGAGCAAGTCCAGTATCTTGCTCCACAACATTGCCGCATACCACAGGGCACAGAAGTCCAGCGTAGGACTGCGAGAGCTGATCTGGCGTAAAGGTTAGACCTTCGTTGTTACCGATTGTAATGGCATCGTAGCCCGTCAGGTTAATAACATCAACATTAGCCGTACCCAGTGTTCCCTCTGTTTCAACGGCCATCCGGTCCATATGATCGCCGATATCCAATACAAGGAAGTTGCCACCTTGGTCACGTTCCTCATTGATCATAGCGGCGATGGTGCTCATGGAGCCGAAGTGGCTATGAATGTCATTGGTGTGCAGAATCGTTAATGTTTGCTTCTCCCTGGTGCTCATCACACCGCCTCCCCTGCTCTTCAATAAACGTTCATTCTTCTAATGGATAAGCATAACATTTTCCGCGTCGTTATGATATATTTAAAGGGTTTAGAGATCAAAAAGAGGTGAGTCATATCTATGAAATTGACAATTCAACTATTTGCAGGCATTGCAGAACGTTTAAATACATCCCTTCTGGAGTTTGAGTACATCGGAGACATTCCAACCGCTGCCGATTTAAAAGAAAAACTGAGTCTGGCCTACCCAGAGGCATCTTCTCAGATAAGGACATCCTTTTTGGCAGTTAACCAGCAGTACGCTCCTGCCGATACTATACTTAGCTCAGAAGATGAACTTGCGTTGATCCCTCCCGTCTCTGGAGGTGATGGTACGGATATATCCGATGAAAGGCTTCGCTCTACCGTTCCAGAGCATCGGACTGAAGATGGCTTATTTCTGATTACAGAGTCCACCTTGTCCGTGGAAGCAACAACGGCGCTAGTGATTACCCCAAATCACGGGGCAGCTCTTACTTTTGTAGGTACGACTCGTGAAATGACCGGTGAACAGCGCACCGTTCATCTTGAATACGAGGCCTATGTGCCGATGGCTCTTTCTCAGATGGCTGCGATTGGTACGGAAATCTCCGACCGCTGGCCTGGTGTGTTATGTGCAATCAGTCACCGAATTGGCAAAGTGGATGTGGCAGAGATTAGTGTAGTCATTGCCGTTTCCTCACCTCATCGCAACGACTGTTATGATGCAAGCCGTTACGCCATAGAGAGACTCAAACAGACCGTTCCGATCTGGAAAAAGGAAATCTGGGAAGATGGATCTGAATGGAAGGGACATCAATCAGGACCATGGAACCCCATGGAGATCTAAACAATGAGCCTTTACACCTTTTTAGACAGAGTGGGTTAATAGTAAATAAGTCGTTGTCAACCCATTTTTTTCTTGTTATTATAATCATATGTGTCGATATTAGTCGAGAAAAGGTGGTTTATACGTGAGAGTGCATGTTACTGATCTTAAACCGGGTGACCTGTTACAAAATGATGTATACAACAGTTCGGGTCTCCACATGCTGATGAAAGGTTCCACCCTCAGTGAAGATGATCTATCCAAACTGTTGCAACATGGAATCGAGTACGCAGATGTAGAACACACAACATCCGACCTACACTCTGATGCACAAACCTTACCTTCCGATCAAACCCGTCTGTTAACTAACTTGTTTAACGATACGATCAAAGGTACTGAATCTCTATTTCAACAAGCGATGGAGAAGGGTTTTATTGATGAGACACAGGTCGATGAGATTTTGTTTACCCTAACAGAACAGTTGGAAAAACAAAAAGATGTTGTCTCCTTGTTGCTTATGCTGGACGGGGATAGCGATTATACGTACAACCATTCTTTGCAAGTCGGAATGCTCGCTTTTTATATCGCCGGCTGGATGGGTTACAACCCCGAGGAATGTCTAACGGTAGCCAAAGCAGGATATCTTCATGATATCGGCAAGTCCAAGATTCCTTCTGAAATCTTACATAAACCTGGTAAATTGACCACGGAAGAATTTGACGAAATGAAGAAACACTCATTCTATGGATACGATATCATTAAAGAATCCACGCAGGATGAAATTCTGGCAACGGTCGCACTTCAGCATCATGAGCGCGAGGATGGAAGTGGATATCCTCATGGACTGCGAGGAGACGAGATCCACCCATATGCCCGTATAACGGCTGTAGCAGACGTTTATAGCGCCATGACGACCAATCGGGTGTACCAGACCAAACAGGAACTGATCTCTGTTCTGTGTGAACTGTACAGCCTCAGCTTTGGTCAGTTAAATGCTGAAGCAACGCAGGAACTGATCAAGCACATGCTGCCTAATTTTATCGGTAAAAGGGTTCTGCTCACCACGGGTCAGACGGGACTCATTGTCTTGAATAATCCTGCGGATTATTTCCGACCACTCGTTCAGACCTCTACGGCCTTTATTGATTTAGCGAAAGAAAGAGATATTGCTATCGTTGAGATCTATGTACAGTAACTGTGTAACAAGCATATCTGTTCATTGTACACAGCACACAGTATGGATACGAAGCAATAAACAGGAAGTAGCTTGAATAACCAACTCATAGGTTGGCATATGACAAAAGGGAAGCCGTAATCGGCTTCCCTTTTGTCTATTCCGATTCAATCATGCTGGATTACACGCAGAATGCTTTTGTGATGATAACCAACAGAATGAACAGTACCAAGATTGCACCAGTGTTTGTGAACATATTGTATCCGCCAACGCCGCCTACTCCGCCTACGTTGCCCCCACAGCCATATCCTACTTCGCTCATGTGATTGCCTCCTCTTCATCAGGTATACCCTAACATATGACGTTTCCGGTGGAATGAACCGGGCGAACAGGCAACATTCGATAAATGGTTGTCTGCCTGCATCTACCTGAGTGGATCAGCCTTTTGCTACTCCCTGTTCTTTGCAGGGATCTATATGTCGGAATCCGAATGAACCTGGATGCCTTTTTCCTTGCGGTACATGATAACAAGTAATCTCCAAAATTCATAACTGCCTTTGTCGTTCATAATAAACGGTCGATAATAATCAAACGCTTGCTGCGCCCATGCGGGACAATCCATATTGGAAAATTGCTCCTGTTGCTGAATCCATCCCCCTTGAATCTCCAGCGTTTTCTGCATGGCTTCAAACACTTTCTTCTGCTCAGTGGTCATCGGCGCAGCCTCCTGTTCCTGAGATGCCGTTCCGTATTCAGCCTGTAGATACGCACCCGGTTCCGTCACACCATCTTCGCTGGCTGTATACCCGTAAGATGGTGCACTTGTTTTACGAATCTCATAATGTACATGCGGACCCGTGCTCTGACCCGTGCTTCCCTGATTTCCGATAAGCTGGCCTCGCTTCACTCGTTGTCCAACGGTTACAGCAATCCGCGAAAGGTGCGCATAACAATGCAAATAGCCTCGATGATCCTGAAGTGCTACTGTAAGCCCGTAACCGCCGAATCCAGAGCCCGTAACTCCCTCAGAAGCAAAACGCACCCTGCCCTCCATAAAGGCATAGACGGGGCCATTCCATGGCTCTGTCACGATATCAATTCCGCGATGAAACGTCTGTCCACCATGAATGGGATGAATTCGATAGCCGAATGAACTTGTAATCCGATATCCCTCGAAAGGGTTCGAGCTCATACACTCACATCCTTTTCTATCATTAGATGCTTAAATCTATGAAATGGCTTGTGCTATTGGTATTATTTTATTACAAAAAAGCACCGCTCAGAATATCATTGGGAAAACCTTATGGTCTCTCCAACGCATATTCCAAGCGGCGCGCTATGCCGTTATGAACACTCTATGAGATGTATATATTATTATTTCATTTTAAGCACTACTCACTCCTAATTCAGAGGTCTGTATATGACACCTAGCTGATCCAACTCCTGTCCTGCTCTTCCATAAAATCCGGCTATATACCACCCTACTGGTGCCTCAAGTTTAATTTGATCCGATGTCTTTTGTCCGCCTTCAATCTTATTTCCAAGATTGGTCGACAACTCCACATAAAAGATCCGTTTATCTCCATTTCGTGTCCCCTGACCAATTATTGCCTGGGTTAAGTACTCTCCGTCTGCCAAGGTAAGTGTGGCAATGTTCGATTGACCACCATGTGCCAGGTTCGTTCCATCCCTGTACAGCGTTGAAATGCCGTCTACACGGTTGCCCGAGTTGAGTACAACGGAGCTAGGTCTGGCATCGGGAATCTGATTCAGATCATTAAAGCCAGTCCCTCCAGACCCTCCAATCGTTGAACTAAGTTGGTATTGAGGAGATGTGCTGTACACGAATTCCGCTGTAATCGGATAATGATCGGAGAGTTGCTTTCCACTCAGATCAACAAACGTTTGATTTTCCAAACGGTAGCTCTGTGCATTAAGGGACAACGCTTTACTTCCGCGATACAAAATTTTGTCGACAATTTCATAGTTCGGGCCATTTATATTGCTTGCATCCATAAGGGCGTCTCCATCAGCGGGAATACTCCCACCTCGAATCAAATCGATCCACGGATCTCTTAAACCATTCTCAGACATGAGTAGCTCTATATTGTCAGCCGCACGAGTGTACCGTGTATTGGTATCCCCAAATACGATAACTGCGTTCCCGTCCGAGTGCTCCTTGATGTAATTAGAGAGTTGTCTGATATTATCTCGTCTGGCCTCAAGCGATTTATCATCGCTACCTGCGTCCGCATGCAAGTTGTATACGTCCAATTTCACCTGAGGTGTGATCTCATATGTAGCTGCTGTAAATCCTTTTGGAGTCAATTCATCACTTCCATTGTCGAAAACACCAGATCGCTTATCCCAGGTAATACGCTTCAAGTCACGGAATGGATATTTGGACAGACTGTTCAACCCACTACCAAAACCCGCAATTCCGCTTGTTGTCGTCAAATACGGCAGAGTGACTTGGGATATCAGCTCATTATGATAATTAAAATCCTCTTGTACATTAATGATGTCATAGTCATTTAATTTTTGGGAAATCTGAACGGTGTACTCCTTGGGGTTGGAACTGGATACCAGATCCGGAAGACCACCTACATTGTAACTAAGTACGTTGAATGAACCGGATACCGTTCCACCTTCTGCTGCACTTGCCGTTGATAAAAATAACGGAGAGCTCATAAAAGCAACAACAGCAGACAATACCAACACTGCTCCTTTTTTGACTATACTTCTTCGCATCATATACCTCCTCATATTAGAATCTATTCAAATATATGTAATATTCGTTAGTGGAAGAATAACTCTGGTCTATTCATTTGTAAATATACAAATTGAACTAAATTTTCGCTTGCCACTCCGATAACAGAACAACCTTCTGAACGCTGTTATCCCCAGATTTTTTGAATAAAAATACCCCCTAGAGAGACTTTTTAAAGAGTCTGCTCTAGGGGGTATTCGATCACATGAAATTATATCTACTGCTTAACATCAGCAGCTAGGTTTAGCTTTACGGCTTCGAAAGGCGCTGCATTGGATTAACCAATGGAGCCTTCCATTTCGAACTTGATCAATCTATTCATCTCAACAGCGTATTCCATTGGCAATTCCTTCGTGAATGGCTCAATGAAGCCCATGATAATCATCTGTGTTGCTTCTGCATCAGTCAGACCACGGCTCATCAGGTAGAAGAGCTGATCCTCGGACACTTTGGATACTGTAGCTTCATGCTCCAGCATGATGTTATCATTCATGATTTCATTGTAAGGAATTGTATCCGATGTGGACTCATTATCGAGAATGAGTGTATCACACTTGATATTGGATTTCGCGCCCTCAGCTTGACGTCCAAAGGAAGCCAAACCACGGTACGTTACTTTACCACCATGTTTACTGATGGATTTGGATACGATCGTAGATGTTGTATCCGGAGCCAAGTGAATCATTTTCGCACCTGCATCCTGATGCTGGTTTTTACCAGCTACAGCGATGGAGAGTACAGAACCTTTAGCTCCACGGCCTTTCAGTACAACCGCTGGATATTTCATCGTCAGTTTGGAACCGATGTTACCATCGACCCATTCCATTGTTGCATTTTCTTCTGCAACCGCACGTTTCGTAACGAGGTTGTAGATGTTTGGTGCCCAGTTTTGAATCGTTGTGTAACGAACACGGGCATTTTTCTTACAGATGATCTCAACGACCGCACTATGCAGTGAGTTCGTGCTGTAGATTGGAGCTGTACAGCCCTCTACATAGTGAACGAAGCTGTCTTCGTCCGCAATGATGAGTGTACGCTCGAATTGTCCCATATTCTCGGAGTTAATCCGGAAGTAGGCTTGCAGAGGCACTTCACATTTAACGCCCTTAGGCACGTAGATGAAGCTTCCTCCGGACCATACCGCACTATTCAATGCAGCAAATTTGTTATCTGCTGGCGGAATAATCGTTGCAAAATATTCACGCAGGATTTCCGGATGCTCTCTGAGAGCCGTATCCGTATCCATGAAGATTACACCTTGGTCTTCCAATTCCTTTTGCATGTTGTGGTATACAACCTCGGACTCATACTGAGCCGATACACCTGCAAGGAACTTTTGCTCTGCTTCAGGGATACCCAATTTATCAAAGGTTTCCTTGATTTCGGAAGGAACTTCCTCCCATGTTTTACCTTGTTTTTCAGAAGCACGTACATAATACTGAATTTCATTGAAATCCAATCCGTCGAGATCTCCGCCCCATTTCGGCATTGGCATCTTTTCGAATTGTTTCAAGGATTTCAAACGGAATTCCAACATCCAGTCCGGTTCATTCTTAATCTTGGAAATCTCAGTAACCACTTCTGCAGTCAGACCTTTACCGGTTTGAAAGATGGATTTGTGCTCGTCGCGAAAACCATATTTGTACTCTTCCATTTCTGGTGCTTTTTTAGCCATCTTGCTCTACCTCCCTATCGTTATTGTACTTTGTTCTCTTCGTCAATCCCTTTGCGTAATGCATTCCAGGCCAGAGTGGCACATTTGATGCGTGCAGGGAACTTGTTCACACCGGATAGGGCTTCGAGATCTTCATAATCGTCGAAATCGACTTCCTCACCTTTCATCAGTGAGGAAAAACGGTTAGCGATATCGAGTGCCTGTTCCATCGTTTTGCCTTTGACAGCCTCCGTCATCATCGATGCAGAGGACATGCTGATGGAGCAGCCTTCACCCGTATATTTGGCTTCCTGAACGATTCCGTCTTTCAGCAAAATTTGCAGTGAAATCCGGTCGCCGCACGTTGGATTGTTCAAATTCACCGTGACAGCGTCATTATCAAATGTTCCGCGGTTACGCGGGTTTTTGTAGTGGTCCATTATAACACGTCTGTACAGATCATCAAGTTGCATCGCCAAAATACTCCTTTGTCTGGATTAAGGCGCTGACAAGCCGATCTACATCTTGTTCGTTATTATATAGATAGAAGCTGGCGCGAGCTGTTGAGCTAACTTCAAGCCAGCGCATTAGCGGTTGACAGCAATGGTGTCCGGCACGAATGGCTACGCCACTCGCATCCAGCACGGTTGCCACATCATGCGGATGAACATCCCCCAGATTAAAGGTAACGACACCCACATGCCGCTTGGCTGGACCATAGATGGTTAACCCATCGATTTCGGCCAGTCGTTCCGTTGCATAAGCTGCCAGCACACTTTCATGATGTGCAATCTCATCCATACCAATCTGCTCCAGAAAATCAATGGCAGCTCCCAACCCTACCGCACCGGCGATAATTGGGGTTCCACCTTCAAACTTCCAAGGAAGCTCTTTCCAGTTGGATTCGTACAGACCCACATCATCAATCATTTCACCACCGAACTCAATGGGTTCCATGGACTCCAGCAGCGCCTTTTTGCCGTAGAGTGCACCGATTCCGGTTGGTCCGCACATTTTATGACCAGATAATGCATAGAAATCACAGTCCAGATCCTGAACGTCCACCTTCATGTGAGGTGTGCTTTGTGCGCCATCAACAACGATGACAGCACCATTACGATGTGCAATTTCAGCAATTTGTTTCACTGGATGGATCAGACCCATAACATTGGATACATAAGCGATTGCTACAATTTTAGTATTGTTCGTAATCGTCTTCTCTACATCAGCCAATTCAATATGACCGTCAGGCTGAAGTGGAATGTATTTCAATGTTGCACCTGTCTCCTTGGCAACCTGCTGCCAAGGAATCAGATTACTATGGTGCTCCATTTGCGTGATAACAATTTCATCGCCTTCTTTGCAATTAGCGCGGGCGTACGATGAAGCCACCAGATTGAGGGCTGTCGTTGTCCCGCGAGTAAAGATAATCTCCTGTGTACGGCGGGCATTGATAAACTTGGCTACCTTCTCACGTGCGCCTTCGTAAGCGTCAGTTGCACGGCTTCCAAGGGTATGAACACCGCGGTGTACGTTGGAGTTCTCATACTCATAATAATGCTTGACTGCTTCGATCACAGCATGAGGCTTCTGTGAAGTTGCAGCACTATCTAAATATACGAGCGGATGTCCGTTAATTTCCTGGTGGAGGATCGGGAACTGCTCGCGAATGGACGGGTTCATTGTCCCAGCTTCTTCTCAATCAGGGACTGCAATTGGGTGCGCAGTGCTTCCAGAGGAATATCCGCCACCACCGGAGCCAGGAAGCCATAGATGATAAGGCGTTCGGCATCCGTACGGTTAATTCCGCGCGACATCAAGTAATGAATCTGCTCGGCATTGACTTGACCAACAGAAGCCGCGTGACCTGCTGTTACATCATCCTCGTCAATAAGAAGGATTGGATTGGCGTCTCCACGTGCTTTAGGGCTCAGCATCAACACTTTCTCTGTCTGCTGTCCATCGGCTTTGGTAGCGCCTTTCTCAATCTTCGTGATCCCGTTGATGATTGCAGAAGCTTCTTCACGCATAACTGCACGTGTAATCATCTGACTTGGTGTATTCTTGCCGAAGTGACGAGCTTCTGTGGTGTAGTTGATTTTCTGCGAACCGGAACCTACAGCGATGACTTTGGAATCAGAACTTGATCCATTGCCTTTCAGCACGGTCATCGTGTTGCTCGCTGTGTCGCCATTGTTCATTTCGCCTACAATCCACTCGATGGAAGCATCATTCTCCAACACTGCACGACGGAATGAAACATCAGTTACATTTACACTCAGTTGATGAACCGATGCGAAACGTACTTTAGCACCAGATTTTGCGAATACTTCCACAACACCATTATGGAAAACAGGTGCGGACAATTCGCCAGATACATAGTTATCAACATAAGTTACTGAACTGTTTGCTTCTACAACAACAAGCACGTGAGGTGCAAACGTTGCAGATGCGTCATCCGTAAGCAACACTGCTTGCAGTGGTACTTCAATTTCGACATTTTTCGGAACATACAGGAAGACCCCGCCATTCCAAAGTGCCGCATGCAATGCAGCGAGGGAATGCTCATCCGCTTTCACTGCTGTGTTCAGATATGGTTTTACCAAATCACCGTGTTCGCGAACCGCTGTAGCCAGATCCGTGAAGATAACTCCTTTTGCTACCAGATCAGCAGACACCTTGGAGTATACCGTACCGGAATTGCGCTGGATAACCAGACTGCCTTCAGCTTGATCCTGAACCAGATCTTTGATAGAAGCAGGTACTTCTGTCAAAGAAGAAATAGCCTCACTTGCTTTATATGTTCCGTACTCGCTGACATTCCAGCGTTCGATTTTTTGTTTTTCCAGTTTAGGAAGCGCAAGCCCGCTCGCAAGCTTCAAAGCTTCGAGCCGCTGTTCGGTCAACCAGCCGGGTTCATTGTTGCTTTCCGACAAGGCGCGAAGCGCTTCAGATTCAACCGGAAGAATTGTTTGTGTAGTCATTGATTAATCCTCCTCCGTTTTGTCTTTACGCTTCTTGGCCTACAGTTTCGTCTGTAATTCCCAGCTCTGCCTTTACCCAGTCATACCCTTCCGCTTCCAGACGGTGAGCCAATTCAGGTCCGCCGGATTTCACGATACGACCTTGCATCATTACGTGAACATAGTCAGGCGTAATGTAGTTCAACAGACGTTGGTAGTGAGTGATGATCAGGAAGCCACGATCTTCGCTCTTCATAGCGTTCACACCGTCAGCCACGATTTTCAGAGCATCGATGTCCAGACCGGAGTCAATTTCATCAAGTACTACGATTTTCGGATCAAGCAGCATCATTTGCAGAATCTCGTTACGTTTTTTCTCACCACCGGAGAAACCTTCATTCAGGTAACGATGAGCGAACTCAGGGTTCATGTCGAGTTCTTTCATTTTACCTTCCATTTGACGAATGAACTTGATCAGAGAAATCTCGTTACCTTCGCCACGACGTGCGTTAATTGCACTACGCAAGAAGTCGGAGTTTGTAACACCTGCAATTTCACTTGGGTATTGCATAGCCAGGAAGAGACCTGCACGTGCGCGCTCATCTACAGCCATATCCAATACATCTTCACCATCAAGTGTAATTGTACCGTCTGTTACTTCATATTTCGGGTGACCCATCAATGCAGAAGCCAGAGTGGATTTACCTGTTCCGTTCGGACCCATGATTGCGTGGATTTCTCCACCTTTCATTTCCAGGTTGATGCCTTTCAGGATTTCCTTACCTTCGATCGTCGCTTTCAGACCTTCAATGACGAAATTCGTAGCCATGTGTATTGTTTCCCTCCATTGATTAAATTGATGTTAGTTGTCGAAAACGAAAAAGCGCCTATTATATCTGAACAGGGCTTCCCCTGAATTTCTCCTGGACTCGATTCTTAAAGCAAGAACACTTTAGAATAATTCTAAACTGATTCTCAATGATAATCAAGTCATTTCCTAAGAACCCTGTCCCTTGCATGAAACCTTATTCTTTCTGATTCTATAGTAAAAGACGAATTGAATCAAATCAGAAAACATCTTACGCACAAATGCACAGTGAGAAAAATCACAGCAATTCAAGCTTTTATGTCATCTTCTATACACTAATTTAAAAAAGGACTTATCCATATTATGGACAAGTCCCTCTGTTAATAACGTTACCATTTACAATTTGAGCATCTCGTTAATCTTCTGTACCTGTTCGTCAAAATCCGCAACATCCACCACCGGCGTCATTTCGCGCGGCACCGGACCATTCGGAATAGAAATCCATGAACGACAACCGTTATATTCAGGCAGTACGGGGATTTCCATCGGTTCTTTCAAAAGGTACACACGTAAAATCAATACATGGAGCGGATCTTTCCGTTTCCATTTCAAACGGTCTTCGGCAAAATCCGCTGTCCACATATGAAAGTCAAGAAGTCGATCCAGCATCTCCTGATCTCGTATCTCCAGATCCTGCGTTACTTCGGCATATGCAGTAATACGGATTGTCGAAGCTTCAGGCACCCATTCGGCCAGTGATTCTTCAACATAGGATTGATCCGAGGACTTAATCAGTTCTTTACGCTGATGTTCATAAGTCGGATACAGATAAAACGCCGGACTTTTCAGCTCAAAATGTCGGGTTTCCTCTACAATCCCACCTTTGCGCATCACCATAATCTGGCGACCCGTTTCCAGTGCTTTGATTGCAGAAGCCCATTCTTTTAAAGCCGGTATCGTTGGTTCTAACATAAGCGGTCCCCTCCCCAATCGTTCTTGTCAGCAGTATAGACGCTTAGGGCGTTTCTGACAACATGATCGGGGATCAGAAAGCTTACGCAAGAGACCCACTTGTATTAGGCAAAATCTTGGCTATATTAACCTAGGAAAGAGCGAAGCATCCACATGTGTTTCTCCAGGTCAGCCTTAAAGCCTGTCAGCATATCGGATGTTGGTTGATCTTCAGCTGCATCTGCAACTTCGATACCTTCCTGATATTCATTCGAAAGTGTAGCGAAGTCCTCGATCAGGTTTTGCACCATTGTTTTTGCGTCTTCTCCGCCTGCTGCTTCCTGGATAGAGGAAAGCTCCAGATACTCTTTCATTGTAGCCGCTGGGCTACCTTTCAGCGTAAGGATACGCTCTGCGATTTCATCCATTTGTACTGTAACTTCGTTGTAGAACTCTTCGAATTTCACATGCAACGTGAAGAAGTTAGGTCCTTTAACGTACCAGTGATAGTTATGGATTTTAACATACAATACGTTCAGGTTAGCTACCTGACGATTAAGTACTTGTTCCACCGATTTTGCTTGATCTGTTTTGTTTTTTGTAGCCATATTAATCCCATCCTTTTATTTAAAATTAGTCTGTCATGCCATGATAAGCAGGTTGTCCCACAATGCATAACAGAGAGTTAATAATGTGTCACCACATGTAGTGGAGAGGCTTGTTAACGGCGGTTCTCTCAACCGTCTGGCCTATTTGTTTTTACCCTTGAATCGGAAGTTCGAATCAGGATCGACTTGACTTGTCTCAAAAAAAAGTTCAAAAACCGGGCTATTTCCGATATACTGACATATACCAAGCAAAGAAGTGGGTTTTCCTGTTTCTTCATATATATGGAGGTGGCACCTTTGTCCCAATATCGCCCGTTTACCCCCCAGGATGCAATTGAACTGGCCAAAACATTACCGGGTCCATTTGCGGCAGATGCAAATCTGGATTGTCACGAGATCGGCGACGGCAATCTGAATTTGGTTTTCCACATCACGGATCAGAACTCCGATAAAAGTATCATTATCAAACAGGCGCTTCCTTATGCGAAAGTGGTTGGAGAATCATGGCCGCTCTCTCTGGTACGTGCCCGAATTGAACGTGAAATTCTTCAGGAAGAGTATCGTTTGTGTCCAGGGATGGTACCCGAAGTGTATCATTACGATGATGACCTCGCGCTAACGGTTATGGAAGATCTGAGTGATCATGTGATCATGCGCAAAGGCCTGATCGAAGGTGTTTCTTATCCTCTTTTTGCACAACATATTGGGGAATTCATGGCAAGAACGCTGTTCTTCACATCCGACTTGGGCATGGATCAGCAATTGAAGAAGGAACAACAGGGCAGATTCATTAATCCGGACCAATGCAAAATAACGGAGGATCTGATCTTTGATGAACCCTACCGGATCGCTGAGAAAAATAATTATGATGCTTCCATTGAAGATGAGGCTGAAGCCCTTCGCACAGATGGAGAGCTTCACCTTGAAGTGGCATTACTACGGGAAAAATTCCTGACACTTGGGCAGGCACTGCTTCATGGAGATCTGCATACAGGCAGTATTTTTGTTACACCTGAATCGACCAAAGTCATCGATCCCGAATTTGCATATTACGGACCCATGGGATTCGATGTTGGTGCAGTCCTTGCGAACCTGCTCTTGAATTACGCATCCCTGCCAGGATGGATTCAGGATGAGACTGCTTTGCAGGAGCGTGAAACGCTTTTGCTGAATATGGTTCGTGATGTATGGACTGAATTCGAATCTCGTTTCCGTGCCCTCTGGGTTAATGACCTCGTTGATCCGATGGCAAAAACGCCAGGGTATCAGGATCTATATGTGCAACAATTGTTCAGAGATTCCATTGGCTTTGCAGGTGCCAAAATGGTTCGTCGTATCGTGGGACTTGCTCACGTGGCGGATATAGATACCATTCCAAATGCGACTGAACGTGAACATGCTCAGCGTAAATCATTGGCCATTGGTAAAGCATTGATCAAGAACAATCGTCGCTTGAATACCATCGGTGAAGTACTGGATATTGTATCTACAGCTGTTACTACTACTAAGGTTTAACATAAGGAACGGAGGAACCACCCATGACAACCCCTAAATATCAGCCTCTGTCCTCTCTCATCTGGAAAAAGGACAAGCTTGAAATGCTTGACCAGCGTCTGCTGCCCGAAACGATCCTCATGCTGAAGTTGTACACACCCGAGGAAGTATGGGAATCCATCCACTCCATGAAAGTACGCGGTGCTCCAGCGATTGGCATTGCTGCTGCATTTGGTGTCGTACTGGGTGCGAAGTCATATGACGGAACGACCATTCAAGGTTGGTTGGACCACGTAAAATCCATATGTGCTCATCTGGCTACTTCCCGTCCAACAGCGGTGAACCTGTTCTGGGCACTGGATCGCATGATGCAAAGAGCAAATGTGGTCGTTGAATCCGGCCTGAGCCTAGATGAGGGCAATGATGCTCTTGAAGTGGAAGCTCTGTTGATCCAGAAGGAAGATGAAGAAGTGTGCCGCATGATCGGCGAGAATGCACTGCCTTTGTTCGAAGATGGTATGGGTGTACTCACTCACTGTAATGCAGGTGGACTGGCTACTGCGAAATATGGTACGGCAACTGCTCCAATGTATCTCGCACAGGAACGTGGCATTCACCTGAAGGTATTTGCAGACGAGACTCGTCCCGTACTTCAGGGTGCACGCCTGACTGCATTTGAGTTACAGCAAGCCGGCATTGACGTTACGCTGCTCTGTGATAACATGGCAGGCATGGTGATGTCCAAAGGCTGGATTCAAGCCGTTATCGTCGGAACGGATCGTGTTGCAGCGAATGGTGACGTAGCTAACAAAATCGGAACCTACAGCGTAGCCGTGCTTGCCAAAGCACACAATATTCCGTTCTATGTAGCAAGCCCATTGTCGACTATCGACTTATCTACTCCATCCGGAGATCTTATTCCGATTGAGGAACGTGCTGCGGAGGAAGTGACCGAAGGATTTGGTAAACGTACAGCACCGCAAGGTGTTAAAGTATACAATCCAGCATTTGACGTAACGCCTAACGAATATGTAACAGCTATTATCACGGAGAAAGGCGTTGTTCGCGCACCTTTCCAAGAAAATCTGGCTGCCTTGTTCGCAAAGGAAGAAGCTTAATTTAATGAGAAGCGTTCGTGTGTATAGAGGTGGGAGCTACGATGTGCCTGGCTCTGCATTACGACGCTAAATAAGGGCTTCCCATATGGGAGCCCTTTTGTTAGTAATTAGATCATTTTCAACAAAGCCTCTACACCCGTCATGCCAACCGTAATGCCCATGGCCTCGGCTTCTGTTGTCACCGACTCCATAGGTGCATGCAACAATTGCTCCAGTGTACGCACACCAACCGCCCGAGCCGCAATAATTTTGCGATCCCCAAGCTTCTCATTAAGTAATCCCACGTCGAGTGCTCCGCACATGATATATCCTTTGGATGTGTTGATGGTCAACAACGTTGTTTTCGGTAGCTTGACTTCTACCCCAACCAATACATGCTCTCCAACTACAATAGGCTCCATCGTCACCATAATTTCCCGATCCACCTCCTCTTCCACAGGTCACGATAATTGTATGCCTCATTCTGTATTGTCGTGTGGACACCTGCCGGGTTTGAGAAAATGTAGGTACTTACAGCTTAAATGTATTGTTGCTAATTCTCTTCGCAGACTTAGATAGTAGAAATATGCTTAGTTGGAATATAAAAAGTCACCTCAGAAATGAGGCAGCTCAGATACAATTTTTTAATAATCATAATCCGGTCATTTTCTACTATTATGATCTATACTCTAGGCACGCCAGTCTTTATCATTTATGTATGTATCGACTGAACTTGAATATTGCTTCTTAAGACTATCTCTTTTTAACTCATACTCTTCTTCATTAATAATATTCGCTGCAAACATTTTATCTAATTTGTCTAATTCCATAGTTAATACTCTCACATTACCTGCTGCATGTTCTAATTTTTCTTGATTTTTATCTACTTTATATGTCTTGTACAAGCTTATTATTAAAAGTATAAATGCAACAAGATACAAGAGTTTCGTTAGTGGGTTATCATTTCCTAATTGAGATGAGGATAGAACTCCTAAAATAAATATAATCGCCCATAACCATTTTTTCATATTGCTCATATGTAGACCTCGCTTCCTAATTATGGAACGATTATACCATGCCTAAAGGAGTGGGTCTAGGGAATTAGATGGGAGGAATAGGAAAGGAGGAAAGAACAACAAAAAGAGATTAGTCCACACTATAAATCCATACCAGACAACAGCTTGCCCCACTTCTCAAACGTCACAAAATTGAATCACAAATGAACTTTTCGAGCTTTTTTCAAGTCCTTTCAAACACTTATGAAAACTAATGAAAGCTTGTCCCATATGGGTCCATGACGTATACCAGTACGTTTCGTACTCTAATCCAAAATGGGATACGGTAGTTGCTCCGCACATGATATATCCTTTTGATGTGTTAGTGGTCAACAACGTTGTTTTGGGCAGCTTGACTTCTACCCCAACCAATACATGCTCTCCAACTACAATAGGCTCCATCGTCACCATAATTTCCCGATCCACCTCCTCTTCCACAGGTCACGATAATTGTATGCCTCATTCTGTATTGTCGTGTGGACACCTGCCGTGTTTGAGAAAATGTAGGTACTTACAGTTCAAAAACAATGTTGGTAATTCCCCTCGCAAACTTAGATAGTAGAACTATGATTTCATGGGAATATAAAAAGCCACCTCAGAAATGAGGCAGCTCTCATAATAATCATTAATATTTTTGAGCGTCTATAAGTTCATCAAGGTCGTACTTTAAATTATAATCTGTGTATATTACTCTAAGTCTT
>NZ_ANHX01000028.1 GCF_000316035.1 Paenibacillus sp. PAMC 26794
AAACATTAAACTGATACTGGTTTTTTTCTTGTCAATTACCCAATTAGATTCAAGAGCAACCGCACCCGATAGTAGATTTTTTTCTATGTCATCGTCATAATGAACTCGTTTTCCATTTGGAGTTAAACCATCTTGGAAGTTAATTGAAGCATCATATTCGTCAAGGAGATCACGTTTTATACTGAAGTATTTATAAACCTTGTCCATAGTCGTCTTCTTAGTATCATTAGGATAAATCTCGTATACTGCACGTACTAATTTGTTTTTGTAAAATATGTATACTAGTTTTGCGTTGACTCTGAATCCCGTTGTTTTGTACTCCAATAACGAGATATCCTTTATTTTTGATTGATCTAACAATTTAGATTTTTCTTTCTTTTTAACCTGATTGACTGTCATGCCCCAATTGACATTTTTAAAATCGTACTTAGTAGCTGCTGTTGCAGGTGCGGGTGCATATGTAGTTGAAACGACAAACAATAATAAAGCTAAAAACGATAAAATCAACTTCTTCATACGTAGACCTCGTTTCCTAAATTATGGAATGATTATACCATGCCAAAAGGAGTGGGTCTATGGGATTAGATATGAGGGGTTAGAACGCAGAAAATAAACGCGAATAAAAGCCACCCTCACCCAGGGATGGTCAAAGTGGCCCTACCTTAAAACGTATGCTCATCATTCTTTAATCGTCTTATCTCCGTTAACTCTCTTCTAATTCCCAGTACACGTCTATGAAGTACACTGCGGTCTATTGATTCAGCTACCGACTTTTTGAACTGGACATCCAAATCACTTAATTGCTCCTGAGCTAGTTTCTTTTTATGTATTGGTTTAAATTGAACTTTTGTAGTTTCAGGCTTGATACGCTTCAATCTCTTCTGCTTCATAATCTGTTCAAATACGCTGTCCTCTTGATGCATGGTCTTCATTCCTTAATGTGTGATGGACATATTGTAACATAGTACAAGCAATTAGAGTTGGCATAAGCCTATTTTTAAGATCAACATAATAAAGGTAATTAAAGTAAAAGAACAGCCTTTACGGAGTTCGTCATAAAATCCAATCACAATTGATTCTTTTAGCGTTTCTCTACTCCTTTCAAACACTTTTGAAAACTAATGAATGGTTGTCTCATACGGATTCATGGCATACGTGTACCAGCACTTTGCGACTCTACTCCAAACAAAATGAGGTACGGTAATTGCTCCGTACATGCCAATACGTGCTCTCCAACAATAATCGGCTGCATCGGTCAACAAATTTCCCGATCCACCTCCTCCTCCACAGTTCACGAATGTTGTTTTCCTCATTCTGGATTGTCTTGTGGACACCTTCTAAAAGACGTGAATAATAAGGTTTATTTGTGATATTCACCCATTTGTTTCGGCATATTTCTGCGTCTCTAGCACTATGATAATTTCCTTTTTAATGATATAGTGAATTGAAGCGTTTTTTTGAGCTGACATACTTTTTAACGGGGCTGGGATGAATGAAAGAAACCTTATCCAATCAAGAGGACATCGGCTTTTTATTTAATGTCGATATACTTATTAAGAGCCGCTCAAATGCATTGGCACTGCAGTCCCTGTTGGAGTTCATAAACAATGAAGAACAAATTGCGGACTTTCGGATTCAATCCGGCATAGAGCTAGGCAAAATTATTGAAGCGACACTCCAGTCCAAGAAGGACTCTTTCGTCACACTTCACAACGAACGCAAAAAAGCCAACGCAGCACAGAAGGCGTCCACTGCAGCTCAGACACCTGCCTCACCTGCTCCAGTCAAAACACAGAATCTACAAGAACAACCGGTTAGCGAGACAAAGCCTGCCACCCAAACATCCAATGTTTCCGATGGAAACTCGTTTGACGCGTGGATTGACACGCTCATTAAAGAGAATAAACTCACCCGTATTGTTGTCAATAACAAAAACGGTAAACATCAGAGCATTCCTTGCCGTATTCTGAATTTTGATCGAGATACCAGTATTGTGAGCATCTACCATGTCGATGAAAAACAGGTGTATACGTTCCGAACCAATGAAATCGATGAGTTTCTGTAACTAACTTCATCAGATTAAAACAAAAAGCAACTTGCGTTAGAATGACGGGACATT
>NZ_ANHX01000029.1 GCF_000316035.1 Paenibacillus sp. PAMC 26794
TCTAACGCAAGTTGCTTTTTAGTTCAATGGTTCATGCAGGATTGAACCCTCCGAGATTTGTTTGGACCGATCAGGAGCGATCCTTACCTCGTTGCCACACATCTAATGCCAATAACAACCATCCGGCAATGAAGGCTACCCCACCAATCGGTGTGATGGCACCCAGAATCTTGATGCCAGAAATACTAAGCACATACAAGCTGCCTGAGAACACGATAATTCCGATAAACAACAGACGCGCTGCCCACTTCAGCTTTGTCGATGCTCCAAGTTGACCAGCCGTCAAGCCAATAATGAGCAAGGCCAATGCATGAATCATGTGATATTGCACACCCGTCTCATATGTAGCTATGGCCGCCGGTCCAATCGTATCCTTGAGCATGTGAGCACCAAACGCACCAATTGCCACCGACAGCATGGTCATTACAGCTCCAAGCATCATCCATCTACGTTGCATGTAAGTTCTCTCCCTTAATTCAACTACACTTCACACCTATTATTGTAGCGAATCCACTCCTCCTTTACCAGTCGGGGTGGAGCTTCATAGATCATATGTCTGTTTATACTTAACAAACCTATCCCTACCCTAAATATCGTAGAAAACTGGCGTAAATCCTTGATTTTTATCGATAATTATGGAAAAGTAAACAGGTATGTAATCGTTGTATTTTAAGTGCAAGTTCAAAAAGATTGGTTTTCAGTACCGAGAAGATGGGATGAAGCTAATCATTACTCATCGATTAGGTTAATAACACTCAGTACGATGATTAAGGGAGGCAAGTCAACATTATGGATAATCGCGATTCCTATAATTCAGGTTATAACAACACGGATCAGAATCCTGGCCATGCAGATCCATACAATAACAATGGGTATGAAGCATACCCGCCAGATCATGAGAGGCAACCAATGGCACCACTGAAACATTCCGGACCTGGGATCGCCAGCTTTGTCATTGGGTTGGTTGCAATCTTGGGTTATGTTCTGATATTCTTTATTGCCACCATGGCTGTAAACGAGTCCATCGGAGTTCTCACCCCTCTGCAGACAGAAGAGATCGCCTTGCATCCAGCAGTGGCTCTGGCTTCATTAGCCATCCTGGTCTGCCTGATTCTCAATCTGGCCGGAGGCATCGTCGGAATTATTGGTCTTGTTCTCAAGAATCGAAAGAAAGTTTTTGCCATTATCGGAACCCTATTAAATGGGATCATGATTCTGTTATTCGTTGCACTTATTTTGGTAGGCATGACGCTGATGTAACGCTTTGCATCAGCGTCATGTTTCCTTATAATTAAAATGAATGGGTTTACACATAAGTATAATCTATATTTTTTGCCAAAATCATTGTTTTCAAAGGAGATTGACATGTCACGAATCAAAATTTTTGCGGACAGCACAAGTGATCTGGCTCCAGAATGGATCCAGCAGCACGATATCGGTATCATCCCCTTATATGTCGTGTTCGGTGAAGAATCACTGAAAGACGGTGCTGAGATTAAGCCTGAACAGCTATATGAACGTGTCAGCCGAGATGGGCGTCTTCCCAAAACAGCTGCACCTTCCCCCGCTGATTTCATAACGGCATTTCAACCTTACATAGATCAAGGGGATGAGATTCTATATATCAGCTTATCTTCTGAACTTTCCTCTACCTATCAAAATGCACGACTAGCGAGTTCCGAGTTCCCGGAAGGTCGAATATCGGTCATTGACTCACAGAATCTCTCATCAGGAATTGCGCTGATGGTGATGAAAGCTGTACATGCTGCTGATAAAGGGCAAAACCTGACTCAGATTACACACCTGATTGAGGCGATGAAATCAAATGTACGTACGGAGTTTGTCATCGATACACTGGAGTATCTACATAAAGGCGGACGCTGTTCGGGCATGCAGAACCTGATTGGAAGCCTGTTGAAGATTCGTCCTGTCATCCGGGTAACAGATGGCAAGATGGCACCTGCCTATAAAGTGCGCGGAAAACGGGAGAAAGCTCTGGAACAAATGCTGAATAATACGCTCAGCCAGAAGGATCAGATCGATCCAGACCTGCTGATTGTTGTGCACACCATGGCTGAAGAAGATGCGCTTGATTTGCAGAAGTCTTTGCAGGAACAAACGGGTGCCCGTGTGGAACTGACCACTGCTGGTTGTGTAGTATGCAGTCACTGTGGCCCGAAAACGATTGGAATCATCTATAGCACTGTTTTATAGTATTACACGTTACATCGTATCGTCGTATTACCCAATCCTTTCTTCTAAATCTGTATGTGGTACATCCAATACTTGGACTGGCATACCTATACAACTAAAAAGGGCATTCCGAGCTTAATCGCTCAGGATGCCCTTTAATATTTTTGCTGAACTTTTGAATGATCTACATTTGGTCCATTGCTCATTATGATACAGGATCAATAATTTTTGGTCCGCAAATCATCCAGACTTTTAAATGCATATCCTTGTTTACGTGCCTCATCAATGATGGAACCCAGAGCTTCCGTGTTATCTTTGGATACCGAATGAAGCAAAATGACAGCGCCCGGATGGAGTTGTTTCAACACCTGTTGATGAGCATATTGTGTGCCACGCTGCACATTGGTATCCCAATCTTTATAAGCAACAGACCAGAACACGTTCACATACCCTTGGGCATGACTCTCCGCGAGCGTACGATTGTTAAAAATCCCACGCGGTGGCCGTAAAAAGGTCGCTTGTTGACCCGTCAGCCGATTGACCTCCGACTTGACCTTCTCAAGTTCCTCTCTAAGCTTTTCATTGGAGATGCGGGTCATATCCGGATGACTCCATGAATGATTACCGACAATATGACCTTCAGCCGCCATACGTTTGACCAACTCAGGCTGATCTTTCAGATAATGACCTGTCACAAAGAAAGCAGCTGGCACCTTCTTGGTACGCAATACATCCAGTATGGCAGGTGTGAATCCATTCTCATACCCGTTATCAAACGTGAGATACAATTCCTTCTGCTTTGTATCCCCCAGGAAAATGGCATCGTTATGTTGTAAGATCGATTTAAAGCCTTCCTGATCAATGGAGGGCAGTTGACCGTTTTGACTTTTTTTGAAGCCAAAGTGATACGCTCCGGTAACCGGTGATGCTTCAGTCTGTGCCGGTACCATACTGATGGATAACAGCCCCAACAGTATATATAGAACCATTCGCTTCATTCTATCCGCTCCTGTTCCTGAAAAATTCGGTTAGTCGTTTGCACACACGAACACCTTCAGGTAATATGCCACAGGAACGGCTAATGTATGTAAATCATTAACGATCGAAACGTTTATTTTCAGGTTGTGGCGGAGATTGATGGAACAATTCAAGTAAGGTCTGAGGTTTGCCACTGGAAGCAAGCCATTCCCTCACGGTCTGAATGGCACGGGTCTGTCCATCTCCCCGATCACGCCATGTAAGCAACTCGATAACTTTGATAATCAAGGCCGACATATTGTGATTATCCAGTTCAGACCGCTCTGCCCTCAGCTTGTGATACAAAGCCTCCTGCTCCCAATCCAGTAGAATCTCATCACCGATGGTTGGCTTCAAAAGTGTATACGCTCTGTCACAACCTTTACAACGAACCGTGCTGACCTGTTCATTTATAAATTCCGCTCGGACATCTTGCTGGCAATCCGGGCATTTGAACCCAACTTGTATGTTTTGTATGTTTTGTATGTTTTCACTCATGACATCGTTCCTCCTGCAATGTGAGCATTTTGCATCATTTAATTCAAAACGCTCCTTGGATATATGCATAATGCTTATGTATGTACTACATCTATACCCGATATTTTGTCGATTCACGCTTATTTTGAAGAAATCTGTAAGGTGCTATAATATTGTAAATATGTTAAAATATTATACATATCATGGTAGGAAAAGGCGGGATACTCATGTCGAAGGAAGAGCGCAATATAACCTGGCAATCATCCAGCATCAACAGACAAGACCGGGAGAAGCATAATGGGCACCATAGTCGTGCCATATGGTTTACCGGGTTATCAGGTGCAGGAAAGTCATCCCTTGCATTTGCCCTGGAGCAGTATCTCTACGATCAAGGCGTCCGCTGTTATGTTCTGGACGGGGATAATGTACGTCATGGACTGAACCGTGATCTCGGTTTTACAGCAGGGGATCGTCAAGAAAATCTGCGGCGAATTGGTGAAGTATCGAAGTTAATGGTAGATGCCGGGTTGTTTGTACTTTCGGCTTTTATCTCTCCTCATGAACAGGATCGGGAGATGGTTAGACAGTTATTTGAACCAGATGATTTCATTGAAATCTATGTGCGCTGTTCAATTCAAGAATGTGAGCGGCGTGATCCCAAGGGTCTATACAAAAAAGCACGCAATGGTGACATCCCGCATTTCACAGGCATTTCCGCCCCCTATGATGTACCCAAATCTCCTTCATTTATCATCGATACAGAGCAATGGTCCATTGAGGAAGCCGTGCAAGAGATCGTACAGCATTTGGAGCAGATCGGTGCTCTTCAACTGCCGCTTCCTACGAAAACAGCGCTCGTTCATTAATTCTTGCTCATTATAATAACAACCCACTTACATGAAAGGCGCACCAATCGTGGCGCGCCTCTTTACAACCGACTTACTGCCCCACAACACCCGCTTGCATGTTCAAAAGTTTGCTGAACGTCCCTACCGGATCTGTAGATAACTGCTGGTACCCGCCCTCTTGAATTACCCGACCTTCATCGAGCACAATTACACGATCTGCCGTCCGAATCGTGGACAATCGGTGTGCAATCACGATAATGGTCACATGTCCTTTCAATCGTTCCAGCGCCTCATGAATGTACTGTTCATTCTCACTGTCCAGCGCACTCGTTGCTTCATCCAGTACCAATACAGAAGGATTACGTAGCATGGCCCGAGCAAGCACCAATCGCTGACGTTCACCCCCGGACAGACGAATACCCCGATCACCAATAATCGTATCCAGACCCTGAGGCAGCTTCCGCACAAAAGCCGCAGAGGAGGAAAATTGCAAAGCCTGCCACATCTGTTCTTCACTTGCATTCGGATCAACCAGACGCAGATTCTCACGAATACTCGTATGAAACAGGAATGGGTCCTGGGAGACATATCCGATGGAACTTCGCCAGCTTAATAAGCGTTCTTCTGACAGAGGCACACCGTCAATCAAAATACGACCAGTTTCAGGCCTTACGAGGCCCATAATCAGATCTATCAACGTGCTCTTGCCTGCTCCGGATTTACCTACAATTGCGGTCATACCCCTTGCTGGAATCGAAGCTTGCACATTTCTCAATGAGTACGTATCACTGCCCTCATAGCGATAGCAGACATCCTCACAGGTGATAGATTCCTTCAGTTCCATAGGTTGAATCCCATCAGTTCCAACGTCTCCTGCCGAAGCAATCTCTTCACTAATCTCACGACTCTTCGCCGTCTGCGCTTGCAGTTCTCTGACTACCCGAAACGCAGGTAGCATGGAGCTGATGTACTCCAGATTGGACTGAATCGCCGTAAATCTTGGCCATAAGCGGGAAAAGATAAGGATGATGAGCAGCAGACTTGCTGGAGGCACCGTCATTACACGGAGAGAAAGATAGATGAATGCCGCAATAATGATTGCCGCGGACATCCGGTGAATCAGCTGTGTTCCACTGTTCAATTGGCTAAACTGAATGACATTGCGTTCTATCTGTCTGCACATGCGCTCAAACCAGTTCATGTGTGAGCGCTCAAGCATGTTGCTCTTAATATCCTTAATGCCGTTGAAATGCTCGGTAATGCCGTTATAATAACTTTGCGAGAATTCAGAGGTCTGGTCCCCGATCTGCTTGGCGCGCTTGACGAATTTTCGTAAGACGATAAATAATACCAATCCACAGACCAGCACAAGTGCCGTCAGCTTGGCGGATAACCAGAAAGCAAGACCGATCTGAATTCCAGTAAATATCAGAGAGGCTGCCATTTGCAGCATAATGCTCGTTCCCTGGCTCACACGTGCAAGTTCAGTCGTTAATATATGGTTAAAATCGGATTTTCGTTTTTGGAGAAAAAATGACCACTGCGCCATAATGATGGCACCATAGGTTTCCATGCGCAGCGTTCGTACAAATTGCTGCTGGATTCGAGTATTACGGATCGTCTGGAGACGCTGCATCCAGGCCTGTCCGGAGACAATCAACACAAAGGTGAACAATACGAGTAACAATTGGCTATTTTCAGAAAAACGATGCAACACTTCGCCAATCCAGGGAATGTTTAAGCCTGTGGAGCCCATCTCAAATATGCCAATCAGACTCAGCATCGGAACAAGCATGTAGATGCCAATCCCTTCCATGAGACTGATACAGATCATCCCTAGCAGATTCCAATATAAAATGGGCCCCGTGACATGATGCAACTTTCGCATGAAATACCTTAATTCCGAGATCATACTTTACCCCTTTCCGTCACCGTATACCTTTTAATTCGCCGCCAGAACCAGAGAAACGGACGTAACGGAAAGTACAGAAAAAACAAAGAACGCGGAAGCGGCAATTGATCCACATCCCATGTACTTGGATATAAACGTTCAATAAAGAAAAACCATTTCTGTTTTGTACTTCGAAGTTTAAACAAATAGGATTGATAAGACTTCATATCAGCCGGGCTTTCCAGCATCTCATTCATGAACTTTGCGCCTTCGTTGGCTAATCGCTTGCCTGTACGGTCACTCAAGGACATCAAGGACCTGTACTCGACATCCAGCGGCGTATTTAACAGATCTGAGGCTAAGTGAAGAGCCTGCGAACCGATCGATAAACGTCCCTCCGCTTTCAGACGTCTCTCTACTTTCTTCACATCGAGTGGCATGCTGCGGATCATCTGGTCGATATCCAGTAACCAGCGCAGTCTGAACCAGCCGTGTCGTGCACCATGGGTTACGAGATAAGCCCATAGGTCTTCTTGTTCGAGCATACGGACAGGTGTCTGTGTGTATGAACTGAACCGGCTGCGTTTCCACAGCAATTCAAAATCGGTTTCTTTGCCCGAATCCGGGTTCAGGCGCCAATGGATCTCCACTTGAGTCCTTTTGACCGGATGGGTGTAACAGATATGATGTTCCCGCCATTTCCAGCTGCGCACCGTAGGTGCCCGCTCCCCTTCCTTGGATACGTATCCGAGGGTAGCCAGAATGCCTTCAGCTGCTTCCACATCATCAAACGGAATCAGGATATCCAGGTCTTTGGAGGTTCGCATCGATACATCGCCATAGAGATCATGGGCGAGCGCTGGTCCCTTTAGTGTAATATTGCGGATACCGCGTTCACGAAAAGCACCACACACCTGCTCCATTTCAGCTGTTAGATGTAACATGCGGAACGTATTGACCGTATATTGTTGTCTCAGACTCTCCATAACATCTGCAGGAATGATTGCAGAGTTCAATTCTTTCATTTTCACATAAAGGACAGAGTATAAGCGGTGATGATAGACAAGCCGCAGAAAAAGCTGCCAATCGGTTCCTTGCAAACCCGCCTTGAGTTCTTCAGGGGATAGAGCCGTCAGATCACCTCTAATCATGCTCAAAATCAGCTTAAGCTCCTTCGGAAACCCTGATGAATAGAGTTCACTTTCATGTATCATAGACAATCTCCCCAGATCCCTTCTCCGGACACCGTTTGCCAAACACACCGACAACCGTATATTGGTCCATAGTATCAGCTCCGGTCACGATCAATTTACCACTTCGCAGCCAGGCATGAGCCATCATATGTCCTTGCTTATTCCGTGCAGTCCCCATGTATAACGTACTCTCTATCTTCCGTCGCTCAAGCATCTTCATCCCGGCAATCGCCATTACAAGGCAGCGACTTTCCCATAACGTATATTTACTGGCGAGCGAAATTGCTTTGGAAATATTCCGTATAGTGATGACCTCGCTCCGTTCGAGTCCTGTCATCGGTGTTTCTACCATAGGCGTACCCAGCCCTGGCGCGATTTTGGCAAATGGCATAGCCTTCTGTATGCGTGCCCAGCCAAGGAGGATATAGGCCTCCCATACCAGTCGACGCATCGACCGCGGGAGCGAGAGATAAGCCTTTATTTTCCGCAACATCATTCTACACTCCGCGAGTAACGTCGATTAAACCTTCACGGGACAGATGTTCCAGGAATTGCACCACCTGCTCACGACATACATCTGGCTCAATCTCATATTCCGCAGCAAGTACCTCAACAACTTCACCCAGCGTGCGTTCTTCTGCGATCAGGTCCCAGATTCGTCCACCGGTACTCCCGAGATTATAGTATTTTCCAGAGCTAATGCTCATCATGACTTTCTCACTGCCCATATCACTGACCAGATTGCCTTCCTTCCGGGTTACCCGGTCTTCCACATTCATCGGCGTAGTCGCTGTCATTGTCCTGTATGCACTCCTTTACGTATATGATCTTTGATCCGATCCACCATCTCAAATGCTGTAAACTCAGCGCCCGTTCTGACCAATCTGCCAATCTCCACACTTGCCGAAAGTCTTGAAGCCGTCTCGAACAGCCACTGTGCCAGCCCCTGTCTTGCAACGAGTCCACCACGGAACGTATGCGAGCATAACAGATGCAGTCGTTCTAGCCCCGTCACTTCAACCAGTTGAACAGATGTATGGTTTTCCTCCGGTTGTGGAGCAAGTTCAAATATTCCACCTAGTGGTACGGCCATCTCATGAAAATAGTGCTGAACAGGTATCGCATACTTCGTAATCTCTGCGTGAACCGTTGCATAATCCTGTTCCTTCATGCCGAATCCATCCAGACTGGGCTGCCACAACTTCTGTTGCGGATAACCAGGTGATACGATAGCTCTTCCTCCGGCATCCCAGGTCAGTGCAACAACATCATCGGTGAGAAGTGGATATCCGCGTGATGCCAGTGCGGCCGACAACGTCGATTTACCTGCCCCCGAATGTCCGACAAATGCATAAGCCCAGCCATCAATAACCACTGCACTACCATGCAATGGAAGGATGCCACGCTGCATCATAATGACTGCCATACAGGTGCCCAGGATGAATAATCTGACCTTTTTCTCATCCGCTCCTGGCTGAGGGGATACAACGATACGCTTTCCATGCTCCATTAGAAACAGACCTGTATCTTCGATTTTGAAAAAAAGACTGCCCTCTCGTGCCACAAAGTTGTCGTTGCCTACATCCCAATCCTCCCACAATGGGGTCAGATCTGAAGACTCGATGTGCACATCCACGACATCAAAATCAGTCTCCGCATCCTTGGATTCCATCTGTAGTTCAGGCATTCGAATTTGGCTCGACCAGCGCAGACCATACGCCACATAATGCACAGGCAACAATGAACGACGCCTCCTTCGTAATAAAATGTAAAAAAAAGCCCTTATATTCATGTTGCTCAATATAAGGGCGGAGGCGAAAAGCTGGATTTGTTGCATTTCCGCCCTTTAAGTATGATGACACTTCATAAAACTTAATAACTTAGGAAGTTGGATCGTACAGATCCGCATCGTGAACCGTTACCCAGTCAATTTGTCTGTAGCCAGTACCGGCCATCGTTTGATTGACTTCCAACACTTCAAGAGCTGGTGCTTGCCATTCCTTTTTTTCCATTTGCATCGTATTCACCTCCTTTTCGCACTTCTAAATATGATGGCATATGGTAAAGCTTTTTAACTAGTTCCGTAGAGATCCGCATCGTGAACCGTAACCCAGTCGATATGTTTGTAACCTGCGCCCGCCATTGTTTGGTTGACTTCCAATATTTCCAGTGCTGGTGCTTGCCATTCCTTTTTTTCCATTTGCATCGTATTCACCTCCTATCATGAGTCAAATGTAAGAAAAATCCGGGCCCAAAGTTCACCGGGCTATATCAGAATTTCCGAATGAACCGATAGACAATCAGACTATGCATCATCAATCGCAGATCTGGATGTGAAGCAAGCTCTGGTCTCGGACTCGGAAAGTTGGCCAAGGCTGATTTGATACGCTCCGTGTTTAATATGCCAGCGACCTTGCTGTCAGAACACAAAGCACGTAACTCAGCGGTAAAGGCATCCCAATTCGGAATGATGCGATGTAACCAATCTGCCGGTTGCACACCCCGTACCCGCTGATTCAGTCTGACCTTGTCAGGCAACTCCGGCGAAGTTGCCCGGCGAATCAATGAACGATCCGTCCCGTGTTTCACATATTGTTCAATCGGTACAGACAGGCAGAATCGAATGACTCTGACGTCACTGGTCGGGTCACGTTCCCAAGCCCGATAACGGAGAGAACATTTTGTGGCGACAGCACCGTTTTTGTTCGCAATGGCCAGATTATTGAATTTCTCGGCACGCACTTTGAGTGCATCGGCCTGGGCACCGCCCTGCAGAACGATAATGGATTTGAGTCGTTCCAGTACACCTGTTCTCTGCGCAAAGTCAGGATGAATCAACTGTACGGATGCGGCCTGGCTGGCTCCTTTGGACTGAGCCTTGAACCAATCCGGATATGCCTTTTTCCCGGTGATCTTGGCTATACGTGAGAAAGGCATGCCCGTTCGTTCACTATACTGCTGAATCTCACGGAACCAGCGGTACCAGTGGCCACTTTTCAGTAGACTGGCGTAATAATCCAGAGCCGGGCCCCAGGAGATGGTGAAATTACCACGTGCGCCTGTGAGCAGGATGCCTGCATCTTGCTGGCTCGCTTTTTCATAGAATCCGCGAATCCAGAATGAATTTTCAAAGTATTTATAAGGCATTTCCATAATGTCGAGCCAGGTATCTACTTCACTGAGTGGACTTCTGCCTTCAAAATCAAGGTAGTTCTCTGTGATATTGCCTACATGATTAATGGTTGAACGTATGAAGGGCCGTTCGTCTGCGAGCAACGTTTTCGACGTATAATCTGTGAAATCCGGTACGGGAACATAACTATAGGCCTGCAGCCGTTTACCCTGACTTCTCAGTGTTCCGGAAGCAAAACCAACCACGGCTCCCGAGTCCAGTCCGCCACTTAATGCAGCAGCCACCTGTCTGTGCGTTCGCAAGCGCGATCCAACCGCCTGCCCAAAGACCTCTCGAAATGCTTCTACATACTCGCCATCGGATTTAAGCCTTAGGGGTTCGACTTCATTCCAGCGATGATATTGCTTCAGCTCCAGTCTCCCATCCCGGAAGACAAGTGTATGTGCAGAAGGTAGCTGGCTTATTCCCCGGTATACAGTTGAATTGATATCTGCTGAATCATGCATGTCGGGAATGGCAAGGAACTCGGACAACCAGGTCTCATCAAGTTCTTTATGTACCCCTTCAAGCCCGAGCAACGGATTCATGAGTGTGCAGAAAGCAAAACGTGAACCATCATGTCGATAATAAAAAGCTCTCATGCCTGTAATATCTCTTGCTGCATACAGTTTTCGATTCCGCTCATCCCATATCGCGAATACAAAATCCCCCAGCAATCGGACGGCCACATCGTCTCCCCAGCGCTGATAGGCACGCAGGATCAATTCACTATCCGCCAACATAGCCAGTTCAGCTCTGGATATCTGTAATTGATCTGCCAGTTGTTCCCGGTTATCCAGAATCGCATCTGCCGTGATGGTCAGACCACTTTCCTCATCATATAAAGGCAACTTCTCGCTAACCGACTCCGGTGTAATCCATTGGGCATGACAGCTGAGGAACGCCTCATTGCCTTTCCACACCCCTGTTGTATCCGCAGGGACATGCCCCAGGCTTGCATACAAGCGCCAGCTGTCTTCCCATAGCGCCTGCTGACCATCATTGTGAACAATTCCTGCTATGGCGCTCATGACTTGCCTCCCCGTAGAATCTTGCGCTGTGAAGCCCAGGCGCTGATCTGATGACCAAATGGTACCCATGATTTGATACGCTGTATTTTGCTTTGAGCAGAAGCCAGCTGGACTTTCAAGCGTTCTCGCTCACTGTATCCTCGTTCCAGACGATGATCTGCTGCCCGTAATGCGGCTTGCAGCTGTCTGATCGTTACCAGTGCAGCTAGCGTGGGGTCTGTCTTTTCCGGTTCTTCGACAACAACTTGGTCATTAAGATTCCCAAGCGGATCATGAACGACAGAATCTGCCGGCTGCATTTGGTATTGCGGTTGCCACTGGCAACCGGTCGCTGCTGTCAACTGATGCGTGATTCGATCAATGACCTCCTGATCCGGACTTGCATCATAATGTACACCCGTCCATTGTTCGGCTTCTGCGAGCTGTTCACTGTATCCCATCTGGTGGAACAGATCTGCCCCCATCACACGGCAATACATTTCAACTTCATGGGGTTCTAATATGTTTTTCCAGTTGTTAACAGAACCCTGATGTGCCTCTTGATGCGAAGAGAGGAATGGATCACCCACGCCCATACTGTAGAACATGCCAGACTTGGCACTGTCCAGAAACTGTCCATACTGCTCCATTCCCTGTTCATATCGAATTCTCAGAAACGCGCATAGTTTCTCAAGTTCTTCCTGTGGATTGGTAACCAATCGTTCATATTGCAATTCATATGCATTGGAGTGAGGTTTGGCAAAATAATCATTCAAGCGGAGCATCCCAAGTGTGAGGTCAACGGATTTCATATTTAATTTGGGGCTCTGCAGACTATGAATCAGGTCGAATTCTTCTCCTGTGTGGCGATTTACCTTTTTGAATGATGCAGCTACGGCCAGAGGATTACGCTGGAGATGAATACGCTTGGACTGAGGGAACAGACGATCCAGCCATTCTAGCATGTAATAGTACCGTGGAGATTTATCAACGATGAAGTCTGCTCCACTGCCTTCCAGGAATCCATTGTAGATCTCAAGAGCAAAACTTCTGCACGCCTTTTCGAAGACATCCTCGGATACCATGGCATTGTAGAACTGACGAATGATGGAGCTGCCACCATAAGCGCGTGAATCAGCCTTGGGCAAATCGACAAGATTCATTAGAAACCACATTTCCTGGGTGGCAAATATACGACTATGATTTTGCAGCATTACGGTGGATAAGGAACTACCACTGCGGGGAACACATAGTAAGAAAACAAGTCCGTTACCTTGAGCATCGATCAATGGCAGCCTCTCCTCTGTTCATTAGTATAAATATGTAGCTGGGATAGACCAGACTCTACCTTTGTGTTTGGCAAAACGAGTAATATGCACGCTATAGGTCAGCATTTTGCAATATTCCGTCGAAAGTTCACCCGGGAATGAAGCAAAACACATGGTTACATTCGACAACTCTCTGATACAATATGTATTTATAGTTTTACTCTATGATACAAAATGTATCATGTCAATCTTTTATTTTCACCTTTTCATAAATTGATACTCTTTCACTGTATTCTGCTGTCTGTCATTTAAGCACTTATTCATGGATCAATTATGTTCTGATTGCACAAACGCGAATAAGCTCCAGACATGTTCTGTGAGGAACAATGCCTGAAGCCATACGTAATCCGTTGAGAAACTTAATATGAAAACGGTTGAACAACCATCAGGTAAATCATCTTACATCTGAACTTTTCCCAGTAGCTCCAACGCTCCCATTTCGCTCTTCTTCCTGATCTGCCCGTGTAGCATCCTGCATCCCCTTCTGTACCTTCACGGTTAACAATACAGCAATGCCCGCGACAAAAAAGATGATGAGCGACAGAATACCCCAACGTGTGGAACCCGTGATCTGCCCAACATAACCAAACACAAATGGACCGAAGATCGAAGAGAATTTGCCTGTAATATTCACAAAACCAAAATACTCTCCTGTTCTGCCAGCTGGCATCAGATTGCTAAACAGAGAACGAGCTGTGGATTGACTCACACCCTGCACGACACCAACCAACCCGGCGAGCACATAGAAGTGGATCGCTTGTGTCATGAAATAACCGAGAATTACAATACATATGTAGACCGATAAGCTAACGATTAATACCTGCTTTGCTCCCCAACGCTGTGCCCATGCTCCCAGTAACAATGTACACGGGAACCCGATAAACTGGGTTAACAGTAGCGCGAGCATCAGGTCGGCTGTGCCTATGCCTATACTTGTCCCATAGATTGTAGCCATCAGAATGATGGTATTAATACCGTCATTAAAAAACCAGAATGCCACCAACATGCGGATTAACTGGGGAAAACGCCGCATCTGAAGAAAGGTTTGGCGCAGTCTGCGCACGCCCACCGCAGCATACCCTTTCCACGTTCCGGGCAGATCCGGTGATGCAGGCCGTCTCGGAGCATGGCGAAAGATCGGTATCGAGAACAGCAACCACCACAACGAGACGGAGATAAACGCAAGTCTTGTGCCTGCCAGTGTACTGCTCATCCCGAACCAGCCCGGTTGCTGAATCATCAGCAGGTTCACCGCAAGCAGCAAGCCTCCTCCAATATAACCATAGGCATATCCTTTGGAGGATATCATGTCTCTTCGTTCCATGGGTACCAGATCCGGCAGCATTGCATCGTAAAAGGTGTTACCACCTGCAAAACCGATCGTAGATATGACCAGCAAAGCGGAAGCAAGGAACCAGTCCCCTTCACCGATTGCGCTGAATCCCAATGTAGCAAGCACGCCTATAATTGCAAATACACGCAGGAAGTCACCCTTTCGTCCTGACAAATCAGCTAACGTGCCAAGCAGCGGTGTTAGCAGAGCTACGCACAACATACCAATGGAGTGTGTATAGGCCAGGTAGGAGGCGGCGGTATCCGTATCCAGCGTTGCTGCAGCCACCGAAGCATAGAATACGGGCAATACTGCGGCCAGTACTGTTGTTGCGTAAGCCGAGTTGGCCCAATCATACATAATCCAAGCCTTGATCGCCTTTTTATTCACATAAATCCTTCCTTTTCATGCATCTATTAAATGATTGATGTCTTTCTCCTATTGTATAGGAAGGATATCACACTTGTTCACTATTTCTGTAAAAAACAGTGCAGTTCTGTTCTTACGACTCACCTTACCTCGAGGTGAACTTGCGTAATTGTATCATTTTATATCCACTCTCATCACATATCGTCCTCGCCCGTGAATATACTTAATTACCGACAGGCCAAACTGTGCCGCGTAATCAATGGGGGTGCCTACATGTCAAATCCACACCAGCCTTACTCGTTCGTCGTGTCGAAGGAAGATTGGTCGCTTCACCGCAAAGGGTACCAGGACCAACAGCGCCATCAGCAAAAGGTGAAAGATGTCATCAAGCAGAATCTGCCTGATCTGATTACGGAAGAAAACATCATCATGTCTGATGGAAAACAAATCATCAAGGTACCAATCCGCAGTCTGGATGAGTACCGTTTTGTGTATAACTACCAGAAGCAAAAACATGTCGGTCAAGGAGATGGTGACAGTCAGGTCGGAGACGTCATTGGTCGTGATCCCTCTGCTTCGCAGAAACCCGGCAAAGGTGAAAAAGCTGGCGATCAGCCTGGTCATGATATTGTGGAAGCCGAAGTTAGTATTGAGGAACTGGAAGATATGCTCTTCGCTGAGCTGGAATTACCCGATCTGAAGCAGAAAGACAAAGACCTGATTGAGACACATACGGTAGTTTTCAACGATATTCGCAAAAAAGGTATGCAGTCCAATATTGACAAGAAACGTACCATTCTGGAGAATCTGCGTCGCAATGCAACGACCGGTACGCCAGGCATCCATCACATCAGTCCGGATGACCTGCGCTACAAGACATGGGAAGACAAAATCATTCCACAATCCAATGCCGTTATTATTGCCATGATGGATACATCCGGGTCCATGGGTTCGTTTGAGAAATACTGCGCGCGCAGCTTTTTCTTCTGGATGACCCGTTTCCTCCGCCGTCAGTATGAGAAAGTTGAGATTGTTTTCCTCGCCCATCATACGGAAGCCAAGGAAGTAACCGAAGAAGAGTTCTTTACCCGTGGCGAGAGCGGAGGCACCATCTGCTCCTCTGTATATATGAAGGCACTGGATATTATTGACAGCCGATATCCACCTTCCAGCTACAACATCTACCCTTTCCACTTCTCTGACGGGGATAATCTGACCTCGGATAACGAACGGTGTGTGAAGCTGATCGGCGAGTTAATGAAGCGTAGCAACATGTTTGGATACGGCGAAGTGAATCAGTACAACCGTAGCAGCACACTGATGTCGGCTTACCGTCATATCAAGATGGATCAGTTCATGTATTATGTGATCAAAGAAAAAGGCGAAGTGTACAAAGCTTTGCGCAGCTTTTTCCAGAAACGGGAAGGAGGCACCGTTAGATGACAGATGAGATCCGCGACCTAGAATACGCAATTGCCGAGATTATGGAGATTGCCAATAGTTTTGGCCTGGATTATTACCCCATGCGGTACGAAATCTGCCCATCGGATATTATTTATACATTTGGAGCCTACGGCATGCCGACCAGATTCAGCCACTGGAGCTTTGGCAAAACATTTCATAAGATGAAAATGCAATACGATTTTGGACTCAGCAAAATTTATGAGCTTGTCATCAACTCCAACCCTTGTTATGCCTTCTTGCTGGATGGCAATTCCCTGATTCAGAACAAATTGATCGTAGCCCACGTATTGGCACACTGCGATTTTTTCAAAAATAATGCCCGCTTCTCCAAATCCAACCGTAATATGGTCGAAAGCATGGCTGCTACGGCGGATCGGATCAGTAATTATGAGATGGAGTACGGAACGGAAGCCGTCGAAGCATTTATCGATGCCGTGATCGCAATTCAGGAACATGTGGACCCACAGCTGATTAAACCCCGCCATTTGGACAAACAACGTTACATGGAGATGAAAATGCGGGAGCAGCGCGGTGAGAAAAAACCACGGCCGGAAGGCCGCTATGATGATCTGTGGTCACTTGATGACGTGCAGACGGAAGAAGCACCCGCTGAAGGTATTCAGGTCCATCATTTTCCGCCTGAACCGGAGAAGGATGTCATGTGGTTTATTCAGGAATTCTCCGAAGTGTTGACCGACTGGCAGCGGGATATCATGAGTATGATGCGTGAGGAGATGTTATATTTCTGGCCACAGATGGAAACCAAAATCATGAACGAAGGCTGGGCATCCTACTGGCATCAACGCATTATCCGTGAGCTCGATCTGAACAGTGAGGATACGATCGAATTTGCGAAGCTCAACTCCTCCGTGGTGCAGCCATCCAAACAAAGTCTGAACCCGTATTATTTGGGACTGAAGATTTTCGAGGATATTGAACGCCGCTGGGATAACCCAACCCGTGAAGAACAGGAACGTTGGGGCCGCAAACCGGGCCAAGGTCGTGCCAAAATGTTCGAGGTGCGTGAATTTGATTCCGATACCTCCTTTATCCGCAATTACATGACCAAGCAATTAACCGAAGACCTGGACCTCTACGTATTCGAGAAAAAAGGTCCGGACTGGAAAATCACCGACAAGTCCTGGGAGAACATACGGGATCAGCTCGTATTTTCACGTGTCAACGGGGGCTCCCCTTACTTGGTCGTGCAAGATGCTGATTATCTGCGGACAGGGGAACTCGTGCTGAAACATCAATATGAAGGCATCGAGCTGGATTTGAAATATATGGAACGCACTCTGCCTTATCTGTATCGCCTCTGGGGACGTACGGTACATGTAGAGACACGTGTCGAGGATAAACCGATCTGGTTTACGTATGACGGCAAGAAACACCACCGCAAGTTTATGTAAGGTTTCGGAGTATCGAAAAATAAAACACAAAAAAGCGGCAAGTTCCCGACATACACGGGGACTTGCCGCTTGGCATACATAAAATTAGGATGGTGCTGGCGGTGTACCATTACCCTGCAATCGCAGCGGCACAAAAAAATCATGCTCCACTTCACTTGCTGGCAGTGGGCGACTGAAATAATATCCCTGAATTTCCCGGCAGTCATTCTGCATCAGAATATCCAGTTGGCCTTTCGTCTCAATGCCTTCCGCAATGACTTCCATCTTGAGATTCTGTGCCATCGATATAATGGTCGCCACAATGGCTTGATCGCTGTGACTTTCTGTAATGTCCGTCACAAACGAACGATCAATCTTGAGCTTGTGAATCGGGAAATGCTTCAGATAACTGAGTGAGCTGTATCCTGTACCGAAATCATCCAGGCTGATCTTGACACCCAGTGCTGTCAGTTCATTAAGAATCGCCGTGGATACGGATGCATCCATCATCATGCTCTCTGTTATTTCCAGTTCCAGATATCGAGCATCCAGCCCTGTCTCCAAGAGTGCATTCTTGACCTGTTCTACCAAGTTGGATTGGTGGAACTGCTGGCTGGACAAGTTAACCGATACCGGAATGAGTGGTCCGCCACTAGCATGCCAGAGTTTCATCTGCCTGCATGCTTCCCGCAGCGTCCAATTGCCAATCTCATAGATCATGCCTGTCTCTTCTGCAAGCGGGATAAACACATTGGGTGCGAGCAGACCTTTGAGTGGATGGTTCCAACGTATAAGAGCCTCCACACCAATCATGCGGCTATCCTCGGTACGAATCTGTGGTTGATAGTACAGGACCATCTCATCGCGTTCCAACGCTTTACGAAGATAACCCTCCAGCTCAATGCGTTCATATAGTTCCGAATCCAGTTGGGCAGTGTAGAATTGGAAACCATTCTTGCCGTTTTTCTTCACTTCATACATGGCGGAGTCCGCATGTTTCAGCAAAGCATCCACGCCCACTCCATGATCCGGATACATCGCAATTCCAATGCTGGCGGTTACGTAAAAGTCATTCTCCTTCAGTCGATAAGGTAACTGAATGGCTTCAACAATCTGTTTTGCAAGTTCTGCCACTCGTACTTCTGTCGCTTGATCCTGGGTCACAACGAGTGTGAACTCGTCACCGCCCATCCGGGCCAGCATGACATTCTCCATAGCCAAGGGATCAGAAGCCTCTATGGCTTTCATGATCCGGTTGCTGACTTCTCTTAGAAATACATCTCCAATGGAATGTCCCAACGAGTCATTAATCATCTTGAAACGATCTATATCCATCACCATAACGGCAAAAGAATTCCCTTTTTCTGCTGAATCTTGGATCGTACAAGCCAGCACATCATCCAACTTGCGCCGATTGGGCAGTCCCGTCAACGGATCATGCAAAGCTTGGTGACGAATCCTCTCCTGAGCCTGTTTCTCCTCCGTAACGTCTTTGATCAAAATGTGACTTCCCACATGTCTGCCATCAATGACAACAGGAACTACAACAATACTAAGGTCCAGAAGTTCACCCTGTACGTCTCTCATTTTGGCCATGTAGTGCGCCTGCTCCAGCCCATGATCATCCCAATCGATGGAATCAAATTCACTTATCCACTCTATATCGATTTGCTGAGCGATCTCATCAATGGAACGATCCATGACCTCTTTTTCAAGATATCCGGTGATTGTTGTTACAGCAGCATTAATCCCTTTGACAATACCTTCCTTGTTCACTGAAATAATGGCATCCGAATGGTTATGATACAGGGCCTGATACCATTGCTCATTCTCATGAATCCGTCGATCTTTCTGTGACATTCGTTGATTGATGAATATGCCAAACAACGTCAAACCCAAAGCAATAAATGTGCCCGATGCGATCAAGTAGGCGAGAATGCCTGGCTCAATCTGCATACCTGAACTTACCATCGAGCCATGTGAATGATGGAAATGTGCGGCTGACATCCCGGTATAATGCATGCCAGAGATTCCAATACCCATAATGAGACCGCTGCCCATCTTGTAAACCCAGGTATGTCTTGATTGATGATAACGGAAGAAAAACATGAGCCACAATGCCGCAAATGAAGCAAGCGCTGCAATCAGAATGGATAACACCACTCTGCCTGGTTCATACGTAACCGGAATTGACATCGCTGCCATTCCCACATAATGCATTGAGCTGATCCCTGCTGTCATCAGTACTCCAGCAATCATGAGCTTGCTTATCCTGCCCGATTGTCTACCCGCAATGTTCAAGGCCACCCCCGATGCGACAATAGCAAGTAGAACAGATAAAACAACCTTACCGGTGGAATAGGAGACTTGCGTAGGCAGAACAAAAGCAAGCATACCTACGAAATGCATGGACCAGATTCCCAGCCCCATCGATACTGCACCGCAGGTAAGCCATACATTCCGCGCCATCCCGCTAGCCTGACTTACACGGCCTGCAAGGTCAAGGGCAGCGTATGAAGCTAACGATGCAATAATATAGGATAAAATAACAAGTTCTAAGTTGTACGTGCCATGTAGGTGCTCCACTCACTCTGTCCTTTCAACCGGGAAATGCCTTGTATGTATGCAAAAATGTAAAAAAGAAGCGAGTGCGCTGTCTGGATGACAGGCACTCCCTCCGCATCATTTGACTCGTGATAACAGACTTAGTTGAAGCCGTTGTCATACATTGGAACCCGTTTATATGAATGTATATAGTCTAAACGTCCCAGCCTTTAAAATCAACACTTATTTCCAGATATACAATGTTGAATAGCTAACATTCTCATATTCTAATTCACAACTAAATATTCTATTTACGAGTCAATAACAGACTGCCAAAACCGGAAGTATCTTGATAAGAATTACCTGATGAATCACTCCAGATGGACACACTGCTTCGCTTGCCATCTCCCGCGCCATCATCATTAACTTGAAGATCAAACCCAATCCATCTTTGCCCTTCAGCACGAACGCTGTCTAGTGGGATTGCCACTTCAACTGTATACCCTCCGCTTGTTAATCGGGTAGCTGATTTGAAACTTTCTTTCCGTGCATTTCCTCCAAAAGAAGCCTCATTATCAAAATTGACCCGGTACTGGGCGTCATCCTCCTGATAGAATGTTGTCTGATCTTTGCTCGGGTCGATAAAAATTTCAATTGAATCCTGCTCATGTGCATTAGAACTTAATTTGCTTCGCAAAGGATCTTTCACATCTGCTAATACGTACAGGTATTTCTCATCCCATAACAGCTGTGCAGTCGCCGTTGCACCGGAGTTTCCGACCACCCAGACATCCGTTTTAACAGATGCAGCCTTTTTCCAGACGTTATCCTTTTTTGCATCAATGACAGGTTTGCCATAAGTGACCTTGGTTTGTTTCAAAACAGAACCGAGCTTCAGTTTGCCCCGGTTGGCTGGTTTGTCGGGCTGTTGATTGGAAATATCATTCCAAACAATGGTCGCTGTCTTTCCAGCCGCATGTTCATCCGTAATCCGAAAATCCAGAGACAAGACCTGGCCTTCAGTAAGTAAAGCAGCCGACATAGGCAGTGATGCGTATACAACATACCCGGTTTTTGTCTCCTGTACGTTGTAAGCATTTTTATCTTTGCCTTTACCGCCATCCCGTTTAAATGTATATTGACCATTTGCGGACGGCGGATTTTTCTTCTTGGCAGACAGATCAGCTTCAGAAGTTGCAGCGCCTGTCCCCTTGACTTCTTCCGCGAGGAAAACCTGCACCTGATCCCCTTTGCGACGTGTGGTATCCTTCACTTCCACTCTTAAATTCACCTTTTTGGCATCCCACATCATACGAGCCTCACCCGTAACCGCAGATGTACCATCTGCCAGATGATTAATTTCGAGCCCTTTCACAGCACCCCAAAGAATATCTTCCTGTCCTTTGTGGTTCGGGAAAGAAGGGCTGGCCTTCAATGCTGTCCATTCATTACGATAGATCGGAAGGGTGGTAGGGTCGACCAGTGCCCAAAATGCCGGTTTTGCTTTTAATTTACGATCAAATAACAATGGTGCATCTTTGCGTCCTTTGACTGGATGATTATCAAGCCATGTACCATCATCCGCAAGTCCCCAGACTGTAACGCTGTCCATTACACCGCGTTTTCCCAACTCGTCGAACAGGTCGAACAGTTCACGATAACGGTAAGCTTGTTGCAGCATTAATTCTTCTGTGACAGGCATCTCCAGTTCAGAATTACTCGAATAGATCGAAACGTCAAGCTCTGTAACCTGTACATTTACACCAAGAGCGATCACTTTCTCAAAAGCCTCACGAATGAGCTTTACATCCGGTCCGTACATGGATACATGCATCTGGAATCCAACCGCATCAATCGGTGTTCCTTTGGCAAGCAGCTTCTCTACAAGCTTCACCATATCATTCACCTTGTTTCCATTGCCCTCCATTCCATAGTCATTAATCACCAGTACAGCATCGGGGTCAGCCTCACGTGCATAACGGAAAGCCAACTCAATGTAATCACTGTCATCTCCGTCGCCATCCACATCCCCAATAATATCTCTCCACTTGGAATTACTGGCCTCATTCCGCAAGCCGCCTCCGTCTGAGATGACTTCATTGACGACATCCCATGTATGAACCTTTCCTTTGTACCGGGTCACGATGGTTTGAATATGGGTTTTCATCCGCGCAAGCAACTGTTCCCGCGTGGCAGGTTTCGATGCATCATTCGGATCAGTAAAGAACCAATTCGGCACCTGACTATGCCATAACAGCGTATGACCTCTGATTTCCATGTCATTTGCTTCGGCAAACTTCACCAGGCGATCTGTCTCTGACCAGACAAACTCTCCTTCCTTGGGCTGCATCGCATCCATTTTCATAAAATTGTCCGCTGTAATACTATTAAAGTGTTTCATCAACAACTGGGAATGCTGGTTTTCCGCGTCTAGTGCAGACTGGTTGATGGCAGCTCCCATTGCGTAATTTTGTCCCACGATATCGACCAGATTCGGAATATCCTTCTCAATTTCAATTTTCTGAGCAGCCGTAATCAGAACATCATCCACGTAAAATGAAATCGTATCTGCCGGCGTCACTTCCGCTGACGTCTTCCATGGTGTCTCCACATACATGCGGAATCCGGTGATGCCACTATTTTCTTCGGGAATCACCACATCGGCCTCGACTTTTTTCCACTGTCCTTTGTTCAAGGTAGCGGAGGCAAAGGTAGCATATTCAAGACTCGAAGCGTCCTTATTGTATTCTTTCTCGAGTGAACCGTTAATGACCTGACTGTCCGGTCCTTCATCGTACATGGCCCAAAATGAAATATGAACTGTGCTACCCTTCTGTACATGATCCAGCACTTCAACTAAGGGTCCATGGAACGTTTCGGTACGTGAAGAGGTTCTCAGGCTGCGTGTACTGTCGTGACCTACTTGCGTTACGATATCAAGCTTTTCACTCGCACGTGGACGCCATTGTCCCAACACACCATCTTCAAAATCAGCCTTGAACAGTACTTCATCATAGCCAGTCTTAACGTCCGCTGCCGAAGCACGTGTCCCTCCTGTTCCCACACTTGGGAACAAACTGAAGATCAATACAGCCGACAAGCACAAGCTCCACCATTTTCTCAAATGCATCCGATCTCCTCCTTGGTTCGTTGTTTGTGAAGAATAACCTTTGCTCTGCCATGTGCCAGCCCTTTACAAGATCGTTATACAGGATGGATAGATGCAAATGGACAGAAAATTGTAAGCACTTTCATTATACGATTGCCAGTAAACTTTGTTTACCCGTTAAACTATAGGACTTGCACCACTCCATAAACCATATGTTTCCAAATGAGATGTATAACGACAAAAAGCACAGCTTATTAGCTGTGCTTCGTGTAAACATCTTTACTATTTACGTTTTTTAAGCTTTTAAAGGTGCTGTCGTCTGACGGATGACCAGATTGGAAGGTTCCGTCACTACAGGAGGAGAATAAGATGGATTCTCGATCATGGCAATCAGATATTCGATGGACTTAATGCCAATGGAATAGATATTCTGATTCACCGTGGTCAACCCCGGTTTGAATACCTCAGCATAATACGTGTTATCGAACCCGACAACCGAGATATCTTCTGGTACACTCAGTCCATGCTTTTCAATTTCATGAATCGCACCAAAGGCAGACATGTCTGATGCACAGACAATTCCCGTTGGTTGATCCTGAAGTGCCAGCAATCGTCGGGCAGCCTTGCTTCCCCCGTCGAAGGAATAATCGCAGATCTCCAGATATACCGTAGAATACGGGATGCCGCATTCTCGTAGCCCTTCCCGATATCCTTCCAATCGCAGATTGGCTACAGCAGGTCCAAGTGTCCCTGAGATATAGGCAATTTTGCGGTGCCCAAGCTCATGCAGATGTTTGACACCCATCGAGATTCCGTTCGCGTTATCCGTAGTAATGTAACCAGCACGTTTGCCCAACATGTCCGTATCAACAAACATCGTTGGAATCTCTGCATCCACCAGTTCCTGAATACTCGCATTTTCTCTGCCTTCCCCGAATACCACAACGCCATCCACATTACGACTGCGGCAATGTTTGATGAACGAGTACGCCGGATCATCGAATCGAGTAGACAACCGGACCAGATCATATCCACTGTTCTCCAGCGCTGTCTTGATCCCTTCCAGCAACTCCGACACAAAAGGGTTTGTAAACGGAACCGTTAACAGTACTCCCACCGTCCATGAACGGCGTTTGACAAGTCCACGTGCGACCACATTAGGTTGATATTTCAATAATTCGATGGCTATATTGACTTTTTTGCGTGTTTTTTCACTTACATCAGGATAATCGTTTATCACTTTGGAAACGGTTGCAACAGATACTCCCGCTTCCTTGGCTACATCATGGATAGAAGCCATCTGATCACCTCAACCTCTTTCGAATCCCCTGTCTCCGGCTGCATTTTCTATAACATCGGCAGGTTTGTCTACCCATTATAGCTTAAAACAGCCTGAAACGGTATGGAAGGTTCCTAATGCTTTTAAGCTCTATTCCTGCTGTTCCAGATTCTTCAAATCCAGAGACAGTTTCTCCATTGTTGTTGCAAATACAGCGAGTTCAGCCGAGCGTGAAGCTTGGCTACGTGCTCCGCGAGACGTATGATCCGACTCCTGCTGCACACTGCTCAGTTTCTTCATGATCTGCTCCAGATTAGACTGAATCTTACCCTGGGCATCTCGGGAACTGGCTGCAAGCTTGCGCACCTCACTAGCGACTACTTCGAAGCCACGTCCAAACTCTCCTGCATGAGCAGCTTCAATCGCTGCGTTCAGACCGACAAGATGACTCTGATCCGATATCTCGCGAATGAGTTCACCCATTTTTCCGATCTGCTGGATCTCTCCTGTTAATTCAGTAAGCATAACCTGAGCCTGATCCTGAGAAGCCGCTGTTTCTTTGGCAACACTCGATATAGCCATTGCACTTTCATTTAATTCACTAATCATGCCTGTAAGCTCTTGGGTAATCTGCGTAATCGCCTGCAATGTATGTTGTTGATCATCGGCTAGCTGTGATAACTTTTCTTTTTCTTTCTTCTCATAGGCCTCAAGGACAAGCTGTGAGTCCAGATTAAACATTTTGCTGAGCGCCTGGATGACAAGATGCCAGGAATCAGGGATAACCTGTTGGAATATGCTCGTTGCAATATCCAGGTAGACCATATAGGTACCTAGATAATAATCTTCAGATAGACCAATCCGTGAATGCACAAGTCCAATCGCAATCCGTTGCTCAATATATGCGTCGTCAACGACCCCGTCCGTCATCGATAACCAGTACATCTTCTGTGTTTCTTTTAGACGATCAATCGTAGAGAATCGGGCGATCAGATCTACCAATTCAGGATAGTTTCCCACATGATTGTAGAAATGATCTACCACTTCATTAACGACTTTTTTAAAAACAGGCCGATGATCGGCAAGCAGTTTTAGATCCCCTGCGGTTAATCCCATGTAATCAAGTTGCTTCTGTCTTGTTGCGGAAATACTGCTCATATCTGGTTCAGTCAGCTCCTTAATAAACACTAAATTACTTTAAATTGTAAATATATGTATTGATTATAGACTAAAATACCTAAATATACATATACCATTAGAACTAATTCTCTTTAAAATTAACCTTATTTGTCAGCTTTTTAGATTAATATGACCTTCATGTAATTAAAAAGGCCCTGACCCTGCTGTGAAGGAGCCTCACAGCAGGCATCAGGAGCCTGATCCGGAATGGTTTGTTGCCGATTAGCGATTAAGCAGACTACCCACATAACGTAACAGTTCATTCGCGCTGGCTGCGGTGTATCCATGTTCCTCAATTAAGCGTTTAATGACTTCATTCATACGTTTCAATTGTGTTGCATCCGGTGTTTTGGTTGAGGTTGTGATCTTGACGATATCTTTCAGATCAGTAAACAACTTTTTCTCAATCGCTTCACGCAAACGGTCATGGCTGCTGTATTCGAACTTGCGCTCCTTGCGGGAGTAAGCCGAGATTCGGATCAGAATCTCTTCTCTGAACGCTTTCTTTGCATTCTCGGAGATCCCGATCTGTTCCTCAATGGATCGCATCAGACGCTCATCCGGGTCCATTTCTTCATCCGTGAGCGGGTCACGCATCTTGGACCAGTTGCAGAATGCTTCAATGTTATCGAGGTAATTCTCGAATAACGTTCTTGCGGATTCCTCGAATGAGTACACAAATGCTTTCTGTACTTCCTTCTTGGCCAGTTCATCATACTCCTTGCGTGCAAGAGCGATAAAGTTCAGATAACGCTCCCGCTCTTCCTTCGTGATCGAGGCATGCTGGTCCAGACCATCCTTGATCGCCCGCAGAATGTCCAGCGCGTTAATGCACTGAAGATTTTGCTTAATCAAAGCACTGGAGATCCGGTTAATGACATACCGTGGATCAATGCCGGACATCCCTTCATCCAAATACTCATTTTGCATCTCGCGCAGATCAGCTTCTTTGTATCCTTCTACTTCTTCACCATCATACATGCGCATCTTTTTAACGAGATCCATGCCTTGTTTCTTCGTTTCCTTCAAGCGGGTAAGTATGGAAAAAATGGCTGCAGTCCGCAGTGCATGCGGTGCAATATGAACATGCTTCATGTCACTTTGCTGAATCAGCTTGGCATAGATTTTCTCTTCCTCGGACACCTTCAGATTGTAAGGAATCGGCATGACAATCATCCGGGATTGCAGTGCCTCATTCTTCTTATTGGAGATAAACGACTTATACTCCGATTCATTCGTATGCGCCACAATCATCTCATCCGCACTGATTAAGGCAAAGCGTCCTGCTTTGAAATTTCCTTCCTGTGTGAGCGACAGGAGATTCCACAGGAATTTCTCATCACATTTCAACATCTCCTGAAACTCCATTAACCCACGGTTCGCCTTGTTCAATTCCCCATCAAAACGATAGGCACGTGGATCGGATTCGGAACCGAACTCGGTAATGGTGGAGAAGTCGATACTCCCCGTCAGATCGGCAATGTCCTGTGATTTCGGATCAGATGGACTGAACGTTCCTATCCCCACCCGATTATCTTCGGAAACAAGGACCCGTTCCACCGGCACCTTGCTGATATCACCACCATATTCGGTACGGAGTCTCATCTGGCAGGATGGGCAAAGGTTACCCTCAATGCGGACTCCAATTTCCTTTTCCACTTCAGGACGAAGCTCCAGTGGAATCAGATGTAGCGGTTCCTCATGCATTGGGCATCCATCAATGGCGTATATGGCACCTTTCTCTGTCCGCGAGAACTGTTCAAGCCCCCGCTTCAGCAGCGTCACCAGCGTCGATTTCCCTCCACTTACGGGACCCATCAGGAGCAAAATCCGCTTCCGTACATCCAGACGGCGTGCTGCCGAGTGAAAGTATTCTTCAACCAGCTTCTCAATCGAACGGTCCAGCCCAAAGATCTCCTGTTCAAAAAACTTGTACCGCTTATGCCCACCTACTTCTTCCACGCCAAACGATTCAATCATCTCATACACTCTGGCGTGAGCCGTCATTGCCGGAGTCGGGTCCTCTCTCAGCATTGCAATATAATCTTCAAATGTTCCGTTCCATGTCAAACGGTCACTCTCTGCCCGATGTTCCGCAACGCGTTCAAAAATATTCATGCTTGGTACCTCCCATGGCTCCTTTAGTGTGATTGTCAACCATTCCGAATGGTATGAAGAAATCAATAGAATTGCGGCTCCTGCTTGAATACCAATCTTGCGGTCCTGTGTAGTCCCGCCACCCTCTGTCCAAACGTCTTGTTTTGTTGTGAAAAGTGTATTACATACCTATGCGGCAATTCGGATAAGTTGACCTCTTTTTTTCAATCAACGGCTTCGAATTTTGGCTTTTCCCTGTTCTATCAGACATCTTGTGCCTTCAGAAAAAAAAGAACGAATATGATATAATGAGGGTTCTAAATTCAGGAAACCGGACAACACATGGTCAGAGACAGGCCACCTCTGGAAAGGAGCACGGACAATGGCAGTGAAATACGAAACCGAATTATATTCGCCTGTGAAGGCATTCTTCGAGCAGCGTGGCTTCGACGTCAAGGCGGAAGTCAGGCATTGTGACCTCGTAGGGGTCAGATCGGACCGGGACGAACCACTCATCGTGGAGATGAAAAAAACATTTAACCTCTCCCTGTTATTACAGGGCATGCAGCGCTTGAAGCTTAGCCCGTTGGTGTATCTGGCCGTCGAGCGCAATCGCAGTAAACGCGGAGCCGTGAACCAACGCTGGAGCGAACTGGCTGCACTATGCAGACAACTTGGTCTGGGGCTGCTAACTGTCACATTTTACAAAACCAAAGCCCCCCTGATTGATGTATTGTGCGAGCCCTCCGCCCCGATCCCCCTCACTGGCCGCAATCAGGTTGCCCGTAAAAGCGGTGTTCGACAGAAACGCTTGCTTAAGGAATTCGACGAACGCAGCGGAGACTACAATACAGGAGGCAGTACACGCAGACAGCTGGTCACAGCATATCGTGAGAAGGCCTTACGGGTCGCATCCGCTCTACGAACGAACGGAGAAGCCTCTCCAGCCAACCTTGCCAGACAGACAGGCGTAGGCTCTGCAGCAGCGATTCTGCAAAAGAATTATTATGGCTGGTTTGAACGCCTCTCCCGTGGAAAGTATATTCTGACGATTAAGGGAGTACAGGCGTTAACCGATCATGCACACATGCTTGAGGATAATGATATGATCGAACGAACCATTAATGAACTTGATGTAACGTATTCTGTATCTGCTGAAAATAAGGACGACCTTGCACACATCGCTGAAGCAGCGGAGTTTCACTTGAAAAAACAGGCCATATCTGAACCGGAATCATCTGAAGTAACGGATGTGAAAAAAAATGAGAATGCAAAAAAACACCTGTAATCTCCACTGGAGACTACAGGTGTTTTGATGTGTTCTATATAGAAGATTGCTATTAGAATTTTACTGCTACTTCGGAAGCCAATTTCAGACCTGCAGTAACGATTTCTTCAGCACGATCTGCAGAAGCGTTATGTCCTTCAACGATAACCAACTCAGGGTTTTGAATGCCCCAGAAAGCCAATACATTAGTTACATATTTAACAGACATTTCAATAGAAGCCATTGGCTCTACGGAATAAACGCCACCACGTGCGTTCAGCAATGCCACTTTTTTGTCGCCTACGAGACCTACAGGGCCTTCAGCTGTGTATTTGAACATTTTACCAGCTTGGCTCAGGTAGGAAATGTAGTTCACCAGTGGAGCCGGAACAGTGAAGTTCCAGAGTGGGAATGCAAATACCACTTTGTCTGCTGCCAAGAATTGATCTTGCAATTGTGCAGCCAGTGCTGCAGCTTTTTGCTCTTCGGCAGTTGCTTCAATGCCGTTTGCAGCTTTGTAGCCACCAGTAATTACAGTGTTGCCATAGTAAGGAATATCTGTATTGTAGAGATCCAACTCAGTAACTGTGTCACCTGGGTGGGACTCTTTATATGCGCTCAAGAATGCATCGTACAATTTAACACTGACTGCTTGATCTGCAGGACGGTCATTTGCTTTAACAAATAAAATATTAGACATGTTGATTTTTCCCCCGTTAGATAAAATATATGAGTGCTTTTTCTGAACCGGCCACCATTGTAGCTTATATAAAGAAACCAACAACTCATTAATTCATATTATATATAAAAATGTTAGTGGATGCAATAACGTAATCACTTTGGTCATGAACCATTTTTAATTTTTGCTACAAAATCTATTTTGATCTGACTTAGCTACGAGCCGTAAATTCGGAAATGGCTTCACTGATCAGGTTCATGCCAAGCAGTAATTCATCCCGGCCCGGATGGCTAAAGTTCAACCGAATGTAACGTTGATCCTGTACACCTGTGGAGCATAATGATCCAGGAAGAAAAGATACACCTTTGGGCAAAGCCGCCTTAAGCAGAGCGCCACTATCTAATCCTTCAGGCAACTGTACCCACAGATACATTCCGCCCTCAGGGATGTTGTACTGACACCCTTTCCAGCCAGGTCTCTTCAACAGTTCAAGCATCAGTTTGAGTCTTGTCTTATACTCGCGATTCAACATGGATAGGTGATCACTCCAACGAAAAGGGGAATGGGCAAGCAGTTGATATAACAGCCGCTGATTCATCGGACTGGACTGACCATCTGCAATCCGTTTAACCGAGGCCATTGCCTGAATCAGCGCAGGATGTCCAGCGGCCCATCCGGTTCGAAGAGCGGGCGCTACCGTTTTGCTGAATGAACCAATGTAGAGAACATGTCCACCCTGATCGGCAGTATCCAGTGCAAAGAGTGAAGGATATTTACGATAGAATTCCGTTGGCTCAAGGCCATCGAAATGGAGCTCTCCATAAGAATCGTCTTCCACAAGCAGCACACCATAGCGCGAACATAGCTCAAGGACTGCCTCCCGCCGCTCCATACTCCACAAAGCACCAGTGGGATTCGAGAAACTGGGTGCAGCAAAAAGCAGCTTCGGTCTAACCTGCTGCATGTGATGCTCCAAAAGGTCTGGCAGTATGCCGTCCCGATCACCCATTACGGGCACAATCTTGGCTCCTTGCATCTCCAGAACCTCAAGACAGCCTGGAGATGTGGGATGTTCAACCAGTACAGAATCTCCTGGCTCAAGCAGTAGACGCATCACCAGATCGATGGCCTGCTGGGTACCAGTGGTCAACAGAATCTGCTCGGGTACCGTTCGTATGCCTTTGCGTGCATTCCAGTCTTTGTTCAACCACTCTCTTAGGGGTGTGTAGCCTGCTGGCTCTCCATATTGCAAAGCGGAGGGGCCTGAACTAAAGACAGACACGGCTGCTTCTTCCAACAATTTGAAAGGAAACAACTCCTCCGCAGGCAATTCTTCTGCCAGAGAGATGAAATAATCCCTGCCAGACATCTCACGTATATCCCTCAGCGGTGATGACAAAAGCCTGTTGATACGGGAAGCAAAGAAATATTTCATCGATCCGTTCCCCTTTCGTCCCTATTCCGAAACTGTACTCGCAGTCCGCAGCCCTACAACCTATTCCTGCTCGCCATCGAATATGACCGGATGCATACAGAACTGTTGTGATCATGGGAAGAACAAACCTGTTGCGTCAGGATCCCGTCTTCACTTGTCTTGCATGCAAGGCATAACGTTCAATGGCCTGTGCTCTACTGCTTACTTCCAGCTTCACGTATATTTTACGCAGGTAATTATCAATGGAACGTCTGCTAACGTTGATCTCATTCGCTATTTTATCATAGGTTACGCCCTGAACAATTCTTTCCATGATAAAAGTTTCGGTTTCTGTTAATTCAATGACACGTGCTTCTGTCGGAGACTCCACAGGTTGCGCCCACTCCGCACTGTTTAACCACGACAATGGAATGGACACATGGCCCTCACGTAATCCAGAGATCAGATGAATCAGCTGGCTAGGGGAAGCCTGTTTGGATAACATGCCGCTTGCACCAAGGCTCATCAGATGACGAAACAGCTTCACATTGTCTTCATCCGTCAAAATAATGATGTGACTGTGAGCTGACAGATTCTTCATCTGGGCAATATATTGATCTGCCTGACCCTCCGGAAGACGATAATCCATGAGAATCAGATCAGGCTGGTGAATATTCACCAGATCGAGCCCTTCTGTTCCGGTCGAAGTCATGCCACGTACCGTCAGATCTTGCTGCTCTTCCAAAATCAATTTTGTACCGAGCATGCTGGTGGGGTGGATATCTATGATGACCACCTGCCATACTTTTTTCATTGTTGTTCCCCCTGTTATGTATTGGACAAATAACTTTTAAATTTTGTCATGATGATTTCATCGTCTATGCGACAATCCGAGTATAGAAGAAGCATAGGTCGGATTATGTCGAAAAACAGAAAAATACAGGAGGAAGCTGATAAAAAAGCTCTATTTTCACTGTATTTTGTTATAAAAACACCATGACGTCCATCTCCCCATCCCCGGAAAGATCAAAATATAGTATAAATTTCCTGCATTTCTATCTAAAAAAGTCGAAAAACCTGCCCAAAGTTCCTACTTATTGCATCTATAAGAAATTGTATCCTAGGACTTCCTTCCGATGCAATCTCTTTTTACTCTATTAAGTAAAGAATTTCATTTTTGCGTAATCAATAGGGGCATGATAGAATGAGGACTGGAAATTTTTTTGTACCTATAAATGACCAGGAGTGATGATATGAAACCATCTGCCCCGTCCTCTGACATCCATCACACCCGGAGCGCCAAAGGCAAGGCTGGATCTTCAATCAAGCTGTTTCTGGTAATGTGGATTGTTCTCATTGCACTAGGAGTCGTTGGAACCTACTATTATAGTAACCATCTCCAGCAACAGATGATTAACCAGCTTCAAGCCCATAATCAGCAGCAGATTGCAGCGCTAAAAACCGACTACGAAAATCAGCTAACAACGATATCAAAGGAAGTAGAAGACCTGCAGGGACAGGTTCAATCCTTCAATGAATTGCTGACTTTCACCAAGGATAATGCAAGTGACAAAACGGATAACAGCAACAAACTGTATACCCAGCTGAGCGAAGTCAAAAAACAACTGGAGACACTCCAGAAAAAGATGGACCTGCTCAAATGATTACACCCGTCAAACAGGTTAATCGTTTTTTTATGCTTGCACTCGCTCCTTTTGTTGGATTGATATTATGCCTGCTGCTGCTTCGTCCTCCACTTGAACCCGGAGGTTTGATGCCTACCGAACTGTCAGAGGATACGATTACACCCCGGACCCAAGCAATTAGCCAAGAGCTTGCCGGGGCAAAAGACGCTGCTGTCCAGACTTCTTCTTCTATTAAAAGAACGACACAGCTCTATAATAAAACAACAAGTACGATGTCTACACTTGTGCAGAAGGCTTCCGCCCAGGCGGATCGTCCGGAAAAGATTTACAACAAACGGATTTCATCCAAGCTTGGCGTTCCATTTGAACGGGTAGACAGTGACCGGCTAACGATTGAAATGTACAGAGTGAATCCTGGCAGCTATAAGGGCTATGCCATGAAGATCAAGCTAAAAGACCCTACGGCCATGCAGATGGCTCTAGACAGTGAACCTGGGCGTTCTGAGACGACCATGCAGGCTGTGAAGCGTAACGGCGCAATTGCCGGGATTAACGCAGGTGGATTTGCTGACAGTGGCGGCAAACGTTATCCACTTAGCACAACCGTCATGGACGGGAAGTACGTGAACGGTTTCCAGGCCAGTTTCAAAGATCTGTTTTTTGTAGGAATTAACGATACCGGCAAACTGGTCGGAGGCAAGTTCTTCGACAAAAACTCACTGGATCGCCTGCAACCACAATTTGGGGCTACGTTTGTTCCGGTGCTGCTACAGAATGGGCGTAAAACCACAATTCCTGCCAAATGGAAAGTATCACCCAAACGAGCACCACGTACAGTCATTGGCAATTATAAAGATGATCAGTTATTGATTATTGTAGTTGACGGATATAATGAGGGCGGAAGTTCCGGTGCTACCCTTGAAGAGTTGCAAGGGCGGTTGTACAAGCTTGGGGTGATTGACGCCTATAATCTGGATGGCGGTGGATCATCCTCGCTTATTCTGAATAATCGGGTTGTGAATAACCCTTCAGATGGCAGCCTCAGACCGGTTCCCACACACTTTTTATTTTACAAATAATAGGGTGAAGCATTTCTTTTCTACCTATAATGGTTATAATAGAAGAAAATGAGCTTGTGCAGGAGGTGCGAAGGGCATGTCATTTTCACTGACATTCTGGATTATTGCAATTGTATTGACTCTCTTCATTACAGGCATTCTCACTTCATCCTACAACAATGACAAAACAAAAGGCTTGTAAAGGCCAAGCCTCTCTCTGGAGAGGCTTTTCTATTGCTTCATCCTCGAAATAACAAGAGACAAGGCTTAAAAGAATGATTCGATTCTTCTAAGCCTTGTCTCTTGCTGTATTCGGGATCAATAGCTAACCGCCCGGTCATTCCGCATAGATATAACCGAATCAGACGAAATAGGCCCACTCACCGACCCACCCTCAACTAATGTCACATAAATTCGTTCATGATCAACGGGTTCTCCAGCAATAATCTTGATCAATTGTTCAGCAGCGAGCGATCCCCACTTGCGTTTGGAATAATCAATGCTTGCCAATCTCGGCTGGACGTATTTGCTCAATTCAATATTGTCGAATCCGATGACATCAATCTCATGACCAACGCCAAGTGCACTGTCTGCCAGACGATCACACAAGCCAATAGCCATCTCATCATTGAGGCAGAATACCGCTGCGGGTCCATCATACACCTGCACAATCTGATCTGCGGCTTGTTCTCCACCACTCTTCTCGAAATCTCCCGTGATCTCAATCCATTCCACATCGGCTTCACGTTCCGCAACCTGTCTTACAGCCTTTAACCGCTGCACAGAGTCAAACGAACCTTCCGGTCCTGTCACCACATAGATTTTCTTATGTCCCTGTTCAATAAGATGTTCCATCGCAAGTGTCGCCCCGGCTTTGTTATCCAGCAGAACCTGATTAATGTTGGGATGATCCATCTCACGGTCCAATACAACGATTTTGTGCCCACGATCGGCATACTGCATTAGTTCCTCACTTGCAAACGTATGATCCAGAATGATCGCACCATCAATCATCCTCTCTGGAAGCATGCGATGGGATTGTTTACCACTGCACACGATCAGGTCATAGCCTTGAGCATTACATACGGCTTTCATGCCACTCAGCAAGTCTCCATACACATCTCCTCTAAAATCGGTCAAGAATACACCTAGAATTTTGGATTCCCTCTTCTTCAGTGTTCTTGCTGCGGCATTTGGAACATAGTTCAGTTCTTTGGCAATGGCCAAAATTTTGGAACTCGTCTCATCGGTCACTTTGTTGCTGCCATTCAGCGCATATGACACAGTAGAGATGGAAACTCCCGCCTGTTTGGCGATATCCTTGATACTGACCACATTCTTCGCTCCCCTGTTATGTTCATCAAGCCTTCCATAACAGAAGGCCTGACACATTACTCTTTCCATTCACCGGATTAAACAAGTCTGAATGATTTCTTCTGAGTATCCCGACTGTTTGCACCCACAAGAATATGGAACTCGCCTCGATCACTGCGGTAGCTTAAGTCGGAATGGTGATAACGAAGCTGTTCTTCATTTAACGTAAATGTGGCTGTACCACTCTCGCCTGGCGCCAGTGCAAGCTTCACATATCCTTTCAGCTCACGCATAGGACGAACGACTTCACCTGTTACATCACGAACGTACAACTGAACGGTTTCCACGCCCGCGCGCTCACCCGTGTTTGTTACACGTACTTGGATGCTCAGGGACTCTTCGGCAGTCATCTCGTTACTTGACACTTCAAGATCACCATAAGAGAACGAAGTGTATGAGAGACCATAACCGAACGGAAGCAAAGGTTCATTCGGGCTGTCAATGTATTTGGAGACATAACGTTCTTCCGTCTTCTCCGGGTTCAGTGGACGACCTGTATTGAAATGGTTGTAATAGACCGGAATCTGACCTACGGACTGCGGGAAAGACATCGTCAGACGTGCGGATGGATTCACTACACCTGTCAGAACATCTGCGATCGCTGCTCCGCCTTCACTACCTGGGAACCAGGCTTCAAGAACAGCATCCGATTCATCGATTACACCATGCAGATCCAATGGACGGCCGTTGAAAATAACGCTGGCAATCGGTTTTCCCGCTGCTTTGAGCTGTTTAACCAATTCCAATTGGGCTGCTGGCAGACGAATATCCGTGCGCGAGCCACCTTCTCCACTCATCTCGGAGTCTTCACCAAGAGCAAGGACAATCAGATCTGCTTTGCTTGCAACTTCCAGGGCTTCGGCAATCTGCTCAGCTGTAATCGTATGAACATTACTGCCTTGAGCGAATTGAACTTTCCCACCTGTTAGGCGTTCTTTCAGAGCTGTTCCCAACTTAACTGCATCTTCCTTAACTCCTTCACAGGACCACCAGCCCAGAATATCAGGACTCTGTGCAAAAGGACCAATAAGGGCAACATTAGCGTCGGGTTGAAGTGGAAGCACGCTGTCATCATTTTTCAACAGGACAGCTGATTTTGTTGCCAGTTCATACGATACCTGACGGTGCTCTTTGGAGAATACAATCTCACGTTCACGTTCAGGATCAGCTGCACGAAGTGGGTTATCGAACAATCCCAGCTTTTCTTTCAGTTGCAGAATTCGCAGAACGGCTTCATCAATGAGCTTCTCTTCCACTTCACCACTCTCAATCAGTTCAGGCAAATGATGTACATAACAAGGTGTCATCATCTCCATATCTACTCCTGCGCGAATCGCACGATATGCCGCTTCACGATCATCTTCTGCAGCACCATGCGCAATCATCTCGCGAATGGAAGCCCAATCCGAGATTAATACACCATCAAAGCCCCACTCGTCACGCAAAATGCCGCGCATTAACTTCTCATTGCCACTTGCCGGAATACCGTCAACCGTATTGAACGAAGTCATGACCATTTCCACGCCCGCATCCAACGCTGCTTTGTACGCTGGCAAATAGTACTCACGCAGGTTACGCTCAGACATGTCCACCGTATTGTAATCCCGACCACCCTCAGCCGCTCCATATGCCGCAAAGTGTTTAACACAGGCTGCAAGACGATCTGGCTCATCCTTCAAGCTATCGCCCTGATATCCACGTACAAACGCAGCCGCGAACAAACTGTTCAGATAAGGATCTTCTCCTGTTGTTTCCATCACACGGCCCCAGCGCGGGTCACGAACCAGATCCACCATAGGTGCAAAGGTAACATGCAAACCGGATACAGCTGATTCACGTGCTGCAATTTCAGCACTTTTCTCAGCCAGTTCTGTGTCCCATGAACAACCGATCGCTAATGGAATCGGGAAAATGGTTTTGAATCCATGAACTACGTCAGCCATGAACAAAAGCGGAATGCCCAAACGGCTTTTTTTCATATAAGCTTGCTGTACATCAATGATGGCCTGCGCACCGGACAACCCCAGAATGGACCCACTGGCATCCACGGACTGCTCCGTAATTCCCATCTCTTCCATCGGTCCTGTGATCTGACCTTCGACATTTGTTCCTTCATAAAAGTTGGCAGTCAACTGAAGAAGCTGAGCTGTTTTTTCCTCCAACGTCATCTGTTTTACCAGATCTAGCAACTGCTCGTTATTCATCTGATCGTATCCTCCACTAATAAGTTGTTGAAATAAAGAACCCGGCTGCGTTCGGGGAGAGACCGCGCACCGGGTTCAAAATTAATTACTGAATGATTACTAGAATTTATCGTTTAGCTCATCCAGATAAGGTTGAACCAGGGACATTTTACTGTTTACCCATTCTTTCCAGTTCGCCTCTAGATCTCCGTTTTTGAGGATCAAGTTGGCATATTCGTTCTGGTAGTCGAATGAAGCCTGACTCTTAGCTTTGGAATCGTACAGGTTGACATCCCAATCGTATGTTGCAAGCGATTTGCCTTCTGTACCGAGTTTTGCTTTTTCTTCGAACAATTTCACGGCTCTATCACGGTAATCTTTTTTGATTGCAGGGTTTACAACACTGAAGTCGTCACCGAGCAGGTACAGACCTTCGAAACGTGCTGGATATTTATCTTCCAATACCGTTCCTTCTGGCAACAAGCTAACGAGTTCGTTGTTTTCATCATATTTCCAATCGGTTCCTTCAAAGCCCATGTTGATGAGCAACTGTCCTTCTTTTGTTGCAGAGTAATCGATCAGATCCATGATCCGTTCGAATTTCTCGTCACTAATGTCTGGATTGAAGATCAATGCAGACCAGAAGTTGGCTTGCTCCATGTTACGGTATTTACCGTCATCGCCTACTACGATTGCTGTGTGTACCAGTTCATCACTATCTACACCCAGATTTTTTCTCATATCAGAATCCAGACCTTGTCTGTACGAAGCCAATCCGCCCAGACTTGTTACAGCAGCTGTACCTGTTACTTTGAAGTTGTTTTGACCTTCATTGTTTTTCCATGTGTAGAACTCAGGATTGAGCAGTCCGTCTTTATAGGCTTTTTGCATCAATTTAAGTCCTGTCAGCGTTTCAGGATCTGCTGGTCCCCAGTGGAATTGGCCATCTTCACCTTTGTAGAACGGAGAATCAGTCATGGCATGCACACTGTTTGGCATAATCATGTTTGTCATGGCATCTGCCGCATTGTAGGACAGAGGTACAAGTTTGTTACCCACTTTGCCTGGATCTTTTTCTTTCACTAGCGCAGCATATTCATTCAATTCGGTTGTTGTATAAGCATCTTTTAGTTCAAAACCAACTGCTTCAGCCCAGTCTTTACGAAGCGCAATGACACCAATTTGGTTCGTGAGTGGGTCAGCTGGTTTGTTCTCGAAATAGATTGGTCTAGGCAGGACATATGTTCCACCCGTCAGTTCTTCCAACTTGTCTCCAAGACCCGTCAAATTGTAAGCTGCTGCCACGTTAGGCCAGCGTTCTTTCCAGTCATCCGGGAATTTGTAGAACAAACCTTGTTCAATGCTGTTAATGGCATCGCCATGTACGTAGTTCCATACCGCTACATCCGGCAAGTCGCCAGAGTTGATCCACAGACGAAGCTTCTCGCCCCATGAATCCCAATCGATATAGTTGTAGTCCCATGTTAAATTAAATTTGTCTGTCCAGAACTTGTGGAAGTCATTATCCAGGTTCCCGTTTTTGATTTCTGTCAGGTTAGCTACAGAGATGGTCAGGTTGTCTTTGTAATTTCCCTCTCCATCTTTTTCGTTACCACCTGAAGCTCCTTGACTGGAACAAGCGGTCACCATCAGCATAACTACACTAAGCGTGATGGCAAAGAGAGCTCTTACTGACAACTTTTTGTTCGTTTTCATGTTTTACCCCCATGTTTTTTAGTAGAATTTTATTGCAAAATCCTATACGTATATCAGGTCTTGATTGCCCCTGTTAATACCCCTTTGGCAAAGTGTTTTTGCAGCATTGGGAAGAAACACATAATTGGTACCATGGTGACAAATACGGCTGCCATCTTCATGCCCATTGAGAAGTTACTTGCCTGGGCAGCATCCACACTGGATGCATTGGATGCATTCGTCTGAGATGTCACGATAATGTTTCTGAGTACATTCTGGAGCGGTAACTGATCCGCTTTTCGAAGGAATATCATCGCATCATACCAACTGTTCCAGTAAGCCACACCGTAGAACAACGTGATTGTAGCCATAATTGGTGTAGCCAGCGGAAGAACAACAGAGAACAAAATTTTCCACTCTCCGGCTCCATCCAGTCTCGCCGATTCCATGAGTGATTCAGGCAAAGTGTAGAAGTAGTTCATCATCAGAATCATGTTAAAAGCACTGAAGCTTCCCGCCAGGATAACGGACCACAGCGTACCTGTAAGATGAAGTGATTTCATGATCAGGTACAGTGGTACGATACCACCATTAAAGATCATGGTGAACAGTACCAGGAAAAATAGAAATTTCTTAAACGGAAATTTGTTGCGACTAAGGCCATATGCCATGCTTGTTGTCAGGAACAAGCTGAGTGGCAAGCCGATGACTAGCAATATAATTGTATTTTTGTACCCCGTCAGAATCGTTCCGTCAGCGAACAATGCCTTGTAGGAATCCAATGTCCATTCTTTAGGGAACATCAAAAATGGATTGTCAGCATATTCTTTTTGTGTTGCAAACGAGATCATGATGACATTCCAGAACGGAATCAGGATCATCAGGGCAAGCACTAGTAATACGGCGAAAATAATGTAATCGAGAAGTGTCATTTTTTCTGTACCAATTCTCGGTTTTTTGTTAGCTTTCTTGCTCATCTCATTTTTCCTCCTCTCTTATCGGAACAAACCGTCTCCGCCAAGCCACTTGGCAAATCTGTCAGCAAGAAGCAGCAAGGCCATATTCACCAGGGAACGGAACAAGCTGACCGCTGTCGAGAATGAGAAATCGGTAGATGACTGGAACGTAATCCGATAGATATATACATCGAGTACTTCCGATACATTTTTGGTAGCGGCATTTGCCAAGTTGAAGATCTGGTCAAACCCGGAAGACATCAATCCACCAACCGAGAGAATAAACATGATTGTGATGGTTGGAAGGATGTTCGGTAAAGTAATTTTGAACATCTGTTGCATACGGGAAGCCCCGTCAATCTGTGCTGATTCATACTGATCCTGATCAATACCGGAAATGGCAGCCAGGAATATAATCGCGCCCCATCCACTTGATTTCCAAATATCAGTCAACAGCAACATTGGTACAAAGTTGGATTCAGACCCCAGGAAGTTAATCGTTGGCAATCCGAGTAATCCGAGCGCACTATTTACCAGTCCGTCATATGCCAGCACATTGATGACTACCCCGGATACGATGATCCAGGACAGGAAGTGCGGGAACGTAAGAACGGTTTGGAACAATTTTTTCCCTCTGCGCATCCGCAATTCATTCAGCAACAGCGCCAAAATGATCGGGAACGGGAACTGAATAATCAGTTTCAGAATATTGATGTACAGCGTACGCCATACTGCGTCGATAAAGGTTGGATCACGGAAAACATATTTGAAGTTCTCGAATCCGCTCCATGGACTTCCCCAGATGCCCAGGTTAGCCTTGTAATCTTTGAATGCCAGAGACAGGCCACCCATCGGCATGTAGGCAAACAGAATTAGCCAGACAAGCCCCGGAATAAGCAGGGTGTATGTCATTCGGTGCTTCCAGATTTCAGTCCAGAGCGAATTGCCCTTCACGTTTCCCTTCAGCTTTTTGCTAGGTCCTTCGGCTGCAGGTTTCACATTGCATCTCCTCACTCTACTATGGTCTTGTCGTTGTACAGAAAATCAAACATCGTTCTCAGGTGGTGCTCCCAAAATTTCCATTCATGAGCCCCCGGCGTCTCCACATACCGAAAATCAAAGGCAGTCCCCTGCATGTATTTCGCATAGTCGCGATTCATCTCTACGAAGGGGTCACTATCGCCACAGCAACTGAGGATATCCGGTAAAGGAACACCCTGTTCCAGCAGCTTGGCCGACAGTGCGTAAATATCCTGATCGGCTTTCACCTGTAAACGTTCTCCAAAAACCGCTTTCATTTCCTTGATCATGGTCGCTGGCATATGGGGATCATGAAGTCGTGTCTGGATATCCGTTACGCCGGATAGAGACACTACTTTGCGATATCGCTCTGGATAAGTTAGTCCACATTTCAGTGCACCATATCCACCCATGGATAAACCGGCGACGTATGTTTTCTCCGGATCAGGATTCAGATTGAGCAGACGCTTGCATATTTCAGGTAACTCCTGAGTGATGTAGTGGAAGTAATTCAGGCCGTATTCCATATCGGTGTAATAGCTTCGATTCACTTCCGGCATAATGATAGTACAGCCATATTGCGCTGCATACATCTCAATTGTGGTTAACCGCTGCCAGGTACTCGCATTATCGCCTGCCCCGTGCAACAGATATAGTGTACCGCCTGAAGTTTCTCCGGAGTCACTGGACACAACATGTATGCTGGTATTCATGCATAAGGTTGGCGATCCAGTTTCGATCGTTATATGTGCCATAAATGTAACCCCTCTCATCATCGCCTGCTGTCTTTACTCATTCGTTTCTCTGGCGTTGGATTGCAGGCTGTTGTAGATTCCCTTGTATTACGATGGGTTATCGAAACGATTTTCTCGAATCGTTTCAAAACATAGCCAACGTTGATTCACATGGACTTCATTACAACACTTTTAATGTGGAAGCGATTTCTTCGAATCGTTTCGAATAAATCATAAGCCTGATGAGTAAACCCTGTCAATAACCCTTTTACAAATTTCGCGTTTTTTTCTCGAAAAAATGCTTTTTCAAGTCTAAATTTGCGTCGAAAGACACTATTATTACGAAAAAATGAAAATTTAGTCAGTGCTATTACAACTTTAATTGACACCAAACCAGGTTTATACTAACATGGGTTCTGATTTTGCATTCGAATCACGGAAACGTTTCACCAACCGATTTTACTCAGGTTTCACCTTGATATTAGGGAGGTTAATATGTCTGAGCAACTCAAAGGTTTCATTCATACGATTACGGAGCAACAATTGAATGTTTTTTCCATTCGCATATTACAAAAAGGGCATCTGCTTGCCCATTGGGACCGAGATAAGGATCAGCGCAGGGTACAACATTCCATCAGTAAATCCTTCACGTGTATGGCCGTGGGTCTTGCGCTTGAAGAAGGTCTGTTACATCTGGATGCGACACTTGGTGATTATTTCTCTTATAATCATGTATCCAGTGCACATAACAATCTCCCCTCGCCGCGAGAATTGAAACTGCGTGATCTTCTCCGAATGTCTTCGGGCCATGACGCTCCCCCTCTTTGGGCTGATGAACGAGCTTCATTGACCGAAAAGGACTGGGGGAAATATTATATGTCTCTGCCTCTGGACCGGGTACCTGGAGAACAATTTACATATAGCAGTGGGGATACATTTATGATCTCAGTCATGCTACAGGCTGCTACCGGCCAAACCGTGAAAGATTACCTGACTCCACGGTTATTTGATCCACTTGGCATTCATGATGTAGAGTGGGAAACCTCTCCACTCGGCGTAACGCTTGGCTGTGCTGGTCTTTGGATAAGTAATGAGGAACTGAGTCGATTTGGACAGTTACTGCTGCAGGAGGGCTTTTGGAAAGGCAGACAGCTTGTACCTGCGGTTTGGATTGGACAGGCTACGTCCCAGCAGATCGAAACGACTGGAGACGGTGATTGGGGAAAAGGTTACGGGTATCAGTTCTGGATGTGTTCCCATGATGCTTACCGCGCCGATGGCGCCTATGGTCAGTTGTGTATCGTAATTCCCTCAAAGGAAGCTGTCATATGTATTAATAGTGTGGAAGAAAATATGCAAGGCATCCTGAATGCCGTATGGAATGAGGTTTTACCCCTTTACAATTAGCGTTAGTCTACGTATTTTATCTTTTTTAAAATTTGCAATTATGCCATCCGATTGATAATAAAACAAAAAACGCCATGGAGTCATAAACCCCATGGCGTTACTTCTTATGCGTGCTGTGGAAGCTGAGTCATTTCATCTAAACATTGTGCGCATATGTAACGCTCTTTGAACTCGTTGACTTCCTCGACGGATCCGCAGAAAATACATTTTGGACGATATCTCTCCAAGATAATATGGTCCCCTTGTACTAAGATTTCTACAGGATCTCCCTCATTCATTTGATACCTTTTACGCAAAGATTTAGGCAATACGATCCTACCTAATTGGTCAACTTTGCGAACTACTCCAGCTGGCTTCATAGCTACGGCACACCTCTCCTATCTTACTCTAAATTTCTAGGTACATTTGTACTATGTTTATAGATTCGCCAAGATTTTGTCGAATCCTGCTGGAAATAAACATTTTTTGTCCTTTTTTTTGAAAAATGTTTTTTTACCGAATTCTAGCCGTCATTTATAACCTAAATTTATCCTTCTAACCCCGGGAAATTGAGCTGGCGTAACGCTTCATATACAATAATTGCTGCCGAATTGGACAGATTTAATGATCTAACGTCACCAGTCATTGGCATTTTCATACATGTATCGGGATTCGCAGCAATTAATTCAGGTGGCAGGCCTTTAGTCTCTTTACCAAAAACGAGGAAATCCCCATCCTGAAAATTAAAATCACTGTATCGGTTCTTGGCCTTCGTAGTTGCGTAGAAGAAACGACCTTCCGGATATTTTTCCTGAACCTCAGCGAATGAGTCGTGGTATTCAATATGAACAGCATGCCAGTAGTCCAGCCCTGCCCGTTTCAATGTAGCATCATCTGTTCGAAATCCAAGTGGTCGTACGAGATGCAGATGGGTCCCGGTTGCCGCACAAGTACGCGAAATATTGCCTGTGTTCGCCGGAATTTCTGGTTCAACCAGAACGATGTGTAAAGCCATATGTGTTCAATCTCCTTTTCATTTCATGTTGACGACAACCCTCTAATCTTAAAGAAAAGCCCTCCACACGTCAATGTGGAAGGCTCCCTATACTTAATTATCCATTTGTCTTCTGGAAGTGGCTCATGAAGTCTGTCAGTGCCTTAACACTCTCATAAGGAGCAGCATTATAAATGGAGGCACGGAGACCACCCACACTGCGATGTCCTTTCAGACCTACAAATCCTTCTTCCTCCGATGCCTTGATGAACTTTTTCTCCAGTTCCTCAGAAGCAAGACGGAAGGTTACATTCATGAGGGAACGATCTTCTACTTCCACACAACCACGGTAGAAATCACCGGAAGAATCAATTGTGTTATAGAGCAATTCCGCTTTTTTCGTATTTTTTTGCTCAATACCAGCCAATCCGCCCTGTTCTTCAATCCATTTCAATACTTCATTCACCATATATACAGAGAAGGATGGCGGCGTATTGTACAGGGAGTTGTTATCTACATGTGTGCTGTAACGAAGCATGGTTGGAATCGTTTTAGGCGATTCGCTCACCAGTTCCTCACGAGCAATTACAACCGTAATTCCGGATGGACCCAGGTTCTTCTGTGCACCCGCGTAGATCATGCCGAACTGATTAAGATCGAATGGTTTACAGAAAATATCACTCGACATATCCGCAATCAGAGGTACTGAACCGGTATCCGGGAACGACTTGAATTGCGTACCTTCAATCGTTTCGTTGGAAGTCAGATGCACATAAGCCGTACGTTCAGGCAAACTCAGATTCGAAACATCCGGCAATTTCATGAATTTCTCTGCTTCCGAAGATGCAGCAACATGCGTCTCGCCGATCAACTTCGCCTCAGACAGTGCCTTCTTCGCCCAACTGCCAGTCATCACGTAACTTGCAGTCTGCCCTGCACCGAGCAGGTTCATTGGCAACATCGCGAACTGAGTGCTTGCACCGCCCTGCAGAAAGAGAACCTTGTAACCTTTGGGATTGCCTAGAAGCGACAACAACCGCTCCTGAGCTTCATTATGTACAGACTCATACACCGCTCCACGGTGAGACATCTCCATAATCGACATGCCTGTATTACGAAAATCTACAAATTCCGCCTGTGCACGCTCCAGTACCTCAAGTGGTAACGCCGCAGGTCCTGCATTAAAGTTATACGCTCTTTTTGTCACAAAAATCCCCCACCCTTTCCATCCGTAGCTAACATACAAAGTGAATATTATCGCTATGATATCAGTATTCTCTATCTGCTTCAAGGGCAATATGCATTAAAGTGTTGAATTCAGGTCATCAAATTCCTTTATCACCCTGCAAAGTTAAAGCACTACATTATTTAATTCAAGGAAAAGCCTCCGAGAGCGTGTCCCGGAGGCTTTAAGTTGGAACAAGAACTGTTCCGACCTCGACCGATTAGCAGTCGAAGTAGAGGCTGTACTCATGCGGATGAATGCGAATCGCTACTGCTTTCGCTTCGTCACGCTTGAGGTTGATGTAGTTATCAAGGAAGTCTTTTGTGAATACGCCGCCTTCAGTCAAGAACTCGTTGTCAGCTGCCAGAGCATCAAGTGCTTCTTCCAGGGAAGCTGGCACACTGCGGATGTTTTCTTTGTCTGCATCAGACAGGTCATAGATGTTTTTGTCGAGCGGACCATATCCAAGCTCAGTTGGGTTGATTTTACGTTTGATTCCGTCCAGACCCGCCATCAGCATTGCGGAGAATGCCAGGTAAGGGTTAGCTGTGGAGTCAGGTGTACGGAACTCGATACGACAACCCTTCGGTGTCACAGCTGCAACCGGAATACGAACTGCTGCGGAACGGTTACCTTTGGAGTAAACCAGGTTTACTGGTGCTTCGTAACCAGGTACGAGACGTTTGAACGAGTTTGTACTCGGGTTAGTCAAAGCGATCAGTGCCGGAGCATGGTACAAGATACCTCCGATGTAGTGCAGAGCCATTTCACTCAGATTAGCATATCCCGCTTTGTCATAGAACAATGGGGAATCGCCATCAAAGATGGATTGGTGAACGTGCATTCCGCTACCATTATCACCGAACAATGGTTTTGGCATGAATGTTGCTACTTTGCCATATTGACGTGCAGTGTTGTGCACGATGTATTTGTATGCAAGCAGGTTATCTGCTGTTTTCTTCAGTGTATCAAAACGGAAGTTAATTTCGGCTTGACCCGCTGTCGCCACTTCATGGTGATGACGCTCGATTGACAGGCCAGCTTCTTCCAAAAGGCGACACATTTCGCTACGAATATCTTGTTGTGTATCCACTGGTGCTACTGGAACATATCCGCCTTTAGTACGAACTTTGAAGCCCAGGTTTCCGCCTTCTTCCTGACGGTTGGTATTCCATGAAGCTTCTTCGGAATCAACGAAGTAGGAAGAGCTGTTCGTGCCGCTCTCATAACGAACATCATCGAAGATGAAGAACTCGGATTCAGGTGCGAAGAATGCTGTTGTACCTACGCCGCTTTCTTGCAGGAAAGCTTCTGCTTTAACAGCGATACCGCGTGGGTCACGCTCATAACGCTCGCCATCCGGAGTGAAGATATCACACATAACATTCAATGTAGGGTGTGCAGTGAACGGATCGACATAAGTCGCTTCAGGATCTGGCATCATAACCATATCGGACTCTTCAATTCCGCGGAAACCTTGGATAGAAGAACCGTCAAAAGCTACTCCATTTACGAATGTGTCTGCATCAACAGCCGAAGCTGGCAACGAGATGTGATGTGCACGACCAGCTAAATCTACAAAACGAAAATCTACCCACTCGATGTTGTTCTCTTGAATTGATTTCAATACGTTTTCAACCGACATGTATTCGTCCTCCCAAATATTCCGAACATTAAACAACCCCACTAAGAAAATGTCTAAATTCGAATTTTTTTCTGTCGTCATTATAAATTTTAAAACATGACATCGTCAATACTTATGTAAGGTATTTTTTGAAGGTATGTTAGATATACTCACATTTTATAAATAACCTAAATTCATATAACAACTAGTTTTATAAATATTTAACTGGTTTAATGCGGTAAAGCGACCCTTATTTTAACCTAAATAATGTAAAAAACTTCACATCATAAATGTTTCTTATCACCATTGATTAATAAATACGTTCAAAACTGCAAAATATGCAAAAAACCGAGCATCTATCTGATTCCGTTGCAATGAACGAGATCAGAGGAGATGCCCGGATGATGATCCAGACCTTGACTATGAAATTCTTATTACACGCCTACACGTGCCGGGAAAAATTCTGCCGGTTGTTTGGCTGTACTGAATGATTTACCCACGATTGGTGCCAATTTCTCCAGATCCTGCAGCAGGTTGGCGAATTGGTCAGGGAACAAAGACTGCACACCATCTCCTGTCATGGAGTTATCCGGATCGGTATGCATTTCAATGATCAGGCCATTGGCACCCGCAGCAACGGAAGCTTTTGTCATCGGTTCCACCAGTTCACGTCGTCCAGTACCATGGCTCGGGTCAGAAATAACCGGCAAATGGCTCAGAGACTGCAGAACAGGGATCGCTGACAGATCCAGCGTATTCCGTGTGTAGGATTCAAACGTACGAATACCACGTTCACACAGCATAACATTTGGGTTACCACCCGCAAGAATGTATTCAGCCGCATTCAACAATTCATCGTATGTCGCACTGAAGCCACGTTTCAACAATACCGGTTTGCCACACTCGCCCAATTTGCGGAGCAGGTCAAAGTTCTGCATGTTACGTGTACCTACTTGCAGAATATCTGCGTACTCGGCGCAAATATCCACATACTCAGGCGTCATGACTTCTGTAATGGTCAGCAGATCATGTTTCTTGCCTGCTTCCGCCATCATGATCAATCCCTCTACGCCCGTTCCCTGGAAGCTGTAAGGACCCGTACGAGGCTTAAATGCTCCCCCACGTAACACTTGCCCACCAGCAGCTTTCACAAGCCCGGCAATCTCATCAATCTGTGCAGCGGATTCAACCGCACATGGTCCGCCCATGACAACAAGTTCTTTTCCGCCGATATCTACACCTTTGATGGAGATCACCGTATCTTCCGGATGGAAGTCGCGGCTTGCCAATTTGTAGGACTTCGAGATTTTAACGACATTCTCGACACCTTTCATTTGGCGAAGATGCTCTTGCATTTTAGGTTCAACTTTGCCAATCAAACCAATGATAGTACGATCCTCTCCGCGAGAGATATGCACCTGAAGCCCTTCTTTTTCAATGACTGTAACGATATCTTGAATCTGTTCCTCCGGAGTAGCTTTGCCTGCAATAACGATCATATTAAATCCCATCCTTCCTTGTATGAGAGCACAATAATTTCTTAACGTGCGTCTGATTAAATATAAAAACTCTGTCGCGCTTAAACGCTTGTTCGCTTTTAAGCTTTTATCCGTTAAAGTGAATATACCATAGTTATCTTATTGCGTCAAGGTACACATTCCTTATCCATATACAAAAAGAATCCTGCTCCACAGGCTCCGACATTCGGATCTGCGTAACAGGATTCTTCTCATTCACATCTCGTTTGCAATTCACATACACTTAGACTTACTTTTACATTTCCTTTGCCCTACGGTGTACGTGTTTTTTCTCGAACTGGAGGCAGCAGTTTGCTCATGTTCACGGTACGTTTGATCTCCCACGTCTCCGGCTTGTCATGTTCATACTGCTCCAGGTAAAGGATGACTTCCTTCGTGATCGGTGTTGGTGTTGATGCACCCGAAGTAACCGCCACCTTATTAACACCTTTCAGCCATTCTTGCTGAATCTCGGAGACATCGGATACACGGTAGGCCGTAACCCCGGCGATCTCCTCCGACACTTGTGCCAGACGGTTAGAGTTATTGCTGCGAGGATCACCCACCACGATAACCAGATCAGACTGCCCCGCCTGTTCAGCGACAGCTTCCTGACGCACTTGAGTTGCGAGGCAAATCTCATTATGAATCTCTGCGCCCGGGAATTTCTCCAGCAGACGGCTCATAATATGTTTGATATCCCACTGGCTCATCGTTGTCTGATTCGTAATAAGGATTTTGCCTGAAGGTACGTTCAGTTCTTCGATCTCTTCTTCCTTCTCGATCAGATGAACGAGATCTGGTGCAACGCCTACGGCACCTTCTGGTTCAGGGTGATTCTTTTTGCCGATATAGATGATCTGATAACCCTCTGCCGTCTTCTCCCGAATGAGATCATGGGTCTTGGTGACATCAGGGCATGTTGCATCCACTGTTGTCAACCCTTTGTCCCGTGCCAACTTGCGCACTTCAGGAGATACACCATGAGCTGTGAAAATAATCGTGCCACTCTCCACTTGGCTCAAAATATCCATCCGGTTCGGACCATCCAATGTAATAATACCTTCATCTTCAAAGGAATCCGTCACATGTTGGTTATGCACAATCATACCCAATATATAAATAGGTCGTGGTAAATCCAGATTGCGTGCCGCTTGACGCGCGAGCACCATCGCATCCACAACGCCGTAACAATATCCCCGCGGCGAAATTCGCAGTACTTCCACTTGGTTGCCACCCGCTTTCTTTCTCGGCAACGTTGCCGATGTAATTGCAGTCCTGTCTATTATACCTTTATTCGATAGGCGGAGCAAAGACAACCGGCAACCAGATAATAAAGGTGGTTCCTTCTCCACGTCTGGTCACAACCTCAACCGATCCATGGTGTTCCTCAATAATCCACTTCGCAATCGAAAGTCCCAGACCTATGCCCGGTGTAGCCCCGCGTGATTCATCTGCCCGATAGAAACGGTCAAAGATAAACGGCACTTCGTCCCGATCCATCCCAATACCGGTGTCGCTGATGCGTAGTCCCACCTGACCTTTGTATAATACAGCATCCAGCGTCACAGAGCCTTCAGGTGTGTATTTAAACGCATTTTCGATGAAAATAAACAACATCTGTTGCAGATAGTCCTTGCTACCGTTCACATAAATGCCATTAAGGATGGAAAAATCTCCTGGAAGCCAGTCTGCCTGACGATCCAGAAATTGTGCTCTACGTGCCACTTCCTGTACGAGAATCTGCAGCGGGGTCGGATTCAGTTCAATTTTCTGACCCGTATCCGCTCTCGCCAGCGATAACATGTCACTGATCAACCTGCTCATGCGTTTGCCTTCATCGGCCATGTCCTCCAGCGCCTCGACGGACATCTGTCTGACCGTTTCTTCATCCAGATTCGGTCGGTCGGTTCCCTCCTGATCCCATAACTTCTTCAGGAAGTCTACGTTCCCGCGAATGGTGGTCAGCGGTGTACGCAGTTCATGCGATGCATCGGATACAAAGCGGCGCTGGGCAGCATTCGTCTCCTCCAAACCGCGGAATGACAATTCTGTACGTTCAAGCATATTATTAACCGTTTCAATCAGACGCCCGATCTCATCCTTAGGCCCCGCATATTGAATACGTACACTTAAGTCATCTCCCGATTGAATCTGATTCGCAGCATCAATGACATTCACGAGTGGACGCATCGACTTGCGGGCCAGAACAAGACCTGAGGTTATAGCCAATGCCATAGCCACCAGCCAACCAAAGACCAGAATATTAAGCAACGCCTCCAGCAAGCGCTCCTGTGAACTTACATTGGCCCCTACCTGAAGTATTCCACGTACCTCATTGGTACCCTGAAGAGAAAGGGGAAGCTGATTCACCAGAAACGGCGTACCATCCACATAGATTTTGGATATCCCTCGGTCTTTAAGTATCTCATTGGCTTTTAATACCGGAAACTGAATCCCTAATTTCTCCATATTACCGGAAATTCTGCCTGAACGACTCTGATAATCCCAGAGTTGAATATAGATTTGCGCCTCCTGAAGCTGGCTCTCTGTAAATGGGTCCAGATCCAATGACTGCGAAAGAGGATTAACGCCAATCTGCTCCGTAATCCGGGTACTCTTCACCTTCAATTGCTGTTCGACTTCCTGATAGGAGTTAAAATAAACAAAGGCATAGATTACAACGCCCCAAAAGATAAGAACAGCCGCCAAAATGCCAGAATACCATGCGGTTAGTCTTAACCGGATGGACATATCAGGAGTCACCTCTCAGAATATAGCCGGCTCCCCGGATGGTCTGGATTAGACGCTTGCCACCGTATTCTTCGGTCTTCTGTCTGAGCATGGCAATGTACACTTCAAGCACATTAGACTCACCGCTGTAATCATAACCCCAGATTTTATCCATAATCAGATCACGGGAAAGTACCCGTCTTGGATTTTGCATGAACAGATTCAACAGTTCGAATTCTTTGGCAGTCAGCTCCAGACGTTGCCCATCTCGCAATACTTCACGTGAGTCATTGTCCAAAATGATATCTTCATACATTAAGCGGTTGTCCGGCGTACCCGCACTATCTAACTTGCGGCGCAACAATGCACGGACACGTGCCAATAATTCTTCCAGCGCAAAAGGTTTTACAAGGTAGTCATCGGCTCCTGTGTCCAGTCCGGTCACCCGGCTCTGTACTTCATCCTTGGCCGTCAGCATCAGCACAGGCACTTTGCTGCCTGCTTCTCTCAATCTGCGACATACCTCAAATCCGTCAATCTGCGGCATCATCACATCCAGCACAACGATGTCCGGCTCCTTGTCCATCAGTTTGCTGAGGCCTTCGGCTCCATTGGAAGCCGTCTGTACCTCATATCCTTCAAAAGCCAGCCCCCGGCGGAGCATGGATACAATTTTTTCGTCATCATCCACAATCAAAATAGTTGAGCGCATGGTGGTCTTTCTCCTTTATCCTAACGTTTTATCCCATTGTAACAGGCAGAAGCACAATCTGCATCTTCAAGTAGGCGTCTCCAATCCGTCCTGGTACATTGTAACCTTGCTCCATCAGGGCAAAAAGAACGGAAGGGCCTTCAAACCCTTCCGTTCTGTTAATCCTTACCCGATATTTATGGTTGCTGCTGTTGTGTATCTGTGGTTTGTGAAGTATCAAAATCATTTTTGTTGCCGATTTTGATTTTCAGATCCATTTTCTTACCGTCACGCACCACGTTTAATGTCACTTCACTGCCGATTTCCTGTTTCTTGATAAAATCAATCAGATCTTGACTTGTCGCATAAGGCGTACCGTTGGCACCTGTGATGATGTCATATGCACGAAGATCTGCTTGGTAAGCCGGTGATTGGAAGATCGTGCTGGCTACAACTGAACCTTCGGTAACGTCTGTTCCCATTTGTTTAGCAACTTCAGGCGTGAGAGCCATCAGAGACGCACCGATAAAGGGTACTGGCTCTTTGGGAACTTCTTTGTTTTCTTTAAGATATTTAACGGCTTCAGAGATGACGCTCGACGGGATTGCAAAACCAATTCCCTGTGCATCTGCGCTTACTGCAACGTTCATTCCGATAACTTCCCCATTCAGGTTAAGCAACGGACCACCGGAGTTACCCGGATTAATCGAAGCATCTGTTTGCAGCAAATGGCTGTACTCACGTGTTTTTCCTGTTTCTTCATCTGGAATGCTGATCGTACGTTCTTTGGCACTCAGTACACCTGCTGTAACCGTGTGTTCGAACCCTTCAGGGTTACCGATAGCTACAAGCCACTCACCGACTTGAGTACTATTGGAATCACCCAGTGGAGCTACAGGGAACGCATCGTCACCACTATTTTTCTCAATTTTCAATACAGCCAAATCCAGATCAAAGCTGCTTCCCAGCAGTTTAGCTTCATAAGGCTTGCTGTTGTTCTCCAGGGTTACCTGGATTACGTCCGCACCCTGAACTACGTGTTGATTCGTCAGGATATATCCTTCTTTGTCAAAAATGAATCCGGAACCAATGCCTAGTGGTACCAACTGATTACTGCCTTGCTGTTGTTGCTGGCTCTGGCCTTGATTGCCTTCCATTCCGCCCCCATTACCGAAGAAGTATTGGTACAACGGATCACTTGTATTCGATCCACCCTGACCCGCACCTGTACGCGAGGACTGCTTCGCGAGTGTTTCGATTTTGACGACAGCCGGACTTGTACTTGTTACAACGGAAGACACATCTTCTTTGCCTGTTGGCAGTAACGACGCTGTGACATTGTTGCCTCCGCCTGTGTTTGTGGATGCTTCCTGTCCTGAACTTTGATTGTCCGTGTTCGTAAGTGCCGTCTCCGGTGTGAACATGTTTGTTCTGTCAGCTGTGTACATGAGAACGGTGATGACCAACATACCGGCAATAAAGGAAAATAGAAGTGATCTTACGGAAGAACGCGGCTTGCGGTTATTATAGTTCCAGTTGCCTTTGCCGCCATTCCCTTGATCTCCACCGTTACCTGAGCCGTTTCCGCCGCCTCCTGATGATCTTTTCGCTTGTTCGGATGATTCACTATTATAGTAAGTAGGTACGGGTCTCACCGGATCAGGTTTTGTAATCTCTACATTTCCTTCTTCACGCTGATTATTGCTTCCCATGTGATTTGCTGTATCTTCCTGATTCACGGACTGAAAAGGTCCATAAGAATAATAATAGGAGGATTCGTCCGTTCCGGAAGAATTGCGATTCTCCGTTTGTTTGGTTTCGTTTTCCTCGTCTTGACGGTTCGATCTATAGTTGCGTTCGTCCATGCCTCTCTACCTCCCAATCTCTTATTCCCAAGAGATATTCTTTAACTGTCCTTATTTTGTACTTTAAACCTTAACCGTACCTTAAAAACAATTAAAAAGGAGATAAAAGCACGTAAGAATAGACTCTTTTCCCCGTCATGACAGCATTTTACCCTTTCGTTTTCACCCAACCCTGACGATGCGCATAGATGGCCAATTGTGTACGATCGTCCATCTCACATTTCATCAGCAGGTTGCTCACATGTGTTTTGACGGTTTTGATACTGATATGTAATTCTTCTCCAATGTCTTTGTTGGTCTTTCCCTCTGCAATAAGCAGCAGCACTTCCTTCTCCCGTTCAGTCAGACCCGATTCACTCTCTCTCGCTGTACGTTGTCTGATTCCCCGGGTTAACGCCTGCGACACATCACCTGTCATAACAGGCATGCCTCTATAGGCCCCTTGCAGAGCATAGATCAGTTCTTCAGCAGAGACTGTCTTCAGTACATAACTTACCGCACCCGCTTCAATCGCTTGCACAACCAGATCATCCTCCAGGAAACTGGTGAGCATCACAATTTTCATCCCTGGAAATTCAGTCATGATGGCTTTTGTTGCTTCAGCGCCATTCATTACAGGCATCATCAGATCCATTAGAATCAGGTCCGGCATTTCACTATCATTTAACTTACGCAACTGATCAAGCGCATCCTGCCCGTGGCCCGCTTCTCCCATCACATGAAAAGTAGGTTCCAGCATCAGATATGTTTTCAACCCCATGCGCACCATATCATGGTCATCCACAATCATCACGTTTACTTTACCACTCATTCCGTCTCCCCCTCTGGTTCACTCCGAAACGTTCGGGAATTTCGGGATCAATACCCGTACCGTCGTTCCCGCTCCCGGTTTCGATATAATCTGAACTTGCCCCCCAAGCTTCTCCGCCCGTTCACGCATGGTAGATAACCCGTATGAACCCGGACGCTCCGCTTGCTGCAAAAATCCCTGGCCATCATCGCTGATGCTCATGCTGATCTGATGTTCACTCTCCCGTATGGACAGACTAACCACCCCTGCCTCTGCATGCTTCACGACATTGGCAACCGCCTCCTGAATAACAAGAAACAGCTGGTGCTCAATGGCATCCGAGATTCCGCCATCCAGTTCCAGCTCTTTCACACCTTTAAGACCATTCTGCCTGCAATAATCAGGAAACCAACTATCCAGTGCTGCGGTGAGGTCACGCCCTTCCAGCTCCACCGGTCGAAGTTGGGCAATAAGTCCTCGCATCTGACGCTGTGCAATATGTGACATCTGGATCAACTGGTCCAGTACTTTACCACCATGTTCAGGATTCATCTCCAGCAGACGAGGTAAGGACGAAGCCGACATATGCATGGCAAACAGCTGCTGGCTAACCGTGTCATGGAGGTCCCTTGCCATTCGTTTGCGCTCTTCAAGCACAGCCCGCTCCGAGGCTTGCTCCTTCTCAATGACTTCCTGCTCACCGAGGCGCTGAAGCAGTCTCATCTTTTTCTCAATCGAATCCATCATGACATTGAACTCCTGATAGACACGACCAAACGAAGCGTCATCCGCTTCAGGCATGCGCACCGCCAGATTACCCTTGGACACTTTCAACATGTTGAGATCAAGCAGGTCGATCTTGCGCTGAAGCCGTAATGCAGCGATATATCCGGTGATAACCGTGGCCAGCACAACAACGGCAACATAGGTCCATGCCCGCTGACGACCAGCCCCCATCAACACCTCTCCATACAATAGATAGAATCCGCCCAGCGTAATCAGACCAGTTAGCGCAAAATACATCATCAGTTCCCATTTATTGGCCTTGACAATTGTTCGAATCATGCGTTAACCCACCTTATTCACTTTGACGTCTCCGATAAACACACTTACAATAATCCGTACCTTTTTGCTTGCTTCATGGTAATGGGCAGTTTCAGCCTGGGCACTACTCAGGAATCCGCCGCGTTTCTGGTTCAACAATGACATGTCTCCAATGAATGAATTCGTCGTCACCGTCACACCCAGATCCATATCCTCTGGTACAAATACTTTCACATCACCAATAAATGAAGAAATGACTATCTTTGTCTCACCGTAAGGAATCTGTGCTTTGGTCAAATCAATTACGGTATCTCCGATAAAAGCCGAGATGTTCATTGGTTTTAACGAGAACACTTCCTGCCCCATGTACAGATCACCGATGAACGCCGATTTGTTAATGGTATTGCCACTGCCATAATCCCCATAACCATTTCCGTAGCCATCATCATAATGTTCTCCATATCCGGTATCGTTAGAGTTATACGATTGATGTTTCTTCTTATACTGTTGCCCTTGTGAGGATGAATCCGTTGATCCTGTGAAATGAGGGCCATGTGCATCGTTCTTCTGTTCCTGTTTTGGTTTACCAAATGTTTTCTCGAATTGTTCGTCAAACGACGACGGCATCTCCAGATCCTCCGGAGCCAACGGTTTATAAGGTTGCTCAGGTGCTGGAGGCGGCTGCATCTTGTCATGATGTTTCCGATCACGACGTCGTGGCCCAATCAGTACAAATAATCCTCCGCCAATCAGCATAACTGGAATCAGATAACGAATGAACTCCCCCATGGAGTGATCAATCCATCCCAGGTTACGGGCAAGAAAGTAACCACCGATCGCCAGTACAATTACCGGTCCAATAAAGGCGTAATCCCCGTTGCGACGAATCTCGGAGATTCCTTTGACCCCCCACCAGATTAGAAATAACGGCCAATATGTTCTGAAAATATATCCTACATCAATGTCATATCCCAATTGTCTGAACAAGATCATCGCACCAATAGCAATAAGAGGTATGCCAACCCACCAGCGGTCACGCGTCGATCGTTTCATCGCTCATGTCTCCTTTGTCTGTATTATGTATCCAGTGTAACTCAGACAAGACAATGAGAACAGCGGCGGCAGATGGAAGTCATCTCGGTCTTGAGACTGAGATAGGAGGATATTAATGTAAAAATACTCACATATTTAAAACACCCCGGAGCTGCTGCTCCAGGGTGCTGAATCATCATTTAATTAACGAATCTTCAATTATTTTTTGTATTTTGATGCTTTACCTTGACCTTTGCCTGTTTGGCCTGTGTTTTCTACACCGAACTCGGCATTGAATTTTTCATCAGGTGTTTGGAAATTATCTTGTACTTTGTTTTGAGCGGATTGCTTCACTTTAGCTGCTGCATTCTCTTCTCCAAACTCTGCATTATACTTCTCGTTCGGCGTTTGGGATCCTTGAGATTTCTTAGCCACAACGAATCACCTCTCTCTTCATATTTACGATGCATTGCTGCACCGCGGGGTTCGTCCCCAGTCAGTATTATGTGAAGAGAGCACTTCAGTTATTCATGTTCAACATGTGAAATTATATGGCCTTGTCCAACCACGAATCCGGTACGGATTTGTACACATCGATCGCATCGGCCAACTCGCTGAGCATCTTTTCTGTACACTTTCCAGCGCCTTGCCTGATCACCTGTACCTCCACATCCTTTTTGCCCCACTCTTTGTACACTTGCTTGGTTGTCGGGAAATACAGATCGATTTTATTGCCTTTGATCGCTGAACCGGTATCTGCAACAATTCCGTAACCATAGCCCGGAATGTACAGAATGGACCCCATCGGGAACAATTTTGGATCAGCTGCAATCGTGGAAACTGTTTCTTTATCACGACGTACTTTTACACCAGAATACGTAATTCCGTATTGAGGATGTTTTGGTCCTTTTCCTGTAGACTCCACACCTGCCGTATATCCCGTTGCTGTAACCTTTTGTGTACCCAGGATTTGTTCTGAACGCGGAGCAAGCACCGGCATAGACGGATCTGCCACTTGTTTCTCTGGAAGTTCAGGCCTTGGAATGACCATCGGTTGTGGTGACCACAGTAAAGCCATATACACCATGGTCGTCAGCTGGGCCTCATCGCTGTATTGATGGCTGACCTGTTCTGGAAATTTTTGATCAGACTTGCTCGAAGTCTCAATAATCCGACCTTCACTACCGCTGCTCTGACTCTCGACATGCAGTACTGTACTTTCCTCTTCAAATGTATAGGCATCCGCCTGATTCAGGTTAATCATCATCCCGGCGAACATCACACAGCCAACCAATAAACCCCGTATATGTTTCTTTTGAATTGAGAATTGCTTTTTCATTGTATAACCTCCCCCTCACTGCAAAGGTTTTCCAAAAAGCAATTAATCTATACTTTTTACTGCAAACACTACGAAAAAACGCCTGAATAACATAGGTCAATCCCATGTTATCCAGGCGTTATGCAGAGTGATCAGCGCAACCTATGCACTGGTCATCTAATAGATCATTTGTTCATTTATACCAAACGTGTTGCGATTTCTTCTTTCAATTGAGCGATTATTTCATCGACCGGTTTCATACCCAGATCGCCTTCTCCACGCTTACGCACGGATACGGCTTCTGCATTACGCTCATTCTCACCAACAACAAACATATAAGGCATTTTCTCAAGCTGCGCCTCACGGATTTTATATCCAAGCTTCTCATTCCGCAGATCGGCTTCAGCAGAGATTCCCGCACGTTTCAGCTTCGCTTCCACTTCACGCGCATAATCGTCGAAGTTTCCGGATACTGGGATCACTTTTGCCTGAACCGGAGACAACCACAGCGGGAAAGCTCCTGCAAAGTTCTCCAGCAAGAATGCTGTGAAACGTTCCATTGTACTAATTACCCCGCGGTGAATAACGACCGGACGATGTTTCTGTCCGTCATCTCCCACATATTCAAGTTCAAAGCGCTCAGGCAACAGGAAGTCCAGTTGAACCGTAGACAATGTCTCTTCTTTGCCCAGGGCTGTTTTGATCTGAACATCCAGTTTCGGACCGTAGAACGCTGCTTCACCATCAGCTTCGTAGAAAGGAAGGTCAAGCTCTTCCACAACTTCACGCAGCATGCGTTGGGACATCTCCCACATCTCGTCGTTCTGGAAGTATTTCTCGGTATCCTTCGGATCGCGATAGGACAGACGGAAACGATATTCGTTGATACCGAAATCCTTATAGACTGTTTGAATCAACTCGATAACACGAGCGAACTCTTCTTTGATCTGATCCGGGCGTGCAAAAATGTGTGAGTCGTTCAGTGTCATTGCACGTACACGATGCAGACCTGTTAATGCCCCCGACATTTCATAACGGTGCATCATACCAAGCTCTGCAATACGGATTGGCAGATCACGGTAGCTGTGCATGCTGGACTTGTACACCATCATATGGTGAGGACAGTTCATTGGACGGAGAACGAGTTCCTCGTTATCCATAACCATTTTCGGGAACATATCTTCCTGGTAGTGCTCCCAGTGTCCAGATGTTTTGTACAATTCCACGTTACCCAGAACCGGTGTGTATACATGCTGGTATCCCAGGCTTTCTTCCAGATCCACAATATAACGCTCCAGAGTACGGCGCAGCTTCGCACCGTTAGGCAACCAGATTGGCAGGCCTTGGCCGACCAGTTGGGAGAATGTGAACATTTCGAGCTCTTTACCCAACTTACGGTGATCCCGTTTGCGAGCTTCTTCGAGGAAGTGCAAATGCTCGTCCAGCTGTGCTTTTTTCACAAAAGCCGTACCATAGATACGTTGCAGCATTTTGTTTTTGCTATCTCCACGCCAGTAAGCACCCGCGACATTCATCAGTTTGAACACTTTGATTTTGCTAGTTGATGGTACGTGAGGACCACGACACAAGTCGAAGAATTCACCTTGCTCATAAATCGTAATCACGCTGTCCGCTGGCAAATCACGAATCAACTCAAGTTTGTACGGATCGCCCACTTCTTCGAACGTTTTGATCGCGTCCTCGCGGCTAACTTCCTTACGTACAATTGGCAAGTTCTCGTTCACAATACGTTCCATTTCCTTCTCGATCTTTTGCAGATCTTCGGGATTGAGCGCATGTTCGAGGTCCATATCATAGTAGAAACCATCTTCAATGACAGGGCCGATACCGAGGCGTACCTCTTTGTTACCATATAAACGTTTCACTGCTTGAGCCATCAAGTGAGCTGTACTATGACGCATCACTTCAAGTCCTTCTGGTGAATCCAGAGTTACGATCTCCACCAATGCTCCCTCATGAAGTGTTGTGGACAAGTCCACCACGATACCATCCAGCTTGCCGGCTACGGCATTTTTGCGCAATCCGCTGCTAATTGAAGCGGCTACGTCCTCAATGCTGCTGCTATCCGCGTACTCACGTACCGAACCATCCGGTAATTTAATGTTCACTGCCATTTGTCTCATTCCTCCTGTTAATGTAACCTTCGTGTCCAGATATTCATGGACTGATTATCTATTGCTATTCCAGTCATTTTGCAAAGGAACGCAAAAAACACCCGTCCCGGCAAAGGGACGAGTGATGTATACTCGTGGTTCCACCCTAATTCAGCTGATTCATCCATATTCGGAAATACAGCCCTCATTGGCATGACGATAACGGGCATGACCCGGCAGATCCTTACTCGCGGATAATCCCCAATAAAGGCGATATTCTAACTCCACTTTCAAAATTGCAGCTACAAAGGGGTAAACCATACGTGATATCCGGAGGAAATTTCAGCCTGGGTCCCTCTCTCTGCACCGATCTTGCGTGTGGTTGTTGTCTTTGTCAACGCTTTTGGTTCAAAGGTTCACATGAAAAATTCATGGATCAACAGTTATTATAATTGCCGAGATCACTTGCGTCAAGACCTGTCAACAATCCTGAGCGCAGCACTTCGCATTCCGGGCAATGATGACATATTTGCACTTTGTCTTCAAAGATCTGGCAGATGGTCGAGATGATTGGCAGATCCGGGGTGCGTGTATGGAGCATGACCTTCTCAGGAGAGATCGAGATGAGTGTACTTACAATCATATCTTCGATATCCATCTCCAGTTCCAGACCCGGCATTTCCACAACGACCTGTTCATCCTTTTGCACGGGTAATAGATTAAGTCCAGCATCCAGGACCTGAAATTCATGTTTTCCCTTGTGTACAAGATGGACCAGAGGTACTTTGGCTTCTTGAAAAAACACAAAATATTTTAAAAGCCCCATAAACTCTTCATACTGCCGATCCATCCAGAACTCATCCAGCGCATACTCCACTAATTCCTGAAGCTCCTGCTTATATGGCCGTATGCGGAAGTTGATAATACCTTCAAGGTGAAAAAAGTGAACATCCTCCAGGTCCTGCCGTAGTCCATTGGCTAACGTAGTACGGCGGCGCTCCCGAAGTCCGGGCTGATCCAAATCACCATTTAATAGAAGTGGCATGCAAATTCGATTGACCTTCTCCACCTCATGCTCATCCATGACAGAACATGCCTTGGCGATCATATCCTCCGCCATGCTCCGTTCTTGTGTCTCCATAATGAAGTCGGCGAGTCCAAGGGAGAGCAGATCACTGATCCGGGGAAGCCATTGCTGGAAGTCTTCGTGATTCTCATTCCCTCTGCACACCCAAGTTGCTCTTCCATCATTATGTTTGAAGGTGAGCCGAAATCCTCTTTTACTTATATGTAAACCTTTGGTTTTTTCCTTGACACAACGATAAAATTGATCCGCTTCCTCTTGCCCCGATACATCGGTCCATACAGCAAACAGTTCCAAAAGAATCACTCCTTTCCTTCCTGTTCAAAGTATATGGCAAGGCCGATGGGGATATACGAAGCGGATTGATGGAAAGCGTGTCATGATTTCTCAGTATATTATGAAGAGGTTTGGAGTTAAGACAAAAATGTGTTATTATTTTAATAACAGTATGTTTCACGGAAAAGGAGGGAAGCCAAAATGAGACAACAACCTAGAATACTCCACTACACGATCATTATCATTTTGTGCGTTTTCCAAGCCTTGTGCTTCCCTGTTCCGATGCAGTCCGAATCTGCCGTTGGGGTGCCTGTAGAAGCAACTTCCAACAAGGAAGTGCTGTTGCAAATATCCGAATCCCAGCAGAAACCTGTCATTCGCAAATACCCACAAGTCATGTCCAAGCTGATTGCGGTTACGCATAATAAGCCTGTCTTTCTTGTCCTCGCATTGTTATTGATGCTGCGAATTCCTACAACGGGTCTGTCCTTTAAACCGTGGTATTGTCTGTTCAAACGCAAATTATTTCTGCTACCTATTAAGTTTACCAGCATGTATGTATCCCTCACCCCTATAGCACCAAAATACGTGAACGCTATTCACTAGCCGTTACGACGTATTTACAGGTTGCTTTTGCATGGAGACACCTCTGTATTTAAGACGGTGTGCTTGTGCATAACTTATAACCCTTTTAGCACACGTTAGATAAACCAATATTTATGATAGTACCTATTTTTGTTGTACCCACACCGACAAATTCAAATCATATGGCTGTGTCAGGAATTTCTGGCTCTGTTTACCCGTATCTTTTGATGTTCCTTTGAGCAGCAGATTAATCATTTTCGGGAAATAAGCCTGTCTTCTGTGGCCAGCCCCTAATTATAAGGAGGCAACAATCCATGGATGTACGCGAAACAGACTTGCCGGGAATCGGCAAAAAATTTCAGATTGAAACAAGCAGCGGTGATAAAATGGTCATTATTATTCACGATGACGGTCGCCGGGAAATGTACCACTTCGAGTATGATGATCCCGATCAAAGCATCTCGATGATCACACTTGACGATTACGAAGCACGACAGATTGCTGCTATTGTTGGTGGATTAACTTACAAACCAAAGCAGCTTGAAAATATTGAAGTAACGTTTGACGACCTGATTATCGAGTGGTACAAAATCGAACCATCCTTCGGAAGTATCGGTAAATCCATCGGTGAATTGGACGTACGTCAAAACTCTGGGGCAACGGTTATCGCCGTTGTAGAGAAAAACCACAAAAAACACATCAGCCCAGGTCCGGAGGTAGTTATCAGTGCAGAATCCACGGTGGTAGCCGTTGGCGAACGCAATCAGCAGAAACTGTTTAAATCCCTCCTCCTGACTGGAAGGGGGTAAATAGATGGATCATTTGATATTCGAAGTAGGTCTGGCCCTTGTGCTCATTGCGGCAGCCGGCCTTTTATCGGCAAAACTAAGATTTTCGGTCGTTCCGTTTTATATTCTGATCGGGATGGCCGTTGGGCCACATGCCATGAAAATCTGGCATCTGGACTTCCGTTTCATTGAGAGTCAGCCTTTTATTGAATTTATGGGTCGGATCGGTATTCTGTTCCTTCTCTTCTACCTTGGACTTGAATTCTCGGTAGGTCGTTTAATTAAATCGGGTCGCTCTATTGCAGTTGGTGGCTCAATCTACATCGCCATTAACTTTACGCTGGGATTAATATTCGGTTTTGTGTCCGGTTTCCCAGTTGCAGAAGCACTTATTATCGCAGGTATAACTACCATCTCTTCCAGTGCCATTGTGGCCAAGGTACTCGTCGATTTGAAACGAACGGCCAATCCGGAAACAGAGATGATATTGGGTATTATTATGTTCGAAGATGTATTCCTCGCTGTATATATCTCGATCTTGTCCGGACTTGTGCTTAGTGATTCATCCTCCATCGGAGGCGTCATCATGTCCGCACTTATTGCCCTCGGATTCATGCTTATCGTGATTATCCTTGGACGTAAAGCAACACCGCTACTAAACAAATTGCTTAAAATTCGATCGAATGAGCTATTCTCTCTCGTTGTATTCGGAGCCTTGTTCCTGGTAGCTGGTTTCTCTGAAACCATTCATGTTGCCGAAGCGATCGGTGCATTACTGGTTGGTCTTGTGCTTGCTGAAACAGAACATGCAAAACGGATTGAGCACTTGATTCTGCCGTTCCGTGACTTCTTTGGAGCAATCTTCTTCTTCAGCTTCGGATTGTCCATTGATCCGTTGTCCCTGGGTGGCGATGCCGTATGGTTGGCTCTGATTGCAGTTGTTATTACATTGTTCGGTAACTTCCTGGCAGGTATGCTGGCTGGACGCAGTGCAGGACTATCACCCAAAGCATCGGCCAATATCGGATTAACCATTGTGTCACGGGGTGAATTTTCCATCATCTTGGCGAACATGGGTAAAGCCGGGGGACTGTTGCCAATGATTCAACCGTTTGCCGCGCTGTATGTCCTAATTCTGGCCATTCTGGGTCCTTTATTAACCAAAGAGTCCAAACATGTATTCCGTTTATTGGATAAAATATTCAAGTTCAAAGATCCTCGGAAAAAGAAAGAAGAACCAAAGGTTCTGCAGAAAGAAGGATAATTCCTATGTCTGTACAGAACAGACATACTAACGTACTTCGCGGCTCTTACGCCGATCTTTCTGTGACTAACCCAGGGAGAATGGCTCGAAAGCCGCACTAAGGAGGATGACCTATGAAAGCACCTCTGATATCGGCTAATCCGGTGCCAAACACCGCCAAGACCAGGATATCGTCTACCCGCCGCTGGTTAAACCTGTTTCTCGTTATTGCGGGCGGAATTCTGGCCTCCGTGGGACTTGAATTGTTCTTACACCCCAATAAGATTATTATTGGAGGCATTACCGGCATTTCCTCACTCTTCGCCCACTGGACCGAAATGAGGATTGGTTTGTTCCTATTTTTATTCAATGTTCCGTTTATATTTCTGTCTTACAAGATTGTGCAGAAGAAATTTGTACTGGTTACTGTTCTAGGTCTGGTTGTCTTTTCGATCGGTGCCATTGTGCTTCATCCCATGCCGCCACTTGTAGAGCATCCGCTGGCTGCCGCCATGTTTGGCGGATTATGCCTCGGACTCGGAATTGGGCTCGTCGTGCGGTATGGCGGGACACTGGATACGCTGGAAATCGGTGATCCGTCTTCCCGCCCACCTGAACGTGTATTTAGCGGAAAACGGATGCTTATCGAAAAAATAATCATGCTGCTTAACTTGTTGATACTGACAGCCGCTGGTGTTGTCTTTGGCTGGGACCAAGCGATGTATTCCGTAATCGCCTATCTTATTGCTTATGAAATGGTGTACATTGCGTTCAGGGGCTTCTCTTCCAAACGCAAAGTATGCATTTTGACCACACAAAGCTCTCAAGTTGAAAAAGCTGTACGCAAACGGCTGCGCCGTGAATCTGGAATTCTGGAAGCCACTTCTGACTCAACACAACTCGCGATGGCGGAAGGATGGATCAGGCAAATCCCGGGTGCACTTTATTATGAGGTACATGTGCTGGAGATGATCTTGTTGAAGTCCATTGTGCGTCACATTGATCCACATGCGGGCATTGTGACAAATCCGGAAAAATAAAAAAAACGCTCTCTTACCCTATGGATGAACAGTTTTGTCCAACAAGGTCAGAGAGCGTTTTTTTCTGTTATCAGACTTACTTGTTATTATAGCTCAACGATGGCTTTGACTACATGTGAATCTGGCAATAACCATTGGTCTATTGCAGTAGGTAACTCATCAAATTCCACGCGGTGTGTGATATACCCATCCATGCTTAATTTCTTTTGACGCAAGGTGGACAGGACTTGTTCAAAATCTTCACGGGTTGCGTTTCGACTGCCCAGGATACTCATCTCCCGCTTGTGAAATTCGGGGTCATGAAAGGTAATATTCGCTTTCACCAGTCCCACAAAAATGAGTTGACCACTATGCGCAACATATTGAATGGCCTCATTCATGGAATTCACGTTACCTGTTGCATCGAAGACAGCTGTAGCATAGTCGCCTCCCGTAATTTCAGCCACTTGTTGTACAGTATGTTCATTGGCCTGTACCAGGTCATCCGCTCCAGCCCAAGTCCGGCTAAGCTCCAGCCTGTCCAGATTACGATCAACGGCAATAACACGCGCCCCCGCCTGTTTGGCGAATGCCATCACACCCAATCCAATGGGGCCAGCTCCAATCACAACCACATGCTCACCAGGTTTAATTCCTGCTCTTCTGACGGCATGGGCTCCAATGCTTAATGGTTCTACCATTGCCGTCTCATCCAGCGTCAAACCTTCTGCTGAGAGCAGATGTGAGACAGGCACGCTGATTCTTTCTCTCATGCCTCCATCTACGTGCACCCCCATGACTTGCATGGATGCACAACAATTGGTTTTTCCACTGCGACATGCAATACAGTGACCGCAGTGCAGATACGGAATAATACTTACCTGATCCCCAGGCTGTAACCCAGCCTCGTTCGGACCGATTTCTTCAATAACAGCCGCCAATTCATGACCCAGAACACGAGGATAGGTGAAAAATGGCTGGTTGCCTTTGTACGCATGCAGATCCGTTCCACAGATCCCAATCCGCCGAATGGCAACCAACGCCTCTCCTTCTGCTCGTTCTGGTTGAGGCAAGTCCTGAAGCTTCAATTGATCTATTTCTTCACATACAATGGCTCTCATCGTTGTTCCCCCTCGGATGCTTCTGTTGTCATGTTGCTTGGCTTCGTATTATATTCAGGTCGTCCGCTTGACCACGTCTCGTTATGCAATGGAGCCAGAATGCGCAGCACTTCATCCAGCAGGCTCTGATCCATCGGTTCCTCTATCCAGGCTGCATTATTGAGGATATTGCGCTGGCTGGCACTGCTCACCAGTGTTGTCGGTATTCGTTCATTCGACGTGGAGAATTGCACGGCCAGCTTGGCAATGTCACTGCCTTGTTCTGCACAGAAGCGTGCAGCCTTCAGGCAGAGCTGTTTCACACGATCATCTGCCGGATGCCAGGCAGGAGCCCCTCGGGTACTCAACAAGCCCATAGAAAGAGGCGAAGCATTGACGAGGCCAATTTCTTTTTTTTCCAACAAGGGCAATAACGATATTAATGAGATATCATTCAATGAATAATGACAATACGAGATGATCGCATCCGCATCGATCTGTGGCAGAACCTTCTCGAACAAAGGCAAGGGTAAGCCACAAATGCCCGCATGTCGTATAACTCCCTGCTCTTTCAGACGCAGCAACGTTGGAAAGGCTTCTTCTACGATGATCTCTGCTGGCACAAATTCAATATCATGCAGGAACAGAATGTCGATATAATCTGTATGCAATCGAACCAGGCTCTCTTGCACACTCTCCAGAATCCGCTGACGTGAAAAATCAAACTCATTTTCCCCATACCGTCCGGCTTTGGTTGATAACATATATGAACTGCGCGGCAAGCTGCGGATGGCTTCACCCAACACTGTCTCCGCCTTTGTCAGCCCGTAGTAAGGCGAAACGTCTATGTAATTCATCCCCGCATCTACGGCCGCATGTACAGTGCGAATCCCTTCGTCCCGGTCAATGTCACGAAATACAGAACCGAGTGAGGAGGCTCCAAAGCTCAATACAGGTACGTCCAGTTCCGTCTTGCCAAGTATTCTTCTCTTCATCGGTTTAACCCCTTCCAGCGTGTCTGACTACACAAGTTCCCTTTCATTGTAACAGTTCAATTTCAATATAAAATATCGCCAATTGCGTAACATGTACTGTTTGATGACCTCGAACCGCAGAAAGAAATCAAAAAGCCCGCCGTCTCTCCAAACGGAGTAGTCAGCGGGCTTGGCTTCATAACTACTTATCTAACGATCAGTAGTTATGGGAGTAATATTCAAATATCATAATTAGTTCTGCATTACGAAATCTTCATGCACGGAATTCTCTTCGTCGAACATGCGCACAATCTCGTATCGGGTGTTACGTTGTGCCGGAATATAACCGGACTCTCGAATCAAACGGAGAATGGATTCAATGTTAACTTTATATGTTGCACCTGCAGCAGATACAACGTTCTCTTCGATCATCGTGCTACCGAAGTCATTACAGCCAAACTCAAGCGACTTCTTACCGATCTCCGGACCCATGGTTACCCAAGAGGATTGAAGGTTCTTGATATTATCAAGCACCAATCGGCTGATGGCTACAGTCTTCAAGTACTCTTCCGGAGTCTGACGCTCCAGCTTAAGGTTTGTATTGTCTGGCTGGAAAGTCCAAGGAATGAACGCCAGGAATCCTTCGGAGTCATACTTGTTCGCAATACATTCGTCCTGGGCTTCACGTACACGGAGCAAGTGTAATGCACGCTCTTCCATCGATTCACCAAGGCCGATAACCATCGTTGCCGTGGTGTTCATGCCGATACGGTGTGCAGTTTGCATAACGTCCATCCAATCCCGCCATGAACCTTTCAAGCGGCTGATCTTCCGACGTGTGCGGTCATCCAGAATCTCAGCGCCGCCGCCAGGCAAGGAATCCAGTCCAGCTTCATGAATGGCACGAACAACCTCTTCCAATGTAAGACCATCGGATACTTCAACCATTTTCATAATCTCCGCTGGGGAGAAAGAGTGCATCGTGATGTTCGGGAAACGCTCTTTGATGGCTTTCAACAGGTCTGTATAATAGCTGAAAGGCAAGTTTGGATTCGTTCCACCTTGCATCAAAATCTCGGTACCATTCACATCTTCCGTTTCCTGAATCTTCTGGAAAATAACTTCGTCCGGAAGCACATAACCTTCATCCGACCCAGGTCTGCGGTAGAAAGCGCAAAAACGGCAGTACACATCACACACGTTCGTGTAGTTGACGTTACGCCCAATTACAAATGTTCTGTATGGTTCAGGGTGCATGCGTTTCATAATGACATTGGCAGCTGCCCCGATTTTGTCCACTTCATTGGATTCAAATAGCTGAATCGTGTCTTCCAAGTCCAAACGTCCGCCCCGAAGGGCTTTATCTAAGATACGGTCTACCGTACTCATCGTAAAAAAGCCTCCCTCATGAAGAGAAATTATATAACGATCCGTCCCAACTTGTTCAAGAGAAGCAAGTTCTGGTGGCAACATCGTATTTCTGTACTCCACATATCGTAACACAGGTTACATGTGAAAAAAAGCACCTTATGAACAGGTGCTTTAAAAACAAGTAAAAATTTTTACATATGAAATTAAATTTATTTGATATTGAACGATACACATAGGCGTATTCCGGTACCCACTTTTTCTAGGATTCCTGAAGTGCTTGTTCCAAATCGGCAATCAGATCATCGATGTCTTCCAGACCAACAGAGAAACGAAGCAACCCATCTGTAATTCCACGATCACGGCGAACCTCGGCCGGCATTGCCGCATGAGACATCATCGCAGGGTAGGACAGAATGCTCTCTACAGCTCCCAAGCTTACAGCAACAATCGGTAACTTCACCCGGTTAAGAACAGCCTTTGCTCGATCCCCTGAACCGACATCAAACGAAACGACAGCTCCATATCCTGTTGACTGGCGCTCATGGGCCTCACGGCCCGGATGATCTTCCAGTCCAGGATAAAAGACAGCGGTAATATCACTGCGCTCATTAAGCCATGCCGCCAGTTTGGCTGTGCTTTGTTCACTATGAGCCATGCGAGCACCCAAGGTTTTCATCCCGCGCATCAGAAGCCAGGATTCTTGTGCCCCGAGTACAGTTCCAAGTCCATTTTGCAACTGTTTCAGTTGTACGCCAAGTGATTCCGTGCGAGCAACCGCTAACCCTGCCAGTACATCACTGTGACCTCCAAGAAACTTCGTAGCACTATGTACGACGATGTCCACACCAAGCTCAATTGGACGCTGATAATACGGTGTCATAAAGGTGTTATCCAGAATCGTGATCAGGTCATGTTCCTTCGACCAGTCAGTTACAGCAGCGATATCCGTAATTCGCAGTGTAGGGTTCGACGGTGTTTCCATATAAACTGCCTTGGTGTTTGGCTTGAGTGCCGCTTTTACTTCATCTATATTGGTCATGTCTACAAAGGTTGTCTCGATCTGCATACGGCTTAATATGGAAGTAAGCAAACGATACGTACCTCCATATACGTCTTCCGTTACAATCATGTGGTCCCCTGCGGAGAACATCATGAACACGCTTGAGATCGCAGCCATCCCCGAAGAATAGGCGAATCCTCGTGCTCCACCCTCCAGCAATGTGATGTAATCTTCCAAAGCCTGACGTGTCGGATTACCCGAACGACTGTAATCATGTTGAGGCGGATTGAAGATATCAAAATGATGGAATGTTGATGCTTGATAGATCGGTACACTGGAGGCTCCAGTCGTTTTGTCAATCTCATCGCCAAAATGGAGCAACTTGGTATCAAATTTCAACTCGGAATTGGGCTTGTTGTTGGACTCACTCATGAGTGCACGCCTCCTTCCACTTCCTGTTGTGCAGCTGTCAGAGCATTGCCGAGATCTGCAATCAGATCATCCGCATGTTCAATGCCTACGGAGAACCGGAGCAGACGGTCATCCACACCTACGGCTTCACGAATTTCAAGAGGTATATCCGCATGAGTTTGTACCGCTGGATAAGTCATGAGAGATTCCACTCCACCGAGACTTTCGGCAAAAGCAATGAGTTTGATATGACGAAGTAATGGTTCAACATAACGTGCATCCTTCACTTTGAAAGAGAAGATACCAGTGTTACCCGTGGATTGTTTATTCTGTACCTCATACCCCGGATGATCCGATAGGCCTGGATGATACACTTCACCAACCGCCGGATGCTCAAGCAAGTATTTGGCAATGGTAAGCGCATTGTGCTCATGACGCTCCATGCGAAGAGCCAAGGTTTTCATACCTTTCATCAACTGGTAGGAATCACTTGGAGATAATACCGCTCCGATGGAATTATGGAGGAACGCCATCTCTGCAGATAATGCCTCACCCTTGGTTATAATTAATCCGGCCAACACATCATTGTGTCCGCCCAGATATTTGGTAGCGCTATGAATGATGATATCGGCACCCAGTTCAATCGGACGTTGGAAAAATGGAGTCAGCAACGTATTGTCAACAATGGTCAACAGGTTGTAACTTTTCGCCCAGGAAGCGACAGCTTCCACATCTGTGATCATCATCAACGGATTGGTTGGTGTCTCAATAAATACAGCTTTGGTATTCGGCTGACGAACATTTTCCAGTGCTGCAATGTCATTTGTATCCACATAACTTGCGGTTACACCGAAACGGGACAAGATCCGTTCAAGCAGACGATAGGTTCCGCCGTATAGATCCAGCGATACAATCAGATGATCCCCTTGACCGAACATGGCAAAGATGGTTTGTAGCGCGGCCATACCTGAGCTACAGGCAAATCCTGCATCACCGGACTCCAGCGCTGCGGCCGCCTCTTCCAACACTTTGCGAGTTGGGTTGGTCGTACGAATATAATCAAACCCCGTGCTTTGTCCAAGCTTCGGGTGGCGAAACGCAGTGGATTGATAGATCGGAAAGTTAATGGCGCCTGTAACCGGTTCATTGATGGACCCAATTTGTGCTAAGCGGCTTTCGATTTTCAACTTGTTGTTGTCTTCCATTGCTGCATCCTCCTGTAATCTCGATTAGATTTGCGGGCCAATATCGTAAGGTGTTTCTTGATACACATAGTAATTGAGCCAATTAGAGAATAATAAGTTGGCATGAGCGCGCCAAGTAGCCGGTGGCACACGGGAAGGGTCGTCATTCGGATAATAATGTCTAGGCAATGCAATATCCAACCCTTTGGCTGCATCCCGGTCATACTCCCATTTTAATGAGAACGGGTCATACTCGGCATGTCCTGTAGCAAAAATCTGTTTGCCGTCTTTGGTAGCAACCAGGAAGATCCCCGCTTCCTCGGATTCAGCCAAAATCTCAAGTTTCTCGTTCTTCTCAATATCTTCGCGTCTCACTTCCGTATGACGGGAATGTGGAACATTGAATACTTCATCGAATCCACGTAACAACGGAACATGAGGTTTGTTGATGGTATGCGGGAAAACGCCAAAACACTTCTCATCAAGTGCAACCTTGGGTACGTCAAAATGATGGTATAAACCTGCCTGGGAAGCCCAACATATGTGGAGAGTTGAAGTCACATTGGTTTTGGTCCATTCGAAGATCTCCTGGATTTCATTCCAATAGTTCACGTCTTCGAAATCCATCTGTTCCACCGGGGCACCCGTAATAATCATTCCATCGAAACGGCGGTGCTCAATCTCATCGAAGGTTTTATAGAACAGATCTAAATACTCCTGAGACGTATTCTTCGACGTATGGGATTTGGGATGTACGAGAACGACATCGACCTGAATAGGCGTGTTTCCCACCAGACGAAGCAATTGTGTTTCGGTCGTTTCCTTTGTGGGCATCAGGTTTAATATAGCGATACGGAGTGGACGAATATCCTGCTGATATGCAGAAGTTTCATCCATGACGAAGATATTCTCTCCTTCAAGTACTTCTTTTGCTGGTAGAGTATCGGGTATTTTGATTGGCATAGTAAGTCTAACTCCTCCTTGTGCATAGATAGATGCAGCTACCCCTGGCTTGATGTCTTCACATCAGTACAGTTATAGACTGCCTTGAGCTTGTAAAAACATTGAATTGCTCTTTCATCCAACGTTACGAACAACCTCAAGTTCCTTAGCGAAAATCACTGCTGAGAAGTCGGGGCATATGACAAAGACCTTCCTCGGATTTCGAGAAAGGTCATATGTAAATAGATATGCGCCTCTCTCATCTCTCAGTTACAACAGTGCCACTTGACACTTGGTCGCTGCAAGAATTAGCACCGTACGGTATACCGCCGGTTGCCGGGTTTCATCGGGCCAGTCCCTCCACCTACTCTTGATAAGATTTCGCTGTATTAGATTGTAATTTAATATGGTTCACCGTCTACTTTATTACATTAATGCCCTCACGTCAAGTTGCAGTTCGATGTCTGCGTTCCAGATCGGAACCGTTCATCATCCGTTGTCATACACTGCCTCAGGGCGCGAAATAGACACATTTTTGCGCTTGAAAGCACCTTGTACCAGCGGTATACTAAACAAGGTGTTATAAACCCTTATGTGAGAGGTGACATATTAAATGGATGGCGACCCGAGGCCTGACTGGCAGCCGAATTCCGACAAACTGCATAGAGAATTGACATCAGCATGCCGGCAGCGGGACGTGACTTCCGTTTGATTATATAGTGAACGCAGCCCTGATCTCCAGGCTCCGCTGCCGACCGGCTGATTTGTTCTTTTTGCGCCCATAATGATAATATCCGCCAAGTTGGCGGGTGCAGAAGGAGTAGATTAACAATGAAAATCCGGTTGGTAAACAACGGTGTATTTATTCCGGTGGACGACATTCAGCAGGCGCTGACTCCACCAGCGGAAGGATTTTACTGGATTGATGCAGACGTAGACGATTTGGCGGTACTTCAGCCGTTGTTCTTGATGCATGATCTGGCTGTGGAAGACTGTCTTAGTGATGAAGAACAACGTCCGAAGATTGAAATTTATGAGAACCATTATTTTATTGTGATTAATAGCATCCGTTTCGATGATGAAGAGATATTTCTACGTGCGGTTAACCTTTTCCTCGGCAGACATTTCATTATCAGTGTTACGAAACAGAAAGTCAGCGAATTGCGCACACTGAAACCGATCCTGTGGGAACAGGAAATCAGTACGCCGGATCGTCTGCTGTATTTGCTGGTTGACTTGATTGTTGATAATTACTTTACCGTAGGTGACCGAATTGAAGCTCGTATTGAGAAGCTTGAGGAAGACATTCTGATGCACACGAAAAAGTCACATCTGAGTGAAATCATCGGGCTGCGCAGTGAGATTCTGTGGCTGAAAAAAGTCCTTGGACCTCAGAAAGAGGTCATTAATACACTGAACAAAAAAGATCTGCGTCTCATCGATGATCAACTGCAAAAGTATTTTAGTGACATCTATGAGAATGCTGTAAAAATATCGGAAACCTTTGAGACGTATCGCGACCTGATGGGCAACTTGCGAGAAGCCTACCAATCCAGTATTGCGAACCGGGCGAATGAGATCATGCGTGTCTTTACCGCCATTACTACGGTCTTCATGCCACTGACGGTCATTACCGGTATATACGGTATGAACTTCACCAATATGCCAGAGCTTAACTGGAAATATAGCTATTTTGTTGTGATTGGCCTGATGGTTACACTGGGCCTGAGCATGTTCTTCATTTTCCGCAAGAAAGACTGGGTATGAACTCGTATGAAATAACAAAGACGAAGCGCTCCTCCGGGAGAAACGCCTCGTCTTTTTTCATTTCTGATCATTAACCAACATTCTTCTCTGTCTCTGCGTGCCGACGAAAGCGGATTCGAATCATGCGCAGTCTTTCATAGACCTGCTCCAGACTTCCTCCATCGGGTTTCTCTCCTCCATACACCTTATGTAATACTGGCTTCAGGAACGTATCTCCCAGCTCCTCATACGCACTCCATACGGCCTCTTGTTCGTTCTCTGGCATCACTGCCAGCTCCACATCAAGAAGACAATCGGTGTCATAACCTTCGTGATCCAGTGCCTCTAACAGCTCAACCAATTCGCGTCGGGATAATCCGGATCGATTAACAATCTCCTCTAACGTATATCCTTCCTTCATGCCTTCAAGCACCTGCTTGCGCGTGGTGAACTTATCAAGTTCCTGCTTGTACTTCTGCTCTCTCTGCTTGTATAACCAGCTCTCATACTCTTCTTCCTTCAGCGCCGTGTATACCCAGTCCAGCGGGAATGTCGTTGAACGCTCCAGCCCGTTCGTAATCTCCATCCATTCCGCACCATAGTCGGTTGCTTTGCTCTCTCCTACGCCCGGCAGTTGCATCAGTTCATCCAGCGATTGCGGAACAAAGGCACTGATCAAACGTAGCAGACGATTCGTTGCAATAAAATACGGTGCCTTCCGGTCAGACACGGCTCTCTTCCTGCGCCATGTGCACAGATCCGTATATAACTGCTCATTGCCGTATAGCTCACTGTAACAATGGAGCCGCTGTCCACCATAACTGCGTGACTTCAGATCATCATTCTCATGAAATAACCCCTGCAACTGCGGTCGGTACCCCTCACTCATCTGTATGGCAAGCTGATGACGGTAAATATGAAGCAGCTCCTCCCAAGAAGTCCCTTCATACCAGATGCTGTCCTCACGCTCTCCTTCCTCGTAGCGACTCCATCCCAGCTGCCAACTATCTTCCTCTTCCCCAATCCATAACTGTGCATACTCTGCATTCTGATCTGACATTCTGGACAATCTGTTCATGAAAATGACTTCCATTTTCCGTTCCCTCCCTTTAACATTTCAGCCTATACGGGTTAGTTACGCTACCTGCAGGCAGCACAAAAAAACACCTCTCCTGCAAAATCCATGCAAGAGAGGTGCTTCCTCATTAACCGTACTATGCTGTTGCCCATATCATACCACAATGGTAAAATTCGTCAATCCCTTAATGACCTACTTATTCAATGCCAACTTGGCAAGCGCCAGCGAACCACACAGACCCGCATTGTCGCCAAGTCCTGGTGAAACAACATACTGGTCAATCTCGGATTGAAGTGCCGGATGCTGAACGTATCCAGCCAGTAACTCCTGCAGTTTGCTACGAACCATCGGGAACAGGTGCTCCTGCTTCATTACTCCGCCACCCATGACGATTTTCTGCGGAGAGAGAATGAGAACATAATTCATCAGTGCATGTGCCAGGTAATGTGCTTCAATCTCCCAAGCTTTATGATCTGCAGGCAGTTCATAAGCCGGTTGCTCCCAACGTTTGTTAATGGCCGGTCCTGCTGCAAGGCCTTCGAGGCAGTCACCATGATACGGACAGAAACCCTCGTATGTATCCTCCGGATGTCTGCGTACAATGATATGTCCCATCTCTGGATGTGACAATCCATGGACCATTTTACCGCCAACCACAGCGCCTGCACCAATACCTGTACCCACAGTGATATACAGACAGCTCTCAAGACCTTGTGCAGCGCCCCAGGTTGCTTCTCCAAGTGCCGCACCATTCACATCCGTATCAAATGTCATCGGTACATCAAAATGCTCCTTGAGCTTGCCAATCACGTTATATTGTCCCCAATGTGGTTTCGGTGTTGTTGTGATATAACCATATGTTGGGCTTCCTTCAATCGGATCAATCGGGCCAAATGAACCTACGCCCAGAGCTTCAATGCCTTTGCCTTCAAAAAACGAAATCACTTGAGCCATGGTCTCTTCCGGTGTTGTTGTTGGAAAACTTACGCGTTCCAAAACTTCTCCGTTTTCTGTGCCAATACCACATACAAATTTGGTTCCGCCTGCTTCAATTGCGCCTAAGATCGTCATGTTAGTCACACTCCCAAGTTAGTTTAAAAAGGAATTCGGATTGCTTTACTTGATGACACTATAATTACCCTGCTAATTGTTCTCCAGCTTGGACAATCGTTTCATTAACGTTTGCCTCCAGCTGTCTGACAGCGCAGGAATGGCCAGCAACGCCTGGATACCATCGACATTTTCTTTCCCCTGATGCATTATTCGATTGGCTTCAAGAACCGTCATTGATGCAGGATCGGTGCTGATCCGTCGAAATATCGATGAAGGCCTTACCTCACCTTCTTGCAGTACACGAAAGTAAAAGCCGGTATATCCACTCTCCTGAAAATAAACAGGCAGCTCCTTATAATCATACCTCGCACCCAGCTTGAAGCAAGGTTGTCTGGGCTGACTGACCTGCACTGTGGCTTCGCCCAACTCGTACACATCACCAATCCGGACGTCTTCTTCGGCACAGCCTTCAACTGTCAGATTTTCTCCACAAGCTCCCCAATCCAGCTTGCGATCCATCAGTTGTTCTAGCACCGGATAACGACTGTAATCGTATACACAAACGGCTTTGTCAGGGCCGCCATGATGCACCAGATCCGCCTGCGCGTCCCCTGTCATTCCAGTGAATGACAGGAAAACCGCGTCGGATACAGGATGTTTCACAATGCCGCTCAGCACTTCACGCTTCTGCCCAGGGAGCGGCTGCGGCAGTCCTACATTAATGGCCAGAACAGCTGTATTGCCCTCCCCTGGCTTTCGATCAGATGTGAGTGTCATTTGCGTCATACCTCCCATAATCACTTTCTTTTAACGCACAGAGCCGCCAAATACAAGTGTATTACTCAAAAGCCGACCTGGAGAAGTCAGCATTTTTCCCCCGGCATACATGCCTGAGGATGCACCACCATCCAGATTCATGGCCTGTTTGGCACCAAGCTTCTGCATCACCGCTGCCCACTCCTTGATTGTTGCTCCGGAAACGGTAGCCAGCATAACAGAACCGTCTGCCATGATCGCAATACCACTTCTGGCTCCCGAAGCATTAAGAATCTTGGCATCCTTGAAACCTTCGCTCGTCGGATTTACAGCTACCTTGCCGTCTTTCACCAGACGTGGTCCTGCTCCCACAGCAGTCACTACATCTTGCCAAGGGATCTCTTTGCCTGCTGCGTTCGTATACTTATAATTCATTTCTACGGTCGAACCAACGGTGAAACGATCCGAAGAAGACTTCTGGTTACCTGTGAAGACCAGTACCGAGCCATTCTTAGGAATCGCCACATTTGTATTGGGCACTTTTTTGGTCACAATACCTTTCTCCATAACAACCGCAGTGCCACCTTTGAACCCGACTGTGGCACCTCGTTCAGGCGTATACAGCATCGTAATGCTTGCATTCGCTGAAGGTGTTCGATTAATAAAGGTTGCATACCAACTCCGTGATTTACCTTTTGTATCCGTTACTTTACCTGTCAAACTCACCTGAAGTGAATCCATGATCGCCGAGCCGTCTTCCTTAAATCCGATGGATGTTCCGTATCTTCCAATATGTATGACCTTACCATTTGCTATTAACATACCGTATGGATCTGGTGCTCCGTTATATGCTTCAAAAAATGCTCCGTTAATAGCTGCTTGTGCACCATAGGCTTTCACGATCGATGGCAATGTTGCCGTCTGGCCAACTTGCTTCTTCGCGAGTCCCACAGTAACCGGTGTTCCCTTTGGAATCGAAACGGTCTGTACGGTAAAATTACGTCCTGCTGCTTTTACTTTCTGTACTTTGGTGCTAATTGCTGCTTTGGCATCCACTGTCTGTGGCGCACTTACTGCTCCCGAAAGAATTACGGGCAAGGCGAGGACGAGGGCCATAGCCCCTGTCCACCACTTTTTACCTGTTCGTACGTTCTGCATGTTGCTCACCCTATTGCCACTCCCATCCAAGAGCCAAGGCTCTTCATCTCAAGTTGTTCAAACTTGTCCATCACCATATCCGGATCAAGACGCAATTCACAGATATCCAGCGCACAGGCAACCGGAACAGCACAATGAATCTCTGCCAGTTTGCGGGACAGATGAAGCATATCCAGATCATTCTCAATCTTGTTACGCACCGAAGGGGTCAGTTTATCCATGTTACTCAAAATCCCTTCAATGGAACCGTATTCCTGTACAAGCTTCAACGCTGTTTTCTCACCAATTCCCCGTACTCCGGGATAATTGTCGCTGGCATCTCCCATCAGACCCTTCATGTCAATCACTTGACGAGGTGTCAGTTGTTTCTCAGCCATGAGCGTTTCAGGATTATACACCATGTAGTTGCCATGGCCTTTTTTCATAATGATGATACTCGTGCGGTCATTGATCAGTTGCAACATGTCGTGGTCACCCGTCAGTACCATAACATTCATATCGGTCTCTTCGGTATAATACTTCGCAAGCGTCCCGATGCAATCGTCGGCTTCGAATCCTTGTGCACCTATATTCGGAATACCCAGGCTATCCATCACTTCACGAATCAGAGCAAACTGGGGAATCAGGTCATCCGGAGCTTCGGCCCGGTTGCCTTTGTAGGCTGCATATTCTTCACCGCGGAATGTCTTACCGCCCATATCCCAACAACATACGACATGACTTGGCCCAAAAGTCTGAACCGCATCCCAGAAATAACGGATAAATCCGTAGACTGCGTTGGTAGGCAATCCTGCCTTTGTACGTCTGATATATCCGCTTGCAGATGTCGCATAAAAAGCACGGAACAACACCGCCATACCGTCTACCAGCAACAAAGTAGGTTCATTACGTTGATTCACTTGAATTTGTTCTCTCCTATCCAAATCTAGCATATAAATTATCGAAACTAATTCTATCATTATAGCATAGTTCCGCCAACCATCGTTCAGCCAAAAAAGCCCTGAATTTTGAACAATTCAAGGCCGATATTCAGCGCGTTTATGCGTTATTCCATTCCTGCTCGTACGTTTCTTCCTTGAATCCAACCGTCACCTTTTCTCCATCCGTAACGATCGGACGTTTGATCAGACGACCATTGGAAGCCAACAAACGAATCTGTTCATCAGCGGACATGCCCGGCAGCTTGTCCTTCAATTGTTGTTCTTTGTACACTTCCCCACTCGTATTAAAGAACTTCTTCACTTCCAGTCCGCTCTTTTGGATGAGTTCTGTTAGTTCAGATTCTGATGGCGGTGAGTCAAAAATAGGAATTAACTCCAGCTCATGTCCTTGAGCTTCAAGCCATTTTACAGCTTTGCGGCATGTGCCGCATTTGGCATATTGATATACTTTTAGGTTACTCATTGATTTGCCTCCTCGTGTGGCTCCGGTTTCGACTTCTCGCTTCCCTTGGTTTGCTTCGCAAATCCAAAAGTCGCTCCAAATCGATACCATCGCCATGCAACTTTACTGACTTTTGCAAATGAAATCAAAAACTCACATTCGCTATATTTTTTTGGATCAAGACCTTACTACTTTGCTTTAATCACTTTAAAAGCATTTTAAAGTTTGGACATGTTAACAGATTTATTATGAAAATGCTAAACATCCATACATGAAACCATTGAACCATAAAGATTAGCCTACGGCATGTTGTTCGGGTGCATTAAGCACCCCTCACATGGAATAGCCCACTAGCGTTGAACCTCAACCAGGGCTTGCCGTACAGAAAGCTATGACACAGGGTTCGTATCTAAGGAAATCTAAGAGCCTCGTCGCAGCTTATTACAGTTCTTCTCTGGGAGCTGCCTCATCATTCAAACGCTTCTCCAGCGCGGCCATATCTGCTGGAAAAGGAGCCTGGAACGTCATGCGTTCCTGTAGAATTGGGTGTTCAAACGTCAATTCACAGGCATGTAATGCCTGGCGTTCGATCCAGGTATCCCGTTCCTCCCGAACAGCCATTGTCTGCTCATCGATCTCATGCACAGGTAGTGTCTTGTACATTCGATCACCGATTAATGGACAGCCGATGGACGTCATATGTACCCTGATCTGATGGGTTCTGCCACTTTCCAGCTTAAGACTTACTGCACTTGCACTGCCCCCTGACCAACGTGTTAAGGTCGTGTACAACGTTCTTGCAGCGTAGCCATCAGGTGTTACGATTCGGCGGTGTGGCTCTTCAGGATCGCGGTCAATCGGTCCGTCCACCGACCCTTGTTCCGGGACAGGGCTGCCGTGCACAAGCGCAATATATTTCTTATCCACCGTTCCTGCAATCATCTGTTCAGACACATGCTGATGTACATAGGGATTCTTGGCTATCGCCAGCACTCCTGACGTCTCTTGATCAAGTCGATGAATCGGTCTGAACCGGAAGCGCTCACCCTTGGATTTCCAGTAATGAACGACTCCATTTGCCAAAGTACCCGTGTAATGTCCATGCGTCGGATGAACGATGATGCCCGCATCCTTGTTGACAATAAGCAAGTGCTCATCTTCATACAGAACGGTAAATGGAATAGGTTCAGGCAAAATATCATCCGATTCCTCTTGCTCCATCCGAACTTCAACGACATCACCCGCAGCTACCTTCACGCTAATGTACACGCGCTCTCCATTAAGCATGACACCTTGCTCCGTCAGCTTGATTTTGGACAAAAGCTTACGCGACACCAGCAGCCGCCGCTGAAGCACGGTCTTCAGCAGCCAGCCATCTTCTTGTTCGGTCACCGTGTAGACAATCGGCGAATAATATTGGCTCATTCTTTGCGGCGGAAGACTTTTTTGCTCCGCACATATTCAATATCCGCCACCTGTTGTCTCGCGTTGGCCGTCCGTGCAACCACGAAGAAGTAATCAGACAGTCGGTTTAGATACCTCCGTACAGACGGATTAATATCTGTATGTTGTCCGAGTGTTACCGTGCGACGCTCTGCGCGACGACATACAGTACGGCACACATGAAGAGCAGAAGAAAGCTGACTGCCACCAGGAATAATGAATCGTTCCACTTTTGGATTCTCTGCATCATACTGGTCGATCCATTGTTCCAGACGTGTGACCATTTCATCTCTCACCTTATATTTGGTCTCACTAATCTTCACGAAGGCCAGATCCGACCCGCAATCAAACAGTTCCTGCTGAACTTCCAGCAGATGCTCACGCAGATCTTCAAATTCCCCTTGAGCAGAGTCAATAAAGCTGATCGCCTGGCCTACAAAACAGTTCAATTCATCAATCGTGCCATAAGCCTCAACTCGGTCATCATCCTTGATGACGCGTCCACCGATGACCGAAGTCTGTCCTTCGTCACCTGTTCGTGTATATATGCCCATCGTTATCCCTCCAATTGGTAATATAATAATGAATACGGGAATGCCATTTTTTCAGAAACCCGTCTATCGCTTTACACGTATATAAGAATTGGTGTGCTCTGCCGAGTATACGACAAATCGAAGGAAACCAAAAGTAAAGGAGACGATTATGCAAAACTGGATAACCGATTTCATGGAACAATACGGCTACATAGGCATTGCACTCATTATTGCTCTTGAGAACGTATTTCCCCCGATTCCATCCGAAATCATCTTGCCGTTTGGCGGATTCATGACCACCTATACCAGTCTCACTCTTCCAGGAGTTATTATCGCCGCAACTATTGGCTCTGTCCTTGGTGCTGTGATCCTGTATGGTATTGGTCTACTCATTGACGTCGAACGCCTTGAGAAAATTGTGGAACGCTGGGGACATGTTCTGCGCATCAAAAAAGAGGATATTCACCGTGTCGATGCATGGTTTGACAAATATGGCATGTGGACCGTATTATTCTGCCGAATGGTCCCGCTCGTCCGTAGTCTTATCTCCATTCCCGCAGGCATGTCCAATATGAAATTTGGTTTATTCCTTCTCTTTACAACCATTGGTACATTGATCTGGAATGTCATTCTTGTCTGCGTTGGTGCTGCGCTTGGCGCATCATGGGAGAGCATTTTGCACTTTATGGACGTTTATTCCATTGTAGTGTACGTCATTCTCGCCATCATTGTCATCGGATGTATCATCTGGTGGATCAGACGTAGCAAAAAACAGAAATAAAAAGGATAGATTAATAAATAAAGCCTCCTCGCCACCAATTCGTGGTTAAGGAGGCTTCTTTATGTCACCCGTTTATGTCATCTCACTATCGTTCATCTTCATTTCGCATGCCCTGACTCTTAAGATCGATAGCCAGACCAGATACCAGCAAGTACATCTTTTCAGCATGTATCTGCAGCATCCGGTTAACCGAAGCCATTCTCGCTGTAAATATTCGTTCTTCCTCGGTAGGATGTAATGTGCCATGCATTTCATTGGTAATCACAAGCAACTTCCCCTGATAAGACAATAACGCATCAAGCAAAAGCTGTGTCTCTGAACGCTGATGATCCAGATCCTCTGTTGCCCTGAAACCGGCAGCCATCCAGGAGGTCAGACTGTCTACAATTACAATTCGCTGATCCGCCAAAAACAGATTGGATTCCCGATTAATCTGGGTGATCACCTCTGTCAGATGCTGACCGTTTCCGGCATGAATGGCACGATAATGAGCGGATGGCAATTCGGGAATAACGGGATCATGATCACCAGTGGATAAATATACACCCTCCCGGCTAATTCCGGCTGCGTACTTGAGGGCAAACCGGGTTTTACCACTACCTATGCCGCCTGTGACCGTAATCAGCAATCCGCTTCCCTCCTTCCATAGCCACTTCTGAATTTTCTTTACTCTGTCAGCGCCTTCAGCACTTTTTTGGATTCTTCGACATTGGAAGATGACACTGGAATGGTGGCGAACAAATTGCTCGCAGCATATTCTACATCTTTAAACATTTTCATATCTTCGAGTGGGATGCCGTAAAGATGTGATTCTTGCTTGAGATCTGAACCTCCATCTCCTTCACCCTTCTCTACCAATACTCCACCCTCAAATACACCCCGTTCAAACTTCTTGGGGTCAAAAGTATCATCCAGCGGAACATTGGAGCCATTACTTCCGTATTGTTTCATGTCGGACTCAGGCAAAATGAAGATATCATGTCCTCCAGCCGCATATTCTACCATAATTTTCTGAACATCATACATTGCACTGGTAATCACTTCCACCTTGGGTTCCTCACCCAGTTTCTGTTGCAGATTGGCCTGTAACTGCTCTGAGATTACAGATGGATTTCCTTGGTTATCAATGATGAAAATGGAAAAACCATCTTTACCTCCACAACCAGCAAGCAGAAAAACGATAGAAATGATTGCAGTAAGCCCCCAAAATCTCTTCATTCCAGTTCCCCCTTTAGTCTCCTATGTCCAATATATCACAATTGTTCCACGCAAAAAAATAACCTGGCTTATCGGGGGATCACCCTGCCTTTACACACAAAAAAAGAAGACCTTCTCAGGTCTCCCTTTCTAATTCGATTAATGAAACGTTTCAATCCAGCATAAACGTTATTTTGCTTTAATCGGGTTAGCCTTCATGTATTCATTAATCTTTAAATCCAGCAAACTGCTGATTTCAATTACAATATCGGATGTGAATGATTTCTCTTCGAGGAAGATCTGTTCCATCTTGCGACGAAGCATATGAATTTCATCTTCCAAGGAAATGTCATGCAAAGATGCGTTATCGGGTTTCACCGACCATCGGTCGCCATGATCGCCTTCTGCCAGATAGTGCCCACGATTCGTCGGTAAATCATATTCAACACAAAACAAAGCCAACCCCTCCTTGGAAAAATGGTTTCCAAATATATGAAAACTTATTTCAAATTTGAATTATATCACATTATTTTGTAAAATAAAGTTATTTTTTTCCAATCATAAAAATGTCACATTTGTAAAAAGATTCTACTTTAGTATTAACCCTCTTTTTTCAGTTTGTAAACAAAGTTTCCTATTCGTTCCAAAGCTTCATTCAATTGGGATACAGAAGTAGCATAAGAACAACGCAAGAAGCCTTCACCCTGAGGGCCAAAAACATTGCCGGGAACAGCAGCAACTTTATTCTCCGTTAACAATCGCTCAGCAAACAGGTCGGAACTCATACCCGTCTTTTGAATGCTCGGGAATGCATAGAATGCTCCCTGAGGTTCATGACAATCGAGCCCAATGTCCCTGAATCCCTGCACAATCAAACGTCTACGCTGATTATACGATTCTACCATCCGATCTTTCTCACCCAAACCGTTCGTCAATGCCTCAAGTGCAGCAACCTGCCCCATGGCCGGTGCACACATTACCGTATACTGATGGATTTTGAGCATGGCTGCAATAAGCTCAGGATGACCACACATATAACCGATCCGCCAACCTGTCATCGCAAAAGCCTTCGAAAATCCGCTTACCAGAATGGTCCGCTCTTTCATGTCAGGAATAGTTGCAAAGCTAACATGCTTTTGCGTATACGTCAATTCAGCGTAAATTTCATCAGCGATCACAATCAGATCATGCTTTTTAATCACTTCAGCAATAGGCAGCCACTCTTCATACGTCATGATGGCTCCAGTGGGATTACTCGGATAACACAGAATAACCACTTTTGACTTCGGTGTGATTCCTGCCTCAAGCGCTTCAGCTGTTAACTTGAACTGATCTTTCGCGTAGGTTTCAACACCAACCGGTATACCGCCACCGATTGAAGCAATTGGTGAATACGCCACGTACGAAGGTTCAGGAATGAGAATTTCGTCGCCAGGTACGATTAATGCGCGCAAAGCCAGGTCAATCGCTTCACTGCCACCCACGGTAACAATAATCTCATCCTTGGGATCGTATTTGGTATCAAACTGAGTATCCAGATATTCACTGATGGCTTCTCTCAACTTCGGCATACCTGCGTTGGATGTGTAGCTGGTCATACCTCTTTCCAGCGAGTATACACAAGCTTCACGCATATGCCAAGGGGTAACAAAATCAGGTTCACCCACACCCAATGTAATAATATCCTTGTTGTCTCCAACCAGATCGAAAAATTTACGAATTCCGGATGGAGGTATCTGCTGCACGAGGGGTGCCAGATAAGATGTCATTTTCTTGTTGTTCCCGGTTGTCTGTTCATTCACTATCATGACACATCTTCCTTTACGGCGAGATCATGAGACGGTTGTCTTCCTGATGGTCTTCAAAAATAATCCCGTCCTGCTTATATTTTTTAAGAATAAAATTCGTTTTGGTTGAAAGTACAGAGTCTATCGGAGACAGTTTCTCCGACACAAAATTAGCGACTTCACGCAGGTTGCCACCTTCCACTTCAACGAGCAGATCGTATGCACCGGACATGAGATACACGGACTTCACTTCCGGATAGAGATAGATTCGTTCGGCAATCCCTTCAAAGCCACGACCACGCTCCGGCGTGATCTGCACCTCAATCAGGGCCGTTACTTTTTCATCATCTATTTTGCTCCAGTTCACGACGGTTGCGTATTTCACGATGACGTGGTCTTGTTCTAGCTGTGCCACGGCGTTCTTGATCTTGTCTTCCGACTCCCCCAGCAGCGTCGACAGCAGTGCGGGAGTCCTTCTCGCGTCTTCCTTTAGCAGATCCAGAACTTTTAATTGCAGATCGTTCAAATCTTTCATGGTTTTCCCTCCAGCGTCATCCAGGTTCCTGAAAATGAATTAATACTTATATTACATGAATTTAACGTTGATGCATAGACAAAAGACCGCCTGCCCTGAATTCAGGCAAGCGGTGGTATGGTCCTGGAACGTTGGGTGCTTCAAACCTCTTTTGCAAAGGTTACATGTAATAAGGGTTACCGTAATTCGGTTGATGCTGAGACACATTAGGAGCTTGGCTATATGAACTGTTCTGCGTATTCTTTTCCTGAATGAATTGCTGACACTTTTGTTGAGTCTGGTGTGCGGACTGAATCTGCTTGTCCACATCCTGACGAAGTGCCTTGGACGAGACAGAATACATGTTGTTTTGCTGCATCAGATTGAACAGTTCCCCTTGTAATCTTAGGGTATCGTTCGTCAGGTCTGTGAACATTCGACGAGTCATGGGGCAGGAAGCTTCCGTTGTCGCAGTCGTATATTCGCGCGAGGTTCGTCTTAAATCTGCAAGAATCGACTTCAGCAGATCCTGCTCCTGCATAAAAGCGCCATTAGATGATAAAGATTGAGAATACATGCGTTTTCCTCCTATACAGTTAGAGTTGTCTTCAATTACTGAACTTGCGCAGGTGCAAGAGACTGATGTTGCTGCAGCGCATTGACAAGCGTGTTCAGATGCTGTTCATGTGAGCGAACATAGTGATTCAGTGCCTGTTGAATTTGTGGATTATGTGTGATGGAAGCTGTGGCTGCACACTGCTTAATCAGCAGTTCTTCATTGGTGATAGAGTCCGCAATGTAGTTCAATTCCTTGGGACTCAGCGCTTGCATAGTATGATTCTGCATGTTTCGATGGCCTCCTCGGCATAAAGTTTATGCGCAATTATTGTTAGCCCGGTCACACAAAAGTATACAAATTTAAATCATAAAGGAGATGTTTCTAATGGATCTGGTCTATGGTACACCTTTCTGGCCCTCCACTTTCAATTCAACATTTAATTATTCTGCTCTACAAGAAGACATCTCTTGTGACTGCCTCATCATTGGTGGGGGCATGGGAGGCGCACTGACATCTAAACTAATCACGGAGCAGGGTATTAACACCGTTGTCATTGATAAGCGAGACATTGCCCACGGCAGCAGTTCTGCCAATACAGGTCTTTTACAATACACCAATGACAAAACACTAACCTCATGTATCAACACTTTTGGTGAAGCAACAGGCGTACGTTTTTATGAGCTTTGTCGTGAAGCCATGAAACAGCTTGCTCAAATTGCAGACAGTCTGGATACAGACCCTTGGTTTATCCCACGAACAAGTCTTTGTTTTGCAAGCAGTGAAGATGATGTGACCCTATTGGAGGAAGAATATCAGACCTTGAAGCGTTATGGTTTTGAAGCTGAACTGTGGGATGCCGACAAAATAAGCCAGCATTTCCCTTTTAGCAAACCCGCTGCACTGTACACAATGGGAGATGCGGAAGTGAACCCCTATCGTTTTGTTCATGCCTTGTTTGAATCCGCAAATAAACATGGCGCCCGAATCTATGGTCAGACGGAGATGATACATTGTGAATACGATGAAGATGGTGTAGTCTGCCACACTGCCAACGGTAAAATCCGTGCCAAGAAGGTCATATTTGCTGCCGGTTACGAGACACAGGACATCAAAAAGGATCGCGGAGCCTATCTGAAAACGACCTACGCGATTGCTACCAAACCGTTGTCTGATCTTAGTGAATGGTTTGAACACAGCATGATTTGGGAGACAGCTCGTCCATATTTGTATATGCGAACAACACCCGACGGCCGAATCATCGCAGGCGGTTTGGATGAAGAAATACCTCGGGAGGATCAACGTGAAATACGGTCAAAACACCGGGGAGATACACTCCTGGAAGAGGTCCGTTCCTATTTCCCTTTAGATGATCTTGAAGTCGATTATGCCTGGGGTGCCGTGTTTGGTAATACGAATGATGGCCTCCCCCTGATTGGCACACATCCCGATTATCCGCATTCATATTTTGTAGAAGGATATGGAGGTAACGGGACTGTATACAGCATGATTGCTGCTTCCTTAATTGTGGATGCTATTACTGGCAAACAAAACCCTGATATGGACCTATTCTCACTCACACGTACAAGTAAACCATCTCCTGTATAACATCAAAATATCAAAATAAATCAATACAAACAGGGTACAGCACACGGAAAGTTCTCTTTCCCGCCGCTGTACCCTGTTTGTATATTGGGAAGCCTGCTAAGCCGAGGGCTCTTGCCCTTCCGTTCGGTTCAATAATTTGCGCATAAAGATCCATCCAACTAGCGGAGAAGCACCGAGGACAATAATAAGCCAGGTTAACATGCGTAGAGACGGAGCATTTATGACCGTCACAATGAATATGGCCAATCCACATAGTCTGCCAAGCATCAGGCATAACTCTCTCAAAACGACAAGTTCAACCCTTTTCTCCACATTTTCGCCACTTGTGCCCATCATGTCGAATCCCGCTGATATCATCGGTAGTACATACAACGGCATCGCAACAGCACTCCCAATCCCCATGATTAACAGGGTAACATAGGTCACTTTCCAGAGAAGAGGAAGAAGCACAACGAGCAGAATGAGGGCTCCAATGAACATGCCTTTCGATCTATACTGTGGTTTGAACCATTTCCCGGCTGCCCAATAACTTACTAGTGCCACAGCAGAAGTGATGAGTGAGAACTGCCCCAACTTGTACTCCTGTGCAGTAGCCACGTAGACAAGCAGTGCAATCAGGAAGGCAAATACACCTTCACGTGCGCCCTGAGCGAATAAACCCAAGGCTAAGGTCCTCCAGGGACTATCCCGCTTGGATAGCTGTATCCAAGGTTCTGACCAGCGGTATGTACCGCTCACCTTTCTTTTTTTCAGAAAAAAACTGAAGACTACCGCTATGACATAAATAACGAGCGATACTGTGAAGATGAGCCGATATCCTGTGTTGTCTGTCATGCGAGTAATAATCAGACCGGAGAACCATGGACCTATAATTCCTGTCATCGAGCCAAGTAACCCGACCCAGCCATTGAACAGATCCCTGTTTTCCCGATCCGTTATTTCAAAATACACGACATTAAATGCAATCCAGAATAGCCCCAGGGAACAACCCAGTAGTATACCCAGAGGCCATATCCAGTCTACAGCTTTGGAACCAGCCCAGAGGACGATCATATAAAATATGCCGGACAGCGCAGTACCTAGTCGTAGTGCACTCATTTTATTGTGTTCCTTGACCCATTTGCCAGCAAGCCAGAATGTCAGTCCAATGGCCAGTTGCTGGCTTAGAGTGAACCACCCCAACATGGCATAATCCGGACGGCTTTTCCACAGAAACACATTCAAAAAGGTTCCCGAGAGTGCTCCGGCTAACGCAAACAATCCATTCACGCCCAAAAGCAGAATGGATTGTCGGCCTAAAGTAATCTTCATCTGCTCCTCCTTCATCCACCTGAAGTGAACTATGTACAGGTAGGTCTTAGGGTTAACGTGCCCCAAGCAAGAGGAAAACATGATGAATCTTCAGGATTGCTATGAAATTGGTTAGAATCTCCGAAATGTTTATTTCTGCGTACTCAGGTTCTTGATCAGACGCAGACGATCTTCCTCAGACAGACTGTATTGAACTTGGAAACATCCCGAGCATACATAGGTCAATACTTTAAAAGGTGATGCCAATAGTGACCCTTCGCCTGAAGCTGCGTTAGCAACTGGCATGAAGTTATCCTGCGTTGCAGCTTGTGTACCTGCGAGAATCATGAATTCCCGGCAATTCGGGCACTCTGGTACTTCTTCTTGATGATCAAGTTGCTTCTGTACACCTTGTTCATACTGAATGAGATCATTACCTTCATCCGCGTATTTGGTTAACGTTCGCAACTCCGGCAATTTGAGTTCAACTTCATCCCCCCACAGATCCGAAAGATCCGTAGTCTGTTTCTCGTTCGTTACATCGTCTACATCATAGATGTCGTCCTGAGCTTCATCGTTCTCTTCATCATCGATGTTAATATTGAGCGTACGGTATCCCTTTAATTCATTGTGGCAGTATGGACACTCTTCTTCAGGACCGAGTTCCTCATCCCATACAATTTCCGTGTGACACCAAGGGCATATTGTTGTTTCCATATTGAATCAACCTCTCTCTTCAAATCATCATGTATTCATTACATAGATCACACCGATGGCAAAAAATACGATCGATGCCGCAAACAGAATCCGTATCAATATCTTCATGACCGGTCCCCCTAGATAATGCTCGCGCCAATAACAAACGACAGCGAGACTGAAATAATCATGGATATCAATCCGACAGCTCGGTTATCCGCTTCGATCTCCTTATCAATGGAGAACACGGGTGTCAGGAATTCGAACAAAAAATAGGCAATGAGCAGAAGGATAAACCCTACAATTGACCACGTCATGGCTTCATACACCGAAGATTTGGCTTGTATGCAAAACCGCAATACGTTGCAGATCCCGAAGATCTTGCCTCCTGTAGCCATCGCAACGGCTACATTGCCCTTCTTGATCTCTGTCCAGCATTTATACTTGGTCACCAGTTCGAAGCAAGCCAGAAATACGAGCAGCTCCATAATCGCTACCGAGAAAAAACCGAGTACCATCCCCAAGGGATGAGACAGCAATTGGTCAATGCTTTCTATCACGCACCGTTCCCCTCTCCCCATCTGCGACCTTCATGAATAAGGTCACAGAATATCATTGATTCATGGACCGGCTATTCCAATTCTGCGACGGTCACACCGTTCCCGCCTTCTCCGTAATTGCCCAGCCGGTAGCTTTTAATATGTTTATGCTTACGCAGGTAATCCTGAATACCGGAACGTAAAATTCCTGTACCTTTACCGTGAATAATATAAACTTGGCCCAGATTGGCAAGGAAAGCTTCATCAATGAACCGATCTGTCTCCATCAGGGCTTCTTCCAGGTTGGTACCACGCAGATCCAATTCACTTTTCACATTGTCATCACGTGTACGTTTCATACCCGTTACCGGTTTTTGTTTCGGTTTGGCTGCGGGAGCCGATTGCTGCAGTTCCAGGTCATCCAGAGATACTTTCATTTTCATAATCCCCAGTTGTACCATAGCGTCTTTGCTACCCGACATCTCTACAACATGCCCTTTTTGATTCAAACTGTAGACAAGCACTTCATCACCAGGACCGATAGCACGAGTCTTCGGCGCTGTTGCCGTCTTCTTGAACGTTTTCCTGCGTTTCTCCGGTTCTGCCTCGTCCAGCTGTTTGCGGGCAGCAATGAGTTTGTGCTCCTTCACGGAAGCACCTTCTTCCATAGCCAACAGGCGAAGATCGGCTATAATCTTCTCCGCTTCCGCGCGAGCCTTGTCCACAATGCTGCGTGCATCTTCTTCTGCTTTTTCAATCCGGCGATCACGCTGCTGTTCCAGCTTCTCCAGTTCAGTCTGATGACGACTGCGTAATTTCTCCATATCCTGGCGCAGGCTCTCTGCCTTCTCACGCTCTTGTTCAGCCGTAAGACGGTTCTCTTCAAGAGAAGCAATCATGTGCTCAATCCGTTGATCCTCTTCCTTCACTTCGCCACGGGCGTAGTCGAGAATGTAACCCGGCAGTCCCAGTCGCTCTGCAATGGCAAATGCATTACTTCGTCCAGGTACACCCACCAGAAGGCGATAGGTTGGACTCAGTGTGTTGATGTCAAATTCCATGCTGGCATTAATGACACCTTTACGCTCATATGCGTATGCTTTCAGTTCACTGTAGTGAGTGGTTGCAACCATGCGACATCCCGTCCGGTGCATATGCTCCAGCATGGAGATCGCCAGTGCGGAACCTTCAGCCGGATCTGTCCCTGCGCCAAGTTCATCGAGTAATACCAAACTTTTTGGTGTCATGTTTTTCAGAATGCGAATGATGTTGGTCATATGACTGGAGAAAGTACTCAGATTCTGCTCGATACTCTGCTCGTCCCCAATGTCTGCATAGATCGCATCAAATACACATAACTGACTGCCATCCTCAGCCGGAACAAATAAACCGGACATAGCCATCAGGCTCAGCAATCCAATCGTTTTGAGCGTTACCGTTTTACCACCCGTATTCGGACCTGTCACGATAATGGATGTGTAATCATTGCCCAACTCTATGTCGATTGGAACCACGTTTTCAATCGGAATCAGTGGATGACGGCCTTTCTTGAGCTTCAGGAACCCGCGGTCATTCATGCGAGGCAATGTTGCTTTCAGTTCACGAGCCAGACGTGCTTTGGCAAAGATAAAATCAAGTGATCCCAGCAAGTCGACATCATACAACAGCCACTCTCCCTGCTCACTGACAAGTGCCGTCAATTTCTGCAAAATAATTTCTATTTCGCGTTCTTCCCGAATCCGGGTTTCGCGTAATTTGTTGTTCATTGCAACAATGGATTCCGGCTCAATGAACAATGTTGCTCCCGAACCAGATTGATCGTGCACAATCCCGCCAAAGTACGAACGATATTCAGCTTTCACTGGAATAACAAAACGGTCTCCTCTGATGGTGATGAGCTGATCCTGCAGCATCTTGGATACGGTAGAGGATCGAATCATGGAATCCAGTTTTTCGCGAATCCGCACTTCTCCGCCTCGCAGCTCACGACGAATCTGCGCCAACGTTACGCTCGCACTGTCGGCAACCTCTGCATTATCGTCAATACAGATTTTGATGGCATCCTCAAGCGTTTTTTGCTCTGACAGTTGATCACTGATATAGAACAATGATTCGATGAGCTCATCTTCATGCAAAGTACCAATCTGACGTTTCAATCGCCGCGCCGCAAAGGTCGTATTGGATATTCCCAAAAGCTCGTGAGGGTTAAGTGTGCCTCCAATTTCAGCACGTTTGATGGAAGCCGTAATATCTATAATTCCCCCAAACGACGGTGAGCCTTTCAGGCGATCAAATGTGAAGGCTTCATCGGTTTGCTGCAGCAACCGCTTCACTTCTTCAAGTTCACTGCTTGGTTCAAGTTGCTCCGCTTTCTTTTTTCCCATGGTCGTCTGGGCAAAGCTAAGCAATGTATTTAAAATTTTGCGATATTCCAGTGTGTGTAGAATTTTCGTGTCCAAGTGTACAACTCCTTCCAAACTATATCTGTATTATAACGAAAGAAACTTTCTTACGCTATTTAACGAATCCTTCCACACATAACTTCAACCATAGCACCACAAACTACAGGTGTCAGGATTGTGCAACCTCTCCATCCCCTTGGAGTTGCCCTGCTCAGTTCAATCCGATTAAAAGGAGGTAAACACCATGAATTTCCTGGGACATGTCGTGCGATTTATCATCGCTGCAATTGTATTAATGGTGGTTAGCTGGATCGTTCCCGGATTCGCCGTTGGTGGCTTCTGGAGCGCCCTGTTGCTTGCTCTTGTCATTGCCCTGCTCGGCTGGATCGTTGAAGGTATCTTCGGCAAAAGAGTCAACCCGTTTGGTCGCGGTATTGTCGGATTTATCGTTAGCGCACTGGTGATTTGGCTTGGTCAATATGTTGTAGATCATGTTGAAGTCAGCCTGCTCGGTGCCATTCTCGCTGCGCTGGTCATCGGGATTATCGATCTCTTCATCCCGGTATCCACCCCTTTTGATGCCGGACGAAGCTCCAAAAGTTAATCTCCACTTCACCTTAACGTCCCCATGAATTCTCCTAAACCTCTGAAGGCCCTGCGCCGGAAGGGGTTTATTTCATTCGGGCAGTACGCACGCTCTGCCGTACACGTACAATTTTCAAAAAAACGACATACACAGCGTGTACAGGCATTCACATATTGCGGTATGATGACTGGAGCAATCATTCAAATTTTATCCATATCACGCTTTAAGGAGGCATATGATGAAGAAAGGCATTACATGGCTTGCTGCCTGTATGTTAATTCTGGTACTCACTGCATGTGGAGGGGCGAAACAGTCCGTAGAATCTGGCAGCAATGGATCCGATGCTGATGCTGGAGTTACAGCCAGTGAAGAATTGGTCATCAAGGCAAGTAACTATGAATTCGATCAACCTGAGTACCATCTTAAAAAAGGCGTTCCCGTTAACATTGTTTATGAAAATGTAAACGGAAATCACGGTATGCTTGTGCCTGAGCTGAATCTTCAACTGGATACCAGAAACAGCTCCAAAGTCATAACCCCGGACAAGGTTGGTGAGTTTGAAATGTCCTGTTCTGTCTTCTGTGGTTCAGGACACAGCAGCATGATCTCCAAAATTATCGTTGAAGAATAGTATTCAAGACAAGGAGCCCCCGCAGCGACGGGAGCTCCTTCTTTAGTATAACAAATTGTACCAGAGTACGTTGCCCACGAGCCAGTTCTGCTACATTCATTCCGCTAGGTCTGGTCCTGTTCAATCAATTCAATCCATTCGTTATATTCCGTCTGCAATTTCGTATATTCATCATGCAACTGACGATATTCAGTGTTCAGCTGCTCTGCCTTCTCCTGCTCCATTTCACGTTCAACCTGTAACAAACGTAATTGATTGGCCGCTAGTTCGTAACGCTCCCCCATCTCAAGCAGTTCCGTTTCCATGATCTCTTTTTCTTGGGTCGCTTCTGCACGTAATTTGTCCAGCTGCTGTCGTTCTTGCTCCAGTCCATCCAGCAACTCACTACTTGCCGCACTTTCTCTCTTCCAAACCGTCAGTTCATTCTCAAGTGCAGCCCAGCGCTCCTGCCAGGATTGCTCCTGAGCCGCCCATTCGTCTGCACGGCGTTGCCATACCTGGTCGTTCTGCTCTGCTTGTTCAACACTTAAGCGAAGTTCTTCTTCACGTCTTGTAAACTGCTCCAGACGGGATGCCAACTCGGTCTGTTTGGCTGACAGTTCTTCGTGTCTGATCTGCCACTCCAACGCTTCTTCCTCAGTCTGGGCTAGCCGACTCTCTTGCTCCGAGTAGCGCTCGGAAAGTTTAGCTGAAGACTTTCTTGCTTCTTCAAGTGCGCTCACAATCTCTTGTTTCTCTTTGCTCAATTCATCCAGCTTGGAACTGTAATTCTCTTCCCGTTGTAATGCATCACTGTAATCATTACGGATTTGTTTATAGTTATCCTGAAGTCGGTTCAGCTCTTCCCGAACAACATTTAGCTCAACTTCAAGCTGATTACGTTTCTCTTCCAAAAGCTCTGCATCCTTCTGGTACTGCACAGCCTCTTCATGGTTGAAACGAGACTCTTCCTTCACCACGGACAATTCATCATGAAGGGATTGTACACCAGACTCCAACGTTTCATTTTGTTCAGCAACTTCAAGAATCTGATTCTCCAGGTCTCCGATCTCAGCCAATCGCTGCTCAGCAAGGTCCTTCAAGGACTGCTCACGTTCCGTAAGCGTGCCGATCTCATGCTGCAATGTACGCACCGCAGCATGAGCCTGTTCAAGCACTTTTTGCAGTCTGCGCTGTTCCTCTTCCGACTTCACTTCAGCCTCACGAAGCTTTTGGGCTTCCTGTTCAAGCTGTGCATGTTGCTCCTGAAGTTTGCGTAGCTGTGCTGTGAGAGAGGTTTCTCTATCCACAGTTTCATTATACTTCTGCTTCCATTGTTCCTGTGAATCACGGGATTGCTGGGCAGCCTGTTCCGTTTCACGAAGAAGCTCCTGCAACTGGGAACGGTCCTCTTTCAACTGTTCCAGGTGCTGCTCCAGTTCCGTAATTCGGCGGGTCTGAACTTCCTGCTCCTGTTTACGAACCCCATGCTCATGACGTAACGATTCCAATTGACCACGCTCGTGCTGAAGCTGCTGTTCTTGCTCTGCAACCATGTCCTGTGCACTGATGAGCTGGGTCATTACTTCTTCTAATTGTTCTTCGACATCTAATAGTCGAGTCTCCGCCTGTTTACGTTGTTCCTCAAGTTGCTGCTTGAGCTTGCCCCGTTCTTCTTGAAGTATGGCCTCTGCAGCCGATGCGGCTTCTGTTGCCTGGGACGCTGCTGCTTCCTTGGCTTGCTGCAATTGTTCCTCGAGGGCTGCTTCTTTCTCCATCCATTCGAGTTCCAACTGCTCGGATAACGCCTTGAACTCCGCATTCAACTGATTTATCTCAGTCAGGCGCTTCTGCTCCGCTTGTTCCTGCAAGGCAGCCCGTTCCTGATTCGCCTGATCCGTGAGCTCTTGTGTCTGTTGCAGCGCTTTTTCTTCAGCCTGTTGAAGACGAAGTTCCATCTGTTGCTGAAGTTCGTTATATTGCAGCGCTGCTTCTTCCTGAGCTTTCTTCAGATTGCTCTCTGCCTGCTCCAACTCGGACAAAATGGCCGACTCGGCTTCTTCCTTGGCTGCCTGAACCTGCTGCGCAGCTTTGGCTTCAATCTGTTGACGTTCTGCAACGGCACGGCTTTCGGCTTCTTTTAATTGAGCTGCAGTCTTGTCCTGCAACTCTTTATATTGCGCCGCAGCTTTGGCCTGCGCCTGCTGCAATTCAGCTGCAGAACGGTTCTGAGCTTCTTTGAGCTGGGAAGCAGCCTGTGCCTGTGCATTTTTAAGCTGGTTAGCCGCTTTCTCTTCCATTTCCTTCAGCTGTTTCGTTCCCTTGGCTTCTGCTTCCTTGAGTTGTGCCGTCGCTTGGGCCTGCAATTTCTGCACTCGCTCCGTTGCTTGAGCGCGTTCTTGCTCCAGCAGCGTATTCAACTTGGCTATCTCTGAATTTTTGTCCGTTTCAGCCTTTTGCAGCGCCTGCTCTGCTTCAAGCTTCAGCTTTTGCAATTCAGCAAGAGCCTGGTCACGCCGTTCCAATTCTTGTTGATGTTCATTTTGTATGGCGTTCAACCGATTCAATTCGTTTCTCAGTTCTGTACGTTCTCCAGTAAGCATCTTCAGTTCATTACGGATTTCCTGAGTCTGAAGAGACTGTTCAGCCATATGTACAGCCGCCAGTACCGCAATACGCGGAGTATCCAGACGGGAATTTTGCTTGGAGATTGCGCCCATACGCTCATCTACCAGGTTAGCTACTTGTTTCATATAGTCGGCACTGCTGCCAACCAGTTTATAGGAAGTCCCGTAGATCTCTACGGTGACGCGTGTACGATCAGGTGTAGTCACAGTTGTGCCCTCCTTCAAGTCTGTATGTTGATTCTAAGCTGTAATCACAAAAAAGTCACATCGATCCTCTAATGCTAAGGATTCGATGTGACTTCAAACAATTCCTGCTAATCTTTGTTCAAAAAATCTTCTTTTGTCCTATTTACGCAATTCCGCTCCGAATTGCTCTTCCAGACGAGCCACTACACGGGCATGAACTTCAGTAACTTCCTCATCGGTCAGTGTACGTTCACGATTCCGGTATACCAGTGCCATCGCCACGCTCTTCTTGTTTTCACCCAGTTTACTGCCAGTAAACACATCGAATACCTGTACGGTTTGTAACAATTCACCCGCCGATTCACGAATGGCGCGCAGCATATCTCCCGCTTCAATATCTTCATCCACAACAACCGCGATATCACGTTCCATGGCTGGGAAACGCGGAAGCTCACGATAACGAATGTCAGCGTCTGCTTCGCTGTAGATCGATTCAAGTGCAATCTCTGCGATGTACACATCATTCAGATCATACTGCTGTTGCAGTTCCGGATGCAATTGACCCAATGTACCGATCAATTTGCCTTCCCCGCCATCCTTACCTTCCAGGTAAACCGATGCGGAACGTCCCGGATGGAATCCTTCAGGGCTGTTTGCTACCAAGCGAATGCGTTGTTCAAGCCCCACATAGGCGAACAGATGCTCAAGAGCACCTTTCAGATCAAAGAAGTCTACTTTCTCCGCTCCAACATTCCACTGCTGGCTTGCACGATTCCCGGTGAGCAGCAAGCCCAGTACCGGAATCTCATGCGGTTGCTTGGTCAACTGATCTTCTTCAGTGAAGAACACATTGCCCACTTCAAATACAGCCAGTGAATCCTGTTTACGGTTCATGTTATACACCGCTGCATCCAGCATTTGCGGCAAAATACTCGTACGAAGCACACTGCGGTCCTCACTCATAGGCATCGCGAGTTTCACGGCTTTACTGCCTTGTGTCAATGCCGGGAACAATGTCGCTTTATCCGGGTGTACAAAGGAGTAACTGATCATTTCCTGCCAGCCACTGCCTGAGAGCACTCCACGAATGGTGCGACGCATCGCTTGAGAGCGTGTATACGCCCCTGGAGTCGTAGGTCCTTCAATCCATGTGGTTGGAATGTTGTCGTATCCGTACAGGCGTGCAATCTCTTCAAACAAGTCTACATCGAGCGTAATATCCCCTCTGCGTGTTGGTACTTCCACATCCAGCAATCCTTGATCAGCATCACCACATGCAAAGTGCAAGCGAGCGAAAATGGTTTTCACCTCAAGCAAAGACAGATCGGTTCCCAAATAACGATTCAGTCGGTCCAGCGACAATTGAATTACACGTTTCTCCGCAGCTTCTGCTCCAGCTTCCACGATTCCCTGGTGCACTTCACCTTCAGCATAACGCTGAATCAGTTCAGCCGCACGATCCAAAGCCGTAATCACCGCACCCGGGTCTACTTCCTTCTCAAAACGCATGCTTGCTTCGGAACGTAGCCCCAATTGTCGCGACGTTTTCCGAACGGTTCCACCATCGAACTTGGCGGATTCCAGCAACAGATTCACCGTGCCTTCCGATACCTCGGAATTCTCGCCACCCATAACCCCAGCGATGGCTACAGGTTTCACGCCATCTGTGATGAGCAACATGTGCGGCTCCAGCTTGCGCTCCTGTCCATCCAGCGTAACAATCGTTTCGCCTTCGTTGGCCATCCGCACTTCAATATGGCCTTTTTCCAGCTTATCCGCATCGAATGCATGTAGCGGTTGACCGTATTCCAGCATGACATAGTTCGTGATATCAACGATGTTGTTGATTGGACGAACGCCTGCGGCCATCAGACGGTTTTGCATCCACAGCGGGGAAGCACCCAGTTTAATGCCTGTTACATAACGAGCTGCATAGTGACTGCATTGCTCCTGCGCTTTAATCGCTACAGAGATATGATTCGCAGCCGCATCACCAACCTCAGCCAGTTGGTCTTTGGGACTCGGCAGCTTCACTTCACGACCCAAGATGGCACCCACTTCATAAGCTGCACCACGCATGCTGAGACAGTCGGAACGGTTCGGTGTCAGGTCCAGTTCAAGCACATGATCGTCAAGACCAAGAACCTGACTGATTGGCGTGCCAACCTCTGTTTGTTCCGGCAGAACGAGAATACCTTCCTGCTGATCTTTCGGCAACAATTTGTCGTTCATGCCCAGCTCTTTGGCGGAACAGATCATGCCAAGGGAGACAACACCGCGCAGTTTGGCTTTTTTGATATCCAATCCACCAGGGAGCTTTGCTCCAACCAGGGCTACGACTACTTTTTGGCCTGCATCCACATTTTTTGCACCACATACGATCTGCAGATCTTCTTCCTGACCAGCATCAATAACACATACATTCAGTTTGTCTGCATCCGGGTGTTTCTCCTTGCTCTTCACATAACCTACAACAACTTTATTCACGCCCTTGTTGCGGTTCTCCACTACATCAATTTCGACACCCGCACGGGTGATTTTCTCTGCCAATTCCTGTGGCGTCACACCTTCAAGGGAAATATAATCAGACAGCCAATCTGTCGATACTCTCATGGACGTTCACTTCCTTCATCTATAAATTGGTGTTCCCGGTTCATTCGCTTGCTCTATATGGTTAATCTTTCTTGTCTTAAAGTTACAGCCTTCCGAATTGCTTCAGGAAGGTCAGATCACTATTGTAGAAATGACGGATATCATCGACTCCATACTTCAGCATCGCGATACGCTCTACGCCCATACCAAATGCGAAACCACTGTATTTCTCCGGATCATAGCCACCCATTTCCAGTACTTTCGGGTGAACCATACCGCCGCCCAAAATTTCAAGCCAGCCTGTTTGCTTACATACGCGACAGCCGCTGCCGCCACATTGTACACAGGTTACATCCACTTCCGCACTTGGCTCTGTGAACGGGAAGAAGCTTGGACGCAGACGAATTTCCGTGTGGGAACCGAACATTTCGCGTACGAATTGCAGCAGGGTTCCTTTCAGATCGCTCATACGAATGTTTTCGCTGATGACCAATCCTTCAACCTGGTTGAATTGGAAAGAGTGCGTCGCATCGTCATCATCACGGCGGTATACTTTACCTGGGCAGATGACTTTGACAGGCACTTCGCCCTTCATGCTCTGCATGGTACGTACTTGAACAGGAGATGTATGGGTACGCATCAACAAGTCTTCGGTAACATAGAAAGAATCCTGCATATCGCGCGCCGGGTGATTCTTCGGCAGATTCAATGCTTCAAAGTTGTAATAATCCATTTCGACTTCAGGACCTTCCGCAACGCGGTATCCCATACCGATGAAAATATCTTCGATCTCCTGTACCACTTTGGTCAGTGGATGCAGTCCGCCTTGACGTCCACGACGTCCTGGCAGGGTCACATCAATTTTCTCGGATTGCAGACGCTTCGCTGTCTCTTCCTTCTGGAACTGATCCTGCTTGCTGTCGATGACTTCCTCAATGGCAGCCCGAACATCATTGGCTACTTGACCAATAACTGGACGTTCCTCCGCACTAAGCGCACCCATACCACGCAAAATTTCAGTCAATGCACCCTTTTTCCCCAAATACTTTACACGCAGATCACCGAGCGTCTGCGGATCATTCACACCAGACAACTGCTCCAGCGCTTCGATCTTCAATGCCTCTAAACGTTCTTTCATGTGTAATTGCCCCCTTTTTGTGGTGTTTTTGCAACAAAAAAAGGCCTTCTCTCCCCTGAAGGGACGAAAAGACCGTGGTACCACCCTTGTTAGACATCCATTGCTGCGTGGCCCTTCTGGCCTGCAACTGGTTCTGTCTCACTTTGTACGGAATAACGACCGTTAACCGTTTGCCCCTACTGTTGCCTCTGTGTCTGCACACAAACAGGTTCAGGGAACCGCTTCGGAGTGAATTTCGGCAGCCTTGTTCTACAGAAACGCTCTCAATCTACGGCGCTTCCTCCCTGTCCAGAGGCACTGCTTACTTATCTCCATCATCACGTTTGCTTAGTTTACCCATATCGATGTAATCATCGATGATCGTTCATAATTATATGCAAAATAGATCGAAATAGCAAGCCGTCCATGTTCTAATTTATGTTTGCACCTTTATCTTTCAATTGTTTCAGGCGCTGCTGGATTTCGCGAATCTCAGCTGCCTCGACTGCTCGCTCATTCGAATGCTCCGGCTGTGTCAGACTGTCTTTTCCAGCAGTGCTCACAGGAGACAGCAACTCCGATAGTCGCATCTCCAATCGTAACCGCTCGTCATCAGATTCCCGGGTCTCCAGCGCCACCTCCCGAAGTTTGTTGGACTGCTCCCAATCCGACACACCTCCTTCAAACAGAGTTGCTGTGCCACCAGCCTCCAGATCGCATAACCGATTCGCGAGTGACTTCGTCAGCATCCGGTCATGGGATACAAGCACCAAAGCACCTGAAGCCTGTTTTAATACATTTTCCATGACTTCCTGGGTATCGATGTCCAGATAGTTCGTTGGTTCGTCCAGCACCAGCAGATTCGCTCCGCCAAAATACAGTCTCAGAAATGCCACTCTGCACTTTTCCCCCATGCTCAAATCCCCAATGCGCTTGAACACATCATCCCTGGAAAATAGGAAACATCCCAGAATGGTACGTGCCGCACTTTGTGTCATCGATGGAAGGGTAAGCAAGCTGTCCAGCAGCGTCAGGTTCTCAGGGAGCCCTTCCAGCTCCTGTGAAAAGTAACCGATTTTCAGCTGTGGATGCCGTGTGACCTTGCCTTGCGAAGGTTCCAGTTCACCAATCATCAACTTCAGCAGTGTTGTCTTGCCGGTTCCATTAGGACCCCGTACAGCAAGCCGATCTCCGCGTTCCACAGTAATTCGAAGATTGCGCAGCAATAGTTTGTCTCCCGTATATGAAAAACTCACCTCTTCCAGCGCAAGCAACTGGCGTGCAGCCAGTGGATTCATCTGTAATTCCATGTTCAACTTTGCGGCTTCACGAGGTTTATCCACCCGTTCCCGCTCCAAACGCTCCAGCTGTTTTTGTTTTGCATGGTAACGTGAAATATTTTTGATGGCTTTAGCTTTGTAGAAGCTCTGGGTGATCTTCACCTCCACATCAGTCGCCGAATTATGCGCTTTATGGAACCATTCCTGATAATTTCGAATCGTTTCTTCCAGCGCCTTACGTTCCAATTCCTGCCTGCGGTAGATCGTTTCCTGTTCGCGTAATTCACGCTCTTTGTGGATCTTGTAGTCGGAGTATCCGCCCTTGTATTTGGTCAGGGCATCTGGACTGAACTCAATGACTCCTGTTGCTACCTGATCAATAAACGTACGATCATGTGATACAAATAACAGCGTACCTTCATATGAGGATAACCACTCTTCCAGCCAACGCATGCTTCCCTCATCCAGATGATTCGTCGGTTCATCCAGGATCAGGAACTTGGGTTTGCTGACAAGTAGCCCCGCCAAACGAGCCTTTGTTTTTTGTCCACCACTCAAGGAATGATAGGGTCTATTCCAATGCTCTGCGGATAATCCGAGGCGAGTCAGTACTTTCTCTACCTCAGTCTCCCACATATAACCGTTCAACTGTTCATATTGCTCCATCACTTGTGTATAAGCTGCAAGCAGCTCTTCATCCGCTTCAGTACTCATGCTCAACCGTTGTTCCAGTTCTTCCAAGTTCCGTTTCACTTCATAGATCTGACCGCTCTCACGCCGGACCGCATCCAGTACATTCATCCCGGTCTCAATCTCCGAGCGCTGGCGCATGAACCCCCATTCCTGCTGAGGGATATGACGTTCAATCCGTCCACCACCATGCTCCTCACCCAAAATGATACGTAACAACGTTGTCTTGCCGCATCCGTTGCGACCCAAAATGGCGAGTCGTTCGCCCTCATTAATCTCCAAATTCAATCCTGTAAACAATTCAATACCGTTCCACTCTTTTGATACTTCATGTAAGCGTACCAATGTCATCATGAGGCCTCATCCTTCCTGCATCCTTTTTGCTGAACAAAAAAAACCGCTGGCATCAGCCGGCGGTTTGGCAATTCAGGGTTGGATCAAGCATTCAAAGACAGATCTAAGGTAAGCTACGGCATGAACAAAGAAACCCCAAACACAGGGTACACGTAAACCTCAATGGCTTACTTGCTCCATACCTTTTCCCATAGCTGAATTTGGACACACGAATCCCCTCATTGCTCAGCCGCTCTGGCTGACTGCGTCATAAAACCGTCTGCAGTTAACTGGGGTTCAATTCATGTGTTTTACTTCATGGGACGTATGGTTACCTCTCATTCATGTGTAGTATCAATTTCTCCGTTATTGTACCAGATCATTGTAAAAAAGCAAAGGGTATCCCCAGATTTTTTTAGGGAAAAAGAAAAATCCCCTGCATCGCAGGGGCTCTGGGTACTGCTTCGTTAAGCGGGTGATGGGAATCGAACCCACGCTATTAGCTTGGAAGGCTAAAGTTCTACCATTGAACTACACCCGCATGATTGAAGATTTAATTGTTAAGTTCCGTTCGGAATTTAACAGTGATTTTACAAAGAATAATATACCATGATCCTCTATAGCATGCAAGTCACATTTACAATTTTTTTCATTTACACATCCATCTTAAAAAAGCAGGAGCACCCTCGCGCCCCCGCTGTTCCCTATCCTGTAGGCTTATCCACATCTCTCAAAAACTGCTTTTCAAATTCAGCGGCTTTAATCGGTTTGCTGAAGAAATAACCCTGAGCCTCGTGACAGTGCTGATCGCGAAGAAAGACCATCTGATCTTCGTTCTCCACGCCCTCAGCTGTCACTTTTAATTGTAAATGATGCGCCATTGAAGTGATGGTAGATACGATCGCGGCGTTATTGCTGTCCTCCATGACTTCATTAACGAATGAACGGTCAATCTTGAGCCGATCAATCGGCAGATCCTTCAGATAGTGCAACGAGCTGTATCCCGTTCCAAAGTCATCAATACTGATATGCACACCAATTTCTTTGATTTTGCGCAACTGTTCGAATGACCGATCTTTATCAAATGTCATGCTCTCTGTAATCTCCAGTTCAAGCCATACAGGCTCTAGTCCCGTCTCTTTGAGAATTCCATTGATATTGTCCAACAAATGGGAGTGCCTGAATTGTCTCATCGACAAATTCACCGAAACACACAGTTTACGATAACCGGCTTCCTGCCACTGTTTGTTCTGTGCACACGCTTCACGCAGCACCCATTCGCCAAGTGGCACAATGAGCCCACTCTCTTCTGCCAGAGGAATAAATTCTGCCGGAGATACCGAACCTCGCTGCGGATGCTGCCAACGAACCAATGCTTCCATGCCAACGATTAGCCCACTTTGCAGATTAACCTGCGGCTGGTAGACCAGGTAGAACTGACCTCGATCCAACGCCTTGCGCAGATCATTTTCAAGCTGCATACGCTCCTGTGCCTTCATCTGCATTGCATGGGCAAAACGATTCAGTTCCATCCCTTGTTCCTTTGCACTGTGCAGAGCCGTATCGGCATTCTGAATAATCTCCAGTGGTGACTCCCCATCATGCGGGAAAATGGCCATCCCAATTCCAAGGGTAAGATGATACTCATTGCCATCAACCAAGACCGGCTTCTCAAAAAGTTGCAATATGGATCTTGTCCGACGCAACGCTGTATCGGTTGAACTGAAATCTGTCATCGTTAATGCAAACTCATCTCTTCCCAATCCAAAGACTTCTTCTCCTGGAAGTGACGAATGTTTCAGTCGTTGACCTACCTGACGCAAAACCCGGTTAGCTGCTTGCTGTCCGAGCGAATCATTAATGGTCTTGAACCGATTAATATTCAGGACCAGTACACCCACAAGCTGTTCCTGCACCACGGCATCATCCATCATCTTTTTCAACCGCTGTGAAAGGCGACGACGGTTTGGAAGTCCCGTTACATCATCATGATGAGCAATATAGTTCATCTTGGCTTCCGCCACCTGCTGTTGCAGGAAAGGCGTGTCCACTACAGACGTGTACAGTCCTTTTTGAATGAAAAAATATGCCATACAATTACTCAGCAATCCTAATAACAGATTGAGATCGTTCACCCCAGTTGCTGAAACAAAATAACATTCACCAAAAAAGAAACACAGAATGCCACATAGAATGGTTGGTAAATCACCGTCTTTGGTTTTTTTCCATTGTACAAACAAAAGAACTGCAATAATGCCATAGAGCAATCCGACCATAAAATGAACTCGGGTGAAGATTCCACCAAGCACATCCCCATCAAGCATACTTGGTAACATACTCCATTCCTGAATAGCCAGTATGTACAAAATAACAAAGGTACCCAATGTCCCACTGAACAGTAAGAATTTGCGTGGTAATGCAATTTCTTTTTCATTTAAGGTATACACGAGCAATAAACCTACTGAACATACCAAAGATCCCATGGTTGTCATCATTAAGGAGAACTCCGATTCCATCATGGCTCCGTTTGGAATCTCTTCTGCAAATGAAACGATATGAACCAGTTCAAACAGACCAATCAATAAAAAGAGTGTTGTCAATAATGTCCTCCGAAGAGTTAGCTTCTGTGTCCGAAACAACCAGCTTTGATTGTAGATGCCGATACAAGCCGCTGCCGCAGCAAATCCACCCAAGAGTGTCAAAACCGGGTAACCCGATATGATCAGATCAGAACTTGAAGAATAACGAAACCATTGACTTGCGAGGAAACACATTAAGCCGCACACAGCGACCCAACTTATTTTTCTCTGATCTTGCAGATTAACCTTCATGCCGTGTTTTCCTTCCCGGGATCACCTATCCTGAATTACATTAACCAAACTTAACAGCTTACTACATGATTCGACAAAAAACATATTAACCAACGTTCAATTCACATGCATACACATGCTATCTGGTACATAATAACATTTAATTTTGTATACGTGAACTAAAAAATAGTTACTCCTAGGAATATTTATTCATAAATATAGAGAAAAACAAGGCATTAAGAACTAAAAAAACATGGATCTCCAGTTAGAGTCCATGTTTTCCTAATTTACAACTGTATTTCAGACTATATTACTTATCAAAATTCACTTCTGGTGTTGTTAATTTATCATAGAAATCAACAACCTTATCCTTGTCTTCCGATGAGCGAATCGCCATCGCTGAACGCGGATGCTCGTCCAACGCACCTGTGATCATGTAAGGCAGAATGTAACCCCATTCTTCTTTTTCTCTCAGTGGAACCATCAACTGTTCCAATACACCAAGTACTGGACGCAGATTGTATTTCGTTCCTTTCAGATGAGCTACCAGCAATTCGGTTGGGCAGTTACCTGCCGCACGTCCCATACCATACACAGAAGCATCAAGCAGTTCAACGCCAAGTTCCGCCGCAACCAATGTGTTAGAAAACGCAAGTTGCATATTATTATGTGTGTGAACACCAAGACGCTTGTTAGGCAAGTGAGTCTTGAACTTCTCCACCAGATATTTCACATCATTATGATCCAGACTGCCGTAAGAATCTACAATGTAAACCACATCTACGGAGCTTTCTTTGATCAATTCAAATGCTTCCAGCAATTCATTCTCCATAACATTGGAGAGTGCCATAATATTAAGTGTAGTTTCATATCCACGATCATGGAATGTTTGAACCAGTGCAAGTGCCTTGTCTACATCTTTGCTGTAGCAGGCAACCCGGATCAGATCCAGCATGCTCTCACTGCGAGGCAAGATATCATTTTCGTCCACACGACCTACGTCAACCAGTGCAGACAGTTTGGTATTGCCTTTTTGAGGAATAACTTTACGCAGGAAATCATCGTTCAGGAAACGCCATGGTCCTGCTTCCTCGGCGCCTTTAAGCAACTTCGGAGAGTTTTTATATCCAATTTCCATATAATCAACGCCAGCTTCATTCAATCCAGCATATAGCTGTTGAACAAAGTCCACGCTAAAGTCCCAATTATTCACCAATCCGCCATCACGGATCGTACAATCTACAATTTTGCAATGATTTGTCTTCATTAATGTCTGCTCCTTTTCTGACCAACTTGTGTATTCCTCTCATGATACTTGAACGTGACAAGAAAAGTAAAGGGATTCCGGACTTATTTACTTCGATAAGATCTCCAAATTCGGTCAATCTCAACCATATCGGAACGATCGGGAACTTTCTCTCCATAACGGACGGCATTATACGTATCTGGCAGTCTCGAAGACAGCTCATCTTCCTCTACCTTCACACCATTCTGAATAATGGTCTGTGCAGCCTCCAGCGGAGTGTGCGTCCCCTGTATTCCCACGCCTCGATGAGCAGCTCTTTCAATCCAAGTCCGATAGTAATACCGAACACGTTCAGCATCCTGTGCAGGTGGCGCTTCTTTCTTCCGAAACCAATTCTTTCGGACTTTTGCTGGCGCATCAAGCGTCTCACTGACATCGATATACTCCGTCCGTGGTTCTGCCTTCTTTTCACCTGGTTGTAACATCCCCTTGAATCGGTCCATAAGTCTGTTTATCGTTTTTTGTCCCAACCTCATAAGCAGCCACAGGATTGCTCCTGCTACAGCACACATCACTACCCATCCGAGGATGTTCCAGAAGACTGAGGGCTCGGATGGAGGCTCTCTCCAGTCATTCGGTATATTTAGCGGCTGATTGGGGTTGTCCATTGGTAATCGTGGCTCCTCGCCGGAAATCGGACCAAACCATCCCCTGATCCATGCGAGCAAGCGATCACGTAGCGGTCCCAGCCAGGCAGCCAGACTTGGGAAAGCACCAATCGCGACGATAACAATAAATATCCACATGAACCGCTGATGATTCGCACGTGCAAAATCTCTTAATACCAATCTTCTCTTGCCGTCATTGAGTATTGCCTGATCCAGTTGCAGCATATATCGTCCAACCAGCCAAAAGGCAAAGCTGATCACTCCGGCAATATAGATCCATAGGGTATAGGTTCGTATCGGCTGCATGAATTCCAACGAGTTCGAAGCAATCATAAGCACGATTGCACTGATTACACCCATAATCTGCAAGCGCCATAACAACACTGAATGAAAGACTGGCTTGAAGGTCAGACCTGCATAAGCCGAGATGACTCCACACAGTACCAATGTGATGATATCCGGCAACGGGAGAATAAGGCTCATCCCAACAACGAGTGCGAAGAGAAGTCCTATGACGAGTGCCGTTACTCCACGAATGAGTGTACTTTTCTCGCTAAAACCTGGAATTTTATGCTGAATGAACTGTCCTAACCAACCTACAAGAACAACCAGGATGAATAATGTGAACGGCAAATGTTCCATTGCGTAGAATGAAGCAAGCGTAAATATCGGGAAAAGGTATATGCCCGCCATCAAGACGGCAAGCATTGCTATGAGTCCTGTGGTCGTCGCTACCGGTCTGTTCCTCATGCACTCACCGCCTTCGTATTACCCTTCACGTCCTCTACCGGGAGAATCGTTACACGATGTCCTTGTTCGTGCAGACGTGCAATCTCCTGCTCCATAGCGGCAGATACATAGGATGTAATCAGCAGATAGCTGCGGATTTGCTGTGCTTCTTCATTCAGACGTACTTCATCATTCAGGAATTGCTCCATGGGCACCATGCATTTCAACTCTGTCTCAGCCATAGCTTCCAGTAACCGTTCCAGATGCGGGGTGCCATAATCCGGCTCAATCCGAAGTGTATCGCGGCCTCCACCCACATGATAGCCATTATGGGCGAAACCTGCCGGCAACCCTCTACCGATGGCATCCACTGCAGCCGTGGCAGCGTAACGAAGTGCCCGTTCAATCTTTTCCGGTCGAGTAACAACACTCCACATATCTGCAGATTCCTGAATGTTAACTACAATCCAGGATTGCGGATCAGCCGTCCATCCCTGCTTGTAGACTTGTAATTCACCTGTACGTGCACTCGCTTTCCAGTGAATACGATTCATGGGGTCGCCTGCACCATAAGGCCGAACACCCAGGATCAAGAAAGGATCTTCAACGATCCATCGTGATACTTCCACTTCTCCCTGCCATACCTGATAAATTGCAGGAAGATCCTCTGCATTCACTAATGAAGGATACACGATCATAGACATTTGCAAAGGAATCGGTTTGGTGGAACGCCACACACCAAAGAGATCCCCACCTGTCATCGTTGCTGTATTTAATGGATAAATCCCACGCTGAGTACATGTAAAAGGATGCTTGCGCGTAATACGGGTAAACGGTTTCAACGTAAAAATACTCTTATGGTTCTGATAGATTTCGCCTTGGCTAATATCCATACCTGAGTCGGAACGAAATACAAACGACACTGGCATCATCGATTCAAGTCTGAGCCACGGTACGGAGACTCGTTTCTCATTCGATATCGTCTCCACCATCTCAAGTTCATCTCCAGCGTAACAACGCAGCTTGCTGAATTGTCTGCTGTACTTGAGCTTTCGCAGTGCAGGTCGTCCAAACCACACACCATGTATAACAACGACAATGCCTCCAACAAGGACAAGCCATAATAATGCCATAAGATTAACGCCCGCTTGTAGCGAGATTCTCCGTAGGCACTTCTGTCTGATTCAGAAGTTCCTGGATGATACGCTCCGCCAAGCCCTCTTGTTGTCTGATCCGGTTACGAAACACAAGTCGGTGCGCCAGCACAGGTTCCGCCAGTACTTTAATATCATCAGGCAAAACAAAGTCTCTGCCATGCAGTGCAGCCCATGCCTGACTTGCCTTGAGTAATGCCTGAGCCCCTCGTGGACTTACGCCAAGCGAGAGCTCGGGATGTTGCCTTGTCGCTTCGGTTAACTGAATGATATATCGTAGCAAATCTTCGTTGATTTGCACTGTTTTATACGTATCCTGTGCCTTCAAAAGTTCTTCACGACTGATCACTGCCGAGAGATCATCAACAGAACGACTGGCTACCGTACGTCTCAAAATTTCTACACTCTCTTCACTGCTTGGATAACCCATGCGAATTTTCATCATAAAACGATCCATCTGCGCTTCAGGTAGTGGAAAAGTTCCCTGGTTATCTACAGGATTCTGGGTGGCGATAACGATGAATGGCCGTTCCAGCTGTCTCGTTGAACCGTCGATACTGATCTGGCGCTCTTCCATGCACTCCAGCAAACTTGATTGGGTACGCGGTGTAGCCCGATTAATCTCATCGGCAAGTACAAGATTGGCAAACAAGGGGCCGGGTCGGAATTCAAAATCCCCTTCTTTTTGATTAAAAAAATGAATCCCTGTTAAGTCAGAGGGCAGCAAGTCCGGTGTAAACTGTATCCGTTGGAATGTGCAGTCCAATGAAGAGGCTACCGATTTGGCAAGCATCGTTTTCCCGGTACCCGGTACATCCTCCAGCAGCACATGTCCTGACGCTATGATCGCTGTCATCACCAGCTCTATGGTATGCTCTTTTCCCACAATCACTTTTCCCACGTGATCCATCAATTGTTGATTCATTCGTTCCATTCCCTGGATTTCCATCTGCATCTCATCCTTCCGTTATGGAGCTTATGTATTCGCATTCATTACTAACTATAACCCTTATTGGCAACATAAAACAAAGGAGTTGGCAAATGGCCAACTCCTCGACTCCCCGCTTTTCTCAATATACCAAGGGTAACATAATTATAAACCGCGTGCCTTCGCCCTTTTTGCTATCCACAGAGATGGTGCCTCCATGGTTCTTGATGATTCGGTAACTCACCGAAAGTCCAAGCCCCGTTCCGCTCTCCTTGGTCGTGAAGAATGGATCAAACAGACGTACAAGCGTGTTATGGTCCATCCCATGACCGTTATCCGCGATGGAGATCTGCACGAACTTGTTTTCCGTGGCGGTAGATATTCGAATTAGACCCGTATGTTCTTCGCCGACTTCCTCAATGGCATCCATTGCGTTTTTCACCATATTCAAAATAACCTGCTTAATCTGTTTGACATCAATGGATACATTCAGTGGGGCATTCCCTTCATCCAGTACGATCTCGCATCCCTTCATCAAACCTTCGCTTTCGGTCAGCAAGACCACCTCTTTGAGCAAAGAGTCGACGGACATCACGGTCTTCTGTGGAGCTGACGGTTTGGAAGAATTCAAAAATTCGTAGATGATGTCATTCGCCCGATCAATCTCCGTCAGTATGATTCGAGCGTACTCGTCTTTGCCGAGCTGCAGCAAATGGGGCCTGAGCAGTTGGATGAACCCACGGATTGCAGTCAACGGATTACGAATTTCATGAGCAATAGATGCTGAAATTCGCCCCAGCATCGCAAGTTTGTCATTTTGATAAGCGGTCTGTTCAATTTGTTTATAATCAGATACATCTTTGACGCTGAACAAGAAGTCGCCATCCATCTGATCACCGTACGTCACAGTAACCAGCCAATGCCTTCCGTATTCATCAATCAACTCATGATAGCGCTTACGGTGAAAAATAGTTTCCCGATAGATACGTAAAATTTTCTTTTTCTTGAATCGGCTCATCTGCGGATGATGCAGCATTTGCATCAGGGTGCAGCCGCTCAACAGACTTCGTGGAAGCTCCAACAACTTTGCCATCTGAACGTTAATAAACGTCAATACACCGTGACTGTCAAACAACATAATACCGCTATCCAGATGTTCCAGTACATTCTCGTACTTGTTGTTATCCAGATGCACAGGCGGGAATCCATCCGTTGGTTGAGGCACTGTATCCTGAAATTCACTAATCATGTCAGGTTCCTCCTTTTCACGTAAATGATAAACTTGCCATTCGGACATCATATCATCACAGAAACAGGAAGGGCCGATTTTATTTTTCATTACCGGTGCCCTTTCGTTGGGGGGCTGAGCCGAAAATATGGATGGCATGGCCGGAACTCAAGCTGGTCTATTCCCGGTAACCAACAGTCGATCCGGAAAATCATATACGTTTGTCCCATTCTGACCTTCTCCTATTCCCAAACACGAACATTTTTTGCTCCGCCTCTTTGCAAGTCTGTTTTTATCATAGACAAGTTTATAGAAGAGAGTCAATCGGAGAAAGTGTCGAATGGAAATTATTTTAAAAAAAACCTCGAATTAGTTCCATAACAACGCACAAAAACGAAGCCGTTTCACCCCATAGGCAAATCAGCTTCGTTTTTAATATCTTTAATTTGTGATATATCCGAGATCATCTATAGTCCGGTCTTATTATGCTGAATTTTCAGTCTGCGCTGACTCATCACAGCTAATCGACGTTTAAGTTCGCTTTCCCACTTCTCGTCTTTGGTTTCCTTGGCGAGCCTGAGCAAATCCAGAGCCATATCAATCTGGCGCTGCACAATGACCATGGCATCCTCACTCTCACGGTTTACACAGTTTTCAAAAATCGCATCCTCATCTTCTGTAACATAATCTTGAAAGTCGATCTCGGATGCACCGTCTCCATGCGCATATTCAGCCAGAATTTCGTATTCATTTTCCACTTTATAATGCACCTCAACCCGATGACACACCGGGCAAAACAGCAGGGGAACATTATGAACCTGGGTGCGGTAATGTTTCAGCGTGCCCTTCGTTCCAACCATACTTGCCCCACAACAGTAACTCATTTTTGTTCACCCTCCTTATTACGTGCCGGGACTTTTTTGTTAAAATGCCATCCCGTACACTTCCAGCACTTCCGAAAAGGAATAGTTCCATCAGTGTATCACATTCATGTACAGATTATAAATGCAGAGCACCGGAATATTTACCGGGTTTCCATACCCTATTCGCCTTGAAGGCCATCAATTCCTCTTTCAACAGATAAAAAGAAGACTTTCTTCTAATATATTATTAACACGCTTAGCTGCTTGTTCAAACACTTTTGATTAACTTCGTGATAACTTCCGGCAAAAGGGTGCAAAAAGCCCTCAATCCCTAACGGGATGAGGGCTTGAACAAAAACCGTTCAAGTTAACCTGCTTACAGGTTAGTGTCGCCTGGTTTCCAGTTCATTGCACACAATCCGCCGGATTGCAGTGCTTGCAGTACGCGAAGTGTTTCTTCAACACTACGGCCCACATCGTTGTGGTTAACCACTTGATATTTCAATTCGCCTTCTGGATCGATGATGAACAGACCGCGCAATGCTATGCCTTCTTCTTCGATCAGAATGCCGTAATCTTTAGCCACTTGCTTCGTGATGTCGGAAGCCAGCGGGAAGTTCAATTGACCCAGACCATTGCTGTCAACAGGTGTGTTGATCCATGCTTTGTGGCTGTGTACGGAGTCTACACTCACGCCAAGGATTTCTGTATCCAAAGCTTTGAATTGCTCAGAAGCAACGCTCAAAGCTGTAATTTCAGTTGGGCACACAAATGTGAAGTCCAAAGGATAAAAGAAGAATACAAGCCATTTGCCACGATAATCGGACAGTTTAACGGAACCAAAGTCTTGTCCATCTCCCGATACTGTTTCCATTGCGAAATCCGGTGCTGGTCTACCTACCAAACGTTCTGCCATAACTAAAAATTCCTCCTTTGGGATTATGTAAGCATCCTTGCGGATTGCTCATCATCAAGAAAAACGCGTACGCTTTTCCTGTAATTAAAATGATTTGAACCTTGATAACAAGTACAAGTAAAATGTTATCATCCGGACTTCCCAAAGTCAAGATTATAAACATTATTTTTTTATAATCATTATAAATAAGGATTTTTCGTGGCAAAAATGACAAAGGAACAGCCCTCTGTACATTCCATAACTGGAAACAAAGGGCTGCCTGTAGTTGGTAATATAATTACGCCTGTTTCTGAATAGCCGCCACGATCAAATCGCCCATTTCGGTCGTGCTGATCGCTGTGCTCTTGTCTACAGCAATATCACTCGTGCGGTGTCCTGCGTTCAATACATCCGACACAGCTGCTTCAATAGCATCCGCACCTTCTGCATAACCAAAGGTTGTACGGAACATCAACGCCAAAGAGAGAATAGTTGCAATCGGATTAGCGAGGCCTTGACCTGCGATATCCGGTGCGGAACCGTGTACCGGTTCATAGAGGCCAAAGCTGCCCTCTCCCAGTGATGCAGATGCGAGCATACCGATGGAACCTGTCAACATCGCTGCTTCATCACTCAAGATATCTCCGAACATGTTTTCCGTTACGATGACATCGAAGCTGGACGGACGACGCAGCAATTGCATCGCGCAATTGTCTACCAGTACATGCTCCAGTTCAACATCCGGATAATCCGGTGCTACCCGGTTCACGACTTCACGCCAGAGACGGGAAGTTTCCAATACGTTGGCTTTGTCTACCGAAGCCAGCTTTTTGCGACGTCCTTGCGCAATTTCGAATGCCTGACGAACGATCCGCTCCACTTCTGTTACATTATATGCACATGTATCTACAGCCTCTTCGCCCTGTGCACTTTCACGTCTGAATTTCTCACCGAAGTAGATCCCACCTGTCAATTCACGAACCACCATCAGATCTGTACCTTCCAGTACTTCAGGCTTCAGAGTTGAAGCATCCTTCAAGCAATCAAATACGACAGCCGGACGCAAGTTGGAGAACAATCCAAGTGCTTTGCGAATACCCAGCAGGCCTGTTTCCGGGCGAAGCTCCTTGCTGTTGTTATCCCATTTTGGACCGCCAACCGCTCCAAGCAGGACTGCATCTGCACTTTTACATACGCTCAGTGTTTCTTCAGGAAGGGGTGTACCCTTCTCATCAATTGCGATTCCGCCAAACAGCGCATGCTCTGTCTCAAAACGATAACCGAATACTTCCTCCGTACGTTTAAGAACTTTCTCAGCCTCAGCTACGACTTCAGGCCCGATTCCGTCACCTGCAATAACTGCAATTTTTTTCACGTCTGCCATTGGGTTGTCCACTCCTTATATTTCATTCATTAATTATTCATAAAGTAACGTCTCATATTAAATCTCTCTTTTGTATCATATTCCAAGGAAGGTCATTTGACCAAGATATACAATCTATGACTTTAATAGATTTTACCTATAAGCCAATAGAGATTGGCCTTTCCAAGTTGTTCTGACCTCCCCGCTGGGTTAGAATATAGCTGAATTCAAATCAGGTACGCAGGAGGGATAAGCAACATGCAATATTCGTATTTGGGTAAATCAGGCCTCAAGGTCAGCCGAATCTGTCTCGGTACCATGAATTTCGGGCCTGCTACAGATGAAAAAGAAGCTTTCCGCATTATGGACGCAGCACTCGATGCAGGCGTGAACTTTTTTGATACCGCTAACATCTACGGTTGGGGTGAAAATTCCGGTCTTACCGAAGAAATTATCGGACGTTGGTTCAACCAGGGTGGTGGCAGACGTGAGAAAGTGGTTCTGGCCACCAAAGTATATGGCTCCATGCATGATGATACAGATGGTCCCAACAACGAAGCTGGCCTCTCCGCCTACAAAATCAGACGGCATCTGGAAGGTTCCCTCCGCCGCTTACAGACCGATCATATCGAGCTATACCAGATGCATCATGTAGACTCTGCCATATCATGGGACGAGCTGTGGGGTTCGTTCGAGAATGCCGTTCATCAGGGTAAAATCGGTTATGTAGGATCGAGTAACTTTGCTGCATGGCAGATTGCAATCGCTCAAAGCGAAGCCAAGAATCGTCATTTCCTCGGCCTGGTTTCCGAACAACATAAATATAGTCTCAACTGTCGTTTGCCTGAGTTGGAAGTACTGCCCGCTGCCAAAGAGCTGGGCCTCGGCGTCATTCCATGGAGTCCACTGGATGGTGGATTACTGGGACGAAACGCTCTGCAGAAGCTGGAAGGAACACGCAGCGGAGGCATCGCTGGACGGATCGAGCAGCAACAAACTCAGCTTGAAGACTTTGCCGCACTGTGTCGTGATCTCGGTGAACCACAGGATACGGTGGCTTTGGCATGGGTTGCAGCCAATCCGGCAGTGACCGCCCCGATTATCGGACCGCGTACGCTGGAGCAGTTTGAGACCGCACTCAAATGTCTGGACGTGACTTTGGATGAAGCCGTGCTCAAACGTCTGGATGAGATTTTCCCGGGTCCAGGTGGACATGCACCTAATGCATACGCGTGGTAATAGCTTGATAGTGTAAGCCAATGCAATAGTTAACCATAGAAAATGTAATGTGTTTTACTGCCATAATCATATAAAATACAAGCAAAAGAGTCTGACCCCTCCACAGGAGAGTCAGACTCTTTACGTCCCTCACTAAACGTAACAAAGCAGGTCGAAGTGCGTGCTTCTTGCATAGGAGCCTACAGGTTAACGTTTACACGGTTCGTATATGTCTTGCGCTTCTCAATCAATTGATTCAGGCCGTCTACATAGGCACGTGCACTTGCACCCAATATATCTGTGCTTACGCCACGTCCTTGTACCGAAACCTGATTCTGAGTCAGCACAACATGTACTTCACCCAATGCATCTTTACCATGCGTTACCGATTTGATGGAGTAGTCAGACAACGTTACGTCTTCCCCACTCACTTGGTCAATCGCATTGTAGATTGCATCTACCGATCCGTTACCCTCTGCTTGCTTCTCAAGCGTATCCCCGTCAAGCGTTGCAATGCGGACTTTGGCCGTTGGTACCGATTCATCCCCGTACGTTACGAAGATGGATTCCAGTTTATACACCTCAGGTGCATCCTGCAATTTCTCTTCAATTACGGCAAGCAGATCTTCGTCAGTAACTTCTTTTTTCTTATCAGCCAGATCTTTGAACTGGGCGAAAGCCCGATTTAATGCTTCTTCTTCCAGCTCATATCCCAGATCAATCAACCGTTCACGGAAGGCATGACGACCAGAATGTTTACCCAGTACAAGCTTACTTTCCTTCAGACCGATGGACTCTGGAGTCATAATCTCATACGTTGTTTTTTCCTTCAGCATGCCATCCTGGTGAATGCCGGATTCATGTGCGAAGGCATTTGCCCCAACAATGGCTTTGTTTCCAGGCACAACCATACCTGTCAAACGACTAACCAAACGACTGGTCCGTGCAATTTCAGACAACTGCAGCGATGTTTTCGCCTGAAAAAATTCCTGACGTGTCTCCAGTGCCATAGCAATTTCTTCGATCGCCGTGTTTCCGGCACGTTCACCAATGCCATTGATCGTACCTTCGATCTGATCGGCTCCGTTGAGAATGGCTGCAAGTGTATTGGCCGTCGCCATACCCAAGTCATTATGACAGTGGGCACTCAGCTGTACCTTTTCAATACCGTGTACATTCTCCTTGAGATGTTTGAAAATGTTTCCGTATTCATATGGGCTCAGGTAACCAACCGTATCCGGAATATTCACGACCGCTGCACCTTCTTCAACAGCCATATTCACCATTTCCACGAGGAAATCATACTCGGTACGACCTGCATCCTCAAGTGAGAATTCAATCTTCGAGAATGTTTTCTTTGCATAACGAATCGCGGAACGAGCTGTATCCAGTACCTGCGCTTTGTCCATGCGCAATTTATGTTGGCGGTGAATAGGTGAAGTTGCCAGGAAAACGTGAATGCACGGGTCCTGTGCACCTTTAAGTGCTTCCTTAACCGCATCAATGTCTTGCTCTCTGGAACGGGACAAGCCAATTACAGTCACATTTTTGACCGCATTTGCTACTGCATTGACAGCTGCCAGATCACCTGGAGATGCCGCCGGGAAACCAGCTTCCATCCGGTCAATGCCAAGCCGCTCGAGCTGATGGGCAATTTCCACCTTTTCACGAGTGTTCAGATTGACTCCCGGGGATTGCTCTCCATCACGCAGCGTTGTGTCAAATACATAGATTTTACGCACGCTTCGCACCTCCTGTACTTGTAATATATTGTTTCTCTGACCAGCAATAGCGGCTCACGCATAAGCACGGCCGCTATTCCCAGTTAAAGCTCTAAGTTTACTTGAATACCTTAAAGTACATGTTCAAAAAGTTAATGCTTACTTCTTGATCCAGTGCATCATCTCACGCAATTGTCCGCCAACCACTTCAATTGGGTGTTCAGCTTCGTTACGACGAGTTGCTGTCAAGAATGCACGGCCAGATTGGTTCTCCAGAATGAAGTCGCGTGCGAATTTACCTTGTTGGATATCCGTCAGCACTTCTTTCATTGCTTTCTTCGTATCTTCAGTTACAATGCGAGGTCCAGTTACATAGTCACCGTACTCCGCTGTGTTACTGATGGAATCACGCATACTTGCGAGTCCGCCTTCATACATCATGTCAACGATCAACTTCAGTTCGTGCAGACATTCGAAGTATGCCATTTCAGGAGCGTAACCCGCTTCTGTCAATGTTTCGAATCCAGCTTTTACCAATGCACTCACGCCACCACACAGAACAGCTTGCTCACCGAACAGATCTGTTTCTGTTTCTTCACGGAAGGAAGTTTCGATAACCCCTGCGCGTGTACAACCGATACCTTTAGCATAAGCCAAACCGATTTCTTTTGCTTTACCCGTTGCATCTTGCTCGATCGCGATCAGGCCCGGTACACCAAAACCTTCCACGTAAGTACGACGTACCATGTGACCAGGGGACTTAGGAGCTACCAGCAATACATCGCTGTTTTTTGGAGCAACGATTTGACCGAAATGAACGTTGAAACCGTGTGAGAAGAGCAATGCAGCGCCTTCTTTCAGGTTTGGTTCGATTTCGTTTTTGTATACAGAAGCTTGAGTTTCGTCAGGCAGCAAGATTTGAACTACATCTGCGCGGCTTGTTGCTTCAGCCGGGGACAGAACTTCAAATCCGTCATTTTTTGCAGTGTCGAAGGATTTACCTTCACGAAGTCCGATGACTACGTTCAATCCGCTATCACGAAGGTTTTGGGCTTGGGCGTGGCCCTGGCTACCATAACCGATTACCGCGATCGTTTTTCCTTTCAATACGTTAAGCTCTGCATCTTGTTCATAATAAGTAGTTACTGGCATGTTTATAAGTCCTCCTTTGTATTGTAAAGAACCCTTCATTAATGAGCGGGTGTCTCAATGGACCGGCTCGTTTGTAGTGTCGAAAGCGTCTCTGGTCTGATCCGATCCGTTCAGACACCCGCCCATTAATGCGGGAATGTAGCTATCTTTTCAAGCGTTACATCACTAAAATGTTACCTTACAGCTTATAAGGGACTGACACTCTCACATAAGATCAACTATATATGTTAGCTAACCGTCGCCCCTTTTTATTCATTATAACCTTATACGTTGCCGCGTACCAATGCAGTTATGCCTGTACGTGACAATTCGCGAATGCCGTATGGCTTGAGCAATTCAATCATCGCATCAATTTTGTCCGTATCTCCGACTACCTGCACAATCAGGCTGCCCGGACCAACATCTACAACGGATGCGCGGAATGTTTCTACCACACCCAGAATTTCAGGACGCTCGGAAGGCTCAGCTTTCACTTTAATCAAAGCGAGTTCACGGGCTACCATCGGTTTCAGGCTGAAATCAACCACTTTAATAACATCGATGATTTTGTACAATTGTTTCTCAATCTGCTCCAGCGTTTTATCGTCACCAATGGTGACAATAACCATCCGGGAGAGTCCAGGTTCTTCCGACTGACCTACTGTAATACTCTCAATGTTATATCCGCGTCGACCGAACAACCCTGATACACGCTGAAGGACGCCTGGCTGATCGTTTACCAATATTGAAATCGTATGTCTAATCATTCGTCAGCATCCCCCATCAGCATTTGATCAATTGTTGCTCCCTGCGGAACCATTGGGTAAACATTTTCATCCTTGCGTACTACGAATTCTACAACGACTGGTCCTGGTGTATCCAAAGCTTCCTGCCAAGCACGCGCTGCTTCTTCTTTATTCGTTGCACGCAATCCTTTCACGCCATATGCTTCAGCCAGTTTTACAAAATCAGGACTTCCTGCCAGATCAATGTGGCTGTAACGGTTCTCATAGATGAGTTCCTGCCATTGGCGAACCATTCCAAGTACCTGATTGTTAATGATCACAATTTTTACCGGTATATTGTTAATGGCACAGATTGCGAGTTCTTGGGAACACATCTGCATTCCACCGTCACCGTTAATGGAGATAACGAGTCTGTCCGGATTGGCCATCTGAGCACCAATGGCAGAAGGGAATCCAAAGCCCATCGTTCCGAGACCACCCGATGTTACCCATGAACGTGGTTGATTAAACTTGTAATATTGTGCCGCCCACATCTGATGTTGTCCCACATCCGTAGTCACAATCGCTTCACCTTTGGTTGTATCATTCAACATTTCAACAACCCACTGCGGTTTCAGCACTTCGTCTGAATCCGTATAGCTGTATGGCTTCTCTTGTTTCCACTGTTTGATCTGGTCTCTCCATGCATCTGCACGCTCTGCACGCCCAACTTCTTTGTTGGCTATTTCAAGTACGGTCTTCACATCACCAACGATTGGAATATCGGTTGCAATGTTTTTACCAATCTCAGCCGGATCAATATCGATATGAACGATTTTGGCATGTGGAGCGAATCCGTCCAGCTTGCCTGTTACCCGATCATCGAATCGTGCGCCGATACTAATCAGCAGATCCGACTGTTGGATGGCCAGGTTGGATGTGTATGTTCCGTGCATTCCTGGCATCCCTGTCCATAGTTCATGCCCACTTGGGAATGCACCAAGCCCCAGAAGGGTTGTCGTAATCGGAATGCCTGTCTTCTCAACAAACTCGAACAGTTCTTCATGTCCTCCCGAGTATACCACACCGCCACCAGCCAGAATCATTGGACGTTCTGCTTCCTGAATGGCCTGAGCCAAACGGTCAACCTGCAGTTTGTTTGGTACTGTCCGTGGATTGTACCCTCTTAATGTAACAGGTTCAGTACTCGGTTCAAACAAGGTTTTGTTGGCTGAGACATCTTTCGGAATGTCTATCAGTACAGGACCTTTACGGCCGGTGTTGGCAATATGGAATGCCTCATGAATGATACTCGACAAATCCTTAACATCTTTCACCAGATAGCTGTGTTTGGTGATTGGCATTGTAATCCCGGTAATATCCGCTTCCTGGAAAGCATCCGAGCCGATCAGGCTGGAATTAACATTTCCCGTAATGACAACCAGCGGCACAGAATCCATATATGCCGTGGCTATTCCAGTAACCAGATTGGTTGCTCCTGGCCCGGAGGTAGCGATACAAACACCAACTTTGCCGCTTGCACGTGCATATCCGTCAGCTGCATGAATTGCGCCTTGTTCGTGACGGGTTAAGACGTGTTTGAAATCCTCGAAACCATACATTGCATCGTAAATGTACAACACTGCGCCACCCGGGTAACCAAATACGCAATCCACACCTTCAAGCAACAAGCTTCTCAGCAGAATCTCGGAACCGCTAATGACCTCCGGCTTCATCCATTTTTCACGTAATTCATCTGTCGATCGTACTTCTGGAATTTGAGCTCCCATTAGTCATCCTCCTCTCGGAATTTACACCATTCTGACATTTAAAGTTACAAAAAAAACCTTCCATCCCCTGCAAACAAGTTCATGCTTGCGAGGGACGAAAGGTTATCGCTTCCGTGGTACCACCCAACTTTGTCCGAAATTTCGCAATAACGGACCTTACCAGGTACAACAAAACGAATAGCTCAAACGAACATAGTCGTTTCCCATACCTGTTGTCTGTAACGCAGACATACGATTTTCCCTAATACGCGAAAGGAGTGACATCCAGTGCTTTTCAGGAAAACAGCTCCGAGGTGAGCTCGTATATAAGGGATAATGGTGGTGGTTTCAGCAATTCCAGCCACTCTCTGAGCAAAAGAGCCCTTAAAACTTCGTCCTCTTCATAGCCGATGAAATATTCTCGTTAAATGTTAGGAACATTATATGATTCCTCCAACCGATAAGTCAATACCTGTTTTGCATAAAAATTCAGAGAACCTTCCTTCCTCCCTCTTCAGCCTATAAGGTTGCCCTAATCCCAGCGCTTCATTCAGTCACCTTTTATCTTGCTTCGGGCATAGGATATACGAGCAGCATGACTGGTCCTGAAAGGAGGCTCCACATGGTGATTCGGCAACGCACATCCAAGCTGGATGATGGCGCCATCATGAAGCTGATTGACACTCAACTTGTTCCTTTATCCCATATGAGCGAAAAGGAAATTAATAAAATCCGCAAAGAAATACCCCTGCGAATGAACAGGGGCATGACCTTTGTTGTCTCGCCAGAGCCAGACAAAGCTGCTGTGGCATTCATCCATTTTCTCATGCATGGGGAATTGCTCTATGTCGATATGATGGCCGTTAGTCCGAAAGAACAACGCAAACGTTACGGGCAAACTTTGTTGCTCAAAGCAGAGAGCTTTGCGTCATCGCGGGGTTGTCGAAGATCTAAAGTGATGGTGGATGAGGGCAATACCAAAGGGCTTCAGTTTTATCAAAAAAATGGATACAGCGCGATTCGATACATCATGATAAGCCGCTGCTACGAATTGGAAAAAACATTATAGAATGTCCTAGAAAAATCCTGGTGGGCGTGGACCTGGACCATAAGGACCGAATCCAGGACCAGGTCCATATCCGCCACCAGGTCCTCCAGGTCCATATCCCGGTCCGTAGCCTGGACCATATCCAGGTCCTGGTTTCGGTCCAGGTCCAAAGCCGGGGCCGAATCCGGCACCCTGTCCATAAGCATAAGGCAGTGTAGCAATAGCGAGCAGATCAAACAATACTAGTGGTAAAATCGCTTTTGTACGTACTTTTTTGCCATTCAGACGCTTCAGTACCAGTTTATTGCCCGATACTTTCAACAGCTTTCCCGTAACCCGAGTGCCGTCTTTTTTGATTGCAACAATATTTTTGCCTATTAATTTCATCGCTTCATCACGCGTAACTTGTTGTTTCATACTTTCCCCTCCTCCTCGGATCGTTCAAAACAGTGTATTCGTCCATCACTGAATTCGCCTGTTTCTTTGTCCCTACCTGAAAATATGGGTATCCGCACGAGAACCAAAGTAAACGTGAAAAAGTGGCTTGGCCCCTCCTTGGGTTGGACTTTCACCAACAAGATCATGCGTGCCTCTGGGCACGCAGAAAACAAAAAAGGCCCGCACAAGGCGGACCCTTTATCAAAAATTTGAATAGCTAAACTGATATGGAAAAGGTTGTTACCTTTTACCCGGATCATAAGCTTCACCGAGTGCAGACGGAGCCGAAGAACGTCCAACCGCTGCAACAAGAACGATGATGGTAAGCAGGTAAGGCAACATATAAATAATTTCCTGGGGAATACTTTGTGACCATTCGAACAACTGTACATAGTTTCGGATCGCTTGAGAGAATCCAAAGAAGACAGCCGCACCAAAGGCACCAATCGGATTCCACTTACCAAAGATCATAGCTGCTATGGCAATATAACCTTGACCGGAAACCGTATTGTGTGAGAATGTACCTGTAGTCGTCAATGTGATCGCAGCTCCACCAATGGCCGCAAGCGCACCACTGATCATAACAGCAACATAGCGATAACGACGCACTTTAACACCAACCGTATCAGCCGCACTTGGATGTTCACCCACAGAACGAAGGCGCAGACCAAATGGCGTTTTGAACATGATGTAATACGTCAGGAATACGAATAGAATTGCCAGATATGTCGTTGGATATACGTTCTTGAAGAAGGCTTCACCAAGCAAAGGAATCTCTTTCAAGAATGGCACATCAAACTTGCTGAAACCTTGTACCAACGGGGAATCACCAGAACCTTCAAACAACAATTTAACCAAGTACAACGTACTTCCTGCTGCCAAAAAGTTAATGACGATACCACTGATAATCTGGTCTGCCTTAAATGTGATAGACGCAACGGCGTGAATCAGCGATACCAGTACGCCCAATAAAATCGCGAGCAAAATACCCATCCAGGCCGATGTTGTTCCACCCATGCCCGCTTCTTGAGCATAATGCGCCCCGATTCCAGCTGCAAAGGCACCAAAGACCATAAAACCTTCAAGTCCAAGGTTCGTTACACCTGATTTTTCCGAAAAAATTCCGCCGAGTGATGCAAAAATCAATGCCGTAGCAAAGACAAGCGTCGTATTGATAATTTGCCCAATTGTCAACAAGTCCATCTACAACACCTTCTCTTTCTTACGCTTCGAATAGAACGGTTTAAGTATCCAGCGCACGATGCCTTGTGCCGCAATGAAGAAGATAATCGAACCGATCACAATCCGAATAATCTCAGGCGGAACATCCGCAGCAAAACTCATACCTGCAGATCCGTACGTGAGGGTACCGAACAGCACTGCCCCCAATAACACCCCAAACGGATGATTCAAACCAATCAGGGCAACCGCAATTCCGTCAAAACCTGTTCCCGGCGAACCGGACATTACAGTCTGGTACTGGAACACCCCGAGCACCTGGAAAGCACCGCCAAGACCGGCAAGCATACCACTGATAAACATCGCTTTTACGATATTCCGGTTAACATGCATACCTGCATATTCAGCCGCATTAGGGTTGTAACCTACCGCGCGGATTTCATAACCTTGTTTTGTTTTCCACATATAGATATAAAAGAGCACAGCCATCACAATAGCAATCAATGTACCCATATGCACACGCGAGTTGCCCATCATCTCAGAGAGCCATGTCAGACTAATCGAAGCCGAATCGCTGATATTCACGGAACGATTCTCGCCCTTCAAGAGCAAGAATTGGCGTACGATAAGGTTGGCCAGATACAGACCAATCCAGTTCAACATAATACTGCTGATAACTTCATTGACCCCACGTGAAGCTTTCAGATAACCAGCAATAGCTGCCCATAGACCACCAAACAGTGCACCGGCAATCAAAGCCAGTGGCGCATGGAGGTAGATCGGCAAACCAGCAAATTTAACACCAACAAATGTTGCAGCCGTCATTCCGACGAGAAATTGACCTTCTCCCCCGATGTTAAACAACCCTGCACGAGATGCAAATGCAAATGCAAGACCAGTCATAATTAGTGGTGTCATTTCCCGTACCGCTTCACCAAAGTTGTACATGTCTCCAAACACTTTGGTGAACAACGCGCCATAGGCTTCAATCGGATTGTAGCCACCAACCAGCATGACAACACCACCGAGAATTAGACCCATAATGATAGCCACTACAGGCAAAATGAATGAATCTCGGGTAAACCATTTCAATACGTTACTCATGCGTAGTACCTCTCTTTTGGGTGCTGCCCGCCATCATCAAGCCGAGCTCCCTGTCATTGGTTTCTTCCGGCAGCACCTCGCCAACGATCTGGCCTTCATAGATGACAGCAATTCGGTCAGATACATTGATAATCTCATCAAGCTCAAATGAAATCAACAGAACCGCCTTACCTTGATCGCGCTGTGCAATCAGTTGCTTTTGCACGAACTCAATAGCCCCTACATCCAAACCACGCGTTGGTTGCGCAGCGATAAGCAATTCAGGATTTTTATCTACCTCACGGGCGATAATGGCCTTTTGCTGGTTTCCTCCGGACAAAGAACGAGCTTTGGTCTCGATGCTTGGTGTACGCACGTCAAATGCCTCAACAAGCCGCTTAGCCTGCTTTTTGATGGCATCGAAGTTAAGGAATCCTTTACGGGTGTATGGTGCTTTATAGTACGATTCCAGAACGATATTTTCACTCACTGAAAAATCAAGTACAAGTCCGTGTTTATGGCGATCTTCCGGAATATGGGCTACACCCGACTCCGAGATATGGCGCGGAGAATGATTGGACAGCTCCTTGCCCTGCAAACGGATCGATCCACTCTCTACTTTACGCAGTCCGGTAAGGGCTTCAATCAGTTCGCTCTGCCCGTTACCATCAACGCCGGCGATGCCGACAATCTCTCCTGCACGTACGTTCAGGTTAAGTTGGTTCAGAACCGAAATACCTTCTTTATTCTTGGCGGTCAATTTGCTGACTTCGAGCACGTTGGCTCCAGGTGTAGCCGGCTTTTTGTCCACTTTGAATGTGACATTCCGACCTACCATCTTCTCTGCCAGTTCATTCGGATTGGTTTCCGATGTTTTGACCGAATCAATCACTTTACCCCGACGAATGATCGTTACCGTATCGGAGATTTCCATGATCTCTTTCAGTTTGTGCGTGATCAAAATAATGGACTTTCCTTCAGCTACAAGCTTCTTCATGATGATCATCAATTCTTTGATCTCTTGAGGTGTCAGTACAGCTGTAGGCTCGTCAAAAATCAGAATGTCTGCTCCACGATACAACGTTTTAACAATCTCCACACGTTGCTGCATGCCGACAGAGATATCATGAATCTTGGCATGAGGATTTACCTTGAGTCCATACTGTTCAGACAGACGCTGCACTTCAGCAGCTGCTTTTTTATAGTTAATATTGAGACCCTTCGTTGGTTCAGATCCCAAAATAATGTTCTCTGTTACCGTGAACGGCTGTACAAGCTTAAAGTGCTGATGCACCATGCCGATGCCAAGATCGATCGCTCGGTTAGGGCTGTCGATGATGACAGGCTTGCCATTCACTTCAATGGAACCTTCATCCGGCTGATAGAGACCAAATACAATGTTCATCAACGTTGACTTACCAGCGCCGTTTTCGCCCAGTAGCGCATGGATCTCGCCTTTACGAAGCTGAAGGCTGATAGCGTCGTTGGCAACAATGCCTGGGAAACGCTTCGTAATTTGTTTTAACTCAACGACGGGGGTTGCTGCACCCATGTAATCACCCTTATAACTGATATAGTGTGGTTCCGCAAACGAAAGAAAAAGCTCCTACCGGAGCGTTGGTGCACAGTGACCTTGTACAATTGTTATGACGACTTGATCAAATGTTCCTGTTTTTGCAATCATAAGGCCGGTCAAGACCGGCCCCGATGATTATTCTTTTGCAACTAGTCTCAAATTACTCAGTAGGTACTTTGATTTCGCCGCTGATGATTTTTTCTTTGTACTCATCCACTTTTGCAAGTGTATCAGCAGATACATTGGCAGTAGAAGTATCAGCAATACCTACACCGTTTTCTTTCAAAGTCAGGTTTTCAGAACCACCTTTGAATGTACCGTCGATTACTTCTTGGTTAACGCGCTTAACTGCTTCGTCAACTTTTTTGATCATGGAAGTCAAAGTAATCTCATCACCAAACTCAATAGATTGGTCTTTGTCAACACCGATAACCCATACATCTTGACCTTGTTTCTTACGAGCGATTGCTTCGTTGAACACACCGTTACCTGTAGCACCGGAAGCGTGGAAGATAATATCTACGCCTTGGTTGTACATTGTAGCAGCTGCTGCTTTACCAAGGTCAGGTTTATCAAAAGCACCTGTGTAGTTGGAAATGAACTCAGCATCAGGATTAACAGCTTTAACGCCTTCTCTGAAACCTACTTCAAACTTTTTGATCAATGGGCTGTCCATACCGCCAACGAAACCGATTTTGTTGGATTTTGTTGTCAGACCAGCTACAACACCAACCAGGTATGACCCTTCTTCTTCAGCAAATGTTACGGATTTAACGTTAGGAGCATCAACAACACTGTCGATGATCGCGAGTTTAGCATCCGGGTTTTGCTCAGCAACAGTCTTGATTGCATCAGCCAATTGGAAACCGATCCCCCAGCTCAGGTCATATCCGCCTTTAACAAATTCGTTCAGGTTAGGAATGTACTCTTCATCGGATTTACTTTGCAGGTATTTAACAGCAGTACCTGTTTCTGTTTCAGTCGCTTGCAGAGCTTCCCAAGCGGATTGGTTAAAGGATTTGTCATTAACTCCACCTACGTCAGTAACCATACCGATTTTGAGATCGGATTTCGCTTCAGTGGAAGTGCCACCTGTATCTCCTCCGGCATTTGTTTCTTCTTTCGGTTTGCTACCGCAACCTGCGAGCATAACCGATACCGCCAGTAACATTACCAAAGACAAGCTGAGCATCTTTTTCATTTCTCTTTTTCCCCCTTAATGATATATCCCTCATTCCAATCCAGCCTACAATTGAACGGTTAACAGATAGCAGGAATGACTTTTATGCAGAATGTATGGTTTCTTCGACATTAAAAGCGCAATCTCACCCTTATAGCATCCTATCATCTGTCGAAAAACCGAACATTATGACATGGAGAGAAAAATCTAGGACTAGCCTACTAGAGGTGATTATACAATCAACCAGTGTTAAAATCCAGATGTTTCATCACCAAATATCACATATTTTTGTTCTTTTTTTATTGAAAACGCTTAATAATTTAGCGTTTTAACACACTAACGTTACAACGATGTGATGTTATATAACAAAAACATATCGCAAACTTTAGTGATGAGTGGGATTTACCTGATTTTATTTGTATTATTTCACCGTTCGTATTTTATGTATTCCCATGGATCGTTATTCACCAGTTATCTGGTTTCATTGTTCCCTTCCAGACTACAGCCTATTCGCTCTACTCATCCAGAGGTTCCTCTTCGAATTTCTTAAAAGCCGTAAAAAAAGCCGCCATATAGGTACGGCGGCTTGTATCATACAATTTAGGCGTTGATTTTGCCTTTAGCTACAGTAGCCAAAGAGTTGAACGCATTGATGTCGTTAACGGCCAGATCAGCCAACATTTTGCGGTTCATGTCTACTCCAGCAAGTTTCAAACCATGGATCAGTTTGTTGTAAGACAAACCATTCATACGTGCTGCAGCATTGATACGAACGATCCACAGTCTGCGGAAGTTACGTTTCGTGTTGCGACGGTCACGGTATGCGTATACCAAGGATTTCATTACTTGCTCGTTAGCTGTTTTAAAAATACGGTGTTTGGAACCGAAATAACCTCTTGCCAGTTTCAAAACCTTTTTATGACGACGACGTACTACAAAACCGCCTTTTACTCTTGCCATATTAAAGAACCTCCCAAATAAATATAAATGTATCCGTAGTATGTGTACGGCCGTAGCCGATCCCCCATACGGAATGTACTAATTAGAATTAGCCTTTCAAGTTAGCCAGACCTTGTTTCAAACGTCTAACATCCCCGGCAGCCATAACTGGGTTACCGTTCAGAACGCGCTTAGCACGTTTGGATTTGTGGGAAAGCAAGTGGTTTTTGTGAGCTTTGTAACGAAGGACCTTACCGGAACCGGTAATTTTGAAGCGTCCTTTCAAACTGCTGTGTGTTTTCATTTTAGGCATTTTGTGTTTCCTCCTCCAATGTTATCAGGCTTTAGGAGCCAAAATCATGATCATGCTGCGGCCTTCCAATTTCGGTTGACGTTCAACAGTACAAAGTTCTGCAACTTCTACCTTAACGCGCTCCAAAATCCGTTGACCAATCGCGGCATGTGCAATTTCACGTCCGCGATAACGAACAGAACATTTCACTTTGTCGCCTTCGTTCAAAAACTTAACTACATTACGAAGCTTCGTTTGATAATCGTGCTCCTCAATATTGGAACGGAACCATACTTCTTTAATATCAACAATTTTCTGGTTCTTACGGGCTTCTTTATCTTTCTTTTGTTGCTCATAGCGGAATTTGCCATAGTCCATAATACGACACACCGGCGGTTTAGCCTGTGGTGCCACATTGACCAGATCCAAATTCAGGTCAATCGCCATTTGCAGTGCTTCGCGAATGGGCGTGATCCCAATTTGTTCTCCTTCAGCTCCGACAAGGCGTACTTCCTTCGCCCGAATCTCATCATTAATCATGTGATCTTTACTAATAATCGTCCACCTCCAGGTCATTTTGAATATCCAATTACACAAAAATAAAAGGGATGCCGGTCAAGCTACCGACATCCCTGTAATCAACACAATTCTTCATGAGTATACACTTCATAAATTATTGGGATCGTTGACCAGCCAACATGTTTGTTGATCAGGTGAGAAGTCGGACTTCTGCTTGTGATTCCATTGCTATTCGTTTTAAGGCACTTGAATACTATATCACCCATGAAACACATTGTCAACATTCTTCACAACTTTTTTTTCGCAAATTATACATTTGTTATATCAGATGTCAACAAAGTATCGCACGCATGTTCCTTACCCTTGCTTGCTCTGTACCTCATCCAACCGTACAACACGTGTATGTTGAGTGTGGCTCCACTGTTTGTTGTTCTGCGTAAAGAAAGCGTAGAACGTAATCGGGTACCAAGACAGCAGGTAGATCGGGAACAAGATCAGATATAGATAAACTTTGGCAAAGGTAACCTTCTCCAGCGCCATGGACAACAGGAACGTCAGAATGTTCAAACCAATAGCCACGAACCCAACCCATAACGGGAAGTATCCATAAATATTAGCAATGTGCGGACCACTGAATATAGCCATGTCTACCCACATCACAGCCGTCATCAGGAACGTAAGCAACACCACATAGACATTGGCTCCGTAGATAGCAAGGTCAAATTTCACCAGGCTTCTTTCCTTAATGGACTGCCATAGCAGCGGGAAGAAGTATCTACGCGCAACTGTAAAGTGACCTTGCATCCAGCGCAGACGTTGTCTCGCTGAAGCTTTAAATGTTAATGGCTTCTCATCAAATACTTTGGCGTCATAGTTGAAAACAGGATACACATTACGTTGCACACTGCGCATCGTAAACTCCAGATCCTCAACCAGACTTGTTGCACCCCAACCAATTTCCTTCAACAGGTTGGTCTCAAAGCACATTCCGGTTCCTCCGAGGAAATTCGCCATATTCAAGTTATGACGAGACAACTGCCACAGACGGTTGATGTACCAGTAAGATACACCGTAAGCTGCAGTAATCCAGGAATCCTCCGGATTTTTCGTATCAATGTATCCTTGGATAACACGCGAACCATTGTTCAAGTCATCATTCATCTCAAGCAAGAAGTTACGGTCAACCAGGTTATCCGCGTCAAACATAACAACTGCGTCATACTGACGTGGCAATTTCCACAGGTACTTAAGCATCCATTCGATGGCGTACCCTTTACCTCTTAAATCGGCATTGGTACGTACACAGGCGTTTAATCCATGCTCTCTGACAATTTGAGCCGTTCCATCCGTACAGTTGTCACAGATGACAAACACATCGTACAGATCTTCCGGATAATCAAGTTGTTTCAAGTTCTCCATCAAGGCACCAATGACTTGTTCCTCATTGTGTGCTGCGACGAGTACAGCGAATGATTTTGTCGCCGGATAATGTTTCTTTTTCTTTTTCTTAACCAGACCGAACAGCGAAAACGTGAATTGGTACACGGCTAGCAGTGCCAGAATGACCTGCATCGTGACGAATATAGCGTCCAACATCGTTCTCTGTTACCCCCTTTTTTTCAAAACCCAGTTTACTCAAGCATTTCTCTTCCTGATTCTGCAATTTATTTTTTTTTGATCTGCAGAATATGACCCTGTTCTTTTGTGTACTACGTGAATATATCAGGCAATGTTTCAAAGCTTGGTTGCTATCAGTTGGCTGCTTTATCGATTCTGTATCCTTTTCAGTCATTTGTCAAAACCCCAATTCCACTTTCTGAAGCAGAAATGTGATCTTTAAACGCTGAATAGACACTTCGTGATACCACAACCTCGCATTCATGCCTGTTATATCTTATTTTCAGCCGTTTACTTGATTTTTATTTCTAAAGTCCCTGCTTTTTTCATCAGCATGTTATTCTTCGTCAGAGGCTCTATAACAAATAACGTAAACAGACCTCAAAAAGTTTGAAACAGAACTCACATTTTTTTACCTCATTTCAGCCATGTTGAATCATTGTATCTTTTTTGGCTGACCCAAGTCAAAAAGTTAAGATGGGTATATATCCACTCTTTAACATGAATTTCACGTTCTTTACATGGGTTCTTCTTGAAAAGGACAACATTTAAAAATATGATAAACATATACCTGAAATAACCTCAAGTTCATGAAAAACGGTTATATACTAATCAGGACGAAACCGGATGCAGAAAATCACCGGAAATAATGCCGCCATTACGGGCGGCCTGACTGGCAGGAGGCCAATATGAGCCGTTTATTCTTAAAGTTTCAAGATTATGATCGAAATGTGTTTATGTGGATCAACGGCCGACTTCATAATCGTTTTATGAATTTTTGGCTGTATTATTTCACCCATCTGGGTGGAGCAACTTCTTCTATTGCAATATCGTTGTTAATCTGGTTGCTTGCTCCAGCTCCATGGAGCACAACAGGACTTCAGGCTTGTATCGCTCTTGCGGTCAGCCACATTCCTGTAGCCATCGCGAAAAAATTGTATCCCCGCATTCGACCTTATCTGGCCTTGCCGGATACAATTACGTTCCGTAATCCCCTGACGGATCACTCGTTTCCTTCAGGGCACACAACTGCCATTTTTTCGGTCACAGTTCCCTTTATGACCACTGATCCGATCTTATTGCTAATATTGTTGCCTGTAGCCCTTATTGTCGGATTCTCTCGAATTTATCTGGGGTTACACTATCCTTCCGATGTTCTGGCGGGTGCCACAATAGGTACTTTAGTCGCACTTGCAACAGTTGCATTCTGGTCTTAAAGCCGATATGTTAGACTCAGAAAAACCTAGCAGGAACAGGTGAAGTAAGCGTGGAGAAAAAAAGAGTATTACTATTATCTGAAGGCTTTGGTACGGGTCATACTCAAGCCGCCTATGCACTGTCCAGCAATTTGCGAAAGCTCTCGCCAGACGTGCAGACAAAAGTGCTTGAACTGGGAAGTTTCTTAAATCCAAAGGTTGCACCTCTGATTATAACAGCATACAAAAAAACGGTTACCAACCAACCCAAACTTTTCGGATACGTATACAGACACCAATATAAAAAATCATTGAACAGGCTGACAACACTGGCGTTGCATAAACTGTTCTATACACACACACGCAGTGTTGTGCGCCAGTTACGTCCCGATGCGATCGTCTGTACACATCCGATTCCAAGTGCTGTCATATCCAGACTGAAGCGTCTGGGTGTACAGGTTCCCCTATGCACAGTCATCACCGACTATGATGCACATGGGACGTGGATTAACCGTGAAGTAGACCTTTATCTGGTTTCTTCAGATGAGGTTAAGTCCAAACTAATGCTACGAGGCGTACCTACAGACCACATTCGAGTCACGGGCATTCCGGTGCATCCAAATTTCTGGGAGCATCCCGGGCGAGAAGAGATCCGAAGCAGATTTAACCTCAAGAACATGCCTACTATACTAGTGATGGGCGGCGGTTGGGGAATTCTCAGCGACAAGCTGGTCCATCCGCTGCTGACACGCTGGCATGAAGATATTCAGATCATTTTTTGTCTGGGTCGCAATGATAAAACACGGATCAGCATGGAACAGAACCCCATGTATCGCAAAGAAAACATTCACATTATGGGATACACCAACGAAGTGGACAAATTAATGGAAGTATCCGACCTTCTGATTACCAAACCTGGGGGAATGACATGCAGCGAAGGCTTGGCCAAAGGAATTCCCATGTTGTTCCACAACCCTATACCTGGTCAGGAAGAAGAAAACGTCCATTATTTTACGGCAAGAGGGTTGGGAGAACCCATAACTTCGCTCGACGTAGTGGTCAAATGGATGAACAAGCTGTTGCATCACTACCCGGATGTTGTACGTAAACGCAAACGTCATCTGGCGGAAATCGCCAAGGTTCATCCGATGCAGAGCGCTCAAAGTATTATCGATCTGCTGGAGGACGTTCGTCCTTCATCCGCAGAAGAGGCCCGTTTATGAATTTATCCGAATAAGGTGCTGCTTCCCGTATTCTTCGTCCAATCACGCCTCTAACCAACGGCTTCAAACAAGCCTGCAACCACATTGAAAAGGTGCCTTCGGATTTGAAGGCACCTTTTCTTGATGAAGAAAAGTACAAACTATTGAATGCCTGCTAACTTCAAGTACTCCTGCCACTGCTTGGTATATTCTGCCTGAATTTTTTCCAATCCAGCTTGTTTAGCCTTCTCCATAAATGTGTTCAATCCAGCTTCTACGTCTGCCACTAAACCTACATTAAGCGGATACAGATATTGTTTTTCCACTTGTTCCAATGCAGCCTTCTCGGCTTGGTACGGTGTCCAGTCTTCAGCAAATCCGGTATAAATATCCGGCTTCTTGATTTTGTCGAGATCTTCAAACATGGTCAGGACATCATCAAAGGTTTTATCATAGAGCATGAATTCCGGATTACGCCAAGCCCAGCCGTTCATGCCCTCACGCGGGAAGCCGTTTGTTTGTGCATCTCCGACCATTTTGTAGTATCCATTATCTACCTCGAAGTTTTTGCCCTCAACGCCGTATTCAGTCAACCAGTTATATCTTTTGTCTGTCACCAGTTTCTCATAAAATGCCAATGCTTTTTCCGGGTTTTTACTGCTACGCGGAATCGCAAAACCATTGTGGATCGGGTGAACCGGTTGTGCAAACCCTTTTGCATTCGGGTAAGGGAAATAAGCCAGTTTCCAATCTGGATGAGTAGACTGCACCTTGATTACATCTGCATTAAATTTGTTAGGGTTTTCCCCGGACAGAACAACAGCCGCTTTTCCATTTTGCAGCAACGAGTTGGATGTATCTTTTACATTCAGTACGTTTTTCGGGAAAAATCCTTTGTCCATCCAACGTTTGTATGTTTTCAGGTCTTCCAGGTGTTGCGCGGATCCCCAGTAGGACGTCACGGTTGATGGTGTGTCATACATAATATCCAGTCCATATGGAAGTTGACCTGCTGTATTAACCAGCTTGGATGTCAATTGACGAATTCCATGGGTATGGTTGGCATTGCTATCCGCAATCGGAATCATATTGGGTTCGTTGGCTTTGATGCCCTCCAGATACGCTTCGAGTGTCTCCAAAGATTCCGGCTTCGGCAGATTGTACTTCTCGCGCAAGTCCTCACGGTACGCAATTCCCTCGGTTACATACTCAATCCAAGTGGATGGAACAGTATAGATTTTGTCATTGATTTTGACAGCATTCCACATGTCATCAGGTACATGAGCTTTCAGTGCTGGCGCTGCTGTAGGCAGCATTTCATCCAGCGGCAGGAACGCGCCCTTCTTCGCATAGGACTGATAGAATGTCCAATCCGCTGTGAAGATCAGATCGATCGGCTGTCCGGAAGACAGCAGCAGTTTATATTTTTGATCCCAGTCGGTCCATGAGGTGTAGTTGAATTTCACATTGACGTTCAGATCAGCCTCAGCCAGCTTATTGATCTCGGATTCAATAACAGGCAGATCTTTTGGAGCATCCCCAAGCATGTAAAATTGAAGCGTGACTTTCTCGCCTTTGTTCCCGGATGTTCCTCCCTGCTCGCTTCCTTGCGTCGATCCCCCCGAACCGTTATTACATGCGGCAAGTACCCCGGCGAACAACATCAGGGCAAGTACCAGAGACAGGTGCCGAATTGTTTTGTTACGCATACGCATCCTCCCTTTTTGTGGTGAACCTTTATATGTTAGCGCAGACTCGCCATGTTTCAGACCGGAAATGATGTCAATGGCCTGACACCCACAGCGTGTTCACGTTCTAACCTTTCACTGCACCAATGGTGAGTCCTTTGACAAAATAACGTTGTACAAACGGATACAGGAACAGAATCGGTCCCGTCACAACGATAGCCATCGCCATCTTGGTTGATTCAGTAGGCACATCCTGACTGAGTGTGATCCCTGTGCCAATCGCCATCTGGTCAATGAATGTAATCGTGTTCATCGTATTGTAGAGATAAAATTGCAGTTGGTACATATCCGGGTTGTTAATGAAGAGGGATGAGGTAAACCAATCATTCCAGTACCCCAGTGCCAGAAACAGACCTACGGTTGCGATACCAGGCATCGCCAGTTTCAACACAATGCTGAAATAGATGCGGAAGTCATTCGCTCCATCAATTTTGGCGGACTCAATCAACTCATCGGGCACTGCCGAACGAATGAAGTTTTTCATCAGGATAATGAGGAATGGCGTCATCAATCCCGGGAAAATCAGTACGGTGTACGTATCCATGAGATTGAAGTAGTTCGCCAGCATAATGTACCAAGGCACAAGTCCCCCACCAAACAGGGTTGTGAAGTAGATAAAAAACGAGAACGTGTTCCGATATTTAAAATCCTTACGCTGGAGCACAAATCCGGCCATCGTGATGAGGAACAGCCCTAGCGAAGTTCCCACCACCGTTGTAAAGACCGTAACCCCATAAGCCTTGAGTACCTTTGTAGGGAATGTAAAAACCATCTTATAACCTTCCAGGGAAAAGTCCGTTGGAAAGAGGTGATATCCATCCCTCACAATGGACTCGTTGCTGCTGAATGAACCGGATAGAATCAGCAGAAACGGTAGCAAGCACATGATTGATAAAATGATGATGAAGCTGTAGGAAATCAGTTGAAACATGAAAGTGAATTCCGAATCTCTGAGACGCGTATTCGTACGAGTGTGAGTATTCATTGGCGTGTTCATGATCGTTCTCCCTCCTGCCCTGTGGGCGTTCTAGAACAAGGCATAGTCCTCATTTACTTTGCGGATAATATAGTTGACGGTCATGATCAAAATGAATCCAAACAACGATTGATACAAACCAGCAGCCGTTGCCATCCCGATATCAAACGTTACTTTCAGTGAACGATACACATACGTATCAATAATATCTGTAGCGTTGTACAGCACCCCGTTGTTACCGATCAGTTGATAGAACAGGTCAAACTGCCCCTTCATAATGCTGCCGAGTGAGAACAACAACAGGATGACAAAGGTTGGCTTCAGCATCGGTACCGTAATGTACCAGATCCGCTGAAAAATATTGGCCCCGTCGATTCGGGCAGCTTCATAATACTCGTCACTGATACCCGTTATGGCGGCCAGATAGATGACCATGCTGTATCCAAGATTTTTCCACAGATAAAAGATGATGATCAGGAACACCCAGATCCAGGGTGTGTTATAAATGTCGACCGGGCCGGCCTCAAAACGTTTGAGCACCGTGTTCACAAAACCCGACTCGTAGTTAAACATGTTGTAAGCGATTACACTTAATAGTACAAATGAGATGAAATACGGCAAGAACATGACGGATTGCGTAATTTTTTTGAATAACCTGCCACGGATTTCGCTAAGCATGATCGCACAGAAGATCGCCAGTCCGTTTCCTAATATAATGAAAGCGAGATTGTAACCCACGGTATTGGTTGTGAGTTTCAACAGCATCCCGGATTGCCATAGGAACTTAAAGTTCTCCAGACCGACAAATGGACTGCCAAATAATCCGCCTTCAAAATCATACCGGGTGAATGCATAATAGATGCCGACCATCGGAAAATACGAGTTAATCAGAAAAAAGATCAGCGTGGGCAACAGCATCAGAAACATGATTTTGTTTTTGTTCAATTCTTTGAGCATGGCTCGATCCCTCCCGAATTTCTTGCGGTGCTGCGTGGTGGAACTCTCTTTTAATTGTAGATGCTCTCTTCGCTCACGGATACTGAAGCTTCCCGTCAGAAAATGAACGATTCTGCGAAATGAACTATGAACAAAACGAACGAACCATGAAATGAACAGACATTCACACACATCCGTTCACAAATATTGATATCGTGCATAGGCTACACCTAGTGAACAATCCAGCGAAAGTTGAACTTTCTGTAGAGAAAACAGGCAAAACAGCCTGTCCAGCATTGATGTAAACGCATACATAATATATAATTCAAGATACTCTTGCTCTTCTGCTCATCCATATATGAAGCCTAACGTATGTATATGAAGTTCTATGTTGTTCACCCAAAACAGGAGGTTCGAGGGGGGGGAAGAAGAATGCGTAAACGTTCAGAGGACAGTCAGAAGGTCTTCACACGGATTCTGATCGGCATTATTATCAGTACCGTCGCTACCTTACTTGTGGCTTCTTCTATTTTGTATGTCAACTATAATCGGATTGCTCTTCGCCAGGTGTACCGTACAGATATGAACAGTCTTACACAAACCAGCCGTGAAGTGGCCAAAATGACCGAAACTGCAAAATCATTGTCATATCAGATTTATCAGGACTACACCATCTCTTCATTACTGCTCTATTCCAAACCAAATATCTATGAGATCACATCAGCGATGGAGCAGCTAGATAACTATCGTATGTCCCTTCCTTTTATAGAATCCATCTATGTATATAACTCCAAAAGTAATGAATTCTTTATAAGTTCCAACGTGCGCAATGGGCAGCAGTCCATCTCGGAGATCGATGATCAGGGGATTACAAGCATCCTCCAACGCTTCCATGACTATAAACCTTTTGTCCCCATCCCGCGTACATATCAGGTCGGCTCTACCGAAGCAACAGAGGTTAACAGCTACACCTATCTCTGTTATGACACGATTAATGATAACGCGAAGCTAAACTATGCTGTTATCGTTAATATCAAGGATGATTGGCTCAGTCCAAATATGAATGCTGTGGATCAACCAGGCAAGACCTTTATCGTGAATGAGAATGGAGACCTTTTATCAGACTTTGGCGACCGTGCATTGATGAAAAATCTCTCCAGCGAAGCATTTATGCAGCCGATCATGCAGGACATGCAGCAGTCCGCTTACTTTACCGAGAAGGTCGACGGAGAAAAATCGCTCATCACCTATACCGCTCCCGATGATCTGGGTTGGCGTTATGTGAGAATAACACCTTATGATCTGATTACCTCAGATATACGGAGTATGCGCACACATACCGTTCTGTTTTGTGTTGGACTTCTCTTCGCAGGGTTACTGCTCTCTTACCTTGTGTCCCGAAAACTATATCACCCTATTGATAAGGTGCTTGTTCGTTTACGTGTGATGGAAGCAGAGCGACGTGGCAGTCTTCATTTGTTACGGCAGGATTTTCTACGAGGGGCACTGCAGGGCCGCGAAACAGTAACTGGAGGTATGCTGGAAGAACGGATGAAGTTCTATGGTTCCTCCATTGATGTTCAGCGTGCATCCAGACTGGTATTGCTGCGTATTGACCATTTTACCGAATTCTGCGAAACGTATCGTGATGAGACCCAGCTTGTAAAATACGCCATGATGAACATATGCACCGAGACAGCCGATCTCCACTACAATGCGGAAGCTGTGGACATGGGCGGTGATCTGATCACACTCATTTTCAACGAAAAAGCAGAAAACCATGAACTTGGGCAACCTGCCCATAACCGGATCGATGAGCTTCTGCGCATGATGCAGGCTGCTGTAATGACCCATTTGAAATGCTCCATCTCCTGTACGATCGGCACGGAAGAAGATTCATTGGAAGACAGTATTGCATCCTACACCAGATCAGCCGAAGCCTCACTGCATCGTTTGTTCATGGGACCGGGCTGTCTGATCTATACCTCTGACATCATGGCTTATCACGCCAAGGAGTACGCATTCCCAGCAGGTAAGGAAAGACAACTTGTCGATCATCTAATGACAGGCAAGACACGAGAAGCAAAACAAGTCTATGCAGATATTGTCAGCGAGACAGCCGATTATCCATTTACCGTCTTCCAACTAGCCTTATCCCATCTGACGATGACACTGAACCATGTACGAAATACCCTCAAGAAGAATAATCAACTCATGCTTGATTCAGTCTCGGATGGTCTGATGCTACCTGTCAAAGACGCGGAAGACATCAGTGAAGTGCATGAACACTTCTATCGTATGTTTGATGAGCTTGGTTCCAAAGTCGAGGAGAAACGTACGCTGAAACATGAAGAGTTGATTCGTAAAATCAATGGCATTGTTGAGCGGGACTATGCGGACCCCAATCTCTGTCTTACTTCCATTGCAGATGAGTTGGGCATGTCGCCCATCTATGTAAGCAGGCTCTACAAACAGCTCACCCTGAAAGGGCTCACGGACGTGATTAACGAAACCCGCATAGCCAAGGCCCAGCATCTGCTGGTGGAGACCGAGAACTCTGTTGCCGATATTGCCGAGAGAACCGGATTCACCAACAGTTCCTACTTCTACCGCATGTTCAAGAAATTCAACGGCGTTACACCGAACGATTACCGCCGCAAAGAGTTCCATTCAGAGAACTTTTGAAATCAACCCAGACGTGAGTTTATGGAGCATTGCACACTGATTGTTATTGCAAAAAAAGAGCGACCTATGAGAATGAATCATTCACCTCATGTGTCGCTCTAATTTATTGAATTTAAGTTAGATTTTGATTTATTCCTGCTCCTGATCTTCGCCAGACTCATCAGAAGCTTCGCGAACTTTATACTTGTCCAGACGTATCTGCTGATACTCACGCAAGGCCTCTTCACCTACAATCACTTCAACCCGGTGAATGTTCATACCTTTACCCATGAATTTCTGCTCATACTCCGTCATCACATGTTCTTCATTCAAACCATCACGATGCAGATTCAAAGAAATATTGGTCATTTGCAGGCCGAAGTCGGCAATGGCGTTGAGTGAGAAATCAAACAGCGTCTCCGAATCGGTTTTGAAATGAATCTGACCTTTGGGATTAAGCAATTCCGTGTATTTCTTCAGGAAGCGCGGGTGCGTCAAACGACGACGTGCATGCTTTGCTTTTGGCCAAGGATCGCTGAAGTTCAAATAAATGCGCTCCAGTTCTTCCGGTTCAAAAACTTCTTCGATCTGTTCGATATTTGCCAGCGCAAGCTTCAGGTTCGGGGGTGTCTCCACATCAGCCTGACTCCACGCATTACGAGCTTTCTCACTGGCACGACGCACCAGTTCATCATACATATCAATACCGATAAAATTAAATTCCGGATATTTATAACTCATTTGGCTGATAAATTGACCTTTACCCATACCAAATTCCACGAAGATCGGGTGATCATTGCCAAACAGTTCAGACCATTTTCCTTTATGTTGCTTGGGGTCCAGTACAACAAGATCAACTTGTTGCTCCAGATTTTCTCTTATCCCTTTTCTGCCACGTAAACGCATTTTATTCCTCCGTTTGTCCCATACTTGTCTCAGACTTATTTTGCCGAAGAACCGGCAAATTGTAAAGAGCAATGAAAAGGGAATCTTCGGATCTGCCACTTTGGGCAAATCTCAAAGATTCCCTCTTCGATTTATTTGGAATTGGGGTCCAACTATTTTAATAGTTCATAGTCTACCTTATCTTGGTGTGAAAAATCAAATGTCTTTTCGAAAGCATCGCGAACTTTTTGTCTTGCAGCCGCTTTCACTTTCGGATTACCATTAAAACGAACACCTGTTAAAGCCAGTGCTTCTTCTGCCGTCAATTCAACAGACACATGATTCAATTCTTTGTTTTTAACTTGGGAATTCATTCATATCACCTCACGGTATAGTATGGTCCATGACGTCAACGTTGATTCAAATGCTATGATGAATAATACCCACTTGATGGTGTCTGACGCTGATTTAAATATAACATAAGGTGTAAACTATAGCAAGGAGAAAACCTTGATTTCACGGCCTATTTTTGCGTTTCGATTCCCTTTTTTTTTAGTTTTTTGATACAATGATAAAAGTTCATGAAGACACCTATAATCGCTATGAATCGTCTATGACGGAAATTGCATAGCGCTTCTTCTTTTGTTCACGTATGATTACTGTAATTCGACAGCCAAAGGAGTACCCTGAAGATGAATGCACCTGCATTACAGTCCCCTCTGTTGTGGGGAGATAAACGATTCCATACCTGGAATTATGAGATGCGAGATCAATTTAACAATAAGGTTTTCAAAGTAATGCTGGATGCTGGATTCACCTGTCCCAACCGTGATGGCTCCATTGCCAAAGGTGGTTGCACCTTCTGCAGTGCGCGTGGATCAGGCGATTTTGCTGGCAGCAGACGTGAAGATCTGGTCACCCAATTCAATACAATTCGAGATAAACAGCACCTCAAGTGGCCTACAGCCCATTATATTGGCTATTTTCAAGCCTATACGAACACGTACGCTCCGGTTGAGGAGCTACGCGAATATTTTGAAGAAATTCTAGAGCAACCCGGTGTTGTTGGTTTGTCCATCGCCACTCGCCCGGATTGTTTGCCAGATGACGTTGTTGATTATTTGGCTGAACTCAATGAGCGTACCTACCTGTGGGTTGAGATGGGCCTTCAAACGATCCATGATTCCACATCAACATTGATTAATCGCGCGCACGACACGAAGTGTTACGAAGAAGCGGTTGAGAAACTGCGCAAACGGAATATACGTGTGTGCACACATATCATATATGGTCTGCCTCAAGAGACACATGAGATGATGCTGGACACTGGACGGGCAGTTGCCAATATGGATGTACAGGGAATCAAGATTCACCTGTTACATCTCATGCGCAAAACACCAATGGTGAAGCAATACGAAGCTGGTCTTTTACGTTTTCTGGATCAGGACGAGTATATCAAGCTGATCGTAGATACACTGGAGATGCTTCCACCGGAAATAATCGTACACCGTCTTACAGGCGACGCACCGCGTGATCTGCTGATTGGACCGATGTGGTCCATGAACAAATGGGAAGTGTTGAACTCCATTGATCGTGAGCTGCGAGAGCGGGATTCATGGCAAGGTAAGTATTGGAGGCGAGCATAGATGGGCTTTCTTTCAGTTCTCAGCTGTGCTCATCAATGGATTTCCTCCCGTCTGCAGCCAGGTGATCTGGCCATAGATGCAACGGTTGGTACAGGAGCAGACACACTATTTTTGGCACAACAAGTAGGCAGGCGTGGTCAAGTCATTGGATTCGATATTCAAAGTGAAGCCCTCACGCTGGCACAGGCCCGGATTCGAAAACAAAACGACGAAGCCAAGCTTGGCTCCATCTCCATGCTTCAACTAAGCCATGATCGAATGGCAGAAGCGGTGCCTGAGTCATGGCTTGGTGCGGTTGGTGCAGTCATGTTCAATCTGGGGTACCTACCTTCAGAAAGTGCAGATTTCTCCATCATAACCGAGACTGACAGCACGATCGCTGCACTCGAGGCTGCACTGGCTTTATTACGTCCTCGCGGAATCATTACGGTTGTGCTCTACCCCGGTCATGACGGAGGCGCACAGGAAGCATCAGCCGTATTGGAATGGTCCTCTGCCCTGCCGGTGGAACAGGCACAGGTTGTGATGTATCGCCAGTTGCAGCGAGAAACTTCTCCTTTTCTGATCGGAATCGAGAAAAAATAATTTCCTTTGTTCACCAAATACAATAAACTAGACACAATCGCAAGGCGAGCTATTAACGGCTTCTTCTTACTGCGATCTGTGTTCTAGATCTACATATGCAAACGTATTCACTTGTTTGCTCATGGCGACTACATGCCCATGACTGATTAAAGCGATCCACCATTTCATATACTAGAGGAGAGATTACTGATGTCTAAGCCATATCCATTACAATTCCAACCTGAATTCAAAGAACGTGTGTGGGGCGGTCGTGCTCTGGAGCAATTCGGCCTTACGCCCCCTGAAGGACATATCGGAGAAGGCTGGATGATTGCGGATCATCCGAACGGTACAACCAAGGTATTAAATGGAGCACTTGCTGGCAAGGGTCTGGATGAAGTTCGTGAACAACTGGGCACCGAATGGCTTGGAACCAAAGGCGTCTCTGAAAAAGGCGGACGTTTCCCCCTTCTGATTAAGCTGCTTGACTGCAACGATGACCTGTCCGTTCAGGTTCATCCAACTGACGAGTATGAGGCACTTCCTCCTGGCGAGCTTGGCAAAACAGAAATGTGGTATGTGCTCGACGCAAAACCGGGCGCACACATCATCTATGGCTTGAATGAAGGCGTTGATCGGGCAACATTAAAAGAAGCATTGGAAAACGGCACGGTGATGGATACCCTTCGTCAGGTACCTGTAGAAGCTGGTGATACGTTCTTTATCCCTGCCGGAACAGTGCATGCGCTCTGTGCAGGTGTCGTTGTCGCTGAGATTCAGCAAAACTCGGATACGACGTACCGGATATACGATTACAATCGTCCAGGGTTGGATGGCAAACCACGTGAGTTGCATGTTGAAGACTCATTAAATGTCACCGCCTATGAGGGCGCAGGTGCCTCAACAATGAGAACAAATAACGCGACTCCCGGTGAATGGCTCAAGCTTGCGGAATGCCCTTATTTCGTGGTGGAAAAAGGGATTGTGACTGAACAGTGGGAACTCTCCACCAATCCTGACAGCTTCACGATTCTCGTTGTCTGTGAAGGAGAAGGAACTTTGGAGTGGGCACATGCTGAATCAGACAGCATTGAATTGAAAGCTGGACAATGTTATCTCTTGCCAGCCAATCTGGGTTCTTATACATTGAACGGGAATACCACTGTTCTTCGCTCTTATCTGCCCTAAATCAAGCTTATATGTGACCCGTGAAGGAGGAATTACACGAGATGCAGGAATCTACCTTTGCCTTGGTCGCTAGTGAAGGTACCCGTATTCATGTGTACCGCTGGCTTCCCGATCCGGAATGCAACGTTAAAGGTGTAGTGCAAATTGCACATGGCATGGGCGAGACAGCAGCCCGATACGCAGAATTTGCAGACATTCTTACCCAAAATGGCTATGCGGTTTATGCCAATGACCATCGGGGTCATGGCAAAACTGTGGAGAATGCCAAGTTGCTTGGTAATGCTGGTATCGATGCCTTCCGCTGGATGGCGAGTGATATGATCAATCTGGGCGAAGTAGCCGCCAAGGAGAATCCTGGGGTGCCCCTGTTTCTAATGGGACATAGCATGGGCTCATTCTTGGTACAACATCTCATGTACGCTGGTCATGAGCAGTACCATGCCTTTATTTTATCCGGGACCAATGGCAGACGCGGTCTTCTCCGTATTGGAGAGAAGCTCGCCTTCTTGCAATGTGGCATTCAGGGGGCTACTCATCCCAGCATGCTGCTCAATGCGATTGTATTTGGCGGATTTAACCGCTCTTTCCGCCCTGCGACGACACCGTTTGACTGGTTGTCCAGGGACACGCAAGAGGTTCAACGGTTCATTGATGATCCCCTGTGCGGAGTGGTCTGTACAGCAGGATTTTTCCGCGACTTTTTCAAATTGCTGCTCGAAGTCCATCTTCCACACAATATGGAACGCATACCCAAACATAAACCCGTATATCTGTTCTCAGGTGAGAAGGACCCTGTCGGACTTCATGGCAAAGGCGTTCTTAATCTGGTCTCCCAATATAAGAAACTTCACCTGGAGAATATTGAGTATCGCCTGTATCCGGATGGACGCCATGAAATGCTGCATGAGATCAACCGAACAGAAGTAGCCCAGCACGTTGTGAGCTGGCTAGAGCGGAATACCCCTGGCTCGAATACACACCCTAGTCCGGTGAGCCCTACCGAGACGGCTGACTCTATATAATAGAGTCGGAGACAACATACCAAAAGCCAAAAGAAACCCCTGAATCGGATGTCAGCTCACGCTGCGCTCCAGTTCAGGGGTTCTCTTGTTAAGCGATATGAATAATAGCTATAATCAAACGTTATGGATTAACCTTCAATTAACAGGGATTCCGGGTCTTCAAGCAGTTCTTTCACGGTCACGAGGAAACGAACAGCCTCACTACCGTCGATAATCCGGTGATCATAGGACAACGCGATGTACATCATCGGACGGTTCTCCATCCGCTCTGCATCAATTGCCACGGGACGAAGCTGAATCTTATGCATACCCAGAATACCCACTTGAGGTGTATTCAGGATTGGTGTAGACAACAAGGAACCAAATGTTCCACCATTGGTAATAGTGAACGTTCCGCCTTGCAGGTCAGACAACGCCAGCGTGTTGGAACGAGCCTTGGATGCCAGGTCCGCAATGCTCTTCTCGATCTCGGCAAAGCCCAGACGATCGGCATCACGCACAACAGGTACAACCAGTCCTTCCTTCGCAGATACGGCAATGCCGATATCATAATACTTTTTGAGCACAACATCTTCGCCATCGATCTCTGCGTTAATTGTAGGGAATTTTTTCAGAGCACCCACAACCGCTTTGGTGAAGAAGGACATGAAGCCCAAGTTGATCTCATGTTTCTCTTTGAACTTGTCCTTACGGCGTTTACGTACATCCATGATGGCAGTCATATCTACTTCATTAAACGTAGTCAACATGGCTGCTGTCTGCTGAGCCTCTACCAGACGTTTGGCAATGGTCGCACGGCGACGAGACATGCGTTGACGCTCCACTGGTTTGGTATAAGTGGAACTACCCGCTGCCGGAGCACTTGGTGCCGCTGGGGCTTTACTCGCAGGTGGAGCAGCAGGAGCTGGCGCCTGATTGCTATGGCTCTTCACATCGTCCTGGTATACTCGTCCAATCGGATCTTTGCTCTGAACCTGATCCAGTTCGATGCCACGTTCACGTGCAAGCTTACGGGCAGACGGTGAAGCCGTCTTGGCACTATCGGATGACTCCGGTGCTGCCGCAACGGGTGCTGGTGGTGGTGTTGGAGCTTCAGGTGCAGGAGTAACGGCCTTTTTCTCTTCAGCTGCTGGTCCGGAAGCGGGTGCACCGCTTCCTCCTCCAGAACCAGCTGAGAGTGTACCGATCGTTTCACCGATCTCTACCGTCTCTCCTTCCTGACGAATGATCTTCTCCAGCACGCCACTTTCTTCTGCGCTGATCTCGATATTTACTTTGTCCGTTTCCAGTTCAAGAAGCACATCACCCTGATTAACGGTATCCCCTTCTTTAACCATCCATCTGGATACAGTTCCCTCAGTTATTGACTCACCCATTGCAGGTACTTTAATTTCACTCACAGCTGTTACCTCCCCAGTGGAATATTATTCTTCGTCGTTTGCTTCAACGCAGATGTAATAATCTGTTGCTGTTCCATACTATGCACAAGCTGATAACCGCTGGAAGGACTTGCGTGTTCCGGGCGACCTTCGTATCTAACGGTTGTACCTTCCGGGGCAACTTCACGAAGACGAGGCTCCATGTATGTCCAGGCACCCATGTTTTTGTTTTCTTCCTGTACCCATACCAGTTCTGTTACATTGCTGAAACGTGCGAGTACACGTTTGATCTCTTCTGCCGGGAACGGATATAGCTGTTCCACTCGAATGATGTGAAGCCATGACCGATCTGCTTTATCTTTTTCAATAGCATCTTCCAGGTCGATGGCAATCTTGCCACTGCACAAAACAATGCGTTCCACGCGATCGGGCTGTGTACCCAGTCCGGCTTGCTCCAGCACAAGCTCAAACTTGCCTTCACTGAATTCGACTGCCGGTGATGCAACACGCGGATTCCGAATGAGACTTTTCGGTGACATCATCACAAGTGGACGAGCATCTTCCGTTTCAGTCAACGAAGCTTGACGACGCAACAAGTGGAAGTACTGAGATGCACTCGACAAGTTGGCAACCGTCATATTGTCTTCTGCACAAAGCTGCAGGAAGCGTTCAAGACGAGCACTTGTATGCTCAGGTCCCTGACCCTCATTCGCATGTGGAAGCAACATGACCAAACTGGATTTTTGAGACCACTTGGCACGACCCGCGGATACAAACTGGTCAAAGATAACTTGTGCACAGTTGGCAAAGTCACCGAATTGGGCTTCCCAGATAACCAGTGTATCGGGTGAATATACGTTATATCCGTATTCGAATCCAACAACGGATTCTTCAGACAACGGACTGTTATAGATTGCAAAGGATGCTCTTGCCTGTGGCAAGTGATGTAATGGGCAGAACTTTGCACCATTCTCCGAATCATGCAACACCAGATTCCGATGTGCGAATGTAGCGCGCTCGGCATCCTGTCCACTAATCCGAATTGGCTTGCCATCTGCCAGAATGGTTGCAAATGCGAGTGTCTCCGCAAGGCTCCAATCGACTTTTTCCCCTTCGTTCAGGGAAGTGCTCCGGCGTTGCAAAATCCGCTGTAACTTCGGATACACATTGAAGTTCTCAGGCCATTTCAGCAGATCAGCATTAATGCTGCGCAGATTCTCCAATGGTACTGCAGTAGGCGTAATCGTAACAGCTTCCGGCTCGCTGATTTTTCGTTGGTAATATTCATGTACTTCATTTTTCTTCATCTGGTCATAAGCTTCTTTTAATTTGTTCGTTACTCCATCGCGAATGCTCGCAATAGACGCATCATCGATAACCGATTCTTGCTTCAAGTGATCCTGATACAAGTGGCTTACCGTTGGATGGTTTTTCACCTTGTCATAGACGATAGGTTGAGTCGTTTCGGGATCATCGGTTTCATTATGACCGTAACGACGGTAACCGATCAAGTCGATCAGGAAATCCTTTTTGAATCGATTGCGATACTCGGCTGCCATACGAATGGCTGCAATACAAGCTTCCGGATTGTCCGCATTCACGTGTACAATCGGAATTTCGTACCCTTTAGCAAGGTCACTTGCGTAGTACGTTGAACGGGAATCACTGCTATCTGTAGTGAAACCCAGACGATTGTTGACGATAATATGGATGGTTCCGCCATTCTGATATCCTGGCAGAGCTTTGAAGTTAAGCGTTTCTGCAACGATCCCTTCTCCAGGGAATGCTGCATCACCATGCATCAAAATGGTAGCTGCCTTCGTCACGTCCTGCTTCGGATATCCAGGGTCACGCCGGTCATCCTGAGCCGCACGTGCAAACCCTTGTACAACCGGATTGACGTATTCCAGATGGCTCGGGTTATTGGCCAGAGTAAGGCGTGCCTGTACAGTTTCCCCGTCTTTTACAAAACGGTTGGCACCCATATGATATTTGACATCCCCCGTCCAACCGTAGTTGATTCCAGTCGAACCTTCCGATGGAACCAAATCTTTGTTCGGAGCATGATGAAATTCAGAGAAAATTTTGCTGTACGGTTTGCCCAAAACATGAGCCAGTACATTTAACCGTCCACGGTGGGCCATCCCCATCAGAATGTGGCTTGATCCGGCTTCTACCATGATGCGAACAGCTTCATCCAGCATCGGAACAAGCACATCGTTGCCTTCGATGGAGAAACGTTTCTGCCCAACAAATGTTTTGTGAAGATAATCTTCAAATTGCTCGACTTCAACCAAACGTTCCAGCAAAGCCTTACGTTCTTTCGGCGTAAGTGGAGCCGGTGATGTCCGGGATTCCGCACGACGATTCAGCCACTCACGTTCTTGAACTTCGTGCACATGACTGAATTCATAGGCCATAGGTCCAGTGTATATCTGACGCAAACGTTGGATTGCATCCCATCCAGTTGCTGTCTGCCCATCTGCACCTTCCCAGATCAGGGAAGCAGGCAAAGCTTTCAGATCTTCTTCGTTTAATTCAAAATGCTGAGGTTCCAGCAAAGATGTGTCTGTATCTTCACTGATTCCAAGCGGATCTATATCTGCAGCAAGATGACCATATGTACGGATGTTCCATACGAGTTTACCTGCTGTAACCGCTTTCTGTAATAATTGAATGTCTACGTTTCCGGAAGCCGATTGGGCGTTGCTTGAATTCAAGGTTGTGCGTGCATCCCTGCCAGACATCGGCGGTGCACCCCATTGTTCAAATAGTTCCCGATAGGCCGGTGTAACCGAACCAGGGTCTTGAGTGAATAATTCATATTGTTCCTGTACGTATCCCATATTGGGGCCATAGTAACTTTCCCAGGGCTTCTTGTTGCCTTCCACGATCGTCATCGACGTTCCCTCCGTCTTGATTTAGTCATAAGTTTTTGACGGAAATCATTGACTAAGCCGTAATTTGCGTTCGTTCAACATTTTAAGCGAAATTTTTCATGAAGTCCAATAATCGTGCTGTTGGTGGTAGTAACGTTAGTCCGACGCTCCCGTCAAGGTTTGTCTGCGTTTTCAAAATCAAAGTAAAACAATGATTGTATATACCGTCGCACAGATGTCGAATACTGTCCTGATCCGTTCGAAGGTTACACCTTCTCCTCTTTTTCAAGTGAAGTCCGTGTTCTACTCTCTATTCTATAAACTTTTACGCTCAGGAGCATTTCCTATTTTTAGTTCAATTGATGCATAAATTAGATGAATCGAATAAATCGAGCAATTTGAGTAGAACAACGAACGCTTAATTACAGCAAATAGGCATACGATCTCCCATTTTACCTCCTTAATTGAATTGTGGTCCATTATGTTCAAAAACAAACCGTCAAGTTAAACATTAACCATTTGACATAACATTCAACAAATAATTGGGGTTTTCTTCAGGAGACCCATAGCAAAAAGCTGGCCCAGACATGAACTATCCGAGCAGCTTCATTGGATTCAGCAAATTTCACCCCAGCAAATACTTCCTATTTCTTTTCATCCTCTGTAACAGCATCCAGATCTATGGCCATACGGATCATATCCACACAGCGGATACCATCCTCTATAATCTCTTCCTCATAGTGCCTCACAAAGAAGTCATGATCAACCCCGATAATGCGGAATCCGCAACGTTGGTATAACTTCAATTGATGAAAGCTGGAGTTGCCTGTCCCAATCTCAAGAATTCGGCAGCCCAATCTACGTGCAGCTTCCATCGCTTCCTTAATCATGTGTTTGCCTACACCTTGTCCCTGCAGTTCTTCCTGTACGGCAATATTAACAATCTCCACAGTCTCCGGACGAGTCTTCAACAATACGAACTCCCCAACCATCTCTCCTTCATACTCGGCAATAAAACAAACACCCCGACTCAGGTACTCATCCACAATTGCTTTTGAAGGATCAGCCATCAATAAAAGTTCGTAGGGTCTTTCTTCTTCCCAGTCCAAAATCCGGAACGACAATTTCATGCCAATCTCCACCTTTTCATCGTACAATATTCATTTACGTCCTGTTTGCAGAAGCCTATGTATGGCAAATCCACAAATATATCATTCTTCATTTCAACAAACTAGTTTACTCAATCTATTAATCACACACTATTACCCACAGACTAGTCATCTCCTATAAAACTAGTAAACTTCATTATATCATAATATTTGGATATAAATATATAGATATGGATGATACATTATGAGGCATTATTTTTATCCTAGCCCAAGCTTAAATGCTCATGGATTAATTTCCATTCCCCATCAAGCGTAGCCGCAATGTATCCTTGCAGGGCATGCTGGTATCCCATGATTTTTCCTCCTTCTGACGGTTTAACTTATTTGGTCCCACTCTGTTCAAGTACGGAATCGCTATACACCATAAATGTCTCTTGCAGCGTACGTCCGGATGACTTCTCCCAGATCACACTCCGCTCAAAAGTACCTTTTTGGAAAAAACGCGGGAGACGTTCAGCAAACCAATCCTGCATAGGCAACTCAAAAACCCGCTTCATAGGCACCCATAACAGTTCGCCTTCGGGCGGATCTTGCAATAACTGACCCTCAAATGAAGTTGCCAAATAGTTAAATACCATGTACCGCAATCCTTGTTCGGGATCACAGAACTCATCAAGCCCTTTATACGTAATCTCATTGACTACTAGCCCCGTCTCCTCCAGAACCTCCCGCACGGCACCATCCACGATACTCTCCGGAAAGTCTACCTTCCCCCCAGGAGCGATGTATCCCGGAAATCCTTTGCGGTCCGGCCGATTCATTAACAGCACCTGATCATTCATTTTGTCCCATACCATACACATCGTTAATATCTCTATTCTAGTATCCATATTCGTCCTCCTGCTAACGTGCGCTTCTCCGCTGTACACTAACATTTCTGGGAATAACCTGTGTTTTCCTTCTTTATTTCCACTCTGATTCATTGGTATTTTCACTGGTCTCATACTATAGTCTATGATGATATATATGCATACGAAAGGCGGACGCCCTGTACACCTGTACATCAGAAGCCCGCCTGTTCTGTGATATTCTATGCTGCTCTTTCCTTAAACCTGGAGTTTCCAGTTCTCAGTTCAATTCCGTAATCAACACCCGGCGTTCCTTCCATTCAGCCCGGCGATAAGCCTGTTGCATACCAAATTTGCGGATACTTGCCTTTGGCACCGATTTATAAGGTAAAACGATCGTAAAGTCCTCATCAAACGGGAAAAAAGACAGGCCTACTTTTTCATTGGATAACCACTCTGCCTGAATCGGTTGTCTGGAACAGGCATCAAACGTACAACTGAGCCCTTCTGCAAAAAAATCATAACGCGCAGCAGGTGTTCCAGGTTCCTCCATACAGAGAAACAGACTGAGCTGATCACAGAAAAGCATGATCTCCACATCACTTTGCAGCCTCTGTTTCAGTGCTTCAGCATCACCACCAAGCTGTTTCTCCCAATCCAGCTGACGTTCGTGTTCTTGCTCCAGATAATCTCGGATGTCATCATCATCCTGAGCATTGGCCCCCAGATTTTTCTGAAACAGATCCGTATACATCAAGCTACACAATAATCCGGCGTAGAGGTTTTTCTGACGAACTTCTTCAATCCCTTTATGGTAGAATACAAAACGCGGACGCAATGGAAAGTCACGAAACGAATACGGCGATTGACTGTAATCATTCCAGAACGGAGATGAATCCAGTTCAATCCAACCACGGTCATGTTCCTTGGCCGCTAGAATCAATTCATCCCGATGCGCAGCATCGGATAATAATTCATTTTTCCAGTGGGAAGCCATCTCTCCGGCTACTAATCCATGCTCATGCTGTGCGGTCAAAACAAAATCATGCTCTCTCTCATATACGATCATTTGCTGTCACCCTTCCGCATGGTATACGTTGACTTTAACATAAATTGGGTTAAACTTTCCTAGTAAGTTGTTTTTCGCTCCATTTTGACGAAAGGCATTATGAAAGGCACAATGTAAAGGTGTTGTCAGTTTCCTGAAATTTGGTACACTAAAGCTTGTGTCCACAATTATATTACATACAGAAAGCGGGATCTCATGAATTTATACTCTCCTTACATCGAGTTTAACCGCAAGGAATGGGCTGAACTTAAACAACATCAGACCACTCTTCCACTGACGGAAGCCGAATTAGAAAAGTTAAAGGGATTGAATGAAGAGGTATCGATTCAAGAAGTCGAAGATATATATTTGCCTCTTACCCACTTTATTGACCTGTATGCAAGAGTTTCACGAGAGCTGAATCAACTGACGGCCTCCTTTATGAAAAAAGAAGCCCTCCCCTCCCCCTACATCATTGGAATCGGGGGTAGTGTTGCCGTGGGCAAAAGTACAGCGGCCCGCTTGCTACAGGCACTGCTCGCCAGAGGCAAGAATAGCCCTAAGGTTGACCTTGTCACAACCGACGGTTTCTTATACCCCAATGCGGTGCTGCAAGAGAAGGGCATCATGAACCGCAAGGGATTCCCGGAAAGCTATGATATCAAATCCCTGATTCAGTTCATGGGTGATGTGAAATCTGGCAAGCCCGAAGTGAAAGCCCCCGTATACTCTCACCTCGCCTACGATGTCATTCAAGGGGAAGAGAAACAGATCTGTCAACCCGATATTCTCATTATTGAAGGCATCAATGTACTTCAGATCAAAAAGGAAACACCTTTGCTGGTTAGTGATTTCTTCGATTTTTCCATCTACATTGATGCGGAAGAAGAGCATATACGACACTGGTACGTTGAACGTTTCAAGTTGCTTCGCAATACAGCGTTCCAGAACACGGATTCCTTTTTCCATCAACGATTCGCCAATATCGATGAAGAAGAAACCGTGCGTACGGCCAACCAGATCTGGCAGGATATCAATGCCAAAAACCTGCATGAAAACATTTTGCCAACCAAAGGGCGTGCCAGACTGATTCTGAAAAAGGAAGCCGATCACTCCATTGGGCAGATTCAATTGCGTAAACTGTAGACAACACTCGTGCAGTACACTTTGATGTTATATCTAATTACCCTTAAAAGGAGAGAAAAACACATTGCAAACCCTGATTATTCTCGGGAGTATTATGATGTTCCTGGCTGTTGCTTTGGGTGCTTTTGGCGCACACGCGCTCAAGCGCAAACTATCCGCTGACATGATTAAAATCTATGAAACCGGTGTTCAATATCACCTCATCCACGGACTTGGCATCATCCTGATCGGACTGCTGGCAGACCGTCTTGAATCCTCTTCACTCGTCATGCTTGCCGGGTGGCTGATGTTCGCCGGAATCATCCTGTTCTCTGGCAGCCTGTACACTTTAAGTGTAACGGGCGTTCGTAAATTGGGAGCCATTACCCCACTTGGCGGAGTCGCATTTTTGGCTGGATGGGTTATGATCATGATTGCCGCATTGTAAATATGCCCAGTGGATAAACGAAAAGAGTGTTCTGGCTGATATCATATCGCTGGAGCACTCTTTTTGCTGTTCAATCAGTCCAAATTCTTCGAATGGTGGACAACCCTGCATCTGGTTGTAGTCTCTCCAGCACATACACATCCGGGTTAGACAGTTTGGTCCACTCTTCATAACCAAAGGATGGTTCATACTCACGAATAAGCAATGATAACAAGTTCCCATGTGTAACCACGGCCCCGTGCTGTTCCGGTCTGCTCCACAACTCTTCCAGTAGCGCCAGCCCCCTTGCAGCCGCGTTTCTCGAAGATTCCCCGCCTTCTTCCACCCAATCCACATCATCGTATGTACGTTTCAGTACATCCATCCAGTTAGGCAGATCAAGAGAGCTAAGTACCCTCTCCTGGAGACGTTCATCCGTATGTATATGTTGCAGCGTTGCTATGCCCAGTGGCATAGCCGTCTGAACGGCCCTTTTCCATGGACTGGAGACAATATACGTTATGGAGTGATGAGCCAAGATATTTGCAAGTTTTTCAGCCTGCCTGATCCCTTCATCTGTAAGCTCTGCATGGGGTTCCTGCCCTGTGGCCTTAGCGTGACGGATAAGATAAATGGACTGCATAGCTGTCACCTCCTATGGTGTAACTTACTTGGAGTTCATCTCAAGATATTGAAGTGCACTGTACATCTTCTCCCGCTCTTCCGGTCGGCCTGATGAACTGAGGAAAGTGACCTGTCCCCCTGTTCTGTCTCCCTGCTGAGCCACCAGTCCAAGCCGCTGCTTCAGATGGTTCACTGTGCCTGTACTGCCATCAATGATCTGTATATGATCTGGCAGAACCGTGCGCAGAATGGATGTATAGAATGGATAATGCGTGCAACCAAGCACCACTGTGCCATACCCATGAAGATCGAGATCTGCCAGCTTGAACCGGAAATAATCAGCGATTTTACCCGGATCAAAATCCAGCTGTTCACACCATTCCACAAGTTCCGGCAGCGCAATGGAATCCACACTGTGGTGATCATCAACACGCGATACCAGTTCGTTATACTTGGTTTGACTCAAGGTGAGGGCCGTGGCAAATACAAGCACTCTCTTCCCACTGTCGCGATTCATCTCCACGGCTGGTTTCACCGCAGGCTCCATGCCAATGATCGGGATATCGTACTTGGCGCGCAGATCCTTCACAGCCAGACTTGTTGCTGTATTACAAGCAATCACGATTGCTTGGACATCCTCCTGAACGATGGCTTCCACACAATCAAAAATATGTCCTCTAACCTCATCCGCAGACTTGGTTCCATACGGGACATGCAGGGTATCGGCGTAATACAGAAATTTTTCTTCCGGAAACTGTTGTAATGCCTTATGCAAAACGGTTAAACCACCGATGCCTGAATCAAAAAAAGCAATTTTCTTATTCAAGGATTTCACCTCTATAATGTATTCTTTCGGGTTCCAAGAACCTCTCAATGCTGCTCATGCTGACTGGAGGTGAGGTTTGTTATTCTATGTTCATTTTATACTGTCTGAGCCAGTCCTTGCCACTATGCCATGCCTCTACAGGGTTAAGCTCTCCAAGCAGTTCAGTACTTGCCTGAGCCATGATCCATTCCTTGAGACCATTATCCGGACTGGATTCGAGCTGCTGTAGCAAGTGAAGCAGTCCGGCCTCACCCGTATGCAGGATGTCCTCGTAAGCCTCCCGGTTACCAGCAATATAATCATTCGGATTGCTGCTGGTCAGGAGGACAGGGTCGCTAACCATCTGCTGCACCTTGCTTTCAATGGTTGCTGATAATGCTTGGTCTTCTGTCCGAGTCGAACATGCTACTACCGTCAATGCTGTGCATACGGATAACAAACCCAGAATCAGTCTTCTGCGATTCACTGTACCACTCCTTTCAACAATGAGTTAACGCAACAGATTTGGCTTTCATACTCAAGCCCCCGGCCAACTACAGAGCAAGTTCCCATTGTTCTTCGGTAAGCTCCTGACCTGACAAAAGCTGCTTGATCTAGCTCAACAAGCCATAACATCTCCCTCGCGTGATTGCCTTTAAGTCCAAACGAATTCACCGCGTTGGTGATAAATTCAGCAAAGCTATAATCATAATTATACTCGTTTCGATAGATTCGAATATGCGCTTCAATGACATACTGCAGATCCTTTTGTACGAAAGTGCGGATCATCAGACACCACAGTCCTTCCTCAAATCCACAGTTGTGATACTAAAATCCACACCGAACTGAATTAATCCGAGTTTACGGGCAACTTGCTGTGAAGCGAGATTATCCCAAGATGTACTGTAGATTGGCATGCGTCCATGCTCCTTGACATAATACTGCCAGCACTTTACCGTCTCCACTGCATATCCATGTCCTCTGTAACCGGGTGCCGTATACAGGCTCGCTTCCGCCCCATGATCGGAGAGCCTTGCGGAGCAGCACACTGCCACAGCAGAATCACCAATAACATAAGCGGCAACAGGCCATTTTTCATGCAAGTGATCTGTTATTTCAGGGAAATGCTGTGCCAGCAAATAACGCTGCTCCTGACCAATCAACTGAACCTTCTGATTCCACTCGTGAGATAACTCAGGAAAAGCATAGGCGGGTCCCATCCACACACGGTTAACTGGCTCAAAGGTTTCCACCTTTCGAATCAGTTTCGGAATATCCAATGGAAGCTCGCCTTCCTTACCCAACTCATTCATTAGATCCGGCGGTAACTGCTCATGGTAATAGATCAGTGAACCAGCAGAAGTCATGCCGATAAAAATGGCTGGAGCTTTCCCACCACCCGGTTCGTTAATACTAAGAAGACGTTGCTGCTCGTTGATCGTATATAAAATATTTGCTTGTATTTTCAACATTTCCATAGACGACAGGTTCGATTTTGGAACCATAACTAAGAAGTTAACCTTTGCAATAATCGTTTGCCTTCACTGGCTTTACCAGCTTCCTTCTGCTCCAAACAAATGAAACATGCATAGATGTCTTTATATGGTCCTGACATGGCATATCTGCACATCGTCTGCCCCCCTTAATAATTTCCATTATACGGGATTCCGCACACGCATACGAATGGATTTTGCATATTTGCGAAAATTACGCCGCTCCACTCATTGACCTTGCATGGCAGCTTGTTCCCAGGCCTCACCAAGTTCCGCAATCGATGCGTACCGCTGGGACCGATCATCGCTCACTGCACGTATCACAACCTGATACAATGCTTCTCCGGCATCCCATCTGTCATAGGAACGATCTTTCTCCCCACCAAGCAACCCAAACGCCATTGCCCCCATGTTGAATACATTGGTAACCGCATCTATGGGTGCACCCAACTCAAATTCCTCAGGGGACATAAAGCGGGAAGATCCCCACATGCGCCCCATGGTATTGGTAAAAGAGCCCTTCCGATACAAGTCGATATCACAAATTTTCATAAAGTTTCTGTCAAAATCATAGATCAGACTGCCATCATACAGATCTACAGCCACATAACCTCTTCGTTCCACCTCGATATGAAAATTCAGAATCTGTTCCATCGCTCGAATGCGTGTCTTCACCGAAAGCTGTCTGAACCGATAGTATGGCGAACGCGGATCTTCATACTTAGCCGGAGGCGGAAAATACCAATGGGAGTGCAGACACTCGCCATCCACCCAATCGAAGACACAGGCATAGCCCTCATCCGTTGCAAAATGATGTGTTAGTCGAATCAACGTGTCATGAGCCAAATCCTCGTAGACGGAAACAGATGATTTCAGATTACCAATGGCTTCCGGGGGACTTCCCGTATGATTCGCATGAATTGTATGTGCTCCCGCATACTTTACAAACAATCTCTTTCCATCCCTTTGCACAATGCCGAAGGAGAGATTCCCTGAATCCTGCTGATCGAATACACGAAACACCGTACCCAAGGGCTGTAACCAATCGAAAGAATGAGACTCTTTTAAGACAAAGGAAACACCATCGATCTCAAGTTCAACATGATCTGTCATCGGACTCCTCCTGTGCTGATATCATCATCCAATGTTGAATGCTCTGTATAAAAGTAATTCATGTTCGCCTCATCATATCCTTGGCCATGGACTTCCAATGCGTTACGCTCAATACCGTAGACTTCAAATCCATATCGCTCGTATAGACGTCTGGCTGATTCATTCGTTGTAACTACACTCAGATTAATCTGCTTGATACCCTCCAGATGTCTTCCCCGATCCAACACCTCGCGAAGCAAGCGCGAAGCCAGCCCACTTCCCCGATATGGCGGAGCTACATAGACGCCCCAGATCATGCCTTTGTGCCTGAGTTTCAGGCCGTACTCCCTTTTGAAACCCATCATTCCCACCAAGGTTCCTTCTTCTGTGTATGCCCCTAGAATATAATCATCGGGCTCATTATGTATGCGCTCCTGCACTTCATTCATGGGGATCTGAATGGACAATTCAAACGAAGCCCCGAAGGCTTCAGGATGTGTTTTCAGTGCTTCCAGTCGCAAAGGCCAGTAGATGTCTGCTTCATCCCGCTGAATATTACGAATGGTATAGGTCTCTTGCTTTCGGCCTTCATTCATTCTTCGACCACTCCCTGCATCTCATAAGGATAATCGATCTGAAGTTTTACATTCGCTGCCGCTTCCTGTCCTGCAAGCAACCCAACAACATAAATCCCCAGGTCAATGGACGTCGCTACTCCACCGGCAGTAATTACATTTCCATCTTTTACAATCCGCTTCTGAATCACCTCGGTGACATACGGCTCAAGCAAATTATATGCACGGGGATGTGTTGTTGCTTTTTTACCGGATAAAAAACCAGCCGCACCCAGCAGCAGAGAGCCTGTGCACACTGAAACCTTCAAAGGCACAGACTCAGCCTGTTTCAGCCAACCTACAAAGGCCTCGTCATATCGAAGCTTGCGCGTTCCCATGCCTCCGGGGATAAACACGAGATCATATTCCGACAGGTCAGGCTTCACTCGATCCACCTTCAACGTTAGACCAGACTCATCCGTGACCTGATCTGTCATTGCACAGGTTTCCCACGTCGTTCCTTTGGTAGGTTCAAAGAAATTCAACCGATTGATCACATCATAAAATCCTGCAAAATCAAGGAAAGTCAGTCCATCAAACAAAACGAATGCCATTTTCATTGGTAACCTCCGCGTTTTAATTTGGAGCATCCTGATTATGTTTCTGATTCCGATCCCGTTCCATCGCTTCCTTCACCCGGTCACGCGCTGGCAGCTTGCTATTGATATGAAAGAGCAGACCCACAATCGCAAGAAGTAAAATAATGACGATGAATTCGAATATGGCGAACCCCTCCCATTAGGAAATTACGCAATCGTGACTCGTACCTTATCTCTATTTTAATCCACGGGCGATGATCCGCTCCAGCCACTTCCACGGTAGCAGTGCTTTACCTATGATGAGCACATGCGAACCTTTTCCGAGCGCATATCGAAGCCTTGGTGCACGTATCCGCGCAATTCGGCCGATCAGATCTGCCACTTCCTGTGGGTCAGGTGCAGTCTCGCTCGCATGTTTGGAATAACGAAGAACCGCGTCCAGCTTATGCTTATACGGAGAGTCCTCGCTCCGATGGATCTCGCCCAGACCCTTATTCCAGATCGGTGTGCGATAAGAGCCAGGCTCAACCAATACCACCCGGACACCGAACGAAGACATCTCATGACGCAGACTTTCCGTGAATCCTTCCACAGCGAATTTGGAGGCAGCATAGGGAGCATACCCTGGAAAACCGGACAACCCACTGACGCTGGACAAGTTAATAATTAACCCCTGCTCTTGTTCACGCATCACAGGCAAGACCGCACGTGTCACAGCGATTAATCCAAACAAATTCGTTTCCATCTGGCGCCGCCAATCCTCCATCGATACTTCCTCAATGAACCCGCCCACCGCAAATCCCGCATTGTTCACCAGCATGTCGATTCGGCCATTATTGTGAAGTACGGTCCCCACAGCTTTTTGCACCGATTCAGCATCGGTCACGTCCAGTTGCACATATTGCAAACGTTCGGATATCCCCGCCTGTTCAGCCAGCTTCACCAATTCTTCTCTTCGACTCAGATCACGCATTGTAGCAACAACAAGATACCCCTGCTTGGCAAGGGTGATTGCGGTAAGCATACCGAAACCACTGGATGTACCTGTAATTAAGGCCACCGGAGCGTTCGCTCTCTCCTTTGTCTTCTTCACTACATCAGAACCTGTGTTAATCTGCCCCTGCTCGGCTTCTGTTAAGTGTTCCTCTACTGTCACGGCGTGACCTTCTTTCCTCGGTAAATTGCTTACTTCCTACCTAGACCGTAAGACTCCTGCTTAATCCGTCACTCCGTTATGCCGTCTCTCAACTCTGCGTAGCTTTGTAATTCCCGGTTCAAACGTATACGGAACAAATCTGATCTCAGGTAAGGTGCATTCAAGCCGCTCTCCCAGCTTCATCAGTTCACCCCGTACATCCGTCTCGACCTGCTCCATCACTGCACTCCCGCCAAGCCGAAGGGATACTTCCATTGTTCCGTCTCCTTGCTGCACCACACGATAATGTTCAATATCCGCCGAAGCCGCAATGACTGAACGAGTGACGAAATCCGGAAAGACCGGTATCGTCTCACCCGTATGTATGTGTGTAAAATAAAGCGTGTCATCACAGCGGCCTTCGATCCGCTCAATGGCGGTAAATGGGGAACCACAGGCACATGGCAGCGCCGCCTCGGTCAGAATATCATTCAGCCGATATCGGATAATCGGCTGTGATGTTCTGGAGAAGTCCGTAATAATGGGCACGAACCGTCGGGTGGCGGGATCAATGAACTCTTTTTCAATATGCACAATGTCTTCGTTCAAATGCAGTGTGCCATAACGACAAGTAGCACCCAGGAACCCTTCTGTACACTGATAGACTTGATGAACGGTCTGTCCAAAAACCTGCTCCAACACCTTGCGATCCAGGGGGTCCAGCACCTCGGCAACAGAGATGATTTTATCCGGTACAGCGGTCAAATGGCCTACCACATAGGCGTCCGCCAACAGACGCAGCATGGATGGAGGAGCTACCCATACGGTAGGTTGGTAGGTTTCCAGCCGATTCACCAAGGTCTCCACACGCTCTAGCAGATCAAAGTACTGAAACTGCAATTTGCCACGTTGCACCGATTCATACAGATTACTGTTGGTCCGCAGGAAAAACGCAATCTTCGCAGGTTTCCACAGTCCACCAGGCAGCAACTTGGCCAGCACCGTACCCGTCCACGCATCCTGCTCCCGATCACTCACCAGAAATATCCCCCGGTTCCCTGACGTGCCTGAAGACAGTCCAACCGTCACACCTTGAATGGAAGGTTTGAAATCACGCGTTTCTTCACTTTCACCTGCAAGAGCCAGCGCTTCGTCCTTGGTAATGCCCACCGTGTTCAGTGTATCGAAGTGCTCCATCATAATCGATTTGTCAATCAAGGGAAATCTTCTCCAGTCGGATGCGTTCAAGCTCCCCCACCACTTCTCGTAAAATGGAGATCGGGCACGGATCTGATGAACATGCCGAATAATCCGGTGCTCTTGCCAGCGCTCCAGTTGTTCTCGCGTTTTCCATGTTCGCAGCCCACGTGCGAGTGCATAATAAACCACAATACGAAAGGTATTACTCATCGTTTCGGCCTCCTGCACCCCAAGTGTCTAGTACATCTCGACAATGACTCGGCACAATCCGAATGTGTGAAAACTGCTGATGCAGCTGAACTAGCCTGTCAAAGTTACGGTGGTATTCCTGTCGATCAGACATAATAATACCCGCGAGCGCATGAGGTCTGCGCTGTTCACGAAAAGCCCGACTCGACCACACCGCGTCCGCGCAGAGAAAATAGTCATGTTCTTCTGTACGCAGCAGGAGCCCCATCATGCCTTCCGCATGACCGGATACATCCACCCCCAGCAGACTGCCATCACCAAAGATATCGTAGACCTCATCAAAAGGGAATCCTCCCCCTATTCTCGTCCACCGCTCAGGCTGACACGTAACAGGCAATGATTTGGCCATAAAATCCTCGGGCAACAGCCCGGCAAGAAAACCTGCCTTTACAGCCGCAATCGGACCAAGTGAGCGCACAGCATCATAGGCCCTTGGCAGATAGATGAATTGTGCCTCCGGGAAATCTCGTACACCCGCGATATGATCGCCGTGAAAATGGGAGAGGATGATATACCGAATATCAGAAGCTTTCAGTTCAAGCCCAGCCAGAAAATGAACGGCACTATCCTCTTCACGATAGACCACAGGTGTAATATGACGATACAGTGCGTTAGGCAAATGAGCCGTTTCCTCGAAAAAGCGGGAACTATATCCCGTATCCAGCAGGATCGGTCCATGTACGGGATGAATGATGCAGGCAAATCCTGCCGGGAAAGGCACCGGGCTCAACCGACCACCACGCAGCGTCAGAAACTCTGGATGTGTGCAGTAACCCGCCGCACCCAGATATAGTTCTACCGGAGTTGTCGTCAGCATGATTCAGCCCTCCACCAGTCTGCAAATTGTTGCAATCCCTCTTCAATGGACACCCGAGGGACGTACCCCAATTGCCCCCGTGCATCGGTAATATCCAACGTCTGTGGGATGGATAAGGAGCCGACTGTATACCGTGTTAATGGAGGTTCACCCAACGCAGGAATAAAGCCATGAACACGCTCCAGCAACGCTGCCACACCATATGCCATCCGATAAGGAATGTTTCGACGACGCAAGGGCATATCCAGCATGCCAAACAGGCTGCTCACCAACTCACTGAACGCCCTTGGATCGCCATTGGAGATATTGTAAGCTCTTCCGAGCGCTTCGTCAGAGGCATCTCGGCACAATAATAGGGCATCCACTACATTATCCACACATGTCAGATCGATTAAAGCCTGTCCACCACCGATCATCGGCACGCCTGATTTTTCATTTGCTGCGACAATTCTGGGAAATAACGTCTGATCATACGGACCAAAAATGGCTCGCGGTCGAATCATGATCGACGGAAGCCCCTTCGCATGCCCCTCCATTACAACCTGCTCAGCGAGAAGCTTCGTGGCTGCATAATGATTGGCTGGTTTGGATGGCAACGGATCATTCTCATGTACGTTATATCGCGTGTTGTAGTTAAAATATATACTCGGAGTTGAGACATGTATGAATCGCTGTACCTCATTATGCAGGCAGACATCTACAAGATTCTGCGTCCCTTCCACATTACTGCTATAAAAGTCACGATATCGGCCCCATGGCGAGGATAAAGCTGCGCAGTGAAACACCACATTCTGTCTCGTACATGCTTCGTTTACTGCCGCTATATCCCTTATATCTCCATCGAGGAATCGGACTCCTGCCGATTCAAGTTCTGCACCAATCTTAGGCTGTCGGCCCATACCGGTGACTTCCCATCCCTCTTTGGCAAGTCGTATCGCGAGATGCCTGCCCAGACATCCCGTAGCTCCTGTAACCAATGCTCTATTCATTGTTGTTCACCGTTCCATTCTATGTCATGAGTCAAAGCTTCAGTCAGCGAGCACTTCTGCGATCTTGCCAGACGCCATGCGGCCAGCACCACTCCGAATTGTTCAAATACAGGCTGGATATCCTGCCCTACATAGACCACATCCCTGGTTCCACGCCATGCAGCTGTCCATGCACGGAGCTTCCCTTTGCCAAAGATCTGCTGTACCCCGCTTCCCAGCATGGGGAGCATGAGCATGGCTTTGCTGCCCCGTGCTGGCGTGATCATTTTTCCTTCCTTGACCAACGTCTCCGGTTCAGTCAGTGCACGCACCAAGTCATCTCCGGGGTGAAACAGATGAATCCCACTCGTTGCTCTCGGATTACACTCAATCGCGTATACTTGCCCATCCGGACCTTCTATAAAATCAAACCCAATCTGTCCACTAAAACCCGTTGCCTCAACAAATTGTCTCACCCACGCAAGGGCACCCTCATGTTCCACATGTTCAAAAAAAACACTGGCTCCCACGCTTCCTGTACGATAGCGACTGTCGTAAGTGGCATGTGCAACCAGTTGCCCTTCATGCGCTATGCTGTATGTACATAACATCTGACCAGGAATGTAGGCCTGTGCAACCCAAGGTGAAATAGATGATAGTGCTACCTCGTCCGGAGGGTCGTTACGGAAATGTCGACGTTTCTTTTCACTTACGTTTCCTTCCTGATCCGTCCCTGCCCTAGCCTCATCGTTCATGAGTGTTGGCATGCGAACTTTGGCTGCGAAGCGGGAATACACCGGTTTCCATACCCAATCTCCTACTTTTCCCAGAACAGACTGAGCTTCCATCCATTCCTGCCGACTGTGGATCAGGTGTGTATCCGGAACCGAAAGACCGAGTGACCCTGCAAGCTGGATAAAATCATATTTATGGTGCAACTCATGTAGCTGCTCCAGAGTTGTAACCAGAACACGGCAATATGCACGCAATCTGTCTGCCCCTTGGGCAACATAAAAGACTTCTTCACACATCGGAATCAACAGGTCGATCTGCCAATCCTGTGCCAACCGTTCCAGCTCTGCCAGATAAGCACGTGTGTTATGACGCGGCGATGGGACCACAGCGCACTGTTCCACTGCACGAGATAATCTGGTCAGATGCCGTAAGGCACTCTCCGCAACATAGACCCGATGGCCTGCCCGATGAAGCATGCGTGCCAGATCGAGCGTTACGGGAGCCCTTCCTCCTGTAAGCAACACACGGAGAGAAGCAGCTGTACGATGTCTGGTTTCCCCAGATCTAGTAGTCAAAAATGAGTCCTCCCAATGATAATCCGGCAGCCGTGCCAATCATCAACACCCGATCACCACGCTGAATACGCTGTTGTCTAATCGCTTCATGCAGACCCATTGGGATCGATGCCGCAATCGTATTGCCGTGATTTCGTGTGATGTCCATAAACCGATCTTCAGCAATGCCAAGCTTCTTACGGATCAGTCTCATCGCCATGGCACTTCCCTGATGGGGAATGACCAATTGGAAATCCTCCATTCGATTCCCGGTCGCCTGCAGCATATCACCAATGAATCCAGGCAAAAGTCTGGAAGCCATGCGGAAGATCGCCTGTCCATCCATATGAAAAAGGTAGGGTTCAGGCTGATCCGCCTTATAATTCGAAGCATGCAGCCGTGTACCTCCACCTGCAATCTCCGAGAAGCGAGCACCTCGGCTGTAGGTTTGAAGGGAAGCATGTACAATCTGAGAGGATGACCCTTCAGGCGAACGCTCAATAATAACAGCGGCCGCTCCATCTCCGAACAGGGCCGCACTTTCTTTATCCGACCAATTCAGTCCGGCTGAGGCAATCTCGGTGGCTACGAGCAGTACTCGCCGGTAACGTCCGGCATCTACCATATAGGAAATCACATCCAGTCCGTTCAGGAAACTTAGGCAGGTTGCATCCATATCAAAGGCAGGTACGCCCGAATCTTGCTGCCCCATGGCCTGCTGGATAAATACCGCCGTACTTGGCAACGGTTGTTCCTTCGTGCCACTGGTACACACCAGACAGTCGATATCACTAAATTGTAATCCTGCATCCGCCAGTGCAGCTTCCGCAGCCCGTGCGCCCATGAAAGAGGAGGTTTCTTCACCCGAAGCATAATGACGTACACCTACGCCTGTAGCTTTGCTAACCCAGCCCGTAGGCACGTCCAAGCGGCGATCCAGTTCCTCATCGGTGACTTCCTGTTCAGGCAGGTACTTCCCTGTTCCCGCGATCCTTACTCTTCTAAGTTGCATTTCCCCAACCTCTTTCTGTTCATCTGACTGATATATATAAGTTAATTGTATTTACACAGACACTGCGATGACAGAACAACTTTCCGATCGCTGTTATCCCCAGATTTTTTTGATTCCCTTCTTAAAAAGGGAAAATCCGGGGATAAAGGCGAACGCTTCGCTTCTTCAAGTTATTTCTGTCCTCTCCGTTATCGTGTAAATGTTTAGTTGAACATATATAACAAAAGGGCAGATGCCTCTGCCCTTCCTGTTGTGTTTTCTTTTGTATGAAGTGTCATTTCTTCTTATTCAAAATCTCGGCAAGTGCGGCATCTAGCGTACCGTATGTGAAAGTGAATCCTTCCCTCTCCAATCGCTCAGGAATTACCCAACGACTTTTGAGAACCAGTTCCGTCTCGGTCTGAATAAAACGTGCGCCCACTTCAAGCATCCATCGAGGAGAAGGTAGTCCGATCCGAACACCCATCTGTTCTCTCAGACGCGCCATTAGCTCCCGATTCGTCACGGGATGCGGAGAGGACGCATTGAACACACCATTTAAGTGTGGTTGCTCTTGCAGATAGATCACCATGCGGAAGAGATCCTCGATATGAATCCAGCTGAACTGCTGTGTTCCTGCGCCTTGAGATCCTCCCAGTCCAAAACGGACGAGGTTCGTCATGGGCACCATCACGCCGCCCTCACCCAGCACAATCGCGATCCGCAGTGCAATCTGACGCGTAGACGGCAGACTGAATTCAAAGAAAGCCTGTTCCCATGCCTTGGCAACGTCGACCGAGAATCCAGAGCCAATCTCGCCCTCTTTTTCCGTCATGGGACGATCTTCAGCATGTCTGTATATGGTCGCTGTACTCGAATTAATCCATAGTTCGGGAGGATGATTACAAGCCAGGACGGCTTCCCCGAGAATGCGCGTTGTACGGGTTCTGGATTCCAGAATGACTTTGCGATTCTCATCCGTATAACGGCAGTTCACCGATTTACCTGCCAGGTTAATCAACATTTCTGCTTCTTCCAGTGCCCCTATAATTCCTGCACGATCCTCCCAGGCAATATGACCGGGCTGACGCGAGATAATTAACACCTCATACCCCAGCTTTCTGAACCTTTGGGCAAAATCCTGTCCGACAAATCCCGTTCCACCAGCTAATACAACCTTCTTCACGGTATCCCCTCATTTCCCATACTGGGTAAAGAATTCGCAAGATATAGATTGGAATGTTTCTATGCATGCAAAATGCAGATATTAGATTAACACCGCCGGTGACCCGTTGGTTTGATTTAATTCGCACCCAAGGCTGCGTACATGCGATCCCGCTCTTCGATAGCCCATGCGTTTGCAGGGTTTTGTTCCAGCTGATATCGGAGTTCATCATAAAAATCATGGATCATGAATCCATCTGGCAGATTGCCAAGCATGGCTGTAAAGTTGTACTCCGGCAGTGTTCTCTTTCCTTCACTGATCTGCTTCAGCCAGTCCATCCACTTTGCAAGAGTAAGCACTTCCTCCTGCCATAACTCAGCCTGTAACCCAAGCGCATCCTGAAGTTGCTCGTACGCCAATGGATCGGCGAAGACCCGGCAGGCCTGAACAGCTAGTTCGTACAACTCGGTCACTGCACGGCGTACCTCATGTTCAAGTTCGACCTCCAAGCCTCCCATGTAATCCTGAACCTGGATGCCCTGTCCATCATCATATAATAGTGGTGCCTGCGCCAACAGGCGTACAATCTCTTCCATCGCTTGCATTGAAACTCGCTTCTGCTCATAAAGAGCAGGTAATTGATATGCTGTAATAATCATTCACTCCTACATCGTTCTTCTATTAATGACCTATATTATAACATGGTTTGGCAATCATCTATCAGGATAACTTGACTATCCACTACAAGTTGTAGTAGTTTATACGTACTACGTAGTGTAGTAATACAATCGTTATGGACGCATAACGATGTTAAGGAGTGTTCACTGTGAACCAGATTCAAAAATTATCCGAAACTGAAATGGAGTTAATGGTTGTTATATGGTCATGCGCCCCACCGGTCACCTCCACAGAACTATTAGACATATTCGCTGAGAAGGGGAAAGCGTGGAAAGCGCAGACCATGTCTACCTTTCTGTCGCGGTTGGTGGATAAAGGCGCTCTTACCGTTACGAGACGCGGACGGACCAATGATTATGAGCCTCTTCTAAAGCCCGAAGATTACAAACTACAGGAAACGCAGCATGTTCTTGATGGACTCTATCAAGGTTCAGTCAAGAATTTGGTTTCGGCCATGTATGACGGTGACAAGCTTTCAGACGATGACATTTCAGAACTGAAAAAATGGCTTTCGGAAAAGTAGGTGCAGATGATGAATATCTTTTTTGAAATTCTGTGCAACCTGACCGTGGCGGGAAGTATCGTTTCTGTTTGTATTTTGGCACTACGACTTATACCCGTATCTGTTTTTCCGACCAAGTGGCTCTACAGACTCGGTAAACTGGCTATCTTGTTTTATCTCTTCCCGGTATCTCTTGGACTTTCATGGCTTTTGGATATTGCATTCCAAACGACATCAACTATACCAGGTACGGAGAATGCAGCAGCTTCGGGTGTACTTGCAGAAACGTTTATCCCGGAACAAACCATCTCGGTAACCACAGCCTGGTTCTTGTTATGCGTCTGGGGTATTGGAGTCATCAGTTTTTCTGCATGGCAGGTGTACTGTTATAGAAGATTTTTGAATGATTTATCTCGTACACGTACCCCGGTCCTCTGTCATAGTGAAGCAGCTATACAGCTACCATTAATCAAAGAGGCTTTGGGTCTCAAACGCAATATCACGCTTGCTCACAGCACGCTAGTACGAAGCCCTATACTGGTTGGCTTGTTTAAACCCACGATATATCTGCCACCCGAAAATACGGTGAAAATGGACATCAGCATGGTAATTCATCATGAGTTGTTACATCTAAAACATAAAGATCTGTGGGTCAAGGCTTTGACCTTGGGGGTTAGTGCCCTGCACTGGTTCAATCCCCTGATTCATATGATTCGCCGGGACATTCATACCTGGAGCGAGTTGGCCTGTGATGAAGATGTGGTGAAAGAGATGTCCCATGAAGAGCGAAGACGATATGGTGAGACAATTTTAAATGTGATGGCGGGAACCAAGCAAATGCCTGCTCAATTTTGTTCGTCCCTATCGGGTGAAGGCAAACAATTAAAAAGGAGATTGATGATTATGTTTAATGTAAAGAAACTGAAAAAGAAACATTGGATGATAAGTATGGGAGCCCTCCTGCTTATTACAGGAGTAAGTACGTCCACCGCCGTATGGGCATCAAACCATACGGTTAAAGTAGAGGCCCATGCTACTGAAGCTGTGCCTGTTCCTTCTACGGATGGCTCTCCTAAAATCGTAGCTTCTCCCAACAAGGTCGGAATTTCCGAAGCTGTAACTGCTCCTTCTACTTCCGAAACTCCTGAGATCGTGGCTCTCCCTGAGGATGAAGTTTCCGAAGCTGTGACAGTTCCGGCTGCTACTGTTCCTTCTACTACTGAACCTTCTGAGGCTAAAGTTGTAGCATCAGCCACTGTTCCTTTTACCGGTGAATCTCCTGAAATGGTAGCTCTCCCTGGGGATAAGGTTTCAGTAACTGTACCTGCTCCTTCAGAAAAATAACCTATCGTTAAGAAGCAATAGCCATCCTTATATGCAAACAGGACGAAGCATAGATCATAGATCTCCGCTTCGTCCTGTTTCCGTTTTTCTGTCATGTGCATTAGATAAATGTTTTGATCGTAGCAAAATATTCACGGATCATGTTGACGGGTTTCAGATAACCCGGTGACGGGGCAGATATGCCGTATTCTGCCGCATAACCGTTCTTGGCAGCGATATACTTGGATCGAAACATATGATAGTCACTGGTGACAATCATGATCTCGGGGTGCTCTAACCCGGATTCAAGAATGATTTTTTTGGAAAAGGCCAAATTCTCCTGTGTACTTGTGGAGCGATCTTCCATAATGACTTGGGCGGGGTTAATCCCCTGTTCAATCAAATAGTTTTTCATGGCAAGCGCTTCAGGAATGGATTCTCCAGGTCCCTGCCCACCCGATACAATGACCGGTGTCTGAGGATGGCTGCGAATGTAGTCCAGACTGGCATCCAACCTTTGTTTCAGGGTCAATGACAATTCCGTTCCACGGATACCCGAACCCAGAATGATAACATAGTCCGCTTCTTCCGGATCATTCGCACCAAGCTGTGTGAATACAAGGGCTTCAATAATGACAAAAGAGACGGCAACCACGCCAAATCCGGTAAGGATAATCCGTTTCAGAATAACATGCTTCTGATAGTCGATCCGTCTTAGCACGATAAAAGCCACCGTGATCATTCCGAAAAACATGACTGGGAATCTTTGGCCCCAGAAGGCCAGAAATGCCACAAAACATGCCAACAGGACAAGATCAATGATCAGTCCATTTTTTTGTAAGAACTTTTTTATCAAATCCGTAGACACTCCTTCTTGTACCCGCTATTCCGCAAATCACTTATTATTCAAGCTGTTATTATCGTTAGTTGCGGCCATTGTTCCTGCCAGCGCTTTTTGACCGACCACTTTGAATTGCCCGTCTCCTCACGAAGCTGTTGTTCGAGCTGTATGTCTCGCTCCTCACGCAAGTCTTGCGCATCATAATAGACAACATCAATATCGCTGTGAAGTTCACGAAGATCATATCCATGCAGAACATCCCAGATATAATTACGAATATATCCTGCACCTATGTAACTTTGAGGCAAATGGAGACTACGAACTCTCCGCAGGTCATGCATTAATTGCTCGTGTTGGATGATCGTCTGAATGAATGGGTTCTCATATAACATATCTGCCTCCTGCGGTATACCTCGTTGTCCTCTTATTGCTGTTAACCTTCGTTCCAATATATCATGTTTACCTATCTGCAATAAAATGAACAACGCTTGAACATCCTCTGTACAACTTCGAATCTCTGATTAATCACAACCAAATAACCCATAAACAGCTTCGGTTATCCGAATGTTTATGGGCTACAATGATCGAGTTCGTAACGGTTAAAATTTATTTAATCGGTATCCAGATTTGTGGCGGTTGATTGGGGCCCGGGTATACTTCCAGCTCCGGCATATATGCGTGCTCATACGGGTTGGATGGAAACCATTCCGAAATAATCCGTTTCCACAGAAGCTGCATACTTTCAGGCATCGGGCCTTCTACTTCAAATACACTCCATTTGGAAGCAGGCATGGTGAAGCTTGATAATCCTTCCGGTACTTCACCATCGTAAGTCGTAGCAATCCAGTATTGCATCTGTTTCTCCTGAATTTCACTCTGATCCACAACGACACCGAGTAAACCTGGAATATCCCCGTTGTTCAGTTCAAATAAACGATCCTCTGTACCGCTCGTCCACGCTTCCTGCCACATCTTCCCGATGCCTTGCAGATGTTCTCCATCTGCATATGAGAAAGTCTGCTCTACTCCGACCAACGTAAATTCGGGATGTTCAACGATTTTATATTTCATCGGTTCTGCTCCTTTTAGACTCACTTGAATCACCAGACGATTATACGATTGGATAGCGTTACCATTCTTACGAGCCTCACTAGGTGCGATCCCATGTTGTCTACGAAATGCTTTGGAGAAGGATTCTGGTGTGTCGTAACCGTATTTAAACGCCAGATCAATGATTTTGTGATCACTTTGAAGCAGCTCATGTGCCGCCAGTGTCAACCGTCTGCGTTTTATGTATTCGCCCACAGTAACATCTGTTAATAAGGCAAAGGTACGCTGAAAATGAAAAGGAGAGATATGGGCCTGCGCTGCAATCTGCTCCATCGTCATATTTTCGAGTAAGTGGTCTTCCATATATTGAATAGCGACCTGTAATGCGTTGATCCAGTTCATGTAATAATCACTCCTTGATGTCTAATATAACTGAAAAACAACGCCATAACCTGTCCTGTTGTGCTCTCGTTTGTCCGATTATTTTACCCGGCGAACACTTCCGGTCACTCCATGTTGAAGCTGTACATTGGTAAAAGTAACCGTCGTCCCCTGCCCAATGGGGGATTGGGCAACAATGCCAACTTTGATCTCTTCCGGGCAGTCGAGTCCGAAATAACGAACGAGCTTCCACTTCTCTCCATCTTGAGAATAATGGAAAGCAAAGCTGTTGCCTGCCCGGGCTACACGTAAATAAGGCTTATTAACGTCTACAGGTGCTGATACACAATCATCCGAGTTACCACGAGTAACAACACTAAGAATGGACGGCTGTTCTTCAAAATACTCAAAGCAGACTTTAGCCCAATTCGTATCATCCACCCTCACCATCAGGCAGCCGGAGTCATACTGTTCTTTCATGTCCACCTGTACTTGAGTGACGATGCTGAAATCTCCCTTGACTATCGTATGTAAAAATGGAGCTGAAGCTTTCACCGGCTCACCTCCCGGATCAATGAAAAAGTCACTGATTGGCGAAACGGTTATCGTTACTTTGCCGTCTTCAATGGACCAATCTGTTGGCTCGTTCAGCCATCCCAGGTTGGCAGATAATGTTTGACCTGAACAATGTTCGAATAGATTCGTCATGTGACACACCCTTTGTGTTGGAGTATAAGTTTTCTAATTTCTCTATTTGTATTCGATATGTATCATGGTTAATCCTGTATGTTTTACTCAAATATCCCACCCTCGATATCGTACACTGATATCTCCGCATGATCACTTCTTGGGATCGATGATAAAATCAAATTTCTTCATAATGGGCTCAGTCACGTGTGCACGGTTGGATAATACGTTCGTCCCAGACTTGTACCTCAATATATCGTTCCGGCCCCTTATCACCTTTACGGTTCCAGTCCTGAGGCCAACCATAGAACTGAATAACTTCCATGATTTCATCCTTGGTATAGATCTGCTTACGATAAGGTTTAGCATCGTCAAACCTCATTGTTGGAAACAAGTCCCCGCAGGTAAAACTCACAACTTCAACTGGAAGGTCAACCCACGGAATGATTACATGATCGGGTTCTGAATACCAGGACAACAGCCACTCGCATGCACCGAGCGTCAGATAATGGGGATATGATTGTACCGGCTTCCCACCTTTGGCAACAAACTGCTCATAAGCCCTTTGTTCAAGTGTTCTGCGAATTGTCATGTAATCTGCGGGTCGCCGACTTGCAAAGTTCCGTCCCTGAAGACGAATCTTCTGGGTAACTGTTTCTGCTTCATCCGCAGACAGGCTGGAGAGATTTCTGAAAGGACCAAGACTTTGTTCAAAATAATGATAGGCATTCCAGTTGTTCATACATTCTCCTCCTTTGCACAGGATAGATTTGGGCTTTCGAAATCAGTTGATAGAGATCGTCACTCTTTATTATTAATAAGGTAATTTTATCCAAAATATGATAAACTGGACATACGAGATTACTTCAATAATTTGAATCACAACAGGAGGTCATCCTATGTTTGGTGTTAACGTGAAAAAAGTAGAAGATCAACTGGTCATCCGCTGGCAGTTCTCCAAAATTGAAATTCCCATCACACATATCACATCGGTCACCCTGGATGATACGTACGGTGGCAGCGAACCATCCGCCATTCGGATCGGTCCAGTCAATGGCACAAGCGAGAGGATTCTGATCCGCACAGTGAATCAATCGTACATTTTATTCACTTCCAGCGTGACTTTACATACCAATATCCAAGCTATGCTACACCCGTCAAACTAAATGATTGTTCAACTTCTAGGGTGATCGGTTCCACTTACATATGTGCGCTACCAACAAATGAAGCGTTAGTATTCGCATGAATTCTTACAGCGAATACTAACGCTTCATTGATTCCAATTCAAGTTCCCCTCCAAACAACAACACCAACAACAATACAGGATCACATCATCAAATCACAAATGTACTGCAACCCTTATAACAGACCTGATTAACCCACTACACCAGAACGTTCAATACTCTCCACGAAATAACGTTGCACAAACAGATACAAAATAATCAGCGGTGCAATAGCCAGCAAAATGCCTGTATCCACAATCATCGCCACATAGTTCGGATCGGCCTTGATGCCCGAGTTCGAGCCAAAGCCCATCAGCTGCGGAATCAATTGGTTCGCCTGAGCCGGTAAAGAAGCCACCTTCAGTGAGATCAGTGGACTTTCACTCATGAATAATGCCGAATAAAAGGTATCGTTATACTGCCATACAAACGAGAACAAAATGACCGTAATCAGCGGCGAGATTGCATTGGGCAGCATGATTCGAGCAAACGTTTTGAATCCACCTGCGCCGTCAATCAGTGCGGCCTCCTCGATTTCCTTTGGCATGCCCTTGAAGAACTGACGGAAGATATAGATGAACAACCCCGCCTTCAGTCCTCCCGCTGTAGCCGCCGTAATCATGGAAGGCCAATACGTATTCAGCAGATTGATTCCATTCTTTCCCGAGAACAACTGAATGATGCCCATAAAGTCAAAGCTGCGGAAATGCAGATACATCGGCACCATGAGCGTACTTGTCGGCACCAGAATTGTCAGAATCACCAGCAAAAAGAGCACATTGCTACCCGGAAACGAAAACCGGGCGAAGCCGTATCCGGCAAGTGCACAGGATATCGCTGTCAGAAGCGTCGTGATGGTAACGAACAATAACGTGTTCGCCAACAGAGGCAGGTAATCCAACACTTGCGCCGCTAGCCGGATATTATCCAGCGTAAAATGCTGAGGAATCATATAAATCGTTGGATTGTAAATATCCTGTTTATCCTTGAACGCAACTGACACTTTGAGAAATAACGGGTACAAAATAATAAATGAAATGCCGATGACCAGTGCATATCTGAATATGGAATAGAGAAGATCCGATGTTTTGTTTCGCACCCGATGCATGTGATAATTCTGCTTCGGAACTACCACCATGCGATCTGTCCCTGATGCAGCCATAATCTGAAGCCTCCCTTAATGTTAACCGTCAGTTGTAGTGAACCCGCCGTGACAACACCCAGCCTACTATGATCAATACAAGACCAATCACCAGTGTATACAGCCAGGACATCGCCGAGCTTAAGCCAAAGTTCTGCGTTTTGAATGCGGTTTGGTAGATGGCCTGTGTGACTGGACTCCCGGCAAATGAATCAATGATCGTATAGATGACATTTGTCAGAATCAACGGACTGACCATGGGAAATGTAATTTTCCAGAATGATTCGTAAGCTGTCGCCCCTTCGATCTTCGCAACCTCGTACATCGATCCCGGCACCGATTGCAACGCGGCGAGGAAGATCAAAATCTGAACGCCAGAGCTGCTAATAATCTCATAGATCCGCATGATGGCTTCTACAATGTAATCCACATAGGCCATCGGTAATCCCACATCCGCCAGCATCCGCACAATGGATACCACGTTGAACGAAGCACCGCCATCGGCTGATGCATCCACCGCACTCGCATCCCCCATCAGATTGATTAATCCCGCAGACTCGGCTGCTGCGACTGCACTGGAAGCCAGAATTACCGGCAGGAAAAAGATTGCACGTGCCATCGTTCTGCCTCTGAACTTCTGGTTAAGCAGTGTCGCCGTAAACAGACTGAAGAACAAAATCATCGGCACATTCAGTACCATCGCTCCAACCGAGTCGACCAGAATCCGGTTGAACGTCGCATCAACCAGAAGCGCATCCTTGAAATTTTTAAATCCAACGTATTCCAGAACGTATCCGCCCGGAGCAACAGACAGGTTACTCAGGCTGAACCGAATCGATTGCAGAAGCGGTGTGGCAAAGAGGAAGATGAAACCGATCAGCCACGGCGATATAAATGCAAGTCCAAGCAGCGCTCTCCGTGACTTCAGCGATAATCGAATGGTTCTCATCGGTTCACTCCTCCCACCACATAGTCCGTCCCGCCAACCGTTGTTCCATCCACGGTTACTGCATCCGCATTGTAATTCACAAGGATGGATGTACCCCCAGTATAGGTGATCCGGACAACGCCATCCTGAATGCGTTCATGCTTGAGAATCTGCTCATTCGCCAGATTTCCCAGCACTTCATTGGCCTGCTTATACAAGGCAACGGCATCATCCACCCAATATGCATACTCCGTTGCGTAGGCCGAATCATAATCCGTCAGCTTTAGCCTGGATGATGGTTCATAGGTCCATTGAAAATACGGAGCTGCTCCGAGTTCCAGACTGCGTAGCAACTGTTTGCGGAGATCCTGATCCCCCGACGTATTCATCGGAGATGCGGCATAGTTCATGTATCCATGAATGACCATCCCATAAAAAGGAACTTCTTCATCGGTAATATTGAACCGACTCGATCCTGCGGGCACATTTACAACATGTTGCGCACTTCCCCAAGCATAGCTATTTGCAGCAGATATCATCAGGTTCGGATAGGACTGTTCCAGCTTGCCCAGCTGCTCCTTCACAATGTTCTTCGCCGTCTCCCGATGAATCACCCGACTATCCCGATAATCTGAAGTCAGGACCTGCCCAAGATCACGAAGGGATAATCCACCAAGGTCCAGTTGATTGAATTTGTCAGCAAACTCACTCACCACATAAGGAAGCTTGGCCGCTGAGAGCAAATAATAGCTGTCCCTACTCTGATCCATGCGATTAAGTGCAGGATTGTATGGATACAGTTCCGCTGTCTCCTTCGTTACAAACCGAGCCGCATCCGAGGAAGGAGCAAAGCTCATATCATCGTGATACATGTGCTGGAAAGCCACATCCGGGAACAGAGCTCCACCCGACTGCTCCAGCTTAGCGGACAACGCTTGTAGCTCGGAACGACTACCTACTTTACTGTCCAACTTCACCCGGGTTGGCGTATGATGGCTGATGCCACCGCCAAACCATCCCTGATACCGCATTTGTACGCGGTTCACACCTTCCTGCTGTAACTTCGCCGCCATTTCGGTGGCCTGTTCGTACGTCGTCATGGCTAAGGTGGTCCGATAGGGCACACTCAGGAACGAAGCCTTTTTGTCCACTGCACCAAACACATCCACATAAAACGGCAACTCCGTCTGTTCTGCGAGCGGCTTCAGTACATCCTGCTCTATCAACTGCTGCTGATACAGGCGTGCCATACCCGAGTAACTGGCATCTTCTCCATGAAGGAAATGATAACGGACCTGAATATCTCCACGGAAAGGTTCTTCGCTAAGCAGCTGGATCTCCTGCATTTTCTGCGAGGTGTACATCTCCAGCTCATCCTCCCCGCGCAGGGAGAAGGTCGCATGCACATGGTTGTAACTATTCTGTCTGCCTCCTATGTCCGCAGAGATACTGGCCATGCCGTCCCCTTTTTCAATGACTGCAAACCAGGCATTCTCCCCGTTCTTCAGACCAAACACAGGCATATACGCGGATTCACTCACCTGAGGACGACTGAGCGAATTATCATTGGGGTCTGCGCCGTATACGCGCTGTACATACTGCTCTTCTTGAGTTTTCCCATTGTTCAGATGGATCAGGCTGCCGGAACCGTCAGGCACGAGCATGTAACCCTCGCCCTTTGTATCCGCTGCACCAAAATAAGCGAGCAAATCAATGTTCCGAATGCGGTATTGCCCACTTTCTTCTATTTGGCTCAGAGGTACAGTCACAACGAGTGCCCCCTGCTCAAGTCGATATTCCACAGAAATGACAAAGCTGGGCTTATCCGATACTCCTCCGCCTTCGACTCCATTCTCCTGATTGTCAAAAGCCAGATCGTCCGCGGTATAACCCGCCGTCTCAAAGGCACCCAGCATCTTGTTCAGTACAAGTTGCTTCGAAATCTGTCCATCCAGCCGTTCCAGAATATCCGGATTGCTCTTGGTTGGATAATAACGGGCAGACGTGTATCTAGCGACTGTAGTCTCCAGCTTGGAGAGCACTTTCTCCTCCAGACGCTGTTTGCTAATCAGTTTAGGCAGCGCATCAATACCAAGTGATGTATCCCCAAGTGTATAGTTCACCCGAATCCCCTGATCGATCTGGCCCACTGTGAATTGTTTGTTGCTAATACTCGAACTGAAATTGGGAAAGTTCTCCAGTGTGCCCATCGCATCTCGGAAAGACACATTCAGCTGGGAGGACAGCACCTCTTTTTCATACGCGGAAGCAAGACCGTCCTCAGCCCGTTCTTTCGGGTTACTGTACCAGATCTCTCCACTTTTCCCGTCACGTACTGCAATTTCCGTTGTCACCTCGTTATAGTACAGGGCCAGTCCCTGATCTTCAGCGACCAGCTGCATGCCAGGCACACCCTGCGAAGAGTCGCTAAGGAACTGCAACGGTTCCTCCGTGACGGGCATGGCTGTGGTTGTCGTATCCAGATAAGCCGCGGCTTCTACGGCAGGAACCCCCCTGTTGTTTATATACAGCAGCCCGGTTGCAATCATGATTACAGCTGCACCACCAGCCAGCACCGTATATAATCGTTGCCTTTTGTTCACGGATGCCGCCTCCTTTAGGTCCGAAAAATCAACTCGCGGTAAATGTTATAACCGAATTCGTACAGCTGTTGCAGCATGCTGAAGACCAGTGCGCCAAGGAATACAATAATGCCCATCACAATGAGTGTCAGCACCATCGTAATGATCGTCCTAATCACGGTGTACTGGTGCACCGTCATCATGCCAATGAACAGAAGCAGTACAAACCAGAAAAACGCGATGCTATTAAAAAGATAATAAAAAGCAGTCTCCTCCTGTACCATGAAGCGGCTGATCACGATCATTGGGGCATAGATCAGAATAACCGGAATGAGCGAGTAACCTGTCGCCAGAACGATTTCCCTGAACTTGCCTTCCCCTTCCATCAAAGTTGTTACTGCCCAGTTGGCCATGCACCATAGAAAGAAAGGTACTGCAACCGTTGCGATCTCGATGATGCTGTTAATCGTACGAGGATCGATGTAATTAACGAGAAATCCTGCGTACTGCTTTTGCAAAATCATCATAACAATGGTAAGCGCCAACGCTGCAAAAGCAACAAACAGCCGTCCCCGGTTATCCGACTTGAGGTCCCAGAATGCATCAATGGGGTGAAAAATGAGATGCAGCGGAAACTTAATGAAATCCTGCTTCACGATCAACCTGCCTCCTCCGTCTCCATTTAACTGCTACCCGGGTCAGGATCAGAATGACAATCAGCGCGATCGCAGCGGTCAGGAATGTACCAAAATGTTCCTTCATCATCTCCCGCCGATGCCTCTTAAACGCCACAGAATAACTCTTGCGATCCATCCCAAGTTCGAAGTAACTTAGCGCTTCCTCGTTTTTCTTCTCCATTAATAAGGACTTGCCGATACCGATATAAGCGATGTCATAGTTAGCATTCAGCTTAAGCACTTCTCTCCAACTATTCACGGCCTCTGTGTCCTCGCCCAGATAGTGGAGTGCCACCGCTTCATTCACACGGGCACCAAAACGGGTCGGCTCATAGACAACAAGGTTGTTCTTGCCCCGATCCAGAATCAAGTGATGCTCACCCGATTGTTCAATCGCGACAGGTGTTTTGAGCGTGCCCACCTGATTTCCTTTGCCACCATATATGTAGAGCAGATGACCTTCATCGTCGTACGTGAACACCCGGTTTTGTGTCGCATCCAATGCACTGTACATGCCGTTACCCAGCACTTTCACATCAATCAGTTTGGAGGGACCCGGATTGTTGCGGAACCGGATATCGCCTTTGACGTCATAATAACCAAACCGCTTCAGTACATCTTCGCCAGACGGGTTAAGCCGCTTGATCGGTTCATTCGAGCCGGGATCAATATTCGTCGCATACACGAATCCTTTGTGGTCAATATCCGTATTGGAGAACTCCGTTGGGACAAAGAGGACCATCTGTGCGCGCTGGGCTTTGGTGGACAACATGCGCCAGATATATTCGCCGTAGTCCCGCTCCACTTTGTTGGTACCGACGTATCCGATAAATTTCCCACTCTCGTCAAACTGCATAATCCCTTCGTAGACCCCCTGCGCCACAACATACACTCGGCCTACATGGTCCACCGTCAGTTTCAAAGGCTGGAACTGGAATTGGGTCGATAGGATATCCGACTCAGGCTTTGTGATGGTTTGTATCAGCGTCCCCTCTCCATCAAGGACAACCACACGACTGTTTCCTGTATCGGCGACATATATGCGTTCTTCTTCATCTACAAACAATCCACCTGGAAGGTTAAAGGTCTCCTTGCTACCATCCATCGTGAATCCATCGATGACGCGCAGCAGCTTAAAGCCTGGGTCCAATACAACAATTCGGCTGTTGCCGCTATCCAAAATGTAGATCAACCCGGAGGGAGAAACGTTCACATCACCGGGGTCTTTGAACTCACTAATGCCGAGGTCACGGCCAGATATGGTACTCTCGGGCAGATAGGCATCCGGTGAAGGTACAGCCTCTTTCCAGTAGTTGTAGTTATAACTCTCATACGGCGCCGGGGAGGCCGCCGCAGGCACGGCATTCACCAGCAACAGAGATACTGCCGCCAGGAGAACAAGCCATCTTTTCACTGTGCGTGCCATATCGTTCCCCCTTAATCCTTCATGCCCGAGCTCGCCATCGTCTCAATGATTCGGCTCTGAGAGAAAATAAATAGCGTGATCGGCACACTCATCAAAATCAGTGCTACCGCAGCACCGGCTCCTGCCCGGGATATTCCGCCCTGAATAATCTGACCTGCTGCATAATGCAGGGTCTTGAGCTGCTCGCTGTAGATGTATCCATTGCCATCACTGCCCCATAACATCTGGAACAGCAGAATGATCAATGTAAGCCAGGCTGGCTTCACATTGGGCATGACAATGGACCAGAAGATCCGGTATTCACTGGCACCATCAATCTTGGCTGCTTCCAGCAGCGCATCCGGGATCTGCTCCATGAACTGTTTCATTAGATACAACCCCAGTGAATAGGCAAATGCCGGAATAATAACAGCCCAGTACGTGTCAATCCATCCGAGCCAAGACATGATCATATAGTTCGGAATGGCCGTCACCGCAGGTGTGAACATCAGTGACAGTACGACCACTTGGAACATGAATACTTTGCCCGGAAACTTGTGTTTGGCAAGCGGGTACGCCGCTGCGGAAGCCAGCAGCACATGGCCTACGATTCCGATGCCTGTGATAAAGACCGTGTTGAATATATAACGTGAGAACGGTACCCACGAGTCACTCAGCAGATTCAGCAGATCCGTAAAGTTGCTGAACGTGGGATTTTTGACAAATAGTGTTGGTGGAAAGGTGAAGATCTCATCCAATGGTTTGAATGCATTGTTGATCGCATAGATCAACGGCAGCACCATAAAGGCACCAAATACGAGCAGAAGGGCAAACAGGGAGAGGCTTCCCGATAGCGAGCGATTCACGCGTTTTTTGCCTGTCGCAATTGCAGCCATAGCTATTCTCCCACCCTTCGAAGCAGTTTCTGTACCAGCAAGTTGGTGCCCACCATAATCATGAACAGCACGGTGGCAATTGCCGATGCGTATCCCATCTCAAACCGCGTTGTACCAAAGTCGATCAAATGGGTCACCACAGTCTCTGCTGCATAGTTTACACTTGGGAACCCGGCCAGTGCGATTGACACATCGGCCACGGCAAACGAGATTGTGAGCTGAATGACTGCGCCGAACATCAACTGTGGACGCATCGAAGGCAGGGTAATGTACCATAGTTCCTGCCAGCGATTCTTGATCCCATCCACCGCTCCCGCTTCGTACAATGTCCGGTCCACCGTCTGCAAACCAGCGATAAACGCAAGAAATCCGGTTCCGAGACTCAGCCATAGCTGCACGAGAATGAGAATAGGCATAATATAGGCTTCCGTCTTCAGCCACTGGATTGGCTCCAGCAGAAAACCCCATTTGATCAACAGCCCATTGGCAATACCATAACGATCTCCCGAGAAGATCATCAGCCAGATAAAATACACATTGCCCGAAATGGAGGGCGCGTAGAAGATCAGCGTCATGAACGCTCTCCATTTCGGTGTTAACTCATTAATGATCCACGCGAAGACAAAGCAAGCAATATAACTGATCGGTCCGGTAATGATGGCGAACAACAACGTATTCTTGATTGCAATCAGGAATACATCATCCTCCAGAAACAGGCGAGTATAGTTCTGCCAGCCAATAAAACGCGGGAATTCCAGCATGTTAAAGTAGGTGAAGCTGAGTATGATCGAGATGACAACCGGAATCACGGTAAACATGAGGAACAGGAGCATATAAGGTGCAAGCAGAACATAGGAATGTTTGCTGGCCTTCATTTCCTGGAGCTTCCAGCTCCACCACGATTTCATGCCCATCCTTGACGCTTTCTCAGGAGGACTGTTTTGTCCGTCTCGGAGTGATATTTGTGGCACGATTAACCCTCCCTCTGCTTACGGAAGACCAAATTCATTACGTTTGACTCGAATCTCGTCCTGAATATATTGGGTATAATCCATGATGGATTCCCTGGCTTCCACTTGGCCAACAACGGTTTTGTAAAATGCATTGAACAGATGGCGGCCTGTAAAATAACCACCGGGTACTTCAGGAATGCCCTTCACCGTTTCGAATTGTGCCTTGAGATTGGCGTAATCCTCCGCAGGCCACGGCAGGGAATCCAGCGCCTTGATGTTGGCCGTTGGATACCGGGCAGCGGCACCCATCAGCCCTTCCATCTCCCGCCCGAATTCAGCTTGAATCGGTGTACTGGTCCACCACTTCATGAACTCCCACGCCGCATCCTGATCTTTGGCACCCTCCAGCATCATGACTGCGCTACCTCCACCCGGTACGTCCCGATTCAAGGTACCATCTGCTTGAACGGTTCCCGGGACAGGAACGAATCCCCATTGTCCGCGAATCTCCGGTGCAAATACGGACAATTGGTTGTACATGGTGTAATCCGTTAGTCCGATAGGCATCTGTCCTGTCCGGAAACGGTTGGCAAAATCATATTCCCGCTCTAACTTGTAATCGGTATAGAACTCCGTCCACTGCTTGAACGTCTTAATTCCGACCCTTGAATCCAGATCCGACTCCTTGTCATCGTTACGATAGAAGGCGCCGCCGTTCTGAAGCAGCATCGTGGCATACTGAGAGTTCGGCGGAATATTGACACCCTGCATATTCGCTTGAGTCACAATCGGCATACCAAATTCCATATGATTTTTGCTCAGAATCGCGAGCAGAGCTTCGACATCTTCCCAGTTCTGAGGCACTTCAAGTCCGAGTTCTTCGAGCACGTCTTTACGATAAAACAGCATGTTAAAGGTTTGCGTTTCCGGCAGGGCATATACGCCTGAATCATAGGCATACGGCACGATTGCACTTTCCCTGAACTCCCGTTCCACGGTGCTATAATCACTGAATTGCGTCAGATCTACAGCCGAGTTCCGCATCGCAAAGTTCACCGGCAGATCATTACCTATCTGCATCGCTACATCCGGTCCTTCACCAGACAAGGTCGCTGGCAGCAAGGTTCCCATATTCACCAGCTTCAGATTGACGTTAATGCCACTGTCTGGTGTGAAGGTCTTGTCAATCATCGCTTTCATCGTATTCGCCTGGTCACGTCCGCTACCAATCCAGACGGTTACCGTACGCTGATCTTCAGATGTAGCTACATTACCAATCTGGTTATAATCAATGAAGAACGAATGATAGAATATCTTCGCTTCATGACCAAGCTTGGCAAGTGGCCCCATACCTGTTCCAGGAATATCGCGGTCAATCGAAGTGACGTACAGTGCATCGATTTCAAGGGGCTGCTCTCGTGCCTGCTGCACCCATGTGCCGAGACCGCCTGTATTGGTTTTATAAGCCGCAAGCCGTCTTGGAATGGTATCTGGCTTGTCAATCATCTCGTCCAGTTGCAGCGCCATCGTCTTAATCAAGGCTTCCTGATCGCTGGACTGTCCTGACAGGAGACGAAGCTGTGCAGCCACGTCCTTGAGACGTTTACTTTCTCCGCTGAATACTTCCAGCAGGTTCGGGATCTGTTTTTCCACCCGATAATCCCGGAATTCATCAGGCTTCGTGCCTGTTATCATCAGAATGCGTCGGTACATGGAGTTCAAGTTGTACAGACTGTCCTCCACATTGCGGATAAGAGGTGCAAAGTCACCGAGGCTGTTCTCCAGCCGCAGCACATGTTTTCCTTTGTCCAATTGAAACTTGTATGCTTCCTTGCCGCCCATCACGTCAATACGATAGTCACTTTGATAACGGAAAGGTGCTTTCGCCATCTCTGCAAACGGAACTTCACCATCGATGGTCAGTTTGCGTGTAGAATAGATGCCTTTTACAAAATTCTGCTGTGCGGTAAAACCGATATGATACAGTCCACTTTCCGGCACATCCACTTCCCATTCAATCCATTGTCCTGGCAGACGCCAGTTAAAGCCGCCAATCGTATTGATGCGTACCTGGGAAGCGCTATAAGGAGATACAGCAGAACTTGACCTTTCGCTGGTCGGGTATAACGTAGGTGAAGATTTGGCAATCGCGGCTTCTCCTTCAATGCGAATCAGTACATCCTTCGGCTGCCCAGAGGAGTCCGATTGTTGTGCCCCTGCAGTCTCCGCGTAAGGAACAGCTGTCTTCTCATTGAAAAGACGAATGGACCGAATCACCATGGGTTCACGCGATGATTTTAGTGTTAGCGTGTGTTCCCCTTTTTCCAAATAAAACTTGAATGGAGCCTGTTCGTACCCGTCTGAGTCCTGAAACGTTTCTTCCATCCAGCGTGGTTGCTCCACTTGTCTCGGGCGTAGGTCATTGCCTTGATTGTCCTGCTCCACAACATCTTTCTCATTGGCCCACACCCGGTCAAACTGCAAATAGGCGGCTTCTGCAAAAGGAAGTTCACCATCAATGTACAATGCACGCTCAATGGCCGAACTCTTGCCTTCAACGGGATAATAGGTAGCGGACAGGTTATACAGCCCGGTCTCCGGCACGATAATGGTCCAATCAACTTGTCCGGTCTCTCCGGTATGGAGAGATACACCATCCATTCCCTCATAATTAGTCAGTTTGCGGACGTCTTCACCTTCGGCTTTTATGTAATCTCCTGCTTCAATGGTGATGTCCACATTCGGCTGTGTAGCCTGATCCGTTCCGGATCGATACTGTTCGTATCCCTTTTTCTGCCGGGTCTGCTGCAAGACTGCATCCACTTCAATGGCAGGCAGACTGCCAGGTGGAATGTTTGCACTTTTTCCATCAGCGCCGGAAGTTACATATAGAATGATGCAGGCTGCCGCCACGATGATTACTGTGGACAATATCCATGTCTTACGTTGTAGAATTCCAGCCATCCTACGAGTCCTCCTCATCAAGGCTGATGCCAGCAATGCCGATTTGGTGGTTCAGGAAAAGGGGCTCCGTGCAACCTTGCCGACACGAGCCCCCTGCCTGAATCGTTTGCTGGTGATAAGTGTTGTTATTGTTTGCCGAGTTTATCAATGGCGGCTTGTGCCTGTGCTTTGTATTTCTCGGCTGTTGCTGTCACGGAAGCATTGTTTTTGATGATATCGTTCACATAATCCCCGAATGGGTATCCCGTGTAGGCATCATCCAGCAAAATACGGCCCGTTCCGGCGATGTGCTCGCGAATGATCGCAATATCCTTCTCGTCGGTATAACGACTCTCCAGATAATCTTGACCTGGATACTCTTCAATCTGCGGGATGTCGAAGGTCTCTTCATAGATTTGGTAGACGATCTTTGGATCTTCCACACCTTTAGGAATGAACTTCGCTGATGCTGCGTTGTTTGCATACGTTACCTCTTTGCTACCCTGTGGCCCGTTCGGAATCGGCACAACACCAACCGCAAAGGTGAGATCGCCCAACTGCCATTCAGCAGCGGTGAACAGAGCTACATCTCCATCTTTGAAAGTATTGCTTTCCTCCCAATTGGTTTTGTCGCCGGTTTTGACCTTCACAACATTTTCCACGTTATACAGGCGTTTAACAAATTCGGCAGCTTCAATCGTTTTCGGATCAGACAATCCTTCTTTGCTATTGGTATCATCCACGATTGTTCCACCATTGGCTGCGGTAAAATGACGAACGACATCAAGCGCCCAGCCAGAAAATCCGTATACGTCAGTTTTGCCGTCGTTATTGGTATCTTTGGTTGCCTGTTTGGCAAGTTCCATGAATTTATCCCAATCCCATTTACCTTGGTTATACAGTTCTTGAGGATCAGGCAAAGATAATTTTTTGAACAAGTCACGGTTATAGTGAAGTCCCAGACCAATGCTGGTTGGAGATTCGAAGGCGTATTCGTTGCCTGCAATGGCAGGAAATTTTGCAATCAGGTTAGCCTCTTGGTTGATGTTATTCTCAGGTGTAGTGAATTCGGAGATGGGCAATAGTTGCCCTTTGAGGATGGCGGGTAATGCGGATTTGTACTCCATCTGAACGATGTCGGCGAACGGTTCGCCAGCCAGTGCAGACGTTGTGAATTTGTTCATGTATTCTTCAAAAGGTACGTTAACAAACTCCAGTTTCACGTTGTATTTCTTCTCAACCTCTGCAATTTTATCAAGTCTGGCCTTATCGGAGGCCGTCTCTCCCGCCGGTTTCAAGTCCCACCAGGCCGCGACCTTGATGACACGTCCACCCAGATCAGGAACATTAACCACAGCTTCTTCCGCTCCGCCCTCTTTCTCTGTCTCAGCGACTTCGGTGCTGTTACCTGAGTTCGTCGTTCCCTCTGCTTCGGTCCCCGTCTGCGCTGCCCCCCCACCACTGCAAGCGGATACAAAAAGCATCACGGCCAGTAACACCAGAGGTAGAACATTCCATCTTCTCATCATGATTTTAACAACCTCCCCGAATGTGCATACCAATCATGGTTCACCCTAAATCGTTAACCCCACTCATCAACCAATCGAAAATAAACAACCACCACCATTTGTTATTTTCTCGTTTGTTTTTGACAAACAAAATTTAACACAGCAAAATGTAAGCGTCAACATTTTTGTTGTTAACATTTTCTAATTATTCTGATAAAATGCTGATATAACTGTAATATGACTGTATTAAAGCTTATTCACGAGTGCGTTCACTAAGTACATGCTTATTGAAAGTTGCACTAAATTTTATTATTTTGTTATTTTTATAAAATAACAAAATAATAATTTATCAGACAAAATTTGTCATTCTATCTGAAAATATGCTTACCGTAACGTTAAACGTTCATCAAAAAATGCTGTGCATCACTAACATTTTGAATTCTCTGTCCGTTATTAGATTAAGAGAAATACATCATGCTATACTAGAATCGTTGGATATCGCTCCAAATAAGGAATACGGCAGAACTACGAGTGTAAGGATGGTATGATGAAGACAAAGGTAACAATTCAGGAGATTGCACATTTTACGGGTTTGTCTAAATTCGCGGTGTCACGAGCTTTGTCTGGAAAATCGGGCGTTAGCGATCAAACGAGGGATGTCATTCTCAAGGCCGCTGGCAAACTTGGATATTTCAAAGATAACAGCATGTTGTCTGGTGAACTGTATAACAGCCATGAACTTCAGGAACCGAAGAACACACGTTCAAGCGGAACGATCTTGATTTTGTTCCCCAATGTTCGGTACCAAAATCAAGACTCCGTATACTGGGGACCCGTCTTTAACGGGATTTCTTCCAAGCTAAACCAAAAAGGGATTAATATTCTGACCTTAACGGAACCCTCAGCAGACCAGCTATTTACCCTGCTCAACCCGGATGCCATTCGTGGAATCATTACCGTTGGCTCTATCTCGACCCCGATTCTGCTTGAAATCAAGCGTCTCAGTATTCCGGTTGTGATGGTGGATCATCTGGACCCTGTTTTTCACAGTGACAGCATATTCACCGATAACTTTGCATCCATGCGAGAGATCATGCTCTATTTGCTCCGCAAGGGCTTCAAAACATTCCAGTTCGTTGGCAATATCGGGGATGCTCATAGCTTCTATGAACGTTGGATTGCATACACTTCTGTGCTTATGGGTCATGGGATGGAAATACATCAGATTCCCGAGTTGAGTAATCAGGCATTGGATGAGTTCCGCCAGACGTTCACTTCGGTGATCAGTGAGGATAACCTGCCTGAAGTGTTTGTATGTGCGAATGATTTCTATGGGCTATACACCATAGAAGCCCTTGAGAGTATGGGTATTCGTGTACCCGATCAGTGTGTTGTCACGGGATTTGATAATCTATACGACAATATCCCATTACTTGCCACAGTTAATGTGAACAAGGAGTTGCTCGGTGCGCGTGCAGTGGATCAGATGTTATGGCGCATAGCAAATCCAGAAAGCAACGTCGAGAAAAAGTTAATTCTTGCTGACGTCATTATTCGTGAACAGTTCGGAAGGCATAGTGGATAAAAACAGAATATCAAATACCCCTTTAACCGTATTCGTGCGGCTATAGGGGTATTTGCATTGTCGTATGTTGTGTAATGTTTATTGTTTATTACAATAGGTCGTCACATCATCCCGTTCTACGTATCTGTACGCACATCATCCCACGCCTGATCCAGATAACAGATCAGCCAGTTCAATGCACGGTGACGTTCATAAGCCACTCCACCATTCAGGCCAGCGGGAGGTGTTTTGTCATCCACACGACTATCCACGCACACCCAGTTATAACGGTAGATCAGATCCGCTTCATCCAGAATCTCGCTCTTGCTGCGCAGAGATGCAGCGGAGAGAAAGTCGGTAAAACTATCCTTCTGTTGCAAATAGCCGACATCCTTCCCTACGTTACATAACTCCGTTGATGCACCCAGTTCCTTCACATAACCAAGCGCCCATAACATCACGTGGTACGCTTCATATCCCCAAGAGAAGGAGATAATCTCCTGCTGCTCTGCTCCGTGCTGGTCGATAAACCTCTTCTCTACGGGTGAGAAAAAGGATTCAGCCTCATACTTGTCGATCACTTCCTGAACCAGTGCTGCGGTATCATCCGCACTTTCCCCGGCTCCCAGACACTCACCTTTAAGCGCGGCAAGACATAGGGCAACCGCACGACGCGCGACTTCCTCTTTACTCCGAATCGTGGTGTGCTCGTCTCCGGCCCTTGCCGGCAAGTTCGCATTATACGGAATGCCTTGTTCAGTCAACAGTTGCTCTGAACGCGCTTTACGTTGAATGCCATACTCCGACTGGGGGCTGTCACCGTCAAGGAAACTGGTGTGCGCTGTCACCGTGTAATCCTCTACCTCAGATTCTCCATTCACATCCAGCAATAGCTGGCCTTGTGCGTTCAGCAGAGATCCACCTCCCCAGAAGATGACAGCATCCAGCGCATCAGCCACCCCCAACAATTCGCCGAAGAATTCTTCCGATATGTCCTCTTCCGTCTCAATACCAACCACCATATTGAGTGTGGAACATTTGATCAATACCTTTTCCTGGAGCGAAGCATTGCGCCCTTCAATCTGACTCAAAAATCCAAGCATCCCCTGAATCATTGTCGTAAATTCCTCAGGATGTGTCCGGCTGGTCATGATATTAAAGCCTTTGGTTTTCTTACTGAGCCATTTTTTCTGAGTCACTTGAATATGAGTCTTGTCTTCCCGGCGTTCAATCGTACCCTCAGGATAAATGGATTGAATCACTTCAAACAGCTGATCCAGGTCAAACTGAGAGCTATATATCGCACAATTTCTCATGAAGTTCACCCTCTCTATATATAGTTCGACTAATGAATATTTACACTGGCACTCCGATGGCAGAATAACTTTCCGATCGCTGTTATCCCCAGATTTTTTTATTCCCTTTTTTTTGGAAAAGGGAAATCCGGTGATAAAGGCGAACGCTCCGCTTCTTCAAGTTATTTCCGCCCTCTCCGTTATCGTGTAAATGTTCAGTTGAACATATATGACTAATCCTTGTATGGATCGAATTCATTACCTCCGGCCATTGCAACGCCTACCGGGCGCAGCACATGGTTAATTTTCAGCGTATTCGCATGTGAGTTCAGTACGTCTTGTAGCTTCTTGTACACAAACGGACTTTCATCTGTGCCCGCTCCCCGCAGCTCAACACCATAGGCACGAATCGCCTCATGCATCTGCGCTTCGTTAATCTCGCCACCCATGCGTGTGCGCAGCTTGTAATTCATTTTGCCAGCCGCCTGGGTTCGGCTCATCGTGCGCCCTGCCCCATGTACGGTGCTGCGGAATGACTCGGTATTCTCCTCGCTGTGGATCCCCTCCACAATTACCGAGATATCACCCATACTGCCTCCGACAAAACCGAGTTGCCCGGGTGCCAGCGGTGTTGCACCTTTGCGGACCACAACTACCTCTTCACCCATGTGTTGTTCTTTCCAGGCAAAGTTGTGATGGTTATGTACGGCGTATTCAGCACTTGCCCCCAGAATTCCGAGCACCTGTTCAATAACATAGTCACGTCCTGCATAGGCATATCGGCCCGCCAAAGTCATTGCGTCCCAATACATATCACCCATTTCACTGTTCAGGTCAAACAACGTAGGCGGTTGATCCATCGATTCACCAGGGGCTTTGCCGCTGAACTGACGTCCTGCCGCAAGGTTAAGGAACCCACTCGCCACTTTGTGACCGAACCCGCGACTGCCAAAATGATTCGCGATCCATACCTTTCCTGTTGCCTCTTCTACAAAAATATCCACGAAATGATTGCCACTGCCTACAGTTCCGAGTTGGTTGCGTGCAAGTGTCTTCAGCTTATGTTGTAATCCCGGTTCAATGGTATCAAACAGCTTCCAGCTCGCGTCGTCGAACAGTTCATGATCCACGGGTGTTGGATTGTTACGACCCACGCCGAAAGAAATGGTCGAATTGATGTCATCCATAATCGTTACAATCTGATCCCGAATATCATCCCGCATCAGATTTGTGCGCACAGCCTTGTTGCCACAGGCAATATCGTATCCGACCCCTGACGGACTGATCATATTCCGATAAGCGACAACACCACCGATGGGTTGCGAGTATCCTTTGTGATGGTCGGCCATCAGAGCCACACCCAATACATCTCCATATTGCGAGCAAGTCACCGCCTGACTTACGGCGTTCTCCAGCGGCTCCCCCCAGACTTTAATGTTATCTACGATACGCATGATTGTGTTAACCTCCTATGTACTTTTTTTGAAAACACATCTTTTTTTTCAATACTGTTGTTCTCATTAGTTTAACAAAGATCAGCTCCATTTCTTAGAAATGCTTCCTGTAACCCTGAACCTTCTCATCCTTGAAACCCAGCTTCTCATAAAATATATGCGCTTCCTTACGCTGATCGCCAGACACCAGAATCATGTAACCACAACCCAGATCTTTAGCAATTCGTTCAATCTGGAGCATTAATCTCTGCCCAATGCCCTGCCTGCGTACCTGATCCGATACAATCACATTCTCCACAACCATGAACGGTTTGCATGGACCCACCAGATCCATACACTCAATCCCCATAACGGACCCAACCAGTTTGCCATTGTAAAATGCCCCAAGCACATGATAATGACCATTCTGTTGTATGTAATGAAACATCTTTTTCATCTGCTGCTCATTGGTAGGCATTCCCATCAACTCATTGTATAGCTGGCTTAGTGCCGGTAAATCTTCAAGTTCGATTCCTTTAATGGTAACCATTATAACCCTCCTGATTTTATCCTATTTCGCATGCTTTGTCTTAAGTGAGGTCCTTCTTAAAATAATAATGACTGTGTCCAGTCGGTGCATTCTCGATCGTTGTGATCAATTGGTAGCCATGTTTCTTGTAAAATTCCGGTGCTTGATAGGAGAAAGTGTTCAACATGACAAAATCACAAGATTTCTCTCGCGCAATTCGCTCAACTTCAAGCAACAACTGGGAACCATATCCCCGATCCCGTTGTTCAGAATCCACCCAAAGAATATCAACCTCCAGCCAGTTCCAGCAAAGTGTACTAAGCACACCTGCAACAATCTCGCCAGTCTCATTTTTGATATTGAAATTCAGTTCTTCGTACCGATGCCTTAATTCCTCACTCACATGTGCAGCATTAAATGCGATAAGTTGCTCGCGAACATACTCTGAATCTTGCTCGGTACTTGGGGTTATATTTCCTTTAGACATCTCCTAATCACTCCTTTTATCTCAACAGTTTATCCGCCAGTGGATCAAGCAACTTTCCCAGATTCGTGATCTGATTATATTTTCTCACCACATATCCATCCAATTTATCCGTACCTGCAGCTACTGCAAATATAATTAGTGCAATCATCACGCTTTGCATATTGAGAAAACAGATCATAAACAATGGAATCAACGCGATTCTAGCCAACGTGATTTTATTTGCCAGATTCATTAGACATCTATTCTCCCCTCATCCATGTTGGCTAAGTGACCTTTTTTCCATTTACGTAATCGGGTCCGAAAGGATTTAAAAGGAGCTACAGAATTAATCTGGATCCACTTCACCATAGCCCATCCGGGCTTGGTCCCCGTCCACTGTCTTATCCCTTGTACAAATAATTCCTCTTCGCTCAGCGAGTCAATCCAGTTCTGCCATTGTTGTTCTGTCTCCCGAAACAAAGAGCGCAGCTCCTCCAGCGTACAACCTGAATACTTTTCGTAAAATGATTCATTTAATTGCCCCAGTTGGTTCCATTTATACCCTGGTGCCGGCATATGGAATTCATTTCCCAACTGTTCATTTCGCTCCCAATCCATCACCAGGTTCATCCATCCTAACTGGTAGGCGATCATCTGGGCAGGCGTCTTGTCCACACCTTCAACCCACTTATCTTTGTCGCTGTTATGGATGTCATTGAACTCACCCTCAAACAATTCATAGGTGCGTCGAATCGTCTCACTTAACTCTTTCTTCGAGGCATATAGAACTCCAAGCACGCTACTCCACTCCCCTCGTTTCACCGTTATACATGAATCAGAAGCATGGACTCTATCATCATTTCGACTTGATTCCATAATCATCCTTTTTTTCATGTAACATTATACTTAGAAAAAGAAAAAGGGCAGTCTGTACACTTCACAGCCGCCCATAAATCAACCTATTTTGTTATATCAGTATACTCCTGACTCCAATTCTACAAAGCTTCCTTAATCACCCGCTTATAGTACCACACTGACAACAGACCAAAAATCGAATATAACAATGTATAGACTATCATGACAATGACCGTAGGTGTCGCCAGCTCCGTACCAAAGAAAAACCAACCTGATTTCACGGCAAAGTAACTATGACTCAATCCCACCACAAGCGGAATACCGAAGTTAAACAACTGCTTGATCTGAATTCCCCTCAACAGATTGTTTTGTGTAAATCCAAGTTTACGAAGAATGGTATAATTGCCCTTCTCCTCTTCACTCTCATTCATTTGTTTAAAGTACAGGATACATCCCGATGTGATCAAGAACGTCAAACCAAGGAAACCAACAATGAACATAATCAGTCCCATATTATTACGTTGGTTATTTCTGAACTCAATCTGGGAGAAGCTCGGTGCTTCCAACTTCAGCTCCTTATATACGGCATATGCCTCTTCAGCCTGCCCCTCGTTCAGAATACGTACACCATAGTAATCAGCCCACTCGGATTTTTGCAGCTTGGGATTGAGATCCTGCCGTAGCTGCTGGTATACCGTTTCATCTACTACCGCTACAGGCGTGCCCCCAGAATAGTATCCAGGAAGAACCCCCTTTTGGGTGGTTCCGATCAGTTGTTGGTCTAGCGTTCGCTTCAATCCATGCAAGACAATTGGACCTGTCTCCTGAATGGAAATCAACTGCTGAATGGCATTTCCGTATCCCATGAAGACCGCTTCGCCTGGTTGCAGATCAATGTTATCTACCATCTTGTCACTCAACACACTACTGAACAGGTACTTTTCCGTCATGGACTCATCCATCACTTTATGAGCATCAATTTCAATATAAATGGGCTGTCTATGCTTCTCTTCATATGGAATCTGTCTATTATCCAACTCAGCTACGAAGCGATTTTTCACCTCAACCTGAGCAAATGAAAAATCCTCCGGCAAGCTTTCCTTCGCCTGAGCCTCTGCCGAATAATATGAAATGTAACTGAGTGACAGCATGCCAATAGCAAGCGCCGACACGGTTGTAATAATCGTGAGCAGCAATGCATTAGATTTCATGCGGAACATGATTGAAGATAAAGACAACACCTCATGAATGGTAAGGTATCCGTTTTTACTTTTGCGAATCAGATTAAAGATAAAACTTACCGAACCCTTATAGAACAGGTATGTCCCCAGTATGACCGAGAAGAGAATCAGGATCATCGTATACATCAACTGCTGCATATCCATTGCCTCACCGCTGAACAGCCGTGCAGACATGAAGTATCCATACACAATCAGAGCAATACCCAAGACGCCAACAATCATCTGTCCGACAGACATCTTTTGCACCTGCTGCTCCGAAGTGGCCGACACCCGAAAGAGCGAGAGAATGCTCTGTCTCTTGATAAAGGTGTAGTTCATCAGCATGATGAGCAGATACATCATCGTAAAGACAATCACCGTTTGCATGAGTGCCATCGGAGAGAAGTACAGTTTCGTAATCGCATCCACACCGAGAATTTTGAACAATATCATCAATACCAGCTTGGAGGCAAGAAACCCAATTAACACACCGATAGCCATGGAGCCAAAATAGAGAATACTATTCTCCGCACTCAAAATACCAAAAATTCTGCCTTTCGTCAGTCCGATCAATTGAAATAATCCAATTTCTTTGCTACGCCGCTTGATAAAGATCGTATTGGCATAGAGCAAAAAGATGCCGACAATGACGATTAACAGTACCGAAGATGCGCCTATAGCCGCCGCACCTTTCGTTGAAGCAGCTACCTCATCCATGGAAGGATCATACTGTAACGTCACAAAGGAAAAATATAAGGCCACACTGAACACAAGCGCAAATACATAGAGATAATAATTCTTTAGATTTTTCCTGAGATTGCGGAAGATAATATAATTCAAGCTCATTGCTGCACACCACCCAATACGCCCTGGGTTTTGATAATATCGTTGAAGAACGATTGCCGTGACTCGTCTCCTTTATTCAACTGGGTGTAGATCTGACCGTCTCGAATAAAGATCACTCTGCTGCAATAACTTGCGGCAAGCGGATCATGGGTAACCATAATAATAGTCGCTTTTCGTGCGCTGTTCATATCACTTAACTTGCCAAGCAGATCCGAAGCGGACTTGGAATCCAGCGCTCCTGTCGGCTCATCCGCAAAAATGATACTTGGCTCGTGGACAAATGCTCGTGCTGCCGAAGTCCGCTGCTTCTGACCCCCTGAAATCTCAGATGGATACTTGTCTTTCAATTCGTAGATTCCCAGTTCACGCGCGATCTGTTCAAACCTCCGGTGTGCCTCCTGCTTTGGAATGCTCGTGATCGAGAGCGGCAATAATACATTTTCCTTCACCGTAAGGGTATCCAGCAGATTATATTCCTGAAAAATAAAGCCCAGATGATGTTTGCGGAACTCAGCCAGCTGTTTCTCCTTCATTCCGGTGAATTCCTTGCCCTCAATATCAATCGTGCCCTGGCTCACCCGATCGATGGAGGAAAGTACGTTAAGCAGTGTCGTTTTGCCTGAACCCGAAGGCCCCATAATACCTACAAACTCTCCCTTATTTACCCCAAGATCAATCCCCTTCAGCACTTCCTGTTTATTCAGTTTATTACCGTAAACTTTATGAATTTTTTTGGCTTCGAGTATCCACATATTACACTCACTCCTCTTAGATCTTCTGCAAAATGCTCATGTCTATATCATAATCGGAATGTGCAGTGTTATCGTGTGATTCACCGAACAAAACCAAAAAGCATGTGACATTGTTGTCACACGCCTGCAAGATGCACCATGTCGTTTTTTCGCGGAAAAGTAAGTGTGACGGTTGTGCCCTCGCCAAGAGAAGATTCTACATGAATGTTCATATGCAGCGTCTGGACCACCTGGCGAACCAGATACAGCCCCATCCCGGTAGCCGCCCCATCCATTCTGCCTCGGGTGGACGTAAATCCTTTATCAAATATACGCGGTAGATCTTGAGTCTCAATCCCTCGCCCGTGATCCTGAATCATGAGTATGATGTGTCCATCCTGTTCCCGACTTTCAATGAGGATGTCTGATGAATCGCTATATTTCACCGCATTGCTCAACAACTGCCGGAGGATGAAGCCTAACCATTTGCTGTCTGTGAGCACGCGCGATACCATTAAAGACACATCAAAGCCAATGCCTTTGGAAATGCACCACGATTTCAGTGCTCGTATCTCGCTATTCAATACCGGTTCAAGTTCCGTCTCTTCGATGAACAGATCATTATGCATAAACGGAATACGCTTCTGATGAAGCTGCTGATCCAGTAACTGATGAATTCTTAACCATTCATATGTCATTTGGCTCTGTAGCTTGTCATCTGGCAAACGCTCGATCATCAGTTGCAGCGCAGTCAGTGGGGTCTTCACCTCATGAATCCAGGATAACATCTCGTCCTTCTCCTGTTCCAGAGCGATAAAATGGTGTGACGTCTCCTTACGATACCGCTGTGTCTGGGAACTGACCGCCTCATGTACAATCTGCTCATATGGACTTTCGGCGATATCGAGTTCTCTCAGATCATAGGTATGATCCCAGATGCTCAATTTTCTATAGAAACGGGTCTCTTTCAGGTATCTCGCCCAGATAAAAACAAGACATACCACCACATTTAGTCCTACGATATACATCACAGATTGGAATGGAATGGACGAGTCCAGGTAGGCCACCAATAAAATAATAAGTTGCATGCTTACCAGTAGCCATAACCAACTAACCCTTTCTCGTATGTACTTTCCGATCATGCTTCTGCCTCTTCCGTTGCCATGTACCCCTGACCTACTTTGGTTTCAATGTACCGCTCCAAGCCGATGGGTTCAAGTTTCTTCCGTAACCGATTAACGTTAACTGTTAGCGTATTGTCACTCACGAAATGCTCGTGATCCCACAAGCTCCGGATGAGGTCCTCACGGGTAACAATCTGATTTTTGTGCTCGACCAGCACTTTAAGGATGAACATCTCATTTTTGGTTAATAGGACAGATTCATCCCCGCAGGTCAGTGTATTTTTCACATATTCAATAGCCGCACCGCGCCAGGTTCGGAGTTCAATATGCTCTGTATTATAGTTATACACCCTCCGCAATGTCGCTTGGATCTTGGCAATCAATACATCGAAGTGAAAAGGCTTCTGGATAAAATCGTCTGCACCCAAATGCATGGACATGACCATATCCGCAGGATGATCCCGTGAGGACAAAAAGATAATCGGCACATTGGAGTGCGAACGAATTATCCGGCACCAATGGAAACCGTCATATTGGGGTAGCTGAATATCAATAATGACCAATTGCGGCTGAATTACGCTGTACTCCTGCAATACCTTGCCAAAGTCTTGCACACCATACACGTCATACGACCATTGGGACAAACGTTCCTTGATTTCACTGAATAACGATTCGTCGTCTTCAATGAGCATAATTTTAAACAAGAGACTTCACCACGTTTCTGATCTTCTAAGGTTGAATAAGGTAATTAGACTCCGTTGTTGCAGGATCACCTTTACCGTTACGAATCGTTCTTCCGATCGCTGATTCCAGTGTACAGGGAAGTTGGGCTTATATCAAAAGGTACCCATACTTCGTAAAGAAAACAAGCCGAAATACGTATATCCTATTAGCTCTCAACAGTGTGTATAACATGGCTTGCATCACTGTTTTCGTCGATCCGCTCAATTAACTGCATCGCTACGTCTCGTGGCGATCTTAATTGTCCTGCTTCATATACTTGATTGAACATACCTGCAAGAGCGAACTCCTCTGCACTTTTGCCTCGTGCAACAGCCTGCAATTCCGTATCGACCATCCCCGGATCAAAAGCAATAATCTCAACAGGGTTCTGTTGACCCGTTTGTTCCAAAGATACGCATTGGGTGAACATGTTCATGCCTGCCTTCGATGTACAGTACACTGTCATGGAAGGCGCGGGATAACTTCCCGAACCAGATGAGAGATTGACAATTTTACGTCTGGCGGACAGATGATTTGTTTGTTGAATAAAAGAGGAACTTAATATCATCGGCGCTGCGAGACTGATGTTAAGACTCTGACTTATCTCTGCCGCACTGCATTGATCTATAGGTTTTAGAGGCTCTAGCATCGCTGCGTTATTAATAAGTCCAATGAATTCAGCTTCCTAAGAAGGTAATTGGTCCAATATGCGTGTAACCAAATCATCGATCCCATTCAGGTCGGCTAGATTGTACTGAACATGGCGGTAACGCCCACTCCATTCCTCGCTTGATTCCAACAGATCCGAACCCCCGCGTGAAATACCGTAAACGTAATCCCCCTTAGCCAATAATAACTCTGCAAGTTGTAAACCGATCCCTTTGGATGTGCCTGTAATGATAAAGTGTCTTCTTCCTGTTTCTGTTCCCATTCCGATACCACTCCTCCTCTATTTTCAATGCATGTTATTCCCCTACTCTTACGAGTTTTTCTTTCTCCACAACGTGGCCCACAGAAAAGGTACACCAAAACATGGTTCATGCTGCTCCATCGCCTTCATTGCACGGAACTCCACACATTCAAAGCCATCTTCCAGCATGTAGCGAAGCTTCTCCTCCGTGAACGCAAGACCACCGCGCATCGACTTCTCTTGATACACCTGCCAATCATTCATAACGATCTCAGGCCCACCAATATCGCCAAAACCAGGAGCAAAACAAGTCATTCCAAAGTATCCTCCAGGCCGGAGTGCATTATGGACCATCTCTATGTAGGGAATACGCTGATGTGGTAACAGATGATGCAGACAACCCGAGTCGTAGACAAGATCATATTCTTGCACTGGGGACAATTCGAACACAGATCGACATTCAAAATGCACATCCAGTTGCTCCTCTGCCGCCCTCTCTTTAGCCCAAGCAATAGCTGTCTCCGAAAGATCATAAGCATCTACCTGATATCCTTGGCGGGTTAAATACAACGCATTTCTGCCCGGGCCACACCCCAGTTCCAGTGCCTTGCCGCCGCTCAGCACACCTTCGTTCACGTGCGCTACCAGATTCTCATCCGGTTTGTTTGGGAAAAAGGGGATTGGTCTGTTCCGATCCTCATAGAAAGGTTCCCAAAACTGCTTGGCAGATCTGAAATCCGCATCGAGCATATCATATAGATCCTGTACACTTTTAATCGTCTTTTCCACAACCACATTCCTCCCACTATAAAGTAATGTTTTCGCCTGTTTTCTCGTCC